>CAWKNU010000005.1:0-353304 GCA_963851175.1 uncultured Alphaproteobacteria bacterium | reverse complement strand
AACATGCCGGTCCGCTCCCGGCTAGCTTGAGCCCTTTCAGGCGTTCCTCAGTCTGCTGCTCGCCGGTCTTCTGCTGATGACCGGGGCCCGAAGTATTTCTCGTATCGGGATTGATCGTCCGGAGCGTTGCAGTTAGCAAGCGGTTCCCTTAATGCACGGCCTGCCCAATTCGTTTCAAGGGCCAAAATTACGCCCCCACCGGGGTCGGTCGGCTGGCCAAGTTGCGCAGCCTGTCGGCCTCAGAAGGGCCATATCGAGCTCGGAGTGCCCTTTTTGCTAAGCCATCCATAGCTTCCGAATGCGCTTGGAGGTCGAACGCCCGTGAGGTGACAAATGTTACCGCCACGGTCAGCCGGCGGATTGCTCGGCCTCACCCTGTTGGCCCGCAGTCTCGATTTGACTGGGTACTCGGATTCTCACCACCAAGCCGTCTGGAATCGACTCACGCTCGACCCGGCCGTGCAACTGGTGCTCGATCGTGCCGGCAATCATTGCCCCCCCAAATCCTTTGCGAGCGTCAGCTGGCTGGGACGGACCGCCAGTCTCCCGCCAGCAAAGCTCAAACCCGCCCTTATCGCTGCCTTCGGCCCACGTCACCTCGAGCTTCCCGTCGGGAACGGACAGAGCGCCATGCTTGGCGGCGTTGTCGGCAAGTTCATGCACCACCAGCGCCATCGGCTGCACGATCAGAGCCGGGATCGAAATGGCAACGCCGTCAAGAGACACGCGCGCAGGGTCGAAGTCCCCGAGCTGCTCTTGTATTATCTCGTGAAAAGGCACCTCCTGCCACCCGCGCTTGGCAAGCAGGTTATGAGCCTGCGCGAGTACCTGAACCCGTTGCTGGATTGACTTCGCATAGTGGCCCGCGTCCTCGGCCCGGCTCAAACGAACAATGCTGTTGACCACCGCGAGCGCGTTCTTCGCCCGGTGGTCGACCTCCGCCAGCAATCGATGTTCCGAGGCCTCGAGGATCTGGATCTTGCGAAAATCCGTGACGTCGATCTGGGATGCAAAAACGTAGCGGAGATTGCCCTCATCGTCGTGAACCGGACTGATGCTAAGCTGATTCCAGAAGGCGGAGCCGTCTTTGCGGTAGTTGAGGATCTCAATCTCGAAGTCGCGCTCTTCCCGCAGAGCTTGACGGATCTGCTCCACCGCCTCAGGTGACGTGCCGTGTCCCTGCAGGAAACGGCAGTTTCGGCCGATCACCTCTTCGGCGCTGTAACCGGTCAGATCCAGGAAAGCCTTATTGGCCAGAACGATAGGATTGTCGCGTTGGCGGGGGTCACTGATGACCATTGGCATTCGGGTCCGTTCCATAGCCACGGTCGCGAGTTCCCCCCGATCTGGAAGGGCTATGGCGTCGGCCGCGGCGGGAGGATCGCCATGGAGGGCCTCCTTCGGCAAATCGGGGTCTGGCAATGCGGAGCGCTCGAGTTGTGTTTGGAATGATCCAACGCCACTGAATGCGGGAGGTTTCAGAAACTTGCGAGAGATCGAGGTTTCACGGCCAGGGAGCGCGAGGATGGGCGAACTTCAGCGCAAACCGCCCTTGCACCTCGCGCGCAGCTTGCTCCAGGCAGATTATTGCTGCTCGGAAGACCAAGGAAAATTTACGTATTGGTCGCGCGTGTCGTAGCAGATGTTGCCGTACATTTTGAGATAGGCGCCTCGCCGCACTAGATCGAGAAAAGCCCCTCCCGGGTTAGCCAGATCCGTCTCGTATTGGGCGATGTTCTTGCTGGTGAGAGCTATAGGGAGGATGTCCATTGCCTGAGGGATGCTCTTGCCCTCCAGCCAGTCCCCGGCATATTGCCCCATGGCGTAGCCAAAGACGGGAGAGGAGAGCGCGATGCTCGCTTTGTAAGGACTGTTGCCCTTCTTGATCTCGGAGACAGCCTCCGGCTCGCCGTCAATGCCGCCGAGAAACTGATCGGGCCGATCCTTCCCAGCGGCGCGCAAAGCCCGGAGCGCGCCGAGCACAACCGCATCACCGCCCAAGACAACGTCGATATCCGAGTTGGCGACGAGGATCTTGTTCATAGTGTCGAAGCCGCCTTGCCTAGTGACCGGGCTAGGCGCGATGTCGGCCACGATCGTGACCCCGGGTAGCTTTCCGAGCCCGTCCCGCATGGCTTCGAAGCGCGGGGTCAAGAATTGCATCGTATCTTGTGTCAGCAGAACGACAGAGGCTACGCCGCCGAGTTTGGCGTTAATGTGATTGATGGCTGCATCGGTAAGTGCCTTTCCGGTTGCATATTGGGGAGCATTGAGAAGCAAGGTCGCCGGTGGCGGCACGATGGTGCCGACGAAGCTTCCGGACCAGATCACCTCCTGAATGCTACGGCGAACGACCGTGGGATCGGACGACGTGGCGACGAGCGCGCCGACCTTGGAATCCCGGAACGCCTGTATTTTTTCAGCCGCCTTGCCGGCGTCGTTGTCCGCGAGGACTCTACGATACTCAAGACCGCGATCTTTCGCTGCCGCGGCGAGACCGTGGTCGACACCTTGCAGGAATTCGCGCTCGTTTTCCTGAACGAAGGCCAGCACCTTTGCTAACCCGAGAGGTGCGTTGCAGGCGGGCGCGTTCGGGTCGAATGCTGGGAAGACCGTTCGTTGCGTGATACCCGCCGGGCCGTCCCAGGCTTTAACGCTGGCAAGGCTAATCATAGTCAATGCTGCGATTGGAACAATTCGCAGCGTGGTTGGCCATCCTCGCCTGGTTGTGTTTAGACCTGACGGCATCTTAAAGGCCTCCTGATCGCACCATCGCCGACGAGGGGAGTGTCCTTCGAAACGGCCCGTACCCCGACCACGCTCACGGACTGCGCTCGTTCTAACCGTCCTCTAACCTGCCGCAACGGCGCGCCTTGGCTTAAATGAAAATATCAGGTGAGCGGCCGTTCCGGACGGGCGCTGCGGATAGTGAATCTTGGTCCCCAAGGTCTCGCACATGGCATTGACGATCCGCGTCCCGACCCCCGAACCTTTGGCGGGTGCACCCTCAGCCCTGCCAACGCCGTCGTCCTCGACGACAAGTTCCGCCTTCTCGTCAGGCAGCTTTCGGAGCCGGACGCGGATTTCGCCGACCCCGTCAGGATAGGCGTATTTGAAGGCGTTGGTGACGAGTTCGGTGACGACTACGCCAAGGTTGATGCTGGCATCCGTTTCGAGCTCGATTTGCTCGACGTCATGGGACAACGTCATGCCACGACCCTGGCTGCGCATGGAGTCGCGAAGATGATCGAGCAGCCCGGTAAGATACTCGTTCAGTTCGACAGAGCGCACGTTACCCGACCCATACAGCCGCCTGTGAACGAGCGAGATCGCAAGGATGCGATCCTGCGTCTCCGCAAGAGCATCCTTGGCAGCGCTGTCCTTTAAGGACCTCGACTGGAGGTTAACCAGTGACGAGACCAGGGTAAGACTGTTGGCGACCCTGTGGTTCACCTCCGACAGCAGCACCTCGGCCCTATCACGCGCTTGCGCCAGGTCCGCCGTGCGCCTAGCAACGCGCTGCTCGAGCTCGCTGTTGAGAGCATTGACCTGGTCACGCGTTGCCCGAAGCTCCCTTGTGTAGCGAGCAATCCCAATCGCGGCGCCCCCGATGACGACCACGATGACGAGCGCGCCGACGGCCGAGACGAAGCGGAGCCATCCGGTATTGCGGCGCTGTTCAACGACGCCGGACGTTAAACGGTTGTCCGCCTTGCCGATGATCCCGGAGAGATACACATTTGCTTCGTCCGTCAGAGCCTTTCCGCTGTTGCTGCGAAACGCGGCCAGCGCTTCGTCGTCGCGTTGGTCCCGCTTGAGCGCGATCGTCCGCTCGAGCTCCTCGAACTTGGTCTCGACGATTGCAGTCAGGCGTTTCAGCAGCACATCCGGGTCGCGGTAGGTCAGTAAAAGCTTCTGCAGTGCTGACAAATGCCGCTGCGCTTGGATTTTGGCGGCTTGAAAAGGGGCGAGGTAAATCTCGTTCCCGGTGATGAGGAAGCCGCGCTGGCTCGCCTCGGCCGTTTGCATCGCATTTCTCAATTCGACCGCTGCCACCCGCGTGTTGCGCGCCGCGATGGCGTCGTCGAAATAGGATTGCGCCCGCTCGCTCAGCCAGACATTCATGGCGACGATGGTCAGGAGGGCGACGAATCCGATCAGCAGAAAGGCGGAGGTCGACCCGACAAGGAAGCGCCTGGAGGTGGGCATGTGGCTTTTCTGCCCCATTCCCAATCCTAGCGCCATCAAGAATGGAAGCTGGTTCACCGGGATGAGGAACTAGCGAGGAGTTCGCTGGTCGTAGTGAACGTCTGGGTTCCCGAATGCTCTGCCGAAAGCTGTCCTTCGCCTTCCGGCCAGGCTTGGTCGTGAACATCGAGTTAGGCTTCCAAGGAGCAGACTCTGCCAGAGTCCGAGTTGGGTCGGATGTTACCGGTCGCGAATGTCGGCTGCAGCGTGCCGTCCGCTCCAAACCGGACAGTCACTTCACGGCCAACTCCAGCCGTTGCAACTGACTCGACACAGGTGTGTCGGCCCGGGCCTTAGCGTCCAACGGAGTGAAGAGGTGCGGCTGATCAGGGTCAAGTGTTTCGACCCGTCCTTCGATCCGGAGGCCATGGTCCGGCTCGCGGGCCTGCGACCCGCCTTCTGGACGCGTTTTGAGCGGCAATTTTCGGCGGTATCAGGCCAGGACGGCGACCATGAAGTCGAAGGGGTTGGCACCCCTGAGCGGTGCAGTATCGAGGGTGGTTCACACGTCGGCTTCGGCCTGGGCCGCCCAGATTGCGCGATAGCCGTTCGTCACCTTTCGCCGCATGAGTTTGGGCCGGAGTTTACGCCACCACGAATAGGTCGCGCCGATTGGGGCGACCCTAATATCGCGTCAACGTCCAGTCCACCGTGTAAAACGAGGGCATGCTGAATATGGACGGCAGGTCCGATCCGTAGTGGGGGGACTGGATACTGATCTGGTTTCCCGACCCCATCAACATCTGCATCTGCTTGCCGTTAAATGGCTGGTTCTCGAGCGCGACCACTCCGTCGGCGCCTCCAAACGCCACGCTGAGCGCCGATTCGATAGCCAAGGCGGCCAAGGCGCCCAGCAGGCTTCCTGAAAGGCTGGCGCCTACGACGATGTCGCCGGCGAGGACCGGCGTGTTCTTGAAGAGATCGTTGATCCAGTCCTCAAGGCCCTTGGCCGCCGTCGCGGCGATGTAGGGGACCTTGCTGGAATCGCCAGCGTTGATGATCAAGTAGCTGCACGCCAGCCGCTCGCACAGTTCGACGCTGAACGGGCCCAGCTTTACCTGGTCGATCGTATAATTGCCGTTGTCGACATCGCCCCAATTGTAGTCCAGCTGCAGGTTGGGCCAGCGCTCGGCGCCGATCGAGGCTGTCAACGGCGGCGCAATTCCAGGCCAGCGGGGCGGAGTAAAAGCAGGCCAGCGATTGGGTGGGGTGATGTGCAAAGGGGCCCGATCGGGCCCCTTTGCACATCATGGTCGGCCATGCGGTCAGCGGATGGTGATCTCGCCGGTGTCCGGATCGACGGTCTCGGGGGTGGCCTGGTTTTGCTCCGCCCTGATGGTCGTGCGGCGGCGGCCGGTGGACTGCTTGAGGCGATAGCTGTCGCCGTTCATCGCCAGGATCGTGACGTGGTGCGTCAGGCGGTCGAGCAAGGCGCCGGTCAGCCGTTCGGATCCCAGGACCGAGGTCCAGTCCTCAAATGGCAGGTTCGAGGTGATGATGGTCGAGCCGCGCTCGTAGCGCTGCGAGACGGTCTCGAACAGCAGCTCCGCTCCCGTGGGCGACAGCGGCACGTAACCCAGTTCATCGACGATCAGCAGCTTCACAGCCTGCAGCTCGCGCTGCATCTTCAGTAGGCGCCGCTCGTCACGCGCTTCCATCAGCTGGGTCACTAGTGCTGCCGCGGTCGTGAACGCGACCGGAAACCCCTTCTGGCAAGCCGCCAAGCCAAGAGCCAGGGCAACGTGGGTTTTTCCGGTGCCACTGTTGCCGAGTGCGATGACGTTCTCCCGGCGCAGGACGTATTCGCACCGCGCCAGGTCCAGCACGAGCATTTTGTTGAGGCTCGGAATGGCCATGAAGTCGAAGGTGTCGAAGCTCTTCACGGCCGGGAAGTGCGCCGCGCGAATGCGACGTTCGACAACCCGGCGCTCGCGATCGATCAGCTCGAGTTCGAGCAGACGCAGCAGATAGCCAGGATGATCGATGCCACCCTGCGCGCACTCGCGCGCCACCTTGTCGTACTCGCGCAGGATCGTCGGCAGCTTCAGCTGTTTGAGATGATGGCCGAGCAGGACCTGTGGTGTGCCGGCCCTGGTTCCTGTCGGCAGCGTCCTGTCCGCCGCGCCGGTCACGCCGCCATCTCCGGCACAAGGACCGTGTAGTCGGCCGCCAAGGTCGTCTTCACCGCGAGCTTTGGCAGATGCGGGTAGGCTGTCAGATCGAGACGGACAGGGCGTCGTTCGATGCGGGCCAGGGTGATCTGCTTGACCGCATCGAAGCCGATGGCCCCTAGCCGAATCGCCTCGGTCACGGCGGACGCCACCACGTCCTTGGGCGCCGCCTCCATCAACCGCAGGACCTGGATGAACTCGCGTTTGCCGCGGTTCCCCATCCGGGCCTCGAGCAAGTGCCGGAGATGCTGGAACACCTCGGGCAGATCCCAACCCTGCAGCGCCGCCGCCTGGTCAAGCGCGTTCGGCTTTTTCTCGATGAGCGCGAGGTAGTGCAGCGGATCCGCCACGAACACGCCTTCGCCATAGCAGCGTAGATGCCGGGCGATCTCTGTGCCGCCGCAAAGGATCACCACCTCGGCGACAAACCCTTTCACCATGACGTCCTGGAAGCCGTAAGCCGTCGGCACCGAGTAGTCGTTGCACCGGTAGCGGACGAGCGAGGTCGACGAGACCCGCGCCGCCCGCTTCTCGCAAGGCTCCAGCGGCACGTTGGGCAAGGCCCGCAAGGCGGCGAGGTCGGCCACGAGACGCTCGCCGATCGTGCTGGCATGCCGACCAGCGCGGTCCCCCTGACGAGCCCGGCACCGTTCCGCCAGCATGGTGTTCACCTCCTCGAAGCTCGCCGCCGTCGGGATCGGGGTCATGAAGTTGGCGCGCGCGTATTTGACCAGGCCCTCGACCTTGCCCTTGTCGTTGCCCTTGCCCGGACGGCCGAACCGGTCCTGGAACAGGCAATGGCTGACCAGCTCGGTGAAGGCGCGCGTCCGCTCACGCTTGCCGTCGCCGCAAATCTTCGCCACCGCGATCGTCGTGTTGTCGTACAGAACCGACAGCGGCACGCCGCCAAAGAAGCCGAACCCCGACACGTGACCGTCGAGGAACGCCTCGGTCGTCTCCTTGGGATAGGCCTTCACGAAGCAGGCATCCGATTGCGGCAGGTCCAGGCAGAAGAAATGGATCTTCTGGCGCACCCCACCGATCACTGCGATAGCCTCGCCAAAATCCACCTGCGCGTGGCCCGGCGGATGAGCCAAGGGCACGAAGGTCTCCCGCCCTCGTGCCCGGCTGATCCGCACGTGATCCTTCACGACGGTGTAGCCGCCGCCAAACCCATGCTCGTCACGAAGCCGCTCGAAAATCCGCTTGGCCGTGTGACGCTGCTTCACCGGCGCTGTCCGGTCAGCCTCCAGAATGGCATCGATGACGGCAACGTGCGGCCCCAGCTTCGGCTTCTCCGCCGGCTTCGACCGCGTATAGCCCGGTGGCATCGAGTACCGGCACATCTTCAGGACCGTCTCGCGGCTCAACCCGAAGACCCGGGCGGCCTCCCGGCGGCTCTTGCCCTGCATGAACACGAAATGCCGAACGGCGGCGTAGACCTCCACGGCGAACATCCTCGGCCACCCCAAAACGGGCAGCCTATCCACTGGCCGGAGATTCCTCCGCCCGCGTCAGCACATCACCGACGCTCCAGTGGCCTGCTTTGCCACCGCCGTGCACAAACCTCACCATTGCGCCCATCTTGGGCTGCATGATCGACGCGAAACGCGATGTCAGATCCCCCTTATCGATCAACGTCTCTGCTGCCGCACGTGCATCTATGCACCCGTTTGCTGGCCCGGGGTTCAGCAGCCGCCGCTTCCGTGCGGCGGTTAGCCAACGGATTGCGGATCGCTGGCACTTCACTGAGGTGGACGCCTAGGCGTTGTAAGCGGCCCATATGTGAGCTGCCTGGGTTCGCGCCCTGGAGCGGACTCTCCCAATGTCTTCTGAGGGTCAAGTTGGTCAGGTTGGACGATTTGTTCCGAGAAGGAGGCTTATCGGAAGCGTACGGCCCGGGGCTGGTTCCGACCCATCCCAGACACTGGGAAGGTCCGCTCTCCGGTTTCCAAATGTCGTGCGGATAGTCTGGATATAACCACCGAGAAGAGCATGCATCAAAGAATCAAGCTAACTCGATACGCGTCCCGGCGGCGCCGTTGAGCAGCCGCTTCAGGTGAAAGCTCGCGAGAGGATCATCCGAGCGCGTTCCGACCAGAGCCGCAAAGGCCGGCATGGCGCCGGAATGCCCTGCCTCGAGCTTGGCGAAGGCATCCAGATAAAGCGCGGTCGCCGGGTCGTCGTAGGTGCATTGCGTCAGGGGTTCGAAGGCGCGCAGCGGTTCCGTCTTGCCACGCAGCATGAGATCGCCAACGGGCCTCCCCCGAAAATCGTCGGCCTTCTCGACCGCATTAGCGCTGACGCAGATCCGGGTACCGAGCTGCTTGTTCGCGGATTCGAGGCGTGATGCGGTGTTGATCGTGTCGCCATAGGCCGTGTAGTCGAAAAAGCGAACGCCGCCGAAGCTGCCGACGATCGCGGGGCCGGCGTGGACTCCGATCCGGGTCGCACCGAGAGCGACGCCCCGCTCGCGCCAGCGGCTTCGGAACGCCTCGGCGCAGGCATCGAGGTCCAGCGCACAGCTGATTGCGCGTGTCGCGTGGTCGGGCTGGTCGCCCGGCGCACCGAACAGCGCATGGATCGCATCGCCCACGATCTTGGCGACCGTGCCCTCGTGCGAGAAAACGACATTGGTCATCTCGCCCAGGTAATCGTTCAGCAATTCGGCCAAAACGCCTGGGTCGAGGCTCTCGACGAGCGCCGTGAAGCCGGCAATGTCGGTGAAAAGCGACGCCAGCTCGCGGCGTTGCCCGGCGAGCTCGAGGGCAGACGCGGGTCCGGCGAGCCGCTGCGCAAGGTTGGGGGAAAAATACCGGGACAGGGTCGCATGCGCGCGCTCCGCCTCCGATTGTCGACGCCGCGCCTCCCGAAGCACCTCGATGTGACGCAGCGTCTTGGAGATCGTGGTTTCGAGATCGGTGAAATCGATCGGCTTCGTCAGGAAATCGAACGCCCCGCGGTTCATGGCGGTGCGGATGTTGGCCATGTCGCCGTAGGCCGACACGATGATGGTCGAAAGATTGTCGTCTCCCTCCTGCAGCTTGGCCAGGAGAGACAGGCCATCCATGCGCGGCATGTTGATGTCCGAGACCACCATGTCGACGTTGCGATTCTCGGCCAGCAGCGCCAGCGCTTCGATCCCATCATGGGCGAACAGGAACTTGACGGCTCCGTCGCGGACCTGTCGCCGAAATCTCTGCAAGAACGAGCGATTCCAGGTCCGGCTCGTCATCCACGACAAGGATATTGGCTGTCACTTGGCGTGTTCCGTTTCGGCAATCCTGCGATCGATTTCCTGCCGGAGCGCCGCAAAATCGATCGGCTTCGTCAAGAGGCCCGCCGCACCCGCCTCGAGCGCTTTTCTTCGGGTCTCGGCATCACCGTAGGCGGTGATCATGATCACTGGCACGTCCGGTCGAGCAGCCCGCACCTGCGGCAGGAGCTCGAGGCCGGTCATGCCGGGCATGTTGATGTCCGAGAACACCAGGATCAGGCTCGTTCCTTCCGGCACTGCCAGGTGTTGCAGCGCCTCGGCGGCCGAATGGGCGAAATCCAGGACAAAGCGGCCGGAGCGCAACTCGCGCCTGAAGTGCTGCCGGAACAAGTCTGCGATGTCGGTCTCATCGTCGACGACGAGGATGAGGACGCTCATCCACCACTCCTCCTTTGAACGTTGAGCAAGCTGCTGCGAGGCAGCGTTATTGTAAACTCGGTGAAAGCACCCTGAGCGAGTTGCAACGTCGATGGTCCCGCCATGTTGCTTCACCACGATGTCCTGGCTCAACGACAGCCCGAGCCCTGTCCCCTCGCCGGCCGGCTTGGTCGTGAAGAACGGATTGAAGATCTTCGCCCTTGCCTCCTCCGGGATCCCGGTGCCGTTGTCGCGAATCCTGATCTCGACCCTATCGCCGAGGTTGCGCGTGGCGGCGACGACGGTCGGTTCGAAAGCCAGGTCGCCGTTCTCGGCCTTGCGCTTGCTCGTCGCATAGAAGCCATTGGAGATCAGGTTGAGAAGGACGCGGGTGATCTCCTGGGCGTACAGATCGGCCTCGCCCGCGGCCGGATCGAGCTCTTTTCGCAACGTCACATTGAAGCCGGGCTTCTCGGCGCGCGCCCCATGATAAGCGAGGTTGATGCTTTCTTCGACGAGCGCATTCACATCCGTCGGACGACGCTCGCCCGAGCCTTCGCGCGAATGCAGCAGCATGTTCTTGACGATCGAATCGGCTCGCTTGCCGTGCTGCACGACTTTTTCGAGATTGCCTTTCAGCATGCCGGTCAGTTCCTTGACCTCCTCGCGCGCGCGGTCATCCAGCGGGGCAAGTCCAAGGATCTCCCGAAGCTCGTCGACCAGGTCGGCCGACAGCGACGAGAAATTGTTGACGAAGTTCAGCGGGTTCTTGATCTCGTGCGCAATGCCGGCCGTGAGCTGGCCCAGGGAGGCGAGCTTTTCGGTCTGCACGAGCCGGTTTTGAGCGCTGCGCAATTCATCGAGGGAGCGGGCAAGTTCGTCCGTACGCGCCTGAACCTCGTCGAAAAGCCGGACGTTCTCGATGGCGATGACGGCCTGGTCGGCAAAGCTCTCGACAAGCTCGATCTGACGTTCCGTGAACGGGCTTACTGTCCGCCTGGTCACGACGAACATCCCGATTGACACCCCTTCGCGGAGAAGTGGAACCGCCAAATTGGTCCGATATTCCCCCAACCTCTGGAACTCGCTCGCCGTATACGTTGGTTCGGCGAGTACGTCCGGCACATGAACCGTTTGGCCACTCGAAGCCACCCGACCGACGGTGCTTCCGGGTCCGGCACTGAAAGGATGGGCGTTCGCGTAAGCCTCGAACTCTTCCGAGAACCCGATATGTGATGCGAAGCGATAGAGTTCGCCGTCCCTTCGCAGGATCACGCCCTGATCCGCTTCGCACAAGCTCACCGCCGAGGCTGTGAGCGTGTTCAACACGGTTTGAAGGTCAAAAGCTGACCGGCTAATGACTTTGAGCACGTCGGCTGTTGCGGTCTGCTGCTGCAGTGCTTCTGACAGGTCGCGCGTCCTTGCCTCAAGCTGCTCGAACAGCCGGACGTTCTCAATCGCTATAACCGCCTGATCGGCGAAGGTTTTTACGAGTTCGACCTGGCGGTCCGTGAAGAGGCCCGGCTCGGGGCGCCCGAGGACGAAGACGCCTTCCACCTCGCCGTTGCGCAGCAATGGGACGCCCAGCAGCGCCCGAACGTTGTTCATTCTCGCATTGGCAGGCAGTTTGAATTCGGCGTCGGCCAAATTGTCCGGAATCTGCTCGACCGATCCGGACAGGGCGACTCGGGACACAATCGAATCACGACCCGGCCTGCGCGGCGTCGCGTTGCGGGCCTTGAGACGCTCGGGATCTTGGTCGAAGGCCGCATCCGCTAGAAAAACCTCGCCATGGCGCAGGTAGATGGATCCATCGGTCGCGCAAAGGCGCACGGCGGAGTCGATGAGGGTCTGGAAGATCGCCTTCAGACCAAATGTCGATCGGCTGATGACCTTGAGCACCTCGGAGGTAGCGGTCTGCTGCGCCAGCGCTTCTGAGAGGTCGCGCGTTCTTGCCTCAAGCTGCTCGAACAGCCGGACGTTCTCGATCGCTATGACGGCCTGGTCCGCGAAAGTTTGCACGACCTCGATCTGGCGCTCCTCGAAAGGTCGGACCGCGTCGCGTGCCAGAATGAACACCCCAGTCGGATCGCCTTCTCGGAGCAGCGGCACTCCGAGCAGAGTCCGATAATTGCCGAGCCGTTGATGCTCCGTCGCGCCGTAATCGGGGTCGTCGAGCACGTCGGGGATATGGACGGCCTTGCCTTCGAGTGCCACACGCCCCGTGGCGCTGTGCGTACCCGCGCCGAATGGGTGCGTTTGCGTGTATTCGACCCACTCGGGGGAAAACCCGGAATTCGAGACGCAGCGGTAGAGCCCGCCTTCGCGCTGGAAGACGCAAGCCCGATCGGCATCGCAGTACCGAGCCGCAGACCTAGTCAGTGTGTCGAGCACCATTTGCAGATCGAACGCGGAGCGGCTGATGATTTTCAGCACCTCGGACGTGGCCGTCTGCTGCTGCAGCGCCTCCGACAAGTCCCGCGTGCGGGCCTGCACTTCCTCGAACAAACGCACGTTCTCGATTGCGATCACGGCCTGGTCGGCGAAAGTCTGGACTAGTTCGATCTCGCGCCGAGTGAAGGCACCGGCTCTCGGGCGCGCTACCACGATCGACCCGACGATCGCTTGATTCCGCAGTAAGGGCACCGCGAGAAACGCTTGCTCGTCCGAACTAAAGGTTGCCTTCAAAGTGGGATCGTACTCATCGTCCTCTCGAACGTCGGGTATGTTCTGGACCGCTCCGGTCAACAGGACGCGGGCGGCTGCCGAGCCGCGGCCCGGCTTCTGCGGATTTTGTCTCAGGTATCGGATGAACTCGTCACTCTGCCCGCCGGTATAGGCTTTGAGGTGAAATGCGTCCCCCTCTTGCAGGTAGATCACGCCACGATAGCCATCGCATAATTCCACGGCTGATCGGACGAGCGTGTCGAGTACGGTCTGCAGGTCGAATGCCGACCGGCTGATGACCTTCAGCACATCCGCCGTCGCGGTCTGCTGCTGCAGAGCCTCGCTGAGGTCGCGGGTTTTTGCCTGGACCTGTTCGAACAGGCGCACGTTCTCGATGGCGATCACGGCTTGATCGGCGAACGATTGCACGAGCTCGATTTGGCGTTCGGTAAAGGGGCGAACCTCGTCCCGGGTCAGGATGAAGACGCCAATCGGCTCCCCCTCCCGGAGCAGCGGTAAGCCGAGGATCGACCGGTAACGGCCGATGCGCTGGTACTCGCTTGCGGCATAGTTCGGGACCGAAAACACGTCGGGATGGTGGACGGGCCGGCGTTCGAGCAACACGCGCCCAGTCACCGTGTCAGGGCTGGGCGTGACGGGATTCTTTTCGCCGTGCACCATCCACTCGGGCGGAAACCTGAAGCTTGTGACGGGGCGATATGAATTCCCATCCCGCTGGAAGATGCTGCCTCGGTCCGCCTCGCACAATTCAGCCGCCGAACGCGTCAGCGTTTCGAGTACGGTGGGCAGATCGAAGGTCGACCGGCTGATGATCTTCAGCACGTCGGCGGTGGCCGTCTGCTGCTGCAGGGCTTCGCCGAGGTCTCGGGTGCGGGCGTTCACTTCTTCGAACAGGCGCACGTTCTCGATCCCGATCAAAGCCTGGTCCGAAAAGGTCTGGACGAGCTCGATCTCGCGCTGGGTAAACGGCTCGGGCATGGGCCGGCACAGCGTAAAGATCCCGACGACTTTGCTCTCCCGGATCATCGGGACGCCAAGCACAGCGCGGAACCCGCCAAGCTCCTGGGCTCTGGAAAGGCGATACTCCGGATCGGCGAGGACATCCGGAACGTGAACGATCGACCCTGTCAGCGCGACGCGGGCCACCACGGAATGGCCGCCCGGCTGGATCGGGTTGTCCCGCATGAACTGCAGGAATGCCTCGGACATTCCCATTTGCGTTTCCGGGCGGAAACCTTCGTTGTCGGGAAGCAGGATATTGCCCTGTGGGGCCCGGCAAAGACTCAGCGCCGACTGAAGCAGCGTCATGAGCACCAGGTCGAGGTCGAAGGCGGAGCGGCTGATAACCTTCAGCACCTCGGCGGTCGCCGTCTGCTGCTGGCGGGCTTCGGCTAGCTCTCGGGTGCGCGCTTCGAGCTCGCGCTTAAGCTCCCCGTAGCTTGGTCGGGACGGTTCCGGCATCTTCCGCGTGCCTAGCCATTACTGATCTCGTAACGCGAAGCATACTATACAAAGGAGGGATCCAGGAAGCTGAAGTATTTACGCCCTCGAATGAGCGCTTCCAAGCGGGCCAACTTCGCTCAAAGGCGGCAAGGATGCGCGCGCACCGGAAGGTCTGCTTTCTGGACAGGAGCCAATTTCGTCTCTCCACCCCGAGCAGACCCTGGGGTAGGTTCCGAGAAGGGCAAATATCGGAAGCAACCCTGCATCACCGCCTACTCCTCCAACGTGTCGGCTTCACGTCCTTCGGCTCCGGATAGAGTTTGTATCGCGTCAGCTTGCCCTCGAAGAACTCCGGCCGCCATATGCCGCCGCTGGGCTCTTTGAATTCGCGATAGGTCCGCGTCTCAGAGTGGATCAGTTCGCCGGAAGCGCGCTTTGGCCTAATCTGGAGAGAGCGCGTCGCCAAGCATACAGTCGGGTGCAGGTCAGGGCGTCGGTTTTGGAATGTCAGTTGCACCGTAACCTGGGCCAATTGCCCGAGTGCGGGAGTATCCTGTGAGGACAAAAAGCACAACGGCCGATGCTGAGATGCGCATCGGCGAGCGCGTTCGAGCAGCCCGCATGGCCGCTGGCCTCAATCAGACGGAACTTGGTGCGGCCGCAGGGATCAGCTTTCAGCAGATCCAAAAATACGAAAAAGGACGCGACAGGATCAGCGCGTCTCGCCTGCAGGTTCTGGCGAAAGCCCTCGGTTTGGCAGCCGCATCATTGCTCGATCCGGAAAACGGACAGGCCCAAGATCACGATCTAATGCAGCTCACGATCCCGCGAGGTGCAGCCGCCTTATTGCGCTCGTTCTCCAAAATCCGGAATGAAACCGTCAGGCGGAAGATCGTTGAGCTCGTGGCGTCACTGGCCGCAGAATTACACTAGACGAGTTAGAGGCGATCACGATCCGACCTCGATCTTGTCGGTGGCAGCTCGCTCCGAAACGCAAAATGAAGAAAAGCCGAGGGTGGGGTGCTTGTTTAGGCTGCCCAAACCCGGGTGCCCGTGCCAGCCCCGCGCCGCTTCTCGAGATGCAGGTAACTCGGGTCAAAGTCGGCGAACCCCATCAGGCCGTCGAGGTCATGAATGGTCACGCGCTTGCCTTCGAAGCTCAGGAGCCTTTTGCCCCGGAGCTCCTGAAGCATTCGGTTGACGTGAACATTTGAGATACCGAGCGTGTCGCCCAAATCGGATTGAGTGACCGGCAGATCGAAACCCTTGTCCTTCGTCAGCCCAACGGTTTCAAGGCGGATGTGCAGCTCACAGAAAAGATGAGCCATGCGCTGTTCGGCCTCACGACGGCCCATGTTGACCAGCCACTCCCGGAGGATTCCTTCATCAACAAGCGTTGCCCACCAAAGCGCGCGATTGATGCGCGGGTGGTTTTCAGTCAGCTCCTCAATCGCGCGACGCGGGATGTAAGCGACCTTGCACGGTCCAAGTGCCCCGATGTTGTGATCCATCTCGCCGAGGATGGCGACATGGATGTCACAGAGATCGCCCGGGACCAGGTACGCCATGATCTGCCGCTGGCCGTCTGGGAGCAACTTGTAGCGGAACGCGAAACCCTCCAGGACTGCATGGACCTCCTCTGGCCTATCCCCCTCGCGGATCACGTCTTCATGCGGGCCAAGTTGGCGAACGTTTCGAACAGCCTTGTCTAGCTCAGCCCGGTCCCCGTCTGACAGATCGGCGCCATGGGCCAGTTTCAGAATGAAAGGATTTCCCACGACTCCGCCTCCAGGCTCGCTGTTCTGGAAGCTTAGCATATGTTAATCGACGGCTCGGATTGCGAGATGATTGCACGCGATGGCCTGTCACGTCGTGGCGCCGTTCGGACCGCGGAAGCGCCGGTACTTCGGCCGAAGACGGCCGACCTGTCGCGGGAGGCTGAACGTCGAAGGCGAGGCGCATGCTCGGCAGGTGTAGCGGGTCATTTTCTTCTGCCACTGCGTCGGCTTCACGACACTCGGCTCGCCGAAAACCCGGCTCACCGGGATCCGCGCACCCCTTCATGTTAGTTGAACTCACTGACGTTTGTTAGGGCACGAAACTATCAGCTGCCCTAGGCTTGCTTATCGTCGGCACCCGAGAGGCTCGCCGACGCCTGAGAGAGTAGTGCGCTCCCGCCCTGCCAAACGGGAGCCCGCTATGCCGCAATCCTCGCTGAACGGATCATCCGAAGCGCTCGCCCGTAGGCTGGAGAGCATCGCGCCTCTCGGCCATGAGGAGCGGGCGGCGGTGCTTGCGCTTCCAATGCAGATTGTCGAGATCAGGGCGGATCAGGATATCGTGCGAGCCGGAGACCGGCCCTCCCGCTGCTGTCTGATGCTCGAAGGCTTCGCGAGCATCAACAAGATCACCGGACAGGGAAAGCGGCAGATCATGGCCTTCCAGATCGCGGGGGACATCCCCGATCTGCAAAGCATTCACCTGCGCACCATGGACAGCAATCTCAGCGCGATGACACGCTGCCGGGTGGCATTCATCCGGCACGACGCCGTACGCGAACTCAGCCGCCGTTTTCCGCAACTGATGGAGGCGTTCTGGCGCGCGACGCTGATCGACGCGGCCATATTCCGGGAGTGGATCGTCAACATCGGGCAGCGTGAGGCTGCTGGGCGGATCGCTCATGTGCTTTGCGAAACATTCCTGCGCCTCAAGGCCGTGGGGCTGGTAGAAAGTCACGAGTGCCAGTTCCCGGTGACTCAGCAGCGGCTTGCCGAGGCAACCGGCATGTCTACGGTTCACGTCAACCGCACCCTGCAGGCTTTGAGGTCGGATCGGCTGATCGAGCTCAAAAACAGCACCTTTAAGGTGCTGGACTGGGAGGCGCTCCAGGAAACCGGGGACTTCGATCCGGAATACCTTCACTTCACGGAAGACGCCGAGCGAGCATTGTTGTCCCAACCGCCCGCCTCGTGACGGAGAGTGAGACGAAACGATGCCGCGCTACTTCTTCGACGCCCACGACGGCGTCACCTTCATTCAGGACGACACCGGAGTCGACTGTGACAGCATTGAAGCTGCACGCCATGAGGCAACGCGCGGCCTTGCGGATCTGGCCCGGGACGTGATCCCAGGTGCGACCAGGAAGGAGCTTGTGATCGAGGTTCGGGGCGAAGCGGGGCACCGGCTGCTCGAGGCATGGCTATCATTCGAGGTGCGCCCGGCTCAGTAAAGGAACTTGCTAGGTCCACTCACCCGGCCTTCTGCATAGCCCTCGCGGCCGGCGACTCTATTATTGTGAAGTCGAGCCGGAGCAGCATGAGGCCGGCATCGTCGGTCACTTCGAGCCGCCATTCCTCGCCAAGTGCGGAGCGCTTTGCGGAGTCCTCGATTATGGCGCCTGCCAAGATCAAGGCTTCCTGCCGTGCCGAATGAATGTCCGGAAGCTCGGTTCCGTCTTGGTCTATCGAGGTGATTCCGTCGAAAACATTGAAGTGGAAACGAGGCAAATTGTACTCCTCCGGGGGGGGGGGGAGCGCACACCTCTCTCAGCCGCCAGTGCCCATGGTCGTGACCGGCGATGCAGGTCAATGGCACGGATCAAGCTCGGATTCACTAACCTACGCTACGACGGGGCGGCACAGGGGTTAGTCTGCCAAGAACGATCTCTGAGTGGATGACGCGGCCTTCGTCGTCCTCAACAACCAGTCGCCGGTTCCCTCCCATGCGGCGGGCTACGGCTCGCATGGCACGAATTGCGCCTTCCTTCGCCTCTTCCGCACCGGCGAGTACCGCTCCCTCGTTGTCGGGCAGTTTCTCGCCGCTGTTCTCCAAATGAAAAAAGTAGCGCCCCATTATTCGGTTTACCAAACGTACATTCGTCGGCCGGACATGGCGAGTGTCAAGCTGCGCTTTGCAACAGGGCGGCGTCCGAGCCTCAGGCGCCTGTCTCTTGTCTGTCCGGGCTAAAAGTGGGACAGCTCGCTCCCTAAGTTCTTGAAATCCTTAGGGCGAGAACAGTCCCACTTGCCTTCTTAACCTGTTGATCGGACTAGATTGGTGCATTCCGCCCCTGGGCACCATCATCGCAAAACAGCGTTGAAACAGCTCGCTTTTTGCCTCTAGCTCCCGCACCTTTGGAAATTGCAGGGCTAGGTGAGGGAGAATATTGTCGGTCCGTCGCGGGATTCGAAACTCCATGCCATCGCCGGCGAGCTTTTTCCGTCCGGTCAATCGTCGGCAAGCGCGCTCGCCTTTTTCACCAAGTCGGCCTGCCCAGGACAGGGCAGACACCGCGCTGAAAGCGAGTGTTTCGCGCCGGGTTGGAGGTATCAGCCTTTCACGGCGCCGGCTGCGAGCCCCTGCACCAGATAGCGCTGGATGAGGAAGAACAGCACGCAGACCGGGATGAGGGCCAGCACGCCGGCCGCCATCATCTGCCCGAAATCGACGGAGAATTTGGACACGAAGGCCAGCAGCCCCACCGGGAACGTGCTCGCTTCGGTGGACGAATTCAGCATGAGGGCGAACAGAAGCTCGCTCCAGGCTGCGGTGAACACGAAGCCGAGCGTCGCCGCGATCCCCGGCAGCGTGAGCGGCAGCAGGATCTGGATCAGGGCGCGAAAACGCTTGGCGCCGTCCATCATGGCGGCCTCTTCGAGCTCCTTGGGGATCGCGTCGAAGAACGACTGCATCAGGAGCACCGCGAAGGGCACGTTGAAGGCCGTATAGACGATGACCAGCCCGGCCAGGCTGTTGGTAAGGCCGAGCGGCGAGAGAATGCGAAAGATCGGCGCCACGATCATCACCAGCGGAAACATCTGCGTGACCAGCAGCAGCCCGACGACCCAGAGCTTTCCCCGGAAGGCGAAGCGGGAGAACGCGTAGCCGCCCGCACCGGCGCAGATGGTCGACAGCACCGCCGTGAGCCCGGACACGATCACGCTGTTGCGGAAGAACAGCGGAAAGTCCGTGTGCTGGATCACCGAGGCATAATGTTCGAGGCTGACGTGCGAAGGCCAGAGCCGGACGCCCTCGCTGTAGAGTAGGTCCTTCGGGGTCACCGAAACCTTGAAGAGCCAGAACAGCGGAAACAGCGCGAAGGCGACGTAGAACGCGAGCAGTCCGTAATGGAGCGCCCAGGAACCGGTGCGGCGGAGGCGGTAGGGTCGCATCGTCAAACCCGGTGAAGAAGCGTCTGCCGCAGGATGATGACCGCGAACGCATAGGCGAGAAGCAGCACCAGCAGCACGGCCGACAGCGCGGACGCATAGCCGAAGTCGAGCCGCTGGAAGGCCTGGGTAAAGATGTAGCTCGCCATGATCTGGGTGGAATCGGCAGGGCCGCCCCGGGTCATCACCACGATGAGGTCGGCCGAATTGCTGATCCAGACGGTGCGCAGCAGGATGGTGATCGCGATCGTCGGCGCCAGGAAAGGAAGCGTGATGGATTGAAAGCGCCGGATCGCACCGGCACCGTCCATGGAGGCCGCCTCGTAGATGTCGCGTGGGATCGATTGCAGCGCGGCCAGCAACGTGATGGCGAAGAACGGGATGCCCCACCAGACCATGGCCAGGATAGGGCCCCAGAGCGCATGGTCCGGATCGGACAGGAGATTGTCGGGCGTCTTCATCAGGCCGAGCCCCTGAAACCAGTAGGGCAGCGGTCCCACGACCGGGTTGAACAGCCAGGCCCAGTTCAGGCCGGACAGGAAGCTCGGAACCGCCCAGGGGAGGAACACCAGCGCCTGCACCACAGAGCGGCCCGGGAACGGCCTATTGAGCAGCAGAGCCAACACGAGACCGAAACCGAATTGCAGCGCCACCGACGATACGGTCCACACGACCGTGTTGCGCAGCGCGTTCCAGAAGTTAGCGTCGGCCCAGATGTCCCGGAAATGGTCGAAGCCGATGTAGTCGCCGCTCATGGGATCGAGCAGCGTCAGGTCGCGGAACGCATAGGAGAGCCCGACGACGAGCGGGACCAGCATGATGGCCACGATCAGGGTCAGGGTCGGCGCGCAATAAAGGTAGGGCTCGGTCCGCAGCACGAAGCGCTGCCACGGCGTGCGCCGGTCTGCCGGCGCGCTCCGAATTTCGAGTGCCGTCATGCGTCGGCCGGCGGTGTTGATACCCGCCTTGCCCCCTCTCGGCCCCTTAAGGAACCGAGAAAGGCCGGGTCGGGGAGGATGCCGGCGCGGATGACGTTCGGCGTCGTCACTGCTTGGCCGCTTCTTTCTGCTTGGACTTTGTCAGCACCTCGGCCCATTGCTTGTTCATGGCCTCGGGCGTGATCTGGCCGAGCAACGCCTGCTGGCTGGTCTTGACGGCGACCGAATCGGCGAAATACGCGAAGCCCGGCAGGTAGGTCGGCATGACGAGCGGCACGACATTCTTGTCACTGAGTTCGGCAAACCAGCCCTTGAACTGCTCGCTCGCGTAGAACGGGTCGTGCTCGGCTGCCTTGTAGACTGGCAGGGCCCCGGTGCGCTTGTTCCAGGCGATGTTGCCCTCGGGGCTTTCGAGCGCAGCGATCAGCTTCCAGCTCAGGTCCTTGTTCTTGGAATTAGCGAACATGGACCAGCCCGCGTAGCCGAGCGTCGGATAGGCACGGCCGCTCGGACCCTTCGGCATGGTGGTCACGCCGAATTCCTCCGGCTTCATGCGCTCGGAAATGGCGATCAGAGCGTCCGGATCCTGGTCGAGCATGGCGCAGGTACCCGAATAGAAGCCCGCCACGATCTCGTTAAAGCCCCAGTTCACGCTGTCCTTGGGGGCGCCACCGCTCTTGTAGAGATCGACCAGAAAGGCCGAGCCCTTGACCCAGTCGGGGTCGGTTAGCGTCGAAGTGCCGTCGGGCCGGAAAAACGTGTCGGAGCCTGCCATCGTGGCGCCGAACATCATCCAGCCGTTGAGGCCGCCCGGTCCACCGCGCAGGCAATAGCCGGACTTGCCGGGCAGCGCCGATATCTTCTTCGCGTCGGCCGCGAACTCGTCCGTGGTCTTGGGCGGCTCGGCGATGCCGGCCTGCTTGAACAGGGTCTTGTTGTAGAACAGAGCCCGGAGATAGAAGCCGTACGGCACCATATAGGCGGTCTTGTTGTAGTAGCGGCCCATCTCGAGCGCGCGCTCGTTCAGCCCGGACGTGTTGTCCCACTTGGCCAGATAGGGCTCGAGGTTCTCGAGCCGCTTGCTGCCCGCGTAGAGCGCGAGCCAGCGATCGGGCATTTCCATCACGTCGGGCGTGTCACCGGCCGAGACCATGGTGGCGAATTTCTCGAAGGCCTGGCCCCAAGGCAAGGACGTGATCTCGACGTGGCTGCCCGGATTGGCTTTCTCGAAGTCGGCCACGATCCCCTTCAGGGTTTCGGTCCGCTCGGGGCTGGTGATGACCTCGACGAGCTTCAGGGTCGTGTCGGCCAGGGCCGGCACCGTGAGTGCCAGGCAGGCCGCCGTGGCACAGAGCAGTTTTTTCAGCATTGTTCTTCCTCCCAGATCATTCGGCACGATGGCATGCGACATCGAACGCTTGCGCGAGGTCGCCCCAGAGCGCCTCGGTTCCCTCCAGCCCGACATACAGGCGAATCATGCGCTCGGGCACCCCGAAGTCCAGCGCCGAATTCGGTCCCGCGGCCTGGACCCGCGTGACCAGGGCCGGCACTACCAGACTCTCGTGGCCACCCCAGCTGACCCCGAGCTTGAAATAGGTGAGTGCGTCGCAAAAGGCCGGGATGTCGAGCGCCGCATCGGCTTCGAAGGAAAACAAGCCGGTGGTGCCGGTCAGCCCCGGCGGCAGCGCATTCTTCAGGCCCGGATGGTGCACGGCGCTCACCATCGGATGGGCAAGCAGCCGGGTCGCGATCTCGCGGGCCGAAGCCCCGTGGGCCTGCACGCGGATCGGCAGCGTCCGCAAGCCACGCAAGAGAAGCCATGCCTCGAACGGGGCGAGCTTGGCCCCAATATAGGGGCAGATGGTTCGGCGAATGCCGTCGATCAGCGCTTGCGAGCCGGCCACCACGCCGGCCACCGTGTCGCTGTGCCCGCCGATGTATTTGGACGCGGAATGTACCACGAGATCGACGCCGAGCGTCACCGGCCGCTGAAACACCGGGGTGGCCCAGGAATTGTCGATGATCGTCGTTGCCCCATGCAGCTTGGCCAGGGCCGCCAGGGCGCCGACGTCATGGGCTTCCATGGTCCAACTGGTCGGGCTCTCCATATAGAACACCGCCGCGCCCGGCAGGGCCGCGGCCACCGCGTCGAGGTCGCTTCCATCGACGTAGGTCGTGGTGACGCCCCAGCGCTTCAAAAGCCCTTCGAACAGCCGGTAGGCATCCGGATAGACGTGCCGGACGCAAAGGATGCGGTCGCCGGGCTTCACCAGCCCCAGCACGGCCGCCGAGATCGCTGCCATGCCGCTCGGAAACCCGATCGCGTCCTCGGCGCCTTCCAGGGCAGCGATCTTGCGCTCGAACTCGGTAACCGTGGGATTGGTAGTTCGCGAATACACCGGGCGGCTCTTCCGGCCCGCATAGGTGTCGACCATGTCGGCGACGTTGCGAAAGGTGAAAAGCGAGGTCTGCACGATCGACGGCACGACGGCCTCGAAGGCATGCTCGGCATCATGGGCTACAATGCGGCGTGCCAGGTCCTGATAATCGGAGTCGGTGTTCATTGCGACGGGGCCTCGATGATGCTCTCCCGCACGACACAGCGACCGCGACAGCCTCGGCAGCTGCCGCACTCACGTCGCCACGAAGGAGGCCCTCATTCGCACAGATCATGCTGGGCCGGAACAGAGCGTCGCGCGAATTTCGGTGGACGACTACGCCGCGGAGACACAAAGTCCAAGGCGCTTACGACGACGGACGTGCACGCGTCGTCCCCCGCCGATGCCTGGCTAAGCTCGACCACGTCCGCCTGGCTAAATGGCCTGGCGTCGCCCCGCCGGCGCGGCCGGCGTGGCATCTCGGGTCTGAGTTACACGGCTCAGCCCATTTGGGCTGCTACTGCAAAGCTTCTTTGATTGTTCCCGCCGGCACAGGTCCGGTAATGCTGTTGTTGCCGAACGACGCGATCGACGTCGAACCCGAGATCGTGAAGGCTGTGCCCGCTGTGATAATGTTACTGCTCAGGTTCAGCGATCCGCCGGTCATCAAAATATTCTGCGTCGAATTACGTTCCAAACTCGAATTTTCCATAGTGATCCCCCCGGACGAGATATTAAGTCCAGTGGCGTTTTGGTAGATTGACGAACGTGCAACATTGACGTGGCTTGAGGCTGACTGCACAACAATACCAGCACCGGTGAAACCCCGGATCGCACAATCCTCAACGTGGATCGATGCCCCACCATTCACGACGATGCCATTCACCCCCGTCCCGGCACCCTCGAACTTGATCCCGCGTAGTGAAACGTTATCGGCCACACCTGCGTTGATGACGATCCCATTGGTGCCAGCCGCAAGAATACTGCCCTCCGCGCCGACTGCAACGATACTTAGCGATTTCGTGATCGTTAGTGTGCCAAAGCCTCCCGGGTCGAGCACACTGATCTCGCCTGCCGCCGCGGTTTTGGAGATCGCACCCGCAAAGGTCTTGCACGGTGCCGTCCGGCTGCAAGGATTAGCGTCGTCGCCGACCCCCGAAACCCACGTTCGTGTGGCCTGCGCGCTCGCAATGCCGGATGTCAGAAAAAAAGCAAGCATTGTCAGAACCAAACCGAAACCCAGTTCCCGTCTCATTTTCGCCTCCCTCATGCGATTGAGGGACGGACTTTGGCATGCTCGCAGGCCGCAGTACAGACATTGAGATCAATCTCTGTAAGAAGTTAGAAACCTGTTGCTTTCTGGGGGGCCGCGGTCAAATCGAAGATGCAACGGCTCTGGATCCCTTTCGCGCTAGCTTACAGAAGCCACTCGCGAATCTGACGTCGCATGGCGCATTGCATCCGAGAAGTTCCGCACCGTCAGGACCGAAATCGCGGCAACCAAAGATGTTGTCGCTCAATCTTCCGACCAGAACGGTTCAGGCTGCACGCCCGTCATCAAATCGTGCACCGCGACCCAAGGTGTCCGATGGCCGGCATCGTGCAGGCGGCTTGCCACGTTTTCGAAGCGTCGTCGGCTCTTGTTGAACCGGTCGAGAGTTTCTTCCGGGGTGCGGGCGGGGCGTTCCTCGAGATGGTCGAGTGCAGCCCGAAACACATGGCACCGCACGATCCCGGTCCAATCCTGCATGGTGAACCGGACGCCGAAAGCGTCCACTTCGGCGGGGAGATCGGTCGGGGTCAGGGGCATAGCGGGTCCAAGTGCAGCAAGAGCCCAGCCATAGGCCCCTCGCTCCGATTGCGCAAAGCATCCGCGCCGCAAGCCGCCCTCACAAGTCGCGCAAAACCTGGGATGCTCGGCGGAAACCCGCCAATGCGGCCGCGGCTTATGGAACGGGGCGCATTTCGATGTCGTCGTTGTTGTCCCATTTCACGGCTCCACCGCGAAGGTCGATTTCGAGATGGAATCTTGCGGGCGCTACTTGGGGATCACCCTTGCACCGGCCGCCGTGCTTTTCGGCAACCGTCACGCCTGCAACCTGCTGCGCATCGATGTCAGTCAGGATGAAGGTCGAGCATGCGGCTTCGGCGGCCGACAACAGACGATGTTCTCGAACCGTTTTCTTTGCACGATCGAGAACGTCGTCGGCCCTACTCGCACCGAGCGCGGGAGGAACGAACAGGAGGCACGCGAAGGCAAGGACGAGGCGCATGCCGAACATTAGGGCAGCTATTCTCGGCAGACAACAGCTTTGCCGAGTGTCTGCGCCTTCGCGCGGCTGGTAGCGTGGGCGGTGCCCGGCCGCTCAGGTGCCAAACATTGGGTGGCGCACCAGATCCCCGACTTTGACACCGATGCGCTTGGCCGTACCGGCATTGACCTCGAGCACACCCAGGACAGAACCGCCCGAGGAGATGATCCGCTCCGACAGGGGTTCCGCATTTTCCTTCACGGACACGACCCTGCCGTCCCGGCCGATGAACAGCATGTCCAGAGCCAGATAGGTATTCTTCATCCACATGCTGACGTTTTGCGGGGTCTTGAAATCGAACAGCATCCCGCTGTCCTTCGGCATCTGGCGACGGTACATCAGGCCCCGTTCTAGCTCGGCGCTCGTACGCATGACCTCGACCTCGAAAACGTGGGTGCCGCTGCTCGTCTCGATGGCGAACTGCCGGTCCGAACCGGTCTGGGCTGTGACGGGTAGCGCAAGCAGAATAACGCCAGCGATGACGGCCACGAGAGAGCGCAGAAGGGTCATGATGCGGTCCGGGGAGGGCGGCCGCTAGGGGTAGCAGCTAATGCGACGCCGGTACACCGGCTTCGAGCGGGCGCACTTCGGCGGCCATGAGTCCTTTCGGTCCATCGCCGAACCGTACCAGGAAGCTCTCGCCCGGCTTGAGTTCGGTAATGCCGTAGCGGCGCAGGGTTTCCATGTGAACGAAGATGTCTTCCGTGCCCTCGCCGCGAGTCAGAAACCCGAAGCCCCTGACGCGGTTGAACCACTTTACGATCGCGATCTCGAACCCGCCCGGGGCATTCACCTCGACATGGGTTCTCACCGGGCCGGACTGCGAGGGGTGCACCGCAGTCGACAGATCCAGCGAGAGAACGCGAAAGACCTGCAAGCCCTTGGTCCGCTGCAGCACCTCGCAAACCACGCGGGCACCTTCGCGGGCCGTGTTGAATCCGTCGCGCCGCAACGTCGTCACGTGAATCAGGACGTCGGGCAGGCCGTTATCGGGAACGATGAACCCGTATCCCTTGGCCACATCGAACCATTTGATCTCGCCGGCAAGCTCGATGAGGTTGAGCGAATGCTCGCCTCCCTCTTCCAGCTCGGCATGCATATCAACGAACTGATCTTTGGTGCCCAACGAAACCACCCTGTCCAGGAGCCTGGATCAGCTCGTCTCCGCGCCTTCCAGCGCAAACTGCGCCGGTCGAAGCTCTCCGAATCAGGCGGTGGATCGAGCAAGGCCGAACATAGCACCGGCCGGAACCCGAAAAAGCCGAAACTGGCGGCATTGTCGCAAGATTGTGGCAGGTGTGTTCTGAATGCGCGACACGCTCAGATTTGCTGTAAAATGGAGCCGATGTCGTCGCGGATGATGAGGTCCGCAGCATCGTCGAGCGGCGTCGGATCGTTGTTCACGATGAGCAGCGAAGCGCCGTTCCGCTTAGCCAGCATCGGGAATCGGGCAGCTGGGCGCACCAGCAGGCTTGACCCGAGCACGAGCATCAGGTCGCACGAGAGCGCCGCATCGGTGGCCCGCCGCAAATCCGCCGGGTCGAGGGCTTGGCCGAACGAGATACTGGCAGACTTCACTATGCCGCCGCAGGCACAACCGGGTGGTGCTCCCGTGGCTTGAAGTTGTGCCCGGATCGGCGCGAGGTCGTGTCTCGAGCCGCATGACAGGCAGCGCCCGAACCTGCCGTTGCCGTGCAGTTCGATCAACTTGTGTTCGGGCAATCCGGCCGCCTGCTGCAGCCCGTCGATGTTCTGCGTGATGATGGCGAGCAGCCGGCCCTCCCGGGCCAGCCGGGCCAAGGCCACGTGCCCTCGGCCGGGGACCGCGTCGGCATAAAGATCGTCCATGGCGAACTTTCGCCGCCACGCTTCGACTCGCAATGTCGGGCTCGCCAGAAACGACGCGAAGTCGATGGGCGCATTGACCCGCCACGGGCTACCGGGCGAGCGAAAGTCCGGGACTCCGCATTCGGTGGACAGGCCCGCCCCCGTGAAGGCGACGATGCGAGATGCGCCAGCCAGGAATTGCGCGAGTGCCGCGCCGGCCTGACCCCGCGCGTCCCGGTCGTAGGTGGCGGTCATGTGCAGGCGCGACCAACCCGGGAGGGTTGCTTCAGGCGGGCCTCTTCATGGGCACGATATTGTGCAACCGCTCGTCACTCGTATCGAAGAGCCGCTTGACGCCCCTGGCGGCTTGCCGGATGCGCTGCTCGTTCTCCACCAGGGCCAAGCGGACATAATCGTCCCCATGCTCGCCGAACCCGATGCCGGGAGCGACCGCGACCTCGGCCCGCTCGATCAACAGCTTGGAGAATTCGAGGCTACCGAGGTGCCGGAAGCGCTCGGGGATCTGCACCCAGGCGAACATGGATGCAGCGGGGGCTGGAATCGTCCATCCGGCCGTCGCAAATGCTTCCACCATGACGTTGCGCCGCGTCTTGTAGACGGCGCGCATCTCGGCGATGCAATCGTCCGGTCCGTTCAGCGCGGCGGCGGCCGCCACCTGAATGGGCGTGTAGGCGCCGTAGTCGAGGTAGCTTTTCACCCGTGTCAGGGCCGCCAGCAATCGCTCGTTGCCGACCGCGAAGCCTATCCGCCAACCCGGCATCGAATAGGTCTTCGACATCGACGTGAACTCCGCGGTCACGTCGATGGCCCCGGGCACCTGCAGCACCGAAGGTGGCGGCTCCCCGTCGAAATAGACCTCGGCATAGGCCAGGTCCGACAGGATGAAGATCTCGTGCTTTTTCGCAAAGGCCACTAGATCGCGATAAAAATCGAGCGAGGCCACCATCGCGGTCGGATTGGATGGGTAGCAGACCACCACGGCGATCGGCTTCGGAATCGAATGGAGAACCGCGCGCTCGAGGGAGCCGAAGAATTGCGGGGTCGGTTCCGCGGGCACCGAACGGATCGTTCCGCCCGCCATCAAGAATCCAAAGGCGTGTATCGGATAGGATGGGTTGGGTACCAGAACCACGTCCCCGGGCCCGGTGATCGCCTGCGCCATGTTGGCGAAGCCCTCCTTGGAGCCGAGCGTCGCCACGACCTGCCGCTCGGGATCGAGCCTGACGTTGAAGCGCCGCCCGTAGTAGTTGGCCTGGGCGCGCCGCAGTCCCGCAATCCCTTTCGAGGCAGAATACCTGTCCGTGCGCGGCTTGCCGATGGTCTCGACCAGCTTCTCGACCACGTGCTTGGGAGCGGGCAGATCCGGATTGCCCATGCCGAGGTCGACGATGTCGGCCCCCGCGTTGCGGGCGGAGGCCTTCAGGCGATTGACTTCCTCGAAAACGTAAGGCGGCAGCCGCCGGACACGGTGGAAGTCGTTCATCGGCAAAGCTTTCGTGCGGGACGGTCTCTGGGATTGCTCTGGCCAGCCTATCAGCAGCGGTGGAGTCGAGGCAAAATCAATTTGTCTCGGCGGCCTGCTTCGGCTTGGCGGGGTGCTGTTTCTTGGGTGTCGCGGCTATTGGCGGCGCGGCGGGCGCCGGCGGCGCGAGCTGTGCATCGCGAGCGGCGTCGAGCGCCTGCTTGGCAGCTTCGATCTCGTCGTCGGATTTGACCGGAAGGGGCCGCTTCGGATGCGGCGTACTGGTCGGAATGAACTTGAGCTGGGACGCATCAGGGCGCGTCTTTTTGACGAAGTCCGGCATCGGCCCAACTTTGGTGCGCATATTGAGCTTGTCGAGCACTTGGCCCCATAGGCCGTCCGACTTCGAGTCGGTGTTTGCATCCTCTCCGGCCAACGCGGCGCCGGACACAAGGAGGGCGACGGCCATGACGGCGATATGCGCCGAACTTGGGTGACAGATGCTGAGCTGGCGTTTTCGGCTCAAAGTCCATCTCCCAGAAATCGAAGAGACCAAAATCAGACCTTTCCGGTTTAGAGGATGGCGCTACAGGTTTAATATGTCTGAAACGGGACTGCGGGGATCGATCCGCTGCAGAAAGCCCGAATTGTAGCTCATGCGGTCCAAGGACGTGGCAGCGGTCAGCGAGCGCCACGAGGAGACGCCAATGAAGGCGAAGCGCAAGTCGAGATCCGCCCCGCATTCGGCGAGGCACGAGGCCGAAACGCTCGCGGCAGCTCCGGCCGAGGCGAGATCGGAGCCTCCGATCGCGCCGCAGGCGCACGCGGTTCCGCACGGCAGGCCCGTCGAGCAGCCCGCGCCGAATAAGTCGGATCGCCAGGCCGACAAATCCGTATCTCCCCGCGTGCCGCCCAGGCCTGCCGCAGGTCCAAAGCAGGCCGAAGTGACCGGAGCCCGGCCCCGTGCACCGAAGGTCAAGGGTCAGAGCCGGCCGGAGTCCGTCGCGCCCCTCCCTGCCCCGCCGCCTGCGAGGGCGACCGCCAGGTCACCGGGTGAAGCGAGCCCAACCCAGAGCTCCGAGAGCGACAGAGCGGCCATTCCCGCGGCAAGCGCTGCAGCTTCCCAATCTGCAAAAGCGCAGCCGGGGCGCGAAGATGCGGCCGCGCAGAAATCCGCCCAGCCCGATTGGGATCGTCTCGCCCGCAACATGGGCCTGCTCGTCGAAGAGACCAGCAAGGCTGCTTCCGCATTGCTCAAGCCGCGCGAGGCCGGCACGGCGGCACCGACTCTCGGCGGCGACGTTTCGGGGCTTTTCAAGACCCTCGGGCAGGTCGCGGGTCACTGGATGAGCGACCCCGCCCGGATGGTGCAGGCGCAGGCCGCCTGGTCGGGCCAATTCGTGAATCTCTGGTCCGAAGGCCTGCGCCGTCTGTCGGGCGCCGCTCCCCCGTCCTCGGAAGAGAGCCAGCCGTCAGACAAAAGATTCGCGGCACCGGAATGGCGGCAGAATCCGGTCTTCGACTTCCTGCGGCAGAGCTATCTGATGACGACCGATTGGGCCTCCACGATGGTCGACGAGGCCGATACGCTCGATCCGCAGACCCGCGACAAGGCACGGTTTTATCTTCGCCAAGTGTCGAGCGCGCTCTCGCCGTCCAATTTCCTGGCCACGAACCCCGAATTGTTGAAGGAAACCTTCGCGCAGAGCGGGGAAAACCTTGTCCGCGGCATGCGCATGCTGGCGGAGGACATCGAGGCCGGCCACGGCGAGCTGAAGATCCGCCAGAGCGATGCGAGCCCCTTCGAACTCGGTGTCAACATGGCGGTCACACCCGGGAAGGTGGTGTACCGTAACGAGCTGATCGAGTTGATCCAATACGCGCCGACGACCACCGAGGTGTTCAGACGTCCTCTGCTGATCGTGCCGCCGTGGATCAACAAGTTCTATGTTCTCGATCTCAACCCGCAAAAATCCTTCGTGCGCTGGGCCGTCGAGCAAGGCCTCACGGTTTTCGTCATCTCCTGGGTCAACCCGGACGAACGCCATGCCGACAAGGGCTTCGAGGCCTACATGCGAGACGGTATCCTGGCGGCGCTCGATGCGATCGAACAGGCCACCGGCGTACGCGATGCCGCCACCATCGGCTATTGCGTCGGCGGAACCCTGCTCGCCATCACGCTGGCCTACCTCGCGGCCAAGGGCGAGCAGCGCATCAGCAGTGCCACGTTCTTCACGGCCCAGGTCGATTTTCGCGATGCCGGCGACCTCAAGGTGTTCGCCGACGAGGAGCAGATCCAGGCTCTCGAAGCCCAGATGGCCGAAACCGGCTATCTCAAGGGATCGAAGATGGCCAATGCTTTCAACATGCTGCGGCCCAACGAGTTGATCTGGTCCTTCGTGGTCAACAACTATCTCAAGGGCAAGGCGCCCATGGCGTTCGACCTGTTGGCGTGGAACGCCGATTCGACCCGGATGCCGGCCGCCAACCACGCCTTCTATCTTCGGAATTGCTACCTCGGCAACAAACTGACCAAGGGCGAGATGGTGATCGGGGGCGAGACACTGGACCTCGGCCGAGTCGAGATCCCGGTCTACAACCTGGCGACCCGCGAGGACCACATCGCTCCGGCGCGGTCGGTCTTCACCGGCGCGAAGTTCTTCGGCGGCCCGATGCGCTACGTGCTGGCCGGGTCCGGGCACATCGCCGGCGTGGTCAATCCTCCGGCCAAGCCGAAATACCAATTCTGGGCGGGCCCGCCAGTCGAGGGCAGCTTCGAGGACTGGCTCACGCGAGCCACTGAATATGCCGGCAGCTGGTGGCCCGATTGGCTGGCCTGGCTGAGCGCGCAGGCTCCCGACAAGGTCGCAGCACGGGCCCCGGGAACGGGCAAGCTTCCGGCCTTGTGCGACGCCCCTGGCGAATACGTCCGCGTGCAGTCCTGAGGGGCGGTCAGCGCCGCAGGTCGTCCACGATCTTGAACAGTTTCAGCGGGCCTTGGCCGGATGGAACGGCTTCGAGCCAGGGTGGCAGGTGTCCCGAGAGAATCTGCGCCCCGAAGCCGTTTGGCGAGCGCGACACGATCTCGTGGGTTTCCGGCGAGGTCGTGCACAGCATCAGGTAATCGGCACGCGCCTTCTCGATCATCGCACGTGCGTCTTCGGGAGCAGCCTCGAAGGCCAGCAGGGCTACCCGGATGCCGTAGCCATCACGGTGATATGAAGCCGCGATGGCGCTGTGCGCCGTGTAGGCCAGGATGTGCGCACCGGGGTCGATGGTCGACAGCACCAGGCCGCGTGGCAGATCGCGCAGCCAATCGTAGCTCGCGGGCGCGAAGCACGCGTCCGGGTCTACGGGCGGCAGCAGCCCGGCGGAACGAACCGGGCCGGAGGCCCGACTCTTCGGGATGGAGAGCACGGAGGTCCACCCGGCCTGACTGAGCCCGAGACCTGCCACGACGCACAGAAGCGTTCCGTATCGCCTCGGCGAGGCTTGCGGCCCGAATGTCCGGCACAGGCACCAAGCGCCGCCCAGGCACGCGAATATCTCGGCCGAGGAGGCGACCCTGACCTGCCAGATCGTGCCCGCGAGACCGACGAGCCCGAAGCCTCCGATCGCGATCCAACGTGCGCGGGCCAGACCCGCCTCGTGCCGGACCGCGGCCAGAATGCAAGCGGTGCCGAGTGCCAGCGCCATGACGATGGGGATGGTTCCCCACGGGTCGCGCCCCAACAGTTTGGCGAGGGGCATGGCCTCGCCGATCTCGGCCATATATCGCTCGCGCACCAGAGGTTCGACCGCCCCATAGGGATCGCCCAAGCATGCCGGGTAGAATATCCGGACGATTAGCAGCGACAGTGCTCCCGCGGCGCATAGGGCCGCCAGGCGTGTCCTATGGGTGCGAAGCCGTGCCGTCAGGCCGGCCAGAAGCCCAAATGCGAGCCCGGCCATCGCGATACCGAGAAGGTGGGGAGCCCCGAAGGCGTCGCAACTCGCCTCGAAATACCGGCTCGGCGGCACCTGAACCAGGAACAACCCGAGAGCCGCCAGGCAAAGTCCCCCGCCGAACCGAGCGAGAGCGCGGTCGAGTTCCGTGCCGTGCCACGCCCATAGCAGCCCGAGGATGCCGGCCGCAGCCACAACGAAAGGCAGGTTTTGCAGGTTGATGGCCAGCGACAAGGCGGCGGCGGCGCCGGCCCAGGCCATGCGCCACGACCGGCCCGGGTCCAGGCCGTCGCAGAACAGCTTCGCAAGCAGGGCCAGCAACATGACCTGTAGCGCATGATGGTGGATGTGGCCTGGAATGAAGTTGCCGACGATTTCCAGCGAACCCGCCGCCAGCAATGCGACGGCGAGCGGGCCCCCCTTGCCGACGAGATCCCGCGCGAGCCCGCACAAGGTCAGCAGGAACACGAGATAGAACAGCGGCGGTTCGAGAAGGCGGGTGATGCGCTCGGCTGTGTCTGGATCGGTCCAGTGCCGGAACATCAGCATGAGGCCGGCGAGCGGAACATCGACCAACCGCGACCAGTGCATGGCGAAGGAGTGACCGGGCAGCAGGCGATGCTGGACGAGATCGAACCAGCCCTGGCCATTGAGGAAGTCCCGGACTTCGACAGCCCGCATGGCATCGTCCGGATCGAAGAAGATGCCCGTGCGCCATACCGCGATGGCTTTGCCCAGCGTCATCGCAAGCGCCAACAGGCAGCCTGCGGTCACCGCAAAGGGCAGCCCCAACAGCGGTTGTGAGGCGCTAGGTGCCTGGCCGGCCTCAGCGTCGCGGGATGTGGGGGAAGGTACCGAAATGCTCATGGCCCGGCGGAATTCGATCGGAGTGCCGAGGCTAGACCGGAAAGCCGAATCCCTGGTTACGAGGCGGGTATTTGTTGCGGCTCTTCGGGTTTTGTGATCAGGCACTTGGCGCAGTTCATCGCACCGTCAGCCCTCAGGCTGAGGGCGGCCGGATCAAGGAGACGACAATGAAATTGGTTCGCTATGGCGAGCCCGGACGCGAGAAGCCGGGCCTGGTTCATGACAACTCGCTGCGCGATATTTCCCACCTCGTCCCCGATCTGATCGGCGAGCACCTCTCCCCGGCTTCGCTGGCCAAAGTCTCGGCCGTCGATCCGAGCAGCCTTCCGGCTGTTGGTGGCCAGCCTCGCCTGGGCGCCTGCGTCGGCCGGCCCTGCAACTTCATCGCCGTAGGCCTCAACTTCGCGGACCATGCGGCCGAGACCGGCGCACCGATCCCCAAGGAACCGATCCTGTTCAACAAGACGCCCAACTGCATCGTCGGGCCGAACGACAACGTGATGCTTCCCAAGGCATCCGAGAAGACCGACTGGGAGGTCGAGCTCGCCATCGTGATCGGCAAGCGCACGTCCTACATCAACGAAAAGGAAGTGTTCGATCATTTGGCCGGCTTCTGCGTCTGCCACGACGTCTCGGAGCGGGAGTTCCAGACCGAGCGCGGCGGCCAGTGGATGAAGGGCAAGGGATGCGCCACCTTCGGGCCGCTGGGACCTTGGCTGGTCACCCCGGACGAGATCCCCGACATCCAGAACCTCGGCATGTGGCTCGACGTCAACGGCAAGCGCATGCAGACCGGCTCGACCAAGACCATGATCTTCAACGTCGTGCAGCTTGTGTCCTACATCTCGCACTTCATGGTGCTGGAAGCCGGCGACGTGATCACCACCGGAACGCCGCCCGGCGTCGGCATGGGCATGAAGCCACCGACCTACCTCAAGGCCGGCGATACGGTGGAACTCGGCATCGATAGCCTGGGCGGCCAGAAGCAGACCATCGTGGCCTGGTCCAAGGCGGCCGCTTAAGCTTACGAAGGCCTGAACTCCGGCGCAAGCCGGCGTCCTTTTACTCAGGACCGCTAGACCACGAGCCCAATCCCTCATGCTTCGACAGGCTCAGCATGAGGGGTTGGGTCCTTCGGCCAGCGCGGCCAGCAATGTTTCAACGCCCGCTCAGGACAGACCCAGCATCAGCTCGAGATTCTGCACGGCCGCCCCCGAGGCGCCCTTGCCGAGATTGTCGAGTGTCGCCATCAGCACGGCTTGCCCCCTGCCCTCGTGGGCCGCGACACGAAGCTCCATGTCGTTGGTGCCATTGAGGCTCTGCGGATCGAGCTTGCCCTCGGCATCGCGCACGCGCACGCGCACGTGCTCGCTGTCGCCATAGTGCCGGGCCAGCGCGGCCCGAAGGTCCTCGGCGCTGGGCTGTCCGGGCAAGGCGTGCGAGGTGCAGCGGGATGCTCACCGCCATGCCCTGCCGGAAATTGCCGACCGATGGAACGAAGATGGGTGCCCTGGTCAGCCCCGAATAGCGCTCGATCTCCGGCAGGTGCTTGTGCTCGAGTCCGAGGCCATAGAGCTCGAAATCCGGCGCCGAACGGCCTTCATAGGCCTCGATCATGGTCTTGCCGCCGCCGCTGTAGCCGCTGACCGCATTGATGGCGATCGGGTGGTCGGGCGGCACAAGTCCGGCCGCGACCAGCGGATGCAGCAGCGCGATCGCGCCCGTGGCGTAGCAGCCCGGATTGGCTACGGTCCTGGCCTGCCGGATCGCGTCGGCCTGGCCCGGGTCGAGCTCGGGAAAGCCGTAGACCCAGCCGGGTGCGACCCGGTGTGCCGTCGAGGCATCGAGGATCTTGGGTACGTCAGCGCCGAGTTCGGCCGCGAGCCGCACTGTTTCGCGCGCCGCATCGTCGGGCAGGCACAGGATCACGAGATCGACCTGGCGCATCAGCGCCGTCTTGGCGGCCGGGTCCTTGCGCGCGTCGCCCGCGAGGCTGCGCAGCTGGATCCCGCCATGCTTGGCCAATCGCTCGCGAATGCCGAGCCCGGTGGTTCCCGCTTCGCCGTCGATGAAAACGCTGGCCATGGCGCCCCTCGCTTGCCCTGCACAAAAGAAAAAAGCGGCCGAAGCCGCTTTTTGTTGTCCCGCCGATCGTGATCAGCGCTTGGAGAACTGGAAGGACCGGCGAGCCTTCTTGCGTCCATACTTCTTGCGCTCGACCACGCGCGCGTCGCGGGTCAGGAAGCCTTCGCTCTTGAGCACGGCGCGCAGGCCGGGTTCGAAATTGGTCAGCGCCTTCGACAGGCCATGGCGCACCGCGCCGGCCTGGCCCGACAGGCCACCGCCCGCCACCGTGACCACGAGGTCGTACTGGTTCGAACGACCTGCCACCTTGAGAGGCTGCTGGACGATCATGCGGAGCACGGGCCGCGCGAAATAGGTTTCGAAGGTCCGCTCGTTGACCGTGATCTTGCCCGAACCGGGCTTGATCCAGACACGCGCCACAGCGTCCTTGCGCTTGCCGGTCGCATAGGCCCGGCCCTGCTGATCGAGCTTCTGCACATAGACAGGGGCGTCGGGCTGCGGCGTTGCAGAAGCCGACTTGAGGTCCTGCAGGGAGGAAAGGGTCTCGGCCATCAGGCGCTCCGTACATTCTTGCGGTTCAGAGCGGCTACGTCGAGCGTGGCCGGCTGCTGCGCCTCATGGGGATGATCGGCACCCTTGTAGACCCGCAGGTTCCCGAGTTGCTTGCGGCCGAGTGGCCCACGGGGAAGCATGCGCTCCACCGCCTTTTCGACGATCCGTTCCGGGAAGCGTCCTTCGAGGATGAACTTGGCCGTCCTCTCCTTGATGCCGCCGGGGTAGCCGGTGTGGTGATAATAGACCTTCTGGTCGCGCTTGCGCCCGGTCAGCACCACCTGATCGGCGTTGACCACGATGATGTGATCGCCGTCGTCCATGTGGGGCGTGAATGAAGGCTTGTGCTTGCCGCGGAGCCGCATCGCGATCAGCGATGCCAGGCGCCCGACGACGAGGCCCTTGGCATCGATCAGAATCCACTTCTTCTCGATGTCGGCCGTCTTGGTCGAGTGGGTGTTGCCAAACATGTGGTGGGATAGTCCATTGCCTATGACGCTCCCGGAAACGGAAGCGCCGCGTGCGTCCTCATACGGGGGTGGCTCTGGAACGTCAACCGTTTCGTGCCTAGCGGGCGTAAAAAGATCAGTAAATCATCCGCTTGCGCAATGTGGTATCAAAATACCTCATCTCGGATGGGCCTGATCACAAGAGCGATGCCATTCTGGCGCGACCTCGTAGCACTCGAGGGACTTGCCCTCGGGAACGCGAATGTGCATGCCAGTTCAAGGCGTAAAGGATAGCCCGCCCCGATGACGCACGACCATTATCCAGACGATGCTATCCGCACGATCCTCGACAGCGTCAAAACCGTCGCGATCGTCGGCGCCTCGGCCAACCAGGCGCGTCCGTCCTTCGCGGTGCTGCGCTACCTGCTCCAGCACGATTACCGGGTCTTCGCGATCAACCCGGGCCTGGCAGGCCAGACCATTCTCACCGCGCCCGTCTTCGCGACCCTCGCCGAGGTGCCCGAGCCGATCGACATGGTCGACATCTTCCGCAACAGCGAGGCTGCGGGCCCGATCGTGGACGAAGCCCTGGCGCTCGACCCTTTGCCGAAGGTCATCTGGATGCAACTGACCGTGCGCAACGATGAAGCGGCCCAACGGGCGGAAGCCCGCGGCGTGACCGTGATCATGAACCGCTGCCCCAAGATCGAATTCGGCCGGCTCTCCGGAGAGATCGGCTGGAGCGGCATCAATTCGCGCGTGATCAGCGCCAAGATGCCGAAGCTCGCGGGGCAAGGCGTGCAGAAGCGGATGCTGAACCGCTGATGCGGACTTTTTTTCTAGGTGAGACAGTCGAACCGCCGATTGCCGGCACGCATTTCGACGCTTTCGCTGAAAGGCGGCTGCGACAAGGAGCAGAACGTGGATCACCTCGACCGCGTCACCAGAAAACCCGAAGTGATGGGCGGCAAGGCCTGCATCCGCGGCATGCGGGTCACCGTAGGCATGATCGTGGGCCAGATCGGCGCGGGCTATAGCATCGAAGCTCTCCTTGCCGACTATCCGTATCTCGAGCGCGAGGACATCCTTCAAGCGCTCCGATACGCGGCATGGCGAGCCGAAGAGCGGGAGGTCTAGCTAGCCGAAGTATGAGGCTGCTGATCGACATGAACCTCTCGCCGCGTTGGGTCGAGTTTCTGGCCGAGGCTGGGTTCGGGGCGAAGCACTGGTCCTCGGTTGGCCCGCCCGACGCGTCGGACGCCGAAATCATGGCTTATTCGCGCACCCGCGGGGACATCGTGCTCACGCATGATCTTGATTTCAGTGCGATTCTCGCTACCACACAGGCCGCCGACCTAGCGTGGTGCAGATCCGGGCCGACGACGTCAATTTGGACGTGATCGGCAATCGTGTTGTCGCCGGTTTGCGGCAAATGGCGCCCTAGTTGTTGTTGGGGGCTCTGCTCAGCATCGACCCTGCGCGTACGCGGTTGCGCCTTTTGCCTCTGCACTACGAAGGCTGAACCTTCGACGAGCTCGGCTTAGCCCAGAGGGATCAGCTCCGGTCTCGTATGTCGTACCGAAGTCGATCCGAGCGCTTTGGCGCAATCCGGGGGGTGCCAATCACGAACGCCAATCACGCGATGTCCCGTTCGTCTACTATTTCGCTTCACGTTCCAGATGCGATCTGACACACTCGATCGTGCAGCCGCGAGCCACAACGTGCCGCGACAACGCCTCCGGCGCGACAGGGATCAAAGGAAGCACCATGACCGCAGACGCTCTCGATCCGCCCGCTCCCGGCTTTGCCACCCTCGCGGTCCATGCCGGCGCGCAGCCCGATCCCTCGACGGGCGCGCGCGCCACGCCGATCTACCAGACCACGTCCTTCGTGTTCGAAGACGTGGACCACGCGGCGGCCCTGTTCGGTTTGCAGGCGTTCGGCAACATCTATTCGCGGATCGGCAACCCGACCTGCGCGGTGCTCGAAGAGCGCGTCGCGGCGCTGGAGGGCGGTACAGCGGCGCTCGCCGTCGCTTCGGGCCATGCGGCGCAATTGATCGTCTTTCAAACCCTCCTCGAGCCCGGCGACGAGTTCATCGCCTCGCGAAAACTGTATGGCGGCTCGATCAACCAGTTCACCCACTCGTTCAAGAAATTCGGCTGGCACGTGAAATGGGCCGAGCCGGACGACATCTCCTCTTTCGAGGCGGCGCTCTCGGACAAGACCAAGGCCATCTTCATCGAGTCGATCGCCAATCCGGGCGGCGTCATCACTGACATCGCGGCAGTCGCGGCCGTCGCCAACAAGGCCAAGATCCCGCTGATCGTCGATAACACGCTGGCGTCCCCCTATCTGGTTCGCCCCTTCGAGCACGGCGCGCACATCATCGTCCATTCGGCGACCAAGTTCCTGGGCGGCCACGGCAATTCGATCGGCGGCCTGATCGTGGACGGGGGCACCTTCAACTGGCTGGCTGACAAGCGCTACCCTGCCCTGTGCGAGCCCCGGCCCGATTACGCCGGCATGGTGCTGGGGGAAACATTCGGCAACTTCGCGTTCGCGATCGCGGCGCGTGTGCTCGGCCTGCGCGACCTCGGCCCGGCGCTCTCGCCGTTCAATGCCTTCCTGATCCTCACCGGCATCGAGACCCTGCCGCTGCGCATGCAGCGCCATTCGGACAACGCGCTCGAGGTCGCGAAATTCCTGGCCCAGCACCCAGCGGTCGAGACGGTCAGCTATCCGGGGCTGCCCTCCGACCCCTACCATGCGCTGGCCCAGCGTTATTGTCCCAAGGGCGCCGGCGCAGTCTTCACCTTCGCGCTGAAGGGCGGCTATGAGGCCGGCATCGCCCTGGTCAAGAGCCTGAAGCTCTTCTCGCATCTGGCCAATGTCGGGGACACGCGCTCGCTGGTCATCCACCCGGCCTCGACGACGCATCGCCAGCTTACGGATGAGCAGAAGATCAACGTCGGCGCGGGACCCGGCACGGTGCGACTGTCTATCGGCATCGAGGATGCCGCCGACCTGATCGCCGACCTCGATCAGGCCTTGGCGGCCGCGAGCGGGGAATAGGTTCCGGGCCGCGGCATCGGCGACCGCGACATCATCCGGCGGTGCACGACCGCGGTGCCGAGCACGATCATCGCGAAAGCCTGATGGACCAGTGCCGCCCACAGCGGCACGACCAGCAGCAAGGTCGTGATCCCCAGCACGGCCTGCAATCCGACCAGCCCCGCGAGTGCAACCGCCCGCCGCGCCACGGGCAGGCCGGGCGCGTGCCTCATCGCGTCGACGGCATGAAGCACGGCGATCAGCAACACTAGATAGGCCATCATGCGGTGGTCGAACTGCACCGTCGTGATGTTCTCGAAAAGGTTCGACCAGAGCGGTGACTGCCGCGCAAGGTCGGCCATGGGGGGAATGAAGTGGCCGTCCATCAGGGGCCACGTGTTGTAGATGAGGCCGGCGTGCAGTCCGGCCACCAGCGCGCCGAGCGCCAGCTGCGCGAAGACCACCAGCACCAAGAGGCTGCCGGTCCGGCGCAGGCGGGGCTGATCCGACCTCGCGTCGATCGCATCCGAGCGCCGCAGCCCTTCGGCGAGCCAGATCGCCCAGGCGAAGGTGATCGATGCGGTCACGAGATGGATGGCCAGCCTGTACTGGGACACGTCCACCCGGGCGCTGAGCCCCGACTTCACCATCCACCAGCCGATCGCGCCCTGCAATCCGCCCAAGGCCAGCAGCCCGATCAGCCTCGGCTTCAACGGGAGTGTCAGACGTCCGCCGATCCAGAACGCCACCAGCGGCACTGCGAACAGCACGCCGATGAACCGGCCGAGCAGGCGATGGGCCCATTCCCAATAAAAGATGCTCTTGAAGCCCTCGACGTCCATGTCGGGAAACAGCTGGGCGTATTGCGGTATGGCCTTGTACCGGTCGAACTCGGCCTGCCAGGCTGCCGGGGTCAGGGGCGGGATCACGCCGATCATGGGCTTCCATTCCGTGATCGACAGGCCTGACTGGGTCAGCCGCGTCGCGCCGCCAACGATGACCATGAGAAAGATGCAAAACGCCACCGCCCAGAGCCAGAGCCGAACCGGCCTGAGCGAAACTGGGGCCATGTCGTCCGCCCGAACCTGGACCTGGGCGTGGTTTTCGCGAGGCAGCGCCACGGCCTCGATCGTGCTTTGGCGCAAAGACATGGAAGAACCTCGACAAGGACGCAACAGTACGCGAGTGCCCGCGACGGATTAGAACGCGCGCAGTCGCGCGTCCACGCGCACCCTGTCGCATCTTGCACGGACGCGTCTTTTGCTATCAGAAGCGAGGGGGTTCGGCACAGAACGGAATTTCCGCCGCTTGGGGATCTTTATGGGGCGACGTACTCGAAAATTCATTGGCACCGCCGTGATGCTGACCTTCGTGTCCGTCTACGCGCTTTGTGCGATGGTTCTGTCCGAGACGCGACCCGTCCATGACGCGGCGCGATGGGCGCAGACCATCTATTTTGCCGTGGTTGGTTTAGCCTGGATCTTGCCCCTGATGCCCCTGCTCGCCTGGATGGAGCGGCCTGACCCGGAGAGCGGCGCCTGACACGCCGTCCAGCAATCTGGTTGGAGACTATGCGGCGTTGACCCGCCTGCCCCGGTTCCACAGCGCGAAGGCGGCCCCCGACAGCAGCACTTCGATATTGCGCAGATCCTGCCAATTCCCATTGACCGAGAGACGCGGCAAGGCCGTGAGATGCTCGGCATGCTCGGCATAGACCAGCCCCGGCCGGGTCGTCACCGCCGTGGTGAATCCCAGAGTCTGCGCGGCCGCAAACTCCCGCGTGCCGGCCGATGTGGGATCGCCGACCGGGTAGGCGAGATGGCGCGCCTTGCGGCCAAGCCTCGCTTCGATCTCGTTCCGGCTTTCACGCATTTCGGCCATCATGGTGGGCTCATCGAGCTTGGCCAACCTGGGATGGGTAAGCGTGTGGACCCCGATGGTCGCAAGCGGGTGCTCGGCTAGGCTCGCAGTTGCCTCCCAATCCATGCACTGCTCCCGCACGAGCCCGGGCCGGTCGATCTGGGTCTCCGCACAAAGCTGGTCCAGGACAGCGCGCAACTGCTCTTCAGAGCCCTGGCGCAGATGGGAATAGAGAGCCTGAAAGGCCGCGCGCTTCTGCCGCAGCGTGTCGGCAGGCTGCTTGACGGTCGCGCTTCCGATTGCAATGTCGACGCTCTTGGCGCGACGGACCGCCTCCTCGAGTTCCATCCACCATAGCCGGGCCGTGCGGTCCGCAAAGCCGGTCGCCACATACATGGTGAAGGGCGCAGCGTGTCGCTCGAGGATCGGCAGCGCGTGTTCGACATTGTCGCGATAGCCGTCGTCGAAGGTCAGCACCGCGAAGGGATGGTCGTGCTCCGCTTTCCTTGTGCGGGCCACGGCGTCGTCCATCGTCACGATGTCGTAGCCGAGCTTTCGCAAGCGGATCACGACGGCTTCCAGAAATGCGGGCGCGATTTCCAGGAGCCCATTGGGCCGGAATTGTTGCTCGCGCGGCGGCCTCACATGATGGAACATCAGGATGGCACCAAGGCCCCGCAGCCCCGGACCGGCAAGCCGATGCAGCCGTGTGGCGCCGAACAGCGAGAAACCCGCTCCGATCAGTTTCTGACGCACGTGCCATCCGCTCCAAGCAATCGACTATCCATCTAATCAAGAAGCCGTTGATCCTTTCTTGCTATCGCTGGTTCACAGAGGGCCTTCCACGGCCAGGGCTCGGAGACCGCGTATGCTCGACGCTGCAACGTTGCGACCGCCGAACTCGGCTGAAGGATCTCCTTCGACCCTGAAAAACGACGGGCATCCGGCATCGTTCGACCGCGTCGAGATCTGTCGCGAGCCTGGAAATGCCCTAGACGCCTGGCGCAAGCTCGAGACGAATTCGGCGATTTCCCCGTACCAGACCCGACGCTGGCTGCTTCCCTGGATCCACTCTACCGGCCGGTCCACAGGCGTGTCGCCTTTTCTCGTCATCGCCTACGATGCCGAGGACGAACCCGTAGCGCTGCTTCCGCTCGGGCTCTGGCGGCAAGGTTTTCTCACGATCTGCGGTTTTCTCGGAGGCAAGGACAGCAATTTCAACCTCGGCCTGTTCCGACAGGACATCCGGTGGACTCGAGGGGAAATCCAAAGGCTGCTGAAAGCCGCGGCGCGAGCCGGCGATCTCGCTGTCGACCTGTTCGCCTTTCGCAACCAGCCGCTGGAATGGGAGGGCACGGCCAATCCCCTGGCGCATTTGCCGGGCCAGCCGAGCCCCAGTTTTGCCCACAAGGTGACGCTGACGCCCGACCCGGAAGACTATTTCAAACAGAACCTGTCTCGCGAATCGCGCAAGAAGCTCCGACAGAAAACAGCGCGCATGAAGGCGCTTGGCCCTGTCGAATACCGGATTGCTCGAAGCCCCGCCGATGCCGAGCGCATTCTCGATGCCTTCGTGGCCCAGCGGCGCGCTCGCAGCGCTGCACTCGGCCTCAGCCCGATCGACCTGCCGCTGCAGCGCAGGTTCCTGGAACAGGCCTCGATCGCATCCGGCCCCGACCCGGCGGTCGAACTGCACGCTCTTTACTGCGGAGACCGCATATTGGCGACCTTCGCAGGAGCCATCCTCAAGCAGCGCTTTTGCGGGATGGTGATGTCCTTCGACTCCAACCCGGAACTATTGCGGACCAGCCCGGGCGAGCTCCTGCTCGCCGCATTGATCCGCTCCAAATGCGAGGCCGGCCTGACCGTATTCGACCTCGGCATCGGCGAGGCGCGGTACAAGGACACCTATTGCCCCGATCCCGAGCCGCTCTTCGACAGCCTCGTCGGCATATCGGCTCGCGGCAGCCTGTTCGCCCTGGCCGAGCGCCTCAGGCTGCACGCCAAACGCTCGGTCAAGCAATCCGCCTGGGCCTGGAAGCTGGTTCAGGCGCTTCGCAAGACCAAGCGGGTCATTTCACGCAGCGTCACGCACCAGTCCGGCAGCCGCCAGGCTTGAGGTCGAAACCATATAGACCGGTCCGGAGCTTCGCTCCTCGAGATAGGCGCGCGCACTCTTCAGTTCGGCTTCGGGCGTGCCCTCGGCGCGCAGCAACACGGTCGCGTCCGCGCTCTCCGACAGCGTTCGGGTGACGGAGTGATCAGGCGACGGAGCGTGCATGACGACGAAATCATAGGTTTCGGCGAGCGCGTCGAGAACAAGGGCAAATTCCGCATGCCCATTCTCGGCGAGGTCTCGTTTGCCAACCGGAACCACATGGAGACGCGACAGACTATCCCTGTGGATGATCTCGGCGAAGGTCGCCTCTCCGGCCAACAATTCACTCAGACCCGGCACATCGCCCCCCTCTGGGGTTGAGGTCGCGGCCGCCACCGGCAGATCGGTCAACGCGGGCGCCTGGCGATCGAAGTCCACCATGATGGTCCGGGCCTCGCGCGAAAGCTGCCGGGCAAGGGCAACCCCGGCCGCCGCGGTTTCGCTTGCCGCCGAAGGCGCGCTCAAGAGAACCCGGGTGGCCACGGCCGCGCTGCGGCTGGATCGAAGCTCCCGGAGAGCTTGCAGGATATCAGGCTCGCTGTTCCGAACCACAGGCTCCGCCACAACCTCGGAGGGCGACGCCATCGTCTGCGGGACCGCCGCGCTGACCACGGGAAGGACCGGCGCGATGTCCCTTTGCACCGGGACCACGGGCTCGATGCGATCGGCCGTAAAGGCCCGGCCGGACAGCAGCTCCCGCGCCATCAGGAGACCGATCGAAAGCACCAGGCCCGCGAGCGTGATGATGGCGATCAGCGGAAGCTTCTTGGGGAAGGAGGGCACCTGCGGCGGGTCGGCGCGCGAGATCAGCCGCGCATCGGCGGGAGTCGAGGCCGCGCTCTCCCGCGCCATCGCTTCCTGGTACTTCGTGGTGTTGAATTCGAGCTGGTCCTTCAGCAGCCTGGCCTGCAGTTCGAGCGTGTTCAGCTGAACCTGGTCGACGCCGGCCGTGCTCGCCGTCTTCTTCTGGATGTCCAGTGCGGCTGAAAGGTTCTCGACCCGGCTCGCCGCGATTCGCGCATCGTTTTCGAGGGTCCTGACGGCCTTCTCACCGGCCGCACGCAGCTGGGTGTCGACGTTCCGGAGCTGAGCGTTGAGCTCCTGCATGTGGGGATGGCCCGGCAGCAACGTCCGCGACTGGAGCGCGATGTCGGCCGCCAGATTGACCCGCTGTTCGGAAATGCGGCGGATCAGTTCGTTGTTGGCGACATCCGGAACTTCGCTGATGCGGCCCTGCCTGATCATCTCCCGCAGCAACTTCGCCTTGGCTTGCGCATCGGCTTCCGCGGTGCGCGCCTGGGCGAGCTGGGTGCTGATGTCGGCGAGTTGCTGCGCCGTGATGGTGTTGTTGTTGGTTCCGACCAGCAGTCCCGATTGGCTGCGGAAGGCATTGGCCTTGGCCTCGGCATCGGCAGCGCGGGTCCTGAGGTCGGCCAGCAGCGACTCAAGCGATGCCGCAGCTGCGCGGGCGCTGTCGCGTTTGGCCGAGGACTGCGCTCCGATGTACAAATCGGCGATGGTATTCGCCGCCCTGGCGGCGAGCTCGGGATCGACAGAACTGAATTCGATCGTGATCACGCGCGACTTGTTGACCGGGAAGACGGTCAGCTTCTCGTAATAGGACTGCAGGATGCGGTCCTCGGGCGATATGCTCGTGGGGTCGCGTTCTAGGCCAAGGACGATCATCAGGCGCGAAAAGGCATTGATGCCCTTGGCCAAGGGATCGAATTCCGGATTGCCCTTGAGATCGAGCTGCTTGATGGCTTCCCGGGCGATGTCGCGCGAGGAAATCAGCTGGACTTGGCTTTGGATCGCCTCGTCGTCGGGGAGCGCCGGCGGTTGCAGCTCCGCCTTGTCGGGCCGGGTGAAATAGCTTTCGCCGTTTTCGATCAGAACCTTGGCGTCGGCAGTATAGCGGGGCTGGACCAGCGACACGAAGGCAACCGCGAGGGCACAGCATGCGACGGTCGGGCCGATGATCCAGCCTTTCCGCCGGCGCAACCCCCGGCCGAGCGCACGGACGTCCAGTTCACCGCTGGCAGGCGCAGCGTGCGCTTGTCCGTTTTCGATTTCGCTCCGAATCGACATCATCGACCTCGATCATTTGTCGGGTCCCCATGACCGGAGCTCCAGGAGCGACCACTCGGACCACGCGATCCGAGGCAGGCGACGAGCTCAGGTTCAAGACCCAGCCCGTATAGGAATGCCCTGCTATGGTTGATAAGTACTTAAAACCGGACGTCGAAACCTTAAGTCGACGCCGAATCAGTGATCGTACTTACCGTCGAAAGCACGATAGCGGCCGCCCTGCGGCTCGGGCTTTCCGCCCCTTCGAGGCGCATGAGAGCGTCCAGTTCGGCGAAGGCCGCGATCTGCTGGCCACGTTCGGGCCCTCCGATGAGCAGCGGCTGCAGTGCCCGGGCGAGCCTCTCCGGCGTGCAATCGTCTTGGAAGAACTCCGGGATGGCATTCCTGCCGAGGATAAGGTTCGGCAGAACCATGGTTCGCACGGTAACGACGTATCTGAGCCAGACCTCGAGGGGCGAAACCTTGTAGGCCACCACCATTGGGACGCCCGACAAGGCAAGTTCGAGCGTCACGGTGCCGGAGGCAGCCAGCGCCGCGCGCGCTCGCCGGAACGCGGCCAGCTTTGCGGCCTCGCCCGTGACGATTCTCGGCGGAATTTTCCAGCGCGCGACATGGCCCCTGATTTCGGCCTGCAGGTCCTCGACGGCCGGCAACACGACGTCGATCGGCCCAAGGTCGCCCGACAAGCCGCTCGACAGCCTCCCCGAAAACGCCCGACAGGCGCTGGATCTCGGATCGCCGGGAGCCCGGCAGGACGAGCAGGGTGGGCGCTTCGCGCGCTGCCCGCTCTTCCGCGTTGGGCCGAAGCTCGTCGAGACGCTCGATCAGCGGGTGGCCCACATAGGTGCAGGCGGGCCCTCCCAGCCGCCGGTGGGCTTCGGGTTCGAACGGCAGCAACGCCAGCACGTGATCGACATAGGCCCGCATTGCGGGGGCCCTGCCCGGCCGCCACGCCCAGACCGTCGGGCTGACGTAATCGACGATCGGGATCGCGGGGACGCGCCGGCGAACACCCCGTGCCACTCTATGGGTGAAGTCCGGACTGTCGATGATCACCAGTACGTCGGGCCTGGCGGCCACGATCGCGGCCACCGTTTGCTCGATCCGCCGCAAGATCCGCGGTAGCTTCCGAATCACCGGGACGAAGCCCATCACGGCGATGTCGGACATGGGAAAAAGCGAGTGGAGTCCTTCCCGGACCATCTCGTCCCCGCCCACGCCGTCGAATCGAACAGTATCGGTTTGGAGCCGGAGGGCGCGCATCAATCCCGCGCCAAGATGATCGCCGGAATGCTCGCCTGCGACCAGGAAGATCCTCAGAGGCTCCGGTCCGCGCGGCCGGGCTTCTGCGGCAGGGATCATTCCAGATCTTTGCCGTTGCGCGGGGTGCAGATCGCCCGATCCTTGCCGTCCCGCAAGAACTGCAGCACCGCCTCGACCTCGGGCTGGCCCGGGAACTCCGCCGCCACCTGCTCGACGCGCTCCTGCAGCGTGCCCTCGCCGCCGAACAACGCCCGATAGGCTCGCCGAAGATCGTGAATCTGCTCGCGCGAATAGCCGCGCCGCTTGAGCCCGACGAGATTGAGCCCCGCCAGATGGGCGCGATTGCCGAGCGCTATCCCATAAGGGATGACGTCGTGTTCGACTCCCGCGAGGCCACCGATGAAGGCATGCGGGCCAATCCTGACGAATTGATGCACCGCAGCGCCGCCGCCGAGAATTGCATGATCGCCGACCCGGCAATGGCCGGCCAGCATCACGTTGTTGGACAGGATGACGTTCTCGCCGATGCGACAATCATGGGCAACGTGACTTTGCGCCAGAAAGACGCCTTTGTCGCCGATGCTGGTCAGCAGCCCGCCAGCCGCCGTTCCAGGGTTCATGGTGACACCTTCCCGGATCAGGCAATCCGCCCCGATGCTCAGGCTCGACGCCTCGCCGCCGTATTTCAGGTCCTGCGGCTCGTGTCCCAGCGACGCGAAGGGAAAGACCCGCGTCCTTGCGCCGATCGTGGTGCGCCCGGCAACCACGACATGCGACAAGAGGTGCACGTCATCACCCAGTTCCACTTCGGGGCCGATGACGCAGAACGGTCCGATCTCGACATTGCGCCCGAGCACCGCGTCGGGCGACACGACGGCCGAAGCGTGGACGTGGGCGGCGGTCCGGACCTCTCGTTGTTCAGCTCCTGCCATTCTACAATCTCTCTCCGGTCCGAGACGCTTCCAACCCCCCGCCGCGCGGGAGAGGTCGGAATGGGTATCGGACAAACCTGAGGGTAACGGACCCCGCGTTCCGGGGTCGATCGAACGCGAGCGCCTGCGGTTCGGACCGCGCCTCGCCGGACGCTAGCCGGGCCTCGTTCAATCCAGAACCAGCATGGCGCTGAGCTCCGCCTCGCACACGAGGGTTCCGCCAACCATCGCCTCCCCCCGGTACCACCAGATGTTGCGGCGCTTGTGGAGCTTGCGCAGATGATATTCCACGGTATCGCCGGGAACGACAGGCTTGCGAAACTTGGCCTTGTCGATGGTCATGAAGTAGACGAGCTTCGGCTTGGCCAGCTTCTGCGAGTGAACGCACAACGCGCCGGCAGTTTGCGCCATTCCCTCAACGAGCAATATTCCCGGCATGATGGGCCGACCCGGAAAATGCCCCTGGAACTGCGGCTCGTTGAAGGTCACGTTCTTGATGCCGACGCAAGCCTCGTCCGACTGCATCTTGATGATGCGATCGACGAGCAGGAACGGATAGCGATGCGGCAGATATTCCAAGAGTTGCAGGATGCCCAGCGCGTCGAGGTCCGTTGAGGCGACGTCGTCCATTCTCATTCCCGGTTCTGGCCTGTCGAGCGGCGGTGCGACCCGCTGCCCAAGAGCGCAGTTGCATGTCTTGTAACCGAAGCGGCCCTCATTCGGGCTGACGCATCGCCCGGCTTGGTCCAGACTTCGGAGTCGCCTCGTTTCGCCCAAGCCGCCGGAGCGTCGCGTGCAGGCGGAACTGTTCCCGGGCCGATTGCGCCGGGATCCCGAACCATCGCTCGCCGGCCGGGATGTCGTTCATCACTCCCGACTTGGCGCCGATCTGTGCCCCGGATCCGATCGTCAGATGGCCGGCAAGCCCGACCTGCCCTCCGGTGACGGCAAAGTCTCCCAAGGTCGTCGATCCCGAAATCCCCGTCTGGGACACCACGACGCAATGCCGGCCGACCTGAACGTTGTGGCCGATCTGAACGAGGTTGTCGATTTTAGACCCTTCACCGATCACGGTATCGCGATTCGATCCCCGGTCCACGGTCGTGTTTGCACCGATTTCGACATCGTCCTGAATGACCACCCGCCCGATCTGGGGCACCTTCAAGTGGCCTTTCGAGCTCATCGCAAAACCGAACCCGTCCTGACCAATCCGCACGCCCGGGTGCAGGATCACGCGATCGCCGATCAGCGCGTTGATGACCGTGGTCTGCGCTCCGATCGAGCAGTCCCGCCCAATCCGGACCCCGGGACCGATGACGCAATGGGCGCCGATCAGGCTGCGGGCGCCCACTTCTGCCCCCGGCCCGATGATCGCTCCGGGGTCGACCGTGACGTCGCTTTCGAGCCGCGCGTCCGGGTGCACCGAGCTTCCCGGAGAGATGCCGGACGTCCCGAACACGGAGCCAGGCCGCAGCGCATCGGGATAGAGCTTGCCGAGCACGATCGCATAGGCGCGCTGCGGCTCGGCCGTGACAAGTGCGACCGTTCCGGGCGGAAGCTGGGCGGCATAGCGCTCGGGAACCAGGCAGGCACTCGCCCGCGTTTGCGCCAGCGAGCCGACATATTTCGGATTATCGAGAAAGCCGAGGGTGCCCGGACCGGCCTGATCCAGGGCCGCCACCGCTGTTATCCTGATCCCGAGATCCGCCCCCTGGGGCGGCTTCGCCCCAGTCCAGGTCACGATCTCGGCAATGGTCGGCTCGCACGCAGCGCGTCGAAACACAGGTGCGCTCATGCGGCCAATCCGTCCGTCCCCGACGCGATCGGCTCGCGGATCCTTACGCGAGCCGATGCGTTCCGTCATCCGGCCGTGAGGGTACGCCCGGATCAGAACTGCGTACCGCCCGAGAAGCGGAACGCCTGCGTAACGTCGTACTGGTCCTTGGTCATCGCATAGGCGTAGTCGAAGCGGATCGGGCCAAGCGGAGAGGCCCACAACAAGCTGGCGCCCACCGACGACCGGATCACATTGGAGTCCCGCACATCCACGCAGGTGCCCTGCGTGTACAGGGGCGCCACACCGCCGGTGATGCAGGCACCACCCCCAGGCGTGAAGTTCGTCCTGCCATTGTATCCGAAGGCCGTACCGGCATCCGAGAACACTGCACCCCTCAGCCCGAGGTCACGCGGCAGGTAGGGAAGCGGGAACTGCACTTCCAAGGAGGCGCCGAAATATTCGGAGCCGCCGAGAGGATTGTACTGCGCGCTGCTCGGGTCACTGATGTCGCGCGGCCCGATGCCGGACGGTGCGAAACCGCGGACGAGCGTTGGCCCCATCTGGAACTCATCCGAAATCCGCAGCTGCTTCTCGCCGCCGAAGCCGGTGATGTTGCCGCCCTGCAGATGGACGATGCCGATGAAGTCCTCGAAAATCGGCCGGTAGTAGCGCAGGTCACCCGAGGTGCGAACGAACTGCGAGTCGCCACCCAGGCCCGCAACATCCTGGCGAAGCTCGGCGAACAGGCCCGAGGTGGGGTCCTTGCGGTTGTCGAGGGTATTGTAGTCGAGGTTGAAGCCGGCCAGCGACGTCAACGTATTGCCTTGCGACTCCTTGATGGCCAGCGAAGCCTCGCCGTTCGTCAGGCAGTTCGAATCGACCGTCGGCGGCACGCTGGACAGCGACGCGAAGCCTGGCGTCGTGCCGTCGATCGGGAAGGTGCAATCATTGAACGGCGTCGACGACGTGTTCGGAATGCTGATGTTGGTATTGTACAGCGAGTAATGCGGCGAGATCGCAAACTCGTCCGTGATCGGAATGCCCAACCGCACCGTACCGCCGGTCACGAAGGTCGTGTAGTCGGTATATTGCGTGTTGTCGTTCTGCTTGGCGAAGAGGTCGAAGCCGGCGGCAACCCGCGTGTCGAAAATGTACGGTTCGGTGAACGAGAAATCGATGCCGCGCGCATACTGGCCTTCCTGCACGGCCACCTTCACGAATTGGCCGCGACCAAGGAAGTTCGACTCGGTCACCGAGAGTTCGGCGATGAAGCCGTCGGTGGTCGAGTAGCCGCCCGAGATACCGAACGATCCCGTGGGCTGATCCTCGACATCCACGTCGATGATGACGCGATCGGGCGAAGAGCCGGGCTCGTTGGTGATCTTGACCTTCTTGAAGAAGCCCAGGCTGTTGAGGCGCCGCTCGGCCCTGTCGATCAGCACCTTGTTGTAGGGGTCGCCTTCGCCGATGTCGAACTCGCGCCGAATGACGTAGTCCCTCGTCCTGGTGTTTCCACGGACATTGATCCGCTCGATGTAAACGCGCGGGCCCTCGTCGATCACGAAGCCGATCGAAACCGTGTGGGTCGCCGGATCCGTGTTGCCCCGCGGGCGAACCTCGGAGAACGCATAGCCCCGCCGGCCGACCTCGCGGGTCAGCGCTTCGACGGACTTCTGCACGAGGTCGCCGTCGTAGGTGTCGCCGGGTTCCACCCGCACGGCGGAGCGCAGCGTGTCACCTTTGATGTCGGGGAGATGCGAGTCGATGTTCACGGTGCTCACCGTATAGGGCAAGCCTTCTTCGACCGTGATGTTGATGATGTAACCGCCCTCTTCGCCATTGAACTTCACGTCCGTGCCGGCGATGCGGAAATCGGCATAGCCATTGCGCAGGTAGAAGCGGCGGATCAGCTCTTCGTCGGACGCGATCTTGTCGGGATCATAGATGTCGGTGTTCTTCAGCCACGACAGGAAGTTCATCTCGGTGGTCTGCATCAGACCCCGGAGCTTGCGTTCCGAATAGGCGTGGTTGCCGACGAAGTTGATGGACTTGACGCCGGTCTTGCTGCCTTCGTCGATCGTGAAGACCACGTCCACCCGACCATTGGGCAGATCGACGGTGCGCGTCGTGACCTTCGCGTTGCCGTTGCCGGAGCGTCGGTAGATTTCCAGCACGCGCTGGACGTCGGCCTGCACGATGGCCGGAGAATAGGGCCCACGCGTCTTGGACTGAACCTCGGGCTCGAGCTGCTCGCTCTTAACCTTCTTGTTCCCCTCGAAGAACACGCGATTGATGACGTTGTTCTCCACCACGTGAACGACGACGCGCCCACCCTGCTGGCTGACCTGAATGTCGGAGAAGAGACCGGTGGCGTAGAGATCCTTGACGGCTTGGTTGATGTTCGCCTGGTCCTGCCCCTTGAAATAGGTGCGGACCGTCTCAGCATCCACGCGGTGGTTCCCTTCAACCACGATCGCGGCTGCGACGCCGGCGCCGCAAAGCCCGCCACGCATGCGGTCATCACGACCGCAAAGGCGAACTTGGTCAGAAAGCCTCGAAGAAAACGCATCGGCAATCGATCCCTGTCCATTCTCGACTGAGTTGGATCGCTCGCGAGCGATCCCCCGTCGTTAGTTCCGGAACCTTTGCAGGCTCCAGGAGTCTCCTTTTCCAGGAATTTCGCTTCTACTAGGTTTACGGGAGGGTGCAAACCGCGTTGGCGCTTCCCCACTCCCGAATATCGCATGCCGTTGCCCTGGCGACACGGCCGAGGGCGTCTTGGTCAGCCATGCACAAGGCGTGCGATGTCGTTGTAGGTCGCGAAAATCATCAGCATGGACACGAGAGCGAGGCCGATTCGGAACCCGAATTCCTGAGCCCTCTCGCTCATGGGACGGCCACGGGCGGCTTCGAAGGCGAAGTACATAAGGTGACCGCCGTCGAGCAGCGGAACGGGAACAAGGTTAATCAAACCGATCGAAATCGAGAGAATCGCCGCCAGATTGAGCAGCGCCCCGAGCCCGATCTTGGCCACTTCACCCGAGACCTCCGCGATTCGAATCGGACCGGAGATCTGCGCCGTCGTTTCTCGGCCGACGAAGAGCCCGCCGATGTAGCTGGCGGTCCGGTCGATCACGAACCAGGTCTCCTGGGCCGCCGTCGAGATCGACTGAGGCAGCGAAAGATGCGCGGTCTTGAAGTCCGCTGGGTTGCTCGATGCAGTCACTCCGAGGACCCCGATCCGAGACGTTCCGAACGGGCCGACCACGTCCTTGCGCTCGGGCGTGGCATTGAGCGTGAGCGTGCTGGAGCCGCGCTCAACCTGGAATTCGAGCGGCCGTTCGCTCGCGCCGCTGATGATGCGCTGCATGTCGGCGAAACTCTCGATCGGCGTCGAGTCGATCGACACGACATAATCGCCTGCCATGAACCCGCGGATGCGGCCGCGCTGCCCGGAACGATCGTTTCCACGCGCGGCAGGAGCACGGGCTTGCCCTGGACGTAGAAAGTGCCCGAGAAGATCACGATCGCCAGCAGGAAATTGGCGATGGGCCCGGCTGCCACGATGGCGGCCCTTTCCCAAACGGGTTGCGCCGAGAACGTCACGGCCCTTTCGGCCGCGGGCATCTGCGCCGTGGAGGCGTCCGCTTGCGCGCTGGCCACGTTGACGTCGCCATGAAACTTGACGTAGCCGCCGAGCGGGATGGCGGCGAGGCGCCATCGGGTCCCCTTGCGGTCGACGAAGCCTGCCACCTCGGGACCGAAGCCCAAGGAGAACACGTCGACCTGAACCCCGCACCATCGCCCGACCAGAAAGTGACCGAGTTCGTGGAAGAACACCACGATGGTGAGCACGAACAGGAAGGGCACGAGATAGCCGAACACCGAGCCGATATGGGCAAACAACATCGAGAACTCCCTCGAACCCTTCGAGTCCCATTGCGGAGCGGTCGCAGGAGGAGCGTTGCGGACCCTGAGGAAACGGCCGTAACGGTCAGCGACATCGCCGAATGGTTAGCGATGCGTTTACACTCTCACTTCGAAGTGTCTAAACCAAGAGCGAGGCCGCCCTTTCTCTCGCAACATGGTCAACGTCGATGGCCTCGTCGATCGTGTAGGGGGTCCTGGCGAACCCCTCTCTCAAGTCCAGCTTCGCAAGTGCGTTCGACCAAGACGCACGATGTCGGCAAAGCCGATGCGTCGGGAGATGAAGGCCTCGACCGCGACTTCGTTCGCCGCGTTGAGCACCGTGGGAAGACCTTGGCCTTGGCGTAAAGCGTCGATGGCGGCGCGCAGAGCGGGAAACCGAACAAGGTCGGGCTCCTCGAAGGTCAGGGAGCCGAGACTTGCCAGGTCGAGCTTGCGGGCTCCGCTCTCCAGCCGATGCGGGTAGCTCAGGCAATGGGCGATCGGCACGCGCATGTCGGGCAGCGCCAAGCCTGCCGTTACGGAGCCGTCGGCGAAACTCACCAGCCCATGAACGACCGATTGCGGATGAACCACCACCCTGAGACGTTCCGCCGCTATGCCGAACAGATGATGGGCCTCGATCAACTCGAGGCCTTTGTTCATCAGGCCCGCCGAGTCGATGGTGACCTTGGGGCCCATGGCCCAGTTGGGATGGGCCAGCGCCTGATCGAGCGTCGCGGCGGCGATGCGCTCGGCGGTCCAGGTGCGGAACGGTCCGCCCGAGGCCGTCAGGGTCATGAGTTCGATCGAGCCCCAATCGGCATCGCCGAGGGCCTGGAAGATGGCATTGTGCTCGCTATCGAGCGGCAGCAAGCGCGCGCCAAAGCGCGCCGAGGCCTCCATGACGGCATCGCCGGCACAGACCAGCGTCTCCTTGTTGGCCAAAGCGATCGTTCGTCCGGCTTCGATAGCCGCAAAGGTCGGCCGCATCCCGGCCGTTCCCGCGATCGCGCCGATCACCACGTCCGAAGGACGGCGTGCCGCCTCCATCACGGCCTCAGGTCCCGCCGCAACCTCGATGCCGCTCGAACCGAGAACGGCCTTCAACTCGGCATAACAGGACGGGTCGGCTATGGCCGCGAAGGAGGTGTTCAGCGCGATGGCGGCTTTGGCCAGCCCTGCCGCATCCCGGCCGCCCGCGATGGCCACGACACGAAACTGGTCCGGATGAAGCGCCAGGACCTGCGCGGTCGACCGCCCGATCGACCCGGTCGCCCCCAAGATCACGACGTCCCTCGGCGCCCCTTGCGGCGGCAGGGACGCGAACGCCTTGGGTTGGGTTGGGAAGCTGTCCGACGTCATACCGTTCTCACCACATGAAAAGTCCCGCGCCCGCGGAAGCGACCCCGTAGCGTCCAACGCCCAACAGGGCCGCGAAGACCGCCGCGAACAGGAAGCCGTCGAGGCGATCCATCACGCCGCCGTGTCCGGGAATGAGCCCGCTCGCGTCCTTCACACCGGAGCGGCGCTTCAACGACGACTCGAAGAGATCGCCCACCTGCGACACGGCGCCGGTCAGCATTCCGAGCACCACCATGCAGGCCCAGCAAGCGGGCGAGGGCGAAATGGCCCAGCCGAGCAGGCTGCCGGACACCACACCTACCACGAAGCCCGACCACGTCTTCGACGGCGAAAAGCGCGGCGCCAGCTTCGGGCCTCCAATCAGGCGGCCGCCGAAAAACGCCATCACGTCGGTTCCCCAGACCACCGCGAAGAGCCACAGGATGGCTTCCATTCCATTCGGGAAGGAAGCCCTGAGCAGACACACGGCCGTGACCAGGGCGCCCGCATAGATAACGCCGCTGGCCGACATGAGGGCTTTGCCGGGCGCCGCGCAGGAAGCGGATGCGATCGCGGCTGCAGCCAGGAGCAGGATCGAATAGCCCGGCAGTCCGCCGCCCGCGAAGGCGGCCGCCCCAGCCAGCGCCAGGGCTCCGATGAAAACTACGCTGAACCGGCGCGTTCCGCCGACCAGGCCCTGCCATTCCCAGAGAATCGCAAGACTCGCCACGAGCCAGAACAGATCGAAGGGGTGACCGCCCAGAAACGTCACGGCAAGTGCCACCGCCATCAGCACGATGGCCGAGGCGATCCGCGGTCCGAGTTCGCTCCAGTCGGCACGCTTACGGGGCGCTGGCGCCCCCGGGGCGCTCGATTGCGGTTCCTGGGCCAAGCCCGTCATAAGGCGGTCTTCACCTTGCGGCCGACATGCTCGGATACCACACCGCCAAAGCGCCGTTCGCGCGATCGATACGCAGCCAGGGCGCTTTCGAGCGACTCGCGATCGAAGTCGGGCCAATGTCCCGGCAGAAACACGAATTCGGAATAGGCGGTCTGCCACATGAGAAAGTTCGACAGACGCTGCTCGCCCGAGGTGCGGATTATCAAGTCTGGGTCAGGAATGCCGGCCGTATCGAGATGCGCGGCAATGAGGTCGGCATCGATGGACGCCGGCGTGATCTCGCCCGACTGAACGCGATCCACGATACGCCGCACGGCGCCGGCGATCTCCTGCCGCCCGCCATAGTTGAACGCCACCACAAGCTGCAGTCCGACATTGCGGCGCGTCAGTTCCTCGGCTTCGCTCAGCAGGCTGCAGATGTCCGGAGCGAGACCGTCCCGTTCCCCGATGATGAGAACCCGCACCCCGTTGCGGTGCAAATCAGCCAAGTCCTTGCGGATGAAGCGCTTGAGCAGCCCCATGAGGTCGGACACCTCCTCGAGCGGCCGCGTCCAGTTTTCCGACGAGAAGCTATAGACCGTGAGGTAGCGTATGCCGAGGTCGATGGCAGCTCGGACAGTGCGGCGCAACGCTTCCACGCCGCGGCGGTGCCCCTCGAAGCGCGGCAGGCCCCTGGCGGCCGCCCACCGTCCATTACCGTCCATGATGATGCCAACATGGGCGGGGACCGACCGGCGCTCGTTCAGGCCGTGCGCGTCAAAGGTTCGAGTACGAGCCCCATCGCCGTCCATGCTGCAATCAATCCCAATTCAGGCCGCGGAACCATCCGTCCGGCCCTAGACCTGCATAATCTCTTTTTCTTTCGCCTCGACAACGGCATCCACCTCGAGCACGGCCTGGTCGGTCGCCTTCTGAACTTCGGCTTCGAAGCGCTTCTCGTCATCCTCGGAGAGCGTCTTGTCCTTGAGCAGCTTCTTGAGCCTGTCGATGCCGTCCCGCCGCACATGGCGCACCGCGACGCGACCCTCTTCGCCGTATTTGTGGGCGAGCTTCACCATCTCGCGGCGACGCTGCTCGTTCAGTTCAGGAATCCGAAGACGCAAGGTCTGGCCCTCGATCACCGGGCTCAGGCCCAGATTGGCGTCGCGGATGGCCTTGTCGACTGCGTTGACCATGCCCTTGTCCCAGACCTGCACCGACAGCGTGCGTGGTTCGGGCACCGTTATGCTGGCCACCTGATTGAGCGGCATGACCTGGCCATAGGCGTGCACCTGAACCGGTTCCACCAGGGCCGAGCTGGCTCGGCCGGTTCGCAGGCCGGTCAACTCGTGCCGGAGAGTCTGGATCGCGCCTTGCATGCGGCGCTTGAGTTCGCCGACGTCGAATTCTGCACTCACGTTGAAGATCCATTGATGAGGTTTTGTCCGCGGATCAAAGCCGACGGAACCCAATCCCGAACTTTAGCCGACATCTCTTAGCATGAGGCCAATCGGGTTCACATGCGCAATCGTCCGCCCGTCCCGGAACTTTGCCGCGTTCACGGCACCACGAGCGTGAACCGCCCGTCGCCCGCCAGGGCGGCCCGGATGGCGCCCTCGACCTGAATGGAAAAGACGATGATCGGGATGCGGTTCTCGCGTGCAAGGGCAAACGCCGCCGTGTCCATGATGGCGAGGTTTTTGCCGATGGCTTCCCCATGGGTCAGCCTCTCGTATCGCTCCGCCGTGGGGTCCAGCTTCGGATCGGCGGAATAAACGCCGTCCACCTGGGTCGCTTTCATGACCACGTCGGCGGACAGTTCGGCGGCCCGCAACACCGCGCCCGTATCCGTCGTGAAAAAGGGATTGCCTGTACCTCCGGCCAGAACGCAGATCCTCCCCTTGGAGAGATGATGCAACGTGGCCTGGCGCGAATAGGGCTGGCACAGCGCCGGCATTGGCACGGCCGACAAGGCTCGTGCCGGAAACCCTTCCGCCTCGATGGCGGCTTCGATGGCGAGCGCATTCATCACGGTCGCGAGCATGCCGATCGAATCAGCGCGCGCGCGTTCGATCCCCTTGTTGGCGCCCTGAATCCCACGGAAAAAGTTTCCACCCCCGACCACGACCGCCAGTTCGGCGCCCGTATCCACAGCATCGACAAGATCCGACGCAATGCGCGCCACGGTCGGCGCATGCAGGCCGTGCGCCTCGGGACCGGTCAACGCTTCCCCGGACAGTTTGACGACCACGCGCCTGAACATCCCTGCACCGCTTCCGGACATCATGAGCTGCTGTTCCTTCTTCAACGCCAACATGATCCCCAAACCGACGAGGCGAATTGCTCGAAAAAAAAGGCGGCATCATCGATGCCGCCTCAGCCTACCGGGCTGCGCGAACTCCAGCACGAACCAGGTTTACGCGGTTCGGCCGAGCCCTCGCGCGCATTGGAGGCGCACTAGACCAGGCTGGCGACTTCGGACGCGAAATCCGGCGAGTCGGGTCGCTCCACGCCCTCGCCCAGGGCATAGCGAACGAAGCCCGTCACTTTGATGGCCCCCCCAACGGTCTTTTCCGCTTCCTTCACGGCTTGCGCCACGGTCTTGGCATTGTCGTGAACGTAGCTCTGATCCAGCAGGCTGACCTCCTTGTAATAGGTCTTCAGCCCGCTCTCGACGATCTTCTCAAGAACATGGGCCGGCTTGCCGGTGTTCTTTTCGGCGAGCACGGCCTTTTCCCGGGCCACGGTCGCCGGATCGAGCGATGCCGCGTCAAGCGCCAACGGGCTCGAGGCGGCGATATGCATGGCGATCTGCCGGCCAAGAGCCGCCAGGGCCGCGGCATCACCGGACGATTCCAGCCCGACGATCACCCCGATTTTGCCAAGCCCGTCACCCATCGAGCCGTGCACATAGTGGCCCACGACACCTTGCGTCACTTCGATGCCCGCGGCCCGCCGAAGCGTCATGTTCTCACCGACCGTCGCGATAGCGTTGCTGAGCGCCTCCGACACGGTTCCACCACCGGGGTAGGCTGCACCCGCGAGCGCGCCGACGTCGCTGCCCCGGTCTAGCGCGACCTGCGCGATCGTCTTGACGAGCTTCTGGAAATCGGCATTCCGGGCAACGAAATCCGTTTCGGAATTGACTTCGACGAGGACGCCCTTGCGATCGGCGACCGCAGCCGCGACCAGACCTTCGGCCGCGACGCGGCCCGACTTCTTGGCCGCCTTGGACAGGCCCTTCTTGCGCAGCCAGTCTACGGCCGATTCGATATTGCCCTCGACCTCGTTGAGGGCGTTCTTGCAATCCATCATGCCGGCGCCGGTCTTCTCGCGAAGTTCCTTCACCATTGCCGCAGTGACATTGGCCATGCGCGCTGTTCCCTGAAAAGGCATTACTGGCGGGCTTCGATCGCACCGCCGTGAAAATGCATCCTGAATAAGTCGGTCGTTCCGATCGGCGGTCGACCTCGATCGCAGTGCCCCGTCGGTCCAGCCGCCTGAGAGAACGGATCGGCGGTCTACGCCCCGTTCCACCCAGACGTCATGGGGTCCGCGGGCTAAGTCGCTCAGGCGGCGGCGAGAAGCTCGCGCGCCTGGTTGACCCAACCATCGCGATCGATGCGACCGTTGAGCTTCAGGTCGCGGTCCATCTGGGCGACATCTTCCGGCTTCATCGCAGCGAGCTGCCAGTAGTGGAAGATCCCCGCGTCGTTCAGCTTCTGCACGATCTGAGGACCGATGCCGGCCAGCTTCGACATGTCGTCCGGCGCGCCGCGCGGCGCGCTGAGCAACTCGAACTGCTCCGCTTGGATGTCCGATTCGGCAGGGGCCTCGGGTTCGGTCGGAGCCATGCTGGTGTCGAGCGCCTCTTCGACGACCGGAGCCGAAATGGCGCCGACGTCAATGCCAAGCGAGCCCTGGCTGCGCGAGATCCCGTCGATCGCAGCCCTCGCGACAAGGTCGCAATACAGCAGAATCGCCCGGCTTGCGTCGTCATTGCCCGGGATCGGGAACGAGATGCCGTCCGGATCGCTGTTGGTGTCCACGATGGCGGCCACCGGAATGTTCAGGCGATTGGCCTCCTTGATGGCCAATTGCTCCTTGTTGGTATCGATGACGAAGATCAAGTCGGGTACGCCGCCCATGTCCTTGATCCCGCCGAGCGCCTTGTTGAGCTTGTCGCGCTCGCGCACCATCATCAGGCGCTCTTTCTTGGTGAGCCCCTGCGCCCCGGCGTCGAGAGTCTCGTCGACCTTGCGCAAACGCTGGATGGAGGCCGAAATGGTCTTCCAGTTGGTCAGCATGCCGCCGAGCCAACGCGCGTTGATGTAGTACTGGGCCGAGCGCTTCGCTGCATCGGCGATAGGGTCGGAAGCCTGGCGCTTGGTGCCGACGAACAGCACACGGCCGCCGCGGGCCACCGTGTCGGACACGGCCTGAAGCGCGCGATGCAGCAACGGCACCGTCTGCGCCAGATCGATGATGTGGATGTTGTTGCGCGTTCCGAAGATGAAGGGCGCCATCTTCGGATTCCATCGATGCGATTGATGGCCGAAATGGGCACCGGCTTCGAGAAGCGAGCGCATGCTATAGTCGGGAAGCGACATTGATCGTAATCTCCGGTTGGAACCTCCGCGGACGATTGGGCCAGCCCGGCCTTGCAGCCGCGCCAGCCACCGGAGCAACCCTTCAAGCAGGGCCGCTGTAATCCGCGTGTGGAATGGGGCGGCTTATAAGGGCCACCCCTCGTGGGTGCAAGTGGGGACTGGCGGTTCCGCAACAAGGGTCGCGACAAAGTGAACGGGACTGTTGAAAAGCCACGCCCCGTCATCTTCGTGCTCTGGCCCCGCTATCCCGTTGGTGCCTGGGCGGGCTTCGTATTAAACCTTGGCCTTTCACCCCGAGGGACCGCAGATGGCGCGCCGTGCCGATCGGCACGGTCGACGTCGCCTCCCCGGGGCCGTACGAGGGCCTTTTGATCGATGGCGATCATTGAAACACTTCCGCGCCGTGCAGGCGGGCCGCAAGTGCTCGACCAAACGGACACGTTCCGTCTCGCGCCCCATAACGTCGAGGCCGAGCAGGCTCTCCTGGGCGCCATTCTGGTCAACAACGACGCGTTTGATCGCGTGTCGGACTTCCTCCAGCCGGAACATTTCTCCGAGGAGGTTCATCGCCGCATCTACGAGATCGCCGCATCGCTGATTCGGGCCGGCAAGATCGCGACCCCGATTACGCTGAAGACCTTTCTCGGCGAGCACGACCTCGGCGGCATCACCCTGCCCCAATATCTGGCCCGCCTTGCCGCGGAAGCCACGACGGTGATCAATGCCGCCGATTACGGCCGCATGATCTACGATCTCGCGCTGCGGCGAAGCCTCATCGCGATCGGCGAGGAGGTGGTCAACGTCGCCTATGACGCTCCCGTCGACCATTCGCCTCGCGCGCAGATCGAAGAGGCTGAACGCCGCCTCTATGAGATCGCCGAAAGCGGACGCTACGACGGAGGCTTCCAGCGCTTTTCCGATGCCCTGACGACAGCTATCGACGTCGCGGCGAAGGCCTATGAACGGGACGGCAAGCTCTCTGGCATCTCGACCGGAATGACCGATCTCGACCGCACGCTCGGCGGCCTGCAGCCTTCCGATCTCGTTATCGTGGCGGGCCGCCCCGGCATGGGCAAGACGGCGCTGGCCACCAACATCGCCTTCAACATCGCCAAGGCGTATCAGTTCGAGGTCAAGCCGGATGGAACGCATGCGACAACCAACGGCGGCATCGTCGGCTTCTTCTCGCTGGAAATGTCGGCCGAACAGCTTGCCACCCGCATCATCGCCGAGCAATCGGGCGTCGCATCCTACCGGATCCGGCGCGGCGACATCTCCGACGACGATTTCCATCTCATCACCGATGCGGCGCGGCAGATGCAGACCGTGCCGTTCTACATCGACCAGACCGGCGGCATATCGATCGCGCAATTGACCGCCCGGGCGCGGCGCCTGAAGCGCCAGAGGGGACTCGATCTCCTGGTGGTCGACTACCTGCAGCTGCTGTCGAGTTCAAAACGCGCCGACAACCGGGTCCAGGAGCTGACCGAGATCACCACGGGCCTCAAGGCTCTGGCCAAGGAACTGGCGGTCCCGGTGGTGGCGCTGTCGCAGCTGTCCCGGCAGGTCGAATCGCGCGAGGACAAGCGTCCGCAACTGTCCGACCTGCGCGAATCAGGCTCCATCGAGCAGGACGCCGACGTGGTGATGTTCGTGTTCCGCGAGGAATACTACCTCAAGAACAAGCAGCCTCGCGAGGGAACCGAGGAATTCACGGCCTGGCTGTCGGATATCGAACGGGCGCACGGCCGCGCGGAAGTCATCATCGGCAAGCAGCGCCATGGTCCGACCGGCACCGTGGAACTGCAGTTCGACGCGGAAGTGACGCGCTTCTCGAACCTCGCCCGCGAGGACAATCTGCCGGAGCGACTGTCGTGACCATCGACGCACTCGCGGCCCCGGCGTCGGACAGCGAGACCGCGGATGCGCTCGCGGTTCTGACAATCGACCTCGGCGCCTTGACGGACAATTGGCGGCAGCTCGCGGCCCGTTCGGCACCGAGCGAATGCGCCGCTGCGGTCAAGGCCGACGCCTACGGGCTGGGAATCGATGCGGTGGTGCCCGCCTTGGCCGGCGCCGGCTGCCGGACCTTTTTCACGGCCCATGTCTCGGAAGCGCGAAGGACCCGGTCTGTCCTCCGCGAGTCGGGCATGCAGGGGCGCATCTTCGTTCTGAACGGGTTTCACCCGCAGGCGGCGCCTTTGTCGGACTATGTCGAGTTCGATCTGGCCCCGGTGATCGGCTCCATGGACGAACTCGCGGCTTGGGAACAGGCCCTGCGCAGCGCGCCCGAGCAGGATCGGCTGCATTGTGCGGATCCATGTCGACACCGGCATGAACCGACTCGGTTTCCCGGTCGAGGAGGCGCGCCTCCTGCCGCAGCAAAGATTGAACGCCGCCCGGGTTCACCTGGTGATGAGCCACCTCGTTTCGTCCGAAGTGCCGGGCGAGGCGATCAATGCGCGGCAGATCGCGGGCTTCGAGCACGCACGAGAGCGCGCGCTTCGCCAGTTTCCGGCCTCGTTGGCGAATTCCTCCGGCATTTTCCTGCCGCAGCACCCCGTTTTCGACCTCGTCCGGCCCGGCTATGCGCTTTATGGCGGAAATCCCACGCCGGGGCTGCCCAACCCCATGCGCCCGGTGGTTTCGCTTGAACGCGCGCGTCCTCCAGGTGAGGACGGTGCCGGCCGGAGCAAGCGCGGGCTACAATGGACGGTGGATCGCGTCCAGGACGTCGCGCTTGGCTACGATCGGGATCGGCTACGGGGACGGGCTGCCGATCGGGGCCAGCGGCATCGGCCGAGGCGGCGTGACCGTTCACATCGGCGACGTCCCCTGCCCTGTCGTGGGCCGGGTCTCCATGGACCTGTCGATTCTGGACGTCACCCATCTTCCGCCCGCCGATGTATCGCCGGGCACCAAGGTGGAACTGCTCGGTTTGCACCAGGGTGTCGACGACCTGGGCCGGCAGGCCGGCACGATCGGCTACGAAATCCTGACCAACCTTGGGCGGCGCTACGTTAGGCATTACGTAGGCGGCGGACGCGAACCCTCTTGATCGTTCGCCCCTTCCCGCGCCACCCCGGCTGACAAACAATGTCCAAGACCCGCAACGCCTTTGTCTGCCAGAACTGCGGCGCGGTCAGCAATCGCTGGCAGGGGCGCTGCGACGCCTGCGGGGGCTGGAACACGATCGTCGAGGAGACTGCCGGCTCGGGGATCGGGGCCCAGGCGGCGCGGAAGACCGCAAAGGGCCGGCTGATCGAGTTCCAACCTCTGGCTGGAACGGGCGCCGAGCCGCCGCGCACCCCGAGCGGGGTCGCCGAACTCGATCGCGTCACGGGCGGTGGCTTCGTGCCCGGATCTGTCATCCTGCTCGGCGGCGAGCCTGGGATCGGCAAATCGACGCTGCTGATCCAGGCCTGCGCCAAGCTTGCTATCGCTGGCGGGCGCGTTGGCTACATCTCGGGCGAGGAAGCAGTCGCACAGGTAAGGATGCGCGCCGAGCGGCTCGGGCTTTCCCGAGCGCCGGTCGAGCTGGCCGCTGCCACCAAGGTGGAAGACATCACGCTCACCCTCAACGAAGGGGCGCCATTCACGCTCGTGGTGATCGATTCCATCCAGACGATGTGGACCGAAACCATCGAGGCGGCGCCGGGTACCGTGTCGCAGGTGCGCGGGGCGGCGCAATTCCTGATCCGTTATGCCAAGAACACCAACGCCTGCGTCATCCTGGTAGGTCACGTCACCAAGGACGGACAAATCGCCGGGCCACGTGTGGTCGAGCATATGGTCGATGCCGTAATGTCCTTCGACGGCGACGCGGGTCACCATTTTCGCATTCTTCGCGCTCTCAAGAACCGGTTCGGGCCCACCGACGAGATCGGTGTGTTCGAGATGACCGGCCGCGGTCTCGCCGAAGTCGCCAACCCGTCCGCGTTCTTTCTCTCCGGCCGGGACGCGACCGCACCCGGCACCGCGGTTTTCGCCGGTATGGAAGGCACGCGGCCCCTGCTGGTCGAATTCCAGGCCCTGGTCGCTCCGACATCGCTCGGGATGCCGCGCCGCTCGGTAGTCGGCTGGGACCAGAACCGTCTTGCCATGGTGATCGCGGTTCTGGAAACCCATGCCGGCGTGCGCCTGGGCCAGCACGACGTCTATCTCAACGTTGCCGGTGGTTTGAAGATCACGGAACCCGCCGCTGACCTCGCGGCAGCCGCGGCCCTCGTGTCCTCCATCACGGGCAAAATCCTGCCCACCGATGCCGTGTTCTTCGGCGAGATCGGCCTGTCGGGGGCGGTGCGGCCCGTGGTGCATGGCGGCTCGCGGCTGAAAGAGGCCGCCAAGCTCGGCTTCGGGGCCGCCGTGGCGCCGGCGACCGGCAACGACGATTCGGCTGGTCTGCGGGTCGTCAAGGCCGGCCATGTCGCCGACGTGGTGGCGCGCGTTGCGGCGTTGGAGGGTGGCGAGGATCGCCCCTCCGGGCGAAGTTCGCCGCAGCGCGCGTCCTCTGGTTCCAGGCGCGCCCGCTCGGAGGCCGACTGACAAGGCGTTGCGCGAGCCTATCCGCCGAGGGTGACGGGGCCGGAGGGCTTGGTTATAAGGCGCGCAGCGAAGCGGGTTGAGTGACTCGTCGAAATCCAGCGAACACACGCGAGGGCTGACCCATGCCGTCCTATCTCGATCTGGCACTTTTGCTGATCGTTGTGGTCTCAGCTCTTTTGTCCATGGTCCGAGGCTTCACGCGGGAAGTACTGGCCATTGCCTCCTGGGGCGCCGCCGCCATCGCGGCCTATTACTTCTACCCCCTCGTGCTCCCTTACGTGACGCCCTACATCGCCAAGGAAACCGTTGCCCGCATCGCCGCGATCGCAGCGGTGTTCTTCGCGACGCTGATCATCGTCTCGATCGTGACGGTCAAGCTGTCGGAAGCCATCTTGGACAGCAAGGTCGGCGCCCTTGACAGGACGCTCGGCTTCCTGTTCGGCGCTGCCCGCGGCTTCCTGCTCGGTGTGGTGGCCTTTCTCTTCTTCAACTGGCTCGTGCCCACCAACAAGCAGCCGCAATGGGTCTCCACCGCGAAGTCCAAGCCGTTGCTGCAGGCGACCGGCGATGAACTGGTCGCGATGTTGCCGGAGGACCCCGAAAACACCTTCCTGAAGCGGCTCAAGAAGGACAAGACCTCGCCCAACGAGGACGTTCCGGCCGATTCCGAAAGCTCGCCCACCCCAGACCCGGCGCCCGACCGCAAAACCGAAGCTGCGCCGCCGCCTCCGCCGCCACCCGCCAAGCCAGCCCCGGTTCAGCAGACCGATCGCCAGAAGCTCGATAACCTTCTGGGCAAGGTCGGCACCTCGCCGAACAAGAAACCATGACAATCCTGAGTGCCCATCTTCTTTAAGCAGGCGCTCGCGCATACCATCTGGCAATCGACCCCCGTGGCATGGGCCTTTTGCCACAGCTTCTCGGCGCAAGGACGAACCATTGAGCGATCTCGACCAGGACACACTGCGTGAGAAATGCGGCGTGTTCGGCATCTATGGACATCCGGATGCGGCCGCTATCACGGCCCTCGGACTCCATGCGCTGCAGCACCGGGGCCAGGAAGCGGCCGGGATCGTGGCTTTCGACGGGCGCCAGTTCCACTCCGAGCGGCGTCACGGGCTCGTGGGCGACCACTTCGCAAAGAAGGACACTATCGCCCGCCTGCAGGGTGCCGCCGCGATCGGCCATGTGCGCTATGCCACGACCGGTGAAACCATCCTGCGCAATGTGCAGCCGCTCTTCGCCGAACTCGACGGCAGCGGCTTCGCGGTGGCGCACAATGGCAATTTCACCAACGGACTGACCCTGCGTCGTGCCTTGGTCGAGGATGGCGCCATCTGCCAATCCACCTCCGACACGGAGGTGATCCTTCACCTCGTCGCGCGCTCGCGCAAGCCACGCTTCGTGGAGCGGTTCATCGAAGCCCTGCGCCAGATCGAGGGGGCTTACGCCCTCGTGGCGCTGACCAACAAGAAGCTTGTCGGCGCGCGCGACCCGCTCGGCATCCGCCCCCTGGTGCTCGGCGAACTGAACGGGCGCTATATCCTGGCGTCCGAGACCTGCGCGCTCGACATCATCGGGGCGCGCTTCGTCCGCGATGTCGAGAACGGCGAGGTGGTGGTCATCTCCGAGACCGGGGTCGAAAGCCTGCGGCCGTTCCCGACACAGCCTGCGCGGCCCTGCATCTTTGAATACATCTACTTCTCGCGGCCGGACTCGATCGTGAACGGCCGCTCCGTCTACGCCGTGCGCAAGACCATGGGGGCTGAACTGGCGAGCGAAAGCCCGGCCGATGCCGATCTGGTCGTGCCGGTTCCCGACAGCGGCGTTCCTGCGGCGCTCGGCTATGCGCAAGCCTCCGGCCTGCCGTTCGAGCTCGGCATTATTCGCAACCACTATGTCGGGCGCACCTTCATCGAGCCGAGCCAGTCGATTCGCGAACTCGGCGTCCGGATGAAACACAGCGCCAATCGGGGCGTGGTGGCGGGCAAAAGGATAGTGCTGATCGATGATTCTGTCGTGCGCGGCACGACCTCGGTCAAGATCGTGCAGATGATGCGGGATGCCGGCGCGCGCGAGGTGCATTTCCGGATCGCCTGCCCACCGATCACGCATCCGGACTATTACGGGATCGACACGCCCGAGCGGGAGAAGCTGCTCGCGGCCCAGATGGACCTCGAGGGCATGCGCGCCTACATGGGGGCCGATTCGCTGGCCTTCCTGTCGATAGACGGCATCTATCGCGCCATGGGGCACGCCAAGCGGGACAATGTGCGGCCGCAATTCACCGACCATTGCTTCACGGGCGACTATCCGACCCGGTTGACCGACGTGCTGGCAGAATCGAACCCCAAGCAATGGGCGCTGCTGGCCGAAGCGAGTTGATCAGCCGGATCGGAGGTCGGCCTCTCGCGCGCCCGCGAGCGGCTCCACATCGTGGAACCGCTCGTAATTGAGAACACTCGAACCGTCCTCGCCAATGGTAAGAACGTCGACGAATTTGTGATCCCACAGAATGTCGCTCATTGAATAGGTTTCGCGCGATTGCACGGTCTGCGCTGAAGTTTCGTCGTGACCGCTGATGCTGAGAATGAAGAAGGCGTCGCTGGCCGTCAGATCTTCCGGGGTGCGCCCGAATATCGGACTACTTTCGTCGATGCTGTGCAGGATGGTCCAGCTCAGAACGAAGGTAGGGTTTTCCGAGCGGACCAGCTTCATCTCCAGAAAGCGGCGGAACGTCACGCCCTCGGCCGTCTCGTCCGAGACCAGCACCCAAAGGCGGGCCGTGGCGCTGCTGATGACGTTCAGCCGCGCGTTGGCGACCCGCATGAACAGGGTGCGCTGTCCTTCGTAGGGGCCGACTGTCAAAAACCTCGTGAAAAGAAGGCGTGCCCGGGGCCGCGACACGCGCGCAAAGATCAGGCCGAGCATCGACGCGGAGAAGAACAGTCCGACGAAGGTCTCGACGCTGACCACGGCATGGGCGTAGCTGGTTTGCGGGTACATCTCGCCGTAGCCGACCGTCGTCAGGGTCTCGACGCTGAAAAAGAAGAGCTGCAGCAGGTCGCCATGCGCATTGGCGACGGCGTCGCGCGCCAGATCGTAAAAGATCGCAAAAGCGGTGTTGATGAGCACGAAAACCGTCGCGAGCCCTCCCAGGAAGACGGGCCAGCTCACCGTCATGGCGCTGTGGTAGACGTCGCCCCAGAAATTTGGCGCCAGGCCGTAGGTCAGGATTTCGCGCTTGCCGACCGTGACCTTGCGTGGCCGCTCGCCACCCCGACGCTTCGTCCGCGGTCTGGGAGGGGGCGCTTGAAACGGGGACGAATCGTTCATCGGAACCTGTCGTATCGCGCCGCCGGGGCTGAGTCCTGCCGCTTGCGCGGCCAGGGAGCAGCGATGTGGCTGCCTTGCTTGCTTCCTCAAAAGCCGCCGTCTAGCAAGAGCCAATAAGAAAGGTTCGTTCATGTCCAGGTCTCTCGAAGGTCGGCTGGCTCTCGTCACGGGAGCGTCGCGCGGCATTGGTCGCGCGATCGCGCTCGATCTGGCCCGGGCCGGTGCCCACGTTGTGGCGCTCGCCAGGACCCAGGGTGCGCTCGAGGAGCTGGACGACGCCATACGCCAAGCCGGCGGCGAGGCCACGCTTGTGCCTTGCGATCTCAAGGATTTCGCAGCGCTCGACCGGCTCGGCAGCGCGATCCATGAACGCTGGGGAAAGCTCGACATTCTGGTTGGCAATGCCGGCCTCCTGGGACCCCTCACGCCGCTCGGCCATGTCGACCCCAAGCAATGGGACGACGTGATGGCGGTCAATGTGACGGCGAACTGGCGCCTGCTGCGCTCTCTCGATCCCCTGCTGCGCGCCTCGGACGCGGGGCGCGTCGTGCTGATCTCGTCCGGCGCCGGACACCGCAGCGAGTTTCGTCCCTATTGGGGCCCCTATGCCATTTCCAAGGCGGCACTCGACGCGCTCGCGCGGACCTATGCGGCCGAGACCGCGACCACGTCGGCCGTGAAGGTGATGACCGTAAATCCGGGGCCGCTGCGCACGCGCATGCGGGCCACGGCGATGCCGGGCGAGGACCCCGAGACGCTCAAGACCCCGGAAGATCTCAGCCCGAAGCTCCTGGAACTCTGCTCACCCGAATGGTCCGAGACGGGCCGGCTCTACGATTTCCCGACCGACAAGGTGCTGAGCTATCGCGGTCCGGAATAGCCGCCCCCAAGCGAAGCTTCGACGTCGCGTCCTCCGTAGAGAATCCGATCGAACGTCACCCAATCGGCGCCGACATGAAAGGCGATAGTGATTCTTCGCTCGAAGCCTATGACGCGCAGTCCGGGCAACAAATCGTCGCGCCCGACCCCACGCTGGGGAAATTCAGAGAAGCTCCGACAGAACGTCTCGATGCGCTCCAGGTAGCGCATTGCGCGGTTCTCGTCGGATCGGCTTGCGATGAAGCTATACAGATCGATCAGATCTTGCCTAGCCTGGGGAGAAAATCTGATCCTATAGCGCATTCCCGGCGCTTTTTATTCGCTGGGAATGGAGGCGTTTTATGTCCTCGAACACGTCATCCACCGCGATCGAACGCTCTGGGTGGACTTGCATCTCGCGAGCGACCGGCACGACGTCGTGCTGCAACCAGCGCTCGATGGCGGCGTCTCGCTCCTGCAACGCTGACAGGCCTGCCTTAACCACATCGTTGCTCGTCGCGTACCGGCCCTGCGCGACCAGCGCATCGACGTAGGCGGCTTCTTCGCCGGCCAGTTTCACGATCCGCTCGTTTACCGACGCCATGAACCCTCCGTCGGGATTATCCGGCAGACAAGTGCTGCAGATCAAGTCCGCTTATCTGGGCGCTTGCGACCATAGGGGTTTTCGGTTTCCCGCGTGATCAGGCGGATCGGCACGCCCGGCACATCAAAGATTTCCCGCAGTCCGTTGACCAGGAACCGCTCGTAGGAGGTAGGCAAGGACGAAAGCTGGTTGCCGAACAGAATGAAGGTCGGCGGGCGCGCCTTGGCCTGCGTCATGTAGCGGATCTTGATGCGTCGCCCGCTCACCGCCGGAGGTGGGTTCCGCTCGAGCGTATCCGTGAGCCAGCGGTTCAGCCGCGCTGTCGAAATCCGCTGGTTCCAGGTTCGGTGGACACGGATCACCGCTTCCATCAGCTTGTCGGTCCCGAACCCGGTGAGGCCGGCCACTGGGACTACGGGCATGCCTTTGACCTGCGGGAGCAGCCGGTCGGCTTCCGCCCGCAACTCGGACAGGACCGAGCCCCGCGCCTCGATCAGGTCCCATTTGTTCAGGCCAATCACGATAGCGCGACCTTCGCGTTCGGTCAGGGATGCAATCGTCAGATCCTGCTTCTCGAACGGGATCGTGGAATCCAACAGGACCACGACGACTTCCGCGAATTTCACGGCCCGGATGGCGTCGGCGGCCGCAAGCTTCTCGACCTTGTCGTCGATGCGCGCACGCTTGCGCAGGCCGGCTGTGTCGAAGATTTTCAGGCTCCGACCTCGCCATTCGGCGTCGAGCCCGATGGCATCCCGCGTGATCCCGGGTTCGGGACCGGTCAACAGCCGCTCTTCTCCGAGCAGTGAATTCAGCAGCGTGGACTTGCCCGCATTTGGACGTCCGACGACCGCGATCCGCAGGGGCTTGGTTTCGTCGAGTTCGGTTCCGTCCTCGTCCTCGCCGAATTCCCGCCGCGGCTCCTCGTCCTCGGTCCGATCATCCCGCGTCTCCTTCGGCAGAACGGCCATCAGGGCATCGTACAGGTCGACCAAACCTTCGCCGTGCTCGGCCGAGATGGCCACCGGAACCCCGAGGCCCAGGTCGTAGGCCTCGTAAGTCCCGGTCTCGCCGGCGCGTCCCTCGGCCTTGTTGGCGACCAGGATGATGGGCTTGTCGGCGCGCCGGACCAACGCCGCGAAATGCCGATCGCTCGCCGTGATGCCGACGCGGCTGTCGATGACAAACAGAAGGACATCCGCGTCCTCGACCGCGACTTCCGTCTGGAGCCGCATCCGTCCCGTCAGCGAGCCCTCGGCACCCTCGTCGAGCCCCGCGGTGTCGACCAGCGTGAACCTGAGACTGCGGAGTTCGGCCTCGCCCTCCCGCCGGTCGCGCGTAACTCCGGGCTGATCGTCGACGAGCGCAAGGCGGCGTCCGACAAGCCTGTTGAAGAGGGTCGACTTGCCCACATTCGGCCGGCCGATGATGGCGACCGTGATCATGGCTTGGGCGCAGTGGTTCCGCTACGAACGAGGCTGAGAAACAGGCCCGCGCGCTGGCGCTGATCGGGTGCCGCGACGGGATCGGCGACGATCATGTCGAGCCAGTGTCCGGCATCGGCATCGTTGCCGGCTTTCAGAGCCGCAAGGCCGAGCATCTCCCGCGCAACATTGCGGTAGGTCGCGTTGGCATCGGCCAGGGGCTCGAGCCGGCGGCGAAGCTCGGTCGGGCCTGCCGTGTCGACCAGCAGCATGGCAGCGCGCAGCCGTGCCAACTCACGCATGTCCGGATCGAGGCTCGCATCCGCGGCCAGCGCATCGAAGGCGACCGCCCCGGCGGCCGCATTGTCCTGCCCGGTTTCGCCCGCTGCCCTGAAGCGGGCCAGCACGCGATAGCCAGGAGGACCGTCTTTTGCGAGAGTGTCCAAGGCGGCCAAGGAGCCCGCCCGGTCCGTCCGCGCCAGTTCGGTCGCATCGAAATAGCGGACGCCCGCGGCCTCGGCCTGCTGCTGGCGCCAATAGCTGTAGCCCCGCCAGGCACCCACCCCCACGAGGATGACCACGAGCGCCGCGACGATGAGACCCCAATGCCTGTTCAGGACCTTTCGGATCTGATCCTGACGGTATTCTTCGTCGACCTCTCGGATGAACTCGGACATCGGACTACAATCGACCTCAGAACATGCATGGGGAACGCAGGACAGCCCTCTTCCACCCTTGAAGGCCGAAACGCAATCGCGAAAGACGGCCAGGGCCCATTTGGCCTTCTGCGCGGCTGGGCCCAGAGCCCTCGTTCGCCCGACGTTTCAGCCTCGCCGCAACTAAGCGGCTTAGCCAAACTCGACCCTCAATACAGGCCGCCCGTCCCTGTCCCGACCGCGCGTTCGGCATCGGGCGCCGCGGCAGCTGCGGCCGGCGCTCGCGAAGAGGAATTGTCGCCGATCACCGAATAGCTGTTCGGCGGCGCCGTGCCGGGCTTGAACGCCTCGAGGATGGAGCCCTGCCCGGTGCCGCGCATTCCGCTGCGCATGTCGATGGAGATCAGCTTGATGCCCGGCGGCACGCGGAACGGAACGTCGGGCTTGTCTTTCAGGGCCATGCGCATGAAGTCCCGGAACACCGGTGCGGCATATTGGGCCGCATAGGCCTTCTCGCCGAGCGAGCGCGGCTGATCGTAGCCGAGGTAGAGCCCGACTGCGAGATCCGCTGAATATCCCACGAACCACACGTCCTTGGCATCGTTGGTGGTGCCGGTTTTGCCCGCCAAGTGGCGGTTGAGCTCTTTGATGGCCTGGCCGGTACCGCGCGTGATGACGCCTTCCAGCATGGACGTGATCTGATAAGCGGTCAGCGGATCGAGAACCTGCTCGCGCTTGTCGACCAGTTTCGGCTCCGGCTGGTCGGCCCAGGTCTCGGCGTCGCAGCCTTCGCAGACGCGCTCATCGTGCCGGTAGATCGTGTGGCCCCAACGGTCCTGAATGCGGTCGATCAGCGTCGGCTTGATCCGCTTTCCGCCGTTGGCCAACATGGAATAGGCCGTCACCATGCGCAGCACGGTCGTCTCGCCTGCCCCCAGGGACATGGAGAGAACAGGCAGCATATCGTCGTAGATGCCGAAGCGCTTGGCATATTCGACGATCAGCGGCATGCCGATGTCCTTGGCGAGACGAACCGTCATCAGATTGCGCGAGTGCTCGATGCCATAGCGAAGCGTATGGGGCCCCGATCCTTCGTCGTCGTCGTTGACCGGACGCCAGACGCCCTGCCCGGCTCCCATATCAATCTCAATGGGTGCATCCATGACCACCGATGATGGCGTGTAGCCGTTGTCGAGCGCCGTCGCGTACACGAAAGGCTTGAACGAAGACCCCGGCTGGCGCAGCGCCTGGGTGGCGCGATTGAACTCGGATTGGTCGAACGAGAAGCCGCCCGCCATGGCAAAGACGCGACCCGTATAGGGATCCATGGCCACGATGGCGCCGGAGATGTCGGGGACCTGCCTGAGCCTGAACTGCCCGGGCTTGCCGTCCATCGGCTCGACATAGACGATGTCGCCGGGCTGCACGAGCGCTCGTATCGACTTCTTCCCCGTCCAGCGCGCCCCCTCGAGCAGGAGCTGCCCGGTTTCCCGATCCGCGGCGAGTTGGCCGGCCTTGTCGCGACCCGGCTGCAGACCGATCCGCGCGGCCGTATCGGTCTCGTCGAGAACCACCGCCAAGCGCCAGGGCTGCACGTCACCGAAGGCCGGGACTTCGGCCAAGGGCACGCCCCAGTCGCCGCCGAACTCGATGTGGCGGATCGGGCCGCGCCAGCCATGCGCCTCATCGTAGCGCACCAGGCCTTCCACAAGCGCCTTGCGGGCCATGACCTGCATCTTGGGGTCGAGGGTGGTCCGGACGGAGAGACCGCCTTCGTAGAGCTTCTTCTCGCCGTAGCGCTCGCTGAGTTCCCGACGCACCTCTTCTGCGAAATAGCCCGCCGCATAGCTGTCCGGCGAGAGCGTGCGGATACTGACGCCGAGCGGCTCGAGCTTGGCCTTGTCGCCCTCGGGGCGCGGCACGAAGCCATTCTCGACCATGCGGTCGATCACCCAGTTTCGGCGCTCGATGGCGCGGTCGCGCTTGAGAAAGGGCTGATAATTGTTCGGAGCCTTGGGCAAGGCCGCCAGATAAGCCACCTCGGCGACGTTCAACTCGTTGACGGACTTGTCGAAATAGTTCAGCGCGGCAGCGGCTACGCCGTAGTTGCCGAGACCGAGATAGATCTCGTTCAGATACAGCTCGAGGATTTTCTCCTTCGAGTAGGCGGACTCGATGCGGAACGCGAGCAGCGCCTCACGGATCTTTCGCGTGAAGCTGCGCTCGTTGGTCAACAGAAAATTCTTAGCAACCTGCTGGGTGATGGTCGAGGCGCCCTGCACGTGCCGGTTGCCCTGCACCAGCACCGAGAGCGCGCGCAGCACCCCTTCGAAGTCGACGCCATTGTGGGTGTAGAAATTCTTGTCCTCCGCCGAGATGAAGGCCTCCTTCACCAGCGGCGGGATCGATGTCGAAGGCAGGTACAGGCGGCGCTCGCGCGCATATTCGGCCAGCAGGCTGCCGTCCCCGGCGTGAACGCGGGTCATCACCGGGGGCTCGTAATTGCGCAGCTGCGTGTAATCCGGCAAGTCGCGCTGGTATTTCCAGATCGTGAATCCGACACCGCAGGCCGCGACCACGAAGATCAGCGCGCCGGTGGCGAACAGAAAACCAAGAAACCGGGCAATATGCCGCATAAAGTCGCCTCACACGGGAGAACCCGACAGGTCCGTGGTGTGGAGCCGTCGTGCTTATCGTTTGCTAATTCGGAGCTTTGCCGATGCGTAGAAGCTGCGGCACTTTTATGGTGTCAATACGGCCGGCGGAAGTGAACCGACATCCCGCCCTTGGAGGGCAGCTTCTTTCAGAGGTGTGGCTGTGCCGACACGATTTTTTCCACCGAGCCCGGCGGGGGTGGCCCGCTCTCGCCGGCAGGTGATTGGCGCCGGGCAAAGAAGCTGTCTATTGCCGAGGCGACCGTCGAGGTCGCTTTGTCGCGCCAGTCCAGTGAGGTCAGCGCCCGACTGTCCCGGTCGCTCGACAGATAGCCGAGTTCGAGCAGAACAGACGGAACGTCCGGCGCCTGGAGCACCCTGAATCCGGCGGCCCGTTGTGGGTTCTTGTTCAGCCGCGCGATCTTCTGCCAATAGCCGACGAGGGTTCGCTGAAAGATGTGCGCGTAGGTTCGGGTCTCCCGCCGCGTCAGGTCGAACAGGATATCCGACACGCCCGGCGGCTCCGGGGCAACCTCCAGCCCCGCTGCTTCGTCCGCCTTGTTCTCGCTTGCCGCGACGCGGGCCGCCTCGGCGTCCGAGGCGCGATCGGACGATGTATAGACGGTGGCGCCCGCCACACTTGGATCGGACAACGTGTCCGCATGAACCGACACGAAAAGCGCGGCCCCCGAGTTCGTGCGCGATTCGGACCCGGTCGCCGAGCGAGATGAACGTGTCGCTGGTGCGCGTCATCACGACCTGGTAGCGGCCGCTGGCCCGCAGCTTGCCGGCGAGCGCAGTGGCGAAGTCGAACACGACATTCTTCTCTGCTAGGCCGCCGCTTCCGCTCGCACCAGGATCGATCCCGCCATGACCCGGATCGATCACGATGACGAGTTTGGGATTGGTTTTGAGGGGCGCGCCAGGTTCGGGGGATTGCGCGCTCGTCTGAGGAGCCGGCAGGGGATCATGCCGGACCGCCGCCCTGAAGCTGGCGCGATCCGTTTTAACGAGTTCCACCGTCAAGCGCGAGGGAGCACCACCATCGATGGATTTTACGGCAATGGTGCGCAACGCCGCCGGGGCCGCTAGGTCGATGACGATGCGCGACTTGCCCGGTGCGAAAAGCCCGAACCGGAAGGACCGGATCAGTCCGATACCTTTGGGTTCCAGCTTGCCGGCTTCGGACGCGACCTGGAAGTTGACCTCCGGCAGGTCGACGATGACCCGGGCGGGCTTCTCCAAGACGTAGGCTTTGACCGGAACTGCCCCACTCAGGTCGAAGGTGAGGCGCGTGACCCCTGCGCTTTCAGAGGCGCGCGCCTCGAATGCGACGGGTACGTCCGATGTCGACGCGAGCTTTATTCGGTCGGCCTCGGGCGGGGGCGTGCCCTGCCACGCAGTACGCTGCGGTGAAGCCGCGTGTCCTGTTCCGGCCCCGCACACGAGCACGATTACGCAAAGCAAGCTCGCGCCGACGTGTGTTGCCCGCTCGCAGCCTTGGAGAAACGCCTCGCAAAGGCGGGCTGTCAGGTTTCGGACGACCGAATGCTCGCCACGAACAAGAGCGGCCGGATCTGCTCCCCGCGCGCTGGTCCAAACGAACCCGCCTTGGCCGTGCGCAGCGCCCGAATCTACCATCGTACGAACCCGATCGCTTCACCGCGACGCGATGCGCTTCGCAAGTCATTAGCGATAGGCTAACAGCGGTTAACCATCCGTAACCCCCTCGCCTCCGTGAAACTTCGAGTGTGTCCGGAATGCGACAACCGAAACGAACCTTGCCAAACTGAACCCTTACCCGCTATGCATTGGCCGTCTCCGTTCGGACGCAGGCTCGCCTTCACATATCAGGCGCTCGCGACCGGTGCGCCCTTCGTCGGGCCTCGCTTCTTCAGAAGCTCGGCATCCGCTTATTGCGATTTCGACGTAGGGCCTTCTAGGCCGGCTCGGTTACCGGGCCTTCTTTCGGCGTGGGACGACGCGGTTGCCTTGCCCGGTCCGCGAACGAAGGTCAGAGGTTATGGTCCGCCCGCATCAGGGTCGTCACATCCCCGCACTCGTTGCCGTGTTCGAGCCCTCTTTGGGCATGAACCCGGGCCAGCCAGCTTTTACCAGTCCGTCCGGCGTCTTTGGCCAATGTGCCGAAGCCAAACGCACCGGATTGGCACCTGCCGCACCGCTAGGTCAGATCAGAAGTTCGAGCGCTTGCCATTGCGCGCGAGACTCAGATTCACACAACCGATTTCCCTCATCGATAGCGCGCGCCACCACCCTGCTTCGCACTCGGCTGATTCGGCGAACAGCCGATCGCCCGGATGCAGCGAGCTTGGTGGCGCCCAATCTCCAGCAGAGTATGACATGTCCAGCAAAATGCTTATCGACGCTTCCCACCCGGAAGAGACTCGGGTGGTGGTCCTAAAAGGCCAACGCGTTGAGGAGTTCGATTTCGAGTCAGCCAGCAAAAGACAGCTTCGCGGAAACATCTACCTGGCCAAAGTGACCAGGGTCGAGCCGTCGCTGCAGGCCGCCTTCGTTGATTACGGCGGCAACCGGCACGGATTTCTGGCCTTTTCCGAGATCCACCCCGACTATTATCAGATCCCGCACTCCGACCGGCAGGCTCTGCTCGAGGAAGAAGCCCGGGCCCATCGCGACGAAGACGATGAGACTCGCGGCAACGGCCATCGCCGCAGTCGTCGTCATAAGCGTGACGGTTCCGTCAGTGCCATGGAACGACGCGGTCCCCAGGACGCGCGGGTTTCGGAACCGGCACCAGGGCTCGACACTTCCGAGGATGCGCAGACCCCTGCGTGGGGCGAGGGTCCCGCTGCATTCGACGGCGAGACCGACGAGGCCGCGGAAGCGGCGCGCGAGTTCGGTGTCGAGGAGCCTCGGCAGGCGCAGGCCGACGAGGACCATGAGCTTGCTCCAAGCGCCGATGTTTCGGGGCAGGCCGAACAGGTCGCCGAAACCCCGGAACACAGCGGGCAAACAGAGCTCTTCGACCATTCCCAGCCGACGTCCTCGGAGCCGGCCGTAGCTCAGGAAGGAGACACCGCGGCGAGCGACACGCCCGAGCATGTCTCGGCGGAGGCTTCCTCTCACCTGGAAGCAACGTCTTCGGGCGATCTCGCGAGCGACGGTCCGGCAACGATCGATGCAGCGAACGCGATGATCGAGGGCGGCACCGACAGCCTGTTCGCAGAGGCGCCTGTCGCCGATCCTGAACAGGGTGGCGAAGCCGACGACCACGGTCACGAAGAGGCCGAGGAGGAGGTGGTCGAGCAGATCGGCGGTGACGAGTTCGAAGAAACGGTCCGCCGCTCGCCTCGCGCACGCCGGCACTACAAGATCCAGGAAGTTATCAAGCGGCGGCAGATCCTGCTGGTCCAGGTCGTGAAGGAGGAGCGCGGCAACAAGGGCGCTGCGCTCACCACCTATCTGTCGCTTGCAGGGCGTTACTCGGTTCTCATGCCAAACACGGCCCGAGGCGGCGGCATCTCGCGCAAGATCACCGACGCCGAGGATCGCAAGCGCCTGAAGGCCATTGCCCAGGACCTCGAAGTTCCGGAAGGCATGGGGATCATCCTTCGGACCGCGGGCGCGGCCCGCAGCAAGATCGAGGTCAACCGAGACTTCGAATACCTGCTTCGCATGTGGGAAAGCGTTCGCGAACTGACCCTGAAATCGACCGCGCCGTCGCTGGTCTACGAGGAAGGATCGCTGATCAAGCGCTCGATACGCGACCTCTACACCCGTGACGTGGAGGACGTCATCGTAGCTGGCGAGCAAGGCTATCGGGAAGCTCGCGACTTCATGCGCATGCTCATGCCGAGTGCCGCCAAGAACGTGCAACTCTACCGCGATTCGCAGCCGATCTTCGCCAAGACCGGAGCGGAAGCTCAGCTCGACGCGATGTTTTCGAACCACGTCACGCTGAAGTCGGGGGGCTACCTCGTGATCAATCAGACCGAGGCGCTTGTCGCCATAGACGTCAACTCCGGCCGCTCCACTCGCGAGCACAACATCGAAGATACGGCGCTTCGCACCAACCTCGAAGCAGCTGACGAAATCGCGCGGCAATTGCGTTTGCGCGATCTCGCCGGGCTTATCGTGGTCGACTTCATCGACATGGAGGAGGGCCGCAACAACCGCGCCGTTGAACGCCGGATAAAGGACGCGCTGAAGAACGACCGGGCCCGCATCCAGATCGGGCGCATCTCGCATTTCGGTCTCCTGGAGATGTCGCGGCAGCGGATACGGACGGGGGTGCTCGAGGGCTCGACGGTCGTCTGCCCGCATTGCGCGGGCTCCGGATCGGTGCGCTCGACAGCTTCCATCGCGCTTCACGTACTCCGCTTGCTGGAAGATGCGCTGATCAAGGACGCCTCGCACGATCTCATCGTGCGCAGCCGGACCGAGGTCGCGCTTTACATGCTCAACCAGAAACGCTCGACCTTGAACGATCTCGAGACCCGGTTCGGGGTCTCGCTCACGGTCGCCGTGGATCCGACCCTGACCGGGATGGTCTATCACGCGATCGAACGCGGCGAACTCGCGACACCGGCGCTCGTGCCGGTTTTGCCGCGCAGCGACCTGGTCCGGGTGGATAGCGTGGGACCGCTCTACGACGATGCCGCAGATCTGGACGAGGACGCGGAGGACGGCGAAGATCGGGACGACGCCCTGGAGAGCGACGCCACCTCGGCTGGGCGAGAGCTCGCGCCGGGCGACGCCAATGGGGAAGGGCGGAGGCGGAAGCGGCGCCGACGGCGGCGCGGCCGTGAACGAGAGACTTTTGGAGAAGTTTCCGCCGATGCACCCCAGCCCTCCGACGATGCCTTGGACACCATGGCGCAGATCCAGGGTGATTACCCGGTCCGGACTGCCCCGCCCCCAGAGGTCGATGGTGACTTGCCCTTCGAGGAAGCGGCCCAGGCCGACGACAGCGCGGCAGAGCCCGGCGTAGGCGTCGAGAGCGGCGAGGTTGCCGAACCACCCCGGAAGCGCAGGTCGCGTCGAAACGCGCAGCGGCCCGAGGAGGCCGCGCCCCGAACGGAGTTGGCCGGGCTCGAGGGCGTCAACGCCGATGCCGCTCCTTTGGACGATGATGCGGGTCCGGCTCCGAAGCGCCGCCGCCCTGCCCGGTCGCGCTCCGTCGCCGCAGCGGCACCCGACAAGGACGCTGAAGCGGCTTCGCTGGATGTCCCTTCCGCCGATCTCGATAAGAATGCCGAGTCGAACCAGCACGTTCCGGACCGGGAGGCCGCGGCCACCACCGATGACGAACCCAGTCGTTCCACGTCGCCGCAGGTTGAATCGGGAGACGATCGAACCGAATCCATCCCGGCTGAAGCCACAGCCAATCCGTCGCCTTCACAGGCGGAGCCGGATCCGGATCGTCCGAAGCGGTCCGGCTGGTGGCAGCGCGCCAAAGCAACGTTCGGTAGCTGATCCGTCGTTTTCAGGTTCGAATAGACGTACGTCCAAGGTGTTCGGCGAATCTCATCGCCGAATGCCTTGAGCGGGCTGTCGACCCAGACTGGAGGCGGTGCCGCATTGCGGTTAGCCTTGGAAACGCCGCAAGGCCGCCGCATGCAGCCGATCACGGATGGCGCGGCCCGCCTTCAACGGCCGGGGAGTACAACATGCCCAACTCGAAATTCGCGAGACCGATCAAGGCTTTCGCGCTTGCGGTCGCCAGCTTGGCTCTGCTGCTGGTCCATCCTGCGGCACCGGTTCGCGCGGCGGAATTCACCGACGCTCAGAAGGCCGAGTTGGGGACCGTGATCCGGGAATATCTCCTCAAGAACCCGGAAGTTCTGCAGGAAGCGATGACCGAGCTTGACCGCCGCCAGAAAGCCGAGGAGTCGACGCGTCGGCAGCAGGCCGTCGACACGAAGTCGGCCGAGCTATTTCACTCCACCAACGGTGCGACCATCGGCAATCCCCAGGGGAAGGTCACGCTGGTCGAGTTCTTCGACTACAATTGCGGCTATTGCAAACGCGCGCTGGACGACGTGAGCAAGCTGTTGAAGACCGAACCTGAACTGCGCCTCGTGCTGAAGGACTTCCCGGTCCTTGGCCCGGGCTCGATCGAAGCCGCCGAGATTGCCGGCGCCGTGCGAAACCAGCTCAAAGGCGATGCGTTCTGGCAGTTCCATTACAAGCTGTTGTCGACACACGGGCCCGTCGGCAAGGCCCAGGCTCTCGCGGTCGCCAAGGAGAGCGGCGTCAACATGGACCAGCTCGCCAAGGATATCGGCAATGGGCAGATCAGGACCGGCATGCAACAGACCATGCAATTGGCGGACGCGCTCAGCCTGACCGGAACGCCCTCGTTCGTGATCGGACAGGACGTAGTGGTGGGCGCCGTGGGCTATGACGAAATGAAGGACAAGATAGACAACGTTCTAAAATGCGGTAAGGCGATGTGCTCTTGAAGCACTGCCATGTGCTCGATATCGAGCATCGCTTCTTCTGCGTTGGACATCCCTTGTGCCGGACCACGGCAGGACGGGACGGCGCAAGAGGTTTGACGACGCACCAATCGATTGTTTTACTCGTTCGCGGCCATTAGAACTGTCATGCCCATTACCAGAAGCGGCCTGCGGCCGCGTGCCAGGCCGGCTCGGTTCGGCGATTCGCCGTCCGGCACGCCGGCCATCGACGCGGAACTGCTGTCGCAGCTCGCTCGGCTGATCAGCGAAAGCGATCTGGCCGAAATGGAGATCGAAAAGGGCGATCTGCGCATCAGGATGGTTCGCCATCATCCGCAGGCCGCAGCACCGGCGGCGCCGATCCCGGCCGGGACTATGCCCGCCCTCATGGTCGCGCCGTCGCTGGCCGTAGCGCCAAGCGCCCCCACCCTGGAAGACAATCCCGGCACCGTGAAATCGCCGATGGTCGGAACCGTGTATCGGCGCGCGAGCCCGGACGCGAAGGCCTTCGTCGAAGTCGGAACCACCGTGAAGGCCGGAGAGAAGATCCTGCTCGTGGAGGCCATGAAGACCTTCAATGAGATCGTCGCGCCCCGGTCAGGGACCGTGAGCGCGATTCTGGTCGAAGATGGGCAGCCGGTCGAATACGGCGAGCCGCTGCTGGTGATCGAATAAGTCCGCAGCTGCCGAGCACTGCGCTCGTCCAGAACGAAAGACGTCATGTTCGATAAGATATTGATCGCCAATCGCGGGGAGATCGCCCTCCGGATCCTGCGCGCCGCCAAGGAGCTTGGCATAGCGACCGTGGCGGTTCATTCCACGGCCGATGCAGAAGCGATGCATGTCAAACTGGCCGATGAGAGCGTGTGCATCGGGCCGCCGCCCGCCCGCGCGAGCTATCTCAACATTCCTGCGCTGCTGTCCGCCTGCGAGATCACCGGAGCCGATGCGATCCACCCCGGTTATGGATTTTTGTCGGAGAACGCACGCTTTGCCGAGATCCTGCAGGATCACGACATTGCGTTCATCGGGCCGAAGGCCGAGCACATCCGCATCATGGGCGACAAGATCGCCGCCAAGCGGACGGCCAAGAGCTTGGGCATCCCCTGCGTGCCCGGCTCGGAAGGCGGCATTACCGATGATGAAGAGGCGATCCGGGTCGCCCAAGAGATTGGCTTTCCGGTCCTGATCAAGGCCGCAGCGGGCGGCGGTGGGCGTGGCATGAAGGTCGCCCGGACAGCTGCGGACCTCTCGGATGCGCTTTCGACGGCACGCAGCGAAGCCAAGGCGGCGTTCGACGACGATGCAGTCTACCTCGAGAAGTATCTCGCCAATCCCCGTCACATCGAAATCCAGGTCCTCGGGGATGGACGCGGCAATGCAGTTCACCTCGGCGAACGCGATTGCTCGCTGCAGCGTCGCCACCAGAAGGTGTGGGAGGAGGGTCCGTCTCCCGCACTGAACAGCACGCAAAGGTCGGACATCGGCGAGGTCGTCGCCGAGGCGATGCGCAAGCTAAGCTACCTCGGTGTGGGAACGGTCGAGTTCTTGTACGAGGACGGGAACTTCTACTTTATCGAGATGAACACCCGAATCCAGGTGGAACATCCCGTGACCGAGATGATCACCGGCATCGATCTCGTGAACGAACAGATCAAGATTGCCGCTGGGTCGCCGTTGACCCTGACCCAGGCCGATATCCGGTTCTCCGGCCATGCCATCGAGTGCCGGGTCAATGCCGAAGACCCTGTCACATTCAGGCCTTCGCCGGGCCGGATCAGCTATTTCCATCCGCCCGGCGGACTTGGGGTCCGGGTCGACAGTGCCGCCTACCACGGCTACGTCATCCCGCCGAACTACGACTCCCTGGTGGGCAAACTGGTCGTGCACGGCAGAACCCGCACGGAAGCACTGATGCGCCTGCGGCGTTCCCTCGATGAGTTCATCGTCGACGGCATCGAGACCACCTTGCCCCTGTTCCGGCGGCTGGTGCGCAACGTCGACGTCCAGAACGGCGTCTATGACATCCATTGGCTCGAGGATTTCCTCGCCCTGCAACCGGACGAGACGGTCTGACCCGGACGCGCTTCAATAGGGCGCGTCGACATTGCCCATTTCGACATAGACCGATTTCAGCTTGGTGTAGTGCTCGATCGCGGCGCGCGCGTTCTCGCGACCGACCCCCGAGCGCTTCACTCCACCGAACGGCACCTCGACAGGCGTGAGATTGTAGGCGTTGATCCAGCATGTCCCGGCCTCTAGCCGAGCAATCACCCGATGGCCGCGCTGGATGTCACGCGTGAAGACGCCCGCCGCGAGTCCGAACTCCGTCGCATTGGCCCGTGCCACAGCCTCGTCCTCATTGTCGAAGGTCAGCACGCTCATCACCGGCCCGAAGATCTCCTCGCGAGCGATGCGCATGCCGTCGGTCACATCCGCAAAGATCGTCGGCTCGACGTAGAATCCCCGCTCCAGCCCCTGCAGAGCCGGTAGCCCGCCGCCCGCCAGGAGCGCGGCGCCTTCGCGTTTGCCGATGTCGATGTAGTTCAGCACCTTCTCGCGCTGCGCGGCCGAGATCAGCGGACCCATCTGGGTTCTCTCATCAAGCGGATCGCCGAGCCGGATGGCCTCGGTGCGACGGAGCAACCGGGCGAGGAAATCGTCCCGGACACGCTTGTGCACGAAGACCCGGGTGCCATTGGAACAGATCTGTCCGGAGGAATAGAAGTTGCCCAGCATGGCGCCCCCGACCGCATTGTCGAGGTCCGCGTCGTCGAACACGATCAGTGGCGATTTTCCGCCGAGTTCCATGGTGGTGGCCTTGATGCCGGCGCCTGCGGCGGCCATCACCTTGCGCCCCGTCGGTACCGAACCCGTCAGCGAGATCTTGTCCACCCCGGGATGCGAGGCAAGCGCGCTTCCGGTTTCGCCCGCGCCCTGCAACACGTTGAACACCCCGTCGGGCAGGCCCGCTTCCTGCAGGATTTCAGCCAGCTTCAGGGCCGTGAGGGGCGTCAGCTCGGACGGCTTGAACAGGACCGCGTTGCCGCAGGCGAGCGCCGGAGCAGCCTTCCAGCTAGCGATCTGGATCGGATAGTTCCAGGCCCCGATGGCGGCCACCACGCCCAAGGGTTCCCGCCGCGTATAGGCGAAGGATCCGCCGAGATCGATGTGTTCGCCGGCGATCGAGGCCGCGAGGCCGCCAAAATATTCCAGGCAATCTGCGCCCGACGATGCGTCCGCAACAGTGGTTTCGCTGATTGGCTTGCCTGTATCGAGCGTCTCCAGTCGCGATAATTCGGCATTACGGCTTCGGATGATGTCGGCGGCACGGCGCAGCACACGGCCGCGCACCGCGCCGGAGGCCCTGCCCCACTCGGCTTGTGCGGCCCGGGCTGTCGCAACTGCGTCGTCTACCAGGGCACTAGACGCCGCCCCGACCCGCGCCACGACCTCGCCGGTTGCGGGATAGATCGACTCGATCTGCCGTGCATCCGTTTCGTCCCGATAGCGCCCGCCGACGAAATGCGAGCCAGCCGGTTGAGCCTCCATGGTGCCACTCCCTCGATGCGAACAGTGCTCCACCCATGCGGCCATTCCGTCGCGCCCGCTTGCCAACTTGCGTCCCAAGCTTGTCCGGCCCAGTCGCGGGCCTCGGGTAGCGCCCGACAGGTCAGATCCAAATTCGACACGCGGCGCAAGCCAAATGCCGCCCGAACGCCACAATGTCGACCTTGATCTAAACCATTGACGCGCCAAGCACGCGGGCGGATTTTTCAGATCTTCGCGCCGCGAAGATCCCGCCATTGTTGAAACTCGGAGTTTTTCGATGTTCCAGACCAAGCTCGCTCGCTTCACGCCTTCCCTCGGCGTCGCGCCCTTCGTGGTCGCTATGATGCTGGCGACGGCACCTGCAAGCGCTCAGACGGCCACGCCTGAAACGGCCCCGGCAGCGGACGCAGCGCCCGCCGCGAATACAGGGTCCGGCACGCCGACCTTGACGCCGGCCCAGCAGGCCAACCGCGATCGCATCAAGGGCGAGCGCGAGACCTGCCGCACCCAGGCTCAGAAAGACGGCATGAAAGGCCCGGCGATGCGTACCGCCGTCCAGGAGTGCATGGCCAAGGTCGATCCGATGGCCGCCAAGCGCATGAAATGCGTTCAGGCCGGGAAGGCCCAAGGCCTGACCGGGGACGCACTGCGCAAGTCGGTACGCCAGTGCATGACGGGCGCGTAAACATTCGCGCCCGTTGAGAATTGCTAGCTCTGTTCTGACACATTGAGTTCTAGCAACGCAGACTTAGCGGCGGGTTAGCCCCCGCCGCTCCTTTGCTTAGCCGAACGAAGGCCGGCCCCAGGGTTCTGGGCTCTCGAGGAATGGCTTTACAACCAAGTAGGAAGGGCGTGAAATCATCCTCAGGCAGCCGGGAAAGGGCTTGTCATGGATATGCACTTGGACGTCACGTCCAGAATGGTGCGCCAACTGGGGCTCAGGGTCCGCGAAGTGGCCGCACGGCGCGCTGAATTCTACAGCGAACTCCAGAACGTACTCCGAGAGCTGGCCGAATTGGCCGAGCGGAGCAAGCGGCGCAGGCGTCTCGGCGATAAGTGATCGAGAAACGCAATGGGCGATCGAGTTCTCGCCACAGTAGGTTGTTCGTGAGCTGCCGCCGACCGCCAGCGACATTCGCTTTCGCAATCCCGCCAGCGCCTTGTGATTGGTGAGCGCGATGGGACTCGAACCCATGACCCTCTGATTAAAAGTCAGATGCTCTACCGACTGAGCTACGCGCTCCCTGAGGATGCCAGTTTGGACTAGCGACTTGCTGGCGGCGGGTCAAGCGAAGCGGTATCAGGCGATCCCCCGGCGTCGATCGAGAAGCTTGCCAGCACCCCTCGCCAAACGTCCGTCCCACGATAGATACCTAGGCTCGGCTCAGGGGAGAATGCCATGTCGCGCTTCGCTTTTTCGTGCGTAATTTTTGCGCTCCTGTCCGCCGCTGCTCCGGCCCAGGCGGCCGACGATACGTCCGGGGCGGCATTTCAAGCCGTGATCACGGCCCAGATCGAGGCGATCGGGCGGGGCGACGCTGCGGCGGCACAAAGTTTCGCGTCGCCCGGCATAAAGCAGAAATTCCCCGACCCGCCGCAGTTCCTCGAAATGGTGCAGCGGTCCTACGCACCGCTGGTTCATCCCAAGAGCACGCATTTCGAGTCGGCCGGCGACACCGGCCTGGGGCCGACCGAGAAGGTCACGATCGTCGACAGCGCAGGCGTCGTGTGGACAGCGGTCTACACGTTCGAACAGGTGGACGGGCAATGGCGCATCACCGGGTGCGCGCTGCTGAAGGCGCCCGACACGAGCGCCTGATCGGTCGCGTCCCGCCGGCCGCCCAACGTTCCGGCTCAGCGCAGGTACGCAATCAGCATCAGCACGAAGCCGAACACCGCCGCTGAGATCACGGTGGTCCAGAGAGCCTTGACCAGGAGTTTGGGGGCCGCTGGAGCGCCAGGTTCGCTCCCGGGCACGACCGTCCCTGTCTCGTCCTGGCTGTGGACGCCCCAGGGCAGGACCGCGAACAATACGATCCACCAGATCGTGAAGTACACGACAACCGCCATAGAGGTAGATATGGGCATGGCGGGCTCCCCGCGAACGCTGCGCGGCCGCTCTGCCTAAACCTCGACGACCAGCACGTGGACGGTCGGCTTCTTGCCCCAGGCCGCGCCGACTGCGCCCCGCACCGAGCGCTCGACCGCTGCGGCCGCCGCGTCCGGATCTCGCCGCTTGCCGCGCCCAAGATTGTCCAGGGTCGAGAAGATGGCATCGTCGATGATCGCATCGAGCGGCTTGCCATCGCGAACCCTGGCCGGCAGTCCCGTAATCAAGACGTCGGGATCGCCCGCAAGTTCGCCACGAGCGGTCAGCGCGAAGGCGATCGACACGAGGCCTGAAAACGCCAGCTTGGTGCGAGCCTGGATCGAGGCGTCGGCGGCGGGTATCAGAACATTGCCGTCCTTGCAGAGGCGCCCGTGCGGCACCTCGTCGATGATTCCCGGGTCGCCCGGCGTTAGGGCCACCATGTCGCCGTTCCGGGCCTTGATGGTGAACGGCGTGCCGAGCGATTGCGCAAAGGCCGCATGCTCGGACAGGTGCAACGGCTCACCGTGCGCCGGAATGGCGATTTTGGGGCGCACCCAGGCGTACATCTTGGCGACCTCGGCCCGCCTCGGATGACCGGACACGTGCACGAGATCGTGCCGGTCAGTGATGATGTCGAGGCCCTGCAGCGCAAGCCCGTTGATCACCTTCGCGACCTCCCGCTCGTTGCCCGGGATCGTGCGGGACGAAAAGATGACCCTGTCGCCAGGCACGAGGCGGACATCCCCATAGTCGTCCTGAGCAATGCGGGCCAGGGCGGCTCTCGGTTCACCCTGGCTGCCAGTGGCCAGGATCACGGCTTGCTGGCGCGGCAGGCTGGCGAACCGGTCCGGGGGCAGGAAAGCCGGTATCCCGTCGAGATAGCCGCGTTCGCGCGCAACGCTGATCACGCGGTCCATGGCACGACCGACCACGACAACCTGCCGCCCTGCTCGCATGGCGGCTTCCGCCACGGCCCGCAGCCGCGCGACGTTCGATGCAAAGGTCGTGACCGCGACCCGGCCCGGAGCCTCCGCGATCAGCCGGTTCAGTGTGGCCGCGACCTCGGCCTCCGAAGGGCTTTCGCCATCCCGCAGAATGTTGGTGGAATCGCACACCATGGCGAGCACACCCTCGTCGCCAAGCGCCCGGAACCGGGCTTCATCGGTCGGGGCGCCAAGCACGGGGGTCGCATCGATCTTCCAATCACCCGTGTGCACCACCAGTCCGGCCGGCGTGCGGATCGCGAGGGCGGCGCTCTCCGGGATCGAGTGAGCGACGGGAATGAACTCGACATCGAACGGGGCCAGGGCGACCCGCTCGCCGAGTTGGACGGGTTCGACCCGCATCTGCGCCATGCCGATGTCGCCGGCGTGCTTGGCTTCGAGCATGCCCGCCGCAAAAGGCGTGGCGAATACCCTGCAGCCGAGCTTGGGCCAGAGCTCGGCGAGCGCCCCGATGTGATCCTCATGCGCATGCGTGATGATCATGCCGACGAGGTCGCGCTTGATTGTCTCTACGAAGCGCAGATCGGGCATAAGCAGGTCGATGCCGGGCAGATCGGGGCCCGCGAAGGCGAGCCCGCAATCCACCATGAGCCACTTTCGACGGTTCGGCGGGCCGAAACCGTAGACCGCGGCATTCATTCCGATCTCGCCTAGGCCACCGAGCGCGCAAAAGACGAGATCATCACCGCCATTACTCATGCTTCACCTTGTTTCCCCTTCGGCCGTGGCCCGATCCCTCAGGAACACATCGGCCGCATCGATAGTCGTTGGGCCCCAGGCGGTGTTCAGGACCAGCCGGCCTCGATCGTCGATCGTTTCAAAACAACCATCTATTGTCGACGAAGCGGTTTTCACAGTCAGCGCCGAACCTCTTGGCAGCGCTAAGCTCAGCCAGCCGTCGCGGATGGCGCAAAACTCCCGCCCGCCCTTCCAAAGACTCAGCATCTCGACGACGGATACCGAAAGAGCCTCGAACACCTGGGCCGATGTCCCCGATGCCGCTACGAAGCTCTCTATGTGGGTTGCCTCGTAAGGCAGCCCGGATGGGTGGGAGGCGCAATTCACGCCAAATCCCAGCACGCACGCGAAAGCGCCGCCCGGCAATTGGGTTCCCTCGACCAGGACGCCCGCGAGTTTCGCACCGTGTCTGACGAGGTCGTTCGGCCACTTGATGCGGACCTCGTCAGGCCTGCCCGCTACCCGGTTCACGGCTCGTGCAAGCGCCAATCCCGCAACGAAACCGAGCTCAGCCGCGAACCTGGGTTCGGCAGGATCCACGAGCAGCAGGCTCGCGTAAAGGTTGCCGACCGGCGAGGACCAGGAGCGGCCTACCCGGCCCCGCCCCTGGCTTTGGCTGCCAGCGACAATCCAGAGCTTTCCCGGGTCACCGGCTCGGGCGCGTGACAAGGCCTCGTCATTGGTCGATCCGAGCGTGTCGAACGCGAGATGCCGATACCCTGCTGCAACGGCCCTTTCGTCGAGCACGTCTTAAAACAACGAATGGGCAGCCGCGGATGCCGCCTCGACCACCGGCGCGGGAAACACCCAGAACAGCAGCACGACCAGCCCCGACAAGCCCAGCACGACGCGAACCGCGAGGCTTCCCCTATCGAACGCCGCGACGGGCTCATCGAAATACATCATCTTGACGATGCGAAGATAGTAGTAGGCCGCAACGACGCTGGCCAGCACGCCGATGACTGCAAGCCAGTAAAGGTTGGCCTGGATGGCGGCCTGGAAGACATAAAACTTCGCGAAGAATCCGGCCAAGGGCGGCACGCCGGCCAGGGAAAACATCAGCATGGCGAGAAAGAACGCCATCATCGGATTTGTCTGGCCGAGCCCGGAAAGATCGCTCAGAGTCTCGATCGCCTTGCCGTTGCGCTGCATGGACAGCATGGCCGCGAAGGTCCCGAGGGTCATGACCAGATAGGTGGCCATGTAGATGAGCACGCCATAGACCCCCGCCTCGGTTCCGGCCGCCAGCCCGGTGAGCGCGAAGCCCATATTGCCGATCGCCGAATAGGCCATCAGGCGCTTGAAGTTGGTCTGTCCGATTGCCGCGAACGAGCCGAGCAGCATCGAGGCAATCGATATGAAGACGATGATCTGCTGCCACTGCGTGGTGATGCCCGGAAATGCCGTGATGATGACCCGCACCGTGATCGCAACGGCGGCCATCTTGGGAGCCGTGGCGAAGAAGGTGGTGACCGGCGTCGGCGCGCCTTCGTAAACATCCGGCGTCCACATATGGAAGGGCACAGCCGACATCTTGAAGGCAAGGCCGGCCGACAGGAACACCAGGCCGAAGACGACGCCGATGGCCTGATGACCCTGCAGGACCGCGGCGATTCCGGCGAACGACACGGTGCCAGCGAAGCCATAGATCAGCGAGGCGCCATAGAGCAGCATGCCGGACGACAGCGCGCCGAGCACGAAATATTTCACGCCCGCCTCGGTAGCCCGAAGATCGCTGCGGTGAAAGGCGGCCAGCACATAGAGCGCGAGGCTCATCAACTCGAACCCGAGGTAGAGCGCGATCAGATTGCCGGCCGAAATCAGAACCAGCATGCCGAGTGTGGACAGGAGGATCAGGATCGGAAACTCGAACTTGGCTATCCCCTGTTGGCGCAGAAACGGAATCGCCATGACCAAGGTCGCAAGCGAACCGATCAGCGCCAGCGCCATCATGAAGCGGCCGAAGGCATCGTCGACAAACGCGCCGTCGAACCCAAGCGTCGTGCCGGTCGGTGGAACGCATGCCGCAATCAGCGCGATGCCCAGGAGCGCGATGGCAATCTCGTAAACCAGCAGGGTCGATCGCTCACCCCGGAAGGCGCCGAACACCAACAGCGCCAAGGCGCCAATGCCCAGGACCAGTTCGGGAAAGAGCAGCGCGAGGGAATAGCCGGCGGGCATCGTCAGTCCTGTGCAGCAGAAAGGGCGGCGGTCTTGCCGGCCGGCATCGAAACGCTTTTCACGATGCCGTCCACCGTCGCCATCGACGCATCGAGGATGGGCGCCGGGTGCACCCCGTAATACAGCGTGAGCAGTATCAGCGGCGCCAGGATCGCGATCTCGCGCGGAGAGAGATCGCGGATGGTCTGCAACGAGACTTTCTCCAAAGTCCCGAAGATCACGCGGCGATAGAGGTAGAGCGCATAGCCGGCCGAGAGGATCGTGCCCAGGGTAGCCAGCAAGGCAACCCAGCTGTTGACCTGGAAGGCCGCCAGCATGGTCAGGAACTCGCCCACGAAACCGGACGTGCCGGGCAGCCCGATATTGGCCATGGTGAAGACCATGAACGCCACCGCGTAGTTCGGCATCCGGTTCACCAGGCCGCCATAGGCCGCGATCTCGCGCGTGTGCATCCTGTCATAGATGACGCCGACGCACAGGAACAGCGCAGCCGACACGATGCCGTGCGAGATCATCAAGAAGATCGCGCCCTGCAGGCCCTGCGGGGTCATGGTGAACAGGCCCATGGTCACAAAGCCCATATGGGCCACGGACGAATAGGCGATCAGCTTCTTCATGTCCTCCTGAACCAGGGCCACCAGCGACGTGTAGATGATGGCTATGATCGAAAGCGCGAAGACGAGCGGGGCGAAATGGTGCGACGCGTCCGGAAACATCGGCAGCGAGAAGCGGATGAAACCGTAGCCGCCGAGCTTCAGGAGGATGCCGGCCAACACGACCGAGCCCGCGGTCGGCGCCTCGACGTGGGCATCCGGCAACCAAGTGTGCACCGGCCACATCGGCATCTTCACGGCGAACGAGGCGAAGAACGCCAGCCAAAGCCAATATTGCAGTGACGGGTCGAAATGCGTGTTGAGCAGCACCGTGATGTCGGTGGTACCGGCCACGCCATACATCTTCATGATGGCGAGCAGCATCAGCAAGGAGCCGAGCAGCGTGTAGAGGAAGAATTTCATCGACGCGTAGATGCGCCGCTTGCCGCCCCAGATTCCGATGATGAGGAACATCGGAATGAGGCCTCCTTCGAAGAAGAGGTAGAACAGCACGATGTCGAGCGCGCAGAAGACGCCGATGAGGGCGGCCTCGAGCACCAGGAAGGCGATCATGAATTCCTTGACCCGAAACTGGATCGATTCCCAGGCCGACAGAATGCAGAACGGTATCAGGAAGGTCGTGAGCAGCACGAAAGGCATGGAGGCGCCGTCGACGCCGAGCTTGTAGCCGAGGCCCGCGCCGAACCAGGCCCGGCTTTCGACCAGCTGAAACGCCGAGGTCGAGGGGTCGAAACGCGCCCACGCCACCAGCGAGAGCAGGAACACCACGACCGTCGTCAGCAGCGTCGCCCAGCGGGCGTTTCGCAACGTCGCCTCGTCGTCGCCGCGCAACATGAGAATGAATGCGACGCCGACCAGGGGCAGGAAGATCAGGCCGGACAGAATGCCGAAGCCGAACATCAGTGGACGCCTCCGACCAGATACCAAGTGATGAACGCGGCAACGCCGAGCATCATCGCGAATGCATAGTGGTAGACATAGCCGGTCTGGATCCGCACGATCCTGTCGGTCGCGTTGAGCACTGTCTGGGCCACGCCATCCGGTCCGAAGCCGTCGATGATGCGCCCATCCCCGCCCTTCCAGAACAGCCGGCCAAGCCAGAACGCTGGGCGCACGAAGACGAGGTCATAGAGCTCGTCGAAATACCACTTGTTGAGCAGGAACTGGTAGAGAGGCCGGTTGGCCCTGGCCCAACGATCCGCAGTCCCCGGCTGCATGACATAGACGTAATAGGCCACCACAAGCCCGACCAGGAACATCAACGATGGCAGGAGCGAGATGAGGAAGGGCACCTTTTCCATGCTGTCGAAGACGTTGTTGCCCTGGGCGTAGAACAGGCTCTCGCCCCAGAAGGCCTCGCGACCTTCGCCGATGAAGAAATGCTTGAACACGAGCCCGGCCAGGAGCGCGCCGGCGGCCAGGACATAGAGCGGATAGAGCATGACCGGCGGGGATTCGTGCGGCGCGCCGCCGTGGGCGTCGTGCGCTTGGTGCCCATCGTCATGCGTGCCGTGAGGCTCGTGGTGCGCGTTGTGGTCGGTCGATTCGTGGCCGGTGTCGCGGTTGCGCGGTACGCCCCAGAAGGTGACGAAGATCAATCGCCAAGAGTAGAAGGACGTCAGGCCCGCCGCGACGGTCGTCATCAGCCAGCCATAGGCGGCGCCCGCGCGGCCGGACGCGAAGGCCGCCTCGATGATGGCGTCCTTCGAATAATAGCCCGCCGTGAACGGAAACCCGGTCAGGGCCAAGGTGCCGATGACCATCAGGATATAGGTGATCGGGATGAAGCGCTTGAGGCCGCCCATCCGGCGCATGTCCTGTTCGTCGTGCACCGCATGAATGACCGAGCCGGCCCCGAGGAACAGCAGGGCCTTGAAGAAGGCATGCGTGAACAGGTGGAAGATGCCGACCGAATAGGCGCCGCAGCCTAGCGCTACGAACATGTAGCCGAGCTGCGAGCAGGTCGAATAGGCGATGACGCGCTTGATGTCGTTCTGGACGAGACCGATGGTGGCCGCGAACATGGCCGTCGTGCCGCCGATGACGATCACGAAGGTCTGGGCCGAAGGGGCGAGTTCGAACAGCGGCGACAGGCGCGCCACCATGAACACACCGGCCGTGACCATGGTGGCCGCGTGGATGAGAGCCGACACCGGGGTCGGGCCTTCCATGGCGTCCGGCAACCAGGTGTGCAGCAGGAACTGCGCGGACTTGCCCATGGCGCCCATGAACAGCAGCAGGCACGCGAGCGTCAGTGCGTCGGCATCCATGCCGAAGGCGTGATAGGTCTTGCCAACAAGGCCCGGCGCGGCCGCAAAGATCGTGTCGAAATTCACCGAACGGGTCAGCGCGAAGACCAAAAAGATGCCGAGCGAGAAGCCGAAGTCGCCGACCCGGTTGACCACGAAGGCCTTGATGGCGGCCGCATTGGCGCTCGGCCGATGGTACCAGAACCCAATCAGCAGGTACGACGCGAGACCGACGCCCTCCCATCCGAAGAACATCTGCACGAGGTTGTCGGCAGTCACCAGCATCAGCATGGCGAAGGTGAACAGCGACAGATAGGCGAAGAACCGCGGCTGGTGCGGATCATGCGCCATGTAGCCGATGGAATAGACATGGACGATGGTCGACACGGTCGTGACCACGACCAGCATCACGGCCGTCAGCGTGTCGATCCGGAACGCCCAGTCGATCTGCAGATCGCCGACCGAGATCCAGTTAGCGACGGCCTCATGGGTGGTGTGGTGGCCGAGGCCGACACGGAAGAACGCAACCCAGGACAGCAAGGCTGCGAGGCCGAGGAGCCCCGAGGTCACGTATTCGGAATTGCGAGCCCCGATCCGGCGGCCGAAGAGCCCGGCGATCAGGCTGCCGATGAGCGGCAGGAAAACGATTGCGTCGTACATGGCGCCTTTCCGCGGCTCAGCCCTTCATCAGGTTGATGTCTTCGACCGCGATCGAGCCTCGGTTGCGGTAGAACACCACGAGAATGGCGAGGCCGATTGCCGATTCTGCCGCCGCGACCGTCAGCACGAGAAGCGCGAACACCTGCCCGGTCAGGTCGCCCAGGAAGGCCGAAAAGGCAACCAGATTAAGATTGACGGCGAGCAGGATCAGCTCCACCGACATCAGGATGACGATGATGTTCTTGCGGTTCAGAATGATGCCGGCGATCCCCAGGGTGAACAGGATCGCGGCAACGATCAGATAATTGGTCAGGCCGACGGCCATGGCATTCTCCTAGATCACGATGATTTTGGATCGAATCGATCCAAAATCATGAATGTGATCGATATCAAAGACATAGAGCATGATGTCGTCCGAAAACCCGTTCCGACTTTTCGGCATCATGCTCTAGAGGCCGACCCGAGACGGCACCTTGTGCAGGGTGACAGAGGCGTGCCGGTCACGGCGGTTCTGAACGTCGATATTCTGGCGCTTGACCCCGCGGCGGTGCTGCAGTGTCAGGACGATCGAGCCGATCATCGCGGTCAGCAGCACAAAGCCGGCCGCCTGAAAGAAATAGAGGTATTGCGTGTAGAGGATTCGGCCCAATGCCACGGTGTTGGATACGCCGGGCGCCACCGGCGCCGCCGCGCTGACGGTCTGGATCGGCGCAAGGGTCCAGCTGCCCACCACGAGAACGAGCTCGATGAGCACGATGGCGCCGATCAGCGCCCCCACCGGCAGGTACTGCAGGAAGCCCTGCTTGAGGACCGCGAAGTCGACGTCAAGCATCATGACGACGAACAGGAACAGCACCGCCACTGCCCCGACGTAGACCACCACCAGGATCATGGCCAGGAACTCGGCGCCGAGCAGCATGAAGAGCCCGGCCGCGTTCACGAAGGCGAGGATGAGGAAAAGCACCGAATGAACGGGATTGCGGGCCGCGATCACCATGAAGGCCGAGGCGACCGCCAATGCGGAGAACACGTAAAACAGAAATGCGCTCGCAGCCATGCTTCACAATTCCTTAAGCCCTGATCGGACCCGGCCCGAGCCGCGCATGATCGTGCGTCACCCCTGCCGGACAGACCGGCCGAAACGACCCCTCATCCGGCTGCCGCGCCACCATCTCGCGTTTAGGAAGAAGGTGCCCGTCGCGGCGAAGCCACGAACGCGACGGATGAGGGGTCAACGGATACGCCTCGATCACCGGTAGGGAGCGTCCAAGGCCAGATTGCGGGCAATCTCGCGTTCCCATCGGTCGCCGTTGGCGAGCAATTTGTTCTTGTCATACAGAAGTTCCTCGCGTGTCTCCACCGAGAACTCGTCGTTCGGCCCCTCCACGATCGCATCCACCGGGCAAGCTTCCTGGCACAGGCCGCAGTAGATGCACTTGACCATGTCGAGGTCGTAGCGGGTTGTCCGCCGCGTGCCGTCGTTGCGGCGTGGCCCCGCCTCGATGGTGATCGCCTGCGCCGGACAGATCGCTTCGCACAGCTTGCAGGCGATGCAACGCTCCTCGCCATTCGGGTAGCGGCGCAACGCGTGTTCGCCTCTGAACCGCGGGCTCTTCGGGTTCTTCTCGTGCGGATAGTTGATCGTCAACCGACGCTTGAAGAAATAGCGCATGGACAGCGCAAAAGCACCGATGAACTCGGTCAGGAAGAGCGACTTTGCGGCGTGGTCGAGCCTCATGGCGTGACTTTCGAAAGAGCGGTACGGCGCCTCAATGAGGCATGCCACCCCAGCCTGTGATTTCCAGAACGCCGGCCACGAGGACGACGAAAAACAGCGAGATTGGCAGAAACACCTTCCAGCCGAGCCGCATCAGTTGATCGTAGCGATAGCGCGGCACGAAGGCCTTCACCATGGCAATCATGAAGAACATCAGCGAGGTCTTCAGGACGAACCAGATCACGCCCGGGATCCAGGTGAAGGGCGGGAACGGCAGCGGCGAAAGCCAGCCCCCGAGGAACAGGATCGACATGACGGCGCACATCGAGACGATCGCGACATATTCGCCGAGCATGAACAGCACGTAGGGGGTCGCCGAATATTCGACCATGAAGCCGGCGACGAGCTCGGACTCGGCTTCCACGAGGTCGAACGGCGACCGGTTGGTTTCCGCCAGGGCCGAGATGAAGAAGATCACGAACATCGGCAGCAGCGGCAGCCAATACCAGCCGAGGAGGCCGAATGGTGTGTTCTGCGCCATCACGATATCGGTCAGGTTCAGCGAGCCGGCACAAAGCAGGACCGTGACCAGCACGAAGCCGATGGAAACCTCGTAGGACACCATCTGGGCCGCGGAACGCAGGGCGGCCAGGAACGGATACTTGGAATTCGAGGCCCAGCCCGCCATGATGACGCCGTAGACGCTGAGCGACGAGATCGCGAAGAGATAGAGAACCCCGACATTGAGGTTGGAGACCACCCAGCCCCAATCGAGCGGGATCACCGCGAAGGCGGAAATCGCCAGCGTGCCGGTCACCAGGGGCGCGAGCAGAAACACGCCCTTGTTGGCACCCGCCGGAATGATCGGCTCCTTGAAGACGAATTTCAGGAGATCGGCAAAGCTCTGCAGCAGGCCCCAGGGCCCGACCACGTTGGGGCCGCGGCGCAGCTGCACGGCCGCCCAGATCTTGCGGTCCGCATAGAGGATGTAGGCGACATAGATCAGCAGAGCCACCACGAGCACGAGGCTCTCGATGAGCTTGAGGATCAGGGAAAGGAGGGATCCGTCGGTCATGAAGCTATTCCGCTGCCTGCCGTACGCGGTCCAGCGCGAGCGCCGAACATTCGGCCATTACGGCCGAGGCCCGGCAGATCGGGTTGGTGAGATAGAAGTCCTGCACGGCCGAAACGAACGGGGCCTTGGAAAGGCTTCCGCCAGCGCCCGCCAAGGCCTCGAGAGTTCCCGTCGCAGGTGCGATCCGGTCGAGTTCGGCCGAAATGCGGAAACGCCTCCCGCAAGGCAGCCCGCAGCGCCCCGAAGGAATCGAACGGCAGCCGAACGCCCAGCACGTCGGACAACGCCCGAAGGATGGCCCAGTCCTCGCGCGCTTCGCCCGGCGGAAAGGCGGCGCGATCCGACTGCTGAACCCGCCCTTCGGTGTTGACGTAGAGCCCCGGCTTTTCCGTGTAGGCGGCGGCCGGCAGGATGACATCGGCCCGGTGCGCGCCGCGGTCGCCGTGCGAGCCCTGGTAGACCACGAAAGCGCCCGGCCCGATCTCGATCTCGTCGGCGCCGAGCAGAAACAGAACGTCGAGAGCACCGGGCTGCGGCCATGGCGAGCGCGTCGAGCCCGCCCTCGCCCGGCACGAAGCCGAGATCGAGGCCGCCGACGCGGGCGGCCGCGGTGTGCAGCACCGAAAAGCCGTTCCAGCCGTCCTTGAAAGCCCCGAGCCCACTCGCGAGCTTGGCCGCCATCGCCGCGACCGCGACACCGTCCTCGCGCATCAGGGCACCCTGCCCCACGATCACCAGGGGCTTTTCGCCCCGCGCTTCAGCCCGGGCCGCCAGATCGGCCAGGGTTTCCGGGCCGGCACCGAGATATTTGTAGCCGTAGGTGAGATCGACCTGCTCGCCGATGAGCTCGATCGGGAAATTGCCGGCCCGCCAGCGCTTGCGGATCCTGGCGTTCAGCACCGGGCTTTCCCGGCGCGGATTGGAGCCGATGATCAGCAGTGAATCGGCCTGTTCGATACCGGCCACGGTGCTGTTGAACAGATAGGACGCCCGGCCGAACCGCGGATGCAGCTTGCTGCCGTCCTGCCGGCAATCGATGTTCGGCGTTCCCAGCTTGTCGGCCAGGAGTTTCAGCGCGAACATGTCCTCGACGCTGGCAAGGTCGCCCGCGATGGCGCCGATGCGGCTGGGCGATGTCGCACGGACCCGGGCCGCAATGGCCGCGAAGGCCTCCGACCATGTCGCGGGCGAGAGGCGGCCGTTGCGACGAACATAAGGGCGGTCAAGCCGCTGGGCCTTGAGCCCGTCAGCCACGTGCCGCGTCTTGTCGGAGATCCACTCCTCGTTCACTTCGTCGTTGATGCGCGGCAGGATGCGCACGACCTCGCGGCCGCGCGAATTGACCCGGATGTTGGAGCCGAGCGCGTCCATGACGTCGATCGCCTCGGTCTTGGTCAGCTCCCAGGGCCGGGCCTTGTAGGGATAGGGCTTTTGCAGAAGCGCGCCGACGGGGCAAAGGTCGGCGATGTTCGACTGCAACTCGGACCCCATCGAGGTCTCGAGATAGGTCGTGATCTCCATGTCCTCGCCGCGGCCGATGGCGCCCATGTCACCGGTGCCGGCGACCTCGGCCGTGAACCTGACGCATCGCGTGCAATGGATGCAGCGGTTCATCGAGGTCCGCACCAGCGGCCCGATATATTTGTCCTCGACGGCGCGCTTGTTCTCGTGGAAGCGCGAGCCCGCCACGCCGAAGGCCATGGCCTGGTCCTGCAGGTCGCATTCGCCGCCCTGATCGCAGATCGGGCAATCGAGCGGATGGTTGATGAGCAGAAACTCCATCACCCCTTCGCGCGCCTTCTTGACCAGCGGCGACTTGGTCGAAACCTGCGGCGCCTCGCCGTTCGGGCCCGGGACGGCAATCCCGCACTCCCCAGGCGCACGAGGCGACGGGCTTGGGAGCGCCCTTGAGCTCGACGAGGCACATCCGGCAATTGCCGGCGATCGAGAGGCGCTCGTGGAAGCAGAACCGCGGAATCTCGGAACCCGCGGCCTCGCAGGCCTGCAGCAGCGTGAAATCCGCCGGTACGTCGACTTCCGTCCCGTCGATGATGAGTTTCGTCATCCAACAATCCTCAATGCGGCGTGTCGACGAGGTCGTGCCGGCGTTCGATCCGTTCAAGGCGGCTCTCGACACGATCGATGCGTCGGTGCACGCCCGCAAGCCCCTCTGCCACCGCAGTTGTTCGGACCTTCAGATCACGCGCGTCGTCCGCGATACGATCGACCTTCGTGTCGATCCTGCGCAGATATTGCAGAACGAGATTGTCCGGTTCGTCGCTCATCAGCCTACTCCGCCGCGATCCGGATGGGCTCGGGATGGGGATTGGCCATATAGCTGTCGATACGCCGTTCGATCTCAGGCCGGAAGTGTCGGATCAGCCCCTGCACGGGCCAAGCCGCCGCGTCGCCCAGCGCGCAGATCGTGTGGCCTTCGATCTGGGTCGTCACCTCGAGCAGCGCGTCGATCTCGCGCTTCTGGGCTCGCCCCTCCGCCATCCGGTTCATCACCCGCCACATCCAGCCCGTGCCTTCGCGGCACGGCGTGCACTGGCCGCAGCTTTCGTGCTTGTAGAAATAGCTCAGGCGGGCGATGGCGCGGACGATGTCGGTCGACTTGTCCATCACGATCACGGCCGCGGTGCCAAGGCCCGATTTGAGGTTGCGCAGCGTGTCGAAGTCCATCGCCGCATCGGCGATCTCGTCGGCCGGAACGCAGGGCACCGACGAACCGCCCGGGATCACGGCCAGGAGATTGTCCCAGCCGCCCCGGATGCCGCCGCAATGGCGATCGATCAGCTCCCGGAACGGGATCGACATCGCCTCTTCGACGTTGCACGGATTGTTCACGTGGCCCGAGATGCAGAACACCTTGGTGCCGGTGTTGTTCTTGGCCCCGAAGCTGGCGAACCAGGCGCCGCCGCGGCGGAGAATGGTCGGCGCCACGGCGATGGATTCGACATTGTTGACGGTCGTCGGGCAGCCATAAAGCCCCATATTGGCCGGGAACGGCGGCTTGAGCCGCGGCATCCCCTTCTTGCCCTCGAGCGACTTCGAGCAGCGCGGTCTCTTCGCCGCAGATATAGGCCCCTGCCCCGCGGTGCAGGTAGATCTCGAACGGATAGCCGTGGATGTTGTTCTCGCCGACGAGCCCCGCCTCGTAGGCTTCCTCGATCGCCGCATCGAGACGGTCGGCTTCCTGGACGTATTCGCCGCGAATGTAGATGTAGCAGGCGTTGGCCTGCATCGCGAAGGAGGCGACGAGGCAGCCCTCGATCAGCATGTGCGGATCGTTGCGCATGATCTCGCGATCCTTGCACGTCCCCGGCTCGGATTCGTCGGCATTGACCACCAGATAGGAGGGCCGCGCCGGATCGGGCTTGGGCATGAAGGACCATTTGAGGCCGGTCGGGAAACCGGCGCCGCCGCGACCGCGCAGGCCCGAGGCCTTCATCTCGTTGATGATCCAGTCCTTGCCCTTTTCGAGCAGGGCCTTGGTGCCGTCCCAGGTGCCGCGGCGGCGCGCACCGGCGAGCTGCCAGTCGCCGAAGCCGTAGAGGTTGAGGAAAATGCGATCCTTGTCGTCGAGCATCGGTGCGTCCTCAACCCTCACCAGACTGCGGATCGGCCGGCTTGCGGGCCGCACGCGTCTTCCTGGGCTTCGTGGCCGGCGCGGCGGGCGGTTGTTCCTGCCGATCGCGTGCCACCTCGGGCGCGGTCCGGTCCACGGCGCTCGATTCGATCTGGTTGGCCCCGACCGGATCGTCGGTCCGGGTCTCGGTATCGGCCACCGAGCCCTCAGGCCGAGCGTTGGCAACCTTGCGTTCGGCCGCCTAGTCCGCCGGGCCCGAGATTCTCCACAGCCTCGTTCTGACTGGTCGCTTCGGCACGCGCCGTCTCGGGGTCGCTCGATCCGCCGCCCTGGTTCTGATTGGCGGCTGGGCGGTCTTCCCGCCGTCCGGCCCGTAGAGCGTCGTCAGGCTCGTCAGGCCGCCGACAGGTTCGGACGTATGGCGGCCGATCTGCGAGCCCTTTCGCACGGGCCGCCCGGCCGCGAGGTCGTCCAGCAACGTCGAGAAATTCTCGGGCGTCAGATCCTCGTAATAGTCGTCGTTGATCTGCACCATCGGGGCGTTGCAGCAGGCTCCAAGGCACTCGACCTCCAGCCAGGAGAAGTTTCCGTCGGCCGTGATATGTCCCTGCGGGCCGACGCGCTGCTCGAGCACCGCCTTGATGCCGTCCGCACCCCGCAGCACGCAAGGAGTGGTGCCGCAGAACTGGACGAAGAACCTGCCCACGGGAGCAAGGTTGTACATCGAATAGAACGTCGCGATCTCGAGCACCCGGATGTCCGGCATGTCGAGGATCTCGGCCACCTTCTCGATGGCGGGCTTAGGCAGCCAGCCATCGTGCTGCGCCTGGGCGCGCCGCAGCAGGGCCATGACGGCCGAGGCCTGCCGGCCGGGCGGATATTTCTTGATCTGCCGATCGACCCAGGCCCGATTTTCAGGCGTGAAGTCAAAACGGTCCGGCTGGACCTCGGCGAGGCGGCGAACGGCCATTGCTGTCCCGTCAGTTCAGTTTTTCGCAGGTCTGGTTCGGGCTACTGTGGCACAGGTAGGCCGACGTTCCCCTCTGCAGAATGATGTAGGCGCCGCCGGCATTGTCGTAAAATGCCGCCTTCACCTCGTAGCCGTCCCGCAGCCGTTGCGCGATCTGCGACACCCCTTGTGCCAGGGCCGCGCTCGAAGCAAGCGCAAACGTGATGCCGGCCAGGAACCAGCGCCTCATCGGTCGACCTCGCCGAACACGATATCGAGCGAACCAAGGATTGCCGAAACGTCGGCCAGCATGTGTTCCCGGCACATGAAGTCCATTGCCTGCAGATGAGCGAAGCCCGGCGCCCGGACCTTGCAGCGATAGGGTTTGTCGGTGCCATCCGAGACTAGATAGACGCCGAACTCGCCCTTCGGGTTTTCGACCGCGACATAGACCTCGCCGGCCGGCACGTGGAAGCCTTCCGTGAACAGCTTGAAATGATGGATCAAGGCTTCCATCGAGCGCTTCATTTCGGCCCGCGGAGGTGGCGCCAGCTTGCCTTCCCGGGTCGTCACCGGTCCCTGTCCGTCCGGCGCCAGAAGCTTGGCCACGCATTGCTGCATGATCCGGGTCGACTGCCGCATCTCCTCCATGCGGATGACCTGGCGATCGTAGTTGTCGCCGTTCTTGCCGACCGGGATGTCGAACTCCATCTCCTCGTAGCACTCGTAGGGCTGGCTCTTGCGGAGGTCCCAGGCGGCACCCGAACCGCGCACCATCACGCCGGAGAAGCCCCACGCCCAGCACTCCTCGAGCGTGACCACGCCGATGTCGACGTTGCGCTGCTTGAAGATGCGATTGTCGATGAACAGCTCGGTGAGGTCGTCGACCACTTTCAGGAAGGGCTCGCAGAACGCGCCGATGTCTTCGACCAGCCTCGTCGGCAGATCCTCGTGAACGCCTCCTGGGCGAATATAATTGGCGTGCAGCCGGGAGCCGGATGCGCGCTCATAGAAGTTCATGAGCTTCTCGCGCTCCTCGAATCCCCATAGGGGCGGGGTCAGCGCGCCGACATCCAAGGCCTGGGTCGTGGTGTTGAGCAGGTGGGAAAGCAGCCGCCCGATTTCGAGGAAGAGAACCCGGATCAACTGGGCGCGGCGCGGCACCTCGATCTTGAGCAGCTTTTCGATCGCCAGGCAGAAGGCATGTTCGTTGTTGATCGGCGCCACATAATCGAGCCGGTCGAAATAGGGGATATTCTGGACGTAGGTCCTGGCCTCCATCAGCTTCTCGGTGCCGCGGTGCAACAGCCCGATGTGCGGGTCGACCCGCTCGACGATCTCGCCGTCGAGTTCGAGGACTAGGCGAAGCACGCCGTGCGCGGCGGGATGCTGCGGACCGAAGTTGATCGAGAAGTTGCGGAGGTTCTGCTGTTCGGTCATCGGTCTTTGGCCTTCTCGTCACCCGGCAGGGCAGCGATGTCCATGGCCTCCCAGGGAGACAAGAAGTCCCAGTTGCGAAACTCCTGCGTCAATTGGACCGGCTGGTTGACCACCCGTTTCTCAAGATCGTTCCACCAGACCTCCACGAATCCCGTCATCGGGAAATCCTTGCGCATGGGATGCCCCTCGAACCCATAATCGGTGAGGATTCGACGCAGGTCGGGATGGCCGGAGAACAGGATGCCGTAGAGGTCGTAGGCTTCCCGCTCGAACCAGTTGGCGGAGGGAAACACCCCCGTCAGAGACGCGACCGGGGTCGCCTCGTCGGTCGTGGTCTTGACCCTGATTCGCCGATTGTGTTTCGGCGAAAGCAGGTGCACCACCACGTCGAAGCGCCTCTCGCGCGAGGGGTAATCGACCCCGCAAAGATCAAGGAAGCACACGAAGGCGCAGCGCGGATCATCGCGCAGGAAGCGCACGACTTCGACGATGTGCTCGCGCTCGACCGTGATCGTCAGTTCGTCGAAGGCGACCTGGACTTTCACCCCGGCCGACGGCAGGGCGTCGGCAATCGCCTGCCCGAGGTCCCCGTGAGAGAGCGGCGCCAGTGCCATCATGACGTCCAGCCTCGTGCTTGGGCAGCGCTTTCCGGCAGCGTCATCGCTCGATCGTACCCGTGCGGCGGATCTTCCGCTGGAGCAGCAGAACGCCGTAGAGAAGCGCCTCCGCGGTTGGCGGGCAGCCCGGAACGTAGATGTCGACCGGGACGATGCGGTCGCACCCACGCACCACCGAATAGGAATAATGGTAGTAGCCGCCACCATTGGCGCACGAGCCCATCGAGATGACGTAGCGCGGCTCCGGCATCTGGTCGTAGACCTTGCGGAGCGCGGGAGCCATCTTGTTGGTCAAGGTGCCGGCGACGATCATCAGGTCGGACTGGCGCGGGCTGGCGCGCGGAGCGAAGCCGAAGCGCTCCGAATCATAACGCGGCATCGAGAACTGCATCATCTCGACCGCGCAGCAGGCGAGCCCGAAGGTCATCCACATCAACGAGCCTGTTCGGGCCCAGTTGATGAGATCGTCCGTGGCAGTGACCAGGAACCCCTTGTCGGACAGTTGCCCGTTCAGATCGGTGTAGAACGGATCGTCGGAGAGAAACGGACGGCCCGTGCGAGGATCGACGAGACCGCGCGAGGTCGGCGCGACGAGGGTGCTGTCCGGCGAGGCCGCCGGCGCGCGAGGTTCCAGATCGGACATCAGTCCCATTCCAGGGCCCCTTTCTTCCACTCGTACACGAAGCCAATGGTCAGGACGGCCAGAAAGGCCATCATGGACCAGAAGCCGAAGAGGCCGACATCGTGGAACGCGACCGCCCACGGAAACAGGAACGCCACTTCGAGATCGAAGATGATGAACAGCAGCGCCACGAGATAGAAGCGAACGTCGAACTTCATACGCGCATCGTCAAAGGCGTTGAAGCCGCATTCATAGGCGGAAAGCTTCTCGGGATCGGGAGCCTGGAAGGCGATCAGGAAGGGTGCCAGCAACAAGGCGCCGGCGATCACGGCCGCGACGGCGATGAAGATAACCAGCGGAAGGTACTGACTGAGGAGCACCGGCATAGCTCTCTCCCAGAGACCTGGGCAGGCCCTGAAATTGCAAAGTTTCGATGTGTGCCAAAGCCCCGTTCGGCTCAGGGAGAACTAGTGTACCGCAGTGCGGCACGCAAGTTGAAACCGCGTCGCAGAGCCCTCGACCGGGTCGCGGGCAGCGTCGCGATCATCCGGCCGCCGAGCGAAGCTATCCGGCCGGACTTTCCGCAGGCGCCGTGTAGCGAAGCTCGATCGCTTCGCGCAGTTTCGCGCGGGTGTCGCGCGGCGAGGCATCCCGATCGTGCTCCAGTGCCTCGATATCGTCGGCGAGATCTTCGTCCTTTATGGATCTGCGGATTCATCGCGAGTAATCCCCGGCCCTCTGATGGTGCATGAACGTCTCCTCATCCACGCCATCAGCTGTCTGGAGGGCGGGAACACCCGCTCGAGATCGGGGAGTTCGCGCCCGGTGACCATGATCAGCAACCGGCCGCTCTCCTTCAGCCGAACGAGGCTTTCCAGAGTAGCATCAGGAACGAGGCCATCGTGGGCGATCGTGCCGTCGTAATCGGTCGCGAGTGCGAGAAAATACATGGAATGCCGCTCCGCCGCGGTCCGACAACCGGCAGGAGCATGTCATGGTTTCGACATGTCGAGGAGGCGGCGAAAGTCTCTTCCGCGCAGAGTCGCTTCCGGGGAGCAAAGCGCCCGAAGCCGCGGTGCGGGGAACCAAGATGGAGCTACGCGGAGAGGTGGCGAGAGAGACGGGACTCGAACCCGCGACCTCCGGCGTGACAGGCCGGCGCTCTAACCAACTGAGCTACTCCCCCGCAATGTCGTCGCTCGGCAACGACCTCATCGGAGGAGAGCCGGATACGGCAGGGCAGAGATCAAGTCAAGCGCGGCCGGCCTCTTCTTTGTGGACCGCTGCTCGACGAGGGAGGCACTGAGGGTCCGACCACGCCTTAGAGGCGCGGCGAGCCCAAGCGCCAGCGTGCGATTTCGCGCGGCGTGACGATGTGAATCGCTTCCGGAGCGATGTGCTCCGCATAATCGATTACCTCGGGGTTCACCCCCATCATTTTGGTGTAGTTGCTCAGGGCCGTGACTATGTCGTCCGTCCCGTAGCTGCGCGTCTCGACCTCCCCGCCGGCCGGATCATGGGCCTGCCCGTAGATCGCCATGCGATGGATCCCCAACCGGCTCACGGTCGGCACGACGCGCTTTGCCCCACCCATGAAAGCATAGACGCAGGCGGACATGCAGGCGCCCGGGATGACATGGGCCCGGTCGCTCCCTTCCTCCTCGACGGTCCTGGCCACAATGACCGCGGCCCCAAGTTTGCGGAACATCATGCCGAGTTGCATGGCCCCGACCACGGTCCCGCCCGGAGAATGGATAAGGACGACGGGGCGAAGCTGCTGGTCCTGCACATGCTCGTTCAGGAAGGCGAGAAACTCGTCGGCGCTACTGTTCGTGATCTCACCCGTCGCGCTGATGACCTCTGCGCTGATGCCATGGTCACAGTTGCGCTTGCAGGCTCGCGCCGCGACGATGACTTCCGGCCTGAACGACATGGGTTCCGCGGCCCAAGACGAAGGGACGCCAGAGCACCACCCCAGGAGAAGAGCGGAAAACCCGAGCACGACCTTCAAAGATGCTGAAACGGACAGCCAGGGACGACGTCTGGTGGGCGGTGACGGGTTCGAACCGCCGACCCTCTCGGTGTAAACGAGATGCTCTACCGGCTGAGCTAACCGCCCGAAGAACGTCGCCGAGTTTGAAACTGAGCGCATGCCGTCGCCGCCTTCTAAAGCCCGATAATGCCGCGCGCAAGAGGATCGACCGCGGCAGCATGATCGGCCATTGCCCCCGCCTCCAACTCTGCCTAGCCGCGAAGTTAGCGCCAGTGTCGCAGAAACGACACGCCCGCGGCTGCGGCCATTCGCCTGACCTCGATGGAGCCGCGGTCCAGGCAGCCAGGTGAGGTGCCCGTTAGTCGTCCGATCACCTGCGTGCAGGAGCCCGCGGGTGGGAACCGCAGCCGTCTTCCGGCCGCGGTCCTGCGTGTCGTGATGTCCTAGTGGGCGATAACCCCGGCCGCGTCATCGTCCGAAGCTGGAAGCGGACCCTTCGCGGCAGCAATCCCCTCATCCCATTGGATCGGCGTCGGCTGCCGGACCAGGGCGTGGCTGAGCACTTCGTCCATGCGAGACACTGGAACGATCTCGAGCGCGTTCTTCACCGCATTCGGAATCTCGGCCAGGTCCTTGGCATTCTCCTCGGGGATCAGCACCTTCTTCAAGCCGCCGCGCAGGGCCGCAAGGAGCTTTTCCTTGAGGCCGCCGATCGGCAGCACGCGTCCACGCAGCGTGATCTCGCCCGTCATTGCGATGTCGCGTCGGATCGGGATGCCGGTCATGACCGACACGATCGAGGTCGCCATCGCAACGCCGGCCGAAGGACCGTCCTTCGGTGTAGCGCCTTCCGGAACGTGCACGTGGATGTCACGACGATCGTACAACGGAGGCTCGATACCGAAATCGACAGCTCTGGAACGCACGTAGGACGCAGCGGCCGAGATCGACTCCTTCATCACATCCTTCAAGTTGCCGGTCACGGTCATCTTCCCCTTGCCGGGCAGCACGACGGCCTCGATGGTCAGCAATTCGCCGCCCACCTCGGTCCAGGCTAGTCCAGTAACGACACCGACCTGGTCTTCCGTTTCGGCTTCGCCGTAGCGGAATTTCGGGACGCCGAGGTAGTTCTCGAGGTTCTCCGCCGTGACCGCGATGGTCTTGGCGGTCGAGGTCAGGATTTCCTTGACGGCCTTGCGGTGCAGGTTCGAAATCTCACGTTCGAGGTTACGCACCCCCGCTTCCCGGGTGTAGCGACGAATCAGCAGCAGCAGCCCTTCGTCGTTGATCGACCATTCCTCTTTGGCGAGGCCATGCTTGGCCAAAGCCGCAGGAATGAGATGGGTCCTGGCGATCTCAAGCTTCTCATCCTCGGTATAGCCGGCGATCCGAATGATCTCCATTCGGTCCATCAGCGGTGCCGGGATGTTCAGCGTGTTCGCGGTGGTCACGAACATCACGCTCGAAAGATCGTAGTCAACCTCGAGGTAATGGTCGCTGAAGGTCGAGTTCTGCTCCGGGTCGAGGACCTCAAGCAGAGCGGAGGACGGATCGCCCCGAAAATCCTGGCCCATCTTGTCCACTTCGTCGAGCAGGAACAAGGGGTTGGAGGTTTTCGCCTTGCGCATCGACTGGATGATCTTGCCCGGCAGCGAACCGATATAGGTCCGCCGATGGCCCCGAATTTCAGCCTCGTCACGGACACCGCCGAGCGAGATGCGCACGAATTCACGGCCCGTGGCCTTGGCGATGGACTTGCCGAGCGAGGTCTTGCCGACGCCGGGCGGCCCGACGAGGCAGAGGATCGGTCCCGTCAGCTTGTTGGCCCGGCTCTGCACCGCCAGATACTCGACGATCCGCTCCTTGACCTTGTCGAGCCCGTAATGGTCGGAATTCAGGGTCGACTCGGCCAAGGCGAGGTCGCGCTTCACCTTGGACTTCTTGTTCCAGGGAATCGACACCAGCCAGTCGAGGTAGTTGCGCACCACGGTGGCTTCCGCCGACATGGGCGACATCTGCCGCAGCTTCTTGAATTCGGCCTGCGCCTTCTCGCGCGCCTCCTTCGAGAGCTTGGTGTCCTTGATGCGCTGCTCGAGCTCCGAAAGGTCGTCCTTGCCGTCCTCGTCGCCGAGTTCCTTCTGGATCGCCTTCATCTGCTCGTTGAGATAATACTCGCGCTGCGTCTTCTCCATCTGGCGTTTGACGCGCGTGCGGATGCGCTTCTCGACCTGGAGGACGGAAATCTCGCTCTCCATCAGGCCGAGGCACTTTTCCAGCCGCGCCGTGACGGACGTCATCTCGAGGATCGCCTGCTTGTCGGCAATCTTCACCGCGAGATGCGACGCGACGGTATCGGCCAGCTTGGCATGATCGCTGATCTGGCCGACTGCGGCCACGACCTCGGGCGAGATCTTCTTGTTGAGCTTGACGTAGCTTTCGAACTCGCTAACGACCGAGCGCGCCAAAGCCTCGACCTCGACGCGGTCGAGCGCATCGTCGGAAATGACCTCGGCATCGGCCTCGTAGAACTCGTCCGTGCGAACATATTTGCTGACGCGGGCACGGCGCGAACCTTCGACCAAGACCTTCACGGTTCCGTCGGGCAGCTTCAGCAACTGCAGGACCGAGGCAAGGGTTCCCATCTCGAAGATGGCGTCGGTGGTCGGATCGTCGTCGGTCGCGTTCACCTGGGTGGCGAGCAGGATGAACTTGTCAGCCTTCATCACCTCTTCGAGGGCCCGGATGGACTTTTCACGACCCACGAACAGCGGCACGATCATGTGGGGGAAAACGACGATGTCGCGCAGCGGCAACACCGGATAAGTGTCCATCGTGCCGGGCGCGACGGGCGGACGTTTCTGGCTAGTCATGATGCATCCTGTATCAACGAGGAGCTCGCAGGCGCTTTTACGAATAGCCGCCGCGAACCTGAGCTACGTCGCCACTTCGGAGCAGTAGGATCCTGTGGAGGCGACGCGAGCCGCCGAAAAGCCTGAGAGCACCCTTCGGCGTTGGAGTGATTCGATGCGGGACAAGGGAGTGTACCGCATCGTCGTCCTTGCTCCTAAATGGCGGTCACCGAACCGTCATTCAAGACGAAGGGACCCTCGAAGCACGCCCAGCCTCGTGTGAATCCCGGATGCGACCTCAGGCGCTGACGCCGCTCTTCTCGGCCCCGCGCTCCGAATAGATATAGAGCGGCCGCGCCTTGCCCTCCACCACCTCGGGACCGATGACCACCTGCTCCACGCCGTCGAGGCCCGGCAGGTCGAACATCGTGTCGAGCAGAATACCCTCCATGATGGACCGCAGCCCGCGTGCGCCGGTCCGCCGTTCGATCGCCTTCTTGGCCACGACCGTCAGAGCGTCGTCTTTGAAGGTCAGCTCGGTGCTCTCCATCTCGAACAGCCGCTGATATTGCTTGACCAGGGCGTTCTTCGGCTCGGTCAGGATCTTCTTCAAGGCCTCCTCGTCGAGGTCTTCCAAGGTCGCGATCACGGGCAAGCGGCCCACGAACTCGGGAATCAGACCGAACTTCAGCAGATCCTCCGGCTCGACCTTGCGGAAGATCTCGCCCGTACGGCGATCGTCGGGGGATTGGACCTTGGCCGCGAACCCAATCGAAGTTCCCTTGCCGCGTGCCGAGATGATCCGTTCGAGACCCGCGAAGGCGCCCCCGCAGATGAACAGGATGTTGGTCGTGTCGACCTGCAGAAACTCCTGCTGTGGGTGCTTGCGGCCGCCCTGGGGGGGCACCGACGCCACGGTGCCTTCCATGATCTTCAGCAAGGCCTGCTGCACGCCCTCGCCCGACACGTCGCGGGTGATCGACGGATTGTCGCTCTTGCGGGAAATCTTGTCGATTTCGTCGATGTACACGATCCCGCGCTGCGCCCGTTCGACATTGTAGTCGGAGGCCTGGAGCAGCTTCAGGATGATGTTTTCCACATCCTCGCCGACATAGCCGGCTTCCGTGAGCGTCGTTGCATCCGCCATGGTGAACGGCACGTCGAGAATGCGCGCAAGGGTCTGGGCCAGCAGCGTCTTGCCGGAGCCGGTCGGGCCGATGAGCAGGATGTTGGATTTGGCGAGTTCGACGTCGTTGTGCTTCGCGGCGTGGTTCAGTCGCTTGTAGTGGTTGTGAACCGCCACGGAGAGGACGCGTTTGGCCTGGGGCTGGCCAATCACATAATCGTCCAGAACCTTGCAGATCTCCCGCGGGGTGGGGATACCGTCGCGACGATTCACCAGGGAGGACTTGTTCTCCTCCCGAATGATGTCCATGCACAGCTCGACGCACTCGTCGCAGATGAACACCGTCGGACCCGCGATCAGCTTGCGCACCTCATGCTGGCTCTTGCCGCAGAAGGAGCAGTAAAGCGTGTTCTTCGAGTCGCTGCCGCCGGCTTTGCTCATAGAAATCTCCATACAGATCCGGCTCGCGCAAGGCGCAGTTCGAATCATCTTAACAATCTAATCGCGGCAAACTAACGAAACGTAGCTGCCGCGATGCTTGATGCCGGTCGGCCGGCGAGGAAGCGCGCCCTGCTTCCCGGATGACCCGGGCGCCCAGCCCCGTTCGTAGCGGCATCGGAGTTGCGCCCGCTAGCCTGCATTGCGCAGCAAGCCTGGTTGGAGGCGGCTACTTCGCCTCCAGCGAATCCTCTGCTCGCTTGGTCTCGACGCGGTCGACGATCCCAAATGCGGCCGCTTCGTCCGCAGTCATAAAATGATCACGATCGAGCGTGTTTTCAATCGTGTCGTAGTCCTTGCCGGTGTGGCGGACGTAGATCTCGTTGAGGCGCTTCTTGATCTTCATGATGTCTTCGGCATGCCGAAGGATGTCCGAGGCCTGACCCTGGAAGCCGCCCGAGGGCTGATGCACCATGATGCGCGCGTTCGGCAATGCGAACCGCAGGCCGGCCTCGCCGGAGGCGAGCAGCAGCGACCCCATGGATGCGGCCTGGCCGACGCACAACGTCGAAACCTTCGGCCGAATGAACTGCATCGTGTCGTAGATCGCCAGCCCCGCCGTCACCACGCCACCCGGCGAATTGATGTAGAGCGAGATTTCCTTCTTCGGGTTTTCCGCTTCGAGAAACAGCAATTGCGCGATGATCACCGAGGCCATGTGGTCTTCGACCTGGCCGGTGAGGAAGATGATGCGCTCCCGCAGCAGACGGGAGTAGATATCGAACCCGCGCTCGCCCCTGCTGGTGTTTTCGATCACCTGCGGAATGAGGTAGTTCGCGTATACGTCTACCGGATTCTTCATCTACTTTCCTCGAACGTCGCCGGAGGCCTGGGCCCGTCGAGCGAATATAAGCCATGAACGGCCTCGCGCAATGATGCGAAGCCGGCCGGTGGGCCGCATGCCAGCCCTGTGTAGACGAGATGCGGCGCATCCGTACCACGCGGCCGCGCCGGCCGCGTTACCGGGGCCGCGTTGCGATCAGTCATGCGCCTCTGTGGCGGCGGCTTCCGCATCGCCGGCCATGGCGGCGTCCAGCGCCGCCGGGGTCGGGCCGGCGGTCGCCGTGTCGGGACCCTCGTCGTCCTGCAACTTGAACAGTTCGTCCTTCGGCACGATCCGGTCCGTGACATTGGCCTTCGAGACGATCAGGTCCACTACCTTGTCCTCGAACAAGGGCGCCTTGATCTCACTCAGAGCCTGCTGGTTCTTCTGATAATAATCCCAGATCTTCTGCTCCTGCCCGGGATATTGGCGAGCCACCTCGACCAGCGCGCGGCCGACCTCGGCATCCTCGACCTTGACCCCGGCCTTCTCGCCCACCTCGGCCAGCACGAGGCCGAGTCGCACCCGGCGCTCGGCAATCCGGCGGTACTCCGTGCGGGCTTCTTCCTCATTGGTGTTTTCGTCCGCGAAGGAACGGCCGGACTGCTTCTGCTCCTGCTCGATCTGGCGCCAGATGTTGTCGAACTCCTGCGAGACCAGCCCTTCCGGCAGGGCGAAATCATAGCGCTTGTCGAGCGCGTCGAGGAGGACGCGCTTCAGGCGATCGCGGGAGGCCCGCGTCAGGTCCTCGCCCATCTTGCCGCGGACCGCTTCCTTCATGGCCTCGAGCGTGTCGAAGCCGAAGCCTTTCGAGAACTCGTCGTCGAGGCTGACCGGCCCGGGTGCGGCGATGGCCTTGACCTTGACGTCGAACTCGGCGGGCCGGCCGGCCAGCAGCGGGGACATGTAGTTCTCCGGGAAGGTCACCTCGACCTTGCGCTCCTCGTCGAGCTTGGCGCCGGTCAGCTTGTCTTCGAAGCCGGGGATGAACGACCCTGATCCGATGACCACGTCGACATCCTCGCCCTTGCCGCCCTCGAACGCCTCGCCGTCGATCCGGCCCAGGAAATCGATGGTGACGCGATCGCCGGATTCGACCTGGGCGTCCTCGCCCGTCTTCGGCTCGAACGGCCGGTTCTGGTCGGCCATGCGCTTGATCGCGGCATCGACGTCATCCTCGGACACTTCCGCGACCTGACGCTCGAGCGTGATATCCTCGAACGATCCCGTTTCGAAGGTCGGGAGGGTTTCCACCGCAACCGTGAAGGCGAGGTCCCCCTGGGCTTCCATGGCGCGCTCGACCTCGGCCTGATCGCTCGCCAGATCGATCTTCGGCTCGAGCGCAAGGCGCAGGCCGTGATCCTCGACGATCTTGCGATTGGCTTCGTTGACGGCGTTCTGAACGACCTCGCCCATAACCGAGCGGCCGTAGAGCCGCTTCAGGTGCGACAAAGGGACCTTGCCGGGACGAAACCCGTTGATCCGCACCTTGTCCTTCATTCCGACGAGTTCGCCTTCGAGGCGGGACGCCAGATCAGCGGCCGGAAGCACGACCTTGAATTCGCGCCGCAACCCCTGAGCGCTGATCTCGGTAACCTGCATTTTTTTGCCCTTCTAGATTCATACGATGCGCGGATGACTTGCGGGTCCGGCACTCTCGTTCCGCAAGACAGCGCAGTTTGAGAGACGCTGGCACTGGTGCGGGCGGAGGGACTCGAACCCCCACGATGTGAGTCACCGGAACCTAAATCCGGCGCGTCTACCAATTCCGCCACGCCCGCCCCTGGCCTAGCCAAGCCAAACCGGGCGCGGTGTCATAGCAACGGCTGCGCGTTTCCGCAGCAAAAAAATGCCGAAGGTCTCCGGAGCCTTATCGGTCGTGTTCGATCACGGCCGCAACTACGAAGGTCATGGCGGACATCATCACCGCCAGCTTGTGGACGCTCGGGACGGCGGCGATGAACAGAGCCTCGGGGTCCGGATGATACATCAATGCGCCGGCACCAAGGAGCATGATGATGAAGCCGAGGCTGGCGACGGCCAAAGAGCGTGACATGCGATCGCCTTTCCCAATATCAATCACCGCCCCATCAGGGAGCGGTTCTGCTGGGGCCTCTGGCGCAAAAACGGTGCCGATGAAAACCTGGGCGCGGTGTGTCGAAACGGGACGATACGCCCGATAGCCGCGACGGGAAAGACCGACCGCACGGGTTTCAGTGCGGCGCGCGGACTTGCGAACTGAAGCGGTCGCGCCTGCTTCCGAAGGATGATTGAGCCGGCGAGCAGGCGCAGGGAGGTGGGTATGAATCACGAACGGCGTCGCCTGCTTGTTGCCGCGGCCTTTGCGTCGGGTGCGTTGAACCTTCGTGGTTCAGCGGCCGCGGCCGAAACCGCCGTGCCCGGCGAGGCTCCCGCGCCTGCTGCCGGGTCGGAGTCAGGCGAGACTACGATTGCGCTCAACGCCCACGTCGAGCCCCCAGCGGGCGCCGATGCACGGCTTGGTTATGGCGGCGTTCTGCCGGGTGGCGCACCTCGTTCCGGGCCGATCTTCCGCGTGAAAAAGGATTCTGCGGTAAGAGTGCGGCTGACCAATAATCTGAGCGAGGCGACCACCCTCGACTGGCATGGCATGCGCCTGCCGAACGCTCTTGCTTTTCCGACCGGACTGAAAGGGGCGGCCCTGGCTCCTGGTCATTCTTCTGAGACTACGCTTCGGCCCGGCGACAGCGGGTCGTACTGGTTCCACGCCGGCCTGGTCCCCGGCCTCACCGACCAGACCGCGCGCGGGCTGGCCGGCCTCTTGATCGTCGAGGAGCCGGCCCCTCCTGCGGTGGACCAAGACAAGGTTATGTTTCTGACCGACGCGTCGCCGGCGCAAAAGGCGGGATCGGTGCCCGGGGCTGCGTCGCTCGCCGCCAGCAAAAACACCCTGATCAACGGAAGGGTGGCATTGGAGACTGATATCCTTCCGCCAGGGGCGCGCCTGCGGCTGCGCATCGTCAACGGCTCGACCCAGCAAGCCCAGGTGGTCAGCTTCGAAGGCTCACGCCCCCTCGTGATCGCGATCGACGGGCAGCCTTCGGAACTGTTCGCGCCGCTCAACAATGCGGTGCCCGTCGGGCCTGGGGCGCGCTTCGACATCATGGTCGACCTGCCGAGAGCATCGGGCGCGCAATTCAGTGTGCTGCTCCGGGGACCAGCCTCCAGCCCGTCCCAAGCCGACCAGCCAATCTACCGTGCCACAACGGACGGCGCACCCGCTGCTGAGCGCCCCGCCATTGCGCTGCTTCCCCCTAACCCTGCCCTGCCCCGCTATATCCCCCTCGAACATTCGGTCCGAGCTACGATGAGCATCGAGCGGCATTCCGGGCCGACCGCGCCCTCCTCGGCCGCCGCCTGGACCGTGAATGGAATCGGCGGCCTTGCCGATCAGAAGAAGCCTCTGTTCAGCGTGAAGCGAAACACGCCCGTGACCCTGGCTTTCCAGAACAGGAGCCGGGAGTTGATCGCCATCCGGTTGCACGGCCATGTGATGCGCCTGCTGCACGCCATGGACGATGGATGGGAGCCTTATTGGCGGGACTCGGTGCTCGTGCCCCCCGGCGTCACGCACCACGCCGCTTTTCTGGCCGATAATCCAGGCCAATGGCCGCTCGACTCAGCGTTTTTCGAGCAGGCCGCCGGGGGACTTCGAACCTGGTTCGAGGTCGTCTAAGAACCGGAAGTCTGCGCCAAGGATCAGGGGCTGGCCAGAAGATCCGTGAGCACCGCCGGCAGCATTTCGGGCAGGTCTTCCGAAATCAGCCCGGGACCGTAACGGCGGGCCGCGGCAGCGTGCAGGTAGACGGCCGCGCAAGCCGCCGGGAAGGCGACCATCCCCTGCGCCAGCAGCCCACCCACCATGCCGGCCAGTACATCGCCCGACCCGGCCGTGGCCAGCCAGGGCGCGTCTGCCACCGCGATGGCGGCGCGGCCCGCAGGATCGGCCACTACCGTGTCGGCCCCCTTCAGGATCAAGATGGCGCCGAGCTTGGCGGCTCCGGCGCGGGCCCGGACCAGTTTCGACGGGCTGCGAAAATCGTCTCCCTCGTTCTCGAACAACCGGGCGAACTCGCCGTCGTGCGGCGTTACCACCACCGGGCCGGGCGCGGCGGCAACGATGTGGGCCAGCGTGCTCGCGTCGCCCGCAAAACTCGTCAGCGCGTCGGCATCGAGCACGAAGCCGCGTTGCTGCGGCTTAGCTCCCCGCCTCGAGCGCCGTTTCAACGAGTATGCGCGTTTCCGGGCCTACCCCAAGGCCCGGCCCCATGACCACGGCGTTCTTTCGGGTGTCGTCCAAGATCTCGCTGAGTGCGGCGGGCCCGTCGGAACCCCGCAGCATGATCGAGGTGAGTTGAGCCGCATGGGCCGGCATCGCATCCGCTGGGCTCGCCACGGTCACCAGTCCGGCACCGATCCGCAGGGCGCCGCGGGCGGCGAGGCGAGCCGCACCCGTGGTCGGCATCGCGCCGGAGACCACGAGCGCGTGGCCGCGGGAATATTTGTGCCCCTCCGCTCCGGGTACCGGGTATTCGCGCCGCCACAGCCGCGGCCCGTTGAACAATGTTCTGGGCGCGATCTCTTCGAGAACATTGGGCGGGATGCCGATGTCCGAAAGCACGATCTCCCCGCAACGCTCTCGTCCGGGCAGCAGGAGGTGAGCCGGCTTCAGACGAAAGAACGTGACCGTGGTCGTGGCGCGGACCGCCGCGACGAACTGGCCGGTATCGCCGCTGACCCCGGACGGCAGGTCGATTGAGACGACCGGCCTGTCGGCGGCGTTCAGCCTCTCCACGAGCCGGGTCGCCTCTCCGTCCAAGGGCCGGGCTAGGCCGGCCCCGAACAGCGCATCGACGACGAGGTCCGCGCCAGCCAGTTCGATCGCGCCCAGTGTCTCGACCGGCCCGGTCCAAGCCTGGGCTGCCCGAAGCGCGTCGCCCCGCAGCGCCTCGACCGGAACCGCGGCCGCGAGCGCCACCCCGTAGCCTGCCTCCCGCAACAGTCTCGCCACCACGAAACCATCGCCGCCATTGTTCCCTGGCCCGCACAGCGCCACGACGCGGGTCCCGCCAACGCCAACGACACAGGCTCGACACACCTCGAATACTGCCCTGCCTGCCCGCTCCATCAGCTCATAGGACGGAACACCGCTCGCCACGGCGGCGCGGTCAGCTGCAGCCATCTCGCCCGTGGTGAGGACTTCCAGTTGCGACGGTAAGGCCTGCATGAATGTCCGATCTTGAAGGCGTCTTGCCGGGGAAGGTCGACTTTGCATCGCCTCGACAATGCTGCGCTTTTCATCAAACTGCGCAAATTGCCGGCAACACCCCCTGCAAAAACATCGAGCAGCGCCACAGCGCTCACTGGATTTGCCGCTGCACTCGTGGCACGTCAAATGCTAACCAGCGGGACGCCCAACGCGTGACGCTTGTTCCCAGGACACCGGCACTTTTCGTCGCGGTCGCAACGCAGGACAGGTCTGGAAGCCCGCATGAAGAAGATCGAAGCCATCATTAAGCCGTTCAAGCTCGACGAGGTCAAAGAGGCGCTCCAGGACGTCGGCCTGCAGGGGATCACGGTGACGGAAGCCAAGGGGTTCGGCCGACAGAAAGGCCATACGGAACTCTACCGCGGCGCCGAATATGTGGTCGACTTCCTGCCCAAGGTGAAGATCGAGATCGTGCTGAACGACGACATGGTCGACCGGGCCGTCGAGGCCATCCGCAAGGCCGCGCAAACTGGCCGTATCGGCGATGGCAAGATTTTTGTATCGAGCGTCGAAGGTGCGATCCGCATCAGAACGGGTGAAACCGGTAACGACGCGATCTGACCGTCGCGGCGCTTTGTGCGCGACGGTCTCGCACTGCGCGACAACCCCATAGAAAGGCACAGCATGAAGACCGCCCAGGATGTCCTTAAGGCGATCAAGGATCAGGACATCAAGTACGTCGACTTTCGCTTCACCGATCCGCGCGGGAAGTGGCAGCATGTCACGTTCGATGTGTCCATCGTAGACGAAGATGCCTTCTCCGAAGGCGTAATGTTCGACGGCTCGTCGATCGCCGGATGGAAGGCGATCAACGAGTCGGACATGACGCTCATGCCGGATCCGGTAACCGCCTGCATGGACCCGTTCTTTTCCGCGTCGACCCTGTCCATCATCTGCGACGTTCTCGAGCCGATGACCGGCGAGCCCTATGGCCGAGATCCGCGCGGCGTTGCCAAGAAGGCCGAGGCCTATCTGCAGTCGACCGGCATCGGCGACACGGTCTATGTCGGGCCGGAAGCCGAGTTCTTCGTGTTCGACGACGTCCGCTTCAAGTCCGATCCCTACAACACCGGCTTCATCGTCGACTCGATCGAATTGCCGACCAACATGGACACCGTCTACGAGGGCGGCAATCTCGGCCATCGGATCCGTACCAAGGGCGGCTATTTCCCGGTGCCGCCGCTCGACTCGGCGCAGGACATGCGCGGCGAGATGCTCGCCTCCATGGCGGCCATGGGCGTGAAGGTGGAGAAGCACCACCACGAGGTGGCTTCCGCTCAGCACGAACTCGGCATGAAGTTCGACAAGCTGGTGCTGATGGCCGATGGCCTGCAGATCTACAAATACTGCATCCACCAGGTCGCCCAAAGCTACGGCAAGTCCGCGACCTTCATGCCGAAGCCGGTTTTCGGCGACAACGGCTCGGGCATGCACGTGCATCAGTCGATCTGGAAGAACGGCAAGCCTGTGTTCGCGGGCGACAAGTATGCCGATCTCAGCCAGGAGTGCCTGTATTACATCGGCGGCATCATCAAGCATGCCAAGGCGCTGAACGCGTTCACCAACCCGTCGACCAACTCCTACAAGCGGCTGGTCCCCGGCTACGAGGCGCCGGTTCTGTTGGCCTATTCGGCACGCAACCGCTCGGCTTCCTGCCGCATCCCGTATACGGCGAACCCGAAAGCCAAGCGCGTCGAAGTGCGTTTCCCCGATCCGGCAGCAAACCCGTATCTGGCCTTCGCGGCGATGCTGATGGCGGGCATCGACGGCATCCAGAACAAGATCGATCCGGGTCAGGCGATGGACAAGGATCTGTACGATCTTCCGCCCCAGGAGCTGAAGCAGATCCCGACCGTTTGCGGCTCGCTCCGCGAAGCGCTCGACAGCCTGCAGAAGGACCACGCGTTCCTGACCGCCGGCGGGGTGTTCCCGGAAGATCTGATCGAGTCCTACATCGAACTGAAGATGACGGAAGTCATGCGGTTCGAAATGACCCCGCATCCGGTCGAATACGACATGTACTACTCGGTCTAACAGGACTGTTTTAGGCCACACGAACGTCTGCTGCGGCCCCGGCCGCAGCAGGTCTTACCGGGACACGGAAGAGATTGGTCCGACCGGCTCACGCGAACCAGTCGCGCAAAACGCCGATGCCGAAGGCGCCCGGCGCCAGCACCACGAAGGCCCAAACGAAGGCGGACGACCAGTTCGCGGCCTGGAATTGTGCATTCGGCATGGCGCAAAAACCAGCAATCAGCGGCACGGTGGCGCGGAGCGGACCAAGGAAGCGGCCCAAGAACACACCCGGGGCTCCCCAACGCTCCACGAACGATCGTGCCCGTTCGACGAGGCCCGGATGGGCCGACAGCGGCCACATTCCGACGATCTGCGGTTCGAACCGTCCACCCAGCCAGAAGGACGCCCAATCGCCGAGCGCGGCCCCCAGGGCTGCGCCGATCATGACCGGCCAGAAGGCCAGGCCGGCGTGACCCACCAGCCCCCCGAGCCCGACCAGGACGATCGTGGCCGGCAGGAGGAACGACAAGAACGCGAAGGACTCGCCGAAGGCGAGCGCGAAGCAGATCGGGCCGGCCCAGAATTCGTGGGCCCGCACGAAGCTGACGATTGCTTCGCCCCACTGGCTTAGAAGCGCCATCGCGCCACCCGGGCTCCAGGACGTCGCCGCGGTCTTGGTGGCTCAGTCCAGTCGAAACTTGCCATATTCGCGATGCTCGGCCCGGATGCGCCGTACCGTGCCGGTGACCGAACGATAGATCACGGTTTCGGTCTCGATCACGTTCTGGTGGAAGCGCACGCCCTGCAGCAGGGCCCCATCGGTCACGCCGGTTGCGGCAACCACGACATCGCCCGAAGCCAGTTCGTTCATGTCGTATTTCTTGTTCGGATCCTTGACCCCCATGTCGGCCGCCCGCGCCCGCTTCTCGGGAGTGTCGAGAACCAACCTACCCTGCATCTGGCCGCCGACGCAGCGCAATGCGCCCGCCGCAAGCACGCCCTCCGGGGCACCGCCCGATCCAAGATAGAGGTCGATCGAGGTTTCTTCCGGCTGCGTCGTGAAGATGATGCCGGCCACATCGCCGTCGGTCATCAGCCGTAGCGAGGCGCCGGCGCGCCGGCAGGCGGCGATCAAAGCCTCGTGGCGCGGCCGGTCGAGCACCGCAACCGTGATCTCGGCCGGGCGCACGCCCTTGGCCTTGGCCAGATTGCGGATGTTCTCCTCGGGGCTCATGTCGAGGTCGACGATGCCCTTCGGATAGCCGGGTCCGATCGCGATCTTCTCCATGTAGACGTCAGGCGCGTTCAGCAAGGCGCCGGCCTGCGCCATGGCCATCACGGCGATGGACCCCGGCATGTCCTTGGCGCAGAGCGTCGTGCCTTCGAGCGGATCGACCGCGATGTCGACCTGCGGGCCGGTCTTGGTACCGACCCTCTCCCCAATGAACAGCATCGGAGCTTCGTCGCGCTCGCCCTCGCCGATGACGATCGTGCCGTCGATCGGCAGGCGGTTCAATTCCCGCCGCATCGCATCGACGGCCGCCTGATCGGCGGCCTTTTCATCGCCTCGCCCCCGCCAGCGCGCAGCAGACACGGCGGCCCGCTCCGTCACCCGCACGAGTTCGAGTGTCAGGATGCGCTCGATGATGTCCTGTTGCTGGATCACGAGATCGGTCATGATCGTTGCGCCTCCCTGCCCGTTTCGGCCTTGTTCCGGTTTTGCTCGGCTCGGCCCATTACCGCTCGATACGAATCAATTGCGGCTTGCCCGCGATGTAGCGGTCCGCTTCGACGGCGTCGAGCGCTTCTCTGATCGAGGCTTCGCTGGTGGCATGCGTGATCAGCACCACCGGAACGAAGCCCGCGCCCTGGTCCGCGCTCGAGCTTTCGGCAGGACCCTGACGCTGCATGATGCTTTCGAAGGAGATATTGCTGGCCGCCATGCGGGCCGCGATGGCCGCGAGCGCGCCGATCCGGTCCTGCACCGAAAGGCGGACGTAATAGCCGCCCTTATGGGTCTGCATCGGAATGCGTGGCGCGCGCCGGAGGGCCTCGGCAGGCTGGCCGAAGGGGGGCCTGTGAAATCCGCGGGCAACGTCGATGATGTCGGCCAGCACCGCCGTTGCGGTCGCCTCGCCGCCCGCGCCGGGGCCGATCAACGTCAGTTCCCGCAGCCCGTCGGAATTGATTGTAATCGCGTTGGTGACGCCCTTGATCTCGGCCAGGGCAGAGCCCTTGGCCACCATAGTGGGATGCACCCGGGTTTCCACCGCCTCGCCGGCCCGCTGGGCAACGCCCAGCAGCTTGACCCGATATCCGAGCTCGTCCGCGGCCTTGAGGTCCGCCGGGGTGATGGACCTGATCCCCTCCACGTGGATCGCGCCGATGTCGATGGCGGTTCCAAAGGCGAGGCTGGCCAGAATGGCGAGCTTGTGCGCGGCATCGAAGCCGTCGATGTCGAAACTAGGGTCCGACTCGGCATAGCCGAGCTGCTGGGCGTCCCGGAGGCAATCTTCGAAGGGCAAGCCTTCGGCCTCCATGCGGGTCAGGATATAGTTGCAGGTGCCATTGAGAATGCCGTAGAGGCGCTCGATCCGATCGCCTGAGAGCCCTTCCCGCAGGGTCTTGACGACGGGAATTCCTCCCGCCACCGCGGCTTCGAAGTTGAGGCCTGCGCCGGTTTTGTCAGCGGCTTCGGCAAGCGCCATCCCATGATGGGCCAGCAGCGCCTTGTTGGCGGTAACGACCGGCCGCCCGAGCGCCAGGGCAGCTTCGACCGCGGTCTTGGCGACCCCTTCGGAGCCCCCCACCAACTCGACGAAGGCGTCGATGTCACCGAACCGTGCGAGGGCGACGGGGTCATCGAACCAGCGCGCCTCGCCACGCAGGTCGTCCCGTCCCTCCCGGCTCCGCGCCGATACCCCGGCGACGACGATCTGTCGGCCGGAGCGTTCGGCGATCGCTTCCGCCTCGGTCGTGAGCCTTCTCACGACAGCGCTGCCGACCGTGCCTAGGCCAGCGATCCCGATACGCAGGGGAGTCATGAGTTAGTCCGAAAAACGAAGGTATCTTTGAACGCACCGAAGACGCTGGAACCCAGCGTCTTCAGCATGTCGCAGCGGCACAACTCAGGGCGCTACGGTAGGCACGAGTGGCGTCGAGCGCGCTTTGAACGAGCCCGGGTACGCCCGGGCTTCGCCCTCATGGCGCTCCGAAACGATCAATAATGATAGGGCGATCCGAACAGCAGATACAGAAGCAACAGGATGCCGAGCAGGCCGATGATCCCGATGCCGCCGTTACCGTAATAGCCGCCTCGGTAGCCATAGAAACCGCCGCCTCCGAAAAGAAGGATCACGACGATAATGAGAATGAGAAGGGTCACGACGCTCTCCTATTCGGCTCTCCTCGGAACCACGTTTCCGAAGCAGCCTGCCTGGTGGGTGCACCTGCCGGTCCACCCGTAACATGCCTCAGGATCGGAACAAGGCGAAATGTGAAGAAATTACGCCGCCTGAAGCTGAGCTATAAACGCGCGTATGTTGCAGAAGTTTCATCAACGAAAATGGCCTCCCTGGGGAGGCCATTGTCGCGCGCCGTTCGAAGCGGAGCCGGACACAGGATCGAAGTGTGCCTGAGATGCTGCCGGCCTCCGGCCTCCCTGGGGGAAACCGCTGACCGGACTACGCCGCCGCTGCGCTGTTGACGCCGCCTTCGGCAAGCTTGGTAAGCTTCTGGTCGGTCGCCTTTTCCTCGTCGAGGTTCTTCTGAAGAACGCTCGCGCAATCGTTCCGCCCGAGGCGTTTCGCCCAGGCCACCAAGGTGCCGTAGCGGGCGATCTCGTAATGTTCCACCGCCTGCCCGGCGGCGATCAGGGCGGCGTCCAGGACGTCCTTGTCGTCGACGTCGCCTGCGACTTCGTCAGCTTCCTTGATGATGCCGTCGATGGCTGGACAGGTCACCGACTCGGCTTTCACGCCGTGCATCTTGAACACCTCTTCCACGCGAGCAACGTGGTTTTTGGTCTCGGCCAGATGCTGCTCGAACCCCCGCTTCAACTGCGGGTTCGTGGCCTTGTCGATCATTTTCGGCAGCGCTTTGGTGATCCGGTTTTCCGCGTAGTAGATGTCCTTCAGCTGGTGCACGAACAGATCGTTGAGCGTGTGGATGTCGCTGGTGAACAGACCCATGATGGCGCCTCCATGATTGATGAAGTCACGCCGGCGAAGGCCGGCGATCTGCATTAAGAATTCCGGCGGCCCCCAACCGGTTCCGACATGAGGGCGATTAGCGATTGCGAGGGGGTCGCGTTACCCGAACTCGAAGTCGATCACGGTCAATCCGTCAACCCCGCCGCGCGTCGCAGCTACGAGCCTTGCGCCCGCGGCCTTGTGGGCTGGATGCTCCAGATAGGCGTCCCGGGCGGCCGCATCCTGAAAGTCACACGAAAACGCGTGGCCAAACCCTCGCGCAAGCCCTTCGGGGCTGACATTGGGTCCACCCGCGAACGCGATCATTCCGGGCAGGGCGGCGCGGAGATCGCCCAGTTGGGCCAGGATGCCCTCGCGCTCCGCGTCCGGAACGTCGTCGCGGAAGCGCAGCAGAACCAGGTGGCGGATCATGGCTTCTCCCAGTGCAGATGGCGAACCAACAACCATCGTGGCCCAGAATGGGGGGCTGCCTGGCGCTCAAGCACCGCCGAGAACGAGGCGAAGCTTCTGCGCGAGTTCGTCGCGTTGATAGGGCTTGGTGAGGACCGGCAACTCGCTGTCGAGCACCTCGTCCTCGCTTTGCGCCGACACATAGCCCGAGGTGAGCAGAACCTTGAGGTCTGGGCGCAGTCGGCGCGCTTCGCTGGCCAGTTGGGCGCCGTTCATGCCGCCCGGCATGACCACGTCCGAGAACATGATGTCGATGCGTGCGGGGCCGGCGAGATGGTCGAGAGCCTCGGCGGCGTTGCGGGCCGCAACGACCACGTAGCGGAGTTCCTCGAGGCTTTCGACCGCCATGCCGAGTACCTGTTCGTCGTCCTCGACCAGCAGCACGGTCTCGCCGGCGCTCGCCCGGCGCAGCGGCACTTTTCCGGAACCCGATCGATCCTCCTCGATCTCGGCGTCGCCCGACCTCGGAAAGAACAGCTGCACCGAAGTTCCCTCGCCGACCTGCGATTCGAGAACCACGTGGCCGCCGGCACTCTTGGTGAAGCCATAGACCTGGCTGAGCCCCAGCCCCGATCCCTTGCCCACATCCTTGGTCGTGAAGAACGGTTCGAAGACCCGCGCCAAGGTTTCGGCTTCGATGCCAGTGCCATCATCCTCGACCGCTACGAGAACGTAGGGGCCGGGCGACAAGCCTTTTCCCGACACGAAGGCGCTGTCCAGATGAATGTTGCGGCTCTTCACTCGGATGCTGCCGCCTTGCGGCATCGCGTCGCGCGCGTTCACGATCAGATTTAAAATCGCCGATTCGAATTGCGCAGCGTCGATGCGGATCGGATCCACTCTTGGATCGAGGTCGAGCGTGAGAACAATGCTCTCCCCCGCAGCCCGCTTGGCGAGCGCCTCGAAGTCGAGAAGGAGGCGATTGGGGTTCAGCGTCGCCGGCCGGAGCATCTGGCGGCGGGAGAAGGCCAGCAGCTGCTGGGTCAATTGCTCGCCCCGCTTGGCTGCGGTCATTGCGGCTTGCGACAGCCGCAACACGCGCGCCGTGTCCTGCGGGCGCCGGATGAGCATGTCGAGCCCCCCGACGATGACGGTAAGCAGGTTGTTGAAGTCGTGCGCCACGCCGCCGGTCAGTTGGCCGATGGCCTCCATCTTCTGGGCTTGGCGGAGCGCGTCTTCGGTCAGGTGATGATCGGTCGCGTCCACGACGATCCCAGCCATGCGGATCGGTTGGCGCCCGGGTCCGTATTCGACCCGGCCTTTGATCTCGACCCAGCGAATCCCGCCATCCACGCGCCGGATGCGGCACTGCAGATCCAGCGTCCCGGTCTCGACCGCCTCGGCAAATGTTTTCGCGGCAGCGTCCCGGTCCTCGACATGAACATGGTCCAGGAACGTCTGCCGGCTCCACAGCGGCACGGGCTCCGCATAACCGAAGATACGGTCGTGCTGCAGGGACCGACGCGAACTGTCGCCGAGAAGGTCGAGGTCCCAGGACCCCATTTCGGCCGAGTCCATGGCGAAGGCGAGGGTCTCGCGGGCGGCATCAAGTTCGCGGGTCCGCTCCTGGACCCTGTGCTCCAATGTCTCATTCAACAGGCGCAGGCGCTCTTGCGCATCGGCCCGCTCGGCAAGGTGACTTCTTGCCTGATATTGGCGTCGACGGGCCCGAAGGGCGGAGGCCACCGCACTGGTCAGCGTTTCGGCATTTATGGGCCGCTCCAGCAGCACGACATTGCCAAGTCCTTCCAGCAAGCTGGCAGATCTCTTCAGCCTTGGGGTAGCCCGCTTGGTCGCAAGCACGATGAACGGAAAATCCGACCAGGAAGGCTGGGCCTCGAGGTCTCCCAGGAGCGCCGAGCAATCCGAATCGGCGAGGGCCTCTTCGGTGAGCAGCGCGGCACCGGCACCCTCGCGGGCGGAGGTTCGCAACACCTCCAGGCTCGAGCAATTGAACCAGGCCGTACGGTTGCGGCCCAGCACCGAGCCGATGACCTCGGCGTCGCGACCACGCGGCGCCAAGATCAGGACGCGCTCCTCCATCGGATCAGGCACGCCCCGGCTCGTCCGGAAGATCGAGCATGGCGACCTTGCCGGTGTAGGAGGGCAACCCGGTCAGCACCCCTTGGAAATCGGTCAATGCTTCGCCGATCCTCAGCCCTGAAGCATCGAGCCGCAGTTCGCGAATCGTACGCTCGTGAGCACTCGTCCTGCTTTTCACGACCGAAATGGCCGTGCGCACCTGGCCCTGCGCCTCGAAATAGCGAAACAGCAGGATCGCGTCGCTGAGATAGCTCAGATCGACGTCGGCGTTGATTTCGCCGATCAGCCCATGCTGTCCGAGAACCAGCAGGGTCGTCACCCCTTGCTGGTTCAGGTAGCTCAGCAATTCATGCATTTGCAGCAGAAGGAAATTCTCCCCCGGCATCGCCTGGAGGTATGCGTTGAGGCTGTCGACGACGATGAAACATGAGCCGTCCTGCTCGACCGCGACACGCACCCTGCTCGAGAATTCGCCCGGAGACAGTTCGGCGGGATCGATCTGCAGGACCTTGAGCTGGCCTGACGCCAGATAGGGCCGGAAGTCCATTCCGAGCGAGGCGGAGCGGGAAATCAGCGTCGCCAAGCCTTCATCGAACAGATAGTACGTGGCCCGCTCGCCACGCTCCAAGGCGGCCATCATGCAATGCACCGCCGTGGTGGTCTTGCCGACCCCCGAGGGACCACTCAGGAGCGTGTTGGTGGACGGCCCCAAGCCGCCGCCGAGCAGCATATCGAGTTCGGCGGATCCCGTCGGCTTCAACGCGGTTCCGGTGGCGCGGTGATGCTCCGCCGCAACCAGCCTGGGAAAGACCACGATCCCGCCAGTGTCGAGAACGAAATCGTGGTAGCCGCCGCGAAACTTGACCCCGCGCATCTTCACGACACGCATACGCCGGCGCTCCGAGCCGAAGTCCCGCGGCATCTGTTCCAGCGAGATCACGCCGTGTGCAATGCTGTGGAGTTGCAGGTCGCCCGGCTCCGAGGTCCGGTCGTCGAGCAGTAGCACCGTGCAATGATGGCTGGCGAAGAAATGCTTGAGCGCCAGGATCTGCCGCCGGTAGCGCAACGGATTCTGGGCCAGCAGGCGGAGCTCGGACAAGCTGTCGAAGACGAGCCGAACCGGCCGCACCTCCTCCACCTTCTGCATGACGCCCCGCGTCGTCTCGCCCAGCTCGATTTCCGAAGGATGCAGGATGGATTGCTCGCTGTCCGGATCGAGGCCGACCTCGTTGACCAGCTCGAAGATGGTCAGTTTGTCGAGGGACCATCCATGCGACGCGGCTACGGCGCGCAATTCATGAGCGGTCTCGGACAGCGTGACATAGAGACCGCTCTCCCCGACCCTGTCACCTTGCAGAAGAAACTGGAGCGCCAGCGTCGTCTTGCCGGTCCCCGGCGTTCCCTCGACCAGATAGAGGCGCTGCGGGGTCAGGCCGCCGCAAAGAATTTCATCGAGCCCGGGGACTCCTGTCGAGGCGCGCAAACCTGGATCGCCAATCTTGGCAGGCTCGCGTGTCGAAAATGACATTCCCAGGCACCTTTTCCGGATCGTTGTGCGTCAGCCGATCTCAATGCGGATCCGAACCGGTTTGTTCGGATCGTTCGATGATGTTGCGGCAAATCTACGCGCGCGCAAGGCGTATTGCCTCCGCGTCCTCTGTCCCGGATTCCGCCCCTGGGTAACGGCGGCACTGCTGCCACGGCTGAAAATCAGGCGGATGAAAGCGCAATGCGAGGCGACAGATCGAGGTTCCGACCTGCCGATCACGCCGATGCTCAGCGAGAACGCGGCGCGTTGCAGGTCGCGGTAATCTGGTGACCGTCGCCCACGCGATATTCGCAGGATCGCGCCCCCAGGGCCGTAAAGGTCTCTCCATCGGGGGCCAGGATCACCTGGTATTTTATACGCTGACCGAAGCAGACGCCCTTCTTGAAGGCGTTGCCGCTCGGGGTGGCGAACCACTGGTCCGTGTCGTCGAACGCGAGCGCAAAGCAGCCTTTCGCGGCAGGATCTTCCTTCCAATGGACCTTGCCGGCCAGTGCGGGCTTGAGCGTCGCCGAGACACCGATCGCGGCAACAAGAGCGAGGCATTGAAGCTTAGCGGTCGTTCGCACATCGTACTCCAGGGCGGAGCCAGATCTCTGGCCTCCAAGGACCGCTCCCGCCCAACACCCTCGTCGCCGTCCACCAGCTTGCGCCAGGGACGTAGGCTCAGACCTGAGTAGTTCAGGTGATGGGCGATGCGAGACCGCATGATGTTGACGCCACGAGAACCGATGCAGCCAAGGCAGCGATTGCGAGTGGCGCGCCCAAGGGGAATCGAACCCCTGTTTTCGCCGTGAAAGGGCGACGTCCTAGACCGCTAGACGATGGGCGCCGAGAACGCCGCGGGTTGCGGCGATTCTGCTCGAAAGGCGAGCTTATACGAAAGCACCCCTGCCCTGGCAAGCGCCGCTCTCAACAGCGCCGCTCTCAACAGCGCCGCGAACACCGGAGCGTGGCAGTGCCTTCGTCATGGGACAAGATAGGTTCGCTCCGTGACGGGAGGAGAGACCATGCGCGCACCCCTAGCAGGGACCGTCACTCTCGTTGCGGCCGGCTCTGAGCCTGCGTCGGCACAGCTCAGCCGTAAGGTAAGCGACCCGACCGGGACACCGCTCAATGGCAGGACCGAGCCCACCGAGCGGATCATCGATGCTCTCCACAACGGAGTCACCGTGCGGCAGGGTTATGCCGATGCGCATGATCGTGACCGTTCGTGGGCCCGCGTCGTGCCTTCGGAGGGTGGTAAGACCGGCTGCCTCTTTCGCGAATTCGTGAGCTGTGAGTACGCGTCTCTTGCGGGTCTGAAGCCACCCTGAATGGGCTTGGCTGCAATGGCGTTCTTTCGATCGCCAGACTTGACAGCCCCCGGCCGCCTCACCCATAAGCGCGGACCTTTCCGGGACGCGCTTCGGTCCGTCCCTGGAAGGCTCGGAGGAGTGTCCCGAGTGGCAAAGGGGGCGGACTGTAAATCCGCTGGCTACGCCTTCGTAGGTTCGAGTCCTACCTCCTCCACCACCGCTGATTTCGTTGAGAAATCTGCTGCGTTAGGATGAACGGGTTGGGGTGAACCTTCATCAACTGCTCGAAGCAAAACCGTGCAGTATGCAACCCCGTCATTGCCATCCGGCTAGGCAAAGACCAACGCTTCTCTTTTTGTCTGTCGATCCGGACCCCGGGTCACCTCCCGCCACGGGTCGATTGATCTTGTCTCGGATCACCGGTTTGGCGATGCGATCCTTGGGTCAGCCCCATAAGTCGCTGGGAAGCTCGCCGGCAATTTTCTTCACTATATAGCGACCTGGGATGCTCAAAGAAGCTGGGGGGCCTGGTTGAACTCTTGGCGATCGTTGAAGGGATATGGAATGCGATGGAACCACTAAGCGATTCATCTCTGCTTCAGCGCAGATGCGATCACTTGGGCGGAGCCCGCCGCCAACGTCCAGCCTAGCGGGCCATGGCCGGTATTGACTAGCAGGTTGCTGATCCCGGTCCGACCTACCAGAGGGCGACCGCTCGGGGTCATGGGCCGCAGTCCGGCCCAGTGCCTCACCGCCCCGAGAGGGTGATCAGGAAAAATCGCGCGCAGGTTGCTCACCAGCATGGCTCCGCGCTTCTCGTTGAGGGAGGTGTCATGGCCGGTAAACTCCACTGTGCCGGCCACGCGAAGCCGGTTGCCTAACGGCGTGACCGCCGCCTTCAAGGCATCGTCGGCAACAGGAATGCTCGGCTTTCCGTTCCACCCCGGGACGTCGACCGTGATCGAATAGCCCTTGGCGGGATACACCGCGAGCCTGAGGTCGGCGGTCCGTGCTGCCCGGGCCGAGTAACTCCCCATGGCCAAAACATAGCTGTCACCCGTAACCGGCCCCGCATCGGTTTCGACCCTGGTGAGACGGTCGCGATCGCGCACGAGCCTTGTGATGCCTTGCCCGAACCGGAACTCGACGCCCTTGCGCACCGCGGCTTCGGCCAGACCCTGGGTGAACAGGAAGGCGTCGCCGCTTCGGTCATCCGGATAGAACACGGCTCCCGTGAGCTCGCTCGCGATCGGCCCGAGCGCCGGTTCGCGCCGCACCGCATCGGCGGGGCCGAGCGTCTCGGCCTTCAGGCCGATCTGGCGGAACAGGTCTGCAGCCTTGAGGGCCGCCTCCATCGATGAGGGGCTGCGGAACAGCTTCAGCAGCCCTGGAGGATTTTGGTCATAGACCAGGCCCTCCGCGGCCGTGATCCGCTGCAGTTCGTCCATGCTGTCGAGGGCCAGACGCAGCACCGCTTCGGTATTGCGGCGCCAGGGTTCGGCTCGGCAATTGGCCAGAAACGACAGGCCCCAGCGCAGCATGCCGGGAACTGCCGAGAGCCGCAGCAGCATTGGAGCATCGTCGTGCCCGAGCCACTTGAGGATCTTGGTCGGCGTGCCGGGGGCAGCCCAGGAATCGGAGGTCGCGGGGGTGATCAGCCCCCCGTTGGCGAAGCTTGTTTCCTGGCCAGCACCGCACTGGCGGTCGAGGACCACGACCTCGTGTCCCGCCTCCGCCAGTGCATAGGCGGTCGTGGTTCCCACCACCCCGGCACCGAGAACCACGACGCGCATCGTCGCTAGCGCTTCAAGTGCGCGTAGACGACGATCTCGATGACGGCGCCAGGCACCATGAGACCCGCCACGATCACCGTCGCCCGGTTGGGAAAGGGCTCCGCGAAATAGCGCCGGTACACGGCATTCATGGTGGCGAAGTCGCCCTTTTCGGTCAGATAGATCAGCACCTGGGTGACATCCTCCAAGGTTCCTCCGGCCGCCTCCAGGCAGCGCTTGAGGTTCGAGAAGGTCAGGTCGGCCTGGGCCTCGATGCCGCCGGTCTCGATGGAGCCGTCCTCGCGGATCGGGATCTGGGCCGTATAGAAGATGCCATCCGCCTTGACGGCCCATTCGAGCGGCGCGCCGTCGTTCGGCAGATGTGTTTTGACCACCTGTTTCATTGCGTTCTTCAGCTCCTTAAGCTGCCCAGGGCAGGAATTGGCCGCCGTGCTCGTGCAGGCGGCGATAATGTCGAAGCTTCTCTTCATCGACCTCGATACCGAGACCCGGTGCTTGGATCAGGCCCCAAGCGGGACCTTGGGCGATCGGCAGGGCAGTGGTCAGGAGGTCGTCCTTCATCACGGAGGCGGTCTGTTGCGCTCCGTCGATCAGGTTGGGAATGGCGAGCAGCAGGTGGTGGGCCGCCGCCGCCGCGATGCCGAATTCACCATGGGTGTGCTTGCAAACCCGCAGACCTCGCAAATGCGCGAGATGAGACAGGGTGTGAAAACGGCGCAACGTGCCGACCCAATAGCTGCTGAAGCACAGGATGTCGGCGCCTCCGCTCTCGATCATGCGCAAGGCGTCGCCTTCGCTCCCCAGACCCTCGTTGGCACAGAGTGCTACGGGAGTTCGCTCGTGCAAGGCCTGCATCAGGTTGAGCGGGGAAGCCCGCACGGGAGCTTCCGCGAAATCGAGCTGCACCATCTCGTGCCAGCGTTCGATCAGGCGCGTGGCCTCGGGCAGCGACCAGGCTTCATTGGCATCGATTCGGATCTTGCGATCAGGACCGATCGCCTCGCGAATGGCCAGCAGCATGGCCTCCTCGGCCCGCTCATCGACGCCGACCTTGAGGTAGAAGCACTTGTAGCCCCGCTCGACGCCCAGCCTGCATTGCGCGGTCAGGTTTTCCGGCGTGCCGGTCGCAAGATAGTAGAAGTAATCTACGCTCTGGCGCAGCGCGCCGCCGAACAGCCGGTAGATCGGCTCGCCGCAGGACTTGCCGCAAAGGTCCCAGAGGGCGATGTCGATGCCCGCATAAGCGAAGTTTCCGGTTTGCACGCGGTAGTCCCAGAGGCCTGTGCGGTAGACGTCGCGAGCGATGGCTTCACTGTCCCACGGGTTCCGCCCGACCACGAAGGGTGCCATGGCCTGCACGGCCGCCTGGATCGAAGCCGTGTCGGCGCCGCTGCAGCTTTCGCCCCATCCCGTCAGGCCGGTGTCGGTCGTCAGCTTCACCACGACATTGCTCACCCCGCCCCGTTGAACCCGGGCGCTGCGCTCGGCGTGACTGTACGGAATGCTGACGGGATAACTCTCCAGCGAAACGATCTTCATAGAGGCACCGTCATTCTGCTTGCTCCAGGATCTTGCGAAGAAACGTGCGGGTACGCTCATGAGTCGGCGAGCGCAGCAGGACCTTGGGCGGCCCTTGTTCGACGATCCGGCCCGCGTCCATGAAGATGATCCGGTCCGATACGTCCCCCGCAAAGCGCACTTCGTGGGTAACCACCATCATGGTACGGCCCTCGTCCGCCAGGCGGCGCATCACGCCGAGGACCTCGCCAACGAGTTCGGGATCCAGCGCCGATGTCGGCTCGTCGAACAGCAGCAGCTTGGGTTTCATGGCGAGCACCCGGGCGATGGCGACGCGCTGCTGCTGACCGCCCGACAGGCGCTCTGGATATTCGGCGACCTTGTTGCCCAGGCCGACCTTCTCCAGCATCTCGATGGCGAGTTCGCGCGCCTCGGGCGCCGGCAGCTTGCGTACGAGCTTGGGCGCGAGCGCCACGTTATCGAGAGCTGATAGATGCGGGAAAAGGTTGAAGCGCTGGAACACGAAGCCGATCTCGGTCCGGGCGGCTGCCATCGCCCGGTTGCCGAGGTAGCGGCGCCCGCGCCCGGTATCCTTTTGCCCGATCAGTTGCCCATCGATGCGGATCTCGCCGCTGGTGGGCCGCTCCAGGTAGTTGATGCAGCGCAGCAGCGTCGTTTTGCCCGATCCGCTCGGCCCGATGATGGAGACCCGCTCGCCGCGGGCCACGTCAAGGTCGATGCCGTCGAGCACCGTGAGCGGCCCGAAGCTCTTGCGCAGCCCCGTGATCGACACGAGCGGCGTCCCCGGCATCGGGAAGGAGGTCGGGCTGGCGCCCGACCCGGCCGGATTCACTTGCTGAAACACGAGGGGGCCGATTGCGGCTGCTTCCACGGCTCCTGGCGATCGACGCCGAGGCGATAATTGGTCTGCGGCGGATCGAACCAGCTCGGATCACCGAGGCCGTATTTGGCCATGACCTTGACGTTCGTGCAGTCCGCCCAAGCCTTTTGGATTTCGCCGTTCACGGCTTCGTAGAGTTCCTTGTCTTCCGGCCAGATCCCCATGATCGAATAATATTTGGTCGACATGATCGGGTATTTGTCAGGCTCGGGCTTGATGGCGATCTGATGCAGTCCCCATTCCGGATGCTGGAGCAGGGCATATTCGACGAGCCCCGGGTCGAGCACCGCCATGTCGAGGCGCCCTGTCACGACGTCGCGCATCACCCCGTCGGAGGTGTCGTACAGCTTGACTTCCTTGACCCCGGGAATGGCCTTGAGCTCCGGTACCAGCGTGAATCCGGTCACGGTACCGATGGTGTGGCCCGAGATATCGGCGAAAGTGGAATAATTCGTGCTGTTCTTCTGCAGCAGCAGCGTGCCGAAGTAGTAGATCGGGTCGGTGAGCAGCATGATTTTGGTGCGGTCCTTGGTCCAGCCCATCGACCCCAGCATGATATCGACCTTGCCCTGCTTGGTTGCCTGGATCAGGGCCGACCATTCCATCTGAGCTGGCTTGACCTCAAGACCGAGGTCGGCGGCGATCTTGGCCAGCAGCTCGCCGTCCGTGCCGATCAACTTGCCGTCCTTGAAGCTTGTCATCGGCATGTCGCCGTTGAAGCCGACCGTGAGCTTGCCGGGTTCGATGGTCTTGGGTGGCGCGGCGCTGGCTGGCAGCGAGAAGCCGGCCAATGCCGCAATAGCCGCGGCGCCGAGCAGGCGGCGGGTCAGGCGACGTCGCGTCGTCCCGATAGAATGCGTCTCAATGGCAACCATGGCGTTCCCTCCTGGTGAGGCACTGTCGAGCCGTTTTCTTGTGTCTCGTCGTTGAGCCCGGCTCAATGTCGGCCCCTCGAGAGTACGATCTCCAGTCGCCCGACCAGAAGCGACAGGGGATAGCTCATGGCGAAGTAGAAGAGTGCTGCCAGCACGTAGAGGTGCATCGGCATGAAACTGGACGACGCCAGGTCTTTGGCACGCAGCATGAGTTCCGGTGCCGCGATGATTGACGCGATCGCCGTGTCCTTGAGCAGCCCGATGGCGTAATTGCCGATCGGCGGTACCACGACGCGCAGCGCCTGGGGTGCGATGACGCGCGTCATGCCTTGAGAAGGCGAGAGGCCGAGGGCCAGGGAGGCTTCTCGCTGGCCCTTGTCGATGGCTTCGATCCCGGCCCGGAAGATCTCGCCCAGGATGGCGCCGCCTTGCAGGCCAAGGCCGAGCGTCGCGGCCGTGAAGGAATCGAACCGTAGGCTCGGCAAGACGCTCGGAAGACCGAAATAGATGACGAACAGGATCACCAGCGCCGGGGTGCCGCGCCCGACTTCAACGTACGCGATCGCGAGCCAGCGCAAGGGAGGAGCGGGCGCGGTGCGCAACAGCGCCACCAAGGCACCGACCAGCAGTGCGATGACGAGGCTCGTGACGGTAAGCTCCAGCGTCTGAACGGCGGCAGAAGCCATCTGCGGGCCCCAGACCGGCAGATTGCCCCAGAGTTCTCGCCAGAATCCGATCATCGCGCACCTCGCATGGCTCGGGCCTGGAGCCGGGCTGCCAAATGCGAAAGGGGAATGCTGAGCGACAGATAGATGCCTGCCACCAAAACATAGACCTGCATCGAAAGGTAAGTCTCCATTACGAGGTTGCGGGCCCGGAACATGATTTCCGGCGCCGCGACGCTGGAGGCGAGCGTCGTGTCCTTGAGCAGCTGGACAGCATAGTTGCACAGGGGCGGCAGCATCAGGCCGACGGCTTGCGGCAGGATCACGTGGCGCATCACGTGTCTGGGCGGGATGCCGAGGGACAGCGCAGCCTCGCTCTGGCCGCGATGAACCGCCGCGATTCCGGCCCGGAAGATCTCAGCCAGATAGGCGGAGCCATTAACCCCGAGGCCGACAATCGCGGCCGCGAGGGGTGGCATGCCGAGGCCGATATCGGCCAGCCCGAAATAGATGATGAAAAGCTGCGTGAGCGCGGGGGTGCCGCGCAAGAGTTCCACATAGGCCCGCGCGACGGGGCGAAGCGGCGTATCCATCGCAAGCGCTACTAGAAGACCACCGGCTAGCGCCACCAGCATCGCGCCGACCGCGATCTTCCCCGCTACCAGGGCGCCTTCGAGCAGCACTGGCAAGAACTGAGGCGTGACCCTGACCAGAACGTCCCAGAACCCCACCGAAAACCTCGTGCAACCGCGACGACCGGTGATCGCCCATTTAAAAGCGACTTGCCGTATAATCCTATCATTCTACAATTAATGTCAACGCCGCACCTTGCAAAAATCCGCGCGCCGTCGTGTGGAACGGCGGCATATGGTGCTTGCGTGGAAAGCCGCTAAATGACCCAGCTCTCGGCCAATTCAGAGGCGAACGCCTTGTTACTGCTGTCTCGGAGCAATCTTCACGATCGTATCGTGGAGGCCCTGGGCACTCGCATCGTCATCGGCGAATTCGCCGAAGGTAGCACCTTGCCCACCGAAGACGGGCTAGCGGCCCAACTCGGGGTGAGCCGCAACGCGGTGCGCGAAGCCATGAAGGTTCTGGCCAGCAAGGGTCTGCTGGAAATCAAGCCGAAAACCGGCACGCGTGTGCTACCAACTGCCGAGTGGAACCTGCTCGATCGGGACGTGCTGGCCTGGCATGCCCATTCCGAGTTGAAACTCACGCGCGCCTTCGAACTCGTCGAGTTCCGCCTAGTGGTGGAGCCACGGGCCTCGTTCCTGGCCGCGCGGCGAAGCACGCCCGCGGAAATCGATGTGATCGAGGAGGGCTGCGCGTTGCTCGAATCCTGCATCGGAAGGCCGGATCTCGTGGCGGCGCGCGACATCGCGTTCCATCGCAGCATCCACCAGGCATCTCACAACGCGCTGCTCAATCACCTTGGCTCGCTCACGGCCTCGTTGATGCAGATTCAGGTCGTAATGACCACGCAGGAGCCCGGCTCTTTCGAACATGGTCTGCCGCTGCACCGGCAACTCACCGAAGCCATTAAGGCTCGAGACGCGAACCTGGCAGAGCGGCTCTCGCGACAACTGGTTCAGATGCCCTACGAAGACCTGGCAGACCGGCACGACGTGCCCCAGGATCAGCGACTAACCTATGTGCCCTGAACGCAAAGCTATGGACACCGGCACCGACGCCTCTCGGTCAGCCGTTATCCCCGGCCATGATTTTGGGCTCTCATCGTCCTCGGCAACGTCCGACGGGACACGGATCCATACGTCGTAGACCCGGCCCCGTCGCCTCATGCCTTTCGGAAGCTGCATCTCTATCCCGTGTGCACTGTCTTGTGTCACGGTTTTAGGCCTAAACTTCCGAGCAAACGCAAATGGTTGCTGCAAGATCAGGGCTTAGATTATCTACTGAACAGAGTCCTACCTCCTCCACCATCGCGGCCCAGCTTTGCCGGGGGAGGCCCAACCCGGCCTTGTCGCGGACGAATTTCAGCTCAGCGACGGTGGTGACGGTGCCATACGCGACGATGATGGCGGACGATGCGACGGTGCCAGCGGACCTCCTGAACAACCGGACTTGAGGCGCCGAACGCCGATTCCAAGGCAGGCGCCATAGGCGTGACGGGCATTGCCGACGAGGAACCGGTGAGAGAGATCAGGCCGATCATCGCGAACGCGCCAACAATCGCATGTTTGAACGCAGCGGACATCAGGACACCTCAGAAAAGCGGGTAGAACGCTTGTACAACGCGGCTTCGAGGCAGAAGGTTCGAACGCTGGCGCGCCCCGGCTTGTCAAACTTTTGGCCCGCTCTCTTCGGCGAAGGAACCGTCGCGCGCGGCCGACACCCAGGGGTTATAAATAGGCTGATCTTCCCTGTCGCGTTATGACCCCCCAGGTTTCGGGTCCGGATTTGGCTTGGGCGAACAAGACCATGCCGGCGTAGCCGCCTTCGAGCCTCAGGCTATCTTCGCTGCAGACCTCGGCGATGGCGCGCCCGCGATCTCTCAGGTGAGAACGCGCGTTGCAAAAGAGAGCAAGCTGGGCCCGCTCGACAGGCGAGAGCAGCAGCGACAGCGTGCGGGCCTCCTCGGGAGAGGCGCGGCAGATCTGCGCGAAAAGAGCCTCGGATACGGGGATGCGCTCCTCGGTGATGCTGTTGATTTCCAATGAAATGTTGCGGGCCATGGCACGCTCCGGTCAGGCTGTCTCGCCAAACGTGAGCTTTAATGGTTAACGATTCGCAGGCTGAGCGGCAGCGAGGCTCTACTTCGCGGGTCCGCTGCACTGGGGTTTCCCATCCGGCCCCAACCGGGCGAAGATGCCTCCCCAAGGCGTAACGACGTATTGGCAGCCGGTTCCGGCATCGGTTTCCACCGCCAAGCCCGCCGTTCCGGTCCGGGGATCGGGCGGGGTTTGCCACGAAGCGCGCCATGCCAGTGCAATGAGCGCGGCAGCAATAAGCAATGCCAGAGCATAATAGCTCAAGCGAGCGAGCTTCTCGGCATAGCTCATCGGGCCCCTCCTGCGCGTTATGCGGCCTGGCCAGGACAGGGTCGGCTGGGTGCTACCGCGAGCACGATCCTCTGGCCTAGCCCGAACGAAGCTGATATTGGCTCGCCAACGCGGGCCTTCGGTTCGCCGCGCGGGTGTAGCTCAATGGTAGAGCAACAGCCTTCCAAGCTGATGACGAGGGTTCGATTCCCTTCACCCGCTCCAGCTTTTTGTTGTCGAGCCCCACTACGCCCAGCGCCAAATAGGGCCTCGGAACGCCTGAACGAGGGTGGCGGCCTGGAACTGGCTCTTCCAGGCCTTATCTGAGCCGCTCACGAGATGAGAAACGAGGACCGCGGCAATGGCAGGCGGCTGGGCCCCGGACGGGGCCGTTCAGGATCAGATCGACGACACGATCATGGACGCGGTGACAAGCGCAAGAGCCCGGATGCCCGGCGGCGAGGGCGCGACGCATTGCGAGGAATGCGGGGACGAGATCCCAGAAGCGCGGCGGCGTGCGCTGCCCGGAGCGCGAACTTGCGTCATGTGCCAGACCACAAGGGACCGGCGGCCGGTGAGCACGGGGTTCAATCGCCGGGGAAACAAGGACAGCCAGTTGCGTTGAGCGCTATTGGCGCACGTCAGGCAGCCTGCGGCAGTCGCAACCCCGGTTGCGGATTCAGCTTGACGCCGTTGCGCCCCGCCGATTTCGCGCCATAGAGCGCCAAGTCGGCCTCGCGAAGCAGGCCATTGAGGGTGCAGGGCCCCTGCGCGGCCGCGATTCCGACGCTCACGGACAGGGCCGGCCGGGCCCCTTCCGGGCCGACAGCGAGGCCCTCTACCTCGGCGCGACACATCTCGCCGACCACGAGAGCGGCGTCCGGAGACGCACCGATCAGCACGGCGGCGAATTCCTCACCGCCAAGGCGGCCGAACAAGGCGCCTGTCCCCAACAGCGGTTCGATGCGCGCCGCGAAGGCCCGCAACGCGTCGTCGCCGGCCTCGTGTCCGAACCCGTCGTTGATCGCCTTGAAATGATCGAGGTCGAACAGCAGCAGCGCCACCGGCACCCTGTCGCGAATCGCGGACGCCAGTCGCTTCTGCCCCTGGTCGATGAAAGCGCGCCGGCTGGCAATGCCGGTCAGCGCGTCCGTCATGGCGGCGCGGCGTTGCACCAGCTCCGATCTTTCCATGGCCATCGAGAGCTGCAGGAACCCGAGTGCAACGACCAGGATCGCAGGTTCGAGGGCCATGATACCGGCCCACGGGTGCGTCAGTACCTGCGCGGCATCGGGCATCGGCGTCGTAAACGCGACGACGCCGCGCCCCAGGATCATGGTGGCATGAGCCAGCAGGCAGGCGACCAGCGGATAGCGCGACAACAACGGTTCACGCCGATCGCGCCAGAGTTCACGGGCGGCAGCCAGCGTGTAGCCCGCGATGATCACCGAACTGATCAGGACACGACGTTCAGTCGATTGAAGGATCGCCGGCCAGGCACAGGCCACGCACCAGGCCAGAGGGCCCGCAGCCAGGCCCAGCGGCAGCGGACGCCGGTTGGCGAAACACTGCGATGCGGCCCAGATCGCCGCATAGGCGCAGATGAGGAGGCCCATGGGAACAACGACCGACAGGCTGTCCGGTATCGCGTTGCGCAGCACCAGCAGCACTGCCGCGACCGCCCCGATGAGATCGGCACAGCCCCACACCAGGAGCGTGAGATGAGTTCGGCTCTGCAGATAGGCAAAGACGAGCAGCGCGCCGACCGTGGCGGCGATGATCGATGTCAGCAGAAGGACGGGGGCCGGGTCGAGCGACATGCCGGGCGGGCTCGGGCTGGGATCGTTGTCAATCACCTTAGTTGGCAAGTCTCTCGATTTCGTTGAGATCGAGCATTTACTTTGTCCTCACAAGCGCGCTCAGGATGGTTCGCCCCCGCTGGGACACCCCGAACATAAGCGCCAGGGGAAGCGTTACGGCTCCATGCCAGCGTCGCTGCGCCATGGTGATCGGCGCGCCCAGATCGCGATGGCCGAACCGAGAGGTATCTTCGTGAAACGCTCAGCAACACTCGCCGGACTTGCCGGAATTCTCGCCGTGGCCGGCGGAGTCTCGGTCGCAGCCGCGCAGCAGGACGTCCGGCATCAGCCGGCCCACAAGGCCCGGGCCGTGGCGGGCTACCGACCGCTGGACATCGGCCGCCGCGCCGGCTTCGTGACCCGGGGTCCGCACGCGGGACTCATCGTCCGTCGCAACGAGATCTATGCGCCGGGCGGCTTCAGCGCTCATGGTTACGGCTACGGAAGGCCCAACAGCGAAGCCGCGATCCGGGCAGCCCAGAACGCCGACGTCAGATATCGGACGAGCGGACTTTACGGCTACGGGCTTGATGGTGTGGGCGGCATAGGGTTCGGCGACGGTCTCGAGACCGGCTACAACAACCCGTATTACGGCAACAGCTTCAGCCGCTATACCGGCTACAATGGCCTTCCTACCGACATCGCGTTCGGCCCTGCTTTCGGAAACCGGTATATCGCCGATCACGAGCCTGAATTCGCAGACGATCCGGACCGTCAGCCGTTGTTCTCCTCGCCCGAAGACATAGGCTTGCCGGATCAGGAATAGAGCGCGCCATGGAACATCTGGGCCGTTTGCGGGTTTTACTTGCAAGCTGGGGCGCTGCTGTCTCGGTGTCTTGTTGGAGGACCGACCATGAGTGAGCTGACAGACAAAGCCAAAGGTCTCGGCAACGAAGCTGCCGGCAAGATCAAGCAGGGTATCGGTAACGTGACCGGTTCCGAACAGATGCGCGGTGAAGGCGCTGCCCAGGAGGCAAAGGGCACGGCGCAAAAGGCCGTCGGCGATGCAAAGGGCGCCGTGAAGGACACGGCCAACAAGGTCGCGAATGCGGCGGACGACGCCCTGCATGGGCGCCGCTGATCTAGAATAGCGGTTCATCGCCGCGCCGGCGCATCGGCGCCTGGCAGGTCGAGATCGAAGCAGGAAAGCAGACACGCGGATCGCCGCCTGTCTGCTTTTTTGTTACGCGACTCAGGTTTGCAGTTTTGCCCGGCTAGCCCTGAACCGCAGCCGGCGCCGCGTCGGCCAGCCGCAATTCGACTTTGCCCGGGCCGCCGCCCCAACGGTTGACCGTGATCGTTCCGGCGCAGTGGACGAGTTGGCCGCGCGTCGCCGCGAGCCCCTCCGCAAGTGGAGTTCTGGCGGCCCGGAACGCCATCGCGCGAATGCGGGTGCCTTCCGGGCCCGCCAGAGTCAGGCGCAAATGGTCGTCTCCGACCACGCCCAAATCCACGACCCGATGCGCCGGCAGGGCCACCACCGGCTCCGGACTGCCGGACCCGAACGGTCCCGCGGCTTCGAGGGCGGCCACGAGATCGACCGTGGCTCCTGCAGCCGAGAGGGTTGAGTCGATCGCCAGCCCCGCACTGTCCCGAAGCCGCGCGACATCATCCGCGAAGTGGGAGCGCAGAAACGCGCTGAAAGCGGCCAGCTTGCCGATCTCGATCGTGATCCCGGCCGCCATGGCGTGGCCACCGCCCCGGTGCAGCACGCCAGCCTCGACGCTCATGCGTACGGCGCGCCCGAGGTCCGCGCCGGGAATGGAGCGGCCGGAGCCCGTGCCCATTCCGCCCGAAATCGCGATGGCGAAGGCGGGACGCTCGAATCTTTCGCGGAGCCGGGCCGCAACAAGGCCCACGATGCCCGGATGCCAACCCTCGGCCGCCACCACCAGCACGGGGCTGTCCTGATCTCGATCGAGCAAGGCGAGCGCCTCGGCTTCCGCCCTCTCGACGGCTTCGGCCTCTACGAGCCGTCGTTCGCGGTTCAGGCGATCGAGGTCGGCGGCAATCCGTTCGGCCTCCGGCCCGTCGCTGGTCAGGAGAAGCTGGGCCCCAAGCGTCGCATTCCCGATCCGTCCGCCGGCATTGATCCGCGGCCCGACCAGAAACCCGAGGTGGAAGACGCTGGGTGGCCCATCTGCGCCAGCAAGGTCGAACAGAGCCGCCAAACCCGGGCGACCCCGACGTCGCATCACGCTCAGGCCCTTGATCACCAGGGTGCGGTTTAGTCCGACCAGGGGCACCACGTCCGCCACGGTTCCCAAGGCGACGAGATCGAGGCTCGCCAGAAGGTCGGGCGCCTGCCGGCCGGCCCAGAATCCCTCGACCTTCAACCGCCGGTTCAGGGCGACGAGGACCATGAACACGACCCCGGAGGCACACAGATAACCGAGGCCCGAGAGATCGTCCGGGCGGTTCGGATTCACCACCGCCAGGGCGCGCGGAAACGGCAGCGCGATCTGATGATGATCGATGATCAACGTGTCGAGCCCAAGCCGTGCCGCCTCGAGCAGCGGCTCGTGACTGCCCGAGCCGCAATCGACGGTGATCAAGAGCGCCGCTCCGCGCTCCGCAGTCGATCGGACGGCGTCGAGGCTTGGCCCGTAGCCCTCGGTCAGCCGGTCCGGAATATGGATATGCACGTCGAGCCCGGCAGCCCGGAGATATTCGGCCATCAGAGCCGCCGATGCCGCTCCGTCCACGTCGTAATCGCCCAGCACCGTCACCTTCTCGCGTGCAGCGACGGCCTGGTGGAGGCGGCTGACCGCTGCGGGCATGTCGGCCAGGACGTCCGGATCCGGCATGGAATTGCGCAACGATGGCTCGAGGTAGGCCGCGCTGGTGCCAACCTCCACTTGTCGGCTCGCCAGGACACGGGCCACGAGATCGGGCAGGCCATGGGCTTGCGAAAGAGCCAGTGCGGTCCGCATGCCCGCGTCATCGAGGCGCGAATGCCAGGCTCGACCCAGCATAGAGCGTTCGACCCCGAGAACATTTCTCACGGCCCGAAAAACCCGAGTGTTTGCGCATGCTTGATCATGCAGTCTCACGCATCAGTGCAAGTCCTGCAGCGGCCCCGATCAGGCTCGCGCCGGCCAAGCGATTGCGCAGGCGTGGTCTAAGAGAAAGGACGCCCCGCAAGCGGCCGGCAAGCAGAGCCCATCCGCAATCGAGCGCGGCCGCTACCAGAAGGAACGTTGCCGACAGCAGCAGAAGCTGCAGGGAGACGTCTCGCCGCGGATCGAGGAACTGTGGAAGAAATGCCCCGTAGAACAGCAGGGTCTTGGGATTCATCAGCGAAACCGCGAACCCGCGCACAAAAGCTGCCCTGGCGGAACGTACTTGGCTGGACGACTGCGGCGGTTCGGGCCGGGCCCGCAAGGCCCGGCAACCGAGCAGCAGTAGATAGGCGATGCCGGCCCAGCGCAGCACCTCGAACATCCGGCCCGCAGAGGCCAGAATCATCGCATAGCCGAGGAACACTGCGGCAAGCTGCACCAGCATGGCGCTGCTGGTGCCCGCCACCGCGGCAATACCATGCCGGACGCCGCCCGACAGACTGGTGCCCACGATGAACGCGACGTTGGGACCCGGGATCAGGACGAGCGCAACGGAAGCCGCCACGAAGGCCAGATAGGATGTGAGCGGCATCATCGGTGCTATCCTTCCACACCTGATTCGGGAGCGCGCCGCGAGAATACGGGCGAACCGTGGCCGTCCGTGCTAGAGCCGGACAGTCTATGTTTCCGATCTGTTCCGGTCTATCCCGAAGGCCGGTTTCGGGCGGACCACATTGGTACAGGCAACGATGGCTCAGGAAAACGATCTGTTCAGCTTCGTCGAGACGCTCGCGGACACGCCGGCCAAGGAGGTTGAGCCAGCGCCAGACCGGAAACGCAAGCGCAGCGTCGCATCGTCGCCGGCTCGGGAAGGCACGCCGGACGAAGCCGGCTACACGGCTTCGTCGATCGAGGTTCTGGAAGGGCTCGAGCCGGTCCGGCGTCGCCCGGGCATGTTCATCGGCGGCACCGACGAGGCGGGGCTCAACCACCTCTTTGCCGAAGTCATCGACAACGCGATGGACGAGGCGGTGGCGGGTCACGCCAGCTTCATCGACGTGAACCTCGAGGACAACGGCTTCTGCAGCGTCACCGACAACGGCCGCGGCATTCCGATCGATCCACACCCTAAATTCCCCGATCGCTCCGCCCTGGAGGTGATCATGACCACCTTGCACGCCGGCGGAAAATTCGATTCGGGCGCCTACCAGACCTCGGGCGGTTTGCACGGGGTCGGGGTCTCGGTGGTCAACGCCCTGTCGGAGCGGCTGGAGGTGGAAGTCGCGCGCGGGCAGATGCTCTACAGGCAGGTCTTCGAACGCGGGCATTCGCTCGGCAAGCTCGAGACCGTCGGGCGCGTCGCCAACCGTCGCGGCACCAAGGTCCGGTTCAGACCTGACCCGGACATCTTCGGCGAGACCGCGCGGCTAGACCCCCATCGCCTGTTCCGGATGGCGCGGTCCAAGGCCTATCTCTACGGCGGCGTGGAGGTGCGCTGGCACTGCGCGCCGTCCCTCATCGAAGGCTCGAAAGTTCCGGCCGAAGCGGTGTTCCGCTTTCCCAACGGGCTCAAGGATCACCTATCCCAGGAGGTCGAAGGCCGGAGCTTCGTCACCGACCAGCCTTTCGTCGGGCGCGTGAACAAGACCGGGGGCCATGGATCGGTCGAGTGGGCCATCGCCTGGCTGGCCGACGACGACGGGTTCGTACATTCCTATTGCAACACCATCCCGACCCCGAATGGCGGAACCCACGAGGCGGGCCTGAGAAGCGCGCTTTTGCGCGGGCTGAAGGACCACGCCGAGCGGATCGGACAAAGCCGGAGAGCTGCCGCGGTCACCGCAGACGACGTGATGCAGAATTGCGCGGCCCTGCTCTCGATCTTCATCCGCGAACCAGAGTTTCAGGGCCAGAACAAAGGTCGGCTGCAGACCGCGGAAGCAACCCGGATCGTCGATTCGGCTGTGCGGGACGCGTTCGATCACTGGCTCGCGGCAGCACCCTCGCAAGCGGCTCGCCTCCTGGACTGGAGCATCGAGCGCGCCGAGGAGCGCCAGCGGCGACGCGCCGAAAAGGACGTGGCCCGCAAATCAGCGACCCGCAAGCTCCGGCTGCCGGGCAAGCTGGCCGATTGCTCGAACAGTGCCGCGCAGGGCTCGGAACTCTTCATCGTGGAAGGCGACTCGGCCGGCGGCTCGGCCAAGCAGGCGCGCGACCGCGCCAGCCAGGCCATCTTGCCGCTGCGTGGCAAGATCCTGAACGTCGCCAGTGCGACCCGCGACAAGCTCGCCTCGAACCAGCAATTGGCGGACCTCGTCCTGGCGCTCGGCTGCGGAACGGGGGCGCAATATCGGGAGAGCGATCTTCGCTACGACAAGATCATCATCATGACCGACGCGGATGTCGACGGTGCCCACATAGCGTCGCTGCTGATCACCTTCTTCTACCGCCAGATGCCCAAGGTGATCGAAGGCGACCACCTGTTCATCGCGGTGCCCCCGCTCTATCGGCTGACCCAGGGCACCAAATCGGTCTATGCCAGGGACGACGCCCATAAGGAGTACCTGCTTCGCTCCGCCATGACCGGGCGCGGCAAGGTCGAGATCAGCCGCTTCAAGGGGCTCGGCGAAATGCCCATGCGGGACCTGAAAGAGACCACGATGGATCCGCAGAAGCGCTCGCTGCTGAAGGTCGCCATCGCCGAGGACGCGCACGAGGACACGGCGAGCGCCGTCGAGCGATTGATGGGCAACAAGCCCGAGGCGCGTTTCGCCTTCATCCAGGAGCACGCCAAGGACGCGGTCGACCTCGTGGATGTTTGATGCCGCCGTTAAGGCCGTATCAACCTTAACCGGCGATCCTCGAATTCTGCGCTTTCACGCGCATCGAGGTCTTGCCCATGCTCGACTACACCTTCCTGCGCGATCGCCGGGGATCGGCGACCCGGTGGTTTGCCTTGGCTGCGGCCGCCATCACGATAACCGCCGCCGCGGGTGCCCATGGTCTGGCGTGGATTGCCCAGTCCGGAAAACTCCCCATCGTGGCCTTCGTGCCGGTCAACGACAGGGTGGCGCGCGCTCAGCGCGCCGGAGCCATCGACATGGAGGCAACCGGAACCATCGCGGTCGGCGGGGCAGCCGCAGCCAAGCCTTGAACAGCCTTTTAAAACGCAAAGCTCCGCAACGTTTACGCGCCGAGACCTGGTTCCGGACGAGTTTGATCCTGATCGAATCGGATTCGCGAAGCCGCGTCGTTGACTTGTCGTGATTTCTGCTTATGTGAGAGCGGTCTAAAGAGCGATCCGCGTCGCTCCTGTGGCACGACCTGTCGTGCACTCCCCCCATTTTCGACCTACGCGGTCCTCGGGGTCGCTCTCGTCAAGGTAGACGCACCGCTCAATGACATTCAATGAACTCGGCCTGAGTGATAAGGTCCTCAACGCCGTTGAGGCATCCGGATATTCGACCCCTACCCCGATCCAGGAACAAGCCATACCGGTGGCGCTATCGGGGCGGGACGTATTGGGCATAGCCCAGACCGGAACCGGGAAAACCGCCGCCTTTACGCTGCCTATGCTGTCCCGGCTGGAAAGCGGCCGCGCCCGCGCCCGGATGCCGCGCACGCTGATCCTCGAGCCGACACGCGAACTCGCGGCCCAGGTCGAGGAGGCTTTTGGCAAATATGGCATAAACCACAAGCTGAACGTCGCCCTGCTGATCGGCGGTGTGTCGTTCTCCGATCAGGAAGCCAAGATCACCCGTGGCGCAGATGTTCTGATTGCCACGCCGGGTCGCCTCCTGGACTTCGCGGAACGCGGCAAGCTGCTTCTCACCGGGATCGAGATCCTCGTTATCGACGAGGCGGATCGCATGCTCGACATGGGATTCATTCCCGACATCGAGAAGATCTGCAAACTGGTGCCGTTCACCCGTCAGACCTTGTTCTTTTCCGCCACCATGCCGCCGGAAATCACCAAGCTGACCGAGACCTTCCTGCACAACCCGGTCCGCATCGAAGTTTCCCCGCCTTCCTCGACCGTCAAGGGCGTGACCCAGGCCCTGGTCGCCTCCGCTCCGGGATCTGCGAAGCGCGAGACGCTCCGCAGGCTGCTCCGCACCGCGGATGATCTGAACAACGCGATCATCTTCTCCAATCGAAAGCGCGACGTCGCGGTATTGACCAAGTCGCTTGAAAAGCACGGCTTTTCGGTGGGGTGCCTGCACGGCGACATGGATCAGCGCGCCCGCATGACGTCGCTCGATGCTTTCCGCAACGGCGGCGTGGCCTTGCTGGTGTGCTCGGACGTCGCGGCGCGGGGCCTCGACATTCCGGCGGTCAGCCACGTGTTCAACTTCGATGTGCCGACCCATGCCGAAGACTACGTCCATCGCATCGGGCGAACCGGACGGGCGGGCCGAACCGGCACCGCGATATCGATCGTCACGCGCAGCGATCGGAAATATGTCGACGAGATCGAAAAGCTCATCCAGCGCAAGATCGACTGGTTCGGAGAGGATCTCGGGTCGATCTCAGAGGATGAAAGCGGGGCCGAAGTGTCGCCGGACAGGCAACGCGGGCGACGCTCGTCGCGCCGGCCCGACCCGCGTGGCGGTACCGCCGAGCGCAGTGGTGCCAGCGAACAGCGGCGCGACGCGGAACCGGCCAGTCACGGGCGGTCGCGCAAGGAGCCGGCGTCTTCACAGTCCGCCCGTCCCTCCGCGCCCGCGCCTCGTCAGGTAGTGCCTGGTCCTGGACGGTCGCGCTACGAAGAGCCCGCGATGGCGGCCAGAGCGCAGAACAGGCGGCCCCGCGGCGACGACGACGAGGCTGTCGTCGGCTTGGGCGATCACGTGCCGTCTTTCCTGCTTCGTCCGGTGAAGATCAAGCAGCGCGCTACCTAAGCTTCAGGCAGCGCCGTACCGGATTCCTCCAGCAGGCGCTCGCTCAGGTCGCGCCTGCTGTTTGTCGCATCATCAGGCGTCGGCCCCCAGACGCTCCGGGGCTGCGGGCGTGATCGCGACACTTTCGCCGCAGCCGCAGGCGGAGGTTTGGTTGGGGTTTTCGAACACGAAGCCCGCCGACAGCTTCTCGGTCTTGAAATCCATGCGGGTGCCGAGCAGGAACAGGACAGCCTTAGGGTCGATCAAGATCTTCACCCCTTTGTCTTCCACGATCTCGTCATGCGATGCCGGCGCGTCCGCCATTTCCATCGTGTAGGACATACCGGCGCAGCCACCGTTCTTGACGCCGACCCGAAGGCCGTAGAGCGGTCGGGCGGCATCGGCCATGATCTCCTGCACGCGCGCGGCGGCCGCATCGGTCAGCGACATGACTTGAAATTTCCTGGCAGTGCCCATCGACCAATTCCTCGGCTCTTGCCGCAAAAGCTGTCCGCTTTATGTAGCAACGATTGCACGCCGAAAAAAGGCCGCACCGGTTGCGCCTTGCCCGGACAGGCGTCGCCGAGGGGTGGGGGTTCTCTTGTAGGCGGGTTTTCGCTAAAGTCGACGACGAGGGCTTAGCTCGAATGCAACTCATCAGCCTGCGCTGGCTGGCCCCGTCGAACACGAGGCGGGGGCGAGGACCTGGGCAGGACAGGCACCCTTCAGGTCGGGTATCGAAAAGCGGTAACGCCGGCTCACGCACCCCCCTGACGGGCGTTCGTCAGTGAAGAGGGCCCGCAGCGTCGCAGATAAAGCGGAGAAGACCATGAAGGCCCAGTCTGCGAAATTCGGCATCGGCCAAGTCGTCAAACACCGGAAATATCCGTTTCGCGGATTGATCTACGATGTCGACCCCGTGTTCTCGAACACCGAGGATTGGTGGCTGGCGATCCCCGAAGATGTGCGGCCGAAAAAGGATCAGCCGTTCTACCATCTGCTCGCGGAGAATACGGAGACCGAATACGTCGCCTATGTGTCCGAGCAGAATCTGCTGATCGACGAGTCCGGAGAACCGTTGCGGCACCCCCAGATCAGCGAGATCTTCGTGCGAACGGATGGCGGAGAATACAAGCCGAAAACGCCGACGCGGAACTGATGGCCGGAAACATGGATCGGCGCCTCCGTTGGAGGCACCGATTCAGAGCCGTTGCTGGCCGGCGGGGGAGCCGAACTCCGCCCCCGGTCGATGATCGGACCTACTGCTTGGGCGCGACTGGAGCCGCTGCAGGCGGCGCAGCCGGGGCAGCCTTTTCGAGGCTCTGACGCTGCTGCTTCGCGCGCTCCTCGAGCTGGCGCTGAAGGTCTGCCTGCTGGGCTTCCTGCTGCGCCTGCAGAACCTTCGGATCCACCGCAGGGCCATCGAACGCCTTGCCGAACCCCGCCATGGGCAGGACGAAGGTCACTTCATTGTTGACCGAGTTCTTGGCAACGACGTTCAGGTTCGTCGTCTTCTTGATCTGCTCGACGGAAGCCTGCTTGACCTTGGTTTCGGCGAAGCAGCCGTTCGGAAGACAGATCGTGAAGGAGCCTTCCTGCTGAGCACCCTTGTCGGCCGAAAACCGAATGCCGGGCTTGATCAGCAGGCCAGGCGGCATGAGGAAGCGAACGATCGGCTCCTCGCCCTTCACGTCATAGACAGCCAGGGCGATCAGGGGCGGCTGGTCGGGCGCCTGGGTGAAGTCGCGTGTCGTAAAGCAGATTTCCTTGGACGGGCCAGCCTTGCCGCAGACCTTGGTCCATTCCGCCTGGGACGGCTTCAATTCGACTCTGACGGGACCTTGCGGCGGGGCTTGCTGCCCCTGGGCCGGTGCGGCCGGTGCGGCTGGCGCGGCCGGCGCGGCCGGCGCCGTTGTTTGTGCAAAGGCCCCGCCGCCAGTCAGGAGCAAGCTGCCAGCCAGGGCGGCAGCCCCGAATCGCGTCGCGTGAAAGGGCATGAATTTCCTCATAGATTCTGTGTGCAAGCTTCGGAGCGATGCTTGCCTAGGCCTAACCCAGAGCATCAACGCAACTCAGGCAACGGCGACAGCCGTAGGTCCGCCGCCCGAAAACGAAGAAGGCGACCTGTCCATCACCTCGGATTATGGCGGCAAGGTGGCGCTGATGGGACTGGCACCGCACCGGTCGGGCGACCAGGGCGCGTCGACGCGCGTTTTCGGGCAGAGCCTTGGAGGCTGGCGGCAGGCTGCCCGATTGCTTAGCGTGCCTTGATGTTGAAGATGATTCGGGCCGGTCTCCTGGTTGGGCTGTCTTTCGGTTCGGCCGCCGTTGCGCAGGAGCAAGGCGCACCCGCGATCGCCATGCATGGCGATCCGACGCTTCCGCCAGGGTTCGATCATTTCCCCTATGCGGATCCGAAGGCGCCGAAGGGCGGGACCTTGCGGCTGTGCTTTCTTGGCACGTTCGACAGCCTCAATCCCTTCAATCTGAAGGCCGGCTCCACCGCGCAGGGTTTGAGCAATCTGGTGTTCGAGAGCCTTATGGCGCGGTCTCTCGATGAACCGTTCTCGCTGTACGGGCTGATAGCAAAAACCATCGAAACCGATGACGCCCGCTCTTTCGTGACGTTCCATCTCGATCCTGGGGCGCGCTTTTCGGATGGGCGCCCCATCACGGCCGCCGACGTCCTGTTCACGTTCAACCTCCTGAAGACCAAGGGCAGGCCGCAGCAACGCGCGGCTTTCACCCTGGTGCGTGACGCGCAGGCTCCGGACCCGCGGACGGTTCACTTCGACCTTACTGGCGCCAACGACCGTGAGCTGCCGCTCTTCCTCGCGCTGATGCCGGTGCTTTCGCAGGCCGCTACCGACCCTGCCCGCTTCGATGCCACCACCCTGGCGCCGCCGCTGGCGAGCGGACCATATCGGGTGACCGCGGTCGACCCAGGCCAGAGCCTGACCCTCGATCGCAACCCCGATTATTGGGCCAAGGATCTTCCGAGCCGGCGCGGCATGTTCAACTTCGACCGCGCCAGCCTGGTCTATTATCGGGACGGCAACAGCCTGTTCGAAGCCTTCAAGGCGGGCCTGTGCGATTACCGGATCGAGACCGACCCGACCCGGTGGTTGACGGGGTACGACATTCCTCCCGTGCGCGATGGGCGCATTATCAAAGAGACTATCCCGCTTCGTCTGCCCAAGGGCATGGAGGGCTTCGCGTTCAATACGCGGCACAAGCTCTTCGCCGACGTCCGGGTTCGCGAAGCGCTCGGTGACATGTTCGACTTCGAGTGGATCAACCACAACCTCTACGGCGATCTTTACCGGCGCACCCCCAGCTTCTTCGCGGATAGCGAGCTGTCCTCGACTGGGCAGCCCGCCGACGCAGCCGAAAGAGCCTTGCTGGAGCCCTATCCGGGAGCCGTGCGGGACGACATCCTGCAGGGCAAATGGCTGCCGCCCGTAAGCGACGGCTCAGGCCGCGACCGGGTCTTGGCCAAGCACGCGCTCGGCCTCCTGGCGGCCGCCGGGTTCCGCCTGCACGGCACGGAACTCGTGACCCCGGACAGCGCCCCTTTCGCGTTCGAGATCATGGTGGTGGATCACCGGCAGGAGCGCTTGGCGCTCAGCTTTTCGCAAAGCCTTGCCCGGATCGGCATCGCGGCACGGGTGCGTCTCGTCGACGAGGTGCAGTACCAAAGGCGCCGGCAGGCCTTCGACTTCGACATGATGCTGGGCAGCTGGATCGCCACCCCGTCTCCGGGCGCCGAGCAGCGGTCGCGCTGGAGTTCGGCGAGCGCCAAGCAGGAAGCCTCGTTCAACCTGCCCGGTGCAGCATCGCCGGCGATCGATGCTGCGATCGCGGCGATCCTGGCAGCGCACTCGCAGGAGGAGTTCACGGCCGCCGTGCGCAGCCTCGACCGCCTGCTGCTGTCCGGCTTCTACATCATCCCGCTCTTTCACACGCAGGATCAATGGATCGCGTATTCGGCGAGCCTTGGTCGGCCCAACGAAGTGCCGCTGTTCGGCCTGACCAATGTCACCCCCCTGGAACTCTGGTGGCGGCGCCCCTGATCCAGGGCACCGCTCCGCCGGTCAGGCGGCCTTCTTCTCCGCGAGGCTGACCAGCGTGCGCAGGACCGCGCGCGTGCCTTCCAGCCTATCTTCCGGACGGTCGAACTCGCGCATGAAAGCGACCCGCATGTCGGGCCGCACCTTGGCGTGGGATTTCGGGTCCTGCACGAAGCGCACCAGCCCTTGCGGATTGCTGAAGCTGTTGTCCCGAAACCCGATGACAACGCCCTTCGGTCCCGCATCGACCCGCTCGACATGGGCGCGCCGGCACAGGCCCTTCACGGCCATAAGCTTGAGCAATTGGCGAACCTCGTCCGGCATGGGCCCGAACCGGTCGATCATCTCGGCACCGAAATTCTCGATCTCCTCCTCGTCTTCCAGGGCCGACAGGCGCCGGTACAGGTTCATGCGGAGCGCGAGATCGGCGACGTAGTGTTCCGGGATCGTTACGGGAACCCCGACCGTGATCGATGGAGACCAGGTTTCCTCGACCACCTCCTCGGTACCGGCCTGCAGCGCATCGATCGCATCCCGCAGCATCTGCTGGTAAAGTTCGTAGCCGACCTCCTTGATGTGGCCGGACTGCTCGTCCCCGAGCAGGTTACCCGCCCCACGGATGTCGAGATCGTGGCTGGCCAGCTCGAACCCTGCGCCAAGCGTGTCGAGCGTCTGCAGCACCTTGAGGCGCTTCTCGGCCTGCGCGGTCGGGGGCTTGTCGGCCGGCAAGGTGAACAGCGCATAGGCACGGTTCTTCGAGCGCCCCACCCTGCCCCGCAATTGATAGAGCTGGGCGAGACCGAACAGGTCCGCCCGATGCACGATCAGCGTGTTGGCGCGCGGGATATCGAGCCCTGCCTCAACGATCGCGGTTGCGAGCAGCACGTCGTACTTGCCCTCATAGAATGCCGACATCTTGTCTTCGAGTTCGGTGGGCGACATCTGCCCGTGCGCGACGACGAATTTGACCTCGGGCACGTTGCGGGACAGGAACGAGGCCGCTTCCTCGAGATCCTCGATGCGCGGACACACGTAAAAGGACTGCCCGCCCCGGTAGCGCTCGCGCAGAAGTGCCTCGCGAATGATGAGCTCGTCGAACGGGAACACCGACGTTCGCACGGCCAACCGATCCACCGGGGGGGTGGCGATGATGGAAAGGTCGCGCACCCCCGTCATGGCGAGCTGCAGGGTGCGCGGAATCGGGGTCGCCGAGAGGGTCAGGATGTGGACCTCGGCCCGCAGATCCTTCAGCCGCTCCTTGTGGCTGACCCCGAAACGCTGCTCCTCGTCGATGACGACAAGCCCGAGATCCTTGAACGCGATCGCTTTGCCGAGCAGCGCATGCGTGCCGACCACGATGTCGATCGAGCCGTCCGCCAGCCCTGCCTTGACGCGCTTCTGCTCGGCCGCCGGAACCATGCGCGAAATTTGCCCGACCTGGATGGGCAGTCCTGCGAAGCGCTCCGCGAACGTCTGGAAGTGCTGCCGCGCCAGCAGTGTGGTCGGCACCACGACGGCGACCTGATTGCCGTTGATGGCCGTCGCGAAGGCAGCCCGCAGGGCCACTTCGGTCTTGCCGAAGCCGACGTCGCCGCAGACCAGCCGGTCCATCGGGTGCCCCGAGGCCAGATCGCCGATCACGGCCTCGATGCTCGCGGCCTGATCCTCCGTCTCGTTATACGGGAATCGCGCGCAGAACTCGTCGTAGAGCCCCTCCGGCGGCACGAGGCGCAGGCCCGGCTTGGTGCTCCGTTCGGCCGCGATCTTGATGAGGCCATGCGCAATCTCGCGGATGCGCTTCTTCATGCGAGCCTTTCGGCCCTGCCATGAGGCGCTGCCGAGCCGGTCGAGCGGCGAATCGCTCTCGTCCGAACCGTAGCGCGACAACAGTTCGAGATTCTCAACCGGAAGGAAGAGCTTGTCGCCGCCCGCGTAGTGCAGCTCGAGGCAGTCGTGCGGCGCCTCGCCCACCTCGATCGCCTGCAATCCGACAAATCGGCCGATGCCGTGGTCGACATGGACCACGAGGTCGCCCGCCGAGAGGGCTGCGACCTCCTGGAGCATATCCGAGCCGCGGCGCGCCTTCTTACGGCTGCGGACCAGCCTGTCGCCAAGGATATCCTGTTCGCCGACGACCGCGAGATCGCCGGCCTCGAAGCCATGTTCGAGGCCCATGACGGCCAGCGCCGTCGCACCGGTCGGAAGCCCGAGCGCCTGGCCCAGAGTGCCGACCGGCTCGGCACGCTTGAGCCCATGTTCGGCGAACACGCCGCGCAGCCGGTCCCGCGAGCCCTCGGTCCATGCCGCGATCACCACCTTCTTTCCCGCCGCGCCGAGCGTGCGGACGTGGTCCACGGCCGCGTCGAAGACGTTCCGGCCTTCTTCGGCGCGTTCGAGCGCGAAGCTACGGCCGGCGCGGGCGCCGCAATCGACGACCGTCCGATCTACCGGCGCTATGGCCTCGAAGGGAGTCACGCGCGCCACGGGTGTCCTGGCGAGGCGTTCGCTCCATTCCTCCGGGGTCAGGTAAAGGTGCTCGGGAGCTAGCGGCTTGAAGGCAGCGGTGGCGGGATGGCGTTCCAGCGCCGCCGCCCGGGCTTCATAATGATCCGTGATGTTCTTCATGCGCTCGCTGACGGCCTCGTCGGCGAGAGGATCGAGCACCACCGGGCAATCGCCCACGTAGTCGAAGAGCGTGCCCATGCTGGCGTAGAACAGCGGCAGCCAGTGCTCCATGCCGGGGTGCCTGCGGCCCTCGCTGACCGCGTCATAGAGCGGATCGGCCCGAGTTCTGGGCCCCGAAGGTCGCGAGATAGGCCTGGCGAAAGCGACGGATCGTTTCGGTGGTGAGTTGCACCTCGCTCATCGGGACGAGATCGAGCGCCCGCATCTGCCCCACAGAGCGCTGCGTTTCGGCATCGAAGGAGCGGATGGACTCCAGCGTGTGGCCGAAAAAATCGAGCCGCACCGGCTGCGGCATGCCGGGCGGAAACAGGTCGACGATGCCACCGCGCACCGCATATTCACCCGTGTCGCGGACCGTGTCGGAGCGCAGGTAGCCGTTTGTTTCGAGCCAGACCACGAGGTCGTCGGTGGATACGGAATTGCCCGGGGCCGCAGAAAACGAATCGGCCGCGACCCGATCGAGCGGCGGGACGCGCTGAACGAGCGCGCTCACCGTGGTGGAGATGATCCGCGGGCGCTCACTGGACGACTTCGAGCGAGCCAGGCGCGACAGCACTGTCATCCGCCGGGCCGCAATCGCCGTGTTCGGTGACACCCGGTCGTAGGCTTGGCAATCCCAGGCCGGAAATTCGAGCACTTCGATATCGGGCGCCGCGAACGCCAGAGCGTCGCGGAACGGCTGCGCCCGCTGGCTTTCGCGCGCCACGTGCAGCAGCACGGCCGGCCGCTCGCCGCCGGTTCGGGCCAGGGCTCGGGTCAGATCCGCCACCACGAAGGCATCGAAGCCGTCCGGTGCGTTGGCCAGTGTGAGATGCTTTTTCGCATCGAGCAGTTTGGTGGCGCGCGCGACCTCGCTCAACGGCGCCGGTGCCTTGGGCACCCGGGCCACGCTCACAGCGGCTTCAGCCATTCGTCGAACCTGCCATTGAATGAAAAGCGCGAAGCCGCGCGAAGAACGGTGTGTCTACCTCGGCGGGCGGGGGCGTCTCGCCGCTGATCCAGCGGTAGAGGTCAGTATCGGGCCATTCCATCAGGGCTTCGAACAGATCGAGGTCGGACACGCTCAAGCCGGCGAGATCGCTGTCCGCGAAACGTCCCAAAATGAGATCCATCTCGCGGGTTCCGCGATGCCACGCCCGAAAGGCCACGCGGCGACGCCGAACGGCCGAATCCATCGACACTGTCATTGAACTCACGCTGGGCGACGAAACCGAGGAAAGACTGGTGGTTTGCACCTATATAGCGGCGCCCCGCTCGGCCTGCCAGCTTTGCCCTGCCCCCGATTTGCGCCATCTTGAGCCGCGATGCGCCCGTCCGACCTGAATCCGCTCTTTGCCGATGCGTCTTCGCTGCGCGGGGTCGGCCCCAAGGTCGCCGCGACCCTCGATCGGCTGCTGGCCGGGCCGGGGCGACCCGCCCGAGTTCTCGATCTTCTCTTCCATCTGCCGACCGGGATCATCGACCGGCGCGCACGGCCGAAGATCCGCGACGCACCGCGGGACGAGGTCGCCACGCTCGAGGTGCGGGTCGTGTCGCACCATCCGGCCACCAATCCGCGCAGCAAGGCGCCGTATAAAGTCATTGTGGAAGACGACACCGGCGACGTGACGCTGGTGTTCTTTCTAGCCAACCCGGCCTGGGTCGAGAAGGCGCTGCCGCTGAACAGCACGCGCTGGGTCTCGGGCAAGCTCGAACTTTGGGACGGCCGCTTGCAGATGGTTCATCCGGATCGGGTGCTCGATGCCGAAGGCCTCGCCGGCATGGCGGCCGTGGAGCCGGTCTATCCCTTGACCGAGGGCCTCTACCCGCGCGTGCTGGCCAAGGCCATCGACAGCGCCTTGGAGCGGCTTCCTGTTCTGCCGGAATGGCACGACGCCACCATGATGGCGCTGCGCGGATGGACCGGCTTCGCGGAGGCACTCGGCGCCGTGCACCATCCGGAAAGCCCGTCGGAGATCGATCCAACGGGTGCGGCCTGGGCCCGTCTCGCGCTGGACGAACTGCTGGCCAGCCAATTGGCGCTGGCGCTCGTACGGAACCGGGTGCGCGTTTCCGGTGGACGAACCCACAAGGGCGACAATCGTATTGCGTCCCGCATAGAAGCCGCTCTGCCGTTCAGCCTCACGGCGGCGCAACGCGGCGCCCTGGCCGAGATCCGGGCCGATCTCGGAGCGCCGCAACGCATGCTGCGCCTGCTGCAGGGCGACGTCGGATCCGGCAAGACGATCGTGGCCCTGCTCGCCGCAGCCACCGTGGTCGAAGCCGGATCGCAAGCGGCCCTGATGGTGCCGACCGAGATCCTGGCCCGCCAGCACCACGCCCGCATCATGCCCCTTGCCACCGGGGCGGGGCTCCGGGTCGCGATCCTCACGGGTCGGGACAAGCCGGCCGACAAGGCCGAGACCCTGCGAAGCCTCGAGGAAGGCCGCATCGATCTCGTCATCGGGACGCATGCACTATTTAGCGAGGCTGTGTGCTTCCGCGACCTCGGCCTCGTGATCGTCGATGAGCAGCATCGGTTCGGCGTCGCGCAACGGCTCGCGCTCAGCGAGAAGGGCGATGGGACGGATCTGCTGGTGATGACCGCGACGCCGATTCCGCGCACCCTGGTCCTGACCCTGTTCGGCGACATGGACGTCTCGCTGATCCGCGAAAAGCCGGTCGGCCGCAAGCCGATCGACACCTTGGCAAAGCCGGCCGAGCAGATGCCCGATATCCTGGCCGCGATCGGCCGAGCGCTGGCTGGGGGCGCCCGTGTCTACTGGATCTGCCCTCTCGTCGAGGAAAGCGAAGCGCTCGATCTCGTGGCTGCCGAGGAGCGCTTCGCGGAGCTGCAAGGCGCTTTCGGCGACAAGGTCGGCCTGCTGCATGGACGCATGAAGGGCCCCGAGCGGGATGCCGCCATGGAGGCCTTCGCGCAAGGGCAAACGCCTGTTCTGGTGGCCACCACGGTGGTCGAGGTCGGGGTCGACGTTCCCGAAGCCAATATCATGGTGATCGAGCACGCGGAGCGTTTCGGCCTCGCGCAATTGCATCAGTTGCGCGGCCGTGTCGGCCGAGGTGATAGCCGCTCGGTCTGTATCCTGGTCTACAAGGGGCCGCTCGGGACCACCGCCAAGGCCCGGATCGAAACCATGCGGGCCACGGAAGACGGCTTCAGGATTGCCGAAGAGGACTTGCGCCTGAGGGGCGAAGGCGAAGTGATCGGCACCCGCCAATCGGGCCTGCCGACATTCCGGATCGCGCGGCTGGAGCACCATTCCAAGCTGCTCGACGAGGCCCGAACCGAAGCGGCCGCTATCGTGGCAGAAAATCCCGCTCTGACGGGAGCAAGGGGCGAAGCCCTGCGGCGGCTCTTGTACGTGTTCGAGCGGGACTCGGCGGTGAAACTGCTGGCCGGCGGTTAGAGGAAAAGTTGATGTCCTCTCATCAACCTATTCCACCGTAACCGATTTCGCCAAGTTTCTCGGCTGATCGGCGTCCTTACCCATCATCACGGCCGTGTGGTAGGCGAGAAGTTGGACCGGCACCGCGTAGACGATCGGCGCGAAGGTCGGGGCCATGTCGGGCATGGCGATCATGGCCCGGACATCGACCGCGGCCGCCTGCGCGGCGTTGGCGTCGCCGATCAGGACCAAGCGTCCGCCCCGGGCCGCGACCTCCTGCATGTTGGATACGGTCTTCTCGAACACGTGATCGGGCGGCGCGATGACGATCACCGGCAAGTCCTCGTCCACCAGGGCGATCGGGCCATGCTTGAGCTCGCCCGCCGCATAACCCTCGGCATGGATGTAGGAGAGCTCCTTGAGCTTCAGCGCGCCTTCGAGGGCCAGCGGATAACTGGAGCCTCGGCCGAGGTAGAGCACGTCGCGGGAGCGGGCGAGGTCGTGCGCGACCTGTTCGACCTCGCGCTCCCGTTTAAGAGCTTCGGCCATCAAGCCGGGAATAAGCATCAATTCGTCGACGAAGCGACGCTCGTCGTCACGGCTGATCGTGCCACGCGCCCGGCCGAAGGCCAGGGCCAGGCAGGCCAGCACGGCAAGCTGGCAGCTGAACGCCTTGGTCGACGCGACGCCGATCTCGGGGCCGGCCAGGGTGGTAGCCACGACATCGCTTTCGCGTGCCATGGTCGAGGTCGCGACATTGACCACGGACACCAAGTGCTGGCCGTTCTGCTTGGCATAGCGCAGTGAGGCGAGCGTGTCCGCGGTTTCGCCCGATTGCGACACAACGAGCATGAGGCCGTTTTTCGGGAGCGGCGCTTCACGGTAGCGGAACTCGGACGCGACATCGATGTCGACCGACACGCGGGCCAACCGTTCGAACCAATATTTGGCGGTCAGGCCGGCGTAATAGGCGGTGCCGCAGGCCGAGAGCGTAATCCTGTCGATCGCAGCGGGATCGAACGGCAGCTCGAAGGGCAGCGCCACCGTACCGGCCGAAAGGTCGAGGTAATGGGCCAGGGTGCGGCCGACGACCTCCGGCTGCTCGTGGATCTCCTTGGCCATGAAATGCCGGTAATTGCCTTTGTCGACCAGAAGGGCACTGGCCTGGCTTTTCTGGCGCGTCCGGCTGACCGGCCTGTTGGCTTCGTCGAAGAATTCGGCGCCGCTGCGATGGAGCACCACCCAATCGCCTTCCTCAAGATAGGCGATCTCGTCGGTGAACGGCGCCAAAGCCAAAGCGTCGGATCCCAGAAACATCTCGCTTTCGCCGAAGCCGACCGCGAGAGGTGCACCGCGTCTCGCCCCGATCAGCAGATCGTCACGCCCATTGAACAGGAAGGCGAGTGCGAAAGCACCGCGCAAGCGGGGCAGAGCCGCCGAAACGGCCTCGCTCGGCGACTTGCCGGTTTCGAGTTCATCCGTCACCAGATGGGCCACGACCTCGGTGTCGGTTTCGGTCGCGAAATTATGGCCCTTGGCGATCAGTTGGTCCCGCAATTCGCGGAAGTTCTCGATGATGCCGTTATGCACGACAGCCAGGCGCTCGCTGGCATGCGGATGCGCATTGTTCTCGCTCGGCCGCCCGTGCGTGGCCCAGCGCGTATGGCCGATGCCGATGGCACCGCTCAGCGGCTCTTTCGAAAGGCGCAACGCGAGGTTTCGCAACTTTCCTGGAGCCCGCCGCCGGGTCAGCACCCCGTCCTCGAGCGTCGCGATGCCGGCCGAATCATAGCCACGATATTCCAGTCTCTTCAGGGCATCGACAATCTGGTCCGCAACGGGACCGGCGCCGAGAATGCCTACAATGCCGCACATGGGGTGCTCTCGCTTGTGGCCGACCGGCCCAACATAACTGACCGATCGTTCAATCTGCTCATAAAAGTCAACTTAGGGTTTCCGGGACCGCTCCGCCCGAAGCAATGCGGCCCGGCCTTCCTTGGTCGATTGCCTGCTTCTTCCAAACGCCAAGGCGTCCGCGGGCACGTCATCGGTGATCACCGAGCCGGAAGCCACATAGGCTCCCGCCCCGATCTTGATCGGCGCCACGAGGGACGAGTTGGAACCCACGAAGGCGCCGGCCCCGATCTCGGTATGGAACTTGCTAAACCCGTCATAATTGCAGGTTATCGTGCCCGCGCCGATATTCGCGCCCGCTCCGACGCGCGCGTCGCCGATATAGGTGAGATGGTTGATCTTGGCCCCGTCCTCGACCGCGGCATTCTTCAGCTCCACGAAGTTGCCGATCCGCGCCCCTTTTCCAACCTGGGCACCGGGGCGCAGACGGCCGAATGGCCCGATGCTCGCAGCCGGACCCACGTGGGCGCCTTCGAGATGCGAGAAGGCGTGCACCAAGGCCCCGTCTTCAACCACGACGCCCAGCCCGAACACGACGTGCGGCTCTACCACCACGTCCTGGCCGAGCCGGGTATCGTGCGACAGGAACACCGTTTCAGGCGCGATAAGCGTCGCGCCCTGCCGCATGACGGCGGCGCGAAGGCGGCCCTGCATCACGGCTTCGGCGGCCGCGAGTTGGACCCGATCGTTGACGCCCATCACCTCGCTTTCGCTGGTCGCCAGCGCAACGCAGCGGTACGTTCTGGCGCGTGCGGCTTCGACCGCATCGGTGAGATAATATTCGCCCTGGGCGTTGTCCCGACCGATATCGCCCAGGATTGCGAGCGCGTGCTCGCCAGCCAGTGCCATGAGGCCGGAATTGCAGAGCGTGATGGTGCGCTCCGCCGGGCTCGCGTCCTTGTGCTCGCGGATGGCCAGCAACTCCCCGTCGCGGATCACCAGCCGACCGTAACCCTGCGGGTCCGCAGTCTCGAAGCCAAGCGCCACGACCGCGGCGCCGGCCGCCACCGCTGCACGCATCTTCCGCAGGATCTCGGCGCCGACCAGCGGAACGTCCGCGTAAAGAATCAGGACGTCGTCATAGCCGCGCTCGATGGCCTCGCGTGCCGCCAACACCGCATGGGCGGTCCCGTTTCGCTCCGCCTGAACAAAGATCTCGACCCCAGGCACGACCCCCCGGGCCTCGGCAGCAACATCATCCCGGCCTGGACCCACTACGACGCCAATCGCATCCGCTCCGGCAAGGACGGCCGACGAGGCAACGTGGGCCAGCAGGGAACGCCCCGCGATCCGATGCAGCACCTTGGGCACTGCGGATTTCATCCGTGTACCTTCGCCCGCGGCAAGTATCAGGGCGAGGCACCGTCGTGACCCGGTCATCGTGGTCGGTCCCTTTGCGGTGGAACAACCCAGCCAGATGTCGTGAGGCGCCGGATTGCGTGGACAAACGTTTACCGGTTCCGGATATGTCGCGGGCTGTCTCGTGTCAAAAACGTCTCGCGAACCGATCGTTCTGGGTTATAAAAACCGAGAGCGGCCGCGGCGCTCTTGGTTTGGATGTCGCATGCCTTTGTCACCGACACTTTGGCCGATGATCGCCCGTCGCGACCTTCTGAGATGGGCAGCAGCCGGATTGTCGACGCGAGCGTCGTCGGCGTTCGCTGCCGCGACGCCCGAGGCCGGTGCCCCACCAGCCCAGCGGCCCTTCGACTTCGGCCTGGTGATCGACCTTGCGCGGGAACTTGCCAAGAAACCGCATCAGGGTGCGGCGCCAGCCTTGCCGGCCCCGTTCTCGAACCTGACTTATGAGCAATATGTCGCCATCAAACCCAAGCCCGGTGCGGCGCTATGGGCCAATGAGGCCATGGGGTTCGTCATCGAGCCGTTGCATCGCGGCTACCTGTTTTCGGCTCCGGTCAGCATCAACATCGTCGAGAACGGGGTGGCCCACCCACTGGCCTACAATGCGGGACAGTTCGATTTTGGCAAGCTCGCAGTGCCCGACAATCTTCCCGATCTCGGCTTCTCGGGATTTCGGGTGCTGCACGCGCGCTCGGGTCAGGGCCTGAGCGATGCCGCGATCTTTCAAGGCGCCAGCTTTTTTCGCTCGCTGGCGAACGGCCAGAACTTCGGCCTGACCGCGCGTGCCCTCTCCATCCGGACTGGGGATCCCAAGGGAGAGGAATTTCCGTCGTTTACGCAATTCTGGATCGAGCGGCCGAACCCAGTGAACGAGGTTCTGGTCGTTCACGCGCTGCTCGATTCCGAGAGCATGACGGGGGCCTATCGCTTCACCCTGCGCCCCGGCGACATCACGATCATCGACACCGAATGTACCTTGTTCACGCGCAGCCCCGCCGATTTCTACGGACTCGGCTGCATGGCCGGAATGTTCCTGTTCGGGCCAGTGTCCCGCCGGGGCATCGACGATCTTCGCGACGGGGTCTACGACGTCTCGGGACTGCAGATCCTCAACGGCAATGGCGAATGGCTATGGCGCCCCGTTTCCAATCCGCAGACCCTGCAAATCTCGGCCTTCGTCGACGCCAATCCCCGGGGCTTCGGCCTGCTTCAGCGCGAACGGAGTTTTGCGCGCCTGCAGGACGACGACCAGCATTGGGAGATGCGACCCTCGCTGTGGATCGAGCCGATCAACGATTGGGGTGAAGGCAGCGTCGCGCTGGTCGAAATCCCCACGGATTCCGAGAACAACGGCAACGTCGTCTGCTTCTGGCGGCCGAAGGCGGCGCTGCAGCCCGGCGCGGAGAGCGCATTCTCGTACCGCCAGTTCTGGTGCTGGACGCCGCCCGATCATCCGTCCCTCGCTGTGGTGACGGACACGCGGGCCGGACATGGATCAACCGCCAAGCGGCGGCGGTTCCTGGTTGAATTCACTGGGGAGCTGTTCGGCGATCCGCAGCGTGGAGCGGACGTTCAGCCCACCCTGTCCGCGTCGGTGGGAAGCGTGGCTGTGATCCGTACCTTCATGTCACGGGAGCGAAAAACGGCTCGGGTGCTTTTCGAACTGGATTTCGGCGGCGAAACGCTGTCTGAACTCAGGCTCGTTCTGGAATCAGCCGGCAAGCCGGTGAGTGAGACATGGCTGTACAGGTGGACCGCTTGAGCGACGACGCGCTCGTTCTGGCAGAGCGGCCAACGCAAAAATTTGCGGACATCCTCGCCATGGCGGCGATGCCGCCCGAACAGCCCCTTCCCATGCCGACGCAATCATTCTCGCACTTCGACAGCAAGAGCCGACGTCGCTGGGCCTTGCCGCGCCATGCGCATTCGCCCTGGTTGGCCCGGTGCGTCGTGTTCGGGGGTGCACTGGCGGTCACGGCCTACGGGACCGAGCAGATGTATCGCGTCGTCGACATCGGCGGCGTAACGCTGCTCGAATGGCTGCTGGTCGTGCTGTTCGTGGCGAATTTCTCCTGGATCGCGCTGTCGTTCACGAGCGCGATCGTCGGCTTTGTCTGGCTGCTGTTCTTCGCACCACGGCCGCAGCCCTTACCCACCTCGCTCGAGACCCGTACGGCCGTGGTCATGCCGATCTACAACGAGGCGCCGAGCCGCGTGTTCGGTGCCTTGCAGGCGATGTGCGAGGACATTGCCGCGACCGGGCTCGGAGACCACTTCGACTATTTCCTGCTTTCCGACACGACGGACCCCGACGTGTGGGTCGCCGAGGAGCGCGCCCTCGTGGCCTTGCGGGACCGGCTGCGCGGCAAGGGCAAGGTCTATTACCGGCACCGCCGCAAGAACCTGAACCGGAAGGCCGGAAACATTGCCGACTTCGTCACGCGATGGGGCGGCGCCTATCCCAGCATGGTCGTGCTCGACGCCGACAGCCTGATGACCGCACATTCCGTGGTCAGTCTGGCGGCCGCCATGGAGGCTGATCCCGACGCCGGCATCATCCAGACGCTGCCGCTCATCATCAACCGCAACACCCTGTTCGCGCGCTTGCAGCAATTCGCAGCGCGCATCCACGGGCCGATCATCGCCTCGGGCCTGGCGGTCTGGATGGGGCGCGACGGCAATTACTGGGGCCATAACGCCATCATCCGGACTGCCGCCTTCGCGGCCCATTGTGGCCTGCCGGACCTGCGCGGGCGCCCGCCCCTCGGCGGCCACATCCTGAGCCACGATTTCGTTGAAGCCGCCTTGATCCGTCGCGCCGGCTATGCGGTGACCATGCTGCCCACGCTCGGCGGCAGCTTCGAGGAGAGCCCACCCTCGCTGATCGATCTTGCACATCGGGACCGACGCTGGTGCCAAGGCAATCTGCAGCACGCCCGGGTGATGTGGGCCAACGGCTTCCACCTCGCCTCGCGCCAGCATTTCGCCACCGGCATCATGGGCTATGCGGCTTCCCCGCTCTGGATGGCGCAGCTGCTGGTGGGCATCGTGCTGGTGCTGCAGTCGACCTATATCCGGCCGGAATATTTCACCCAGGACTTCTCGCTGTTTCCGGCCTGGCCGCGGTTCGATGCCCAGCGCGCGCTCGACCTCTTCGGCATCACCATGGCGGTGCTGCTGGCTCCGAAAGCGTTCGGATTGCTCATCGCGCTGTTCCAGCCCGAAACCCGCAAGGCCTCGGGCGGTGCGGTCTGCCTCATCCTGTCGACCATCGTCGAAATCATCATGTCGTCGCTGCTGGCGCCCATCATGATGCTGATCCAGTCCGGCTCGGTGATCCAGATCCTGCTTGGCCGCGACACCGGGTGGAGCCCGCAGCGGCGCGACGACGGCTCCATTCCGTTCCGCGACATCGTCCGGCGGCACCGCTCGCATGTGGCGCTCGGATTCCTAACCCTGATCGCCGGCGTCTTGATCTCGCCCTCGCTCGTGGCCTGGATGTCGCCGACCATCGCCGGACTGATCCTCGCGATCTATCTTTCCTGGGCCAGTGGCCAACGGTGGATCGGCCTGTTCCTCAAGCGCCTGGGCCTGCTCCGGACCCCGGAGGAGACCGCCCCGCCGGATATCGCAACGCGGGCCAACGCGCTGGCGCTTGAACTCGAGCGGGCCGGCTACGACGGCACTGACGGCATCGCGGCCCTCCATGCCAGCCGGGAGCTGCGCGAACTGCACGAAACCTACCTGCCGCCCCCGCCGCCACGCCGACGCGGCGAGGTCGACCATGACCGAGTCATGGCCGAGGCCAAGCTCTCCGATGCGCGTACGGTCGAAGAGGCCCAGAAATGGCTGAACCGAAAAGAACGCACCGCCGTCCTCAACGACCTCGAATTGATCGCCCGGGTAGCAAGTCTCCAACCGGCGGAGGGGGAAGTCGAGAACGCGCCGGGGTAATGGCGCCTAGGCGGCCTGAGCGGCCCGCGCGCGCCTGAGGCGCTGAAAATCATCCCCCGCGTGGTGTGAGGACCGGGTGAGCGGCGAGGCCGACACCACCAGAAAGCCCTTGGCGGTCGCGACAGCTTCAAACCCCTTGAACTCGTCGGGTGGCACGAAGCGCAACACCGGATGGTGCTTCCGGGTCGGCTGCAGATACTGGCCGATCGTCAGGAAATCGACCTCGGCCGACCGCAGGTCGTCCATCACCTGCAGGACCTCGTTCCGCTCCTCGCCGAGCCCGACCATGATGCCGGATTTGGTGAAGATTCCGGGGTCGAGCTCCTTCGTCCGCTGGAGCAGCCGCAGCGAGTGGAAATAGCGCGCACCGGGCCGCACCGTCAGGTATAGCGACGGCACGGTTTCGAGATTGTGGTTGAAGACGTCCGGCTTGGCCGCGACCACCACGTCGAGCGCCCCGGGCTTGCGCAGAAAATCCGGCATCAGGACCTCGATGGTCGTACCAGGCGCGAGGCGACGAATGGCCGCGATGGTGGCCGCGAAATGCGCCGCACCGCCATCGGCCAAGTCGTCGCGATCCACGGAGGTGATCACCACGTGCGCAAGGCCGAGCTTGGCCACCGCCTCCCCGATATGCTCCGGCTCGGCCACATCGAGCGCGCCCGGCAGCCCCGTCCGGACGTTGCAGAACGCGCAGGCACGGGTGCAGGTGTCGCCCATGATCATGAAGGTGGCGTGCTTTTTCTCCCAGCACTCGCCGATGTTAGGGCAGCCCGCTTCTTCGCATACGGTCACGAGACCGTGACGGCGCACGATGGCGCTCGTTTCCGCGTAGGCCGGCGAGCCCGGCGCCTTGACGCGAATCCAATCCGGCTTCTTCAGAGCGGGTTGGTCGGGCCGATGCGCCTTCTCGGGATGCCGGGCGACTTGCGGCCGCGCCGAAATGCTGCGCGGATCGTCCTTCAGAAGGTCGAGAACCACCATGAGGTCTGTCCTAGTTCAACCGCGCCGTCACGATCCTGGCCAGCACCACGACGATCACGGCGCCGAGCGTCGACATCACGATGTCGGCCAACAGCGGATTGCCGATCGGCAAGATGACGCCGAATCCATGCAGGATCACCGAACCCACCACGGAACCGATCAGGCCCGTGACCAGGTCCCAGACCAATCCGCCCCCGCCGGTGATGAGGCTGGCAAGCCAGCCCGCCACTAGGCCGATGACGATCACCACGATGACGTTCTGCGGCTCCAGCGCCTCGAGTTGCATCATGGGATGACTTTCAGTCAGATATGGATAGCGCGGCCGTAGGCGTCGAGTACGCTCTCGTGCATTGTTTCCGACAAGGTCGGATGTGGGAACACAGCGTGGATCAGTTCTTCTTCGGTGGTCTCGCAATTCATGGCGACCACGAAGCCTTGAATCAGTTCCGTCACCTCCGCGCCGACCAGATGTGCGCCGAGCAACTGCCCGGTCTTGGCGTCGAAGATGGTCTTGACGAGCCCGTCGGGCTCACCGAGCGCGATGGCCTTGCCGTTGCCCATGAACGGGAAGCGGCCGATCTTGAGCTCGCGGCCGGTTTCCTTTGCCTTGGCTTCGGTCAGGCCCACCGAGGCGATCTGCGGCTGGCAATAGGTGCAGCCCGGGATCATCAGCGGGTCGAGCTTGTGCGTGTGGCAGGCCCTTGATGGTCTCGACGCAGATCACGCCCTCATGCTCGGCCTTGTGGGCCAGCATGGGCGGGCCCGCGACATCGCCGATCGCGTAGATCCCGGAAACGCTCGTGCGGCCGTAGCCGTCCGTTTGCAATGATGCCGCGCTCGATCTTGACGCCGAGCTCCTCCAGCCCGAGGCCTTCGCTGTTCCCCATCACGCCGACGGCCGAGATCAGCCGGTCGGCCGTGATCTTGGTGGTCTTCTTGCCGTCGTCGACCGTGGCCGTGATGCTGTCCTTGCCCTTTTCGACGCCGGTCACCTTGGCGCCGGTGATGATCTTGATGCCCATCTTCTCGAAGCGCTTGCGGGCCAGGGCGGCGATCTCGGCATCCTCGACGGGAAGGATCTGCGGCAGCACCTCGACCACCGTGACCTCCGCCCCCATGGTCCGGTAGAAATAGGCGAATTCGATGCCGATCGCGCCCGAGCCCATCACCAGCAGCGACTTCGGGAAGGCTTTGGGGACCATCGCCTCGTAATAGGTCCAGATCAGCTTGCCGTCCGGCTTCCATGCCGGGCAGCGTGCGCGGCCGGGCGCCCGTGGCCACGATGATGTGCTTGGCCGCATAGGTGCCAGGCCCCTTGGCGCCCTTGGGCGCCGGCACGGGCGGCGCGCCCGAGCGCGGCTTTGCTCGACGCCTTGACGCTGATCTCGCCCGGCTTGGTGATCGTGGCCTCGCCCCAGATCACGTCGACCTTGTTCTTCTTGAGCAGGAAGCCGACGCCGCTCGACAATTGCGCCGAAACGTTGCGCGAGCGCGTCACGACCTTGCCGAGGTCGAAGCTCGCCTCCTTGGCCGAGAGGCCATAGGCGTCCGGATGCTGCATGTAGTGGAACACTTCGGCAGTGCGCAGCAGGGCTTTGGTCGGGATGCAGCCCCAGTTGAGGCAGATGCCGCCGAGATGCTCGCGATCGACCACAGCCGTCTTGAACCCGAGCTGCGCCGCCCGGATCGCAGTGACGTAGCCGCCCGGCCCCGCGCCGATCACGATGATGTCGTAGCTGTCAGGCATGTGATTTCCATCGGTTCGGTATCGGATCGGAGCACCCCTCAACCGCCCCTTCGGAGCACCTTCTCCCACAAGGGGAGAAGGGGTTCGGGCCGATCCTTCCTTCTCCCCTTGCGGGAGAAGGTGCCTCCTGAGTCACCAGGAGGCGGATGAGGGGTTCGCCGGCTCACACCAGCATCGCCATCGGGTGTTCGATCAGGGTCTTGAAGGCGGAGATCAACTCGGCGCCGAGCGCCCCATCGATGGCACGGTGATCGCACGAGATGGTCGCGGACATCACCGTGGCCACCGCCGGCGCGCCATCCTTGACCACCACGCGCTTCTCCCCGGCCCCGACGGCCAGGATGCGTCGACTGCGGCGGGTTGATGACCGCCTCGAAATGCTTGATCCCGATACATGCCGAGGTTCGACACCGCCGAGGTGCCGCCCTGGTATTCCTCCGGCTTCAGCTTGCGGGCCCGGGCCCGGGCCCCGAAATCCTTCATCTCGTTGGCGATGACCGAAAGGGTCTTGGTGTCGGCCGAACGCACCACGGGCGTCACGAGCCCGCCCGGGATCGACACCGCCACGCCGATATCGGAGCGCGTATGCTTGAGCATGGCGCCTTCGGTCCAGGTGATGTTGGCGTCGGGCACACGCTGCAGCGCCATGGCCAGCGCCTTGACGACGAAATCATTGACCGAAACCTTGAAGCTCGGCTTGGCGTCCTTGTCCTTCGGAGCCGATGCGTTCACGGCCTCGCGCAGCGCGAGGAGCGCGTCGAGTTCGCAATCCACCGTCAGATAGAAATGCGGGATCGTCGACTTCGCCTCGACGAGACGCCGCGCGATGGTCTTGCGCATGCCGTCATGCGGCACTTCGGTGAAGGTGCCAGGAGCGAACAGCTTCTTGGTGGCTTCGTCGGAGGTGCCGGCGGGCTTTGCGGCGGGTTGGGCCGAGACCGCAGGGGACGCTGCCGAGACCGCCTGTTGGGCCGGAGCCTTGGCGGCCGCGGGCTGGCCGCCTGCCATGGCGGCGCGCACGTCGCGTTCGACGATCCGGCCGTGCGGTCCCGAGCCGGTCAGAGCTGCCGAGTTCCAGCCCGGCCTCCTTGGCGATCCGCTTGGCCAAGGGCGAGGCGAAGACGCGGGCACCGTTGTGGGCTCCTTGCCCGGTTCCTGACGCGGCCGGGGCGGCAGCCCGTTGCGGGGCCGGCGCGGCCTCCGTGGCAACCGCGGTCGCCGGCTTCGTGCCGCCGCTTGGCCCCGTTGACCCGGCGGCTGGCGCCGATTCCGGTTTTGCCGCCTGCGCTGCGCCGCCGGACGACCGATTTGGCATCCTCGCCCTCGGCCGCGATCAGGCCGATCACGTCGTTCACCGGAACGTCGGAGGTGCCTTCGGGAACGACGATCTTGGCCAGCGTGCCCTCGTCGACCGCCTCGACTTCCATGGTGGCCTTGTCGGTCTCGATCTCGGCGATGATGTCACCGGCCTTGATCGTATCCCCTTCCTTCTTCAGCCATTTGGCGAGATTGCCCTTCTCCATCGTCGGAGACAGGGCGGGCATCAGGATGTTGGTGGGCATGAGGGCCTCGGATGGAATGGCCGCGTTCGAAAAAGCCGACTTGAAACGCCGTTACCGATAGCAGATGCCCTTGGCGGCCTCGACAACCTCGCCGACGCTGGGAAGCGCGAGCTTCTCGAGATTGGCCGCATAGGGCATGGGCACGTCCCGCCCGCTCACGCGGACGACGGGCGCATCGAGCCAGTCGAAGGCCTGCTCCATGATCCGCGCCATGACTTCGGCCCCGACGCCCGACTGGGCCCAGCCTTCTTCCACCGTGACGCAGCGGCCGGTCTTCTTGACCGACGCTGATGATTGTCTCGGTGTCCATCGGTCGGATGGTGCGAAGATCGATCACCTCAGCCTCGATCCCCTCTTTGGCGAGTTCGTCGGCCGCCTTCAGGGCATAGGTCATGCCCATCGACCAGGCCACGATGGTGACGTCCGTTCCCTGCCGGGCGACACGGGCCACGCCGATCGGGATGGTGAAATCCTCGAGCTCCGGCACGTCCGAGGACACGCCGTACAGGATCTCATTCTCGAGGAACACGACAGGGTTCGGGTCGCGAATGGCGCTCTTCAGAAGGCCTTTCGCATCCGCCGCCGTGTAAGGTGCCACGACCTTCAGGCCGGGCACGCTCGAATACCAGGCGGTATAGTCCTGGCTGTGCTGCGCCCCGACCCGGGCTGCGGCGCCGTTCGGGCCCCGGAACACGATGGGCGAGCCCATCTGACCACCCGACATGTAGAGCGTCTTGGCCGCCGAATTGATGATGTGGTCGATCGCCTGCATGGCGAAGTTGAAGGTCATGAACTCGATGATCGGCCTGAGGCCGGCCATGGCGGCCCCGACCCCGACGCCCGTGAACCCGTATTCGGTGATCGGCGTGTCGATGACGCGCCTGGCGCCGAACTCCTGCAGCAGCCCCTGGGTGACCTTGTAGGCACCCTGGTATTCGGCCACTTCCTCGCCCATGACGAAGACGTTGGGGTCGCGGCGCATCTCCTCGGCCATGGCGTCGCGCAGGGCTTCGCGCATCGTCATGCTGACCATCTTGGTGCCGGCCGGAATTTCCGGCTCCGCACCGGTCGGCGCACCGCCGCGCAACCCGTGGTCGGCGCCGCTGGAGGTCGGATGTCCCTTGCCGTTGGTGCCAGGCACAGCGGGCTTGCTCTGCATATCGGCTTCGCCGGGCCTGGTGCCGGCCGGTACCGGTTGCGCCGCAGGCGGCGAGCGCCTGCTCGCCCTTGCCCTGGCTTCCGCCCGCAGGGGCGGCCTCGCCATCCGCCCCGATCACGCCGATCGGTGTGTTGACGGCGACATTCTCGGTCCCCTCTTCGACCAGGATCGCGGTGAGGAGTCCTTCATCCACGGCCTCCACCTCCATGGTGGCCTTGTCGGTCTCGATTTCGGCCAGGATGTCACCTGCCTTGACCTCGTCGCCGACCTTCTTGAGCCACTTGGAGAGCTTGCCCTGCTCCATGGTCGGAGAGAGCGCGGGCATCAATACGTTGTTCGCCATGGTTCGTCCCTAACCAGCCCGCGCGCTCAGAGCGTGATGTCCGTCCAAAGCTCCGACGGATCGGGCTCCGGGTCGTGCTGAGCGAAATCGGCCGCTTCCGCCACGATCGCGCGGATGCGTCCATCGACCTCCTTGAGGACGTCCTCGGAGGTGCCATGCTCTTTGATCAGGCGCCCACGGACCTGCTCGATCGGGTCCTGCTCGTCGCGCATCTTCTGCACTTCCTCGCGCGACCGGTACTTGGCCGGGTCGGACATGGAATGGCCGCGGTACCGATAAGTCTGCATTTCCAGGATGATGGGGCCCTTGCCGGCCCGGCAAAGCTCCGCGGCGTGTTCGCCGGCCGCTTTCACGGCGCGCACGTCCATGCCGTCCACCTGCTCGCCTGGAATATTGAACGAGACACCGCGTTTCGAGAAATCCGGCTGCGCTGAGGATCGCGTCACCGAGGTGCCCATGGCATAGCGGTTGTTCTCGATGATGTAGATCACCGGCAGCTTCCATAGCTGCGCCATGTTGAAGCTCTCGTAGACTTGGCCCTGGTTGGCCGCGCCATCGCCGAAATATACCAGCGCCACGGTGCCGTCGTCGCGATACTGGTTCGCGAACGCGAGACCCGTGCCGAGCGGCACCTGCGCGGCCACGATGCCATGGCCGCCGTAGAAGTGCCGCTCCTTGGAAAACATGTGCATGGAGCCGCCCTTGCCGTGGGAATAGCCGCCCCGGCGTCCGGTCAGTTCCGCCATCACCCCCTTGGGGTCCATGCCGCAGGCCAGCATATGGCCGTGATCGCGGTATCCCGTGATCACCTTGTCGTCCGGATTGGTGGCCATCTTCATGCCGACCACGACCGCTTCCTGCCCGATGTACAGATGGCAGAAGCCGCCGATCAGACCCATGCCGTACATCTGACCTGCCTTCTCCTCGAAGCGGCGGATCAGAAGCATGTCCTTGTAAGCCGAAAGTTCCTCTTCCCTCGTGAACGTTGCGGCGTTGGACCCCGCCACGGCACTTTGAGCGGCGTCGGCTCCGGGGCGGGAAAACTGGACGGCAAGAGCCATGGGCGCTCCTTCAAGGATGACCGCACGCCAAAGGCGTTGGTCCTGACCCTATCAAGGTAGCGGAGCCTGCACCGGAAATCGAGGGGGCGCATCGCACGAATGAAGCAAAGCAACATGCGGTTCTGCATAGGTTGCCTGCAATAAAATCATGCCGCAGTGCACAATATACTGAGGCAAGCGCGAGTTGCAGCGCAGCAATACTGATCCGAGATCAGCGCCTGCGGCTTCCGTCCATGAAAATGACGAGGTCGCGGGAGTCCACGTAGCCGAGCTTGAGGCGTGCCTGCTCGCTCGCCAGATCCCTATCGAGCGCATCGGAGCGCATCAGCGTGACCCGATGCTGCCAGTGCTCACGCTCCGTCTTCAGAGCGTCGAGGTCGTTCCGCAAGGCGTAGATCTGGCGCTTGTATTCGGCCTTCGTCTTCAATCCCCGCTCGCCGTTCAGCGCGGTCTGGATGAAATACGTCGATACCGCGCCCGAGACGGCGTAGAGGAGAATCGGAAAAAGGATTGCGCGAAGCCGCGTCCGGACGACCATGGCCGGACAGTGCTTGAACGAGGTTTACAGCTTCTTAAGACGCTGGCCGCCGAGGCGGCAGGACGCAGATTTCGCCCTACGGCGAGGTCAGGCTTTGGCCAGGGCCTTGAGAGCGCTCCGGCCCGCGTAGCGCGCCTGCTGGCCGAGTTCCTCCTCGATCCTGATCAGCTGGTTGTATTTGGCAAGCCGGTCGGATCGGGCCAGGGACCCGGTCTTGATCTGTCCGCAATTGGTCGCCACCGCGAGGTCGGCAATGGTGGAATCCTCGGTCTCGCCCGAGCGATGCGACATGATGGCGGTGTAGCCGGCGCCCTGGGCCATGGTCACGGCCGCCAGCGTCTCGGTCAGGGTGCCGATCTGGTTGACCTTGACCAGGATCGAATTGGCCACGCCACGGGTCAGACCCTGCGACAATCGCTCGGTGTTGGTGACGAAGAGATCGTCGCCGACCAATTGGCATTTGTCGCTGATCGCATCCGTGACGGTTTTCCAGCCCGTCCAGTCGTCCTCCGCCATGCCGTCCTCGATAGACGCGATCGGATAATCGGAAGCGAGGCGCGCAAGGTATTGGGCCTGCTCGTCGCTGGAGCGCACCTTGTTCTCGCCTTCGTAATGATAGGCGCCGTTCTTGAAGAACTCGGTCGCGGCGCAATCGAGTGCCAGCACGATGTCGGACCCGGGCTTGAAACCGGCTTGCCGGATGGCATCCATGCAGAAATCGAGCGCGGCCTCGGCCGAGGGAAGGTTAGGCGCAAAGCCCCCCTCGTCGCCGACGTTGGTGTTCTGCCCCGCCTTCTTCAGCGCCGACTTCAAGGTCTGGAAGATCTCGGAACCCCAGCGCACGGCCTCCTTCAAGGATGGCGCACCGATCGGCATCACCATGAATTCCTGGAAGTCGATCGGATTGTCGGCATGGGCCCCGCCGTTCAGGATGTTCATCATCGGAACGGGCAGGACATGCGCCGAAACGCCACCCACGTAGCGGTAGAGCGGCAACCCCAGTTCCTCGGCCGCGGCCTTCGCGGCGGCCAGCGACACGCCGAGGATTGCATTGGCGCCGAGCTTGGCCTTGTTGGGCGTGCCGTCGAGCGCGATCATGGCGGCATCAAGGGCCACCTGGTCCTCGGCCGGAATCGCGCGGATCGCCCCGAAGATCGGCTGCAGGCCTGCGATCGCCTTGGTGACGCCCTTGCCGCCGAAGCGCCCCTTGTCGCCGTCGCGAAGCTCGACCGCCTCGTGGGCTCCGGTCGACGCGCCGGATGGTACCGCGGCGCGTCCCCGCACGCCGCTCTCGAGCATCACATCCACCTCGATCGTCGGGTTGCCGCGACTGTCCAGAATCTCGCGTCCGATGATTTCGACGATGGCGGTCATGGGGGCCTCGGAGGATGCGCTAAGGGTTCGCCCTTTTAGGCAAGGCTGGCGCGGTTGGAAAGATGCTCCCGCGGGGACGCCATTGCGCGGGCGGCCGTTGACCCCTGCGGCTCGTCATGATGAACCACCCCGGTCGCCAGAAGACCGCAGGAGATCGACCCATGAACGAAGCCGACTGGCCCGGGCCCCCGCTGGTTTCCACCGCATGGCTCGGCACGCATCTGGGCGCGCCCGACCTGGCCATTGTGGACGCGTCCTGGCACCTGCCGACCCAGAAACGTGATGCGCGCGCCGAATATCTGGCCGGGCATATCCCGGGCGCCGTATTCTTCGATATCGACGCGATATCCGACCCGTCGAGCGGCCTACCCCATATGCTGCCGGGGCCTGAGGAGTTCGAAGCCGCCATGGGGGCGCTCGGAATTGGCGGCGGCATGCGCATCGTGGTGTACGATTCGCAGGGCCTCTATTCGGCGCCGCGCGCCTGGTGGACCTTGCGGGCTTTCGGAGCCACCCGGGTTGCGGTGCTCGACGGCGGATTGCCGCAATGGATCGCCGAGAAGTGGCCCCTGGAGACAGGCGAGAGCCGCCCGAAGCCGGCACGCTTCATCGCGCGACCGATCTCGGAGGCGGTGGCCGACGTAGCAGCCGTTCAGCATGCCCTTTCCACCGGCGCCGCCCAGGTGGTCGATGCCCGATCGGCGGCGCGATTCCGCGGCGAAGCACCCGAGCCCCGGGCCGGCGTTCGGTCGGGTCACATGCCCGGCAGTCTCAGCGTGCCGTTCGATCGCGTGGTCGAGGGCAGTCGCCTCGCTCCCATCGAGCACGTCCGGCGGGTCTTCGCGGACTCCGGGGTCGATCTCGCCAGGCCCGTGATCACGACCTGCGGCTCGGGCGTTACGGCGGCCGTGCTGAGCTTAGCGCTGGCCAGCCTCGGGAAGACGGACGTTGCCCTATACGACGGCTCCTGGTCCGAATGGGGTGCACGAACGGAATTGCCCGTCACAACCGGGGCGTGACGCGTCAGGAGGCTCGCGCCGCCATGAGCCCAAGGGATGCCGGAAGTTGAAGGCCCGAATTGGGCGGCCCAGATTGTCAGGACTTCTCAGGCGCCGAGAAATCGTTCCGCTTGCCTGCGCTCATCGTACCCGTGGCCTCACAGCGTGAGCCACCCGTATCTGAACAGGAGATAGGCCGCCGCCGAGGCCAGGACTGTGCGCAGGCGCGTGTCGCGGACCAGTTGCGCCGGCCTGCCGAAAACATCGGCTCGGCCGAACCTGTCCGCACTGTTGGCAGCCCAGGCGGCGTCGACATCATCCGACATGACGATTTCGCGATGGAAGGCGGACTGCCAGCTCTCGTCCGGATCGTGCCGGATCGCGGTGCGACGGGGCTCGTAGTTCAATCCCCGCTTTTCGATTTCGGTTCTGGACCGCAACGGAAGATGAAAGATCTCGTAGGGCTCGGGCCGGGTCGGGGGGCCGTCGACCAACGCATGTTGGCCGAGCAGCATGGTCACGGGACTACGGCTCGCAAACGCGATCTTGTCGAGCGAGACGGCTAGCCAAGGCTTCGTCTTGCCAACGACCTCCTCGAAGGTGGCCGTCAGGGTTGGGACGAAACGATGTACCGCACCGTAGATGCCGAACGGCACCGGATAGGTTGTCGATCGCCGCTGAACGAAATTGACCCATCGACCGGTGATGACATGATCATCCCGGGATTGCCCCAGCCCGGCCAATTGCCGAGGGCTTATGTTCCAGAATTCGTCCGCGTCGAAAGGCAGGATGAATCGGAAACCGCGATCCACCAGCTCATTGGCCATGTTCTCGACGGTGGCGCGTTGCACGACCTCCGTGTTGACCAACCGGCTCACCTGGATCTTCCCGGTTCTGCGGGCCAGGGCCCTGAGCAGGTCGTAGGTTCCGTCCGTCGAGCCATCGTCTACGAAATGGATGTGATCGACGCCCATGCGCAGATAGTGGCCGCACAGGAACGGTACGATATCGACCGAGTCCCGCACCATACAAAGGCCAGCCACCTTTTTCTTTTCCATTTTGCGGCTCAGACGCTTCGGCTCGATCACCGGCTGCAGCGATCTCCCACAGGCGACGTCGGCCGTGCGCAGAAAAAACGCGTTATGATTTAATTGCGAGGCGTTCAATGTCAACCTCTCAGGTCCGCACGGGTCAGGAGCATCCGTGATGCGCCTCGATCGCGGCTCGACAATGCTCAAAACTTGTCCGGCCTGCCTTGGTGCGGCAGTCGCTCTCGCCCCGGTCTGAACACCTGATCTGGACACATGCGGGTCGGCATGCCGCATTCCCGCGACCCGGCAGTGCTCTCGCGACGCCGTCACCGAACTCGCCCTAAGAGAAGGCGATTTGCGGGCCTGAGGGAGCGGTTCGGGCATGTTCAGCCGATCATTCATCCGAACTGGGTGGCGGACGCCCACGCCTGCCCACCAGATTTGCGACAATTTGGTTAACATTCTCTTTGTTTTTGCGGCAAGGAGCGCGCGCCCCGAAACCGGCATTCCGCTCGCAGACCGGGTCCACCGGGACGGCGGCACATTTCGCCGTGGCGATGCGGCGCTCGTCGGCAAGCGGGTCTACCGGTTCGGTATCGAGCCGCTCGAAGGTGAGATGGGTGTTCAAGCCCAGCTCCCGATGGTAGGTCGATCTCACGAAGGACCGTGCTGCGCCTCGATCGCGGCTTGGCAATTGCCGAAAATAACCTGCCCCGCCTCGGTGAACCGGGCATGTTGCCGAATGGTCTGTGCACCGGATCGGAACAGCCTCAAATTGCTTTCTTGCATTCCGGCGAGTTGACCGCGCTCGGCGGCCGTGAGCAGTCCGGATTTCGAGCACTCGTCCAGAAGATAGATCATCCTTCCGAGCACATAGGTGGCGTGAACGATGCCCTCGATGGGTCGGAGATCGACACGAAGTGGCGAAGGGTAACGCTCCCCGGGGTCATTCAATGTGAGATCCTCGCCGAACGTCATTCCGAACAGCAAGGCATGGGCCGTTTCGTGGGTCAAAGACTCGACCATCGCCAGCCTGTCACGAATTTCATTGGGATTGCAGACCACCGCACCCCACAGGAAGATCGAGGCCGCACCCCCAAAAACATTCGCTCCCGGCCCGCTGGCGGCCAAAACAACCTGGTGGCCAAGGGTGTGGACCTCAGCCGCAAGATCCGGACACGCCCGCCCAAGAAGGCGACGAGCCTCGCCGACGAGGCCTCGCATTCGCTCGACCTCTCCGACGGGAGCAACCTGCAGGTTGAGCGGCAGGTTTAGATCCGAATCGATTATGCGGCGGTAGCGAGCAGCATTATTCGCGCCCAGGTCGGCGTCTTCGAGGGTTACCACCGCGCTTGCCACAGGAACAGCGAGGTCTATCGACAGCATATCGCTCGCGGTCGAGCGGAATTCCAAATGATCATCACTTATCGCTGCCTGAACCAGATCGTGATAACAGGCCCAAAGTTGAGGAGGCGCGCGGGTCAGGCCCGCTATTCTCCGGCCGAACGCATCAAGATCTCCATCGACCTCGAACCCCGCCCTGCCGGCCTCGCGCGCGACCGCTTGCAGGCTTTCGCCGAGTTTCTGGCAGATCCCGGCGTCGATCCCGTGCGCTCGGCCCGGATCTGGTCGGAAGGCGTAGCGAGCGTCGGCGTCCATAAGCGGATCAGGACGCGCCTAGCTTCCGCGCAGGCCGCATTCCCGGCGGGATCGGTTGCACCCCTCCGAACACGGCCTTGGTTCCTGGCAAGCTGATCGCGGGAGAGTTCGATGCGAAACCCCAGACACGCGTGTCGACTCTCAGCAATGATGTGCCCGCTCGTGCCTCCCGCAGGTTGGAGGCCGAAGATCCACCCCGGACGCGTTCGGTTTTCATCCGAGGTCTCCTCGAGAAGGCCTGCATTCCAACGCAATGGGCGGTTGACCGCCACTTCGAACGATGCCGGCGCGATTTTTTCCGAAGCTGACTGCAGGTGGGGGGCAAGCGCCTTTGGAGCTGTGTATTCGGTGTGTTTCGGCCTAGCTCGATGGTGAGAGTGTCCTGGGCTTACTTCCGACGTAGGCCGGCTTCTGTCCCGTGATCCCTCGCGGCTTGCTGCCGATGGAGGCTGGCTTAGCTGCCGAAACAGGCGCCGGCTCCGGTGAATGGTCTTGAGCCCAGACCCGGGTGTCGAAGCCGAGCAACCGCGTGCCGGCGAGCGCCAAGCGCAGCTTAGGGGTGAGCGAAGGTGCCGACATCCGATCCAACTCCATTGCAACTGTGCAACAACAACCAATGTACTTTTACCTACCCCGCGTGACTTGTCCACGGCCTAGCCGGAGAAACGCCGAAGGTCCGATCGGCCACAACCAGCTCGAAAACTACCACGCAGGGCAATCAGGCGATCCGTCGCCCGAGGCGACGAAGGATTCTAGCGGTTCCGCGCCAGATCGCGGCGGCTTTCAAGCAGCCCTTTGCCCATTGTGTTCTGAGGTCCGGCTCGAAAGGCGCGCCGAGTGGGAGAGCGGTAGGTTCGGGGTCTGCGCCCCGCCGTGCCATGGCGTCGACGAGCACCCGCTCGCGCCGTCGAACCTCGCGCAACGCCTGCGCCCGCGGCATCGAGAGTTCGAGCGCTGGGGCCACGCCGGAGGTCGTGTCGATCCTGTAAAGGTGGGAAGCAAACCGCTCGTGAGCGAGGCGCAGCGACCTTGTCCGGATCGGAGACGTATCGTCGGCGAGTGCAGCCAGATGGGGGTTGGTGTTGATCTCATAGACTTGTGGCCGACCGTCCACGATGCCGAAATCGGCTCGGCCGTAGTCGATTGCCGCAACATCGAAGGCTTCGCGCAACGGCTCGCTGAAAAGGTTGTCGAGAACCGCGCGATAGTCGCTGGCGTTCTCCTGCTCGGTCGAGAGTCCCTGCGTTCCCCACTTCACGTTCCAACTCGCCTCGGTGACCACGTGGTCCAGTTGGACGGCGTCGCCTATCCGGAAAGTGCCGAAGCGACGCCAGATGCCCGGTCTCGCCTCCTGGGCGCAATATTCGATCACCACCAACCCGCGCAGTGGCCTGCCTCTCGCGACGAGGCCAGCGAGCGCTAGATCGAGCGAAGGTTGGTCCGGAAGAAGCGCCGTCAGCGCAGGCTCGTGCTCCGCTTCGGCACGCACGAAGACGGGAAACCGTCCTGGGCGAGGCAATCCATCTGCCCGGTAAGCGTCGAACAGATTGAGTCCGCGCTGATGAAGAGCTCTGAGCAGCGCGTAGCGCGTCCGTACACGGGCCGGGTGATTGAGGACACGAAATCCCTCGGCACCTTCCATCGCAGAAGCGATTTCCGCCGCCACCACCAACTCGGCGTCGGACAGCCGCTCGATGTCGGCAAAAACATAGGTGGCGGACGGAAGCGTTTCGGCATCGAACAGGTCTTCATAGGCCAGCGCTGAACACGGCGGCGTGTCGAAGCCGAAGTTCCGACCCAACGACGCAACCGTGTAGGCGTGCTCCCGTTTCACGACGAACCTGATCACGCCCGACCCCCGTGACGGCGACGGACACATGCCGGCGAAACCGTTGCTGCTCGCACCTCAAGCGGCCTGATTCCAGCCGCGAAAGTCGAGCCTGCTTGTCCGCCCGGAAATCCCAAGTGCCCCTCCTACCCTACCGGTGTCGTCTAGCAGCGCGCCAGAGTCTCCATTGTCGGCGCCACTGCGGCAGGGTGAGTTCGGCCCCTAACGGATCGTTGGCTTGTTCCGACAAGCGCAGCATGGGCTCGACCAGGCTGACGACCAGGAAGGCCGGTGCGGCGCTTGCCGGAATGCGGGGTGCTTCGGCTTGCAGCGCAGCAAGATGGCTTCGTGCCAAGGCCCGCAGCTCGGCCAGCACGGCGCGAAAGGCCACGTTGTCAGGGCGGGCGGCCGCGCCACGGAGATTGAATTGCGCCAGCCCGTGGCGCCCCAAGATCTCGTCAGGTATGACCGCGAAGTTGCGGTCCACGTAATGGCCGAGATGCCGAAGCATGTCGGCGATGCCGAGGGCAGCGGCGGCGCGCCGGACAGCATCGTCGCGGACGCTCTCACCGCCTCCCAGAACCTTGATCTCCGATCGAAGCAACGCGCCAAGGGTGCGGTCCAGGAACGTCTCGAACTCCTCGATTGTGGCCGGCGAGTCGCCGTAGAGTGCGATCCGATACGCCTCGATGGCATCGATCAGGCTCCCGCGTGACAGCTCGGCGCGCGCGATGGTGTCCAGTAATGCAGCCGCGACCGGATTGGCTTCGGCGTCGCCCCGCGCCTCGCCCTCGACGACATCGTTCCACCATTGCAGACGCAATTCGCCGGCAAGCGGCTGGCGCACGCGGTCGCGCACGCGGCGGATCTCGATGAAGAAGGCGTTGAGCGCGTGCACCTGCGGTCGCCGGTCGGCCGGCGCGAAAAGCGCGGCAAGCCATGTATCGCGATCCTCGTCGCGGAGGAGCGCCTCGCAGTGAGCGTAGTGCGCTGCAAGATCCTGCGGCATGGTGTGCCCCCGCTCAGGACACCGCGAGCAGCGCGGCCCCGACGCGGCGGTTCTCGCCGAGCAGGATATTGTAGGTGCGGGCCGCAGCACCGGTGGCCATCGGCTCGGCCACGATCCCGGCCGCCTTGAGGCAGCGGCGCAAGGCATCCGATACGGGCACGAGATCGACGCCGGTACCGACCAGCAATAGTTCAAGCTGCCCTGGCGGAAGCGCAAAGACAGGCGCCAACGACTCCGTCGTGACGTCCTTCGGAAGAATCGCGGACCAGCCGTGGATCCCGCTCGGGAGCGCCAGCAGGGAGCCGCGATGCGACATGCCGGAGAATCGGAAGCCGCCGGCCCCGTAGCCGTCGATCGGATGCAGCCCCGGAAGAAAGCCGATCGTTTCGCGCGCCTCGTTCACGCGAGCATCCCCGAACCAGTCACTCGGCCGCGATCGGGGTCGCCACCTTTTCGCGTCCGTCGTTGCGCACCCCGAGATAGATGAGGATGGGCGAGCAGATGAACACCGACGAATAGGTGCCGACGAAAATGCCCCACATCATTGCGAGCGAGAAGCTCTTGATCACCTCCCCGCCGAACAGCACGAGGGCCAGCAGGGCCAGGAACACCGTGGTCGCGGTCATGATCGTACGGGGCAGGACCGCGTTGATCGACATGTCGATCATGTCGGCGGTCGAGATACGCTTGTACTTGCGCATGACCTCCCGGATGCGGTCCAGCACGACCACGGCTTCGTTCAGCGAATAGCCCACGATCGTCAGGATGGCGGCGATCGAGGTGGTGTTGAACTCGAGCTGCGTGACCGAGAAGAAGCCGACCGTGAGCAGGAGGTCGTGCATGGTCGCGATGACGGCGCCGACCGCGAACTGCCATTCGAAGCGGAACCAGAGATAGAGCAGCACGGCGAAGATCGACACCACCACGCCGAGAGTGCCCGACTGGACCAGCTCGCCCGAGACGCGCGGTCCTACCACTTCGACGCGGCGAAACTCGTATTGGTCGCCGAGCGCGTCCTGGATCTTCTTGACCGCTGCTTCCTGGGCGGCATCGCCGCCCGGCTGCAGTCCGAACCGCAAGGTCGCGTCCGAGGCGTTACCGAACCCCTGCACTTCGACGTGACCGAGGCCGGTCTTCTCCCCGATCTGCCGCAACTGGGCCAGTTCGGCGGTTCCCGACTTGGCCCGAACCTCCATCAAAGTGCCGCCCGCGAAATCGATGCCGAAGTTCATCCCCACGAAGATGAACATCAGGACCGACACGATGGAGAGCACGGCCGAAAACGGATAGGAGAACCGCCTCAGGCGCATGAATTCGAGTTTGGTGTTCTCCGGGGCGAGGCGAAGGAGCTTCATGGACTTGTCCTTCCCGGCTCAGATCGGCAACTGGGTCGGGCGCTTGGCCCGGTACCACAATGCGATCATCATCCGGGTCATGGTCACGGCGGTCACGATCGACGTCAGAATGCCCAAGCCGAGCGACACGGCAAAACCCCGTACCGGTCCTGACCCGAACAAATACAGGATCAGGGCCGCGACGAACATGGTGACGTTCGAGTCGACGATGGTGGCGAAAGCCCGCTTGAAGCCCGAATCGAGCGAGGACAGAATCGACCGCCCGAGATGGCTCTCCTCGCGGATGCGCTCGTAGATCAGCACGTTCGCGTCGACCGCCATGCCGATGGTGAGCACGATGCCCGCGATGCCGGGCAAGGTCAGGGTCGCACCGAGCAGCACCATGGCGGCGAAGATCAGCAGGATGTGCACCGCCAGCGCGATATTGGCAAAGACACCGAACACCCCGTAGGTGGCCAGCATGTAGGCCACGACCAGGGCAGCAGCCACGTAGGACGCCCGCTTGCCCGCGTCGATCGAGTCCTGGCCGAGTCCGGGGCCGACGGTCCGCTCTTCGACCACGGTCAGCTTGGCCGGCAGCGCGCCGGCGCGCAGCAGAACCGCCAGGTCGTTGGCCTGGGCAACTGTGAAGTTACCGGAAATCTGCCCTGAACCGCCGGTGATGGGGCCAAGAATTCGCGGGTCGGACACTACCTGGTTATCGAGCACGATGGCAAAAGGCTTGCCGACATTCTCCGAGGTCACTTGCCCGAACTGCTGGCCGCCTCGGATGTTGAAGCGGAAATTCACGACGGGCTCGCTGGTCCGCTGATCGAAGCCGGGCTGGGCGTCGGTAAGATCCTCGCCCTGCACCATGACGCGCTTCTCGACCGGCAGCGTCCCGGGCTGGTTGTTCTTGTAGAACGGCAGGGTCTCGACCTCGGCCGGATTGGCGCCGGGCTCGGCCACCAGACGAAATTCGAGCTTTGCAGTCGTGCCCAGGAGATCCTTCAGCCGCTGGGTATCCTGCAGGCCGGGCACCTCCACCAGAATGCGATCGTTGCCTTCGCGCTGGATGGTCGGCTCGCGCGTCCCGGAGGCGTCGATGCGCCGGCGCAGCACCTCGATCGACTGATCGACGGCCCGGTGCACCCGGTTGGCGACGCCGGCATCGCTCAGCACCACCTGGACCAACCCGTCGGCCGTCTCGTTGACGGTATAGTCCTGCACGGTTCCGGTGAGCGTGCTGCCGAGCGAGGTCGACTGGTTGCGCAGGCGCTGCACCACCTTGGCGCGTTCGGCGGGGTCGGGAACACGGAACTGCACGCCGCGGCTCTGCACCCCGATGCCGCCCGTCATCTTGACGTTGTCCTCGCGCAGAAGGCGACGGACGTCGTCGCGCAGGCTGTCGACCTGCGTCTTCGTGACGGACGCCGAGTCGACCTCGAGCAGGAGATGCGCGCCACCTTGCAGATCGAGTCCGAGCACGATGGTGCGAACCGCCAAGGGCATCGAGCGTTCCAGCGATGCCTTCGTATCCGGCGGCAGCAGGCTGGGGATCACGATCAGGACCGCCAGCAAGGTCCCGAGAACGATCGAAATGACTTTCCAGGTCGCGAAACGCATCATGATCGTAAAGTCTTCACTGCCGAGGGCCGGGGCGCTTCAAAGGCCGACCGAGCCCCGAATCCTGCCGGTCCGAATTTGATGTCCTGCGCGATAGAGCCGCTTCTGCTCGGGTCGCGACCGCACGGCCAAGGTTCACCGCGACATAGCCGGTCAGGCCTTTACCGGCGTGTCCTTCACGGGCTCGCCCTTGGTCCTGACCTCCGAAATCATCTGTCGGGCGAGCCTCACCCTCACGTTTGGCGCGATCTCCAGCTCGATCTCCGTTGCGTCCACGGCTTTGGTGACTTTGCCGATGAGCCCGCCTGTGGTCACGACCGTGTCGCCGCGCCGCACATTGCCCACCAGCTCCTGGTGGGCTTTGGCCTTGCGCTGCTGCGGCCGCAACAAAAGAAAGTACATGATCACCAGAATGGCGCCGAACGGGGCCATCTGCATTATCATGTCGGCACTGCCGCTTGTGGCGCCAGCAGTCTGAGCGAAGGCTTGGGTAAACAAACAAAGGACTCCAGGGTCGGCCAGCGCAGCCGCCCGAGCGAACGCTTGCTGCGTGATATACTTATTGGGCCCCCGAACGCAATGGCGCGCCGAATGGCAGCATGCCAGCTCTCGTGCGCCCCAATGCGGGGTGAACGCTCTTGAACGCAAGGTCCGCCTCGGCCAGCATGGCGGCATGAGATCTGCCCTGCCCCACCCGGACTGCGCGCTGAGAACCGAGCGGCTGAGCCTCGAAATCCCCGCGGCGATCGATCTCGACGACAGCGCCGCCATGTGGGCCGACCCTGTGGTGGTCCGGTACATCGGCGGTCGCCCACTGACGCGCGAGGAGGTGTGGCACAGGCTGTTGCGCCACGTCGGGCACTGGGCTCTCCTGGGCTACGGGTTTTGGACGATCCGGGAGACGGAAGGCGATGCTTTCGTGGGCGAGATCGGGTTCGCGAATTTCGAGCGCGATATCGTGCCCGCCCTTGGCCCGGAGCCCGAGTGCGGATGGGTGCTTGCGCCGTGGGCGCACGGCCGAGGCTACGGAACCGAAGCGCTCGCGGCCGTTCTCGCCTGGGCCGACGAGCATTTCGGTGCGGCACGCACGTTGTGCATCATCGATCCGGAGAACCGGCCCTCGATCCGCCTGGCGCAACGCTTCAACTACGCGCAATTCGGGCGCGGCGCCTACAAGGAAAAGCAGTTCCTTCTCCTGGAACGGCCCCGTTCACCTGGCCCGGTCTGAGTAGGGCCAGGCTTTTGTCACAACCGCACCGGCGCGCTTTCCGAGTATCGGCTCAGCTTGACAGTGCGGCCACGGCGCCTGGATAAGCCGTGTTTCTGTCCCCCGGCCCGGCCCTCACCTTGTCCATCCCCGCCATTCCATCATCGGCCGTGCTCGAGCGCATCGCCGACGCGCTGGAGCGCCTCGCGCCTCCCCCGCCTCCGCGACCGAATTTCGATTCCGCCGACGCTTTCGTGTGGACCGGGTCGGGATCGCTGGTCCCGGTGCCGCACGTCAACAGAGTCGATATCGAGCTCCTCCAGGGGATCGACCGGGTCCGTGATCTGCTGCTCGCCAACACCCGGCGTTTTGCGGCCGGATTGCCGGCCAACAACGCGCTGCTCTGGGGTGCCCGGGGCATGGGCAAATCCTCCCTCGTGAAAGCCGCTCATGCATCGGTCAACGTGGAGCGGGACCACGCGGCGGCCCTCAAGCTGGTCGAGATCCATCGCGAGGACATCAACAGCCTTCCTGCCCTGATGGCGTTGCTCCGGACCGAGCGTCGCCTGTTCCTGCTGTTCTGCGACGACCTGTCGTTCGATGGGGACGACACAGCCTACAAGTCGCTCAAGGCCGTGCTCGAGGGCGGCATCGAGGGCCGGCCCGCCAACGTGCTGTTCTACGCCACGTCCAATCGACGCCATCTCCTGCCTCGCGACATGATGGACAACGAGCGGGCGACGGCCATCAATCCGGGCGAGGCGATCGAAGAGAAGGTGTCGCTTTCCGATCGGTTCGGCCTGTGGCTCGGCTTTCACAAATGTTCGCAGGACGAGTATCTCGACATGGTCGCCGCCTATGCCGACCATTACGGGCTCGGCACCAGCCGCGAGCAGATCGCCCCCGAGGCGCTGGAATGGGCGACGACGCGGGGAAGCCGCTCGGGCCGCACGGCTTGGCAGTTCATCCAGGATCTCGCAGGCCGCCTGGACAAGCGGATTGAGGCAAACTAAACAAAGAAAAGTCGTGAATCGGGTCGAATTGTTGCCGGACGGCAGGGGCTGACTATGGTGCGATACGTCTCGAGTTCTGCAGTCCTGCTCGGGTGTGCTCTTTCCGGGGCTGCCACGTCGTCGCGGGCGGCCGACTTGACCACCCCGCCCCCGGCGCCCGTTTTCGTGGCGCCCGCACCTGCTCCCGCCAGCAGCCCGTTCGGCATCCTGTCCGAGGTACGGATCGGCGCCTCGGCCCACGGAATTCCCAAGCGGGAAGTTGGCTCGGTGGACGTCAACGCAGAGGTGCTGACCGTAAAGCCCTATACGTTCGGGAATGCCTGGGACTACCTGGTTCCGCGGTTCCACGTCGGGGGCGATCTCAACACTGCCGGCAAGACCAGTCAGGCCTATGCCGGTCTGACCTGGCAGTTCCCCATCTATGCGCGCTTCTTCGGCGAAGCGACGTTCGGCGGCGAGTATAACGACGGCAACACAAGCTTCGTGGTCCCGGTCGGCTATGCGGCCGTCGGCACGCACGTGATGTTCCGCGAATTGGGTTCGATCGGTTATCACCTGACCGAGCACTGGAACATCATGGCGACCATCGAGCACAGCTCGAATGCGGGCTTGGCCAAGCGGAACCAGGGCATCACCAACGTCGGCGGGCGGCTCGCCTACGTGTTCTGACCCGCGGTGCGTTGAACGCACCCGCCGCACGAGCCTCAATCCGAAACTATATTGCGCCCTCAATCGAACGGCTGGGATCGCTTGGTCAGCCCTCCGGCTATGAGGTGACCTGACCTCGTACACGGCACGAAACGAGAGACGGCGGGCCTTTCGTTGGACCCGCCGTCTCCGATCGCACGCCCAATCGTGTCTCGCGGCTGGGCGGCTTTGCGGGTCGGAGTCTCGGGAGCCGAGACGCCGACGATCCGATGAATGTCTAGAGCCCTGCCAGATAGTTCGTCGGGTCGACCGGTTGCGAACCCTTGCGCAGCTCGAAGTGCAGTTGAGGCGAGGCCACATTGCCGGATTGGCCTGATTTGGCGATCGTCTGGCCTCGCTTGACCGAGTCGCCGCGCTTCACGTCGATCTCGCCGTTGTTCGCGTAGGCCGACACGAAGCCGTTCGGGTGCCGGATCAGGACCAGGTTACCGTAGCCCTTCAACTCGCTTCCGGCATAGGCCACGACGCCGCCTTCGGCCGCCTTGACGGCTGTTCCTTCCGGGACCGCAATGTTGATGCCGTCGTTGCCGCCCGTGCCGCCCTTGAAGCCCTGGATGATACGGCCGCGAGCCGGCCAGCGGAACTCAGGCCCCCCGGCCGCGCCACCCGAATCCGCAGTTGCGGCAGCAGGGGCGACGGTTGCAGTTGGCGTCGGATCGACCGCTTTCGGGCTGACCGCCTCGGCGACCTTCTCGGGCCTGGCGGCTTTGGCCGGCACTGCTGCCGCGACGGCCCTGGCCGGCGCTGCCGCGGGCTTGAGGGCCGCTACCTTGTTCGGAGCCGGCTTGGCGGCCGCGGTTTTCACCGGTTGCGGTGCGGCCGCGATCTTCTCCGGATGTGCAACGGCCGCCACCTTGGCCGAGGCTGCCTTTGTTTTCGGTGCGGCCTCCAGGGCGGCCGTCTTGAGCGGAGCCGATCCCTTCACGAGGCGCGGCGCCGATGCCGCTACCCGAGCAGGTGCAGGGGCTCTGGCATGTGGCTCGGCGGCAGCCCGCGCCGGCTCCGCCCTGGCAGTGCGGGTCGCTGCGACTTTCGCCGCGACAGCAGCCACCTTGGTGGATTTGGTCGCAACCGGTTCCTGGGCCACGACGGGGGCAGGCGCAGCCGCCCGGGCTACCTTGGTCGGGGGCGCCGAAACCGGGTGAGCAAGAGCCGGGCGAACCGCAGCGACCCGGGGTAAACTGGGAGCCGCCGCCTGGGCGCTCGCGGAGGCGCTGTAGACCGGCACGACGATGCGTGCGCCCGGCTGCAGGTCGGCAGCGCTTCTCATGCCATTGACCTGGAGCAGGGCGTTCTGCGGCACGCCGTAACGCTTGGCCAGCATGTCGGCGCTCTCGCCCTGGGCCACGACGATCGGCGCACCGCCGTTCGACGACCAGCCGCCGAACGACGCACCCGCGACCGCATGGGCCGGACCGATCGAGCCGGTGGTCTCGGTCGAAGCGGGCGCCATCCTCGGGGCGACTGGAGCGGCGCTCGCGACGGTGGTCGGGCGCGGCGGCAGCGCCGTGGCGACAACCGCGGCCGGGTGTCCGGTGCCCGAGGTCTTCCGCGCCGCTACGTGTTGCGGCTTGGCCGTCGAGGCCGTCGAGAACGGATTTCCAAACGGGTCGTTGAAACGCGTCGAATCGGAAGAACAACCGCTCAGCAGTGCCGCCACAGCACTTGCGGCGCAAACCTGGATCGCGAGCCGGCTTTGCCCGGGCCACATCAGCTTACTCATCAGCAGACCATCCACATCACGCGGCCTCAATGGAATACATAAGATCCCACGCCGGTTAAGGGACGGTTTAAGATGAATCGACTTCTGAGATTTTCGCTGGATCTTTACGGATCAAGCGAAAGTGGGGCACCTTTACTTGCTGTTAACAGCTTTTCCGAGATCGCCAGATCGGTTCCGGCGTGTCACAAAGCCTCCGACAAGCCCTCCTCGAGGGCGCGAAGCCGGGACCGGCAAACCGGAGTTTCGACCCAATCGCCCGCTTCGGTCCGCACGGCGCGCACAAGGTGCTGGCGCATGGCGCCGCCGGTCGGGAGCCGCCTGGCGTAGACGACGATGCCGTCGGCCGACACACGATCGATCAGCGTGGACGGCATCTCTTCCAAGACCCCGTGGATCAAGAGCCTGTCGAAAGTTTCTGTCACCGCGGGCACGGCCAGCCCGTTGCCCCAGACCACCGCCGCGTTGCCGAGACCGAGCGTCTCGAGCCGCGTGCGGGCCTGGGTAACGAGACCCTGGTAGCGCTCGATCGAGAGCACTTCGAGAGACAAGCGTGCGAGAAGCGCGGTCGTGTAGCCCGACCCCGCACCAATCTCGAGCACGCGACTCGCGGGCGTCAGCGCAAGAGCCTCAAGCATGCGGGCGATCACGAAGGGCTCGGACATGGTCTGTCCGCAGGCGATCGGCAGCGCCAGGTCCCGGGCCGCCAGGTCCGCGTAGCGGTGCGACACGAAATGCTCGCGCGGCACGGCCTCAAGGGCCCGCAGAACCGCAAGGTCGCGCACCCCTTTGGCCCGGAGGCCGAGCAGGAACTCGGCGATGGCCTCGCGGCGCGGCCCCGCCAAACTGCCCGGAGATGCAGCCGGGCCTGACATCAGATCACCCGAAGGCCCGGATGTAGCGATCCCGTGTGGATGCATCGGTCAGATCGAGCCGCAACGGTGTCAGGGAAATCTTGTGCTCTCGCAAGGCTTCGAGATCCGTCCCGGCCCCCGGCATGAAGTCGCCCTTGGCGAAGCCGAGCCAGAAATACGGGTTGCCCCGGCCGTCCTCCCGCTCGTGGACCTGCATCAGCGCCGTATCGCGCTTGCCCTGGCTCGTCACGGCAAGGCCGGCTACGGCGTCAGGCGGGCAATCCGGAAAATTGATGTTGATCAGGATGCTTGAGGGAATGCCCTCGCCGATCACCTTGCGGATCAAGGCAGCAGCATGGGCTTCGGCGCAATCCCAATGCAGGTTCTTGCGGCCCGTTCCCGCCCCATAGGCCTGGCTTAGCGCAATCGAGGGAATGCCGAGCAGCGTGCCCTCCATGGCGCCGGCGATCGTCCCCGAATAGGTCACGTCCTCGGCGACGTTCTGCCCGCGATTTATGCCCGAGAGGATGAGATCGGGCCTCCGGTCCGCCAGTATCGAGCGCACCCCCATGATCACGCAGTCGGTCGGTGTCCCTTTTACGGCGTAGTGGCGCGGGGAGATCTCTCGTAGCCGCAAAGGGTCATTGAGCGACAGGGAATGGGCTACGCCGGACTGATCCGTTTCGGGCGCCACCACGTATACGTCCTCCGACAGCGACCCGGCTATGCGCTCCAGCACCGCAAGTCCGGGCGCATGGATTCCATCGTCATTCGTGATGAGGACGCGCATTTCACTCCTTGGGTGACTGGATCAAGCCTTCACGCCGCCGATTCGCCGCAGGCCGCCCATGTAGGGCCACAAGACTTCGGGTACCGTGATCGAACCGTCGGGATTCTGATAATGTTCGAGAACTGCGACGAGTGCACGACCGACCGCCACGCCCGAACCGTTCAGGCTATGAACGAAGCGCGGCGTTTTCGCGCCCTGTGGCCGGTAGCGCGCCTCCATGCGGCGGGCCTGGAAATCGCCGCACACTGAACAGGACGAGATTTCCCGGAAGGCCCCCTGCCCCGGCAGCCAAACCTCGATGTCGTAGGTCTTGCGCGACGCGAAACCCATGTCGCCGGTGCACAGCAGCATGACGCGATAATGCAGACCCAGGCGCTTGAGCACCTCCTCGGCGCAGGCCGTCATGCGCTCATGCTCGGCGAGCGAGGCTTCCGGGGTCGTGACCGAAACCAGCTCGACCTTTTCGAACTGATGCTGCCGGATCATCCCCCGGGTGTCGCGCCCAGCCGCGCCGGCCTCGGCCCGGAAGCTCGGCGTAAGCGCCGTGAAGCGCAGCGGCAAGGCCGCCTCGTCAAGCACGCGCTCGCGGACCAGGTTGGTCAACGGCACTTCCGCGGTGGGGATGAGCCAATGCTCCTCGCCGGCGCGGAACTGGTCGTCGCGGAACTTGGGCAGTTGCGCGGTGCCATACATGGCCGCGTCACGCACCAGCAGCGGCGGGTCGATCTCCTCGTAGCCGTGCTCCGTAATGTGCAGGTCGAGCATGAATTGGCCCAGTGCCCGCTCGAGCCGGGCCAGGGCGCCACGAAGCACCACGAAGCGCGATCCCGACAGTTTCGCGGCGGTGTCGAAATCCATCAGCCCCAGCGCTTCGCCCAGCACGAAGTGTTCTTTGGGGACGAAACCCGGCGGCAACGAAGGGCGCTCGCCGAAGCGCCGCACTTCCACGTTGCCGTGCTCGTCCGCCCCAACCGGTACGTCGTCGAGCGGCAGGTTGGGGATCTCGGACAAGGCCTCGTTCAGGGCCGCCGAATGGTCCCGCTCGGCATTTTCGAGGCCGGGCGCCTCCGCCTTCAGCCGGGCGACATCCGCCTTGAGCCGTTCGGCGGTGGCGAGGTCCTTGCGGGCCATAGCCTGGCCAATCTCCTTGGCGGCGCTGTTGCGGCGTTCCTGAACGGCCTGGAGTTCGACGATTGCGGAGCGTCGCTTCTCGTCGAGTTCGATCAGGTTTTCGCTGAGCGGCAGCAGTCCGCGCTTGCGACGCCCCTCGTCGAAGGCTGCGGCATTTTCGCGAATCCACTTGATGTCGAACATGAAGGCCCCGGCACACTACCCCACACGCGCCATGGCACGTGCCGCACAGCCGGAGTCAGGTCGATGAATCCGCAGCGGCCTTGCGGGCGCGATTCCTCTCCATGGCACTCACGGCAAGCACGGCGCCTTCGTAGAGAAGCAACATGGGCAGTGCAAGGCTGCACATCGAGATCACATCCGGCGGCGTCAGGATCGCGGCCGCCACCACGACCACGACGATCGCATAGCGCCGTTTGCTGCGCAGAAAGACGGAATCGATGATCCCGGCCTGGCCGAGCAAAGTCAGGATGACTGGCAGCTGAAAGGCGATGCCGAAGGCGAAAATCAGCGTCATGATCAGCGACAAATATTCGCTGACCTTGGGCAGCAGCTCGATCGTGGCTTCGCCAGGCACGTTGATCTGCTGCATCGAGGTCGAGAACCTGATCAGCAGCGGCATGACGACGAAATAGACCAGCATGCCGCCGAGTACGAAGAACGCCGGCGTCGCGACCAGATAGGGCAGGAAGGCGCGCCGCTCGTTGCGGTAAAGGCCTGGGGCGACGAACATGTATATCTGCGAGGCAATCACGGGAAACGCGATGAGCCCGGCCCCGAACATCGACAGCTTAAGGTTGGTGTAGAACTGCTCCAGGAAGTGCGTGGCGATAAGCTTGGCGTTCTCGGCCCCGACAACCCGGACATAGGGTTCTACCAGCACGTTATAGATGTGGCGGGAGAAGTAGAAGCACACCACGAAGGCGACCAGAAACGCGATGACCGCCTTGATCAGGCGCGATCGCAATTCGATCAGATGTTCGAGCAGGGGTGCTTTGGAGGCCTCGATATCGTCGACGTGCTGGTTCATCGATCTGTTGTTTCACGGCGAGGCGGCAGAATATTCTTGGGCCGATTGGGAACGCCGCCGCCGGAGGCCACATCGAAGCGCGACACGGGACGGCGTCGGGGAATCACGACCTTGCGACGGCCGGACCCCGGCGGCTCTTGCTGTTCGGCAAGGGCGCCGGCCGACGATGCCGATGGTGCGACGTCGACGTGGGCCAGTTCGGTCGCAGCCGGTTCGGCCGTGGGTGCGAAGCCGGCCGCAGCAGCATCAGGTGCCGGCCCGATCTCCGCGGGAGCCGGAAAGGCAAAGCCGCCGCGGTCCCCATAAACTTTCGGAGCGTCCGCGACCGCCAAGGACCCGGCGGCATCCGAAGCCAGGGTGGCCGCAGGGGTGCTGTCGACGGCCTTGGTGAGTTCGGTGCGCAGGTCGTGAACCGGGTCGAAGTTCACGTCCAGGGTGGCGCTGTCCTTCAGCTTGGCCACTTCGGCCCGGAGGTCCTGAAGGTCGGCCTCCTTGATGGCCTCCATGAACTGGCCCTGGAACTCACCGGCCATCCTTCGCAAGCGCGTGATCATCTGGCCGACCTGGCGCATCACGCGCGGTAGATCCTTTGGCCCGATCACGACAAGCGCGACCAGGCCGATGATCAGGAGTTTTCCGGCATCGATATCGAACATGACAGGGAGCTGCTTATGGGCGCCGGGCAGGCCACGTGCACCGCAAACATGCCGCGAAGCTCCTCCTGCCTCCGGGGAGGCGTGAAGAGTTCCGTCAGGCTGGCCGGACCAGAGCGACCAAGTCGCTTATCCGACGCGGCGCGTCTCGGTCGATCCGTCGACCGGGCTGCCGGCGCGGTGATCCAGGGTACGGAGCGGGTCGGATACCACGGAGCTCGGCGTCGCCGGCTTGGTTTCGACCACATCGTCCTCCGACATGCCCTTCTTGAAGGATTTGATGCCCTTGGCGAAATCGCCCATCAGATCGGATACTTTGCCCTTGCCGCCAAACAACAGCAGCAGCACGCCCCCGACGATGATCCAATGCCAGATGCTCATTCCGCCCATCGCACACCTCCACGTCGTTCCGACACAGTGCCGGCCAGCGCGCTCGTTGTGCGCGAACCTATGCTCCGAGCCCGACAAAAACAAGAACGTCGACGGAGATTGGCGGCGTGCCCCATCGTGAGGTCAGGCAGCCGATCTTACAGGCGGTACTTGATCTGGTCGGTCCAGAACCGCTCGAGCCGTGAGAGCGCCTGGTTGAGCCGGCTGAATTCATCCCCCGAGATGCCGCCGATCTGTTCGACGGTCAGCACGTGCTTCTCGTAGAGGCCAGCCACGATCGCGTGCACCGCCGTGCCCTTTTCGGTGAGGCTGATGCGCACCGAGCGGCGGTCGATGCGCGACCGTGAATGATGCAGGTATCCCATCTCGACGAGCTTCTTGACGTTGTAGGACACGTTCGAACCAAGATAGTAACCCCGGGTGCGCAGTTCGCCCGCCGTGAGTTCCTTGTCGCCGATGTTGTAGAGCAGGAGGGCCTGCACGGCATTGACGTCGCTGCGGCCGCGCCTGTCGAATTCATCCTTGATGACGTCGAGCAGGCGGCGATGCAGCCGCTCGACCATCGTCAGGGCCTCGAGATAGGCTGGGCGCACTTCCGCCAATCGGTCGTTCCGGTCCTGCAAGGCCTCAGCTTTAGGTGCTGTGTTCATATGACGCCCCGACTATAGTTGTGGCGGCCGTTTCATGGTCCGCTGACTTGATGGGCTTACTTGTAGTGATCACGAATGAAGACGAGTTTAAGCGAGAGCCTGAACAGGAGGTTTACTGGATTGAGTGAATCGAAGATGAAGTCAATGGAGCTTTTACCCAGCACCCGCGCGTCTATTAAGTTTTTATTCAACTTAGACGGACGCTCGCCGAGGCTGGGTTAGTGTATGGATTGTGAATCCAGGACGGGTCCTGCCCGGTTCAAAGCGGCTGGTCGCGGCCGCCAGCGACAAGCCAGGTCAAGGTGAGATAGGCCGCGACCAGCACCAAATTGCTCATCGCCGTAATCACGGGATGGTCGAAAAATCCGGGCATGATGACCAGCACGAAGAGTTGCGCGCCGGCCGTGACGAGCCAGATGACTCCGCCCCAGGGCGTCGCCAGCCACAACCCCACTGAAGCGATCAGGTTGATGACCGCAAAGAAAATCACCGCCACGATGGCCGAGAGCGACAGGGCCGCAAGACCGCTGCGCCCGTCGACATTGGTCACCACGACCGAGCCCCATTGCATGAGACCTTCGAAGATCCACAGGGCCGCGACGGCCCGCATGAAGATGACGAGCAACCGTCCAAACCGCGATTCGTCGTCCGGCCGATCCGTGTTGCTGAGGACGATGGCCGCGATCGGAGCATTGCTCACGATCCGCCGCTTCGCCGTTGGTCGCTGCATGCGCGCTTCGCCTCACCTTGCAAGGGGATGTCGAGCGTCCACCCTATCGCCCGAAGGGCAGTTCCTTTCAAGTCGTAGGCGATCCGGCCCAGTTTCTCCCTTGCCCCGACCGGCGCTTTCAGGCTCGACCCCGACGTGCTAGCCATGGCTCGAACGAGCAACGAGATCCGGATCATGACCGCAGCGCGCCGGGAAACGCCGCAGAACCAAGCCGAAGCCACGGTCCAGGAACCTCGAGGGGCGGCACTTTCGCTCGTGCATCGGCCGCGCCGCAACCGCAAGGCGGACTGGGCGCGACGGCTGGTCAGGGAACATGTGCTGACGGTCGACGACCTGATCTGGCCGATCTTCCTGATCGAAGGTCACGATCACCGGCAGGCCGTAGGGGCCATGCCAGGCATCGATCGAGTCACGGTGGACGAAGCCGTCCGTGTCGCGGCCCGTGCCGCCAGGCTCGGCATCCCGGTTCTGGCGCTGTTTCCCTACACGGAGCCGGGCTTGCGCGATGCGCAGGGGTCGGAAGCCCTGCGGGCCACCAACCTGGTGTGCCGGGCCTGCCGGGCCATCAAGGCGGAGGTTCCTGATCTCGGGCTGCTGACCGATGTGGCGCTCGACCCCTATACCAGCCATGGTCACGACGGCCTGCTGCATGGGGACCGCATTTTGAACGATCCGAGCGTCGAGGTGCTGGTCGCGCAGGCGCTCAACCAGGCCCATGCGGGAGCGGACATCATTGCGCCGTCCGACATGATGGACGGGCGGGTGGGGGCCATACGGGCCGGCCTCGACGCGGCCGGGCACCAGGACGTTCAGATCATGAGCTACGCAGCCAAATACGCCTCGGCCTTCTATGGACCGTTCCGCGACGCAATCGGAACCCAGGCGACGCTGGTCGGCGACAAGCAGACGTACCAAATGGATCCCTGCAACGGGGCCGAAGCCTTGCGGGAGGTGGCGCTCGATCTTGAACAGGGCGCCGACATGATCATGGTCAAACCCGGCCTGCCCTATCTCGACGTGCTGCACCGGGTAAAGGCGAAGTTCGCCGTGCCGACGTTCGCGTATCAGGTCTCGGGGGAATATTCGATGATCATGGCGGCCGCGCAGAATGGCTGGATCGATGGCGACAAGGCGATGCTGGAAAGCCTGGTCGCCTTCAAGCGCGCCGGCGCCGATGGCGTTCTGACCTATTTCGCGCCGCGCGTCGCAGAACGGCTGCGCGCCGGATGACGATGTCGGATCGGGGCGCGCCGGTCGCTCTTGCCCGGAGTGCCTGACTGGTGGCCGCTCTCTCTTTGGCGTTCCAGCGACGCCCCTGCCCTGCCTGAATGCGCGCCGCCGGTCTTGCCCTGGCTGGGGCCGCGCTGCTTCTGCTCGCCGGCTGCGACGAGGAGCTGGACACGGCGCAGAGCCAGATCTGCCGCGCGGCCGCGGTCGGGCTGGCTGAGGGAGAGCCTTTGCGCATCGGAGCGCAGAGCACTCTCCCCGCGACAGAGAGCCGCCCGGGTGGCGTCCGGATAGAGCTTCGATCTGATCCGGGCACCCCGAAGCCGCGCTGGATCGAATGTCGGTTTACGCCGGAGACAGGCGGCACGCCCGACATTCAATCCGTGACCACGCAGGACGGCCAGCTCTCGCAACCTCGGCTATTCGCCCTCAAGCGGTTTTGGCTCACGACCCAGGAAGCCGCCGCCGCGGATCCGCTGATCGCGGAGCGGATGCGCACCCTGGTGAGCGTCCCGATGGCGGTCGCCTATGGGCTGCAGCAACTGGTCGATGCCCTGCCAAACGCGGCGATCTACGGCTTGCTGGCCGCGGCCTATTCGCTGGTCTACGGCCTGTCCGGGCGGATCAATCTGGCGTTCGGTGAAATTGCCGCCGTTGGCGGCTTCGCGGCGCTGATCGGGGCTTCGATGCTGAACCTGGCAACGCCATTCGCGGTGATCGGCGTCGCCGTGACCTTCGGGTTGTGGGCGGCGGCATGGCACGGCGCGGTGATCGATCGCATCGTCCTCTGGCCGTTGCGGCGCTCTACCGGACAGCAAGGCCTCGTGGCGACGATCGGCCTCGCGCTGTTCCTCCAGGAATACCTGCGCCTGCTGCAGGGCACCCAGCCCAAATGGATCGGATCGTTTTTCGCGGGCCCGATCGCGCTCGTCCGCGCCGACGAATTCACTGTCACGGTCACGCCGATCGCCGTGGTGCTGGCCGTGGGGGCGAGCGTGGTCTCGCTCATGGTGCTGGCGATCCTGCGGTTCAGCGCCTTCGGCCGCAACTGGCGCGCAACATCGGACGATCCCGTCGCGGCCGCGCTCTTCGGCATCGATCCGAAGGTGCTGTCGTTGAAGACGTTCAGTCTGGCCTGCGGATTGGCCGGTTTGGCCGGCGCGAGCGTGACGGTGTTCTACGGCTCGCTCGGCTTCGTGTATACGACCACGCTTGGCCTCAAGGCACTCATCGCGGCCATCATCGGCGGGATCGGCTCGGTTTCGGGAGCCTTCCTCGGTGGACTCGGCATCGCGCTCGTCGAGGCGGTCTGGTCGGCCTATTTCCCGATCGTGTACCGGGACCTGGTGGTCGACACCTTGCTGGTCACCATGCTGGTCCTCAGGCCGGGCGGCTTGTTCGGCTACCGCGATCTCCTGCCCCGCCGGGTCTAGGCCGTGAAGGGTAGTGCCGGTCTCCCCTGCCGGGACGGCGGGACCCACGAGCCCGATTCACCCAAAGGGCTTAGGTCGGATGCCCTTGCGCGCGAACGCGCCTCCTCCCAAATTATGCGCGGGCAATGAGCCTCGGTTCAGCAAACGCAGGGCTAGCGCCCGTGCACTGCGGGGGCAGGCTCTCCGGAGGTCGACCATGACGTTCAGCACCATTCCGTCCCCGATGCCGGCCTACGGCAGAGCGGGACTGCCCCTGGGGGCGCTCAGTGGGGTGCGAACCCGGCGCATGGCCGCCGTCGCGCTGGACCTTGTCGTGGTTTCGATCCTGTCGTTCGCACTGTGGCTCGCACTGCTGGTGGCGACCTTCGGTCTGTCCCTCTTCCTGCTGCCGCCGCTGTTCCCGTTCGTTGCGTTTTTCTACAACGGGCTGACCGTTTCGGGCCGGCGGATGGCCACGCCAGGCATGCGGGCGATGGGATTGCAGATGCGCATGGACGGGACCGGCAATCGGGTGCCGTTCATCAATGCGGCGATGCATGCGGTGCTGTTCTACGTCAGCTGGATGTTTCCGCCGGTTTTCCTTGTTTCGCTCGTCACCGAGGACAAACGCTGTCTGCACGACATCTTTTCCGGCGTGATCTTTGTCCGTAGACTCTAGGAAGGGGCGGGAGTCGCTTCAGACCTGAGAACCAGATGTCGTTTCGCGGAGCAGATCGGGTGAAGAGGCTGTCCGAGTGACCCGCGAGCCGCGGGACGCACCGCAGTTCTATCTGACGGCGCCCTCGCTTTGCCCCTACTTGCCCAACCGCCTGGAGCGAAAGGTCTTCACGCATCTCATCGGGCGGCGGGCGGCTTCCATCAACGATGCCCTGACCCAATCCGGTTTCCGGCGCTCGCAGACGATTGCGTACCGGCCGGCTTGCGAGATGTGCCGCGCCTGCGTGTCGGTGCGGGTTTGCGTCGACGAGTTCAGGCCGAACAAGAGCTTTCGGCGCGTGATGCAGCGCAATTCCGACCTCGTCGGCTACCCGATCGATCCCAAGCCGACCGCAGAGCAATATTCGGTGTTCCGCGCCTATCTGGCGGCCCGGCACGGCGAGGGCGGGATGGCCGACATGAGCATCCTCGACTTCGCCATGATGATCGAGGATTCGCATGTCGAGACGCGCCTCGTCGAATACCGCCGGCACGGTCCCGATACGGCGATTACCAAGCGGGGTCACGGCCCGCTGCGCGCCATGTGCCTGACCGACGTCCTCGCGGATGGCTTGTCCATGGTCTATTCGTTCTACGAGCCCGAGGAAGCGGACCGCTCGCTCGGCAGCTTCATGATCCTGGATCACATCGAGCGGGCACGTGCGCTCGGCCTACCGCATGTCTACCTCGGCTATTGGGTCGAAGGCTCGCGCAAGATGGCCTACAAGGCCCGCTTCACGCCCCAGGAGCGCCTCGGCCTCAATGGGTGGGAGCGCTTCGAGTGATCCGCGCGCCGGAATAGCCGCTCATTCCGAAAACCGGTTGCTGCGCGGAAAGCCTTTCGGCGGCAGATGGCCCCGATCGGCACGCTTGCCCACCCAGCTCGTGAGGTCCTTGCCGGCGACTGTGCGTATACGGCCCGAAGCCTCCGGCCAGGACAACCCCTCGCTCATCAGAAACACCCGTGCATCCGACAGGCCGCGTGGCGAGCGCTGCATCATCACGCCCTTGCCGCGCGCCATTTCGGGCAGCTGGGTCAGTGGGAAGATCAGGAAATGCCGATCGTTGCTCACGACGGCCACGTGATCGCCCCTGGCGGGCAGCATCAGCTTGGCCTGGGCGGGCGCGGTCGGCGAGATCAGGGACTTCCCTTTGCGGGTCCCGACCGCGAGTTCGCTCATAGGGACCAGGAACCCGCGCCCATCGGAGGATGCCACCAGGACGCGTCCGCCCTCCTCATAGGGCAGCACGGTCGTCACGTCCTGCCCGTCGCCGAGTTCGGCCATGAGGCGCAGGGGTTCACCATAACCCCGTCCGCTCGGCAGCTTGCTGACCTCGAGCGTGTAGACCCGACCGTCCGTGGCGAGCACGATGATGCGGGCCGTGGTCTCGGTGAAAAAGGAGATGGAGAGCCGATCGTCCCCCTTGAAGGTCAGCGTGCCGGTATCGGCCACATGGCCTTTCACGGCCCGGATCCAGCCCTTCTCGGACACCACCACGGTGACGGGCTCGCGCTCGATCATGGTCTGGGCCGGCGCGAGGCGATCGAATTCCGGCGCCGCTTCGAAGGTGGTACGACGGCGGCCCAGGGGGGTGTTGGGTCCGTATTTCCGTTTGACGTCCCGAACCTGCGCCGCGACGGCCTTCCATTGCGCGGCATCGCTGTCGACCAGGGCCTGCAATCCGTCCCGCTCGCGCGTCAGCGCATCGTGCTCCTTGCGCAGCTGCATCTCCTCTAGCCGCCGCAGGCTCCGCAACCTCGTGTCGAGGACGTATTCGGCTTGCAGTTCGGTGAGCCCGAAGGTCGCCTTGAGCGAGACCTTCGGTTCGTCCTCCTCGCGGATGATGCGGATTACCTCGTCGAGATTGAGGAAGACGATCAGCATGCCGGCCAGCACTTCGAGCCGGCGGTCGATCTCCCCGAGCCGGTGGCGCGAGCGCCGGACCAGCACGACGCGCCGATGATCCAGCCATTGCTTTAGCGCCTCGGGAAGCCCGATGACCCGCGGCACCACGCCGTCCACGAGGACGTTGAGATTGAGCGAGATCCGGGCTTCGAGTTCGGTGAGCCGGAACAGATGCTCCATGAGAACCCGCGCATCGACCGTCCTCGATCGGGGCTCGATGACGACGCGTACGTCTTCCGTCGATTCGTCGCGCACGTCGGCGATCAGCGGGCTCTTCTTTTCGGTGACTACCTCGGCCAAACGTTCGATCAGGCGCGATTTCTGCACCCCATAGGGGATCTCGGTCACGACGACGACCCAGGTCCCACGGCCGGCGTCCTCGACCGCCCAGCGGGCGCGCAACCGGAAGCCGCCCCGGCCCGTGCGGTAGTTTTCGGCTATCGTCCCGGGTTCGTCGACCACGACCCCGCCGGTCGGGAAATCCGGCCCCTTGACGAATTCCATCAGCGCCGCGTTCTCGGCCTGCGGATGCGTGATCAGGTGGAGGGCGGCATCGCAGAGTTCGGCGACGTTGTGTGGCGGGATGGAGGTCGCCATGCCGACCGCGATGCCTTGCGCCCCGTTGGCCAGCAGGTTGGGAAAGGCGGCCGGCAGAACGATGGGCTCCTGCTTCTCGCCCGAGTAATTATCGCGGAAATCGACGGCGTTTTCGTTGATTCCGTCCAGAAGCAGCTTGGCGACTTCCGTCAGCCGGGCCTCGGTATAGCGATAGGCTGCGGCGGGATCGCCATCGATATTGCCGAAATTGCCCTGCCCATCCACCAGCGGATAGCGGGACGAAAAATCCTGCGCGAGACGCACCAGGGCATCGTAGATGGCCTGATCGCCATGCGGATGGAAGTCTCCCATCACATCGCCGACGATCTTGGCGCATTTCTTGAACGCGGTCGTCGGATCGAGCCGCAAGACCTGCATGCCGTAGAGGATGCGGCGGTGGACCGGCTTCAACCCGTCCCGGGCATCCGGCAGGGCCCGCCCCATGATGGTGGAGAGGGCATAGGCCAGGTAGCGCTCTTCCAGCGCGGTGCGCAGTTGAACGATCGTTGCTTCCGGGCCCCGCGGGGGCGGCGGAGGTGTTCTGACCATGGACTCAGCTTTTCTGACGCGAATTGGCCGGGGGGCCTCAAGAAATCGGGTGCGACCCAATTGGTTTAGCGATGCTGCGGCTTCTCAGGAACCGCTTTCAAAGAGCCGCGTTCTACCTGAAGCCTGACTGTGGCGCGCCTGCACTAGCGGGCATGCCACCGAAGGAATAACCCGTTGCCATTCGGCGACGCCCTCAGATCAGGCAGAACTCGGGTCCAGTGTTTCTGCGAAAAAGGTCGCTGCTCAGATGAACCCTACCACTCTACACACGAGCATCATGTCCCGTATCGCGGTTCTCGGTCTCTCGTCAGGGATCTTCCTGGTTCTCGCGGTCCTGATCGGGGTCGCGCTGCTGGCCCCGCGCTCGGCTGGTGCCGCCGTGGTGGATGGCTCCCTTGTGGCTTGTCCCTTGGCGGAAATTTCGCTCGACCAGGGCTACGGGTGACCCGGACAGCGCTGCGGCCCGTATGTGGGCACGAGAACGCTCAAGATTCGACCGGGAACAGCGCCGCCAAATAGGCCTGACGCGATTCGGGCATGGCGAGACCCCGGGGCAGGAAAATGTCCCGCTCGAGAAAATGCCGGGTGAGCTGAAAGCCTGCCCGAAGATCGTCGGCCTCGACGGTACCGCTTGGCGGTTCATCCCCTTCTTCCAGCAGGAACGCCGGCAAGGCGAGGATGCGGTTTCGGTAGGGCTCCCCGGCATCCCGGGTGACCGCGCGCCCCGTGCGGGGCGACACGTAAGCCAAGCCGGTCGTGGCGCCCGTGGCGGCGCAGGATGTAAGATCCAGCCCGAAGCCGAGATCCGCCAGCAGCGACAGTTCGAATTCCACCATCAGGCGGGGCAGCGTCTGCCGGTCGTCCAGAACATCGAGCATGCGGCCGAAACGCGCGTGCAAATCCGGATGCGGATCGCGCTCAGGAAGCAGACGAACCAACGCGCATAAGTGATTGAGCGCGTGCAGCGCAAGGGCGCTCTCCATGATCCGCCCGGCGCGCATCTGCAACGGCTCGACCGCAAAGGTGCCGATGTGTTCGTCCAGCCGGGCCCGCCAGGTGGCGAGAATTCCATTGCCTGGCTGCAGCAGGGCGCGCAGACGCCGCGAGCGCCCCCCCAGCACCATGCCGACGTGACGGCCGCGTGCCGCGGTCATGATCTCGAGGATGACGCTCGTTTCGCCATGCTTGCGCAAGCCGATCACGACGCCTTCGTCCTGCCATTCCATGCTTCGCTCAACCTGTGCTCAGGAAGGCTTCGCCGGCCGCTTGGCCCCTGGCGGCCAAGGAGAAGCGATCATTTGCGCTCGCGCGGAAATTCCAGGCCCATCTCGCGGAATCGTTCCGGATCGTCGAGCCAATTCTCCCGCACCTTCACGTGCAGGAACAGGTGCACCGTGGTTTCCGCCGCCTCGCCGATGTCCTTGCGGGCGGCCTTGCCGATCGACTTGATGGTCTGCCCGTCCTCGCCGATGACGATCTTCTTGTGCCCCGGCCGCGTCACGAAAATCGTCTGCTCGACACGCGCCGAGCCGTCCGGCAAGGTCTTCCAATCGTCCGTCTCGACCGTGGTCTGATACGGCAGTTCCTCGTGCAGGCGCTCGAACATCTTTTCGCGCGTGATCTCGGCCGCGAAGGCCCGCAAAGGCGCGTCCGAGACCTGATCTTCGGGATAAAGCCATGGTCCGGGCGGCATCGCCCTGCCGAGCGTCTGGCGTAGCTTGTCGACGCCATGCCCTCGCAGGGCCGAGATCATGAAGGTTTCGTCGAATCGCAGGCGTGCGTTGATGGATTCGGCCAGGCCCAGCAAAACCGGCACGTCGACGGTGTCGATCTTGTTGAGGATCAGGAACCGCGCCTTGCGGACCTCGGTCATGCGAGTGAGGATCGCGTCGTTTTCGGGATCGATCCCTTTGCGCGCATCGATCAGCAGCGCCACCACGTCCGCATCGCCGGCGCCGCCCCAAGCCGCCGCCACCATGGCCCGGTCAAGCCGACGCTTGGGCGCGAAGATGCCCGGCGTGTCCACGAAGATGATCTGCGCATCCCCGTCGATCGCAATGCCTCGGACCGGCGCACGCGTGGTTTGGACCTTGCGGGAGACGATCGAGACCTTGGTGCCGACCAGACTGTTAAGAAGGGTCGACTTGCCCGCATTGGGGGCGCCGATGAGCGCCGTGAAGCCGCATCTCGGCCGTTCCGGTGTCATCGGTCAGGTCTCCGGCTGCTGTGCGAGGGGCGGGGTTTCGAAACCTTCCCGGATCATGAACGCACTGGCGGCAGCCTGTTCGGCCAGCCGCTTCGAGGTGCCGCTGCCTTGGGCGGCCGCAAAGCCCGGCACGGCAACCGAGATGACGAATTGCGGCGCATGAGCGGGCCCGCTGCGCGACACTTCGCGGTAGACCGGCGGTGGCCGGCCCAGCCCCTGGGCCCATTCCTGCAGCGCGGTCTTGGAATCGCGCAATGCGCGAAGTGGCGAGCGCATCCGCTCCGTCCAGGCCTGGGCCACGACCGCCGATGCGGCGGCAAATCCCCCGTCGAGGAACACCGCCCCGATCAAGGCTTCGCAGACATCGGCCAAAATGGCCGGCCGGCCGCGGCCTCCCGATTGGCTCTCGCCGGGCCCAAGCCGAATATAGGGTTCGAGGTCCCACGCCATGCCGACTTCGGTGCAGCGCTCTTTGCGCACCAGATCGGCGAGGCGGCGGGAGAGTTCACCCTCGGCGGCTCGCGGATATTCGGCATAGAGCATGGCGGACACGCAGAGCCCCAGCACCCGGTCGCCGAGAAACTCCAGCCGTTGATAGCTGGCGCCGCGCCCGGTATCGGCCTGGGCACCGCTCATGTGGGTCAAGGCTTGGTACGCGAGATCCGCGTTGCGGAACCCGTAGCCGATGCCCTTCTCCAGCCCGGATAGATCCGTGATGAGACCCCGTGGCGTCATCGCACAGGTTGGAAGATGCGGCTCCAGCGCACCGTGGTCGGCCAGCGCCAGAACTCCCAGATCGGCGAGTCTTCCTTGATCGAAAAGAAGATGACCTCGGCGCGGCCGACGAAGTTCTCGAACGGCACGTAGCCGACGCCGCCCTGTTCGGGAGGCACGCGCGAGTCCGTCGAATTGTCGCGATTGTCACCCATCATGAAATATTCGTCGGGCGGCACTTCGTAGACGGACGTATTGGAATAGAACCCGTTGTCGCCATCCCGCTGAATGATCAGGTGCGTTACGCCCCCCGGCAGGGTTTCGTTGTAGGTCGGCACTTCGACCTCCTTGCCGAACTGATCGCGGGTCGTGATCTTCTGCGTCGGCTCGCGAGGCACCATCTGGCCGTTGATGTAGAGCCGGGCATTGATGAGCTGGATCTTGTCACCCGGCAGCCCGATCACACGCTTGATGTAGTCGGTCGAATTGTCCAGCGGCAGCTTGAACACTGCAACATCGCCGCGCTTGGGCGGCGTACCCAGGATGCGCCCGGAAAACAGGTTCGGGCTGAACGGCATCGAGTATTTCGAATATCCGTAGGAATATTTCGAGACGAACAGGTAGTCGCCGATCAGCAGTGTCGGGATGAGCGAGCCGGAAGGAATGTTGAAGGGCTGGAAGAGAAACGTGCGCACGACCAGGGCGATGAGAAGGGCCTGAACGATGACCTTTATGGTCTCGCCGATGCCACCTTCCTGAGACTTGTTTGCCAAGCGCTCGGCCTCCTTGCCCTTAAGGCTCATGGGCTCCGTCATCATCAATCTCTCGGTCAGCGCCTCGGGATCGCCGCGGCCTCAGGTTTGGTCCAACCACCCCGGAAGGTGCCGCGGTGAATCCGGCCGCAGGTCAGACGTGTCGCGGGTGCGCCCCATCCGAGCTTTTGCACGGTGGGACGCATATAGCGGTGGATCGGTGCAACGCCAAGCCTCCCGATCCAAGGCGGCCCACAGGGGCCATCGGGCCGCTCAAGGGGGAAGGTCCGTCTTGCGCGCCTCGATGATCACGATCGCCTGGGCGAGCGGATGCTCGTCGGTCAGCGTCAGGTGGATCACGGCCTCCGTGCCCGGGGGCGTTATTTCGGCCAGGCGCTTCGCGGCGCCGCCGGTCAGAAGCATGGTGGGCTGGCCGCTCGGCTTGTTGACCACCCCCATGTCCCGCCAGAACACGCCACGATTGAGGCCGGTGCCCAAGGCCTTGGCGCAGGCCTCCTTGGCCGCGAACCTCTTGGCATAGGAGGCAGCGCGGGTCGCGCGTGCGTCCGAGCGGCGCTGCTCGACCGGCGTGAAGCAACGCTCGACAAAGCGCGCGCCAAACCTGTCCAGCACCTTTTCGAGCCGACGAATGTCGCAAAGATCGTTGCCGATGCCGATGATCATGCGACCCGCGCCCGCTTGCGTGAAGCGGCACGCTCAGCCATTGACCCGCTCCACCTTGGAAACGGCCTTGTTGGTGCGCAGCCGCGCGATAATGGCATTGAGCTGCTTGAGATCCCACACATCGAGATCGACCAGCACTTCGCGGAAATCCTTTGACCGCGCCGTCACCTTGAGGTCGTCGATATTGCCGCCATTGTCGCTGATGGCGGCCGTGATGCCGGCCAGCGCGCCCGGTTCGTTGATCGCCGTTACGGCGATCTGGGCCGGAAACAGCTCCTTCTTGGCTGCGTCGATGTCCCATCGCACGTCGAGCCAGCGTTCCGGCTGGTCATCGAAGGCCGTCAGGGCGGGCGACTGGATCGGATAGATGGTGATGCAATCGCCCGGCGTGTGAATGCCGATGATGCGATCGCCCGGCACTGCGCCGCCGTTGGGAGCGAAGCGCACCGGCAAGTCGCCGCTCAAGCCACGTATCGGGATGGACTTGTCGGGGTCCGCCGGACCCTCGGGGAACTTGAATCGTAGATTGTCGACCTTCTCGAGCCCGAACCAGCCGGCATCGCCCTTCTCCGGCCCTGCCCCGGCTTTGCGCTCCTCGACCACGTCCGGATACACCGCCCGCAACACGTCGCCCGAATACATCTCGCCGCGTCCGACCGCGGCCAGGACGTCGTCGACATTGGTGCGGGCGAGGCGCGGCACCGCTGCCCGCAGCTTGTCGTCGGAGTAGGCCTTGCCACTGCGCTCGAAGGCGCGTGCCACGATCTGACGGCCCAACCCCGAATATTGCGCCCGGACCGCAGCGCGCGTCGCCCGCCGGATGGCCGCGCGGGCCTTGCCGGTCGCCACGATGCCTTCCCAGGCTTGCGGCGGCACCTGCCCTTCGGCGCAGGCAATCTCGACCTCGTCGCCGTTCTTGAGCTCGGAGATGAGCGGCGCGATACGGCCGTTGATCTTGGCCCCGACCGCGGTATTGCCGATGTAGGTGTGGACCGCGTAGGCGAAATCGATCGGGGTCGCGCCGCGCGGCAAGGCGATCAGGCGACCCTTGGGGGTGAAGCAGAACACTTGGTCATGAAACAGTTCGAGCTTGGTATGCTCGAGGAATTCCTCCGGGGTGCCGCCCTCGGCCAGCATGGCGATGGTGCGTTGCAGGCCGCTATAGGCCCGGCTCTCCCCGGCCCGTGAGCCGACATCGAGCACCTGTCCGTCCTTGTAGAGCGCGTGCGCCGCGATGCCGTTCTCGGCCAGGTCGTGCATCGCCTTGGTGCGGATCTGTAGTTCGGCGCGCTGCTGTCCCGGTCCCACCACGGTGGTGTGAAGCGAGCGATAATCGTTCTGCTTGGGGGTGGAGATGTAGTCCTTGAAGCGGCCCGGCACGCTTGGCCATTGCGTGTGCACGACACCCAGCACGCGGTAGCAATCGGCCACATCGTCGACGATGACCCGGAACCCGAAGATGTCCGACAATTGCTCCAGCGCCAGCGATTTCTGCTCCATCTTGTGCCAGACCGAATAGGGCTGCTTCTGCCGCCCCTTGACGAGCGCCTTGATGCCCTGCGCCGACAACTTGTCCGACAGCTCGGTCTCGATCTTCGAGATCAGGGCCCCATAGCGGGCCGTCATGTCGTCGAGCCGCGCGACGATCATGCTGTGCGCTTCCGGCATCAGGTGGGCGAAGGCCAGGTCCTCGAGCTCGCTGCGCAAGCTCTGCATGCCCATGCGGCCGCTCAAGGGCGCATAGATATCCAGGGTCTCCTGGGCGATGCGGGCCCGCTTCTCCTCCGGGACGAAATGCAGCGTTCGCATGTTGTGCAGGCGGTCGGCGAGCTTGACCAGCAGCACCCGGATGTCATCGGCGCTGGCCAGCAGCAGTTTGCGCAGGTTCTCGGCCTGTGCCGCCTGCTTGGACACGAGGTCCAGCTTCTTGATCTTGGTCAGGCCTTCGACGAGCTTGCCGATCTCGTGCCCGAACAGATGGTCGATCTCCTCCCGGGTCGACTCGGTGTCTTCGATGGTATCGTGCAAGACCGCCGCGATGATGGTCGCGTCGTCCAGCTTGAAGTCCGTCAGGATTGCCGCGACCTCAAGCGGATGGGAGAAATACAAGTCTCCCGAGGCGCGCTTCTGAGCGCCATGCGCCCGCATGGCATAGACGTAGGCGCGGTTGAGCAGCACTTCGTCGGCGTTCGGATTATAGCTCCTTACGCGATCGACGAGCTCGTACTGGCGCATGATCTTCGCGGGCGCAGGACGCCGCGAGGCGGTGAGGGCGAGCGACATGCCCCCATTATTGGGACTGAACGTAACCAGGGCAAGGCTGGGACCGTAAGTGCCCCGCCGAAATCCTTATGCCGCCCCGGCCGCCCCTCCTCGAGGCTGGCGAGCCTGTGCTTACTCGCCTTCTTCCTCGGTCTCGGCCGGCGGAACCAGGCCTTCAAGGCCGCGCAGGAGATCTTCTTCGGTCATGCGGTCGAACTGCACCTCGCCACCGGCATCCCGATCGGCCACGCCGGCAGGCACCAGCGAAGGCACGACCTCGGCTTCGGGCTCGTCGACCTCGACATGTTTCTGCAGGGAATGGATGAGATCCTCGCGCATGTCCTCGGGCGCAAAGCGCTCATCGGCGATTTCGCGCAAGGCGACCACGGGATTTTTGTCGTTGTCGCGATCGACCGCGATCGCGGCTCCCGCCGAGATCATGCGGGCCCGATGGCTGGCGAGCAGGACCAGGTCGAACCGGTTCTCAACCTTGTCGATGCAATCCTCAACGGTGACGCGTGCCATCTAAAGTCCTGGCTGAGAGTGGGAGTTCGGGAAGCCCTAGAACTCTCAAAATGAATATGCAAGTACAATAGGTTCCACAATGTCCCGAGAAAGGCGCCCGGAGGCCTGCCGCGAACGAGCCAAATGCAAGCGCGCAATCGAGGCAGATGGATCATAAGAAAGGCCAACATTTCCCTTAATCCTGCTGCGGACTGCTAGGGCCATCGCGTTGGATCAAGGGCAGTCTGGCCGACTTCGAACTGCCGCCTCGACGCGGGGCCATCACCTTCTGCGATCTACTGATTGGCTTAGGCGACCGGTGAACCGTTCGTGAGGACGGGCACTTTTTCTGGCAAGAGTTCCGAGTATGGCTGAGCAAGAACGTACCGCCCTGTTCATCGACGGCGCCAATCTCTATGCGACTGCGAAAACCCTCGGGTTCGACATCGACTACAAGCGCCTGCTGCGCGAGTTTCAGGGCAAGGGGCGGCTCATCCGGGCGTTCTACTATACGGCGCTGGTGGAGGATCAGGAATATTCGTCGATCCGGCCGCTGATCGACTGGCTCGATTACAACGGCTACGCGGTCGTGACGAAGCCCACCAAGGAATTCGTGGATTCCATGGGCCGCCGCAAGGTCAAGGGCAACATGGACATCGAACTCGCGGTGGATGCGATGGAGATGGCCGAGCACCTCGACCACATGGTGCTGTTTTCCGGAGACGGGGATTTCCGCTCCCTGGTCGAAGCCGTACAGCGGCGCGGCGTGCGGGTCTCCGTGGTTTCGACCGTGACCACGCAGCCGCCAATGGTAGCCGACGAATTGCGCCGACAAGCAGACGAGTTCATCGACCTCGTTCACCTGGTTGCCAAGATCGGCCGGGATACCGACCGGCCGGAGCGGGCGCCCCGCATGACCGATCGCCGCACGATGCCGCAAATGTCGGGCGCCCTGCACGACGACGACGGCGCGTCCCACTCTTGACCTTCGCTTCCTCTGCCGGCGAACCGCCGGCCGATTGCCCGCTGTGTCCCCGCCTGGTGGACTACCGGCTTGCCAACCGCCGCCGGAACCCGGCCGGCCACAACGGCCCGGTCCGCTCGTTCGGGCCGACCGACGCCCGCCTGCTGGTTCTCGGGCTGGCGCCGGGCGTCAATGGCGCGAACCGGACGGGACGGCCCTTCACGGGCGACTGGGCCGGCGATCTCCTCTACGAGACGCTGGGCACTCTGGGGTTTGCGGAAGGTCATTATGACGAGAGACCAGACGATGGCTTGCAGCTCGTCGACTGCGTCATAACCAACGCGGTGCGCTGCGTTCCGCCCGAAAACAAACCTACGCCGGCCGAGATCACGGCGTGCCGGATGTTTCTCGTCGACCGCATGGGCGCCCTGCCCCAACTGCGGGCCGTCGTGGCGCTCGGCCGTATCGCGCACGACAGCTTCGTCCGCACCTGCGGGGGACGCCTCGCCGCAACGCCGTTCGGGCATGGGCGAGAGTACGACATCGCCGTGTCAGGCCGAATTCTGCGGCTCTTCGACAGCTATCATTGCTCCCGCTACAACACCAACACAGGCGTGTTGACGCCCGAGATGTTTCGCAGCGTCTTCACCCGGGTCCGGGGCTTTCTCGACGGGATCGACTGAGCGTCAGCTCAGCCCTTGTCGCGCAACAGGCGGGACTTTTCCCGGTTCCAGTCGCGCTTCTTCTCCGTCTCGCGCTTGTCATGCAGCTTCTTGCCGCGCCCGATCGCCAGCTGCAGCTTGGCGCGTCCCTTGTCGTTGAAATAGACCTTCAGCGGCACAAGGGTCATGCCCTCGCGCTCGACACCCTGGGCCAGCTTCGCGATCTCGCGCGCCTTCATCAAAAGTTTGCGCGGTCGTTTCGGTTCATGGTTGAACTGGTTGCCCCCCTCGTATCCGGGGATCGTGGCGTTGATCAGAAACAACTCGCCCTTCTCGGCCGACGCGTAGCTTTCCGCGATCGTGGCGCGCCCGGTTCGCAACGACTTCACCTCGGTACCGGTCAGAACCAAGCCTGCTTCGTAGGTTTCGCCAATTTCGTAATTGTATCGCGCCCGACGGTTCTCGGACACGACCTTGAACCCGGAGTCTTGCTTGGCCACTAAGTACCCGTCCCGATCCAGAGATTGAAGCGCAAGCCTTCCATCATGCGTTCACCAGCCCCGCATGCACCATGGCCTGCCGTATGACGGCACGCGTCGGCTCGGTTGCCGCCACCAGGGGCAACCGGACTTCGTCGCTGCCGCGCCCGAGTTCCGAAAGAGCGTATTTGGGGCCGGCCGGATTCGGTTCGATGAACAAGGCCCCGTGCAGCGGCACCAGCCTGTCCTGGTGGCGGAGCGCAGTCGCGTAATCGCCCGAGAGGGCAGCATCCTGCATCGCGGCGCAGGTTCGGGGTGCGACGTTGGACGTCACCGAAATGCAGCCGTGCCCGCCCGCGGCCAGGAACGCCAAAGCGGTCATGTCTTCCCCGGAGAGCTGGATGAAATCCGAGCCGAGCGTGTGCCGCTGCAAGGAGACACGGGCCAGATTGCCGGTCGCGTCCTTCACGCCGACGATATTGTCCAGTTCGTAGAGCCGCTGCATGGTATCGACCGACATGTCGACCACCGAGCGTGGCGGGATGTTGTAGATGACGATCGGAATGCCCACCGCATCGTTGATGGCCCGGAAGTGGCGATAGAGCCCTTCCTGGCTGGGCTTGTTGTAATAGGGCGTAACGACCAGCAATCCGTCCGCGCCAGCCTTTTCGGCATGCCGCGCCAGATCGATCGCCTCAGTGGTATTGTTGGAGCCCGCCCCGGCCAAAACCGGCACACGGCCCCGGGCTTCATCGATGCACACGTCCACCAAGTGCTTATGCTCGATGTGCGACAGGGTCGGGCTTTCGCCCGTGGTGCCGCCGGGCACCAGCCCGTGGCTGCCGCTCTCGATCTGCCAATCGACCAGTTTCCGCAGCGACCCCTCGTCTACCTCGCCATCCTTGAACGGCGTGACGAGCGCGGTAATCGAGCCTCTAAACGGCACCTTCATCACTCTTAGCTCACGAACCGAGATGGCCCGCCTCCCGGGCGCCGCCCAATCGGCGCCGCAATTGAATGGCTGGCTCTAAGGGATCGACGATGTATCGCGCGCGCATCGGCGTGAAAAGGGGAGTTTCGTCGCCCTTCGCGCGAACCCCGCATGTTTCGGCGTGGTTTAGACTTCGTAAACGCCCGGAAGCCAGGATGGGTGCATGGTTCTGCGTACCGAACGATCCTCGCGCGGTAGATCAATGCCAAGAATTCGCATCGTTGCTGCCTTGCTGGGTGGAACGGGTCTTGTCGCCGCTATAGGGCTCACCGTGCCGGGTGTTCGCCATGCCCTGGAGCGCGCCTCGGGAGGACGGTGGCACCCATTCTCGGATCACGACCGTGTCGCCCGGGAAATCCGGCTGCCGCGCGAAGTGCCTAATGGCCAGCGGGGCCCGCACGCCACCCAGGTGGCGACGCCGGAGGCCACGCAGGCCGAACCCTCCGAATTTGGCGCCGCACCCAAGTCTACCGAGGTGAGCGCCGCGCAGCAGGTCGCCCAACCCGCCACGGAGCTCAATCCGCCATCCGGACCGACGCTCGCCCAGACCGACCCTGATGCCGACCGCGTCCGCCAGGCCATCGCGTTCTACCGCAAGGGCGATCTTGCGGGCGGCGACGCCGTCGCCAAGACGGCCACCAGCCCGATCGCGCGGCTGACCATGGAATGGGCGGCGCTGAAACTGGACTCGCACCAGGCCGGCCTGGCGCGCGAGGATGCCTTCCAGGCGGCCCATCCCGACTGGGCTGCCCTGCCCTGGCTGAAGCGGCGGATGGAAGAAGCCCTGGCCAGTCAGCTCGCGACCCAGAAGGTGGATCTTTCCGGTCCGGTAGACACGCGGCTATCGGCGCAGTCCCTCAAGACGGTCGCGGGCAAGCTGGCCCTGGCGCGTATCGAGCGGGCGCGCGGGGAGACCGCCTCGGGCAACGAGCGCATCAGGCAGATCTGGCGGGAAGAGGATTTTCCCGTGTCCCAGGAGATCGCCATCCTGCATGAGTTCGGCGAGGTCATCACGAAATCCGATCACAAATACCGGGCCGACCGCCTGCTCTACAAGGAACAGGTGCCCGCAGCGCTCCGCGAAGCGGTTCTCGCCGGACCCGACGAGGTGCTGCTGGCCAAGGCCCGGGCCGCGGTGATCGCCAACGCGGCGTCCGACGCGGCCATTGCAGCCGTGCCCAAGGCCTTGCAGAAGGACCCGGGCCTCATCTTCTCGCGTATCCAGAAAGCCCGCCGGGCCAACAGGACCGACGAGGCCGCCGATTTGATGCTGGCCGCGCCGCGCGATCCTGCGCAGATCATCGACGGCGACGAATGGTGGACCGAACGGAGACTGGTGGCGCGCAAGCTCCTCGATCTCGGCGAAACGCGGCGAGCCTATCGCGTGGCCGCGGAGCATTCGGCGGAGTCGGACATCCCGAAAATGGAGGCGGAATTCCACGCCGGCTGGATTGCCCTGCGCTTTCTGGACGATCCCAAGCTCGCGGCTGGACACTTTGCCAAGATTGCGGAGCTCGCCGAGACGCCGATCTCGAAATCGCGAGCAGCCTATTGGCAGGGGCGCGCCGCCGAGGCTGCCGGCAATACGCCTGCTTCGGTCGGCTTCTATGCCGTAGCCGCGCAATATCCGATCAGCTTCTACGGGCAATTGGCGGCCGCCCGGATCGGACGCACGGAGATCGCGCTGCGATCGCCCCCGCCGCCAGCGGTGGGCGAGCAACGATGCGAAGCCGTTCGGGTCGCCGAATATTTGTTCGGGCTCGGCGAGCGGGACATCGCGCTGCCGCTGGCGCTCGATGTGGCCCGCAATGAAGCGTCCGAGGCCCAGGTCGGTGCCATGGCGGCCGTAACCGAACAGGCTCACGACGCTTGGGCCACTCTCTCCATAGGCAAGACGGCGACGCAGCGCGGCATGACGCTCGACGAGCCGGCGTTTCCCACCTTCGGCATCCCCGAATTCCAGCCGTTGCGCAATTCGGCCGATCTCGCCACCGTCTATGCCATCGCCCGACAGGAAAGCGAGTTCGATCAGAAGTCGCTGTCCTCCGCCGGCGCCAAGGGCCTGATGCAGATGATCCCCTCGACCGCCAAGCGCACCGCGGAGCGGGCCGGCGTTGGCTATGATGATGCTCGGCTGATGAACGATGCGGCCTTCAACGCGCAACTCGGGGCCGCGCATCTCGGGGCGCTGCTCGACGAGCAACGCGGCTCCTATATCCTGACCTTCGCGGCCTATAATGCCGGGGGCAAGAACGTTAAAGACTGGATCGACGCCTATGGCGACCCCCGCAAACCCGGCGTCGATCCCGTGGACTGGATCGAACGCATTCCCTTCACGGAAACCCGGAACTACGTTCAGCGGGTCATGGAAAATCTGCAGATCTACCGGGTAAGGCTCGGACACCCAGGCACGCTGGCGCTGGGGAACGACGCGCCGCCGGTCGGGAAGGGCACATAGCTGGCCCCGTGACAGCCGAACCGGTCAGCCATTTCGTTTCTGCGCCGGACGGCTTGCGGCTGCACGTCCGCCAATATGGGTCGGACGCCGCAGCTTCGTCGCAGATGCCGGTCGTGTGTCTGCCCGGCCTGGCCCGAACCGCCGCGGATTTCGACCGTTTGGCCAGGGTTTTGGCGACGGACGGCCGTCGCGTGCTGGCCCTCGATTACCGGGGACGCGGCCTCTCGGAGCGGGATCCCGATCCGACCCATTACGATCTTGCGACGGAGAGCGCGGACGTTCTCGCGACTCTGGCTGCGATGCAGATCGCGCGGGCGATCTTCATCGGCACGTCGCGGGGCGGCTTGATCACCATGATCCTGGCCGCTCTGCAGCCTGCCCTCATTGCGGGTGCGGTGCTGAACGACATCGGCCCGGTGATCGAGGCCGAAGGGTTGGCCCGGATAAAAGCATATGTGGGCAAGCTGCCCCGGCCGAGTTCGTGGGCCGAGGCTGTGGTTCTCCTGAAGCAGATTGCCGGAGCCCAGTTCACGGCGCTCACCGATGCTGAGTGGCTTGACTTCGCGCAACTGACTTTCAACGAGGAAAACGAAACTTTTACGCTGACTTACGATCCGGCGCTCATGGAAAATCTGAAGACCATGCGGCTCGACGCGATCCCGACCCTTTGGCCGCAGTTCGAAGCACTACGGGACGTTCCCGTGCTGGTGGTGCGAGGCGCGAATTCCGACCTCTTGTCCGTCGCCACGACGGCAGAAATGTTGGGCCGCCATCCCGATTGCGCACTGCACACGGTGCCGGACCAGGGCCACGCGCCTTTTCTGACGGACGCGCCGACAATTGAGCGCATCCGGGCCTTCGTGGCGCATTGCGAGCCGATGGCCATTCCCGCTTAGCCAAGGTACATTGGCGCCGGCCCAAGTATTGGGCCGGGGCAGTCCCGACCTCGTTTCACCGCGGCTTCCAGCCCGAGAAAAGCTCCGTGAGTTGCGCCGCGGTTGAACTGACGCGCTCTCCCAGCACCTGCATCCGCTCAGGCGCCATCCGGACCGCAGGCGCTGAAATCGAGATTGCTCCGATCGGCTCGCGGTGCTCGTTGAGAATGGCCGCCGATACGCAGCGCATCCCAATCGTATGCTCCTCGTCGTCGACAGCCCAGCCACGGCTTTTCACCGCGAGAACATCCGCCATCAAGGCTGTGCGCGTGTGGTGGGTGTTCTCGGTGAACCGGTCGAGCGGCGCTCGCTGCAGCAAATCGCGCTGAAACGCGTCCGAACCGGCCGCTAAAATCGCCTTACCGGCCGCCGAAGCATGCACCGGAAGCCGCCGTCCGAGCCGGAAGAAGGCCCGCACCGCCGCGTGGCTTTCCGCCTGGGCCACACAGACGAGCTCATGTCGGTCGAGCATGGAGACGTTCACGGTCTCGTCGACCTCCGCCAGGAGCTGCCGAATGATCGGCCGCGCGATGTCGGGAAGCTTGCGGATCCGCATATAGGCCGAGCCGATCCGGAACAGCCCCACCCCCACGGTCCAGAGCCCGGTTTCCGGGTCCTGCCCCACGAGACCACGCCGGTTGAGCGTGGCGAGCAGGCGATGCACCGTCGAGGGCGGCAGCTCGGCCTGGCGTGCCACATCGCTCAAGCTCAGCCCGTCGCTGTTCGCCAGCACCTCGAGCAGGCCGATGGCCCGATCGAGCGATTGCACGTCTCCGCTGGCGTCCGCGGTTGCGGAAGCCGGTCTGCCCCGGCGTCGGAGGGGTGTCACACTGTCGCTCATACACGTTCACTTTCCGCACCGCCGCTATTTTCCGCAATGTAGCACAATTTTCTGCCTTGCGGACAATTCAGAACCGTGACATGTTTTTCTGCAGTACGGAATTGAATTCCAAAAATTAGCGGAAACCGAGACAGTGGGAGGGCCGACATGGCCAGGATGCGTGCCATAGACGCGGCGGTTCGGGTGCTCGAGAAAGAAGGCGTGACCTGCGCGTTCGGGGTTCCGGGCGCCGCCATCAACCCGCTCTACTCCGCCATGAAGCTGCGCGGCTCGATCCGCCACATCCTGGCGAGGCACGTCGAAGCCGCCTCGCACATGGCGGAGGGCTATACGCGGGCCAAGCACGGCAATATCGGGGTTTGCATCGGCACCTCGGGGCCGGCCGGCACCGACATGATCACCGGGCTTTATTCGGCGATCGCCGATTCCATTCCGATCCTGTGTATCACCGGACAGGCGCCCCGCGCCCGGCTCTACAAGGAAGACTTTCAGGCCATCGACATCGAGTCGATCTCGAAGCCCGTGACCAAGTGGTCGGTGACGGTCCGCGAGCCGGGGCTGGTGCCCATGGTGTTCCAGCAGGCGTTCCACGTCATGCGGTCGGGCCGGCCCGGCCCGGTGCTGATAGACTTGCCGATCGACGTCCAGCTCGCCGAGATCGAGTTCGACGAGGACACCTACGAGCCACTGGAAGTTTTCAAGCCCAAGGCGACGCGCCGGCAGATCGAGAAGGCACTCGCCATGCTGAACGAGGCCGAGCGTCCGCTCATCGTCGCAGGTGGCGGCATCATCAACGCCGATGCCTCCGACCTGCTCACCGAATTCGCCGAGATCACGGGAATTCCCGTCATCCCGACCTTGATGGGTTGGGGAACGATTCCCGACGACCATCCGCTGATGGCCGGCATGTGCGGCCTGCAGACGAGCCACCGTTACGGCAATGCCACGCTGCTCGCGTCCGACTTCGTGCTCGGCATCGGCAACCGCTGGGCGAACCGCCACACCGGCTCCGTGGATGTCTACACCAAGGGCCGCACCTTCGTTCACGTCGATATCGAGCCGACCCAGATCGGGCGGGTTTTCACGCCGGATTTCGGCATCGTTTCGGATGCGCGCGCGGCGCTCTCGCTGTTCGTGGATGTCGCCGAGGAATGGCGAGCCAAGGGGCTCCTGAAGGACCGTCGCGCCTGGGCGGCGGACTGCGCCGAACGCAAGCAGACGATGCTGCGCAAGTCGCATTTCGATGCCGTGCCGCTGAAGCCCCAGCGCGTGTACCAGGAGATGAACGAGGCGTTCGGTCGCGACACCTGCTACGTGACGACCATCGGCCTCTCGCAGATCGCCGGAGCGCAGTTCCTGCGCGTTTACAAGCCGCGCAACTGGATCAATTGCGGGCAGGCGGGCCCCTTGGGATGGACCCTGCCGGCCGCGCTCGGCGTGCGGGCGGCCGATCCGGATCGCGAGATCGTGGCGCTCTCCGGCGACTATGATTTCCAGTTCCTCATCGAGGAACTCGCGGTAGGGGCGCAGCACAAGCTGCCCTACCTGCATGTGGTGGTGAACAACTCCTACCTCGGGCTGATCCGGCAGGCCCAACGCGGCTTCGACATGGATTTCGAAGTCAGCCTAGCCTTCGACAACATCAACATGGGCTCCGATGAGGGAGCCGCCTACGGGGTCGACCACGTGGCGGTCGCCGAAGGCCTGGGCTGCAAGGCCGTCAGGATCCGCAGCCCCAACGAGTTCAAGGCCGGTTTCGCCCGAGCCAAAGCCCTGATGCGGGAACACCAGGTGCCGGTCGTCATCGAGTTCATCCTGGAGAGGGTGACCAACGTCGCCATGGGCACGGAAATCGACAAGGTCACCGAATTCGAGGAGGTGCTGGATCTCAACGTGCGCCAACTCGAGACCGTGTGAACCATCGCGGGACCATCAAGCAGGAGCAAGCGCAAGGCAGCCATTCGGCTGCTGGCCGCTGCACCCGAGCGTTTCAGGGGGCATGACATGAAGGTTTGCATCTACGGAGCCGGCGCGATCGGCGGATACCTCGGCGTGCAGCTAGCGAGAGCAGGTGCGGATGTGAGCCTCGTGGCGCGCGGCGCCCATCTCGAAGCCATGCGGGCGAACGGCCTCAAGCTGCTGATCGATGGCGAGGAACGGGTCGCTCACCTGAACTGCACGGACGACCCATCGGAGCTCGGGCCGCAGGACTACGTGTTCATTTCGCTCAAGGCTCATTCGGTTCCGTCGGTGGTCGACGCCATGGCGCCGCTGCTCGGTAACGACACGAGCATCGTTACGGCGGTGAACGGGGTGCCCTATTGGTACTTCCACAAGCACGGCGGCGCCCTGACGGGCTCCACCCTGGAAAGCATCGATCCGGGCGGGCGGCAGTGGCGGGAATTCCGACCCGAGCGGGCAATCGGCTGTGTCGTGTACCCGGCCACCGAAGTCGTCGGCCCCGGCGTGATCCAACATGTCTATGGCGACAAGTTCCCGATCGGCGAGCCTTCGGGCGAGCGTTCCGATCGCGTGGAGCGGCTCAGCGAACTGATGGGGCAGGCCGGCCTGAGGGCGCCCGTGCTCGACAATATCCGCGACGAAATCTGGCTGAAGCTATGGGGTAATCTTTGCTTCAATCCCATCAGCGCCTTGACCCATGCGACGCTCGAAATGATCGCATCCGACGAGGGCACCCGGGCGGTCGCGAAGGGCATGATGCTGGAGGCCCAGACCATCGCCGAGCGACTCGGCGTGAAATTCCGTGTCGACGTCGAGCGACGGATCAATGGCGCAGGTGCGGTCGGAGCGCACAAGACCTCCATGCTGCAGGATCTCGAACGCAGCCGCCCCATGGAGATCGACCCGCTCGTGACCGTGGTCCAGGAACTCGGACGCATGACCGAGGTCCCTACCCCGACGATCGACACCGTGCTGGCTCTGGTCCGTCAGCGGGCCAGAATCGCAGGCCTGCACTGAGCCGGGAGAGCCTCGTGCCCCATTGGATTCGCTTCGAGCATGAAGCAGGACACGGCTTCGGCACTCTGACGGACGGCGTCATCACGGTCCATCAGGGGGACATGTTCAACACCCCGGAGCCAACGGCGCGGCGCCTGGCCCTGGCCGACGTCCGCACCCTGATGCCGACCCAGCCCACGAAGATGATCGCGCTGTGGAACAATTTTCGCGCGCTCGGCGCCAAGCTCGGCATCGCGCCGCCCGAGGAACCTTTGTACCTGCTGAAGGCGGCATCCTGCTTCCTGGACCCGGACGCAACCCTCCGCCGTCCCAAATCCTATGCCGGCAAAATCGTCTACGAAGGCGAGCTTGGCATCGTGATCGGGTCATCCTGCGCCGATGCCTCCGAGGACGAGGCCGAGCGCTGCATCTTTGGATACACCTGCGTGAACGACGTCACGGCAGCGGATATCCTGAACAAGGATCCCACGTTCCCGCAGTGGGTCAGGGCCAAGAGCTTCGATGGTTTTGGCCCCTTCGGCCCCGTGATCGCGACCGATGTCAGACCTGAAACGCTTTCGGTCTGGACGATTCTCAACGGCCAGGAGCGTCAGCACTACCCTGTTGCCGACATGGTGTTTCCGGCCGCAAAGCTGGTCAGTCTGCTGTCGCGCGACATGACCTTGCTACCGGGGGATGTAATCTGCTGCGGCACCTCGATCGGTGTGGGGACCATGAAGGAGCCGATCAACGACGTGGCGGTCCATATCGATGGTATCGGGACGTTGCACAATCGTTTTCTCAACGATTGAGGCGTTGGCCGTTCCTTCCTTGTCGCGCCACTCAGGCACTCTTGCGCGGACGGCTCTTGAGCTGCTTGGGCAGTTTGCGGATGAGCGTGCCCAGCCCGGGATCATCCACGAGTTCCGCCGCAACATCGGGGCGGAACCAGCCGATCCGTCGCTGCTCCCGTTCCTTCCATACCGGTAGCTGGCGTTCGACCTCGAGCAGGAAAACCTTGACGCGGCAAAGCTCGAAGCGGTCCGCCAGCCGCTTCCAATAGATATAAGAGCCGATTGATTTCTTGTGAATCCGCCCAATGACCCCGGCCTCCTGCAAGGCCTCGGTTGCGGCGGCCCGATGATCCTTGCGGCCTCTCATGGGCCAGCCCTTGGGCACGATCAGCCGCTTGGTTTCCCGGGAGGTCATCAACATCACGCGGAGTTCACCTTGCGCATCGCTGCGGACCGGGAGGGCGCCGATTTGCTTGCGGGCTTTCAACTTAGGGTGAGTCGCCATGAGTATCAGGCAAGACCTCACGGCAGGGATGTCAAGCCGAACCCGGTAGGACGATCGCGCGACAGCACGCCTGAAGGGCCGCAACCTTCGGCAAAGCCTGAAGCATTCGCGTTTGCAGCAACGCGACGCACCGCCGGATATGAAGAAATTTCCCGCCAGTTGCCGGCGGGATCATTTGGACGATGGTTCGGCGGGACAGGCGCCGAATGGTCGGAGTGGCGGGATTCGAACCCACGACCCCTAGTCCCCCAGACTAGTGCGCTAACCGGGCTGCGCTACACTCCGACGCCGTATCGGCCCGCTGTCCCTAGGCGAGAACGTCGACCGGCGCAAGCCTAAGAATGCGGTGGCCGGGCCGTTCCGACGTTTGCGAAGGGCTTATCGCGACACGAAGGTGCGCTGGAAGCCATCCACGATCGTGTCGTGATATTTGACCAGCCAGGATTTGGTCTCCTTGGCACGCGCTTCGGCAGCCTCGGCCCGCTTCTCCGAATTGCTGAGACGGGTCTCCAGCGCCCGGATTTGTTCGGCGTGATGCTGGATCAGTTGCCTCTGGTAATCCTCCGCGGCGGCGGTGCGCTCCTCGGCCATCCGGATCGCCTCGAAGGCTTCATTGACGAGATCGAGCGCCGCCGACCAGTCCCGCTTCGGCCCTGCACCGCCGCGATCGCTGGGGCCGCCGATCCTGTCCTTCAGCGACGCGGAAAACTGCAGAATCCGCTCGGAATCGGTCTGGGCTGCAAGGTCCTTGGTCTCGGAAGCCTCGGTCGCGTCAAGTCTCGCTCTTAGATTTTCCATGTCCAACTCCACGGGTTCCATTGGCCCGGCTTCCGGCTCAGATTGCGCTTGGGTCATCCTGCTTGCGAAGTGAACTCTCGTGAGGATCGGAACGCGACCAGGACAGTGTATCTGGGGTTAACTAAAGGTTCAATCCGCGCTCTTGAACATCCTGACATTGTCGGTCGATTGAGGCTGCCCGTCTTCGGGCTGCTCCAGTTCCTCGGGCCCGAGCCGCGATATCGACCCCGCGTTGTGCCGTTTGAGTGCCGTGTATTGGGCCAGAAGTCTCGACCGACTGCTGCGCGCGATATCAAGCGCGCCCTGGGCCAACGAACGTTCCGACTTTTCGTTCTGCAATTCTTCGATCAATCGGCGATGCGCGATTTCGGCTTGCGCGCGCTCCTGTTCGAAGCGGGCCGCCATCTGATCGATCCTTGCCGCCAGATCGGCCGCCTTGCGGACGCTGCTGTCCAGAAGCGAATCCTTGGCCCGCACGGCCTTGGTCAACATCTCGCAGCGCTCCCGCAACTCGAGATTGACCCGCTGCAGATCCTGCATCTGGGCTGCGTGGCGGTTCGCGGAATCCTGAATTGTTTCGGCGCGACGCTCGAGAGCCATCTTCTCGGCGAGGGCCTCCTTCAGGTTCTTTTCCGAAACCCGGAGGCTGTCCGACCTGTCCCGCAATTGATCGCGCGCGTGGGCGAGCATCTTTTCCGTGTTGGCGGCATGGGCGGCAAGGCCGTCGAGTTTGACGGTCAGCGAGGCATGTTCGAGCTGTTGCGCCGAGCGCTCGACGTCCCGGCTCGCTTCGACCTTCTGGCGAGCCACCTGCTCGGCCGAAAGGCGGCCTTGCAACACGGAATTTTCCTGGCGCAGCGTCTGGAACTGCGCTTCGAGGTCCATCGCATGATGGGTCAGGGTGGCGATCTTGTGGGTCAGGTTTTCGGAAAGCTGCTGCAGGCGGATGCGTTCCGCATCCGCGAGCCCGATGATCTCGCGCGCTTCGGCGAGTTCGCTTTCCGCCTGCGCCCGAGCCTGATCCGACGCATCGAGTTCAGCCCGCAGACTCTGGTTTTCATCCGAGAGGGTCCGGATGCGTTCCGCTTCCCCGGAAATCTGCCGCTGGACGTTTGCCAGACTTCCGTTCAGATCCTCCACCCGCAGGCGGAAACGGGTAATCTCTTCCTCCTGGTCCCGGGCCTTTTCTTCCAGGGACCGATATTCCACCAGGACGGTCGAGAGTTCGCTCGAGGTGCGGACCGCTGTGGCGTGGAGTTCGCTCAGTTCGGAACGCGCGCTCTGCGACACCTCGCGTTCGCGCGCCAGGAGCGCCTCGATTTCGAGCAACTTTGCCCGGGTGGCGGTGTGTTCCGAAACGAACGCATTCAGCGGCCCGACGATTTCCCCGAAATCGCCGGCCAGGGTTTTGAGGTCGTCCAGCCGCTCCGAAAGACTGTTGACCCGTTCGCGGATGTCTTCGCTCTTCTGGCCGACGAGGTCCAAGGGCCCCCGCGCGAGCAACACCGGCCTTTGCTCCTCGACCATGGGTTCGCTCGGTGCGGACATGGGCGCCTCGGGTGAACCCATGAGATTTTTGACGATCGAGGACCAGGGTCCGGCCATGGGGAGCATCTTTCAAAGTTCAGTCAGCACCAGCCGGCATCACCCGATCTACTCAGCAGTGTTCGGGTAAGCCGCCCCGGTCACGCCGGTTCGGCACACGAGATCACCGCACGCCTATGGTAGGCCGCCCGCTGAGCCCGGCTCAATCATAATCGATTCGCGGGGGCGAAATCTCTGCTAGTTTAGAAAGGATCGATTGGGCTCTCGATCCGTCTCCGAAGATCGCGACGATCTTGTCGTGCAGGCTCCTGGAAAACGCGCCTTCGTCACTCTGCCACTTCTCGGCCGCCAGGGCCCGTGCTCGCTCGACGCTCGCCTGTGCCTCTGCGGCTTGTGCCCGCTCTTGCATTGCTGCCAGGCGCTCCTCGGCATCGTGAAGCCGGGTTTTCAACATCATCGCAAAGGCCTGCCACTCGCGGACCGTGTCTTCGGCGGCTTCGATCCTGAGGCTGGCCCTGGCCTGGAGCGAGGCCACGGAAGCCTCGAGATGCGCCTGCCGATCATGCATCGAGGCCAGAGCCTTGGCGGCGTCTTCGAGAAGCCGGAAAGCCAGCTCGTAGTTTCGCTTGGGCGACGGAGGCGAGTCCGGCTGGCTGGGCCGCAGATCTGTCCCTTGCAGAACCCGCCGCATGAAGCTCTTGGCGTCCGACGCCAGATCCGGTGGGGTCGACAGAGAATTGTCCCGTTCAGGTTGTCTCGCCACCAGCGAAGTACCAAGAAAGGCCTGAACCGAGCTCAATGTCGAGTTCCTTTGGCTTCGGAGCTATGACGTCTATCTCGGCTCTTCTACATGCCGACTTGGTCAGCGCAGGTGCGCAAGGTCAGATGATTGCTGAATAATAAAACAAGTCCACATCCGGAACACAGCAACTGCCCGAACTTCTCTTAGCCCCACGTCCATCAAGCCGAGTTTCTTGGTTCGGGCACCGCGCCGATAATGCAAAGAAGTACAACGTACGTGTCTCGCGTGAAATGGTCAACCGATTGCCCGCAAAATCACGGTGCGACGCAATCTTTTTTTAACACTTTCAGGCATTGTCCGGTTCGCCAGCCCTGACCTGTTCCATTTTGGGGCGGGCAAAGCACTGGATGGGGCCGGTGATGACAGTCGGCCACTCGGCTCCGAAAGCATCACGCCCTATGCCGCACCATTAGCCGCTGCTATTGGCAGGCAGATGAGTCCCGTTCGATGAGATCAATTCATGGCCACGCTTGAAACCGTCCTGGACCGATTAGACGCCAACCGGGACGGCGCGCTCGCTCGTCTCTTCGCGCTGCTGGCAATCCCCTCGATTTCGACCGACACCGCCTATGCGGCGGACTGCGAGCGTGCCGCACAATGGCTGGCCCGTGAACTCGAGCACATCGGCTTCGAGGCTTCGGTCCGCCCGACCGCGGGTCGTCCCATGGTGGTCGGCAGCGCCAAGGCCGTGCGGCGCGATGCGCCCCATGTGCTGTTCTACGGCCATTACGACGTCCAGCCGGTGGATCCGGTATCGCTGTGGAACAGCAATCCGTTCGCCCCTGCCCTGGTCGGCGAGGGCAGCACAGCCCGGATCGTCGGCCGGGGAGCCTCGGACGACAAGGGCCAGCTCATGACCTTCGTCGAAGCCTGCAGGGCCTTCCGCGAAACCGGAGGCTTGCCCTGCGACGTGACCGTGCTGTTCGAAGGCGAGGAGGAAACCGGCTCCCCCTCGCTTCCGGCCTTCCTCGAGGCCAACAGCCAGGAGCTGTCAGCCGACCTGGCGCTGGTATGCGATACGGGGATGTGGGATCCCTCGACGCCGGCTATCACCACCATGCTGCGCGGCTTGGTGCTGGAGGAAGTCGTCATCCGGGGTGCCAGCCGCGATCTCCATTCGGGGATGTTCGGCGGCGCGGCCGTCAATCCGATCCACGTCTTGTCGCGCATCATCGCGGACCTGCACGGCCCGGATGGCCGGGTCACCCTGCCCGGCTTCTACGATGGCGTCGAGGAACTCCCCCCCGAGGTGGCGGAGCAATGGAAGGCGCTGCCGTTCGACGATGCCGAGTTTCTGAACGATGTCGGCTTGTCGGCGCCGGTCGGCGAGGCCGACCGTGGCGTGCTCGAGAAGATCTGGTCGCGGCCGACCTGCGACTGCAACGGCATTTTGGGCGGTTATACCGGAGTGGGTTCCAAGACCGTATTGCCGGCCGAGGCCAGCGCGAAAATCTCGTTTCGGCTCGTCGGGCGGCAGAATCCTGCCAAGGTCGTGGACGCACTCCGGGCGTTCGTGGAGGCGCGCCTGCCGGTCGATTGCACGGCCGAATTCCTGTCGCATGGCGCCAGCCCCGCCCTGCAACTACCGTTCAGCTCGGAAGCCTTGACGCGGGCGCGCCGGGCGCTTCAGGCCGAATGGGGCAAGGAACCCGTGCTGGCCGGTTCGGGCGGCTCGATCCCGATCGTCGGGTCCTTCAAGAAGGACCTGAAAATGGACGCGCTCATGATCGGCTTTTCGCTCGACGACGATCGCATCCATTCGCCGAACGAGAAGTACAATCTAACGTCATTCCAGAAAGGCGCACGCAGCTGGGCGCGCGTGCTGCACGCCTTGGCCATGTAGGCTAGGCGGCTCCGGATTGCGGCTCGAACTCTGACTGGGAACTTCCAAATCTAAGAGGCCCAACCTGGTGCGGCGGCATCGCCTCGGCCCTTCGAAGTCCAGGGCTGCCGACCCATCATTGGAGGCGCCGCTCCTCTGGCAGCATGCTCGAGCGCGTGGCGAGGCGCGTCGCGTAGTTCGCCAACTTGCGGCTGAGCCTGATAAAGGGCTGGTCAACAAAGGCCGTAAAGAGCACGGCGGCTCCCAGGCTCAAAGCGATCCCAGCAGCCGCAGACCCAAAGGCGGCCGCGCCGTACGGCATAGGTCCGTTCAGCTTGACGAGGATGGCCGAAGCCAGCGTGAACAAGATCGGGAAGTGCAGCAGGTAAAGACCAAAGCTGTTGCGCCCGAGCCAACGCACCGGAGGTGCGGCAAGGACGGACGTGAGGGCAGGAATTAACATGACCCCCGCGAAAAACACACTCGCCGCATAGAGGTTTTGCGTGTGGAATGCGCCGTAGAGGCGGAACGGGCCAGGCACCGCGAACCATGCCTTGATCCAGTCCCAAGGTGGGTTGGTGCACGCATAGATACCGAGGACAAGGCTTATCACGCCAAGGCAGAGCAAGACGGGCGAGCCCCGCATCAGGCCCCAACGCGGTGATGTCCGAGCCAGGGCAAACAGATGGCCGACCATGAACGCGAGAAAGGCGTGTCGCGACAGCAACAGCGCCAGTGCGATTGCCAGCACCAAATGCGCACGCGTGGGTAGAAGGTGACGCATGACAGCAAGTCCGGCCATGAGGACGGAACCCCAAAACTCAACATGCAAGGACCACAATGGCGGATCGAACGACCGATAATCCGGATCCGGCACTAGTGCCTCAAGCACCACCTGGGGAAGCAGTGAAGTTTCTTTATATCCAACCAGCATTCCGCCCGACACCACCTGATGGACAATTTCTGCCAGGCCGCTCGGGGCCTGCATGAGGCGACCCAGCCAGTCGGCTGAGCCCGACAGGGCGGCGGCCTCGCTGTGGGCTTGCGGAAACAGGGCAAGAAGAGCGGCCGAGAAAATCAGGGCGATGACCATCGGGCCCCCGAGGCGGATGGCACGCTGGCCAATTGCGACAGGAAACGCCAGCGGCCGCCGCTCGAAAGCAATGGTCAGCACCATGCCGCTGATGACGAAGAAGATGTAAACCGCGAAAGTGCCATCGACGATGAAGAACAGGGGCGCTTTGATCCAAGCGCTTTCCCACGGATACCGAATCAGCGCCGCGTTGCGAGTGCCCAGCCCAGGCAGGAACGCCGCACAGTAATGGAGTAGCACGACTTGCAAAGCCGCCAAGCCGCGAAGTCCATCTAGGAAAGAGAGACGCTCTCCGCCCGATCTTTTCGGAGCAGACGCGGGAAGCTTTGGCTTCTTCGGATCTTTGTCCACGAACTCTATCGCCATCACCGCGCCTGCTCAGCCGCGCTTCGAGCCAGCATGAGAACACAACCGAGAGCCACCACCTATCCCGGAGCAGTGTCGTCCGGCAGAAACCAGGACAGCGATCCCGTGCGCAGGGCCTTTTGGGAACGTGCATCAAAGCTGCTGGCCGGTAGAGCCGGCGCCGCACGAAACCGAAGCTCAAGATGCGGGGAACGGATGCTCTATCGCCGGTATGGATCCTCGCAAGCGATCAACTCCGTCAGCGAGCCTAGCACCCTTGCGGGCGGCAGGTCGTGGTACTCGTCTGGCGCTCCGGTGCGATTGATCCAGATCGCCTGGAATCCGAAAGCGGTCGCACCGGCCACGTCCCATCGGTTGGAGGACACGAATGCGACCTCGTTCGGCGCGATCTCGAAATGCTTACCCACGAGTTCGTAGGCGCGCCGATCCGTCTTGAACACCCCCGCCCTGTCCACCGACAGGCTGGCATCAAGCCCTTGGCCTATGCCCGCTGAGGCAATTGCCCGCGCCAGCATCGCGTCGGTGCCGTTCGACAGGATCGCGGTCCGGGCACCCCGCGCCTTGAGGGCGCCGAGCGTCGGCCCGACATCCGGATACGCGTCGAGTTCGGCATAGGCGTCGAGGAGGCTGGCCCGCAGACTCTCGCTGACGCCCCCGCAACGCTCGGCTGCGAACGCCAGCGCCTCCTCGGTCAGGCTCTGAAAGTCCCGCCACCGGCCCATCAAGCTCCGGACCCAGCTATATTCGAGCTGCTTGGTCCTCCACAGTTCCGCAAGACGCGTTGCCTGCGGCCCGATCTCGTCGCGATGCCGCTCCACGGCAGAATTGACGTCGAACAGGGTCCCGAAGGCATCGAAGACGTAGAGGGCCTGCTGCATCGTGCTCTCCGAGGTTTTCTCAGGCGATGCGCGAGCGCACTGCCAGCGGCGGCAGGGGGCGCTTGGCCCGGGATGGCAGCTTGACCCCGAGCACCCACAGCGACACCGCCAACGCAAGCCCGTACACGATGCTGCTGGCCGCCCCGAGCAGGAGCAGGTGCATCTCGTTGTTCAGGCGATAGTTGTGCGTCATGGTTTCGATGGCCGGGTCGCCAATGAGAATGAAGGCCCCCAGCACGAAGGCCGCAAGATCGACCCCGATGGCCACTTTGGCCAGCATTTCGTCGGGCTCGATGACGCCTTGAAGCCAGCCGAGGCCAGACAGGATCAGAAGATTGATCCAGGCTCCCACGGCCGTCGCCGCCGCAAGACCAACCGCCCCCAAGGGCCTGTAGAGGACCAGCTTAAGCGCAAGATTGCAGGCCACGGCTATCAGCGAAGCCACCATCGGGATGGTTGTATTGCCACGCGCCTGGAACCCGGCGACCGCGGAGCGGATCAGCACAATCGGTAGCAGACCGAATCCATAGGCGGCCAAGACCGCAGCCGAAGCCGAGGCAGCTTCGGCCGTGAACTGGCCGCGCAGGAACACGCCCCGCATGATCTGCTCGGGCACCAAGATGAAGGCCGCGAAAAACGGGGCCGACAAGGCAAGGGTGATGGCCATGGTCCGGTTCTGCGCCGTCAATGCGCCTTCGGCGTTGCCGGCCGCGAAGAAGCGGCTCATCTCGGGCAGCAAAACCGTGCCGGCCGCTATGCCGATGACCCCGATGGGCAGCTGATAAAGCCGCTCGGCATAGTAGATCGACGATGGACCGCCGGTCGGCAGCAGCGATCCGATGATCGTGTCCGCGAAAATCGCGATCTGCACGCCCGCCGAGCCGATTACCGCGGGCCCGAGCGCCCGGAAAAACTGCCTGACATCGGCCCCAAGGTTCGGCCGGACGAGCCGTTCGAGGACGCCGGCCCGGCGCGCCGCCACCATCATCAGGGCGAGTTGGGCCACCCCCGACACCGTGACGCCGACACTCGCCGCTACCCCCGCATTCGGGAACAGCCAGGCGACCGCCAGGAACAGCACCATCACCACGTTGAGCAGGACCGGCGCGAAGGCCGAAGCGGTAAACCGCCGGTGCGCGTTGAGCGTGCCCGATTGCAGCGTCACCAGGGTAACGCACAGGAGATACGGGAAGGTGATGCGCGTCATCGTGATCGCGTGCGCCAGCTTCACCGGGTCTCGGTCGAACCCGGGCGCCAGCAGCCCGACGAGGGTCGGCGTGAACAGTTCGGCCGCGACCAGCAGGATCACCTGCGTCAGGAGAAGGATCGTGAAGATCTGGCTGGCGAAGGACGCCGCCTCTCCGCTGCCGCGGCGTTCCAGCACCCGGGCATAGGAGGGTACATAGGCGGAGTTGAAGGCACCTTCGCCGAAGATCGCCCGGAAGTGGTTGGGCAGCCGGAACGCGATCACGAAAGCGTCGGCGATGCCGCTAGCGCCGAGCATCGCCCCGACCATGACATCGCGGACAAATCCGGTGGCGCGCGACACCAGCGTCAATCCGCCCACCGAAAGGAGATGCTTGTACATGAAGCCTCGAACTCGCAGGCAGTGCCGACGAACCGAGGCATCAGCCTCTATCGTTAGCCTTCACGCGTCCAAATGGAACGATGAGGGTTGCGTCGGTCGCCCCATCAAACGGCAACCAGGAAACACGGGGCCGATCGTTCGGCCCCGTGCTCAGGCCTCTGCGATCAGTGCGCGCCCTGATAGAGTTCCTCGACATGGTCCCAATTGACCAGGTTTTCCATGAACGCCTTCAGGTAGTCCGGGCGACGGTTGCGGTAATCGATGTAATAGGAGTGCTCCCAAACGTCGACGCCGAGGATGGGGGAAGCCCCGTGCACGAGCGGGTTCTCACCGTTGGGCGTCTTCATGACCTCGATCTTGCCGTTCTTGACGGCGAGCCAGGCCCATCCCGAACCGAACTGGGTGGTGCCGGCCTGGATGAAATCCTCGCTCATCTTCTCGAACGAACCGAAGCTGTCGCTGATCGCCTTCTCGATGGCGCCGGACGGCTTGCCGCCCCCCTTCGGCTTCATCCACTGCCAGAAGTGGATGTGGTTGTAATGCTGGCCGGCATTGTTGAAGAGGCCCTGGTTCTTGCCGAACGAGCCCTTGACTACCTCTTCGACGGACTTGCCCTCGAACTCCGTGCCTTTGAGGAGATTGTTGCCGTTGGTCACATAGGCCTGATGGTGCTTGTCGTGGTGAAACTCAAGCGTTTCCTTGGACATGTACGGCTGCAGCGCGTCATAGGCATAGGGCAGCGGGGGAAGCGTAAAGGACATGGTCGAAGCTCCTTGAAAATGGCCGCGCAGGACGCGCACCGAGCCTGAGAACGGAACTGGCCCGCCACGGAGCGCAAACTAGTTGGCGCGTGCGCCCACCGCAACGGGAAGGATTTCTGTTTGGACCGGAAAACGGGCGCCGCCAGTTTTACACGGCAGCACATTCATGCTCATTTCGAGACACCCCTGCAGGCAGGCCTGCTGCGGCAGGCGGTTCAAAACCCGGAAAGCGGTCGATGACGTGGTTGATCTTCGCCCTTGGTGCCGTTCTGGCTGTCGCAGGGGCGATCTCGATCGCATCCGGGATTTCATACATGCCCGTAGAATGGGGCTGGACCGAGGTCATCGCCGGCACTGTAGCCCTGTCGGGCGGCAGCATCACCCTGGCGCTCGGCGCCATTCTGTTCCGGCTCGGCGCGTTGCAAAAAGCGATGCACCGCAGTGTCGAGGCCTTTTCCGCGAACCTCGGCGACGAACCCTCGGCCGTGGCACCCTACGTCGCGGACTATGCTGGGGCCGCGTCCGAGCCAGACCAGCCACTCGCACCCGAGGAACAGCACGCATTGCCTCTCGGCGAGAATGAAGACGCCGGTAGGGTGCAACAAACCTCAGAATCCGTTGATGGTCTCGAGCGGGACACCGGCCCGGTCATCGAAGAATCGCTCGCGCACGAGGCGGCGCAGCCCGTTGCGGAAGAGCTTGCCGAGCCGCGCTCCGATGCTGGCCCGCAGGTCGAGACGGAGGCGACCTCCCGCCTGCCCTGGGCGAAGCTTCGAGCGCGTTTCCTCAAGTCCCAGGGGCCGCCTGCGGACCTGTCCCACCCGGAACCGGAACCCCCTCCCGCGTCTACGCCGATGCCCGAGTCCGACGAGCCCCCACCCGAACCGGCGCTTCGTCCCGATCCGGAGGATGGAGCCGGAGCATCATCGAGCTTGTCGCCTGCCGCGCCCGAACGGCGGCCCAGGGAAGCACCACTCAGCAAGGCGTCCGGCTCGGGCGGCCCGAATGAACTCAACCCCGGCGAACCCGCGGCCCTCGGATCGTTCCGTCGCGTCGGCATCGCCGACGTCGCGGCCGCCCCGACGATCGTAGGGCGCTACGAGGCGGGAGGGGCTTCTTACGTGCTGCTGTCGGATGGCGCCATCGAGGTCGAAACCGAAACAGGAACCCACCGCTTCGCCTCGATGCAGGACCTCAAGGCCTTCATCGAAGCTCAGGAGCCGCAAAGCACCCCTTAGGATCGACGGGGCCGGCGCTGCCGTGCCGAGGCCTCACCTTACTCCGGGAGTGCGGCATCCCCCTCGACCGCGACGCTTCTCTCCTGCATCCCAGTGCATGCCAGGGCGAAGGCATATTCCAGGGCGACCTCGTCCAGTTGATCGAACCGGCCCGGGGCGCCGCCGTGCCCGGCATCCATGTTGGTCTTCAACAGGACGGGACCACCGCCGGTCATGGTGGCGCGCAGCTTGGCGACCCATTTAGCCGGTTCCCAATAGGTGACGCGCGGGTCGGTCAGACCGCCGAGCGCCAGGATCGCGGGATAGTTCTGGGGGCGGACGTTGTCATAAGGCGAGTAGCCCCCTATGCGCTCGAAGGCGTCCGGGTCCTTGATGGGGTCGCCCCATTCCAGCCATTCGGGCGGCGTCAGCGGCAAATCGGCATCCATCACGGTGTTCAGCACGTCGACGAACGGCACGTCGGCAATAATGCCCGCGAACAGCGTGGGCGCCTCGTTGGCTACCACGCCCATCAGCATGCCTCCGGCGCTGCCGCCCTGGGCCACGATGCGCCCGGGGGCCGTGAAGCCTGCATCGACCAGGGCCCGGCCTGCCGCAATGAAGTCGCTGAAGGTGTTTCGCTTGTTGGCGAGCTTGCCATCCTCGTACCAGTGCCAGCCCTTGTCGGTGCCGCCCCGGACATGGGCGATGGCAAACACGAAGCCACGGTCCACCAATGAAAGCCGCTTGGTGCCAAAGGAGGCCGGCAGCGCGTGTCCATAGGCGCCATAGCCGTACAGCAAGGCTGGCGCCGACCCATCGAGCTTCAGGTCGCGGCGGTGAAGCAGAGAAATCGGAACCTGGGCCCCATCGGGCGCCGTCGCGAAGATCCGGCGTGTGACATAGGCCTGGGGGTCGTGTCCGGAGGGTACGACCTGCTGCTTGCGCAAGACGCGGGTGTCGCGCTCCATGTCGTAGTCGTAGACTTCGTGGGGCGTCGTCATCGAGGAGTACGAAAACCGCATCACCGCGGTGCTCTGCTCGGCGAGATACGCGAGGCCAAGCGAATAGGCGTCCTCGGGAAACGCGACCGCCTTTTCGCTGCCTGTCGTAAAGCTGCGGATCAGGATTCGCGGCAGACCGTTCTCGCGCTCCAGCCGGACCAGATGGTCCTGGAACGCCATGCTTGAGACCACCATGCATCCGGGCCGATGCGGAATGAGGTCACGCCAGTGATCCCGCCCCGGCATTTGGACCGGGGCTTCGACGATCTTGAAATCTTCGGCGCCGTCGGCGTTGGTCAGGATAATGAAGCGATCGTCCCGGTGATCGACCTCGTAGCGCAAACCGCTCTCGCGCGCCGCGATCAAGCGCGGAGCACTACGCGGCGCGTCGAGATCCACCACATGGGCCTCGGCGGCATCGTGCCCATGGATGCTGATCACCAGGAACCGCCCCGACCGGGTGCGTTGGATCGAAACGAACCACGCCGGATCGTCCTCCTTCAGCACGAGAAGATCCGCGCTCTGGCGCGTTCCGAGGATGTGCAGATGGACGCTGCTGGCCCGGTGGTTCTTGTCGACCTTGACGTAGAAGAAGGCTCGGCTGTCGGCCGTCCAAACCACCTCGCCGTCGGTCCGGGACACCGTGTCGGACATATCGGTGCCGCTCGCGAGGTCACGAACCCGCACCTCGTAGAGTTCCGACCCCTTGGTGTCGGCGCTCCAGGCCAGAAGCGCGTGGTTCGGCGCATACTGGGTGGCGGCAAGCTCGAAAAAGGACTTGCCCGAGGCGAGGCTGTCGCCATCCAGCAACACCTCTTCGGTGCCGCCCCCCCGCGGCTGTCGGCAAATCAGTTCGTGCTGCCCCCCTTCGCGGAACCGGTCGTAATATTCGAACGGGCCGTCCGGCACCGGAACTTCGGCATCCTCCTCCTCGATCCGACCCCGCATCTCCTCGACGAGTTGCCGTTGCAGCGCGACGGTTCCCTTCATGGTCTCGTCAGCGAAGGCGTTTTCGCGTTCGAGCACGGCACGGATGTCGTCCGGCAACGCGCCAGGGTCCTGCAGGACCTCGCGCCAGTTCGGCGCGCGAAGCCACGCGTAATCGTCGGTCCATGTCTGGCCGTGCGCCATGCAGGTCTTGGGCCGTGCAGGGACCCGCGGAGGCTCGCCGGCCTTGGTCAAGCCGGCCTTGAACGGAGCCCCCACGATCAGCCCTGATCCGGGTCGAGCTTCAGCACCGTCCCGTTCATGCAATAGCGCAAGCCGGTCGGGGCCGGGCCATCCGGAAACAGGTGGCCAAGATGCGCTTCGCAGGAAGCGCAACGAACCTCGGTCCGGCGCATCAGCCAGGACGTGTCCGTATGCTCCTCGACGGCACCGGGTTCGATCGGCGCGAAGAAACTCGGCCAACCGGTGCCCGAGTCGAACTTGGTTTCCGAGCGGAACAGGGGCGTCCCGCAACAGGCGCAATGATAGGTACCCTTGGTCTTGGTGTCCCAATATGGCCCGGTAAATGCGCGTTCCGTTCCGTGCTCGCGCGCGACGTGGAACTGCTCCGGCGTGAGTTGCTCCCGCCACTCGGCGTCCGCCTTGGTCACTTTCGCTTTGGTATCGGTCGACATGCGTACTCCTCGAGGCGTTTTAGTAGGGCTGAGATGCAGCGTTCGCAAGCTTTCGCAGCGGAACGGTTCCGAATTGCGCTTCCGGCGCCACTGCGAGTCCGCCCGCCTGGACCAAAGACATTGTGCAATTCTGCCCAGGCAGACACTGGACTAGGAAAAGCAGGTAACAGTGGCGGGCGAATGCACTGAATTATCTTTCGCTACCACGTCTGGTTGTTCAAATTGATTGACGAAACGCGCGATTCGCCGCAATGCCTAGCGTGGTGCGCTAGCGAGCAGGAGATCGTCCCCGGTAATGATCGCCGGCGGAAGGTCCCGGCTTGCCAGGCAAATACTCGTGACGGGTGACGTGATCATGGACGCAGAAAACTCAGAAGCCTATTTGGAGCTCGCCGCGGAAATCGTGGCTGCTTACGTCAGCAAGAATTCGGTGCCCGCCGTCGAACTTCCGGGACTGATCGGCGACATCCATGCGGCCTTGGCACGGCTCACCGCAGCCTCTGTCCCGGCCCCGATCGAAGCCCCGAAGCCGGCGGTTCCTGCGAAGAAATCGGTCACCGACGACTACATCATCTGCCTGGAAGATGGGAAGAGATTCAAGTCTCTCAAGCGGCATCTGCGGACCCAGTACAATATGTCGCCCGACGACTACCGCGAAAAATGGGGATTGAGCGCCGACTATCCCATGGTGGCGCCCAACTATGCCCAAGCACGATCGAAGCTGGCCAAGGAGATGGGATTGGGCCAACAACGCCGGCGTCAGGCAAAGTAGGCCGGCCGACGCGCGTCCGCCTCGGGGCCGCTAGGCCTCGACCGCATCCGAGGTCGCCCGATTGGCGTCGCGCTTGATGCGGTCCACCATGGCCCGGAGACCGTTCGAGCGCTGCGGCGTGAGGTGCTGGCTGAGATCGAGCTGAGCGAACAGGTCGCCGGCATCGATCGCCGAGATTTCGGCCGGCGTGTGTTCCCCGTAGAGGGCGATCACGAGATAGATCAGGCCTTTGACGATGAAGGCATCGCTGTCGCCCTTGAAGGCAAGGACCGGCTCGCCGGCGCGATCCTTGATGGTGGTCTCCAGCCAGACCTGGCTGGCGCACCCGCGAACCCGATTCTCCTCGTTATGGGCTTCCTCGGGCAGCGGCTCCAACAAGCGGCCGAGCTCGATCAGATATCGATAGCGTTCGTTCCAATCGTCGATGAACGTGAAATTGTCGACGATCTCTTCAACGGTCGGCATGGCGCTTCTGCTGTTCGGCTACCGGTCTCATATCGGCCACCTCGTCCTCGATTGCCAGGGTCTTGCCATGGGCCTGGCGGATCCCACAATCCTTCTGCGTGCCGCACGGGCCGCGAGCCTTGCGGACAACAGCCCGCAATCTGACCTACCTATGGCGCGGCACTGCCGCCGCAACGGAGCGATCGGGATGGATGAGCTTGTTCAACGTGTGAGCGCCGCTACGGGTCTCGAGCCGGAAACCAGCCACAAGGCGGTCGGGATCGTGCTCAATTTCCTGCAAAAGCAGGTCACGCCCGAGCAAAGCGCGGCCGTGCTCGACAAGGTCCCCGGCGCCCGAGAGGCAGCCGCAGGAGCCGCGTCCGAGGAAGAAGGCGGGGGCGTCGTCTCCGGGCTGATGAGCACGCCCGGCGCGGGCCTCATGGGCCTCGCCAACCAGCTCACGAGCGCCGGACTCGGCATGAGCCAGATGCAGAGTCTCGGCCGTGAAATGTTTGCCTATCTCCGGCAGCATGCGGGGGAAGACGCCGTCGGCGAACTTGGCGCCTCGATACCGGGGCTGCACCAGTTCATGTGACCGAGGATCAAAGCTCCGCGAGCACGACCGAGAACCCCGGCGCCTCCGCATGGGTCAGAACGGCCCGGTCCTCCAGGACGGTGACCGCAGTCCAATGCCCCTCGACGGGCTCGCGATGAACATGAGTTTTCAGCTCCTGCGCATCAATAACCCAGAGCTCTTGGACACCGTAGCGGGCGTAAAGCGCAGCCTTGCGCCCTAGATCGTAACGCAAGGTCGTATGGGCCACTTCGATGGCAAGCAGCACATCCGCCCCTCGTACATGTTCGGTGTTCATCATCGGAAACACCGTGAGGTCCGGCTCCAGAAACGTCCGATCCGAAAGATAGAGGGTCGTCTCGACGCCGAGTTGAAGATTATCCGGAAGGGCGCGGGACAAGCGTCGGACGAGGGCGAGCTTTATCCTCTCGTGCGCGAAATTCTTCGCCTGCATGAGAACGATGTCTCCTTCCAGCAGTTCGAACCGCTCCTCCTCGCCGAGGATGCCGAGATCTTCCATGCGAAGAATTTCGTCGACCGTGAAGGCGCGTCGATAAAGTCCATCGGCCGTCGGCATGCCTTCCGGAGACGGCCTTTGGGGCTGATGAAGGTTCATGCTGCCTTCCGGTGCCATATGGAGCCGCCGGGAAACCGAGCTCGCCACTCCTTCGGTCAGCTTAGCATGGCTTGCAGCGCGCTCGAATAGACGGATCGCAGCCGGCACCGTCAGTTCGGCACGGGGACCGGGCTCGCTGTCGCGGGTGCCTGGGCCGAGGGTCCCGGGCTCGTGGGCGCCCGAGCGGTGGGGGGCGGTGCCGCAGACGGCTGGGCCGTGGGCGGCTGAGCGGCAGACGTCTGAGCCGCGGCCGACGGCAGTGCCGGGGGTGGCAGCGGGGTAGCAACGACCGCGCCACCGGCCTGCGAGGGCAGAGCATTGGGCGAGCCCACGGTCCCATCGAGCACCGCCTGTGTGTCCCGATCCTCGCTCCGCGCCGTCCCGAGTTCGGCCCCGATGCCTTTGATCACCTGCGGCGAATTTGCATAGGTGCCGTGGCCAATCAGGCCGACGCTGTCCTGGCTGAGATCGATGACCTGGACGCCCAGATTGCGGATGGCCTCGCGGTCGGACGGCCTGGAAGGATCGAGCGCACCGAGCCGCGGCCGATCGGCCATCATGCTGGACACGTTGAGGGCTCGGTCATTGGCGGCGGTGAAGATCGACACATGGGCGAAGGACCCGAGCCGCGCCATCTGCTGCCGGAAGACCTCGAGGTCGATGTCCGGGGCGGCCAGCATGACATCGCCGAGATGGCCATCGAGATCGGGATGGCCCGCAATGGCATTCTCCCGCAGAGCTTCCATGGCCAGCCACGCTCCCATGGAATGGGCCAGCACATGGATCTTGCCGATGTCGGGTTCTGCGGCGAGCACGCTGAGCAGATGGCCGAGGGCATCGCGGGACGCCATGGCGCTTTCGCGATCGGAGCCATAGGCGAAGACACTGCCCTTCGACGGCCAGGTGAACAGGACCGGCACGCCGTTGAAGCCGCCGTCGGTCACGATCTGGGCCAGGCGGAAGCGGGCTTCGTCGAAGCTCGTGTTGAACCCGTGCACGAACAGCAGGATGTCGCGGTTGGAGCCGATCCGGCCGGAAATGTGGGATGCGATCTCGTTGCGGAAGGCCTCTTCGTCGAGCGATCGCCGCCCGGCGACCACGAAGTCGTGCAGCTTGTTTTCGGACCCGAGACGCGGGCGCTCGATCGAGCCGGCCTGATGCTCCGGCGGAACGCTGATGGTGGTGAGCGAGAAATGCGCCGCAACGGACGAATTCGAAGGTTCGGCGGCCCGCTCCGAAGGCCGTGTCGAATTCGACGAAGATCTGGATCGGCCGGGGTGTGCCGGCCGGCCCTCCGGTCACGAAGGTTCCGACGCTGTCGACGCCATCGGCGACGGCCGCAACGCATCCTGACAGCAGACCGCCACAGCAGACCACAATCGCGGTCTTGAGAATGGTGGATCGTACGGCGGCTTTCAAAGCGTCCCGGCCATGGTTCGATTGCTTACTCGTCCGAACGATTTCGTCCCGAAGCTTTTATGGCGTCGATACGGCTGAAAAGATGGCCGGCGCAGACTTTTCGTCGCGGTTCGATCGAAGATCGATACGAAGCTGCCGAAGGCCGGTTAGCCCTGCCCGGTGGGAAGGGCCACGCAATCGTGCCGGCCGGAATCGATACAATTCTGCACGGCATTGTGTTTCTGGATAGCCGAAACGGTCCAGAACAGGGCGGCCGCCACGAGGACGACCGCGACCAGCGCGACGATGTTTCCCCGATTGTTCGAGGGTTCCGGAGGAGCCGGCTTGCGATTGGACCAGTTGTCGTTGGCCGCCATGTCTCGTCCTGCAAACTTGGCCGTACCTTCTCTTCATACGCCGCTTTTTTGATCAGCACACGGCCAATGCGCCTTGGGGGCGATCCGGAGCTGCCTTTTTACCGTTGTGGATAAGCCTTTGGGCGGTCGCGCGCCCTTAGGCACGAATCCTGGGTTCAACCGGAGGTGATTCGAAAGCCGCTTGACTCTCTCGCCCAGGCTCGGAATCTATAAGAACAAATCAGGAACATTTAATCGCTTTGCCCGTAGAACTCGGGCAAAGCGGGCGTCCGCTCTTACCATGTGAAGGCTGAACGGTGCTGCACGGCAGTGGATCGGAGCGACTGGCCCTTCTTCGCGAAGCCGTGGCCAGGATCGAGGCCAGGACGGATCTAGCCCCGGGGCGGCATGCCCGCCAGGGCAGGGCCGGCACAATCGTGCCCAGAAAGGCTCCGAGGGAAAAGCGCATCCGGCTCGGCAATGGGCCGCTGCGGCTCGACGATATGCTGGGCGGCGGGCTTCGCCCCGGCACCCTGCACGAGATCGTGGCCGCGCACCGCCAGGACGACGGCGCAGCGGCCGGCTTTGCGGCGGCTCTGGCGGTGCGTTGCGCCGATGCGGGACCGCTCGTCTGGATCGTCGAGGATTGTGCCGCCTTCGAGACGGGATCGCCCTATCGGCCAGGGCTGGCCGGCCATGGCATCGACCCCGACCGGCTCATTCTGGTGCGGGCCCGGGACGCGCCGATGGCCCTGTGGGCTTGCGAGGAAGCCCTGCGGCTCAAGGCCCCCGTGGTCCTGGCGGAACTCTGGACCAGCAAGCATTACGGCCTGGCACCCTCGCGGCGACTGCTGCTTGCGGCCCAGGCGGGCCATGGGACGGTGCTGCTCCTGCATACGGGGCTGTCGGGTCATGCCTCCGGCTTGTCGAGCGCCGCGGAAACGCGGTTCCTGGTCGGCTCCTGCCCAAGCCCGCGCATGCCTTCCGCCGGCAATCGCATGCCCATTCCCGGTACGGCCGCCTTCGCGATCCGGCTTCTCAAGCAGCGCCTGGGTGCCGCCCAGGGCTTCGACAGCGACCACATCAACTTCCTCGTCTGGAACCCAGCGCAAAGGTGCTTCGATGACCACCCGGTACCTTTCCGTGTTTCTGCCCCGCTTGCCGACCGACCGCCTCAGGAGGCAATCGGGCTCTGGCGCGAGGCGGCGCACGCCTGAGGCGCGCAACACGCCCCACGACAGGAGCGCCCTGCCCCTCGTGACCGTGCTCAAGGTCAAGGGCGCGCAGCGGATCGCCGCGGTCGACGATTATGCGGCGGCGATCGGCATCAAGCCCGGCCTGACGCTGGCCGATGCCCGCGCCATGTGCCCCGCTCTGCTGGTGGCCGAAGCCGATCCTGCGGCCGAAGCCGCTACCGCGACCCATATCGTCGACTGGTGCCGCAGGTTCACGCCGCTGTCGGCGCTCGACGGAGAGGATGGCGTCTTTCTCGACATCACCGGCGTGACCCATCTTTTCGACGGGGAAGCCGGGCTCCTGGACAGGATCGAAGGCGGCCTGGCAGGCCAGGGCTTCACGGCGTTCGGCGCCGTTGCCTCGACCCCTGAAGCGGCCTGGGCCTTGGCGCGGTTTGCCGGACCGAAGATCGCTCCGCTTTCCGCCGACGAGGGATTCGACCGGATCGTCGCGGATCTGCCAATGGCGGCCTTGCGGCTCGACCGCGAGACCCTGCGCGCCATGGAACAGGCGGGCCTGCGCCGGCTGGGCGATCTTTTGCTGCGCCCCCGCGCCCCCATCACGGCACGGTTCGGTACCCAGGTCTTTGCCCGGCTCGATGGCTTTTTGGGACGCACGAAATCGTCCATTACGCCGCGTTTCGAGGCGCCAGTCTATCTGGCCGAGCGGCGCTTCGCGAGCGGGATCACGCAGCAAAGCGACGTCGAAGCGGCGCTTCTGCGGCTGACCCGGAATTTGTGCGTGCTGTTGTCGCGCAACCAGGACGGCGCCCGCCGGCTCGAAGCCACCCTGTTCCGGGTCGACGGCGCGGTGAAGCGGATCCTCGTCGGCACCAGCCGGCCGACCCGCGACCCGGCAGCCCTCATGGGCTTGTTCCGCGAGCGGATGGCGGCCCTCGGCGAGGACGGACTCGATACCGGCTATGGGTTCGACCTGATCCGTCTCGGGGTCATTGGAGCCGAGCCCATGAAGCCGGTTCAGGACGGCCTCGTGGACGATGGCGATCCGCGGGATGCCGATCTGGCCGACCTGGCCGACCGGCTCGGCGCCCGGTTGGGATTGCGACGTGTCCTGCGTTTCGCCGACCACGATACGCATATTCCCGAATTCGCGGTCACGGCACTGCCGGCCGCCCAGATGCCGCAAGGCAACCTCCCCGCATTGGCTCAATCGAACCACGAAGCCCTACCCTGCCGGCCGATCCGCCTGTTCGAGCGTCCTGAGCCGATCGACACGCTCGCTGCCGTGCCGGACGGACCTCCCCTGCGATTCCGCTGGCGGCGTGTCACCCACGATATCGCGGCCATCGAGGGTCCCGAGCGGATCGCGCCCGAATGGTGGAAGGGTGGGAGCGCCCTCACGCGAGACTATTTCCGGGCCGAAGACCAGGAAGGCCGACGCTTCTGGCTGTTCCGCGAAGGCTTGTTCAACCAGGAGACCGTGCAGGCCCGCTGGTTCCTGCATGGGCTTTTCGGGTGAGACTCACCCCGATTCACCTCAAGCCCCGCTCATTCCCGCGAAAGCGGGAATCCAGAGCATCAGATGCATTCTGGCGTTTCTGGGTTCCCGCTTCCGCGGGGACGAGCGGCTCCAAACGATGACCCGTTTTGCCGAACTGGCGGTGGCCACCAATTTCTCATTTTTGCGGGGCGCCTCCCATCCTGAAGAATTGGTGGCCCAGGCCCATGGGCTGGGGCTCGCCGGCCTCGGCATCACGGATCGCAACTCCCTGGCGGGCGTGGTGCGCGCCTATAGTTTCGCCAAGGAAAGAATTCCGGCCGACGCGGATTTTCGCGTGGTGGTCGGGACACGGCTCGTTTTCGAGGACGGCACGCCGGATGTTTTTGCCTATCCCCGGGATCGCGCCGCCTACGGACGGTTGACGCGCCTGCTGACGCTTGGCAACCGCCGCGCCCTGAAAGGCCATTGCCGCCTCGGCCTCGCCGACCTCCTCGACCGTGCCGAAGGCCTGCAGCTGATCGTGGGGGAAACCTGCACCCATGAGGCTCCGGCCGGAAAGCCGGCAAATGGCACGCTGGCCCGCCTGGTCGATGCGGCACCGGGCCGGGTCTGGCTTGCCGCCACCCATCTGTTCGGTCCCGACATGCGACGACGGCTCGCCGCCCGCGCGGCGCTGGCGCAAAAAGCCGGCCTGAAACTCATCGCCACCAACGACGTCCTCATGCATGCGCCCGAACGGCGAGCGCTCGGCGACGTGCTGTTGTGCATCCGGGAAAAGACCACTCTGGACAAGGCCGGGCGCCGGCTCGAAGCCAATGCCGAGCGTCATCTCAAGAGCGGCGACGAGATGGCGCGGATCTTCGCGGAAGTACCGGAGGCCGTCGCGGAGACGACCCGCTTCCTCGACGGGCTTTCCTTTTCGCTCAGCCAGTTGAAATACGACTACCCGGACGAACTCCGGGAAGGCTTCAACACCGAAGACGAGGCGCTCGCGGCCTACGCCGATGCCGGGCTGCGGTGGCGCTATCCGGAAGGCGTGCCGCAGAAGGTCCGCGACGCCCTCGCCCACGAACTCGGCATCGTGACCAAGCTTCGCTATGCGGCCTATTTCCTGACCGTCCACGACATCGTCCGGTTCGCGCGTTCGAAGGGCATCTTGTGCCAGGGGCGCGGCTCGGCGGCCAATTCGGTGCTGTGCTATTGCCTCGGCATCACGGAAGTGAACCCCGTCCATCACGACCTGCTGTTCGAACGGTTCATCTCGCCCGCCCGCAACGAGCCCCCCGACATCGATGTCGATTTCGAGCACGAGCGGCGCGAAATCGTGATGCAGCACATCTACGACCATTACGGTCGCGCCCATGCCGGGCTGGCGGCCAGCGTGGTCACCTATCGGACCCGCTCGGCCATTCGGGAGGTCGGCAAGGCCTTCGGCCTGTCGGACGATGTCGTGGCGGCCCTCAACGGCACGGTCTGGGGCTATTGGTCGAGCGGCATCGATCCGGCCGAGACGCGCAAGATCGGGCTCGACCCAGCCGAGCCCCGGATGGCGGCCGTGCTGCGCCTTGCGGACGAACTGACCGGCTTCCCGCGCCACCTCTCCCAGCATACGGGCGGCTTCGTCATCACCCGTTCGCGGCTCGACGAAGTGGTGCCGATCGGCAATGCGGCCATGCAGGACCGCACCACGGTCGAATGGGACAAGGACGACCTCGACACCCTGGGCCTCCTAAAGATCGACATCCTGGCGCTCGGCATGTTGACCTGCCTCAAGAAGGGGTTCGACCTTCTCGAGAAGCACTATGGCCAAGCCCTCACGCTCGCCACCCTGCCCTCCGAGGAGGCCTGCGTCTACGCCATGATCTCGCGCGCCGACACGATCGGCGTGTTCCAGATCGAAAGCCGGGCCCAGATGTCGATGCTGCCGCGCCTGAAGCCGAACTGCTTTTACGATCTCGTCATCGAAGTGGCGATCGTCCGACCGGGTCCCATCCAGGGCGACATGGTGCATCCCTATCTGCGCCGCCGGCAGGGGATCGAGCCCGTCACCTATCCGTCAGCGGAACTCGAGGAGGTTCTGAAGAAGACGCTCGGCGTGCCGCTGTTCCAGGAACAGGCGATGAAGATCTCGATCGTGGCCGGCGGCTTCACGCCCAGCGAGGCCGACCAGTTGCGCCGCGCCATGGCGACCTTCAAGCGGGTCGGCACCATCAGCACCTTCTACGACAAGATGGTCCTCGGCATGGTCGGCCGCGGCTATCAGCGCGAGTTTGCGGATCATTGCTTCAAGCAGATCGAGGGTTTCGGCACCTACGGGTTTCCCGAAAGCCATGCGGCCTCGTTCGCCCTGCTCGTCTATGCTTCCGCCTGGATGAAGTGCCGCTATCCGGACGTGTTCGCCTGCGCGCTGCTGAACGCCCAGCCGATGGGGTTTTATGCGCCGGCCCAGATCGTCCGTGACGCCCGCGACCACGGCGTGCCGATCCATCCCGTGGATATCAATTTTTCCGCGTGGGATCATAGCCTTGTGCCGACCTGTTCGGATTTCGCTGGAGTTGGATCGCGGATTCATGCCCGCCACGATGCGATGCGCGACGATATTCTGGGCGACCATGCGATCCGCTTGGGGCTGCGCCAGGTCAAGGGCTTGCGCCAGGCCGACATGGAGCGGCTCGTCGAACGGCGCGGGCGCGGCTACGATTCGGTGCGCGACATCTGGCTCCGGGCCGAGCTTTCGGCCGCGGTTCTCGAAGATCTGGCCGAGGCGGATGCCTTCCGATCGATCGGGCTCGACCGTCGCGACGCCATCTGGGCCGTGCGCGGGCTTAACCGCTCCGGCGACAAGGACGACCTGCCGCTGTTCGTTGCCGCTTCGGAGGAGCGGGAGTCGGATGCCACCTTGCCGCCCATGCCGCTCGGCGAGCATGTGGTGGAGGACTACCGCCACCTGTCGCTCTCGCTCAAAGCCCATCCGGTGAGCTTCGTGCGGGACCGTCTCGCCAAGAAGCGTATTTTGCGCAGCGAAGAGTTGGGGCAGGTCGCGAGCGGGCGGCGGGTCACCGTGGCGGGCCTCGTCCTCGTGCGCCAGCGCCCGGGCTCCGCCAACGGGGTGATCTTTCTCACCATGGAGGACGAGACCGGCAGCGCCAATGTCATCATCTGGCCGAAGGTGTTCGAGCAGAACCGCGCCGGCGTGATCGCGGCCCGGTTCCTGGCGGTGACGGGCCGGCTGCAGAACGAGGCCGGGGTGATCCATGTGGTGGCCGAGCGTATGGAGGATCTCACGCCGATGCTGAACGCGCTGTCGCATCAGGGCGCAACGATTTCGGACCTTGCCCGGGCCGACGAGGTAAAAAAGCCCCAGACCTTCGCCAGCCAGAGCCGGGATCAGGGCAAGGATCTTGGGCTCAAGCTCGGCTTTCAGTTCGCGTCGGACACGCGCGGGCAAAAGACCCCGCGCGAAGAGGCGCCTTCAGCGGAGCCGAATGTGCGGCGTGCCATGCCCAAGGGCCGCAACTTCCAGTGATGCCGGGAGGCGCATCGGATGGGCACGATCCACCAACTTACCGAGGCGAAGCCGTAAACGGTTCGGCCCTCACGGTCAGAACCGTGTGGAAGGGTTCCACCGTCTCGATCCCATAGGCTTCGCCGTCCGCCCAAATCCCACCACCACGCCCTGGGTTCCCTTGGGCAAGTCTCTTCCACCCTCATGCTGAGCCGAATGCGGCAGCATTCGTGTCGAAACGCGAGGGCGGCTCCCGTTCCTCGACACCCGATGCTGCGCAATGCGCTCAGAACGAGGAGCCTTGAGAGCTACCCCGATACCCTGTTGCAACCGCCATCCGATACCGCCCTAGCGCACCTTGGCCATCACGTTCCAGACGGCTGGCACCAGCAACGCGGCCAGCAGCGTCTTCACAACGTCGCCGAAGATGAACGGCAGCACGCCCAGTTCCAAGGCGGCCGTCGTGCCCAAGAACCTGGACAGCCAAGCATATCCGAGCGCGAAGACGACACAATTGGCGATCGCCATGGCACCGAGCAGCCGCGCAAAGGAGCGATCCGCGCCGCGCTCGGCAAACCAGCCCACGATCGCGGCGGATGCCAGATAACCGGCCAGGAAACCTCCTGTCGGACCCATCATGTATGCGAGCCCGATGCCACGTTCGGGTGTGCCGGCAAAAACCGGCAGGCCGATGGCGCCTTCGATTAGGTAGAGCAGAACCGTCGCGGCAGCGAGCCGCATGCCGAAGACGGCGCCGATCAGCAGCACCGCCAGGGTTTGCAGCGTCATGGGAACCGGCACGAACGGCACCGCGATGCGCGCCGAAAGCGCGAGGACCCCGGTCCCGGCCAAGGCCAGCAGCGAAGCCCGCAGGATCCGCGAGCGCGCCGACGATTGCTCGGGCCAGACTGCCCCGGCGAGCGTCGGATGCGCGGGAAATCTCAGATCGGTCATGCAGGCCTCCAAACCGCGCCAGACTTGCTTTCGTTCAACCTTGGCCGCAGGTTGTGCCCTCATAGGCCGCCCTCCCGACGCGGGCAAGGGGAGCTTCAGTGGATGCGGACTCTCGTTGCAGGGGATCGGTCGCCTTTGCCTGGCCCAGCCATCCCGTTCGACCGATCGATCTCGGCCAAGCCGGAAGAGCTCCAGGCGATGTCGCCGCTGGTGCGACGCGTTATCGCCAACAATGGCGGGCCCTTCACCTTCACCGGAACCTGCTCCTACGTGGTCGGGCGCGGCGAGGTGGCGATCATCGATCCGGGGCCCGTGGACCCGCACCATCTGCAACGCCTGCTCGACACCGTCCGAAACGAGACGGTGCGTCATATTCTGGTCACCCACACGCACCGCGATCATTCGCCCGGTGCAAAGGCCCTGAAGGAGGCGACCAACGCGCGGATCGTCGGCTGCCAGCCTCGTCCGCAACTATCGACCGATCGTGACGCTCCTGCGGTCGAGATCGCATTCGATCAGGCCTATGCGCCCGACGAGATCCTGCGCCAGGGAGACAGCGTCGCAGGGCCGGGCTACACGCTCACCGCGCTTGAAACACCCGGGCACACGCGGGACCATTTGGCATTCGCGCTCGATGAGGAAAAGGCGCTGTTCTCCGGCGACCACGTCATGGCCTGGTCGACCACGGTGGTGGCGCCCCCCGACGGGTCGATGGGCGCCTATATGGCGTCGCTCCGCAAGCTGCTGGGCCGCTCCGATGCCGTATATTGGCCCGGGCACGGCGGCCCGGTCCGCAGCCCGCAGAGTTTCGTGAATGCACTGCTGGTGCACCGGCAATGGCGCGAGGCGGCGATCCTGCGATGCCTGGCCGCGGGCGACGCCACCGTCGCGACCATCCTGTCGCATACGTACCGCGACCTCGCTCCCGTCCTGCGCGGGGCAGCCGCCCAGTCGGTGCTGGCGCATCTCGTCGATCTCGTCGAGCGCGGGCGGGTGGTGGTCGAAGGACCAGCGTCGCTCGGCGCGCAATTTCGACCAGCCTGAGTGGCTATTCGGCGTTCTGCAGATCGTCCGTGAAGCTCTCGATGCGGGCCGCGTTGGTGCCGAGATCCGTTTGCTCGAGCCGCGAGGCCGAGCGCAGGTCGACGCGGGTCTGGCCCCCTTCGGGACGGATGCGAATCGCCACATCGGCCGGCAGCCCCATGATGCGGGACGTCGTCACGGCGTCGATATGGCCGACGCCGAACCGTCCCTTCGGAGGACTGGCCTCGATGATCCGCCAGCGCCGCGCCTGCACGGTCTGCAGCACCAGCTTGTAGGCGGCTTCCGGATCGAGGTCGAGCATAGTGGGCTGAACCCCCGGATAGGCGCGACGCTGGGCATCCCGGATCTGGGGCGAAGGGTCGGCATGGGTAAAGCCGCCCCGGGCAGCCCGGGCCGCGGCCGACGCCGAGAAAGGCGGGGGCGCGGCCAGATCCGTCGAGACGTCGTTCAGCCACGGCAAGCGGATGGCGCGGCTCGCCAGATAGGCTGGATATGCCAGGATCAGCAGCGCCAGAACGCAGCCGCCGAGCGCCCTCCCGGTTCCGCGCCAGCCCTTTTGCCAGATCACCACGGCAGCCCTGGCGGCAAAACCCAGCGCCACCAGCGCGCCCGCCAGGGCCACGGCCAGAACCGCGACGCCGGCCCACCCACCGACGACACCGCTGCGTGCGAGCAGGATGCCGAATACGGCCAGCACAAGCGCGAAGGAGGCGGACCTCCGGCTCCATTCGGCCGCCGGGGCGACCGGTTCCGCGGCCAGCATGCGCTTCAGCATGGAGGGATGCCCGCGAAGATCACGGCCTCACGGTGCCTCCGCCACCTGAAGGATCGCCGGAAGCTCGGCGATCGTGCCGACCACGCAATCAGCGAAGGGCTCGAGCGCGGCGCGCGGCGCGGGACCGCTCAGGACCGCGATCGCGATGGCGCCGGCGGCGCGCGCCGCATGCAGGTCGTGCACCGAATCACCCACCAGGGCCACCTTGTCGGGAGAAACCCCGATGTGGCGCGCGAAGGCCGTCACCATGCCGGGCTCGGGCTTGCCGCCGTGACCCGAATCGTAGCCGACAAGGAAGTCCAGAAAGGGAAGCAGACCCAAGCGGTCCGCCTGGGAGCGGGCGCTGGTTTCCGCATCGTTTGTGGCGATGCCGAGCCGGAACCCGCGCCTGTGCAGCGACTCCAGGATCTCGGCCGGCCGTTCGACCGGGGCCAAGGCGGCCAGGGTCTCCCGGCTGAAATGCCGGTCGATCTCCGCCGAAAGACCCGGATCGTCCGTGCGGTCCAGGATCTCGCCCCAAAGGTGCACGTAATCCGCGGTCGAACCTGCGATCATCGGTGAGGTCGGCTGAAAGCGACGCTCTTCCGCGACATAATGCATGGCCGTCGCCAACCTGGCATAGACGTCGGCGTCGCCCAGGCTCATGGTGCTGATCACCGCATGGGCGGCAACGCCCCAGGTACGGTCGAAATCGACGAGCGTGCCGTCCTTGTCGAAGAGTATGCCGGCAACCTTCATCCATTGTTCCGCAGCAGCTTGAAATCGACACGGGCGGGCGTCGACGCTAAGCTCTTAGGCTAGGCGGAACTCCCGAACAATCACGAGAACGCAACGTGCTCTCGTCACGGGCGAACCGCGCGTGGCCGGAGAACGAAGCAGCGTGACAGCAATCCGCCTCATCGCCCTTCTGCTGTTTGCCGGTCCCGCCTCGGCGGACATTCTGCCCGCCTCTCCTCCGTTGCCACCGCCGCGTCCCGCCGCGGCCTTGCCGGCAAACCTACCGCGTCCCGAGCCGCGGCCCAAGGAGTTCGGCCCCCCTGCTCCGCCGCCGAACGCCGCGGCGTCCTCCGGGTCTGCTCTGGCCTACCCGGTTCCGCTGCCCGAGCCTCGTCCAGAGGAGTTCGGGCCGCCGCTGCCCTCTCCGGCTGCGTCGCCGTCCAGACCGGACGCGCAGCTCGGGCGCGAGGAATTCGGTCCTCCGTTACCCCGGCCTGCCGTGTCCATGCCGGCTTGGCCTGGAACGGTGCCGCCCGCCGATCAACTGGAGCAGACCTGCGCTCGCGTGCTTGCCAGCGGCAAGATTCTCGCTGACCGCGTTCCGGCCGTCACCGGCCCGAATGGCTGCGGCATCGAGGCACCCCTCCTGTTGCGCTCCATCCTGTTGCAGAGTGGACGCTCCGTAGTGGTCCAACCCCCTGCCCTGATGCGGTGCGATCTTGCAGAACAATTGGCCGACTGGGTGCGCGACGACATCGTCCCGATCACGGCCGAGCGGGGCGAGATGCTGGCCGTCGCAGATGCCGCCGCCTACGTGTGCCGCGGCCGCAACAACGTGTTCGGCGCACAAATGTCCGAGCACGGCCGCGGCGATGCGATCGATGTGCTTGCCTTCCGGTTCACCGGCGGCGTCGTGGGCCTGCAGCAGGCTAACGCCAGTTCGTTCTGGTCAGCAATAAAGAACCCGACCTGCGCACGGTTCCGCACTGTACTTGGGCCCGGATCGGATGGATTTCACGAGAACAACCTGCATATAGATCTCGAAAATCGTCGGAACGGGTCACATTATTGCCATTGGGACCACCCTTGAGCCCTCGAACACTTGGAATGTGGGGAGAGCACCCGGGGCCGTAACGGCCATTGTGCGAACACGGAACTGCCGCGCGACCTCCGTTTTAGCATTTTATTAAAAATCCGAGGCCAGGGTTGAGGCAATGTTCACGACGAACGCGAAAACGCCTCGGCTGTTGCAAATCGGAAGGTTGATCTCCATGCATGATTCGGTTCTGTCTCCCCAAGCGCCGCGCAAGCCGGAGGACGTGCGCGACCTGCAGGCGAAGCTCTACCGTGAGATCGGGATTACGGCCGTCGCCGCAGCCTTGCGATTCACCACCCAACCCGAACCGGCGAGTTTGTCGACCGAAACGGGATCCGCACGCCCGGCCCCTCGCCGCACTGTTCTCGCGGCCTGAGACGGCGAGACCGTCATTTCAGCAAAACCGCCGGGGTCAGAATTGTGTTGCCTTTGATCACCCGGCGCAGACTGCTTATCGGCTCCGGCGCGGCCGCCTTGGGCCTCGCGGGGACGGCGGGCTATGCCGTGGCGGTCGAACCGTTCATGACGCCGCGGCTGACCCGCTATGCCCTGGTCCCGCCGCATTGGCCGTCCGGCCTCTTCCTGAAAATCGCCGTCGTAGCCGACATTCACGCCTGCGAGCCGTGGATGTCGGCCGAGCGGGTCCGCTCGATCGCCGATGCCACCAACGCGCTCGCCCCCGACATCATCCTGCTGCTCGGCGACTACAATGCCGGCCACAGGATCGTGACCGGACCCGTGCTGCCGGGCGCCTGGGCCGAGGCTCTGTCGGTGCTCCAGGCCCCGCTCGGCGTGTTCTCCATCCTGGGCAACCATGATTGGTGGCACGGTCCCGTACCCGGGATGCCGGGCGGGCCCGAGGAGGTGCGCCGAGCCCTGCGCAGCATCGGCATCGTGGTGCTTGAGAACCGGGCCGTCCCCATCGAGAAGCACGGGCAACGGTTCTGGCTGGCGGGACTGGCCGACCAGATGGCCCATCGGCTCGGGCCGCACCGGACCCGCGGGGCGGACGATCTCGCCGGAACGTTGGCCCAGGTGACCGACGACCAGCCCGGTCATCCTGCTGGCCCATGAACCCTTCGTGTTCCGCCACGTTCCGGATCGCGTGTCGATCACGCTGTGCGGCCACACGCATGGCGGACAGGTCAACCTGCCGATGGTCGGCGCACCCTTCGCGCCGTCGCGCCGCTACGTCTACGGGCACATCGTCGAGCGGCGAGCGCCATCTGATCATTTCGGGCGGGCTCGGCGAATCCGGCCTGCCGGTCAGGCTCGGCGTCCCGCCAGAGATCCTGACCGTGAGCCTGGGCGATCCTGCCCTTTCTGCTTGAAGCTCGGCTTCACGCGCCTCACATCACGACGACCTTGGTGCCGAGCTTGGCCCGGTTGTAGAGGTCGATCACGTCGATGTCGCGCATGCGGATGCAGCCCGACGAGGCGCCGCGCCCGATCTCCTCCGGCTCGTTGGTGCCGTGGATGCGATAGAGCGTGTCCTTGCCGTTGCCGTCGTAGAGATAGAGCGCGCGCGCGCCGAGCGGGTTTTCCGGGCCGCCCTTCAGGCCGCCCGTCGCGACCACGGGCTTGAGATGCGGCCAGCGCTTGAGCATGTCGGCCGGCGGCATCCAGCTCGGCCATTCGGCCATGCGCTTGACGGTCGCGGTCCCGGTCCAGCCATAGGCCTCTCGCCGGTCGAGACGCCGTAGCGCATCGCCTTCCTGTTGGCAGCACGAAATAGAGCAGCTTCTCCTTGGTATCGACCACGATCGTGCCGGGCGGCTGGCCGGTCGGGTCGTCGACCTGGTAGCGCTCGAAATTGGGCGCCCATGTCGGCCTTGGGCACCATGCGACATGAATTCGGCGTCGCGCGCCGACAGGTTCGGGTCCGGCATGGACTTATATTCGCAGCCGCGCCAGGGACAGCGCCAGCCATGCAGCAACCGCTAAGCCCAAGACATTCCGCATTGATCTGTCTCGATCACCGCCCCAATGTTGCTGATTAACGCCTAGCCACGCCGCAAGGCCAGCGTCAGCGGCCGTTCGCGGCACAGAATGCCGCACCGTGGCTGTGACTGCGACACAGGCCTCGGACTTGCCTCTCAGTCATGCGAGGCCGTCCATGTCCGACTGCCCTGCATCAGCCATCGCGGCCGGCCTCGGCCACGACATGGGCGCGGGCCATCCCGAGCGGCCGGACCGGTTCCGGGCGGTCGAGACGGCCCTCGCCGACGAGCGCGTTTCGCCGGCCTGCGCGCGCATCGAGGCGCCCGAGGCGCGCGCGAGAGGCGCTGCTGCTGGCGCATCCGGCCGCCTATGTCGATGCGCCTGCTCGAGCGTGCCCGGCCGGCGGCGGGCGAGTTCGTGCGGCTCGATGCCGACACGGTCATGAACGAGCGGCACCTGGCCGGCCGTGCTGCGCGCCGTGCGGCGGCGCCTGCCTGGCGGTCGACGTGGTCATGGGCGGCGCGGCCGACAATGCCTTCGTGGCGATGCGGCCGCCCGGCCACCACGCCGAACGCGCCGACCGCCATGGGCTTCTGCTTCTTCAACCACGCCGCCATCGCGGCCCGGCATGCCCAGGCGGCGCACGGGGTCGAGCGGGTCGCGATCGTGGACTTCGACGTGCATCACGGCAACGGCACGCAGGACATCTTCTGGGACGACCCGATCGGTCCTGTACTGCTCGACGCACCAGATGCCGCTCTATCCGGGCACCGGCGCCGCGAGCGAACGCGGCGAGCACGACACGATCGTCAACGCGCCGCTCGCGGCCCGGCGACGGCGGCGAGGCGTTCCGCGCCGCCTTCGAGGCCGTCATCCTGCCGCGGCTCGAGGCCTTCGCGCCCGATCTCATGATCATCTCGGCGGGCTTCGACGCCCATCGGCGCGATCCGCTGGCCAGCCTCAGCTCGTCGAGGCGCGATTTCGCCTGGGTCACGCGCGAAGCTGATGGAGCTGGCCGAGCGGCACGCGGGCGGGCGCGTCGTCTCGGTGCTCGAAGGCGGCTACGATCTCGAGGGCCTGGCGCGCTCGGCGGCCGCCCATGTCGGGGCGCTGATGGGCGAAGCGCGTGAGCTGAGCCGCGCCGCCCTGCTCTATCCGTCGAGGCTCTCGGTCGACACGATCTCGATGCCGAAGCCGGACAGGCCGACATAGGTGCGGTCGCTCGAGGACAGCAGCTTGATCGAGCTGATGCCGAGGTCGCGCAGGATCTGCGCGCCGAGGCCGATCTCGCGCCATTGCTCGGTGCGCGCGCCGTCGGCATCGCCGTCGTCGCCGCTCGGCGCGGATCAGCCGGCACGCCGGCGGTGCCGTCGCGCAGATAGACCAGCACGCCCCGGCCCTCCGCCTCGAAGCGCGCGAGCGCCTTGTTGATCACGCCGCCGCCGCCCAGCACGTCGGCGATGATGTCGACCCGGTGCAGCCGCGTCGGCACCTTGCGTGCCGTCGCCGATCCGGCCGTGCACGAAGGCGAAATGCTGCACCTGGTCGAACGGCGTCTGATAGGCGTAGCCGGTGAGTTCGCCGATCGCGGTCTTGACCGGGAAGGTCGCGACGCGCTCGACCAGCTTCTCGCGCGCCTGCCGGTAGGTCGATGAGGTCGGCGACCGAGATCGCTTGAGCCCGTGCTTCCGCGCGAAGGCCGTCGATCTGCTCGCCCGACCATCACGGTGCCGTCGTCGTTGGCGAGTTCGCAGATGACGCCGACGGGCGGCAGGCCGGCCAGCCGGCAGAGGTCGACGGCGGCCTCCGTATGGCCGGAGCGCATCAGCACGCCGCCCTCCCGGGCGATCAGCGGAAAGACATGGCCGGGCCGCACGAAATCCGCCGCGCCCATGTTGCCGTTGGCGAGCGCCCGCACGGTGTTGGTGCGCTGCTCGGCCGAGATGCCGGTGGTCAGGCCGTGCCGGACGTCGACCGACACCGTGAAGGCGGTGCCGAGCGGCGCGTCGTTGGCGGCCACCATCGGGCGAGGTGCAGCCGGCGCGCATCGTCGGCCGTCATCGGCGCGCAGACGATGCCGCAGCAGTTGCGGATGATGAAGGCCATCTTCTCCGGCGTGCAGAGCGAGGCGGCGCAGACGAGGTCGCCCTCGTTCTCGCGATCGTCGTCGTCGGTGACGACGACGATCTCGCCCCGGGCGATGGCCTCGATCGCCTCGGTCACCGATTGCTGGTCGCATGGCATGTCCCGCCGATGCCGTCGTCGCAGGCCAGCAGATCGTTGGCGTCACGGCACCGCCGTGCCCGACGATCGCTCGGCGTGTCGCGCGACACCCAGGCATCGTCTGATTGCAGATCTGCGTGACGCGCCGGGGACACGCCGATGACCGGCGAAGTCGCCGCGCTTATGCCGTTCGGCCTGAGCCATTCCGCAAGCTTCATGCGCAAGCTATCGGCCAGAATTCAGTAAAGCTAAATCTGCCGGCTTGTCTCACGCTCAGCCCGTCTGGCCGCGATGGCGCAGGAAATGGTCGGCCAGCACGCAGGCCACCATGGCCTCGCCGACCGGCACGGCGCGGATGCCGACGCAGGGGTCGTGCCGGCCCTTGGTCACGATGTCGGTCTCCTCGCCGCTGCCGGTCGACCGTCCGGCGCGGCGCAGGATCGAGGAGGTCGGCTTGACGGCGAAGCGCGCCACGACCGGCTGCCCGGTCGAGATGCCGCCCAGGATGCCGCCGGCATGGTTCGACAGGAACGCGGGCGCGCCGTCCGGGCCGCGCCGCATCTCGTCGGCATTGTCCTCGCCGCTGCAGCGCCGCGGCCGCGAAGCCGTCGCCGATCTCGACGCCCTTGACGGCGTTGATGCTCATCAGCGCCGCCGCGAGCTCGGCGTCGAGCTTGCCGTAGATCGGCGCGCCCCAGCCGGCCGGCACGCCCTCGGCCACCACCTCGATGACCGCGCCGACCGACGAGCCGCTCTTGCGGATGCCGTCGAGGATAGGTCTTCGAACAGCCTGGCCGCCTCCGGGTCGGGGCAGAAGAACGGATTGCGGTCGACCTCGTCCCAGTCCCAGCGCGCGCGATCGATCGTGTGCGGCCCCATCTGCACCAGCGCGCCGCGGACCCGCACGCCGGGGATCGACCTTGCGGGCGACGGCGCCGGCCGCGACCCGGGCCGCCGTCTCGCGCGCCGAGGAGCGGCCGCCGCCGCGGTAGTCGCGGATGCCGTATTTGGCGTCGTAGGTGAAGTCGGCGTGGCCGGGCCGGTACTTGTCCTTGATGTCGGCATAGTCCTTCGAGCGCTGGTCGACGTTCTCGATCATCAGCGCGATCGGCGTGCCGGTGGTCAGCGGGACCGCCCGGCGCCGTCCGCGAAGGTGCCGGACAGGATCTTGACCGCGTCGGGCTCGCGCCGCTGCGTGGTGAAGCGCGACTGGCCGGGCCGGCGCCGGTCGAGGTCGCCCTGGATGTCGGCCTCGGTCAGCGGCAAGCCGGGCGGGCAGCCGTCGACCACGCAGCCGAGCGCCGGCCCGTGGCTTTCGCCGAAGGTCGTGACGCGGAACAGATGGCCGAAGGTGTTGTGCGACATGGGACCGGGCTGCAGCGAACGTCTCGACGGCGTCCGACGAAGCCGATGTGTCTACAAGCGACGCGGGCTCCGGTCGAATCCGCTTTGCTAGCGCCGCGGCCCTGAGCTTCGACGTCCGCGGCCCCCTTCGGCTCGGCCGGCGCGCCGACCCATTCGGAGTGGGCCGGGATCGACTCGCCCTTCATGACGAGGGTCAGCGGGCCGAGCCGGGCGATAGTCGCCGACGTGGGTGTCGTAGAGCACCGTCGAGCCGGCGCCGATCGTCACGCCGTCGCCGATGCGCGACGCGGCCGACCTTCATGACGCGATCCTCGTAGAGGTGGGTCTGCAGGGCCGACAGGGCGTTGATCGACACGAAGTCGCCGACCGTCACGCAGTCGAATTCGGTGATGTCGGTCATGTCCATGTAGACGCCCTTGCCGAACTTGGCGCCGAACAGGCGCAGCACCCAGGGCAGGAACGGCGTGCCGCGCAGATGGTCGAGCAGCACCTTGCCGGCGAGGCCCCAATACATCACCGCCACCGCCTCGGTGCGCATCGCCCACCAGGACCACATCGGCTGCGTGGTCGGCTCGTAGCGGCCCATCGTCACCCATTTGATCACGATCACGACCGCCGTCATGACGACCGAGATCGCGACCGACACGAGCACGAACAGGACCGCCACCTGCCAGTAGTCGCCGTCGAGCACCTTGGGGCCGAGCCAGTTCGACCGACCAGGTGCCGAACACGATGAACAGCATCGTCGGCAGCGAGATGTGGACCGCCTCGAACAGGGCGCGCAGCGACCTTCTTCCAGCGCGGCGCCTCGTAGGTCCAGTTGGCGCCGCCGCCGTCGAAGCGCTGGCGCACCGGCAGCTTGATGGGCGGCGTGCCGAACCAGGTGTCGCCGGGGCTCATCGGCTTCGTTGGCCGGCGGCTTCGACTTGATGCCGATCAGCGCGCCGTCGGGGATGTCGGCGCCGATCGGCACGACGCCGTCGTTGCCGATGAAGACGCGCGCGCCGGTCCTGACGCGCTTGAGGTTCATCCAGCCGCGCCGGATCTCCTCGTCGCCGAGCACCACCTCGTCGGCGATGAAGCATTTCTCGCCGATCTCGACGAGGTCGTAGCGGCCCGCGAGGTTGGTCGAGATCTCGGCGTCCTTGCCGATCTTGGCGCCCATCAGGCGGTACCAGCCGCGCATGTAGACGGTGGCGAACAGCGACGTCAGCATGTCGAGCGTGATCTCGGTCGCCAGCGCCACCATCCATTTGCGGACGTAGAACCAGGAATGGACCGAATAGGTGCCCTCCTCGACCCGCGGCAGCACGATCCAGCGGATCGCCGCGATGAAGGCGACCGTGACCAGCACCATGACGAAGGCGGTCGGCCAGGCCAGCAGCGGCAGCGACGCCAGATAGGCGAACGCGGTCGACGTCGGGCATGTCAGCCAGTCGTCGATCTGGTCGAACACCCAGAAGGCCGGGAAGATCGGCAGCAGGCCGAGCGGCGGCACGACGAGCAGCAGCGCCGTGTAGACCAAGCCCTGCGCAGCGACGGCGCGCCGGGGACGCCTCGGGAACGGCTGCCAGAGCTCGGCCGCGTCGACGTGCCGACCTGGCGGCCCGGCGAGCCGTCCCAGATCTCGCAGGCGCCGACCCGGCTGCCGGACGCGATGGCCGTGAGGTCGCCGAGTTCGGCGCCCTCGCCGATCACCACGTCCTCCTCGATGACGCAGGACGTGCCGATGTAGGCAGTCGGCGCCGATCGCGATCGGGCCGATGATGAACTCGTTGCCTTCGACGCGCGCGTTGTCGAACTTGACCTTGCCGCCGATGCTGGCCCCTGCGCCGATCGCGAGCAGGTCGGCCGCGCCCATGTCGTGTCGCCGATGACCGCGTCGCGCCCCGACCTTGGCGCCGAGCGCGATCAGGAACAGCCGCATCATGGGCGAGCCCTGGAACCACTTCGGATGGGTCAGCGCGATCAGCCGCTGCACCAGCCACCAGCGGAAGAAATAGGTGCCCCAGAGCGGATAGCGGCCTGGCTTCGTGCGGCCGAGGATCAGCCACTTGGCCGCGATCGCGATCAGCGACCGTCGCGATGTTGATGCACCATGTAGACGCCGACGAGCGACACGCCTCCTCGAGGAAGGTCGCGTCGCTGCCGGTCAGCAGCATGTAGCTGACGAAGACGCCGAGCCACTGGGACGTCATCAGCGCCAGGATGAACGGCAGCGCCGCGGCCTGGGCGAGCCCGCACAGGAAGCGGCGCCGCAAGGGCGGCGGCGTCGAAGCGCAGGTCGCGGCCTGGGGCCGCCAGTGCGGCGCGCCCGTCGAGCAGGGCCGCGATCGCCCGCAGGCTGCGCGCCCGTACATGTCCTGCAGCGTCAGGCCGGCGAGCGCCGGGGTCTGGCGCACCACCGAGACGAAGCGGGCCGCAAGCAGCGAATGGCCGCCGAGGTCGGTGAAGAAATCCGCGTCGAACGGCATCGCCTGCGGCGGCAGCACCCGCTTGGCCGCGGCCAGCAGGGCCGCCTCGGTCGGCGTGCGCGGCTCCTCCTGGGCCTCGGTCGGCCGGCGACGGTCGAGCGGCGTCGCCTTCGAGCCGGTTGCGGTCGACCTTGCCGGACGGCAGCCGCGGCAGGGCGTCGACCGTCTCGAAGCGCGCCGGCACCATATAGGGCGGCAGCGCCTCGCGCAGCGCCGCGCGCAAGCGCACTCGGATCGCGGGCGCCTCGGCGGCGCTCCGGGCACCAGGAAGGCGACGAGCTGGTCGATCCCGTCGTCGGTGCGCAGCACGACCGCCGCCTGCGCGACGCCCGGCAGCCTGGCGAGCTTCGCCTCGATCTCGCCGAGTTCGACCCGGAAGCCGCGGATCTTCACCTGATCGTCGATGCGGCCGCGAAACCCGATGCGGCCGTGCTCGTCGAGCACGACCGCGTCGCCCGAGCGGTAGAGCACCGGGTCGGCGCCGTCCGGCCGAAACGGATTGGCGATGAACTTCTCGCGCGGTGAGCGCGTCGCGCTTGAGATAGCCGCGCGCGACGCCCGGGCCGCCGATCAGCAGTTCGCCCTCGACGCCGCGGCCGCAGCAGGCGCAGCTGCTCGTCGACGACGTAGCAGGTGTAGTTCGCGATCGGCGCCGCCGATCGTCACCGGTCGCCGGGCCGACCACGGCGGCGGTCGCCACCACGGTGGTTTCGGTCGGCCCGTAGGTGTTGAAGATGGTCCGGCCGGGCCGGCACCAGCGCTCCGCGACCGTCGGCGGGCAGGCCTCGCCGCCAGGATGATGAGCCGCAGGGACGGCACGTCGCGCGGCAGCAGGCCGAGCAGTGTCGGCACGGTGTCGAGCACCGTCACGCCGGCGCGCTCAGCACGTCGGGCAGCCGGTCGGCCTCGCCCAGCATCTCGGCGCGTGGCGACGAACAGGCTCGCGCCGACCAGGTAGGGAATCCAGATCTCCTCCATCGAGAGATCGAAGGCGACCGAGGCGCCCTGGAACACGACGTCCTGACGCCGATGCCGTAGAGGTCGTTGGCGGCGCGCAGGTAGTGGCAGATGTTGCGGCCGGTGATGACGATGCCCTTGGGCATGCCCGTCGAGCCCGAGGTGTAGATCATGTAGGCGGGGTGATCGGGCGTGCGCCGAGCGCGCGCGCGTCGACGGGCTGAGCGTCGTGCGCGTCGACGAGCTCTGCGGGCTGGCGACGGGGCACGGCAGAGCGGGCCGCGCGGCCTGCGGCCGCGAGCGCCGCTCGGTGAGCAGCAGCGTCGGCCCCGGCATCCGCGAGGCAGACCGCGACGCGCTCGACCGGCGCGTCGGCGTCGAACGGCAGCCAGGCCGCGCCCGTCTTGGCGATGGCGATCTGGGCGACCAGCAGTTCGGAGCCGCGCGGCATCCACAGGCCGGCGACCTGCCCGGGCGGAGCCCCGCCGAATCAAGCCGCGCGCCAGAGCCGTCGCGGCGGCATCGACCTCGGCATAGGTCATGGTGCGGGTCGGCGAGCGCAGGGCGGCGCATCCGGCAGGCCGCGACCGTCGCGGCGAAGATCTCGGCGAGCAGTTCGTCGCGCAGGAATTCGGGACGCGCGGCCCCCTTCAGCGACTGCGGCCGCTTCGTCGAGCCCTTCAGGCTCCGTCGCGTCGGCAACGATCCGACGCAGAGCGCGGTATTGGTTGAACCCATGGTAGCGTGCGCCCACATTCTTCAGGTCCCGGAGCGCAGTCGCCCCGGCCTGCTCAATTCGTTCCTGCCCGATGTCGAATTGCCGACGGCGTACACGGGTGCCCGGACTGGCACCCGGCAACTCGCTTTTCGATCCACTCGATGCACACGCCGGCCTACGGCGACGCGATTCGGTATTCTGCTCCGGATAGCATGGCGGACCGTCAGGCTATAATCCGTCGTACCTGAACGCAGCGTGACTTGCGGTCAGACGGCTTGCCTGGCAAGCGCCAGCGAGGCGCGGTCCCGATCGACAGCGTCAGATCCAGGTTGCGCTCCCCGCATCGAACGCCAGCACTCGGCCCTGCCAGATGTCGACGCGGGCGCGATCTTCGGATCGAGGCCGCGCCAGCATGACCAGCAGCGCGCGCGACGCCGCCATGCGCCACCACCACGGCGTCGTCCGCAGACCTCTTCGAGCCACGGCCGACCCGCTCCGCCACCTCGGCGTAGCTCTCGCCGCCGGGCGGCACGAAGGCCCACTTGTCGCGCTTGCGCTCCGCAGGCGCAGCGCATCGGCGGCCGCGATCTCGGGCCAGGTCAGCCCTTCCCAGGCGCCGAAGGAAATCTCCTTCAGACGCTCGTCGGTGCGAAATCGTCCGGCGGAAGCCCCATGGCTGGCGCACCAGTTCCATCGTGGCGCGCGTGCGCGCGAGCGGCGAGGCGACGAACTCGAGGTCGCCGCCTGCATCCCCCGCTCGGCCGCGACGCGCCGCAGATGCGCCCGGCGGCGGCGGCCTGGTCGCGGCCGCGGCCGTTGAGCGGAATGTCGCTCTGGCCCTGCAGCCGCCCCTCCCGGTTCCAGTCCGTCTCGCCGTGCCGGACGAAGAAGAACCGCGCGCACCGGCGCAAGCGACGCCGCGCGGGTTCCGCGTCCGCGGACGTTTCGAGGCTCGTCAACGCGCGCTGCCCTCGTCCTTGACCGCGATGTCGGGCGCGGCCGGGTTCTTCATGCCGACGACGTGGTAGCCGGCGTCGACGTGCAGGATCTCGCCCGTGATGCCGCGCGACATCGGCGACAGCAGGAAGGCCGCGCTCTCGCCGACCTCCTCGATCGTGACGGTGCGGCGCAGCGGCGCGTTCAGCTCGTTCCAGCGCAGGATGTAGCGGAAATCGCCGATGCCCGACGCCGCCAGCGTCTTGATCGGACCGGCCGAAATGGCGTTGACGCGGATGTCCTTGGCGCCGAGGTCGGCCGCCAGATAGCGCACGCTCGCCTCGAGCGCCGCCTTGGCCACCCCCATGACGTTGTAGTGCGGCATCCACTTCTCGGCGCCGTAATAGGTGAGGGTCAGCATCGAGCCGCCGGCCCATCAGCTTCTCGGCCCGCTGCGCCACGGCCGTGAACGAATAGCAGGAGATCAGCAGCGACTTGATGAAATTGGCCTCCGTGGTATCGATGTAGCGGCCGGTCAGTTCGTCCTTGTCCGCGAAGGCGATGCAATGGACCAGAAAGTCGAGCTTGCCCCAGAGCTTGTCGACCTCGGCGAACACCGCGTCGATCGAGGCCGCGTCGGTCACGTCGCAATGGCCCACGACCGCGGCGTCGAGTTCCCGCGCCAGCGGCCGCACCCGCTTTTCGAGCGCCTCGCCCTGGTAGGTGAAGGCCAGTTCGGCGCCCGCCGCGCGCGCCGCCTTGGCGATGCCCCAGGCGATCGACCGATTGTTGGCGACCCCCATGACGAGGCCGCGCCGGCCGGCCAGAATACCGGAACGGCCGCTGGTCGCATTGCTGGATTGATCTGACATCGGTGTTCCGAACTCCGCCCCATGATCTCGCGTCGAGGCATCAGCGATCACGGACCAGGCGTTTGGCCTTCCTTAACCCAAGGAACGCGCGCGTGGGAAGACCGCGGTTCTCCGGCCCGCCCCGTTAAAAAGGCTTGGGCCAGGGCGCGGACAGCATGGGCAAAGAGCCAGTGATGACCTAATATGGTAAACAAATTGGTAACGATCGTCAGCGGAGCGGACTCGTCCCATGCCGAGCTTCGGAGATGACATTGGCCGCCTCATCCCACATTTGCGGCGGTTCGCTCGCGCCCTGGTGCGCGGGCATTCGCCTCAGGCCGCCGACGATCTGGTCCAGGAGACGGTCGTGCTGGCCATGCGGGCCGAGCGCGTGGTCCGGGGATCGAACCTGACGTCATGGTGCTTTGCGGCGCTGATCAGGGTCCATCGGCTGCGCGAACCCACCATGATGTCGGTTCCATGATTCGGGCGCCATGGAGGTTGCGGCCCGGGGCGGCCGGGCCGCGAGCCGGCTCCGCGCTCGCCGTCCTTGCCGAAAGACATCGCCCGGCTGGACATCCTGCCGCTCGACGAGCGTGAGGTGCTTCTGCTCGCCGCACTGGTGGGCATGAGCTACGCGCAGATCGCGGACACTCTGCATGTGCCCCTTTCGACCGTGATGTCGCGTCTGGGCCAGGCGCGCGGCCGCCTTGCCAAAGCGAACCGACCATTGGCCGCCGGCGATCGCGGCTATCGCTCTGCGCCGCCGCGACCACGCGCGCGTCGCACCTGCGCGTGGTGAAATAGGCCGGAGAGCACCAGTGAAGCACGGATCGCAGCCCTTCGACGAGGCGGATCTCCATTCCTATGTCGATGGACAGATGGATCTGGGCCGTCGCGCCAATTTCATCCAGGCCCTTGCGTCAGACCCGGCCATGCGGGCCAAGGTCGAGGGCTGGAAGCGGCAGAACGATGCTCTGACCGCGACCTTCGGTCCGGTTTTGGGCGAACAGGTCCCCGTGAGACTGCTGCCCACGAGTGTCGTCCGCGAATCGCCGCGCGTCGCCGTTCCGGACCCCAGACCCGACCCCGCAGCAAGTCCGCAAACCCCTGACCTGCGGCCCCCTCGCGGCCCACCCTCCGGCATCGTTGCGGCCACCGATCTGTGCCTTTCTGGCCGGTGCCGCGCTCAGCTACGGCGCAGCGCTCTTCGGCTACGGTCCGAGCATGTTCGCCAGCAAGGCTCGGTCGAATTCGCGATTCCGCTCGGCCGCCGGGCCCTTGCCCTGCGGGCCTACGAAGCGCACGAGACCTATGTCACCGACCTCAAGCATCCGGTCGAGGTTCCGGCGTCGGACGAGGCGCACCTGCTGAAATGGATCCAGCATCGGCTTTCGATGCCGATCCGGATTCCCGACCTCCGACCGCAGGGTTGGAATCTGCTCGGCGGCCGCGTCTTGCCCGGCGAACTCGGGCCTGCGGCCTTCCTGATCTACGGCAACGGCGTCGAACGCCTTGGCCTTACATGGCGCGAACCAATACGGCGCAGTCCGAAGTCCTACAACGTCTACGATAATGGTGCAGGGCTCGCGAGCGTCGCCTATTGGGTCGACGAGCCGGTCGGCTATGCGCTTACGACGAGCCGCGACTCAGGCTGGCTCGAGCGCAACGGGGCGGCGCTTTACCAGAGCGTCCGGGCCCAGGCGCGCGACAACGCCTCGGCATTCTGATCCACTCCGGCAAAAACGCCTGCCCGCCCTCGTCCTGAAGCTCAGCCCTTCGGGGCCCGCGGGTCGTAGGGTTTTTCGGCCTGCCAGCGCTGCATCATTTCCTCGAGTTCCGGGTCGGCGCGCTCCGGCAGCACGATCTTCGGCGTGACCAGCAGATCGCCAGTGCCCTGGGCGGTCCGGCAAGCCCTTGCCGCGCAGCCGCAGCGTCCGCCCGCGATTGGCGCCCGGCGGCAGGGTGATCTCGACGGCTCCGTCGAGCGTCGGCACGGTGATCTTGCCGCCCAGCACCGCCTCGTAGAGCGTCACCGGCAGGTCGAGCCGCAGGTCCCGCCCGTCGACCTCGAACAGCTTGTGGGGCGCGATCTGGACCGTGACGATGGCGTCCCCGCGCGGGCCGCCGTTCGGCCCGGGCTGACCCTGCCCCTTCAGCCTGATGGCCTTGCCGTCCTCGATCCCGGCCGGGACCTTGACGTCGAGCGTGCGGCCCGTCGGCAGGACAACCCGCGCCGTGCCGCCTGAAACGGCCTCTTCGAGCGGCACGGTCACGGACGCCGTGACGTCCTCGCCCCGAACGGCGCCTGACGGGAGCCGCGCGCCGCGCCGTGCAGCAGGTCGGAGAAGAAATCGCTCGGGTCGATCCCGGCCGTCGCACCGCGACGAGCGAAAGCCCCGGCCGAACGGCGAGCCGCCGCCGAAATCGTGGAATTCGTAGCTCGGCGAACCGCCGCCGCCGCCGCCGAACCCTTCGAAACCGCGGTGCCGCGGCTTGCCTTCGCCGTCGATCTCGCCGCGGTCGAAGGCGGCGCGCTTGGTCTCGTCGCCGAGGATCTCATAGGCCTGTTGGCCTCGGCGAACTTCTCCTTCGCCTTGGGATCCTTGCTCTGATCCGGATGGTATTTCTTGGCGAGCTTGCGGAACGCCTTCTTGATCTCTGCCGTGTCGGCGGATTTCGCCACGCCCGAGAACCGTGTATGGATCGCGCATCGTCAGTCCATGCTCGTCTGGCCCCTGCCGCGGAAGCAAGGACATTGTCAATCGCCACTTAGGTGGGAAGACGGCACGGCGTCGGGCAAGACGTGGCGGACAAAGCCCGCCCGATCCATCGCCGCTTGCCTATCTTGTGTTCCTTGACCTCGGCCAGGACCCAGTCGCCGTCGTCAGTCCGGCAGGCCGAGCCGCCGAGTCGCCGCTGGCCGGCCGGCGCAGCCGAGACGCTCGCCTTGAAGGCGCGGCAGATCCGGTCATTTTCGAGAAACGGCGGCGCGAGCGCCACGAAGGACCCCTTGGCGCCCGATTGCGGATTGTCCCAGGCGACGCTCGCGCCGTTGCCCTGCGGGTCGAGCGCCACCGCCAGGGCCGCCTTGGCGCGCCGCCAGTCCTCCTGGTCGAGCTCCGGCGATAGCGCCGCAGCGGCCTTGTTGATCGATCCTGTGGGCTATCATCGGTCACGAAGCCGGCCATCGGGAAGGATAGCGAACAGGCACCGATCGGTCAGGCCGGCGCAAATGCAGACCGCCATCGTGGCCTACAAACGCGGGGGCCGGGATAACCGAGCTCGACGCCATGACGCGGGACGCTCCGGAATGATGGCGATTTCGTCTGACATGCGGCGTCTGGGTCATCGACCGGCCCGCTTCTCAGAATTGCAGGGGAGTTACTTTGAATTCGTTAATCGCAGGTGACTTCACCCTGAGCGACGACCCGCTCGGGCTGTTCGACCGATGGATGGCCGAGGCCACGCGAGCGAACCGCGCGATCCCAACGCCATGGCGCTGGCGACCGTCGATGCCGACGGCCTGCCGGATGTGCGCATGGTGCTGCTGAAGGGCGTCGACCGGCGCGGCTTCGTGTTCTACACCAATGTCGGAGAGCGCCAAGGGGCGCGAGCTTGCGGGCAATCCGCAGGCCGCCTTCGTGCTCTACTGGAAGTCGCTCAACCGGCAGATCCGGGTGCGCGGCCCGGTCGAGGCGTGTCGCGACGCCGAGGCGGACGCCTATTTCGCAGCGCCGCCATCCGCGCAGCCGGATCGGCGCCTGGGCCAGCCAGCAGTCGCGCCCGCTCGACCAGCCGCGAGACGCTGGAGCAGGCGGTCGCGGCGCTCGAGACAGAGTTCGGCGACGGCCAGATTCCGCGCCCGCCCCATTGGCGCGGCTACCGGATCGTGCCGCTGCGCATCGAGTTCTGGCAGGACCGGCCCTCCCGGCTGCACGACCGCGTCGTGTTCCGCCGCGAGGCCGCAGGCGACGCACTGGACGCGGCAGCGCCTCTATCCTTGATGTGGGCGACGCCGGACGCGGGTATCGCTGGCGCGGCGACGGCGACACCGGCGGCGCGGTCAGCGCTCGATCGGGATCGCCATGTCCGCATCCACCGAAACCAAGCACGCGCCCCGGCGGACCATGCTGCTGACCGGCGCGTCGCGCGGCATCGGCCACGCGACCGTGAAGCGCTTCTCCTCGGCCGGCTGGCGGGTGATCACCTGCTCGCGCCACGCCTTTCCCGGAGAACTGCCCCTGGGAGATGGGGCCGGAGGACCACCTGCAGGTCGACCTCGCCGACCCGGACGACATCGAAGCGGCGATCGGCGAGGTGCGGCACGCCTGCCCGGCGGCCGGCTCGACGCGCTCGTCAACAATGCCGGCATCTCGCCGAAGGCCGAGGGCGGCGCGCGGCTCGGCACCATCGAGACCGCATCGCGCGACTGGCAGACGGTGTTCCAGGTGAACTTCTTCGCGCCCGTCATGCTGGCGCGCGGGCTGATCGCCGAGCTGGAGGCCGCGCACGGCTCGGTCGTCAACGTCACCTCGATCGCCGGCTCGCGCGTGCATCCCTTCGCGGGCGCCGCCTATGCCACCTCCAAGGCGGCGCTGGCCGCGCTGACCCGCGAGATGGCGGCCGATTTCGGCCCGCGCGGCATCCGCGTCAACGCCATCTCGCCGGGCGAGATCGACACCGCCATCCTGTCGCCCGGCACCGACAAGATCGTCGACCAGCTGCCGCTGCGCCGGCTCGGCACGCCCGAGGAGGTCGCCAAGGCGATCTATTTCCTGTGCACCGAGCAGTCGAGCTACGTGCACGGCGCCGAGATCCACATCAACGGCGGCCAGCACGTGTGACGCATGGCCGCGTCGCGCGCCTATCCGGCGCGGCCCTTCCTGGCGGCCAGCGTCGCGGTGTTCCGCGACGGGCTGGTGCTGCTGGCCGAGCGCGCCGCGCCGCCGGCGGCCCGGCTGTTCTCGCTGCCGGGCGGCCTCGTCGAGCCGGGCGAGACGCTCGCAGGACGCCGCCCTGCGCGAACTCGAGAGGAGACCGGGGTCACGGCCCGCATCATCGGCTTCAACGACCATGTCGAGGTCATCGAGCGCGACGCGGACGGTCGGGTCGCGGCGCATTTCGTCGTCGCCTCCTTCGTCGGCCGCTGGATCGCGGGCGAAGGCGTGACCGGACCGGAAGCCCGGCGCATTCTGTGGATCGAGCCGGACCGGATCGGGCGGCTCGACGTCACGCCTCATCTCGGGCCACTCGTCGAGCGGGCGGCGCGGATCGCCCGATCCGGCCCATGAGGGCCCACGCTGCAGCGGCCTTGTTCGGTGTCACGCTTCTGGCAGCGGTTCCGCCTGGGCGCAAGGCAGCACGGAGCTGCCGGCCTCGCCGCCCCTGCCTCCGACCCAGTCCCCTTCGGCGCCGGAGCGCCCGCCAGCCGAGACGCCTGCCGCCTTACGAGCCGCAGCTCGAGCGCCTCGCGACCTTGATGGGAACGCTCTCCTACCTGCGCGACCTCTGCGGCAAGGGGGACGGTGCGGAATGGCGCAGCCGGATGAGCGCGCTGCTCGATGCCGAAGCCAGAGACCCCGAACCGGCGCGAACGGCTGGCCGGCGCCTATAATCGCGGCTTTCCGCGGCTATGAGGTCACCTACCGGGCCTGCACGCCTTCGGCCGAATTGGTGATCGCTCCGCTCGGTCGAGGAAGGCGACCGGCTTGGCGCGGGAGCTTTCCAGCCGCTTCGGCGGCGGCTGACGCGCGAATTCGGTCAAACAATCGGGGATGCGTTAACGCTTTGGCAAGAAACCCGTAGCTCCCGGGCGGCAGCCGGGCGATGCTCGCTTCGCCATGACACACGAATCACACACGTCCGAGAGATCCGATGCCGCCGAAGAGCGGCACTATGCGCTTTCGCTCCTGATGGACGCCTTCGCGGAAGCGACGCTCGACGGACTGCCGGAGGACAGCATGACCCAGGCGGCGCTGTTCGTCGCCTTTCAGAAACTGGTCGCCTGCTACGGCGAAGAGGCTGTGGCGGTCTTTCGCCGAACGTTTGCCGGAACGGATACGCCACGGCGAATTCTCGGTAACCAGCCGGCAGTAATTCGGGCTTGTTCGCGGCGCGCGGGACGCGCGATTAAGCCCGTCGGCAGGCCAGCTGGCGGTTTCGGCAACTCGGGGCGCCCGATGACGTTCTAACATTGGACGGAATTCGCGAACCCATGGATGCCGCCGTGACAGAGGCAAAACTTTCGACCTACCGGGCGAAGCGCAATTTCGACCAGACCGCCGAGCCGAGCGGCGCCACCCCGGTCGCCCCCGGCCCGGCTTTGCGCTTCGTGATCCAGAAGCACGCTGCCACCCGCCTGCATTACGACCTTCGGCTGGAGCTCGACGGCACTGTTCAAGTCCTGGGCCGTGACGCGCGGCCCCTCGCTCGACCCGCACGACAAGCGGCTCGCCGTCGAGGTCGAAGACCATCCGCTCGACTACGGCGATTTCGAAGGCACCATCCCGAAAGGCCAATATGGCGGCGGCACCGTCATGCTGTGGGACCGCGGCACCTGGACCCCCGAGCAGCCCTCCCCGCAGGAAGCGCTCGCAGCGGGCGATCTCAAATTCACGCTTCACGGCGAGAAGCTGCACGGCAGCTGGGTCCTGGTGCGGATGAAGCACGACCGCAGCGGCGGCAAGCGCACCAATTGGCTGCTGATCAAGCATGCGCGACCAGAACGCGCGCGAGGGCGAAGGCGAAGCCGCACTCGCCGACGACCGGTCGGTCGCCTCGGGCCGCTCGATGGACGATATCGCAGCCGGCAAAGGCCGCAAGCCGAAGCCGTTCATGCTGGATGCGAGCCTCCCAGCGGTCTGGCAATCGAACCGGCATGGGGATGATGCCACCCCGGAGGCTGCTCCCAAACCCAAAAAGAGCGCGGCCAAACGCGTCGCGCCTGAGGCGCCGCCCGCGCCGGAGAAGGGTAAGCGCACCCGCGCGAAAGCCGTCGGTGCCTCGAACGCGACCGCCGTCACGTCGTTGCCGATCTTTATCGAGCCGCAGCTTTGCACCTCGCTCGAGCGGCCTCCCTCGGGGGCGGACTGGGCTCATGAAGTGAAATTCGACGGCTACCGCCTGCAATTGCGGGTGCGAATCCGGCGAAGCGGCGCTGCGCACCCGCAAGGGTCTCGACTGGACGGCGCAAATTCGGTGCAATCGCCCGGGCCGCCGGAGCCTTGCCTGATTGCATCATCGACGGCGAGGCCGTGGCGCTGGACCACAATGGCGCGCCGGATTTCGCGGCCCTGCAGGCCGCGCTCTCCGAAGAGCGCACCGACGATCTCGTCTTCTTCGCCTTCGATCTCCTGTTGGCCGGCAACGAGGATCTTCGCGCGCTGCCGCTCGCCGAGCGCAAGAGCTCGGCTCAAGACCTTGCTCGAGGAGCGCAAGCTCGGCGAGGCGCCCTCCCGGCTGCGCTACGTCGAGCATTTCACGGCCGCCGGCGACGCGATCCTGCATGCCGCCTGCCGCATGTCGCTCGAAGGCATCGTCTCGAAGCGGCTCGACGCCCCTTATCGCTCGGGCCGCACCGAAAGCTGGACCAAATCGAAATGCCGGGGCGGCCATGAGGTCGTCATCGGCGGCTGGGCCGACACCAACGGGCGGTTCCGCTCGCTGCTGGTCGGGGCGCATCGGGGCGATCATCTCGTCTATCTCGGCCGGGTCGGCACCGGCTTCGGCCGCGAGGTCGTCGAGCGCCTCACCCCGGCCCTGAAGGCTGCCGCCGCGACCAAAAGCCCGTTCGGCGGCAAGAACGCGCCCCGCAACGCGCCGGACATCCATTGGCTCCGACCCGAGCTCGTGGCCGAGATCCAGTTCGCGGGCTGGACCGGCGACGGCATGGTTCGCCAGGCCTCGTTCAAGGGCCTGCGCCAGGACAAGCCGGCCGAGGAGGTCGAAGCCGAGAACGCCCGCTCCGGTCGCGACCGACCTTGCGCGAACCCGAGCCGCCGGCCGCCAAGGCCAAGCCAACCGGGCCGGCCCGAAGCGCCGCCAAGGGCAATTCGGTCGTCATGGGCGTCCCGATCTCCCATCCCGACAAGGTGCTGTGGCCGGCCAGCGGCGCCGAGCCTGCCGTCACGAAGCTCGACCTGGCGCGCTATTTCGAAGCGGTCGGCCCGGCCATGCTGCCCCATATCGACGGCGCGGCCCTGCTCGATCGTGCGGGCGCCGGACGGCATCGAGGGCGAGCATTTCTTCCAGCGCCATGCCATGCCGGGCACGTCGAGCCTGCTTCGACTGATCACGATGTCGGGCGACCGCAAGCCCTACATCGCGGTCGATCGCGTCGAAGGCCTGGCGGCTCTGGCCCAGGTGGCGGCGACCGAACTGCATCCCTCGAACTGCTTTCCGCATGAGCCGGATGTTCCGGGCCGCCTCGTCTTCGATCTCGATCCGGCGCCGGATGTCGATTTCGGCCGGGTCATCGAGGCCGCGCGGGAGATGCGCGACCGCCTGGAGCACTCGGCCTCGTGACCTTCCGCAAGACGACCGGCGGCAAGGGGCTGCACGTCGTGACGCCGCTGGTCGCATGACAACAATCTGACTGGCGCCGAGGCCAAAGCCTTCGCCCAGCGGGTCTGCGCCGAAATGGCGGCCGACAGCCCCGATCGCTACCTGGTCAACATGTCCAAGAAGGCCCGGGTCGGCCGCATCTATCTCGACTACCTGCGCAACGACCTGCTTTCGACGGCCGTCGCCCCGTTCTCGCCGCGGGCCCGGCCGGCGCAACGGTGTCGATGCCGCTCACCTGGCTGCAGGTGAAATCGGGCCTCGACCCGCACAGCTTTACGATCCGCACCGTCCCGGCCCTGTTCAAGAAGAGCCGGGCCTGGGACGGGTTCGTTGAGGCGGGCCGCCCCATACCGCGTCTGCCGAGCCCGCACCCGCCGCGCAAGCGCAGCCGTAAAGCGCTAGCGTCGCCTGCCCTTGCGCGCCCGAGGCAAGGCTTACCTTCATCGGCAGGCGGGCGTCAGCGGGGCGCGGATGCGTGGAGTTTTTCTGGCCGGTCGAGGGGTGGTCGAGGTCGGCGGCCCGGAGGCCGGCGCGCTGCTGCAGCGCTTGTTCACCAATGACGTGACCGATCTTGCGCCGGGCGAAGCGCGCTACGCCGCCCTGCTGACCCCGCAGGGCAAGATGCTGGTCGATTTCCTGGTCCGCGCCCAGGCCGCAGCGAGGATGCGCAGCTTCCTGCTCGACTGCCCGGCGCGCTTGCGGCCGAACTCGCCAAGAAACTCACGCTGTACCGGCTGCGGGCCCAGGTGAGCGTGGCCGATCGCAGCGGCGAACTCGGCGTCGCGGCCTTCTGGCCGGACCGGCCCGACCCTGCCCGGGACGCTGTTCCGCGATCCGCGCCACGAGGCCCTCGGCTACCGGCTGATCGCCGAGCGCGCCGAGCTCGCGCAGCTCAACTCCGAGCGGCCAGGCGGCCTTCCGCGCCCACCGCATCGCGGCCGGCGTCCCCGAGGGCGGCGTCGACTTTGCCTATGGCGAGACTTTTCCGCACGAAGCCAACCTCGACCGGCTGCACGGGCTCGACTTCACCAAGGGCTGCTACGTCGGCCAGGAGGTCGTCTCCCGGGTCGAGCACCGCGGCACAGCACGCAAGCGGATCACTCCGGTGATGTTCGAGGGTGAGCCGCCGCCGATCGGCGCCGAGATCCTGGTGGGCGAGATCGCGATCGGCACCATGGGCTCGGCGGCGGACGGACGCGGGCCTCGCCATGGTACGGACCGATCGTGCGGCCGAAGCCGCCGCCCTCGGGGCCGCCGCCATGGCCGGCGGGACGCATCTGAGCATCGCGATCCAGTAAGGTCCGGGCTTTTCGGCCCCGCCGCGCACGTTAATACAGCGCGATGACGCGCGAACGCCCATGCGCCCTGCCCCTCGACCCCGAGCCTGGCAGCGCATGCTGTCCGGCCGCCGGCTGGACCTTCTGGCGCCCGCAGCCTCCGACATCGAAATCGACGACATCGCGCACGGTCTCGCCCGTGTCGCGCGCTGGAACGGGCAGACCTCCGGAGATCACAGCTTCTCGGTCGCGCAGCACTCGGTTCTGGTCGAGGCCATCGCGGTCGTGCTGGAGCCAGCGCTTTCGGCAACGGAGAGGCTCGCCGCGCTGCTGCACGACGCGCCCGAATATGTGATCGGCGATCTCATTTCGCCATTCAAAGCCGTGGTCGGGGACGCTTACAAGAGCGTCGAACGCCGCATCCTCGACGCGATCCACCAACGCTATGCGCTGCCGGACAGGAGCTCCGCTCTGGACGGGATCGTCAAGCGCGCCGACAGGGCCGCAGCCTTCATCGAGGCCACCCGCCTTGCGGGTTTCGGGGCGGCGGAGGCAGAGCGGCTGTTCGGACCGCTCGAGTGGAGCCCGCCGATTCGACACTGGACACGTCCCTTGTCGGCCGGCGCGGCGGAAGAACTGTTCCTGGAGCAATTCCATCTGCTGAAGGGCGCCGCTCATCGGGCGCGGCGCTGAGGCCCGTTGAATGGCGGAGATCTGGGTCTGCCCGCTTTCCCGGCTGGTCGCCACCCTGCGCCGCAGCGGGCCGGCGCTTCGTACGCTTCTGGCCCGCGACGTTCCGCTTCCGCCGGCACTGCCCGCCGCGCCACCTCCGGCTCGACCTGTCGGACATCACCGAGCCGCTCGCCGGACACGTTCTCCCCGGCACCGAGCAGGTCGAGACCTTTCTCGCTTCGCCGCGGATTGGGACCGGCGCGAGCCGCTGCTGGTCCATTGTTATGCCGGCGTCAGCCGCTCGACCGCTGCAGCCTTCGCGATCGCCTGCGCGCTTCAGCCCGAGCGGCCGAGGTTCAGTTTGCGGCAGCGCTGCGGGCCGCCTCGCCCACCGCAACGCCGAACGCCCGCATTGTGGAACTGGCCGACAGCATCTTGGGCGGGCGGCCGCATGGCCGGCGCTGTCCAGGCGATCGGTCGCGGCGCGACTGCTTCGAAGGCCATGTGTTCGCGATGTGCCATCGGCGTGACGTGACCCCGCGCGGGATCTCCGAGCCACTCGGCACGTCAGCGACCGCCGTGTTGTAACTTTCGTGCGGTCGCGACGAAACTAACTACACGCGCACGGAGCGCGCGGCGAGGTGCTGCGAGGTCCCATGACGGATCAGGTTGCAGAGCCGGGGTTCCCGACTCGAACGGAGCCCGAGGTGACCGATGCGTTCACCGCCGGTGGGTGTTCCGCCATCCGCTGGTGACCCGGATCACGCATTGGATCAACGCGATCTGCCTCAGCCGTGCTGCTGATGAGCGGCCTGCAGATCTTCAACGCCCATCCGGCGCTCTACTGGGGCAAGGTCTCGACTTCGACCACCCCGTTCGTGTCGCTCGGGGCCGCCGACCACGGACAGCGACAACCCGCAAGGGCGTCACCACGGTCCTCGGCCATGCCTTCGACACGACCGGCGTGCTCGGCGTTTCGAACGACGGGCAGGACAAGCGGCCGAGCGCGGCTTCCCGAGCTGGATCACGCTGCCGGGCAGCAGGATCTCGCGACCGGCCGGCGCTGGCACTTCTTCTTCGCCTGGCTGTTCGTGGTCAATGGCCTCGTCTATCTGCCTATGGCTTGTCGACCGGGCAGTTCCGGTGCAGGCTCATCCCCACGCGGGAACAGTTCCGCGACATCGGCGGCGTCGATCCGCGAGCACCTGCACGCTGCAGTTCCCCCAGGGCGACGAGGCCAAGCGCTACAACGTCCTGCAGAAGCTCGCCTATCTCGTCGTGATCGCGGTTCTGCTGCCGCTTCAGGTCCTGGCCGGGTTGGCGATGTCGCCGGGCATGGACAGCGTCGCGCCCTTGCTGCTCACGCTTTTCGGCGGCCGGCAATCGGCCCGCACGATCCACTTCATCATCGCCGATCTGCTGGTCGCTGTTCTTCATCGTCCATGTCGTGATGGTGATCGTGTCCGGCCTCGCCAACAACATCCGCAGCATGGTCACCGGCTGGTTCGTGATCGATCGAGAGAAAGCGCGATGTTCCGTCCGATTCGACCGCGAGCGCCTGCTGCGCGGCGGCGCGGCGCTTGTTCGGCGCCGCGCTCCTCGGCGGCTGCGACCAGCTGGCGGGCCAGCCCTGGTTCAGGCGCGTCCTCGACAAGGACGAGGACGCGAAGCTCTATGTGCAGCGCCTGCTGCTCTCGCCGGCGACGCTCGCCCCCGAATATGCCGAGGCCGATATTTCGCCGTGGTTCAAGCCGAACGGGACGTCCGATCCGCAGGACAAGGACTACAAGGCGCTCGTGCAAGACGAAGTTCGCCGACGTTCAGGCTGGAGATCGACGGGCTCGTCGACCACGCCGCGAGCTTCTCGCTCGCCGATCTGCGCCAGATGCCGGCGCGAACCCAGATCACCCGGCACGATTGCGTCGAAGGCTGGAGCTGCATCGGCAAATGGACGGGCGTGCCGCTCGGCGACCTGCTGCACAAGGCCGGGCTCAAGCCGCAGGCCCGCTTCATCGTCTTTCATTGCGCCGACACGATGGAGAACGGGCTCGACGGCGGTGACAACACAGAAGCGGCCGACGACGCGAGCGACAGCGAGTGATCGGCAAGGGCGACGCCAGCGAGGCAGACGCCAGCAGCGACACGCCGACGCCAAGCCGGACTCCAAGAAGGCGGCAGGCCGGCAGGCCGACAGGCGGCCGGACGGCAACGGGGCCGGTGCGCTATTACGAGAGCATCGACCTCGAGGATGCGTTCCATCCGCAGACGATCCTGGCCTACGAGATGAACGGCCAGACCCTGCCGGTCGCACACGGCGCGCCGCTGCGGCTGCGGCTCGAGCGCCAGCTCGGCTACAAGCAGGCCAAGTACATCATGCGGATCGAGGTCGTCGACAGCCTCGCGAAGTTCGGCCGGGTAAAGGCGGATATTGGGAAGATCAGGGCTACGAATGGTATGCCGGCATCTGAACCGGCTCGGCGCTGCCCCCGCCGAGTGAGGCCAGACGTGAGTGAGCCAACCGATCGACGTCGCCGCGCTGCCGTTCGAGCGCGCGATGGCCGAACTCGAAGCGATCGTCAGCCAGCTCGAAAAGGGCAGTGTGCCGCTCGAGGATCGATCCCCATCTACGAGCGGGGCGAGGCGCTGAAGAGCCAGTGCGAGGCGCTGCTGCGCAACGCCGAGATGCGGATCGAGAAGATCACGCTCGGCGCCGACGGGAACCCGACCGGGGTCGAGCGTATCGACATGGAGTGAGCAGGACGCGACCCTCACTCGGCACAGGTGAGGGCCCCTCGGGGCATGCGAACCAGGAGCATCCTGAGCCTTGTTGCGGTCTCGCGATCAGCTCCACCTGGACTCGGTCTACATCCTCGGTCGGATCGAGCCTTCTTGACTGGGTCCGCCGCCGGTGCGGGACACTCATTCTTGTCCCGCGAACACGCCAGGCGCGCTGGGCATCGCGCCCCATGGTCTGACGCCTCGGGCGGAGCTGCCCAGCAGCTTCCCGGTTCGCGTTCAGATCGCGGTCGGCTTCTGCCGAACTTGCCGGCGCAGTTCATGGCCTCTCGTTGAGCCGTCGCCACAGAGCTTCGCTATCTGGGCCCCGGCGCGTGTGGCCTTCCCCGAGAGCTCAACCGGCCGCAGCACGCTTCCTGGCCGGTCCCGAGGGTTCGCACCTGCGGCCCCAAACGCCTCATCCTGAGCTTGTCGAAGGATGCGGACTTGCGCGAGGCAGGTCTCCATGAGCGGAGCCTCGGTCTACATCCTGCGCTGTGCGGACGGCAGCTTCTACACGGGCGTGACCCGCCGCCCGGTCGAGGAACGCTTGAGCGAGCACAACCTCGGACTGATCGCGGGCTTCACGTCGAAGCGCCTGCCGGTCGCGCTCCTGTTCAACGAGCCCTACGAGCGGGTCGACGAGGCCGTCGCGGCGGAGCGGCGCATCAAGGGCTGGTCCCGCGCCAAGAAGATCGCCTACATGCGCGGGGATTTCGAGGCTTGCCAGGAGTTTCGAAAAAGCCGACGATCCCTCGTCCTTCGACACTCGGATGCTTCGCATCCGCGCTCAGGATGAGGGATTGTGAGCTATGAGACTCCCGCGCCCGAGCCAGCTCCCAATCCCCTCATCCTGAGCCTAAAAGAAGGCCGATCCTCGACCTTCGAAGCTCAGGATGAGGGACCGGGACCTATAAGAACCCGTTCGTTTCCGGGCAACCCATCCCTCATCCTGAGCCTGTCGAAGGACGAGGGGCGTGGGGCGAAAGCCGGGCCGGACGTTCTACCCGCCCACCTTGGAAAAATCCGCGACGGTCAGGGTGGTGCGGCGCAGCGCGTCGAGCAGGCGCAGGCGGTTGAGGCGCAGCGCCGGGTCGTCGGCATTGACCGTGACCTTGTCGAAGAAGCGTCGACCGGCGCGCGCAGCCGCGCCATGGCCCGCATGGCGCCCTCGAAATCCTCCCGGCGACGCAGGCCGCCGCCTCGGCTTCGGCCCGGGCCAGGGCCTCGGCGAGGGCCTGCTCCTCGGGCAGGGCGAGGAGCGCGGGATCGTAGGGGCCGTCGAAGGCCCCTGCCCCGTCCTTCTTCTCCTCGGCGCGCAGGATGTTGGCGGCGCGGCGATAGCCGGCCAGCAGGTTCTTGCCGTCCTCGGTGTCGAGGAAGCGGCCCGAGCGCCTCGACCCGGCGCACGATCATCAGCAGGTCGTCCTGGCCCGGCAGCGCGAAGACGGCGTCGATGAGGTCGTGCCGCGCGCCCTTGTCGCGGAGATAGACCTTCAGGCGGTCGGCGAAGAAGGCGAGGAGGTCGAGCGCGCGGCTACGCTCGACATCGGCGCTCCGAACGTCGTCCGCGACTCGAGATCTCGCGGATAGCCTGCGATGCCGAGCGTCGAGATCGCGCAACTGCGCGACCGCAGCTTCGGCGATCACGGCGATCTCGTCAGCGCCGTGCAACAGCCGTCAGCTGAGTACGTGGCCAATCGCAGCCGCAGCCCATTCTCGAGCACGATCCGGATCACCCCCAGCGCCGCGCGCCGCAGCGCATACGGGTCCTTGGACCCCGTCGGCTTCTCGTCGATGGCCCAGAAGCCGACCAGCGTGTCGAGCTTGTCGGCCAGCGCCACCGCGATCGACACCGGCTCGCTCGGCACGCGGTCGCTCGGCCCCTGCGGCTTGTAGTGCTCCTCGATCGCCGCCGCGACGGCCGGGCTCTCGCCCTGCGCGCGTCGCGTAATAGCGGCCCATCAGGCCCTGCAGTTCGGGGAACTCGCCCACCATCTCGGAGACGAGGTCGGCCTTGGCGAGCGTCGCGGCGCGCTCGGCCTTGTCCGGGTCGGCGCCGACCAGCGGCGCCAGCTCGCGCGCCAGCGCGGCGATGCGCTTCACCCGCTCGCCCTGGGTGCCGAGCTTTTCGTGGAACACGATGCTGTCGAGCTTCGGCACGCGGCTCTTCCAGCGGCACCTCGAGGTCCGGCTCCCAGAAGAACTTGGCGTCGCGACAGCCGCGCCCGCACCACGCGCTCGTTGCCGGCCACGATGGCGGCGCCGCCGTCGGGCGCCACGATGTTCGCCACCAGCACGAAGCGGTTCGGCGAGCGCGCCGTCCGGGCGCCGGGCGACGAAGCATTTCTGGTTGGCCCGGATGGTGGCGCGGATCACCTCGGGCGGGATGGCCAGAAAGCTCTCGTCGAAGCGGCCCATCAGCACCACCGGCCATTCGACCAGGCCCGCCACCTCGGCCAGCAGCGCCTCGTCCTCGACACCTCGAGCCCCTGCGCGAAGGCGAGGTCGCGCGCGTCGTGCGCGGATGATGTCGCGCCGCCGCTCGGGGTCGAGCACCACCTTGGCGCGCTCGAGAGCGGGCACGTAATCGTCGAAGCGCCGCACCCGGAACGGCTCGGGCGCCATGAAGCGGTGGCCGCGCGTCGTGTCGCCGGCCGCGATGCCGTCGACCGAGAAGCGCACGACCTCGGGCTCCTCGGTCTCGGCCCCGAAGGTGCACAGGATCGAATGCAGCGGCCGCACCCAGCGCAGCGGCTCGGGCGCCGCCGAGTTCGCGCCCCAGCGCATCGACTTCGGCCAGGGAAAGCTCTTGACGATGCCGGGCAGGACGGCGGCGAGCACCTCGGGGGTCGCGGCCCGGGCCGCTCGATCACCGCCATGTAGAAGTCGCCCTTCTTGGGATCGTGCGACACCGTCGCCTGGTCGATCGAGGCGAGGCCCGCGCTCTTCAGGAAGCCCTGGATGGCGCCCTCGGGCGCGCCGACGCGCGGCCCCTTGCGCTCCTCGCGCGTGTCGGGCTGGCGGGCCGGCAGGCCGACGACATGCAGCGCCAGCCGGCGCGGCGTCGCGAAACTCTGGGCGCCCTCGTAGGTCAGGCCGCGCTCGACCAGCGCGTCGGTGACGAGCCGCTGCAGGTCGGCCGCGGCCTGGGCCTGCATGCGGGCGGGGATTTCTTCGGAGAACAGTTCGAGCAGAAGGTCGGGCATGGGTCCGCTTCGGATGAGGCTGCGCCTTCGTAGCGGGCGATGGCCACCATGTCACGGCACGCGAGGCGCGGCCCATCGCGTCAGACCAGCCGGATCGGCCCGGGATAGCGGGCCAGGATCGGGTCGGCGGTGAGCAGCACGAGCCTTCGACCGTGGCCTGTGCGACGAGCAGACGGTCGAACGGGTCCTTGTGGATCGGCGGCAGGCTCACCGTGGCCAGCGCGTGCTCGGCCAGGACGGGCAGTTCCGCATAGCCATTGTCGAGCAAGCCGCGCCGCAGCACGCGAGGATCGACCTGGAAATCAGGCCGCCCGAGCGCGAACTTGATCGCGACCTCCCACAGCGAGGCAACGCTGAACACCACCTCATTGGTCGCGTCCTCGAGCAGATCTCGCAGCCTTGGCCGGACAGATCGGGCGGCTCCTCGACGCAGCCAGAGGAGCAGATGCGTATCGGGAAGCAGCCTCAATCCGGCTTTCCGTAGAACATCTCCTCGATCTCTTCCCGGCCGATCTCCTTGAAATTGTCCGGAATCTCGAACATCCCCTTCATGAACCCGATCCGCCGCACCGGCTTCTTTTCCGGCTCGTCGATCGGCACCACCTTCACCAGCGGCTTGCCGGCGCGGGCGATGATGAACGGCTCGCCCTTGGCGGCCTTGTCGATCAGCTTGGACAGGTGGGTCTTCGCATGATGGACGTTGTAGGTTTCCACCGGCGCCTCCATCGAACTTAGTCCACTGAACTTAGTCCACCACGGACCACGGCTGCAAGCAGAGCGCCCCTACGCCGCTCCGCCACCCGCCGTTTGCAGCCAGGCGGCGCCGCAGGCTTTCGCGAGTTCCCGCACGCGCAGGATGTAACTCTGCCGCTCGGTCACCGAAATCACTCCGCGGGCATCGAGCAGGTTGAACAGGTGCGAGGCCTTGATGGTCTGGTCGTAGGCGGGCAGCGCCATCAGGTGCCTGTCGCCGTCCTGGCCGGCCTCGAGCAGCGCCTTGGCCTCCTGCTCGGCATCCTTGAAATGCTGAAACAACAAGGCCGTATCGGCATGTTCGAAATTGAAACGTGAATATTCCTGCTCGGCCTGCTTGAACACGTCGCCATAGGTGATCCGCTCGGCGCCGTCGCGGCCGTTGAAGTTGAGGTCGTAGACGTTCTCGACGCCCTGCACGTACATCGCGAGACGTTCGAGCCCGTAGGTCAGTTCGCCCGAAACCGGCGAACATTCGACGCCGGCGACCTGCTGGAAATAGGTGAATTGCGACACCTCCATGCCGTCGCACCAGCATTCCCAGCCGAGACCCCAGGCGCCCGAGCGTCGGGCTCTCCCAATCATCCTCGACGAAGCGCACGTCGTGCAGCGCGAGGTCGACGCCGATCGCCGCCAGCGAGCGCAGGTAGAGGTCCTGCAGATCGGGCGGCGAGGGCTTCAGGATCGCCTGGAACTGGTAGTAATGCTGCAGGCGGTTCGGGTTCTCGCCATAGCGCCCGTCCTTGGGGCGGCGCGAGGGCTGCACATAGGCCGCCTTCCAGGGTTTTGGGCCGAGCGAGCGGAGCGTCGTGGCCGGATGGAACGTCCCTGCCCCGACCTCCATGTCGTAGGGCTGCAGGATGACGCAGCCCTGCTCGGCCCAGAATTGCTGCAGGCGCAGGATCAGGCCCTGGAACGAGCGCGCGGGGTCGAGGGCGGGATCGGCGATGGCCTGCATGAGCGTCCGGTATGTGGGAAAGCGGGGCGCCGGACCCTAGAGCACTATCGGTTCAGACGGAATCGCAAAGCGATCCGCGTGCCCATGAAACTGCGCGCTTGTTCACGAGGGCCCCGGTTCTCGCGGGCAGCGAAACTGCGCTCCTGGCCAGGAGGGCGACATCGGCGCGCCACTGCCGCTCTCTGGGCAGACCTGCACCTGCCAATAGGATTTCGCCCGAAGCCCCGATAGAATAGGCCAGGAAGGGAGCCAGGATGCCTCATCTGTTTGCTGCTGTCCCGGTGCCTGCACCAAGGCGCCGGCGGCCTTTCCTGCTGCAGCTCTTCGGCGCGATGCTGGCGGCGCTTGCCCTGCTGGGATGCGCCGCGGCCTTTGCGGCCAGCCCAAGCGAACCGGCCCCCGCTCAACAGGCTGCCGCCGCGAGCCCCGCCACCCCCGACAAGGTGCGCCAGCTTCTCGATCTCATCGACGACCCGGACGTTCGCGCCTTTCTGGCCCGGCGCAGGCCGCCCGGTGATGCGGCCAAGCCGGCACATGCGCCCGACACGATGGCCGGCGGCCTGGGTGACGAACTTCAGGGTTTCAAGAACCATGTCACGGCGCTCGCGGCGGCCGCGCCGCATCTGCCGGACGAATTCGATACAGCCCGATCCATGCTGGTGGCTGCCGTGGGCCAACGCGAACTCCTCAGGCTGGGCCTGTTCCTGGCGGCTTTCGTGGCTCTCGGATTCGGCGGCGAGTGGCTGTTTCGGCGGTTTACCGGCCGCTGGAGCGCCTGGCTGCTCGGGCTTCAGCTTGCGACGTCGCGCGAGCGCGTCTGGGCGGTCTTCGCCCGCCTCGCCTATGGGCTCGGCCTCGTCGGCTCCTACGCTCTGGGGAGCATCGGCGCCTTCCTGCTGTTCGACTGGTCGCCCCTGCTCAAGGCGATCCTGCTCGGCTATCTGGTCGCATCCTTGCTGGTGCGCCTGAGCTTCGTGTTCGGCCGCTTCTTTCTTGCGCCGGGCGCGGAGCGGTTTCGCGTGGCACCACTCTCGACACCCGCGGCGAGCTTCCTGTTCTACCGGCTGGGCCTTTGCGCGATTCTGCTGGCCTTCGGCTCGCAAACTATCGACCTGCTCGGCAGCTTCGGCTTTTCGGCGATCTCTCGGGAACTTACCACTTATGCGCTGGGCATTGTCCTGCTGGGCATCGCGTTCGAGACGGTCTGGCGGTTTCCGCAGGCCGAGCCGCAGCCCGCCGCTGAGTCCGAGGACGATGCTCCGCCGGAGGCGGACGATGCTCCGCCGGAGGAGCGGAGCCGCCATTCGCACCGGTTCTCCACGAACCTCGCAACCTCGGGCCTGTTGCTGCTGTTATGGGGCCTGTGGGTCGCGGGAGCCGAAACGGCGTTCTGGCTGCTGGCGTTCGGGACCGGCCTTCCGGCCGTCATCGTGGCCACGCAACGCTCGATCCGCCACGTCCTGCGCCCCCCAGGGGCCCGCTATTCCGAGGAGACCGACCGCCATCGTCTCGAAATCGTTTTCTTCGAGCGGGGAACGCGCAGCCTGCTGATCGTCCTCGCGGCACTCCTTCTAGGGCGCCTGCTCGGCATCGATTTCGTGTCCCTGACCATGCAGGACACCATCACGACCAGGATCGTGCGTGCGATCCTGGGCGCCGTCATCGTGGTCCTGGTTGCCGACTTCCTGTGGCACACCATCCGGGCGCTGATCGACCGCAAGCTCGCCTCGAACCTTGGTCTGGCCGGCAGCGCCGACGACGCCGGCCACGCCGCACGCCTGCAGACGCTGCTGCCGATCCTCAAGAACCTCCTGCTCGCCGTGCTCGTGGTGATTGCGTTCATGATGATGCTGGCCGCCATGGGCATCGAGATCGGACCGCTCGTGGCCAGCGCCGGGGTGGTGGGCGTAGCGATCGGCTTCGGCGCCCAAACCCTGGTCAAGGATGTGATCAGCGGCATCTTCTACCTTGTCGATGACGCCTTCCGCATCGGCGAATATATCCAGAGCGGCACCTACAAAGGCACCGTCGAATTGTTCAGCCTGCGATCGGTCAAATTGCGCCACCAGCGCGGTGCGCTCTACACGGTCCCGTTCGGGATCCTGGGCGCAGTGCAGAACCAGAGCCGTGACTGGGTCGTCGACAAGATCAGCATCAATGTTCCCTATGACACCGACCTCGAAAAAGTCCGCAAGCTGGTGAAAAAGATCGGGGAAGCGCTCGTCGAAGACCCGGATTTCGGACCGGATATCATCAAGCCGCTCAAGATGCAGGGCGTCGCCCAATTCGGAGATTATGCGATTCAGATCCAGACCAAGATGATGACCAAGCCCGGCGACGTGCAATTTGCGGCCCGCCGACGGGCGCTGATCATGATCAAGCAGGCCTTCGAAACGAACGGCATCGGATTCGCGCTGCCCATGGTGCATGTGGCGGGCGGCGAGCCCCAGGGTGCGGCGGCGGCACAAAAGGGACTCTCGCTTCTGCAGGGTGGCAAGGTCGATGAAGCCGTCTAGGGCCGCCGAGGCGACGCCCCGGCCAGGGACTCTGCAGGTCGTCGCCGGGCTCATGCTGTCGCGGCGGTTCGCCCCGCTGTTCTGGAGCCAGTTCTTTTCGGCCTTCAACGATAATCTGGTCCGCAACATGCTGGCCATCATGATCCTGTTCAAGGTCGGTCAGGACAACGCGGGGCCGCTCGTTACCCTCGCGGTTGCGGTATTCATCCTGCCATCGATCCTGCTTTCGGGAGTTGGCGGCGAATTGGCCGATAGCCATGACAAAGCCAGGGTCGCACGCTGGCTTAAGCTCGCCGAGATGCTCGTTCAGCTTGTCGCGGCGCTGGGGTTCTGGTTCGTGTCGGTGCCGGCGCTCTACCTCGCGCTGTTCGGCCTTGGTGTCCTTGCGACGCTCTATTCACCGGTCAAATACGGCATACTGCCCGATCATCTGCGACGGGACGAACTGACGCTCGCCAATGCGCTCGTCGAAGGCGCAACCTTCATCGCCATCCTGCTCGGCCTTGCGGCGGGCGGCATGACCGGACTGGAAACCACGTCGAAATGGCACGTGCTGGTGCAACTCTTCGGGGTTTCGCTGGCCTGCCTCGTCACGACCTGGTTCATTCCGGGGACCGAAGTGGCGGCCCCGAACCTGCGGATCAACCGCAACCTCCTGGCGTCCACGCTGGAGCTGCTGCGCGCCCTCGCACTCGATCCGCGGCTCTGGATCGGCGGCGTCGGCGGCAGCTGGTTCTGGCTGAGCGGCTCCGTGACACTCTCCCTGGTGCCGGTGATAGTGAAGCAGCGCATCGGCGGCGGCGTCGAGGTCGAGACCGCCATCAGCGTGTTCTTCGCGATCGGGGTCGGCATCGGGGCCATGCTGGCCGGCTGGCTCGCGCATGGCCGCATCTTCATCAAGCATGTGCCCTACGCAACCGCCTTTATGGGCCTTTTCCTGATCGACGCCGGCCTTGCCACGCATTCGCTCGGCGAAGCCCACCAGCAGATCGCGCTAGGCGAGTTCCTGCGCAGCAACGTCGGCCTGCGGGTCGCGTTCGACCTGACCGGCTTGGCCTGCGCGGGCGGCCTCTTCTCGGTGCCGCTGTTCGCGGCTGTGCAGTCCTGGGCGCCCCGTGATCGACGGCGCCCGGGTCGTGGCGGGGGTCGGGGTCATGAACGCCATCTTCATGGTGGTGGGCTCGGCGGTTACCGCCCTGCTCCAGTCCAAACTGGTGGGCGTGTCCGATCCGACCCTTTTGCTGGGACTCGGGATCGCCAACGTCGGGGCTGCTTTGTATTTCCTGCGCCGGCTGCCGGACCCTGATGCTCCGGCCGATGTCCGGCTCGGCGGCGAGGCCGCCTTGCGGCCCGGCGAATAGCGCTTTCTCTACCCACCTTCGACAGGCACGGACCCTCGGGTTCGCCCGCTCACAAGCTTGGAACACCAGCGATGCGCAACGAACAGGGCCAGCCGATCCGGCTCGCGGACTATCGCCCGACCGATTACCTCGATCGACACGGTCGAGCTCGACATTCTGCTGCATGCGACCGCAACCCGTGTCCGCGCGAAACTGGCGCTGCGCCCCAACCCGAAAGGCCGGCCGGGTGCGCCCCTGGTGCTTGACGGCGACGAGTTGGTCGCCGGCTTCGGTCGCGCTCGACGGAACGGCGCTCGATCTCTCGGCCGGGTTCGCGACCCCGGACCGGCTCACCATCGAGCATCCGCCGCAGCGGCCTTTTACCCTGTCGATCGAGACATTGCTCGACCCCGCCGCCAATACGAAGCTCACCGGCCTTTATCGGTCGGGCTCCGCCTATTGCACCCAATGCGAGGCGGAAGGCTTCCGGCGCATCACCTATTATCTCGACCGGCCGGACGTGCTCGCGGTCTTCACGACGCGGATCGAGGCAGACGTGGCCGATGCCGCCGTCCTGCTCGGCAACGGCAACCCGGTCTCCGCAGGTGCTGTCGCTGGCACCGGCCGTCATTTCGCGGTGTGGCACGATCCCCACCCCAAGCCGAGCTATCTCTTCGCGCTTGTAGGCGGCAATCTCGAGGTGCTGCGGGACAGCTTCAGGACCAGCGAAGGCCGGGAAGTCTCGCTCGGCATCTATGTCGAGCCCGGCAAGGTGCGCTACGCCGGCTACGCCATGGACGCGCTGAAGCGCTCCATGCGCTGGGACGAGACCGCGTTCGGGCGCGCCTATGATCTCGACGTTTTCAACATCGTTGCCGTCTCCGATTTCAACATGGGCGCGATGGAGAACAAGGGCCTCAACATCTTCAACGACAAGTATGTGTTGGCCTCGCCCCAGACCGCGACCGACGCGGATTACGCCGGGATCGAGACCGTCATCGCGCACGAATATTTCCACAATTGGACCGGCAATCGGATCACCTGCCGCGATTGGTTCCAGCTCAGCCTGAAAGAAGGACTGACGGTGTTCCGCGACCAGGAGTTCACGGCTGACGAGCGCTCGCGTCCCGTCAAGCGCATTGCCGACGTCCGGGCGCTGCGGGCCCGGCAATTCGCCGAGGATGCGGGACCTCTGGCCCATAGCGTGCGGCCGGACAGCTACCGCGAGATCAACAACTTCTACACGGCCACGATCTACGAGAAGGGTGCGGAAGTGATCCGCATGCTGAAGACGCTGATCGGCCCCGAAGCCTTCGGCCATGGCATGGCGCTCTACTTCGAAAGGTTCGACGGCACCGCCGCGACCGTCGAAGACTTCCTCGGCTGCTTCGCCGAGAGCTCCGGCCGGAACCTCGACCATTTTTCGCGATGGTATGTTCAGGCCGGCACCCCGGAGGTCCGGGCCACCTCGGACTACGATGCGACGGACCGTGTCCTTCACCTCGACCTTCACCAGGAGACGGCGCCGACGCCCGGCCAACCCAACAAGGAACCGCTCGTCATTCCGCTCGGATTCGGGCTCGTGGCCCCGGGCGGCCGCACTCAGCCGGTCGTGACTGGGAACCAGAATGGCCTGACCGCCGACGAGGCGCGGCAGGGCGTCGTCGAACTGGTCACGGCCTCGCGCCGGATCTCGTTCAAGGATGTTCAGCCCGGGACCATTCCGTCCTTGCTGCGGGGCTTCTCGGCCCCGGTGCATCTGCGCCTGGACCTCGCCGACGGCGATCTTCTGTCCTTGCTGACCCACGACAGCGACCCGTTCAACCGATGGGAGGCGGCCCAGAGGGTACTGACACGAGGCATCCTGCAACGCGTCCGGGGCGACGGGCTTCCAGATTCTGCCGCGATCGCCGAGGGGCTTGGTGCCGTGCTTGCCGATGCCGCGCTCGACCCGGCCTTCAAGGCGCAGGTTCTCACCCTGCCGAGCGAAGCCGATCTGGCTCGGGAGCTTGCGAGGGATGTCGACCCGGATGCAATCGAAGGCGCGCGTCGCGAGATTCGGGCCGGCATCGGACGCCGTCTTGGGGACGCGTTGCGCAAGCACTACGTCGACCACGAGGGCGCCGGGCCTTATTCACCGGACGCTTCAAGCGCGGGCAAGCGGGCCCTGCGCAATGCCGTGCTCGGCCTGCTGGCCGCCGGTGATCCCGAGAACGGCGCCAGCCTCGCGCAGACGCAGTTCGATGCAGCCGACAACATGACCGACACGCTGGCTGCCCTTGGGGTATTGTCCCTTATTCCCGGACAGGCGCGCGAGGACGCGCTGGCCCGGTTCTACGCCTCGTTCCGGGACGAAGCTCTCGTGGTCGACAAATGGTTCGCGTTGCAGGCCTCGATTCCCGAAGCCTCGACTCTCGACCGGGTCCGCACGCTGATGACCCACCCTGCGTTTTCGCTCTCGACACCGAACCGGATCTACGCCCTGATCGGGTCCTTTTCGGCCAATGCCACGCAATTCAACAGGGCGGATGGCGCCGGATACGACCTTGTCGCGGAGGTCGTGCTTCTGCTCGACTCAAAGAACCCCCAGGTGGGCGCTCGCGTGCTGAATGCGTTTCGTTCCTGGCGCACTATGGAAGGGGGCCGGCGGCAACGCGCCGAAGCCGCGTTGCGGCGGATTGTCGCACAACCCTCACTTTCTCCAGACGTAAACGACATCGCAATACGATTGGTGGGCTGATCCGATTCACTTTCCTGCCACACCTGTTCGGCCGGCCTCCAAACGCCTCCGTGTTTTCCCCGACACGCGCTGGTTGATTCGCTTCAACAAAGCTTTCTGTCATCTGGACAAATCGGCCGTTGCGGATTCTGATGAGTGCAAGTCGGGGCGATGCGGCACATTTCCCTGACTGGCGGACGGTTCGAGGGGGCAAGCGATGGCGCGTGCGAACGCGGCCAACGGCTCTGCGCAAGCAGGGACGTTGCAGGGATTGGCGCGAGCACTGACGGGTCCGGCTCATCTGAAGATGGCCGAATACGAACCCTGGCTCCGCCGCCTCGTACCTTTGATGGTCGCCGTATTCATGACGACACTGGCGGTCGGCGCCCTCCTCCAGGGCCGCGACACGCGGGATCGAGCCATCGCGGACGCGGTAGGTGACGTCGAGCTCATTTCGGCCCTCGTCGCGCAGGACCTCAACGGGGCCATTGCAGCGGATCCCAAGCTGAACGTCAGCGAAGCGCTGCAGCATAGCTTGCCGGGCCGAGCCATGCTGGCTGGCGGACAGGTGCTGGTTTCCGACCTTGCCGGAAACATCGTGGCGGCGGAGCCCCGCGAACTCGCGACAGGCCAGCCTCTGGCCAACCTGCTCGGCCCAGCCCAGCCCCTGACGGTGTTCGCCGAAAAGGCCGGCGTGCTTCGGATCAACACGGCCGATGGGGAGGATGTGCTGGCGGCCGTGCGCACCTTGCGACCGCCGTTCGGCCAACTGGCCATCATCCATCCGGTCTCGAACCTCCTCGCCGACTGGCGGTCGGCGGCATTCCGATCCGGTTTTCTGCTTCTGTCGACCGCCTTCGTTCTCATCGTCATCGCCACGGCGTATTTCTGGCAGGTCAGCCGGGCCGTCGAACTGGAAACCGTTCACGCCCGCGTGCATGGGCGAATCGATACAGCGCTCAATCGGGGACGATGCGGGCTGTGGGACTGGGATCTCGCGCGGGGTCGCATGTATTGGTCAGCCTCGATGTATGCGATGCTCGGCATGCAGGCCCAATCCGGCTTCATCTCGTTCGGCGACGTGAATGCCCTGGTTCACCCGGCCGACGGCGACCTGAACTGCATTGCAGAGGACCTTGCGGCCTCGAAGACCGGCAGCATCGATCACATGTTTCGGTTACGAAACGCCCGCGGCGAATGGGTGTGGCTGCGCGCCAGGGCGGAACTGGTGCGGGAGCCGCATAATGCCGACCTGCACCTCGTCGGTATCGCGGTCGATATCTCGGACGAGAAAAAGCTGGCCGAACGCAACGCCACGGCAGATGAGCGGCTGCGGGACGCGATCGAAGCCGTATCGGAAGCTTTCGTGCTGTGGGACGCCGACAACCGGCTCGTGACCTGCAACACGAAGTTTCTGAACCTGCACAAGCTTCCTGCCGCCCAGGCCCATGTCGGGGCCCCCTATTCCGAACTGATCGCCTGTTCGGCACCGCCGATGATCCGCACCCAGATCGCACTTGGAGAAGGTCCCGCGAAGCGGCGCACGCTCCTACGAGGCGCAACTCGGGGACGGCCGATGGCTGCAGATCAACGAGCGCCGCACGAAGGACGGCGGCTATGTTTCGGTCGGTACCGACATCACGGCGCTCAAGCGCCATGAAGAACAGCTGATGGATTCGGAACGGCGGCTGATGGCCACCATCGCCGACCTGCGCCGATCGCGTCAGGCCCTGGAGGCCCAGGCGCAGCAGCTTGCGGAACTGGCTGAAAAGCACGCCGAGAAACAGGCCGAGGCCGAATCCGCCAACCAGGCCAAGTCCGAGTTTCTGGCCAATATGAGCCACGAACTCAGGACGCCTCTCAACGCGATCATCGGCTTCTCGGAACTGATGACGCAGGAAATTTTCGGCCCGCTCGGGTCGACCAAATACATCGGTTATGCGGCCGATATCGGCACCAGTGGACGGTACCTGCTCGCGGTCATCTCGGACGTGCTCGAAATGGCGCGACTGGAATCGGGCCGGGTCCGCCTGGAGCCGAGCGTTGTCGACGTAGCCCAGGCCATCGGCGCCGAAATAAAGAACGTCAGTGCCAGCGCGGAAGCCAAGGGGATTTCGGTTATCCCCGATATTACGCCGGGCAGTATCATCCACGCCGACCGACACGCGGTCGAGAAGATCCTCGCGACTCTCTTGGGCAATGCCGTCAAGTTCACGCCGAACGGCGGCCATGTGGTGGTACGGACCCGAACGGCCAATGGTGCGCTGAACATCTTCGTGGAAGATACCGGGGTTGGGATCGGCGCCGCGGCCTTGGCCGCCATAGGACGGCCTTTCGAACAGGCTGGCATGACGATGAGCAATGGCATGAAAGGGTCGGGGCTCGGACTGGCGATCGCCCGTTCCCTCGCAGAGATGCACGGCGGGTCGCTGCGCATCCGGTCCGCCCTCGGCACCGGCACCATGGTGCTGGTTCATATCCCGGCGTCGCGGCACTGGGCAGAGCGACGGGATCAGCCCACCCACGCGGTGTCCTCGACAATGAACTCCTCGATAAGTGTCTCGTCGGCACCGTCCGGCAGCCCGCCGTCCGACCAATTCAGCGTCCAGGCGGCAGTGAGTTCGGACCTCGCCGCCATTCTCGGCGCCGGCCACGCGATGAGCGTCTGCGTCTGAACCCTATTGGACCGCCAGAGACGCACCCGTTTGCCGGCCTGACCTATCGGCCAACTGGCTGTCGCGAAGGACTCTACTGGAACGCCCTTGCTGGAGTTTCGTCACACGGGAAGGCTTCGAACAGCGCCTCGGTGATAACGTCTGCTGCCCCATGCCAAAGCAGATCGGGATGAACTTTGGCGTAATTCTTGAAAGCAGCCCGGAACACTTCAGCGTTCGCGCTCGCGGGAACACAGACCATATTGAGACTTGGTGCAACAGCATTGGTTGCCTGTGCTATGTCTAGATCGCATTCTGATGAGCCGCTCGAACATTTATGTAACAGGCTGGTGCCAGTTTCGTATTTAACATCTGCACCAGACGCGACTGAGGCCCACATAGCCGCGATGAATGTACAAAGCGAAACTGATTTCATCGGCGTTTCTCCGTCAGAGGGCACATCAGATCTTCGCTCATGGGTTCGCTACACAGTACGCCTTGTACTCGGTATATCCCCCGTACGTTGCGTATTGCGGGTAAGCGCTAGCGTTGTTCTGCGAGTTAGCAGAGTTTGTAATTCGGTCAGCGATGTTTCTCAAAAACGCCGTCGGGTCAACAGCTCCGCTTGTTCCCGTGTATTGGGAAAGCTCAACCGACAATTCGTTGAATTTAGCCGTTGCCGAGCTGCAGCTCACCAAGTTGTAGCTTGCGTCCTTGCAGCTCGGGGATCTGCCCAAAAACAACCGATATGCCTGGGTCACGTACTCGCCGGCGGAATGCGGGCCTCGTTGAGCGCCGACGATCTGACCGGAACTGTTCAAAGGGTTCAGGCTAAATGGTGAAAATTGAGGTTTGTATGTTCCTGCCGTTGCATAGTTCGCGAAGCATTGTGCGTTCTCGTTCCTCTTTGCGGCTTCCTGAGTAGACCGGATGCCGTGGATGATGTCGTTTGGACCGAGCACGCCATTCGCCAACATCCAGAGCCAGTAGCAGCTGGTCACGCTGCCTGGATAGCCGGGATCTTGCGTGTTGACGTTCGGCGCCGCAGAGGCGCTGTAGTTGCATCCGGTTGTCACTGGAGCGCGGCCCAAGACCCGGTTCATGTTATCGGCTATGTCATCCCAACAAGGATGCCCGCCGGCGCTGATCATCGTTTGCTTCATGTTAGCGGCCAGTGCCTTCGCACCTTCCGCGTCAAATCCTGCTACGTCGTCCGACTTTTGGCTCTGGTAATAGGATATGTATTTGGCGAGGTCAGACGCCGACGGCAATTTGCAGAAGTAGGTGCGATACAGGGCGATGACGGTGTGACCATCATCGCCGCTCTGCTTGCTCCATTCAGCTTGGTCGGTGGCCCCGTCAGGACCGATTAAGCCAGTTTGGTATGGGATGCCGGCGTCAAAGGTATCGTTAGTCCGCCCTCCGTTGCCGGTGCACGCTGTGCCGCTATAGAGGGCGAAATAATACGGCGAGTAGGTTGGGTAAGGCTCATAGAACGCGACCTGTACACCTTTGAGAACGGTCTGCGCATAATGGTCCACCTCCGACTGAAGAGGGAGGCGTCCCAGCATATTGGCGTATTCCTCGTCCAAGGGCGTATGCGCGGCTTTACAGAGCAAGGTGGCTGCCTGTGCCTGAGCGTTCTCGGTTCCGACGGACAAACCTAGAAGCACCAGCCCGAAAAAAGCAGCCGAAGCGAGCCGAGTAATCCTGGTCATTTCGTTACCTCCCCGCCTCAGCGTGAAGCCTGAGTACCCAGCTTTCGATGCTGCGCTGGTGACTGGATATCTCTCCTGTCATCTTCGCCGGACCGGTCGTGCCCGCGCAAGTTGAATATGCGAGGGTTCCCCGGACAAGGATCGCCGTAACATTGTCGCAACGAGAGCTGGCGCTTATCGAACGGGGGCTTTTTCTTGGTCGACGGATCGTTGTCCTAACCGACCTGCTACGTCGACAGGATCTCAAGAAAGGCCGCTCGCACGGCGTCGCGCTTCTGCGCAAGCTCCCGTTCAAGCGTCGCCATATCGGGGAGGTCGGCCGCCGCCACGAGGCGCCGCACCAGCCCCGTACTTGCATGAGCGGGGTCGAAACGCCCCTCGATGGTTAGGCGCGTGATCTGGGTCACGTTGGTGTAAAGGCGGCACGCCGCGATCAGCATGTCGCCGAGCCCGGCATCGACGAGGGAGAGCTGGACAGCCTTGCGCAAGGTTGCCTCGGTGGCGCCGGCCAGCAGGTCCGGGTGCTCCGCGGCGTGCCGCAAAGCCAGATATTGCGCGATGAAGTCGAGATCGAGCAGACCGCCGGAAACGAGCTTCAGGTCCCAGGGTTCTGCGTCTCCCTTTTCACGGGCCACCAAGGCCCTCAGCTCCGCGATCGGACGTCGGATGGCATCGGTCCGCGGCCTCATCAGAGTGAGGCGGATTGCCTGCTCGACGCGCTCGGTCAGATTCTGGCCACCGGCGATGACACGGGCCCGCGTCAAGGCCATGTGCTCCCAGATGTCGGCGCCCTCGACCTGATAGGCGACGAAGCTCCCGAGTTGTGTCGCCAGCGGCCCTTGGTTGCCGGAAGGCCGGAGCCGCATGTCGACATCGTACAGTCGGCCGCGGCGGGTCGCCACGGTAAGTGCCGCAATCAGTCGTTGCGTCAGGCGGGTATAGTAGCGCACAGCATCGAGCGTGCGCGGGCCGTCGCTCTCCGGATGTTCGGGATCGAAGTCGTAGATCACCAGAAGATCGAGATCGGACGCGGCCGTCATCTCGCGCGAGCCAAGCTTGCCCATGGCGACAACCACGCAATCGGCCCCTGGAATGCGGCCGTGCTCTCGCTCGAACGCGACAACGCAATGCGCCAATGTGGCCCGTACGATCGCCGCCGCGAGGTCGGAATAGCTTTCGCCGGCACGCACCGGATCGTCCGTGCCGGCCAGCAGGCGAACGCCGGTCAGGAACATTTCCTCCTGGGCGAGGTCGCGGACGCGGTCGAGAAAATCCTCGGTCGGAAGCGCGGGATCGAGCGTTGCGACCCGGGCCGCGACTTCCCCCGCGCCAGCCCGCAGCGTGGCGGGATCGATCGCGACATCGAGGAGATGCGGACGGCGGGCCACCACGGCAGCAAGTCGGGGTGCCAGCCCCAGCACGTCCGCGAACAATTCCCTGAGCGCGGCATTGGATTTGAGGATCGCGAACAGTTCGACTGCGGCGGGCATCCGTCCCAGCGCCGTGTCGAAGCCCGCCAGTGCGGCGTCCGGATCGCCCGAGCCGGAAAACGCCAGGATCAGCATTGGCACGAGTTCGGTGAGCACCTCCCGGGCGCGGGCGCTTTGCACTGCTGCACGCCGGCCGAAATGCCAGCCGCGGATCGTTTCCACCGCCTCCAGCGGACGCGTGAACCCGAGCTGGCTCAGCGTCTCCACGGTCTCCGGATCTGCAACTGTACCCGTGAAGATCAGGCTGCCGGCCTCGACGTCGAGCCCGGGCGCGTGTTCGAACAAGCGCGCGTAATGCCGCTCGACATTGCGCATGTGGCGCACGGTCTCGGCAGCAAAATCCTCGTAGGTCCCGAAGCCGGCCCAAAGAGCGAAGCTCGACAGACTCCCAGGATCGCTCGGCAGACGCTGCGTCTGCTCGTCCGCGATCATCTGCAGTCGGTGCTCGATCTGCCGCAGGAACCGGTAAGCGGCGCTGAGATCCGACACGGCCTCGGCCGCGATCCAACCATCGGCCATGCAATTCGGCCAGCATGTCGAGGGTTCGCGACCCGCGGAGGCGGGGACGACGACCGCCGAAGATGAGTTGCTGGGTCTGTACGAAGAACTCGATCTCGCGGATGCCGCCGCGCCCGACCTTCACGTCATGGCCGGGCACGACGACTTCGGCATGGCCCCGCACGGCGTGGATCTGCCGCTTCATGGCGTGGATGTCGGCGATCGAGGCATAGTCAAAATATTTGCGCCAGATGAACGGCACCAGTTCCGCCAGGAATCCAGCCCCGAGCGCCCGGTCGCCCGCCACCGGCCGGGCCTTGATGTAGGCGGCGCGCTCCCAGTTCTGGCCCAGTGATTCGTAATAGCTGAGGGCGGCCGGCACCGAGATCGCAACGGCCGTCGAGGCGGGGTCGGGCCGCAGGCGCAGATCGACCCGAAACACGTAACCGTCCGCGGTGCGCTCGCTCAGGATTCGTACCAGCTGCTGGGTCAGCCGTACGTAGAAGGGGGATGGCGCGACCTGCTCGGCCAACCCGGATGCCGCGGGATCGAACAGCACAACGAGGTCGATATCGCTGGAATAATTGAGCTCGCCGCCGCCGCCCTTGCCCAGCGCCAGGATCGTCATGCCGCTGCGGGGTTCGGCGCCACTCGGCTCGGCCACGAGCTTGCCCGCCGACACGGCCTGTCGCAGCAGGAAGGCGAGCGCTTCGGAGACCGCAGCGTCAGCGAAACTGGTAAGGGCGCCGACGACATCCTCAAGGCGCCAGGCGCCGCCTAGATCGGCCAAGGCCACCAGCAGCGCCATCCCGGCCTTGGCCTGCCGAAGCCGGGCCATGAGGTCGGACACATCGGATACCTCTCTGCAGCCGCCTGCGAGGTCGGTAAGGCTAGCCGCGAGCGAAATATCTGGGCACTGAAGCAACAAGGCTTCGAGCCGCTCCGGGTCGGCGGTTGCCAGGCGCCAGAGATACGGGGAATGGTCGGCCAACGCGCGGAGCAACGCCGAAACGTTCGGGCGGGCGACGGCCTCGGCAAGCCTTAGGTGATCAGGAACGCTGGCCAGCCACTCGGCCAAGCGCGCGCTGGCGAGTTCGGGGCGGCTCAAGCGAGGCGCACGTTCGATCCGGTCGGCAAGCGGCGGAGTGCTCGGCGCATCTCCCGTCACGAAGCGCGCCCGTGCTCGAGACGTGCCGGCGGTGGCGCCAAAGTCGACATCGCGTTTCGCTCCGGAAGCTCGCCCGGCAACCGAGCAGCCGGCAGCACCAGGGTTACCCGCAAACCAGGCTCGTTATCGTCGAGCCTGATCCGGCCACCGTGCAGCCTGGCGATGGCTGCCGCAAGCGACAAGCCGAGCCCGGACCCCGGTCGCGACCGAGCATCTTCGAGCCGGACGAAGCGTTCCAGCACACGACCGCGATCCTCGGCAGAAATCCCCGGCCCCTGGTCGGCGACGGCCAGTTCAACGCTGTCGCCTGCCCGCTTCGCGGTAAGCGCGACGACGCCGAGCTCCGGCACGTCTTTCACCGCGCTTGCGACAGGCGAGGTGCCATATTTGAGGGCATTGTCCAGCAGGTTCGCCAAGGCTTGGCAGAGCAGTTCCCGGCTGGCTTGCACCATGAGGCCGGGCTCGGCCGATATGGTCAGCGCAACACCGGCCTCCTCGGCTACCGGTTCGTAGAGTTCGACCACGTCTGCCATCGCGATCGCTGCGTCGCATTCGACCATGCCTTCCCGGCCCGTGCCGGCCTCCGCCCGCGCGATCAGCAGCAGCGCATTGAAGACGTCGATTAGCCCGTCCGCTTCGGCGATGATCCTGTCCAGCGCGTCCCTGTATTGGCCGGGCGTCTCGGCGGAGCGCAGGGCGTGCTCGGCCTGGTTGCGGAGTCGCGTCAGCGGGGTGCGGAGGTCATGCGCGATATTGTCGGACACCTCCCGCAGCCCGGCCATCAGCTCGACGATCCGCTCGAGCATCGCATTGAGGTTCTGGGCCAAGCGGTCGAGTTCGTCGCCCGTCCCGGCGACCGGCAGACGTCCTGAAAGATCACCCGTCATGATCGTCTTGGCCGTCGCGTTCATCGCATCGACGCGACGCAGGACACGCAGGGCAAAAAACAACCCCCCGAGCAGGCCGATCAGTACCAGCCAGATCAGCGAGGTGAACAAGGCGTGGATCATCACGCTGCGCAGGTTCTCCCGCTCTTCGAGGTCGCGGCCCACCAGCAGCCGGAAGCCGCCCGGCAACAGGAAGATGCGGGCGAGCGCAAGATGATTGGGCGAGGCGTCGTTCTGGCGCTGGTAGGGCGTCTCCACCAGCCCGGGGCGGTCGATCACTCCGGACGGCAGGGTCGCGACATTGCCGGCAAGAGTTTGCCCGGCGTAATTGGTGACGAGATAGAGTGAGGAGCCGGGCTGCCGGGTGCGTCGCTCGATGACATCGACCAGGTGCCGGATGCCCCCGGCCTCGTATTGTTCGGCGAGCCCGGTGATCTCGGCTTCGACGGTCTGACCGATCTGGGCGTTGAGCAGCGAGTTGACGCTCCAGGCCACGCCACCGAGAACCACGCTGGCGCCTACCGCGAAAACCACGAGGTAGGCCAGGGAAAGCTTGAACGCCGTCGTGCGAAACAGCTTACCGAGGATTGTCACGTATCATGTATCCCGACCCGCGGATCGTGTGCAGCAGCGGCGCCTCCGAACCCTTATCGATCTTCGAGCGCAGCCGCGAGATATGCACGTCGATCACATTCGTCTGCGGATCGAAATGATAGTCCCAAACCTGCTCGAGCAGCATGGTCCTGGTGACCACCTGCCCCGCATTCTTCATCAGGAATTCCAACAGGCGGAACTCGCGAGGCTGCAGGACGATATCCTTGCCCGAGCGGGTCAGCTTGTGCGACAGCCGATCGAGTTCCAGGGGGCCGACGCGATACACCGTGGGCTCGCCGGTTTCGAGCGGCTTGCGGCGCGCCAGGATCTCGACACGGGCCAGCAGTTCCGAGAAGGCGTAAGGTTTGGCCAGGTAGTCGTCGCCCCCGGCCCGCAGACCCTTGACGCGATCGTCGACCTGCCCGAGGGCCGACAGGATCAGGATCGGCGTGTCGACCTTCTGCTTTCGCAGGGCGCCGATCAGCGACAGCCCGTCCAGCTTGGGCAGCATGCGATCGACCACGAGCACCTGATAGGCTGCCGCCTTCCGCGAGGGCATAGCCTTCGAGGCCGTCGCCCGCGACATCGACGGTGTGGCCCGCTTCGGCGAAAGCCTTCGCCAGGTAACCCGCCGCTTCGGAATCGTCCTCGATGACCAGGATGCGCATGCCGGTGTTACCTCAAAGAGAAACGACAGGCCGGGCTTGACCCCGGCCTGTCGCTCTTACCCGCACTGTTCGGACTACGGGGGCGGTGTCGCCCGAACAACAGGCAAGCTCGGTTGCGCTTAGAGCATGATGCCGAAAGTCGGCACGGTTTCGGACAACATCATGCTCTATGTCATTGGAATCGATCACGTTCATGATTTTGGATCGATGCGATCCAAAACCATCGTGATCTAGCCGGCGGCGCCCGCCGCCAGGGCCACGTAACGCACGCTGTCGCCGGACTTCACCCGGAGAAGAACGGCCTTGTGCCCATCCTTCTTGGCACCTTCCAGGGCCGCGGTGATGTCGGACGGCCGCGACACGCTCTTGCCGGCAGCCTCAAGGATCACGTCCCCGGAGCGCAGGCCCTTTTGGGCCGCGACACCCTCGGGATCGATGTCGGCCACCACGACGCCGTCCTTCCCCGCGCCTGCGATGCTCGACGCCGGTGCCAGCGAGAGCCCCAGCGAGGAGAACTGGGCGCGCTCGTTCTGGACCGGAGCCTCAGCCTTGGCCTCCTTGTCGACCGGCAAGCTGCCGAGCGTCAGGGAGAAGGTCTGCTGCTTGCCGTCGCGCCAGACCGTGACGTCGGCCTTCTTGTCGGGTCCCATCGCGGCGATCTTGCGGGCCAGCTCGCGCGGGCTGTCGATCGTCTCGTTGTTGACCGCGGTGATCACGTCACCGGACTTGATGCCGGCATCGGCTGCGGGCGAGCCCTGCTGGGGCTCGGCCACCAGTGCCCCCTTGGTGTCCTTCAGGCCGAGCGTGTCGGCGAGATCGGACGTCACGGGCTGGATCTGAACGCCGATCCAGCCGCGCGCCACGGAGCCCTTGTCCTTGAGATCGTTGATCACGGTCTTGGCGACTTCGGTCGGAATCGCAAACCCGATGCCGACGCTGCCGCCCGAGGGCGAGAAGATGGCCGTGTTCACGCCCACGACCTGGCCTTCGGTGTTGAAGGTGGGGCCGCCCGAATTGCCTCGGTTCACGGGAGCGTCGATCTGCAGGAAGTCGTCGTAGGGGCCTGCACCGATGTCGCGGCCACGGGCCGACACGATGCCTGCCGTCACGGTGCCACCAAGCCCGAAGGGATTGCCGACCGCCATCACCCAATCGCCGACCCGCGGAGCGTTGTCGCCCCACTGGACGTAAGGATAGTTTGAGCCGCTCTTGAGCTTGAGCAGGGCGAGGTCGGTTTTCTTGTCGGTGCCGACCACGGTGGCCTGAACCACCCTGCCGTCGTCCAGCGTCACCTGGACGTCGGTGGCGTTCTCGACGACGTGATTGTTGGTCACCACGAATCCGTCAGCCGAAATGATGAAGCCGGATCCTTGGGCCTGACCCGTATGGGGATGACCGTGCGGCATGCCGTTTTCGCCGAACTGCTTGAAGAAGCGCTCCAGCGGATCACCCTTGGGGATGGAGGGCATCGCCGGCGCATTGTCATCGGCGGAAGTGTCGACGATCTTGACCTTCACGGAAACGACGGCCGGGCGAACCCGGTCGACCACATCGGCAAACGAACCCGGGGCGATCTGGGCCGGCGCAGGCTGCGCCGTAATCTGGGCCGCATGGGCCGGGTATCCGGACATCAGGGCCGGCACTGCAACCGTTCCGCCGAGCGCGGTGACGGCCACAGCACCGAGGAGCGCGGCGCGCATCGTCGGACGCTTGATCATGGAGTTCTCCTCGAAAGAGTTCGGGCCGGCGGCCTCGCCTGCCCTTCGAGGACCAAGATGGTGTCCGGCACCTTACGTCGCCATTTCGGGCGCATGAAACTTTCGTAAGGTCGGCGCGCTGAGCGCTACTGCCCCGGCTCTTCGGTCAACGCGTCGAGCTTGGCCCGCTCCTCGGGAGTGAGCGGCGCCATGGCGGAATCGACCCGGGATCGCCGTCCCATCAGCAGCCCTGTCGCACCCAGGAGCAGCACCGCGAAGGGCGCTCCCCATAGGATCCATGTATCGGGTTTGAACGGCGGCTTGAGCAGCACGAAGTCGCCGTAGCGCGCCACGAGGTAGTCGCGAATTGCCGCGTCGCTGTCGCCGGCTTGCAGTCGCTCTCGCACGATCATGCGCAGGTCGCGGGCCAGGGACGCCTGAGAATCGTCGATCGACTGGTTCTGGCACACCAGACAGCGCAGGCCCGCCGAAATGTCCCGCGCGCGCTGTTCGAGCACCGGGTCCTTGAGGATCTCGTCAGGCTCGACGGCCTGGGCGGCGGCCGGCGCCAAGAATATCGCGAGCAGCACGGCCGCGGCCCGGACGTTCATTCAGCCGCAACTTGGACAGTTGGGGCCTCGGGGCGGCTCTGGCGCGACCGCGCCGCTACCCCGATGCGCAGCCGGCGATCGGAAAGCGAGAGCACGCCCCCGCAGGCCATGACCAGGGCCCCGATCCAGATCAAGGACACGAGCGGCTTCCAGAACATCCGCGCGTCGATCGAGCCATCGTCGTGCGACTCGCCAAGACTGATATAGACCTGCCCGAGCCCGAGCGTGACGATGCCGGCTTCAGCGACCGTCATGCGACGGGTGTTGAAGAAGCGCTTGGACGGTTCAACCGTCGCGATTATCCGGCCGCCATCCCGGACATCGATATGGGCCACGACCTCGCTGTAGTTCGGCCCATTCTGCGGGGTCAGGCCGACGAGGGTTGCTTGGTAGCGGCCCAGATCGGCCGTTTCGCCCGGCTTGATCGAGGTGATCCGCTCGACGCCCCAGCCCGTCGCAGCAAGTCCGAGCAAGGTCACGCCGAGCCCCGCATGGGCCAGGGCCATCCCCCAGGACGAGCGCGGCAGACCGCGGGCCCGGTTCATGGCCTCGGCGAAAGGCATGGTCCGGGGGCGAACCCGCACGATGACCTCGGAGAACGCGCCAAGGATGATGTAAGCCCCGATTCCCATGCCGATCGGGGCCAGCACCGGACCGCCACGGGTCAAAGCTAACGCCAAGATCGCGACCACGAGTCCCACGGCCGCCGCCACGACCACGCGCTGCGCTGCCCCGAGCAGGTCGCCCCGCTTCCAGGCAAGCGATTGCCCGAGCGGCATAGCCAGGAGAAGCGGGATGAACAAGGGAGCGAACGTCAGGTTAAAGAACGGCGCCCCGACGGAGATTTTCGCGCCCGTGATGGCCTCGAGCGCCAGGGGGTAGAGCGTGCCGGTCAGCACGGTCGCGCAGGCTGCCGACAGGAACAGGTTGTTGAAGACGAGCGCGCCTTCCCGAGAGACCGGCGCGAACAAGCCGCCCGGGGTGAGCGTCGGCGCCCGCCAGGCATAGAGCGCCAGCGACCCACCGATGAAGCAGACCAGGATCAGCAGAATGAACACGCCGCGCGTCGGGTCCTGGGCGAAAGAGTGGACCGAGGTCAGCACGCCGGAGCGCACCAGGAACGTGCCGAGCAGCGAGAGCGAAAAGGTGACGATGGCGAGGAAGATGGTCCAGACCTTCAGGGCCTCGCGCTTTTCCATCACGGCCGTGCAATGGAGCAGCGCGGTGCCGGCCAGCCAGGGCATGAGCGAGGCATTCTCCACCGGATCCCAGAACCAGAAGCCGCCCCAGCCAAGCGTGTAATAGGCCCAGTAGGAGCCCATTGCGATGCCGAGCGTCAGCGAGATCCAGGCCATGAGCACCCAGGGGCGCACAAAGCGGGCCCAGCCGGCGTCGACCCGCCCGCCGATCAGCGCCGCAGCCGCAAAGGAAAACACGATCGAGAAACCGACGTAGCCGAGATAGAGCAGCGGCGGATGGATCGCGAGGCCGGGGTCCTGCAGCAGCGGGTTGAGATCCTGCCCTTCCAGGGGGGCAGGAAGGACGCGCGCGAAAGGGTCGGACGTCAGCAGAATGAACAGCAGGAAGGCCGAGGCGATCCAGCCCTGCACTGCGAGCGTCGCGGCGCGCAGGGCCGGCGGCATGGTGCGGCTGAAACCGGCCACGAGAGCGCCGAACAAGGCCAGGATCAGCACCCACAGCAGCATCGAGCCTTCGTGGTTCCCCCAAACCCCGGAGATCTTGTAGATCAGCGGCTTGGCCGAGTGGGAATTCTCCACCACGTTGCGGACCGAAAAGTCGGACTGAACATGGGCCAGCGTGAGAGCCAGGAAGCTGTAGCCAACGAACGCGAACTGAGCCAGGGCCGCCGGGACGGCCGTGCCTACCAGGGCCATGCTCCTGCGCAGCGTTCCCCACAAGGGAAGGCTCGCCTGCACGAGCGCAAGCACCAGGGCCAGAACAAGCGCGAAATGGCCGGTTTCGACGATCATGACGTGCGCCTCACCGCTTCGCGGTCTGATCGACGGTCGCCGGCGCAACGGCGCTCGACCGGTCGATGTGCGACGGGCCGCCTGAGGCCGGGGCCGCCGGTGCGGCTGGGCGCCATACGCCATTCTTCTTCAGGGCGTCCGCGACCTCGCGCGGCATGTAGGTCTCGTCGTGTTTGGCCAGCACCGAATCGGCGCGGAACGCGCCGGGCCGCTCCAGAACGCCTTCCGCGACCACGCCCTGCCCTTCCCGGAACAGGTCCGGAAGCAATCCGGTATAGGTCACCTTCACGGTCTTGGCCATGTCGGTCACCAGGAAGCTGATCGTGTTGGCGCCCAGATGATCGATCGAGCCCTGGACCACCAGCCCGCCGATGCGCAGCCGCGTCCCCGGTGCAGGCGCCTTTTGGGCAAGCTCGGCCGGGCCATAGAAGAATACTACGCTGTCGCGCAGACCATACAGCACGAGCCCGACCGCAAGGCCCGCCACGCCCAGGGCGCTCGCGATGAGAACCAGACGCCTGCTTCTGCGGCGCATACCCTATCCTTCCAGTCCGAGTTCGTGCGCCAATCCGTCGAGGCGCAGCAGCGCCGCATCGTCCCCCTTCAAGGATCGCCGCGCGTCGGCCAGGGCCTGCGTGGCCTTGTCGGTTTCACCCAAGACTTTATAGGCGCGGACCAGCCGCAGCCAGCCTTCGGGATCATGGCCATCTTGCGCAAGCCGGGTCGCCAGACCAGCCACCATACCGCGGATAGCTTTGTTCTGCTGGTCGGGCGCCATCGCGGCGATGCTGTCCGCCGCCGGCCCGACGGGCCGCCCTGCGGGGGCGGCAGGGGCCGGCGCATCCAACGAGGCGAGACGGCTCCGCACCAGAGGAAGCCAGGGTGCATCGGCAGGGGCAGCCGCAACGAGCTTCTCCCAGATGGCGCGCGCCTTTGCCTTGTCGCCGTCCTGTTCAGCCGCAAGTCCGAGGTAGAACTGGGGCTGGGGCGCGTTCGGATCCGCCTTTGCGGCTCCCTCGAACGCCGCCCGCGCCTGGGCGGTCACGACCCCGTCAGCGGCCATGACCAGCGCCTGACCGTAGGCTGATTGCCGCTGCGGCGTGTCGCCCAGGAGACGCAGCACCCGAGCATAGGCGTTGGCGGCCTGCGCATAGCGCCCGGTCTGAAGGTAGATTGGCGCCAGGATCTCGAAGCCACGCCCGTCGTCCGGATGGGTGGCCAAATGCGATTCGACGCGCTGGACGGCCGACCCGATATCCTCGCTGGCCGACACACGCGCCGCGAGCGGCTGGTCGGGATAATTGGGGCTGCCGACCTTCAAATAGAGCGCAACCGCTAGACTCGGGACAAGGCAGAGCGCCGCAATGGCTGCCATAACCGGTCGCTCCACGCGCCGCGGCAGCGCGGCGGCCTTCTCGGCCAGCGACGCAGCACCCAGCAGGCGGCGCCCCAGCTCGGCCTTGGTTCCGACTGCGTCGTCGGCGGGCAGAAAGCCTCGCGCCACGTCGTCGTCGACTTCGGCGATCTGTTTCCGGTAGAAGACGACGTCCGGGCTGGCGCCGCGGTGCGCGACGGACCGTCTCGTCAGCGGCCAGACCACGCACAGCACGGCGGCAGCGGTCATCGCAGCAAAGGCAAGCCACACCATCGGGTCGAGTCTAGCCTAACTGGCGGTGCCGCGAGAGCGCGGCATTTCGATGCCCCCGACGATCAACTCACGATCTGCCAGGTGCCCTCGGCATCCCGACATCCGGTTCCATGTCCGGCTTGCGGACGACCGCCGAAATAAACCGTGTGCGTGAAGGTTCGGCATTCGCCCGGAGCGGCAGGACCGCCGGCGGTGGCGGTCGCGTCGGCAGCCGCGGTCCCCGATCCGGCCGGACCCGGAACCACGAAACCATAGATACCCTTGGCACCCCGCCACGTGCGCCGCTCGCCGAGCGACACCGCCTGGATCTCGGCCTTGAACGCCGCGTCGCGGTCCGATGCGCCGAGTTTGGATCCGATCGGTCCCTCCAGGAAAGGGCCCATCGCGACGGGAGCCGGCGCTGGCGCCGGGGCCGGAACCGTGGCCGCGGCCAGCGAGCCCACTTGCGTGCCACCGCCATCGCCCGTTCCAACCATCGAGCAGGCTGCCGAGCTTCCAGCGAAGACCACCGCAACACACCGCGTCAACCACGCCCTTCGCATCGAGCCGCCCCACCAAGTGCCGCAAAAACGTCTGGTGCCCTTACACGGGATTGGGGCGAAACTCTGTCCTGCTCGCCGGCAACCGCAAAACCGCACGCAGGCCCCCAAGCGGGCTCTGGTCGAGGTTGAAGGCCCCGCCATAGACGCCGGCGAGATCGGTGACGATCGATAGTCCAAGACCAGAGCCGGGCTTGGTTTCGTCCAAGCGGCGCCCCCGCCGCGTCACCAGCTCACGGGCTTCTTCGGCCAGCCCGGTGCCATCGTCGTCGACCACGATCAATACGGCCGAAGCGCTCGAATCGCCTGGCTCGCTGGCGGCGGAAACCGTCACCGAAACCTTGCTGGTCGCCCATTTGCCGGCGTTGTCGACCAGATTGCCGACGAGGTCTTCGAGATCCTGCTTCTCGCCACGAAACCTAATCCCGTCCGGCACCACGGCATCGAATGCGATCTGTCGTTCCCAGTAGATCTTCTCGAAGGTCCGGACGAGGCCATTGATGACCGGCTTCACGTCCGTCGCATTGCCGATCACGCTCGAGCGTGCCGCCACGCGAGCCCGATCGAGGTAGTGCGTGATCTGATCGCGCATGACCTGTGCCTGGTCTCGAACCTTGGCGGCCAGTGCTTCCGGATCGGGTTGAGGGCCTTGCACGGCCGCTTCGTTGATGATGACGCTCAACGGCGTCTTGAGCGCATGGGCCAGATTGCCGACATGGGTTCGGGAGCGCTCGACGATCTCCCGGTTCGACGCCATGAGGAGGTTCAATTCGTTGGCGATCGGAGCGATCTCGGGCGGGAAGCGACCTTCGATGCGCTCTCCCTCGCCGCGTCGAACCGCCGCTACGCCGGCCCCCAGTCGGCGAAGCGGCCGCAACCCGAAGCGAACCTGCAGGGCCGTGGAGCCGACGAGAGCCAGGGCCAGCAGAAAGAACGTCAGACCTAGCGCAATGTTGAAGGCATTGATGTCGACTTCGACTTCCTCGGGCGAAGCCGCAACCTGCACGAGGAATTGCCCGTTGCTGCCGGCGTCGATCGTGCGTTCGACGATGCGCAAACGCCTGTCGTCGGGGCCGACCGCATAGCCCTTGCGTGCACCGCCTATGCCGAGCGGAACGCCGAGATCCTGGAGCCGCGGCAAGCGTTCGGCAAACAAGGATCGCGAGGTCTTGATGTCATGGTTCTCGCCATCGAGACGCGTGATCTGCCAGTACCATCCCGAGAGCGGGAATTCGAACATCGGCTCCCCGAGTTGCCCAGGGTTCGTGCGCGTGTCCTCGCCCGGATTGGCAACATCGGCCACCAATGCTTTGAGATAGACCGACAGCCGCTCGTCGAAATCCGTCTCGGCGGATCTGCGATTGATTGCCGACAGGAGCAGCCCCGCAGTCAGCAGGATCACGGAACTCCAGAAGGCAGCAGACAAAAACAGCCTGCTTGCGATCGACCGGGTTCCAAGCCACGCAAACATGGTCAACCGTCCCGCGGGCCTGGCGCTTTCTGCTGGTCGACGCTTGTCTCCGGCATTGCCACGAGATAGCCCAAACCTCGCATCGTCTGGATGATGTCGACGCCGAGCTTACGGCGCAGCCGACCGACGAACACCTCGATCGTGTTCGAAGTCCCGGTCGAAGTCCTGATCATAGAGATGTTCCACGAGCTCGGCACGCGAAACCACCCGGCCGACATGGTGCATCAGATAGGACAAAAGCCGATACTCGTGCGACGTCAGCTTGACGGGATTGCCGTCCACGACGACGCGCCCGGCACGCGTATCGAGCGTCACGGGACCACAGCTCAATTCGGCGGTGGCATGGCCGGCGGCCCGGCGCAGGAGCGCGCGAACGCGGGCCAGCACTTCCTCCATGTGGAACGGCTTGGCCACATAGTCGTCGGCACCCGCGTCGAACCCGCGCACCTTGTCGCTCCACCGGTCGCGCGCCGTGAGGATCAGCACAGGCATGCGGCGGCCGGCGCTTCGCCAGGCTTCGAGGACCGCAATCCCGTCCAGCTTCGGCAGGCCGATGTCGAGCACCACCGCATCGTAGGGCTCCGTGTCGCCGAGGAACTGACCCTCCTCTCCGTCATAGGCACGATCGACCGCATATCCGGCACCCTCGAGCGCCACGACAAGTTGACGGTTCAAATCGCGATCGTCCTCGACCACCAATAGGCGCACGTCTCGTTCCTCCTATGTCGACAGTCGATCCCGTTCGGCCATGAACGGCCCTCGCTTGCTTCAAGGCGTCGTATGGCTCGTGAACGCCGCTCCGTTCGTCGCACTGACGATCCTATGGATAACGCGCCCATCACGGTCCAGAAGCGTCACGTTATAAACCAGCGCTCCTTGCGCACGGCACAGTTGAATATCGATCGCTTCCGCCTGTGCCACGCGCGCCGCCTCCCGCAACACGCGAAACGGGGGCATCAGCTTGTCGGCAACGAACAGTTCGCGGGTTTCCGCTGAGGAAACGCACGCCAGCACGATCGGTCCCTCGATGCGGGTCTGCGGCAACGCGTTTCCGCTCCACGCCAGGGTGGGTAGTGCCAAAACAGCTGCGGCCAGCTTCATGGCGGAAGCGTAGAAGGCTGGGCTGAATAGGCTATGAACAGCCTCTGCCGATTGACGTTCACAAAAAAGGTGCATATGCACTCTTATCCGAAGTGACACCGGCGGGACAGTCAAATGGATCGCAAGCACCATGAGGTGGAGTGCACCTGCTCCGCCTTGCGCATGGCATCGCGCAGGCTGACGCAAGCCTATGACGCCGCGTTGGCGGCTGAGGGACTCCGGGTTTCTCAATATGCCGTCCTGAGTGTCTTGGCCAAATGGGGCGACTACGTTCCGACCATGCAGGAACTCGCCGAGAGGCTGGCGCTGGATCGCACGACTCTCGGGCACAATCTCGGGCCCTTGGCGCGTGACGGGTTCGTCGACATCCGGAGCGACCCCGACGATCGCCGCTCGAGACGGATCGTTCTCACCCCGCTCGGGCGTCAAAAGCGCGAGACCTGCCTGCCGCTCTGGCGCAATGCGCAGGATCGCTTCGATGAGGGTTTCGGACGCGAGCGATCCGAAGCCCTTCGGGGAGCACTGCTGGCAGTCGCGCGGCAGGCCGTCGTCTCCGACCCATCCCCGTCAATGAAGGACGCCGACCATGCTGGCTGAGGTTCTCAACGGCGTTTTGCGGCGCCGAGGCATCCATTATGGTTGGGTGATCGTCGCGCTCACCTTCATGACCATGCTGACCACCGCGGGCGCGATGGGGCTGCCCGGGGCCTTGCTGCTGCCGCTGCACGGCGAGTTTGGCTGGAGCCTCGCCAACATCTCCTCGGCTCTGGCGCTGCGGATCGCGCTCTATGGAATCATGGGGCCGTTCGCGGCCGTCTTCATGAACCGTTTCGGCCTGCGCCGAATCATCACCATTGCGGTCGGCCTGATCTCGGCGGCGCTACTTCTTGCGACTTTCATGACCGCCTTCTGGCAGCTTCTGATCCTCTGGGGCGTGGTGGTCGGCATCGGCACCGGCCTGACCGCGATGGTGCTGGGCGCCACGGTAGCCAATCGGTGGTTCGTCGAACGCCGAGGCCTTGTTCTCGGCCTGCTGACGGCCAGCAGCGCCACTGGACAGCTCGCCTTCCTGCCGCTCGCCACCATGCTGGTCCAGCATCTCGGCTGGCGCATGGCCGTGTTTCCCACGGTCGCTGCTTCCATCGTCGTGGCCCTGCTGGTCCTGCTGTTCATGCGCGACCGCCCCGAAGACCTCGAGCTCCGGCCCTACGGCGAGGCACCCGGCATGGCACCGGCCCCGCGCATCGTCCAGGCTCACCCCATCCACGATGCGTTCGGCATCCTGCGCGAGGCGGCCCGGGTTCCGGCGTTCTGGGCGTTGTTCGCCACGTTCTTCATTTGTGGCTTGTCGACCAACGGGCTGATCCAATCGCATTTCATCGCGTTCTGCGCCGACTACGGCATGGCCCAGACCGAGGCGGCCTCCGTGCTGGCCATGATGGGAGTTTGTGACCTCCTAGGCACGGTCGCTTCGGGCTGGCTGTCGGACCGCGTCGATAACCGATGGCTGCTGTTCTGGTATTACGGCCTGCGTGGGCTGTCCCTGCTATGGCTGCCGCAATCCGCCTTCAGCTTCTACGGTCTTTCGATCTTCGCGCTGTTCTATGGGCTGGACTGGATCGCCACCGTGCCACCCACGGTGCGCCTGGCCAGCAGGATCTTCGGCCGCGAAAAGGGCCCGGTGGTCTTCGGCTGGGTGTTCACCGGCCATCAGCTCGGCGCCGCGGTGGCCACCTTCGGGGCCGGCAAGGTGCGCACCGACCTCGCAACATATTTGCCTGCTTTCTACGGGGCGGGCATCATGTGCCTTGTGGCAGCGTTGATCGCCTTGGCTGCGCAGGTGCGGCGCGGCGGCTCGGCCGTTGGATCGATCCGACCCATCGGTGCGTGAGTAGCCCCGGACAGGAAAGGACACGCCCACCTTGGCGAGACCACCCGCCGATTCTCGAGGTTTCCGTCAGGGCCGGACGAAGGACCGGCCGCGGCCGTCGGTGGCCAAGACCGCTGCCCCCCATCACGGAGACGGCGGCGCGTCGCGCAAGGAGCGGCCCAAACCGGCACCCCCGGCCAGCCCGGCCTTCCTCCTCGCCCGAGGTCGCGCAGATCTGGGGGAGCCACGCGGTCGTCGAAGCCTTGCGATCGCCCCGGCGCAAGCTGCTGCGGCTAATGGCCACCGAAAGCGCGGCAGAGCGCGTGACGACCCTGGCTGGAGCCCGAGGGCTGTCGGTGCAAATCGTCCCTCAGGACGCGATCTCGGGGCGGCTGCCGCGCGATGCCGTGCATCAGGGACTGCTGCTCGAAGCCCGTCATCTCGAGCCCATCGAAATCGACGATATCCCCGATTCCGGCACCGTCCTGGTGCTCGACCAGGTCACGGATCCGCACAACGTCGGGGCGATGATCCGCACCGCCGCAGCCTTCGGGATCACGGCGCTGGTGATGACCGACCGGCATGCGCCGGAGATTTCCGGCACGCTGGCCAAGACGGCCTCGGGAGGCCTCGAACACGTGCCCGTGGCGTTGGTCGTCAATCTCGCCCGGGCGCTGGATCAGTTGGGCGACCGCGGCTTCCTCCGGGTCGGGCTCGATTCGGCTGGCGGGTCGTCGCTTGAAGCCGCGACTCTCACCCGCCCGCTGGCGCTGGTCCTCGGGGCCGAGGGCAAGGGGCTGCGCCGGCTGACACGTGAGCGCTGCGATGTTGTGGCGAGGCTGGACATGCCGGGACCGATCAAGAGCCTGAACGTGTCCAATGCCTGTGTGGCGGCCTTGACGATCGTGAAGCTACGAACCGGCGGCGATCAATAATAGCTGCCGACACCGAACCTGTAGACGATGGGGAGGTGGCCGGAGCTCGGTTTGCAGGCACAATCGCGTGGTCTCGGGGCACGGTCATCGTCCCGCACCGAGATGATGCGAGGCCCTCCGCCATAGACCGGAGACGGCCCGTATTCGCCCCCATCCTCGAACGAGAGGCCGCCCTGCCCTGCATAGGGACTCGGCCCGAGCGGCGGTTCCGCGTAGGTCACGGCCAGGGACGGCTCGGCATAGCCGAAACTGGGCCCTGCGGCGTAATCGAGGCCGGCGCCCAGTGCGGAGCCGTAGCCATAGCCGTAGCGGCGCGGCTCAAAGGCGTAAGCCGCCAAGCGTCGGCGGCCATAGCCGAGCCTGTCGAAACCAAAGCTCCTGACATAACGAGGCCCGTGCCAGCCGAACCGCCCGATGCGGGGCAGCCGCCCGGCGGGGCCCGACAGGCCCGTGTTGATGTGGCCGTAACGCGTGCCGTAGACGCCGCCCGCATGCGACCACCCGAAGCCGCTGCCAAGCGCGAGCGGGCGCGGCGCGCGAAACCACCCGCCCCGTCCCACTGCGCCAAATCCCTGCATGTGGGGGCTGGCGTGAGCGATTGGGCGAACCATGGGCGCGCCGCCGGCGTGCCCGCCTGCCAAGGATGCGGTGGACCAGCCGATCAGTGCCAAAATGCCGGCCGCCCCGATTGAAGACTTGATGTACGGCATCGCCCCGCCCCCAGCTGACCTTCCCTGTCTAGTCCCAAGAGTTCGACCGGAACAGCGGCAATTTAACCTTTGGTTAACGTTATTGGTTCGTTGCGCCTCGACGAATCCACCCGTAAGCTCGCGCCGATGGGATCCACCAACATCCTGCGGACAAGGGAGAAAACGCGATGGACCGGGGGGTAAGGCCACCGCCGTCATCGGCGGGTTCAGCGAGGCAATCTTTCGACAATGCCGGGCCACGGTCGTCGACCAACGATCCCGTCGTGCAAGCCACCTTGCGAGACCCGCGCTTCCGCGAACTCGTCAACAGCCGTTCGGCGTTCGCCTGGACGCTGTCGGCCGTGATGCTGGCGGTCTATCTCGCATTCATCCTGTTGGTGGCGTTCTTCCCCGAAGTGATGGCCACCAAGATCGGCGGGGGAACGACATCGCTCGGCATCCTCATCGGCCTGGCGGTGATCGTCTTCGCGTTCTGCCTCACCGGGCTCTACGTCGCCAGGGCGAACGGCCGATTCGATGAACTCACGCAGGACCTGAAGGGGCGCGCCCAGTGAGAAAGCTGCTCGCCCCCCTCGCGCTGTCGTCCCTGGCGGTTTCTGTGGGCACATTCGCTGCCTATGCGGCCGGCTCCGATCTTGGAACCCCCGAGAAACAGGGTGCCAACATCCCGGCGATCATCATCTTCGTGATCTTCGTCCTCGGTACCCTCTACATCACCTATCGGGCCGCCATGGCGACCCGCACGGCCAACGACTTCTACGCCGCGGGTGGCGGGATCACGCCGTTCCGCAACGCGCTCGCGATCGCGGGCGACTACATGTCCGCAGCCTCCTTCCTGGGCATATCGAGCCTCGTATTCAGTTCGGGCTACGACGGCCTGATCTATTCCATCGGCTTTCTGGTGGGCTGGCCGATCGTGCTGTTTCTGATCGCCGAGCGGCTGCGCAACCTCGGCCGGTACACCTTCGCGGACGTCGCTTCTTTCCGGCTCGCCGCCGACGCCGATTCGCACCTTGTCGGCTGTCGGCACCCTGATCGTCGTCGCTTTCTACCTGATCGCCCAGATGGTCGGCGCCGGCCAGTTGATCGAACTGCTGTTCGGGCTCGACTATCTCTATGCCGTGGTGATCGTCGGACTGCTGATGATCGTCTATGTCGCGTTCGGCGGCATGAAGGCGACCACCTGGGTGCAGGTCATCAAGGCATGCCTGCTGCTGGTCGGGCGCGACCTTGCTGGCCCTGGCCGTCCTCTGGCACTTCAGCTTCAATCCCGATGCGATGTTCGCGCAAGCCGTCGCGGTTCATCCGAAGGGCGACGCCATCATGGCCCCGGGCGGCTTCGTGAAGGATCGCGTCTCGACCATCTCGCTCGGCTTGGCCCTGATGTTCGGCACCGCCGGCCTGCCCCACATCCTCATGCGCTTCTTCACGGTCGCGGACGCCAAGGCGGCCCGGAAGTCGGTGTTCTATGCCACTGGCCTGATCGGCTACTTCTACGTCCTGACCTTCGTGATCGGATTTGGGGCGATCACCTATCTCATGCCCGATGCGAGCTACTACAAGCTCGGGGCCGACGGCCATTACGACAAGATCAAGGACCTGATCGGCGGCGGCAACATGCCGGCCATCCATCTCGCGAATGCGGTCGGAGGTTCGCTGTTCCTGGGCTTCATCTCGGCCGTCGCCTTTGCGACCATCCTGGCGGTGGTGGCCGGTCTCACGCTCGCCGGCGCCTCGGCGGTGAGCCACGATCTCTACGCCTCGGTGATCGCCCGGGGACGGACGACCGAGCAGCACGAGGTCCGACATCTCCAAGATCTCGGCGCTGGTGATCGGGCTCGTCGCGATCTATCTCGGCTACGTGTTCCAGAAGCAGAACGTCGCCTTCATGGTCGGACTCGCCTTCGCGGTGGCGGCGAGCTGCAACTTTCCGGTGCTGCTGATGTCGATCATGTGGCGGGGCACCACCACCCGCGGCGCCCTGGTCGGAGGCTTGCTCGGCCTCGTCAGCGCCGTGCTGATGGTCGTGCTCAGCAAGGCGGTCTGGGTCACGACGTTCGGACATCCGGCCGCGATATTCCCTTACGACAACCCTGCCCTGTTCTCGATGCCGCTCGCCTTTATCGGGATCTGGCTCGTCTCCACGCTGGACAAAAGCCCGCGGGCCGATGCCGAGCGTGCCGCCTTCGATGCGCAATTCGTCCGCTCCGAGACCGGGATCGGCGCGGTCACGGCTCACGTGCACTGAAGACGGCCCTCCGCGGTCACATATCCATGCCTCCGATCCAACGCGGCGCCGCAAGCAGACCTTGCCGGCGCCGCCGCAGTTTCAGACGCATCGCCGAAGCAATTCAACACCAATTTTGCGTGATTTATTTTGATTATCGCTTTTTTCAGGGGAAATATTATATGGAGCACGCTGGACCCTGAGACGTGCCAGAAGCGACGGCCTTCCGGGCCGACGAGGGCGGGTCGAACGTGTCTGATGTCGAGTTCGGATCGAGCCCATGAACCAGGTGATTACCGCCAATCGTTTGACCGACGGAGCGGTCGTGTTCCTGGGGACCGATCGAGCCTGGGGCGAGCGGCTGGACCGCGCCGCGCATGTACGACGGCAAGGAAGCGGTCGCGACCGCGCTCGAACAGGCGAAGCAGGACGAGGAGAACAACCTCGTCGTCGACGTCTATGCGATCGACGTGTCGGCCAATAGCGGCGCTGTCGTGCCGACCAAGCTGCGCGAACTGATCCGGGCGCGCGGCCCCACAATCCATCCGGAATTCACCAAGGCCGGTTCGGTCCCACCCACGGCGCAAGAGGACGACCATGTATCGGTATGACGAATTCGACGCGCAGTTCGTAAGCGAACGCGTTGCGCAGTTTCGCGACCAGGTCGGCCGGCGCCTCGCAGGCGACCTGACCGAAGACCAGTTCAAGCTGCACCGGCTGATGAACGGCGTCTATCTGCAGCTCCATGCCTATATGCTGCGGATCGCCGTGCCGTATGGCTCGCTGTCGTCGCGGCAATTGCGCAAGCTGGCCCATATCGCGCGCCGCTACGACCGCGGCTACGGCCATTTCACCACGCGGCAGAACATCCAGTTCAACTGGCCGGCGCTTGCCGATTGCCCCGATATCCTGGCCGAGCTCGCCACGGTCGAGATGCACGCCATCCAGACCTCGGGCAATTGCATCCGCAACGTCACGGCGGACCATTTCGCAGGCGCTGCGGCCGACGAGGTCACGGACCCGCGCCCCTACGCCGAGATCCTGCGGCAATGGTCCTCGCTGCATCCGGAATATTCGTTCCTGCCGCGCAAGTTCAAGATCGCCGTCACCGGCGCGCCGCATGATCGCGCCGTGATCCAGAGCCACGACATCGGGCTCCAGGTGGTGCGCAACGAGGCCGGCGAACTCGGCTTCAAGGTCTATGTCGGCGGCGGTCTCGGCCGCACCCCGATGATCGGCTTCAAGATCCGGGATTTTCTGCCCGAGGCGGACCTGCTCGCCTATGTCGATGCGATCGTGCGCGTCTACAATCTCGAAGGCCGCCGCGACAACAAGTTCAAGGCGCGGATCAAGATCCTGGTGCACGAGAAGGGCGCCGGGCCGATGCGCGATGCCGTCGAGGCGGAATTCGCGAAGGGACCGAAGGACCTGACGCTGCCGGCTGCCGACATCGAGCGCATCCGCAGCTATTTCGCGCCGCCCGCTCTCGAGACCCGCCCGGCCCAGTCAAGCGCCGTCGAGCAGCGAGCGGGCCGCCGACGAGCGGTTCGCAGCGTTCATGGACGTCAATGTGACGCCCCACAAGGCGCCGGGCTACGGCATCGTCACGATCTCGCTGAAGCCGATCGGCGGCGTTCCGGGCGATTGCTCGGCCGAGCAGATGGAGCTGATCGCCGATCTCGCCGAGCGCTATTCGCACGACGAATTGCGGGTGTCGCACGAGCAGAACCTCGTTCTGCCCAACGTGGCGCTCGACGACATCCCGGCCGTCTACGATGCGCTGAACGAGGCCGCCCTGGCCACGCCCAACGCCGGCCTTGTGACCGACATCATCGCCTGCCCGGGCCTCGATTATTGCGCGCTCGCGACCGCGCGCTCGATCCCGGTCGCGCAGCGCATTTCCGAGCGCTTCGGCGAGGGCGCGCGAGGCCAAGGACATCGGCCCGCTGAAGATCAAGATCTCGGGCTGCATCAACGCCTGCGGCCATCACCATGTCGGCCACATCGGCATTCTCGGCCTCGACCGGAAGGGCGAGGAAACCTACCAGATCACGCTCGGCGGCTCGGGCGACGAGAACGCCTCGCTCGGCGATCTTACGGGTCCGGGCTTCTCCACGGACGACGTGGTCGATGCGGTGCAGACCGTGGTCGATACCTATCTCGGGCTGCGCCAGGACCGGAGCGAAGACTTCCTGGCCGCCTACCGGCGCGTCGGCATGGCGCCCTTCAAGAAGGCCCTTTACGAGCGCGATGTCGGCGCGGGGATCTGAATCATGAGCGTGCATGATGTGACGCTGTTCGGCGACCAGGTCGCCGCGTCGCGCCTGGGCAAGCGCTTCGCCGCCATGGATGCGGGAGCGCTGCTGCGGCTGGCCATCCGCGACCTGTTTCCGGGACGCATTGCGCTCGTGTCCAGCTTCGGAGCGGATTCGGCCGTGCTGCTGCACATGGTGGCAAGTGTCGACAAGGCTACGCCTGTGATCTTCGTCGACACCGGCCATCTGTTCCCGGAAACCCTGCACTATCGCGACGAGTTGGTCGCTCTGCTCGGGCTCACCGACGTGCGCTCGATCCAGCCCTCGGCCGACGACCTCGCGAGCCTCGATCCCGAAGGCTTCCTCTGGGCGAGCGATCCCGACAGCTGCTGCGAGATCCGCAAGGTCAAGCCGCTCGCCGGCGCGATCGAGGGCTATGACGCCTGGATCACCGGCCGCAAGCGCTTCCAGAACAGCACGCGCGCCACCCTGCCGCTGTTCGAGGCGGAGGGCGAGCGGGTGAAGATCAACCCTCTCGCGGGTTGGGACGCCAGCGAACTCCTGGCCTATCTCGATCGCCACGAGCTGCCGCGCCACCGCATGGTGGCCATGAACTATCCGTCGATCGGCTGCATTCCGTGCACCTCGCCGGTGCGGCCGGGCGAAGATGCGCGCGCCGGCAGATGGCGCGGGCGCGGCAAGACGGAATGCGGTATTCACTTCGGCACTGTCCATGCCGGATCGGATATCTGATGCGTTTGTACAAGAATGGTGCCTTCGTCGAGGACTCGTGGCGAGCTGTGGCCGATGAGGGGCCGATCGACGGGCCCTCGATCCTGCCGCTCAAGCGCTGGACGGAGTTGCGCGACACTGGCGATGGCAGCAACGCGCCGGTTGGCGTCAAGCTCGAAGCCGGCGAGCCCGTAGATGCGATCCTGCCCGACCTCGATCGTCTGTCGCTGGTCGCGCTCGCCTTCCCCAAGTGGGCCGACGGCCGCTCGTTCTCGAAAGCCTCGATGCTGCGTGGCCAATTCGGCTTCAAGGGCGAGATCCGGGCCATCGGCGATGTGCTATGGGACCAGTTGCAATTGATGCGCCGCTGCGGCTTCGATGCGTTCGAGATCGACAACGAGCCGACCATTCGGGCGCTGGAAAGCGGCAAGAAGCCGTTCATGGACGAGTTCTACCAGCCCGGCCTGGAAGCCGAAGCACCCGCCGACCCGCGCCGGCCCTGGCTGCGGCGGGCCGCCCGCGGATAGCGGCCAAGCTCACGCTTGCGGGAGAACACGCGACGAAAGCTGACGTGGCTGCGGCCACACTGGCTGTCGGCGTCGACGACGAGGCAGTCCCGGTCAATGGTGGAACAGCGGCTCTGTCCTACGGACTAGCCTTGCTGCCCTGACACAGCACGATGGGGCTCGACAGCGCATAGGAAAAGCCGCTGCCCTGATACACGGCGACGTTCGTCATTCCGGGGCTGAGCAGAAATGACCCCTGAACGACGCTCTGGCCGTTGGCGCCCATCAGGGCCCAACTGAAATTGCAGATCTGCGTGGGCGCCTCCGGGTCGATGTGACTGCATGCAAGTTCGGCTCCGCCCAACATCGCGAAGCCGCCGCAGTTGAAGGCAGGCGCCGCCAAGGCGGGGCCCGCGCCGACCAGCGCTAAAACGAGCGAAACTGCGGCCGCCTTCGGCGTGCTCCGATCCATAGCGCGATACTCCCCTTGTCATGCACATGCGATTGGCATACATGTACATCGTAACAGATGTTATGATCTACTCCGACATAACATATACGGCATTGCATCGCCCGGGCTGATATTTGGTCGCGATGCTCCATGGCCCATGGTGGCGCGTCTATGAGTTTCCTCTCGCCGACGGTCGGCTTTCTTATTCACGATGTTGCGCGCCTGATGCGCAAGCGCTTCGAGCAACGGGCCGCTAGCCTCGGCTTCACCCGTTCGCAATGGCAGGTGCTTGTGCATCTCGCCAAGAACGAGGGCATCCACCAGGCTGGCCTCGCCGAAATTCTCGAGGTCGAGCCGATCACGCTCGTCCGCATCCTGGACAAGCTCGAGGCGCGCGGCCTGATCGAGCGACGCCAGCACCCGACGGATCGCCGGGCGTGGCTTTTGTATCTCACGCCGCAAGCCCATCCGAGCCTGTCGCTCCTGCGCACCATCGGCGACACGACGCGCGCGGAAGCCCTGGACGGTTTTTCCGAAGCCGAGCGCGACCGGCTCGTGGAGATCCTGACGGGCATGAAGGCGAACTTGCTCGAAGCCTGTGCATCGCCGGCCGAAGACAAAGAGGCGAGCCATGGCTGAGGGTACCGCATCGCACGACGTGAACGATAGCCGGGTTGAACATCTCGGTTCGGACGACGCCGTGGCCAGGATGGATGCCGCCCGGGAGGCGCATCGGCCGTTGCCGAAAACCGTCCCCCTCGATGACCAGCCAAGCGCCAAGGCGCCCGCGGCACCGCAGCCCGCCCCTCCCGCGACCCCCGACCCGGGAGCCGCTCCCGCTGCAGCGCCAGTGAGCGCCCCTTCGGCTGCTGCCCCCACCCCGCCCGCTCCTGTGCCGAAGCGCAAGCGCAGCCTGCTGCGACCGATCCTCTTCGCCGCACTGCCGGTGGCGCTGGTGGTGGGCGGCTACGAATATGTGACGGGCGGCCAGATCATGTCCACCGACAACGCCTATGTGGCGGCACAGTCGCTCGGCGTATCTACCGACGTGTCCGGCACCGTGTCGGCGATCGAGGTGCACAACAACGAACACGTCGCGAAAGGCCAGGTCCTGTTCCGGCTGAAGGGCGAGTCGTTCCGCATCGCGCTGGAAGGTGCCAAGGCGCAGCTCGGCACGGTCCGCAACCAGGTCCTGACCCTGCAGGCCAGCTACAAGCAATCACTGTCGCAGCTCGATCAGGCGAAGGCGGACCTTCCCTATTACGAGACCGCGTTCAAACGGCAGCAGGACCTGATCGCCAATGCGGTCGCGTCCAAGGCCACCTTCGATCAGGCGCAGCACGACCTCGTTTCCACCCGGCAGAAGGTCGCAGTCGCCCAGGCCCAGGTCCAGGCCATGCTGGCCCAACTTGGCAACGACCCCAACCAGCCGATCGAGCAGAACCCGTTCTATCTGCAGGCCAAGTCGGCCGTCGACAATGCCCAGCGCGACCTTAACGACACGATCGTCCGGGCGCCGTTCGACGGCATCGTCACCAACGTCGATGCCCTGCAGGTCGGCGGCTACCTCAAGGCGCCCCAGCCGGCCTTCAGCCTGATCTCCGACACCAACATGTGGGTGGAGGCGAGCCCCAAGGAAACCGAACTGACCTATGTGAGGCCGGGCCAGCACGCGACGGTGACGGTGGATACCTATCCGGGCCTCGAATGGCAGGGCACGGTCGAAAGCATCAGCCCTGCCTCGGGGTCGAGCTTTTCCTTGCTGCCGGCCCAGAACACGACCGGAAACTGGGTGAAAGTGGTGCAACGCATTCCCATGCGGGTCCGCTTGGCGTCCTCGCCCGACAAGCCGCCGTTGCGGGTCGGCATGAGCGTCGTGGTGGAGGTCGACACCGGGCATGCGCGCGGCCTGCCGGACTTTGCGCAGAATCTGGTCGACCGCTTCAAGGCCATCGACACCAGCACCCTGCCCGAGCCGATGCGCACCTGGGTCGATCGTCTCAAAGTCGGCCATGTCTAGCGGGGCCGCAACCAGCGGCGCCTTCACGGTCGTTCCCAATCGCGGCCTGATCACTGCCTCGATCATCCTGGCCGTGATCATGCAGGCGCTCGATACGACCATCGCCAACGTGGCCCTGCCCTATATCCAGGGGAGCGTGTCGGCCAGCGCCGACCAGATCAACTGGGTGCTGACGTCGTACATCACGGCAGCGGCGATCATGACGCCGCCGTCGGGCTATTTCGCGGGCCGATTCGGCCGCAAGCGGGTCCTGCTCGGTGCCATTGCCGGCTTCGTGCTGGCCTCCGTGCTTTGCGGCATCGCCCAGTCGCTCGTGCAGATCGTCGGCTTTCGCTTGCTGCAGGGCTTTTTCGGCGCAGCCCTGGTGCCGCTCTCGCAGTCCATCCTGCTCGACATCTATCCGCCGGAAGAGCGCGGCTCCGCCATGGCGATCTTCGGCGTGTCCATCATGGTCGGCCCGGTTCTCGGCCCGGTGATCGGCGGCTGGCTTACGGAAAACATCAGCTGGCGCTGGGTGTTCTACATCAATCTCGGCATCGGTGCGATCGCGTTCGCAGGCGTCAGCGCCTTCGTGACGGAAACCAAACGCGATCTCGCGGCCAAGCTCGACTGGCTCGGGTTCGGCACCTTGAGCCTGACCATCGCATCGTTGCAGATCTTCCTCGACCGGGGCGAACAACTCGACTGGTTCTCCTCGGGCGAGATCATGATCGAGGCGCTGGTCTGCGCCTGCGCGTTCTATATCTTCGTCGTCCACACCTTCACGGCGCAGAATTCCTTCGTAAAGCCGAAGCTGTTCCTGGACCGCAACTTTGCGCTCGGGATGATCTTCATCTTCGTCGTGGGCGTGACCTATCTGGCCTCGATGGCCCTGATGACGCCCTACCTGCAAAGCCTGATGGGCTATCCGATCGTCACCGCCGGCATCGTGATGGGTCCGCGCGGCGTGGGCACGATGGTGTGCATGTTCGCGGTCGGCAAGCTGATGGGGAAGATCGAGATCCGGTGGCTTCTGCTGGCCGGACTCGGACTCACGGCCTGGGCCATGTGGGACATGACCGCCTGGACCCCGGACGTGTCGCAGTCCCGCATCATGGTCACCGGCTTTCTGCAGGGCGCCGGGCTCGGCTTCCTGTTCGTTCCGCTCTCCGTCGTGACCTTCTCGACGCTGCCGCCCAGCAGCCGGGGCGACGCAACCGGGCTTTACAACCTGTCGCGCAACATCGGCTCCAGCGTCGGGATCTCGGTCGTCACCGCCCTGCTGAGCGAGAATGTCCAGATCAATCACCAAAACATCGGCGCCTACGTGACCGAGTTCAATCCCTTGTTCCACATGCCGGTCGTGCTCAGGATGCTGAGTCCCTATACGGCCGCGGGACGCGCCGCACTCGACGGATTGATCAACAGCCAGGCCGTGATCATCAGCTATATGGACGACTTCCGCCTGATGATGCTGATGGCCCTGGCCGCGATGCCGCTGGTGTTCCTGCTGCGCAAATCGGCCGGGCCGGTGGCGGTCGACCACAGCGCCGTGATGGAGTGAGGCGGGACCGATCGGGACCGGCCGACGATTCGAGACCTTTCTCGAACAGCCTCGAAGTTGTCGGTAGTTCTGGTGCGGACGGCGGGGCTCGAACCCGCACAGGGTTTCCCCCGAAAGATTTTAAGTCTTTTGCGTCTACCGGTTTCGCCACGTCCGCACAAAGAGCAGTTCGGTCCGTTGCCGTCCGCGCGCGCGGTCCAGGCGCGCAGGCAGGGGCAGCGAGTCACTCCTGGTACGTCCTTTTCCTTTGAGATCGGACGCCGGGTCAACCCTGCCGGCGCGAGAACGCCTTTGGCAAGGGGCGACCTTCTGGGTCGACGCGCTGAGCCACGAGGGCTGCTGGGGATCGCTTGATGATCTCCGAAAAGCTTCCTCACTCGTCGCGCCCGACGTCAAGGTTGAAGCGCCGCGCCGCGGCGCGGATGTGCCGCTTCATGGCCGCCTCGGCGCCCACGCCGTCGCGAGCCACAAGCCGCGCGCAAACCTCCTCGTGCTCGCGCAGGGTCTCGCCGAGACGGATGCGCAGGGTCATGGGCAGACGCTGGGTTTCCACCATCATGTCGCGCACCGGCCTGTACATGCCCGCGAGGACAGGATTGGCGCTGAGCGCAAACACCAGATCGTGAAAGTCCGCGTCGGCGCTCGCCATCGCGGGAATATTGTCGCCGTCGAGTGCCTCGCGCATTGCGGCGGTCGTCGCGGCCAGCCGGGCCGCGTCGGCATCGTCCAGTCGCAATGCCGCAAGGTGGGCCGCGTAACCTTCGAGCCCGTAGCGCGCTTCATAGACGTCCTGCGGACTGCATCGATCCGAGAACCGCCATAGCGGCGCACGGGCCGCCGAAGGCGCCACATAGACGCCGCTACCCATTCTCACATTGACCAGACCCAGGGCCTCCAGCACGGAAATGGCCTCGCGCAGCGAGGGGCGGCTCACGCCCAGCTGCTCGGCAAGCACGCGCTGCGGCGGCAGTTTGTCGCCGGGTTTCAGCCCCCCTTTTAGGATGATGTTCTGGAGATGATCCGAGACGGTGCGCGGCACGAGCGTCCGGTCGCCCGCGAACAGTTCTGGCGCGGAAAACAGCGCTGGGGTCATCACCCCCGTTCCCCTGCGTTCCGTTCATCGAGCTTGGCGCCGATCATTTTCACTCCTCGATCCCCGAGTCGGTTGACGCTAGCACGAAACATCGGTCATTGTGGCACTGGTCAAACCGGCCAGACCAATTTGGCCTGAATTGGGTTGGGTCGGTCGAGCTTTCACCGAAGCATGGGAGGGGTTGGAGATGGCGCAGGGAAATTTCAGGGTAGCCGGTTGGCTGCAACGGGGTCTCGCCAGCATGGCGCTGCTGAGCTTCGGGGTCGCGGCGAACTGTCAGGCCGCCGAAATGAAGGTCGGGGCAAATATCGGCAACGTGCCGTGGGAGTTCCAGGACGCCAAGGGCGAGACAGTCGGCTTCGAGGTCGATCTTGCGAAGGAAATCGGCAAGCGCCTGGGAATGGACGTCTCCTTCGTCAACATCCCGTTCACGGGCTTGTTCGCGGCCGTCCAGTCCGGCCAGATCGACGCCGCCGTGTCGTCCATCACGATCACCAAGAAGCGGCTCGAGAGCGTGAGTTTCGCCCAACCATATTACGACAGCGATCAATCCCTGACCGTCAAGGCGGATTCCGGCATCGCCGACCTCAAGGGAATGAGCGGCAAGATCGCAGGCGTCGACACGGGCTCGACCGGCGATATGTGGGCCCAAAAACACCAGGGCGACACCAAGATCAGCGACATACGGCGGTACGAAGGCCTGTCGCCCGCGATGCTCGACCTCGCGGCCGGCCGCATCGACGGCTACATCAGCGACATTCCGGCGCTGCAATATTACGTCAAGGACAAGCCGGTCTACAAAGTCGTCGAGCGCATCCCCACGGGCGAGCAATATTCGATGATGTTCGCTAAGAACAGCGCCCTGCTTCCCAAGGTCAACGACGTGATCTCGAAGCTCAAGGACGAGGGCGTGATCGCGAAGCTGCATGAGAAATGGTTTGGTGCCAAGGCGGAGCCGACGACCACGACGGTGATGAAGGCCGATCTGCCGAAGCTCTGAGGGCCGGCTCGTTCCTTCCTGAGGCGCGGGGTTCACGCAGGCTTTGCTCGAGCCCCGCACACACGCGAACGAACGACAGGACCATCCATAGCCGTGCGGCCGCCGGAATAAGCACCACCCATGTCGATCTTCGATACGTTTCTTAACTGGTCGGTTTTCGTCGAAGCCTTTCCGATGCTGATCAAAGGCCTGTGGATCACCATCAGCCTGGGGATCACCGCCATCCTGCTCGGGCTTGCCGGTGGCCTCGCCCTGGTGCTGCTGCGCCTCTATGCCGGCACCCCGCTCAGCCAGATCAGCATCGCCTACATCGACATCTTTCGTTCCGTGCCGGTGCTCGTGCTGCTCATCGTGATCTACTACGCGCTGCCGTTCGTCGGCATCCGGTTGTCACCGTTCTGGGCGGCGACCAGCGCGCTGAGCCTCGTGTCCGCGGCCTATTCGGCCGAGATCCTGCGGGCCGGGATCGAAGGCGTGCCGAAAGGACAGTTCGAAGCTGCCCGGGCGCTCGGCCTCAATCCGGTTCGCCAGATGACCGACATCATCCTGCCCCAGGCCGTGAAGCTCGTGATCCCGCCGCTGACATCGAACGCCATCAACGTCATGAAGGACACGGCGCTGGCCTCCGTGGTGGCCATGCCGGATCTCCTGAAACAGGCCACACAGGCGCAAGCCCTGGCCGCCAATCCGACCCCGCTGATCGGGGCCGCCGTGATCTACGTGATCCTGCTGCTTCCCTTCGTCCGATCGGTGGGGTTGCTCGAAAACCGGCTCAGCCGGCGGGGGCGCTGATGGCTTCGATCATCAGCATGCGCGGGGTGGGCAAGAGGTTCGGCCAGTTCCGGGCTCTCGAGGATGTGTCGCTCGATGTCGAGGCGGGCGAAACCCTCGTCGTGATCGGGCCGTCGGGCTCGGGCAAATCAACCCTGATCCGCTGCATCAACCACCTCGAAAGCCACGACCAGGGCAGCATAGCGGTCGACGAACTCACAGTCGGCGACACCCGCCAGCTCGCCGCGCTGCGGGCCGAGACCGGCATGGTGTTCCAGAACTTCAACCTGTTCCCCCATATGACCGTGCTGCGCAACGTGGCCCTTGCACCGGTCCGGGTGCGGGGCCTGTCCTGGCCCGATGCCGAAGCGCGTGCTCGCAAGCTGCTGGTCCGAGTTGGCCTCGAAGGGCACATCTCCAAATACCCTTCGCAGCTCTCCGGAGGGCAGCAGCAGCGCGTGGGCATCGCACGCGCACTCGCCATGGAGCCCAAGGTGCTGCTGTTCGACGAACCCACGTCGGCGCTCGATCCCGAGATGGTCGGCGAAGTTCTCGACGTGATGCAGGGGCTTGCCCGCACCGGCGTCACCATGGTGGTGGTCACGCACGAAATGGGGTTCGCACGCCGGGTGGCGGATCGCATCCTCTTCATGTGCGAAGGACGCATCGTCGAACAGGGGCCCCCCGCAGCCATGTTCGATACGCCGCAGGACCCGCGCCTGCGTGGCTTCCTGCAGGCCGTGCTGTCCCATTGACCCGCATGACCGAGCTCTCCCTCGAACCGCTGACCCGCGAAAGCTTTGCGCCTTACGGGACGGTCCTCGGGTTTGAGCCCGCCAAAACGCGGCTCGTCAACGAGGCCACGGCGCATCGCTCCGATACGCTCGCCCTGTTCGATCACGCGCCGGGCACCGCCCCGGTGCTAGCCATCTATCGGGCGCAGGCCCAGACGCCTCCCCTGCACCTTACGCTGTTCGAGCGTCACCCCTACTCGTCACAGACCTTCATTTCGGTGAGCGTGCCGCGGTTTCTCGTGGTGGTTGCACCGACCGGACGGGACGGACTGCCGATCATCGGGGAAGCGCGCGCCTTCGTGGGTGAGCGCGGCACTGGCATCAGCTATCGCCGCGACCAGTGGCACATGCCGGTCATGGCCCTCGGACAGGGTGGCGACCTGCTGATGGTCATGGCCGAGCGCGGCTCGGCGGACGATTGCGTCGAGCATCGCATCTCCTTTCCCCTCGCGGTTTCCTGCACCGAAGCCGCCATCTAGAAAGCACTATCCATGGCCCTTGATCTCGATTTCGTTCGCGGCCAGTTCCCGGCACTCGCGGACGGCTTCGCATATTTCGACAACGCGGGTGGTTCGCTCGTGCTTCGAACCGTCGCGGATCGGGTGCGGGACTACCTGCTGACGACCAGCGTCCAGACAGGCGCCTCCTATCCGCACTCGCAACGCGCCGTTGAGCGACTGAGCGAAGCCCGGGCACGGATCGCCCTGATGCTCAATGCGAGACGGCCCGAGGAGATCGTGCTCGGGCCCTCGACGACCGTCTTATGCCAGTTCCTGGCCCGGGCCATGGAGGGCCGGTTGCAGCCCGGCGACGAGATCATCGTCACCGACTTCGATCACGAATCGAACATCGGCCCGTGGCGCGCCCTCGAAAAACGCGGGATCGTGCTGAAGACCTGGAGCCTCGATCCCGAAACGCTGGAGATCGATCTTTCCGCACTTGATGCCCTGATGACCGAGCGGACCCGCCTCGTCGCGGTCACGCACACGTCGAACATCCTCGGCACCATCAATCCCGTGGCCGATATCGCTCGCCGGGCCCATGCGCGAGGGGCCGAGATCGTGGTCGACGCCGTCGCTTATGCGCCGCACCGGGCCGTCGACGTCGCCGCCTGGGACGTCGATTATTATGTGTTCAGCTTCTACAAGACCTATGGACCGCATTTCGCGGTGCTTTACGGCAAGTACGACAAGCTTCTGCAGCTCGATGGCCTTTACCATTACTTCTACGGCAAGGAGAAAGTGCCGATGAAGCTGGAACCTGGCAACACGAATTACGAACTCGCCTGGGGTTCGGCCGGCATCGTCGACTATCTCGACGCGCTCGGTGGCGGCACGGGTGACCGGGGGGCCATCACGCGCGCCTATGACGCGATCACGGCGCACGAGGCCGATCTCGCCGAACGCCTCCTCGGCTACCTGCGCGGCCGCAACGACACCCGCATCATCGGCCACCGTTCGAGCGACGCAACCAAGCGCGTGCCCACGATATCGTTCAAGGTCAAGAACAAGGATTCAGGTGCGATCGTTCGCGAAACCGACAGGGATGCGCTTGGCATCAGGTTCGGCGATTTCCATTCGCGGCGATTGGTCGAAGCGCTCGGGCTTGCCGAGGACGGTGGCGTCGTGCGCGTCTCGATGGTCCATTACAACACGATCGCGGAGGTCGATCGGCTGATCGGCAGCCTCGACCGCGCCTTGCAGTAAGCGGAGAACCCGATGAGTCTGGACGTTGCCATCCGGGGCGGCACCGTCGTAACGGCGGCCGATGTTTCGCGTTGCGAGGTCGGCATCCGCGACGGCCGCATCGTTGCGCTCGGCGAGGATGTCGGGCCGGCCACGCGCACTATCGATGCCGCGGGCCTGCTGGTGATGCCGGGCGGAATCGACAGCCACGTGCATCTCGACCAGTTTTCCGGCGCCGACATCGTGATGGCCGACGATTTCGAGACCGGAACGCGATCCGCCGCGGCCGGGGGCAACACCTGCGTGATCCCGTTCGCGTTGCAGCGGCGCGGCGAGTCGCTGCGGACCAGCGTCGAAGCCTACCACGCGAAGGCGAACGGCAAGGCACTGGTCGACTACAGCTTCCACCTGATCGTCACGGACCCGAGCCCCCAGGTGCTGGGCCAGGAACTGCCGGCGCTGGTCAAGGACGGGTACACATCGTTCAAGGTCTTCATGACCTACGACGACATGGTGCTGACCGATCGCCAATTGCTCGAGGTGTTCGACGTGGCCCGGCAGGAAGGCGCCCTGGTGATGGTTCATGCCGAGGGCTACGACCAGATCAGGTTCATGGCCGAGCGGCTGGAACGAAGCCAGGAAACCGCGCCCTATTATCACGCCGTCTCGCGCCCCGAACTCGTCGAGCGCGAGGCGACCCATCGCGCCATTTCCCATGCCGAATTGATCGGCATTCCGATCATGATCGTGCATGTGTCGGGGCGCGAGGCGATGGAGCAGATCGAATGGGCGCGCCGCCGCGGCCTGAGGATCCATGCCGAAACCTGCCCGCAATATCTCGTGCTCACGGCCGATGACCTCAAAGGCCTCAACATGGATATCAGCGGCGCGAAATATGTCTGCTCGCCGCCGCCGCGCGACAAGGCCTCGCAGGACGCCATCTGGCGCGGTCTTGAAAACGGCGTGTTCCAGACCTTCTCGTCCGACCACTGCCCCTTCCGCTACGCCGATGATGCCGGCAAGACCGGTCCGAAGGCGCGCACGTCGTTCAGGTGGGTGCCCAATGGCATTCCGGGAATCGCGGCGCGCCTGCCGATCCTGTTCTCGGAGGGGGTCAAAAAGGGCCGCCTCTCGCTGCAGGAGTTCGTGGCCCTGAGCGCGACCAATCATGCCCGGATGTATGGTCTATATCCGCGCAAAGGCTCGATCGCGGTCGGGGCCGATGCGGATATCGCACTCTGGGATCCGGACAAGCGGGTCACCATCGGCCAGGACCTGATGCATCACGGCAGCGACTATACGCCCTACGAGGGTCGCGAGGTCACCGGCTGGCCGGTGATGACCTTGCTCCGCGGCACGACGGTGTTTGCCGACGGCCAAGCCCTGACCGCCCCAGGTAGTGGCCGGTTCATCGCGCGGGGTCCGTCGGGCCAGATGTGAGTCTGCAAGGCGGTTTCGCCCAATGCCGGACTGCCCTATGGCAGGACCATGAACATTTCAGACCCGCTCACCCTCGCGGCCCTCGTGGCCACGGCCCTGATCGCCGGCTGCGTGGACGCCATTGCGGGCGGGGGCGGACTCCTGACCGTCCCGGCGCTGGCCCTGGCAGGCCTCGATCCGCGTACCGCGATCGCCACCAACAAGCTCCAGTCGAGCTTCGGTTCCGGCTCGGCCACGCTGGCCTTTGCCAGGGCAGGCCATATCGGGCAGACCTCGGTGCCCTATGCGCTGACGGCGGCCGCAGGATCGATGTTCGGCGCGCTCGCGCTGGCGCATGTTCCGCAGCGGGCCGTGACCGTGACCTTGCCGTTCATTCTGCTGGGGGTCGCGCTGTATTTTGCGATGTCCCCAAAACTCGGCGACGCCGACCGCCACAGGCGGATCCCTGTGCCGGCCTTCATCGGCGGAATTGCACCGTTGATTGGTTTTTACGACGGGGTCTTCGGGCCCGGAGCCGGCTCCTTCTACATGGCGGGCTTCGTGGCCCTGCTCGGCTTCGGGGTCCTGAAGGCGACCGCCCATACCAAGCTGGCCAATTTCGCCAGCAATCTCGCCGGCCTCGCGACCTTGGCTTTGTCCGGCCACATGCTCTGGGCCGTAGGGCTCGCCATGGGCGGGGCGCAGTTCGTCGGAGCGCGTATCGGTTCTCGGCTGGCGATGCGGCATGGGGCACGCCTCGTCAAGCCGCTGCTGATCTCGATCAGCGTGGTCCTGGCGATCAAGCTCGCGCTCGCCGAAGGCCACCCGATCCGCGCCTGGATCAATGGACTGACGGGCTGAACTTGCATCCCGAGAGCCTATCGAGATGAGCGCCGCGCGCAAAAGTCTGCTTGGTCTCGATGCGCTGACCTTTTTCGTCGCCGACGTGCAGACCGGCTTTGGTCCCTTCATCGCGGTCTATCTGACCACCGCCGGATGGAGCGAGGCCGCGATCGGGCAAGCCTTGAGCCTCGGCACGCTCGCCGCCATGGTCAGCCAGATCCCCGGCGGGGCCTTGGTGGACCGCTTGGCGGACAAGCGGCTCGCCGCAGCGGCGGCGGGCGTCGCGGTCGCGGCGAGCGCCCTCTTGTTCGCGCTCGCCCCCACGCGGGGTGCCGTGATAAGCGCGGAAGTTCTGCACAGCTTTTCCAGCGCCATGCTGGGTCCTGCACTTGCGGCCATCAGTTTGGCCCTGGTCGGACGCGCGGCGCTGGGCGAACGCCTCGGTCGCAACGCGCGCTTCGCCTCGCTCGGCAACGGCATGGCGGCGGGCCTGCTCGGGCTTTGCGGGACCTATCTGTCCAGCCGCGCCGTGTTCTGGGCGACCGCAGCCCTGATGCTGCCTGCCCTCGCATCCTTGTGGTTCATCCGGAAAACCGATGTTCTCGCGGCCGAGCCCGACGCGCCGAAACCCGCAACCAGCCGCGGCGGGTTCCGGCAAACCCAGTCCGACCTCAAGGCGCTGTTTGCGGATCGGCGCGTCCTCGGCTTTGCGGTTTGCGTCGCCCTGTTCCACCTCGCGAACGCGGCCATGATGCCGCTGGCCGGCAACCAAGTGGCGGAACTGGCGGGCGACACGGCCAACCTGATCGTTGCGGCCTGCGTGGTGGTTCCGCAGGCTCTCGTGGCCCTAATCTCGCCGGCGGTCGGGAGACTGGCGGATCGTCGGGGAAGCCGCCTCGTGCTGGTGGCTGGATTTTCCGCCCTGCCCTTGCGCGCGCTCTTGTTCAGCGTGGCCCCGAACCCCTGGGCGATCGTGGCCATCCAGATTCTGGACGGCGTCAGCGCATCGGCGTTCGGGATCATGGTTCCGCTTGTCGCGGCGGAACTGACTCGCGGCACCGAGCGGTTCAACCTGTGCCTCGGGGCGTTCGGCCTAGCGACCGCCGCAGGCGCGACCTTGAGCAACCTCGTGGCCGGTTACGTGGCGGTGACTGCCGGACGAAGCGCCGCATTCGTCCTCCTCGCAGGCTTCGGGGCCGCCGCGGTTTTGGCGGCGTTCATCACGGGAGGCATGCGCAACCCCGCCGCTGCAGGTTCGTCCGTGCCCTGAGCCTTATCGGGTTTTGCCGGGCGGGGTCCGCGGCTTTTTGGTCGCCAGGTCTGACTTGCCGGCTTCCGGCGACGCAGTCTTTGCCGAGGGGGTCGCTTTGGGCCCGGCACTCGCCCGTTTCGGTGCGACCGCTGCCGGCTTCAGCGGGGGCTTGACGATGGCCTTATCGAAGATGTCCGGGGTCGGCGCCTCGGCTGGTCGCGCCACCGCCCCAACCGTGTCTCCAGTGGCTCGCGGGGTTAGGGACGGCGATGTCCATGCCGGCTCGCGGCTGGTGTCTGTCAGCGGGTGCTCACCCTGATCCGTCAAGTTGGGAACGTCGCCGTAATTCTCGACTGCCTGCCTGGGCTCGATCGGCTCCTGGGCTCCCGTATTGCGGGGCAGAAGGGTCGAGGCCTGGCTGTCCTCGATAGCGATGATCTCTCTCGCCTGGTCCCAGTGGTCCTGGTCACGCCCATGGGGATGGCCTTCGGCCTCCCACAATTCGTGAGCCTTGCGCCGAATGCGATCCTCATCGGGGTCGTGCGCCATCATAGTCTCCCAGGTGTATCGGCAGGTAGGTCTTCGGCCTGACGCCGAACTTCCTCTTCCATCTCGTCGAGGCCCTCGGCATTTTCATCCGGCAACGTCGGTCGGCTGCTGCCTTCGGCTTCGACCCAATCCTCTAGCGTCATGCTTTCCGGATCCATCGAACTGTCCTGACCTTCGAGATCCGGGCTGCGCACTTCCCTAGGTTGGACGTCCACCGTCGTCTTCTCCGGGCGCGGATTCTGGGGTTCCGAACTGGAATTGGGTTTCGTCTGCATTGTCTGCCTCTTAACTCTCTGGCTTATTCAAGGCAACGTCATCCCGCCAGGGGAGTTCCGGAACCAGCGCGTCGGCAGACCTGACCTTGTTTGGGGGAAACTCACGAGGGATCTCCGGGATCGGCCAGCAAATGAAGCCGATCGGCGGCCGCCTGGGCAAAACGGATCAGAATCGCACGCCGGGTCGCGGGTGCGAGCCGTCGTTCCACAGCGTCGCGCACCATCTCGGCCCCATAGGCATCGGCAACGATAAGCCCGGCATCGTCCGGCATTATCGCCATCGGCATGGTGACCGGGACGGCAAAGAGCAGCCGGTCGCAATGGGCCCAGTATGTCGACCATTTGCGGTCCGCGCGGAAATCCGCCACCGACGACTTGACCTCCACGATCGTGACCGCGCCATCGGGACCGATGCCGACGATGTCGGCGCGCCGCCCATCGCTGAGGCCGAGTTCCGTCACTGTCGCGATGCCATGCGCCCGCAGCAGCCGTCGGGTACCGCGGGCGACCTCGCGGGCGGTCTGGGACTGCCTCCCGTCGTCCGGGAGCTGAAGGGCAATCACTTGCATGGAATTTCGCATATCCGACAAGGTCGCGGCCCGACCGCTCGTTCGCCCAAATCATCCTCGCCTCACGCTAGCACCGCGAGTTCGGGCCTGCCATCACGGATCGCATTCTGGGGTTTCGGGGGCACAGGCGAGCGCCGTGGCCCTCACACTTCCACGGCCCAGCAGGCTACCTCGCGCCCCTTCTTGAGCTCGAGCGGCGGCTCCTCGACGCGGCAGCGGTCGAAGGCAAGCGGACAGCGCGGGTGGAAGACGCAGCCCGATGGCGGGTTGATGGGCGACGGCGGCTCGCCCTTGAGAGCGACGCGCAGCTTGCGGGCGCCAGGATCCGCCACGGGCGTCGCGGCCAGAAGAGCGCGTGTGTAGGGATGCTGCGGCGCGCCGAAAATCGCGTCCCTCGACCCGACCTCGACGGCATGGCCGAGATAGATCACCAGGATCCGGTCGGCGATGTGCCGCACCACCGAAAGATCATGCGAGACGAAGATGTAGCCGAGGCGAAACTCGTCCTGCAGATCTGCCAGAAGATTCAGCACCTGGGCCCGGATCGAGACATCGAGGGCCGAGACCGGCTCGTCCAAGACCACGATGCGGGGCTGCAGCATTAGGGCACGGGCGATGGCGATTCGCTGTCGCTGGCCACCGGAAAACATATGCGGATAGCGCCCCGCGAATTCAGGCCGAAGCCCAACCCGTTCCATGGCATTGCGGACCGCCGAGCGCCGCTCCGGAGTCCGCATCGGCGTGTTGACGATCAGCGGCTCCTCGAGCGCGGCCCCGATGGTCTGCCGCGGATTCAGCGATCCATAGGGGTTCTGGAACACCATCTGGATCTCGCGGCGCAGACGCTTTCGCGTCGCCGGATCGGCCAGGGTCACATCCGCTCCCTCGATCGACAGGGTGCCCCCGCTTGGCGGCTCGATCAGGGTCAGGATCCGGCTAAGCGTCGACTTGCCGGAGCCGGACTCGCCGACCACGGCAAGCGTCTCGCCTGCGCGCAGCAGCAAGGACACGCCGGCCAGAGCCTTGACGGTCGCCGAGCGTCCTAAAAAGCTCTGGCGCACCCGGTAGTTGCGGCGTAGATCGCGCGCTTCCAACAAGGGGCCTGGCACGGCTTCGTCTAGCATCACGCAGGCGCTCCCAGGGCGTCGATGCGGGCCGGGGTCGGCTGGCCATGGACAAGCGGGATGTGGCACAGGGCGCGGCCGAGGTCAGGCCCGGCGGGCATGGGCGCGAAGGCGCGGCAAAGGTCGAAGCTGAACCGGCAGCGCGGCTCGAACACGCAGGCGGGCGGCCGGTCGAACTGGCCGGGGACCACGCCCGGAATGGCGGGCAGGCGGCGGGCGTGCGCCCGCTCGGGCAGGGCCGCCAGCAGAGCCTCGGTATAGGGATGGTGACGGTCGGCAAAGAGCGCGGCTGTGCTGTTGGTTTCGACCGCGCGCCCGGCATATTGGACGATGACCCGGGTCGCGACTTCCGCCACGACCCCCATGTCATGCGTGATCAGCACGAGACCGACGCCGGTGTCACGCTGCAGCGTGAGCAGAAGTTCGAGGATCTGGGCCTGGATCGTGACATCGAGCGCCGTCGTCGGCTCGTCGGCGATCAGCAGCTTGGGCCGGCAGCTGATCGCCATGGCAATCATCACGCGTTGGCTCATGCCGCCCGAAAGCTGATGCGGGAAGGCCCGTAGCCGCCGTTCCGGCTCGGGGATGCCGACCTGCATCATCAGCTCGATCGCCCGTGAGCGCCGCGCCGCCCGATCGAGGCCGCTGTGCTCCTTCAGCATCTCGCCGATCTGAAACCCGACCGTGAAGCACGGGTTCAGTGACGACATCGGCTCCTGGAAGATCATGGCCATGTCGCGTCCCACGATGCCACGGCGAGCCTTGGGGGTCAGGCTGCGCAGGTCGCGACCGTCGAACTCCATGCGATCGGCCGTGATGGTGGCGGTCCACGGCAGCAGACCCATGATGGCCAGCATGGCCACGGATTTGCCGGACCCGGATTCACCGACGATCGCCACGACCTCGCGCGGTTCGACGGCGAGCGAGATGCCGTCCACGGCGGTGAAAGTGCCCGAACGCGTCGCGAAAGAGACCGTTAGATTACGAACCTCGAGAAGCGCCATCAGCTGCGCCTCATCTTGGGGTCGAGTGCGTCGCGCAGGCCGTCGCCGGCGAGATTGATGGCGACGGCCGTGACCAGGATGGCAAGGCCCGGAAAGGTCACGATCCAGGGCTGAGAGCGGATGAACTCGCGGGAATCGGCCAGCATCGATCCCCATTCGGGTGTCGGCGGTTGGGCGCCGAGGCCGAGGAAGCCAAGCGCGGCCGCTTCGAGAATGGCATCCGACACGCCGAGCGTCGCCTGAACGATCAGCGGACCCAGGCAATTGGGCAGCACGGTCACGAAAGCGAGCCGCCAGGGCCCGACCCCGGCGACCTTGGCGGCCATGACATAATCCTTGTCGAGTTCGCCGAGCGCCGAGGCTCGCACCAGCCGGACATACCGCGGCAGGAACACGATGGTGACGGCGACGATCGTGTTGGCCAGGCTGGGCCCGAGAATGGCGACGGCCAGAATGGCCAGCACAAGGTCCGGCACCGACATGATCAGGTCCATGACCCGGGTGACGAGCACGTCCGCGAGCGAATTGAACGCCGCTGCAAGCCCGAGCACGACCCCGAGCCCGAACGAGATCGTCATGACGGCGACGCCGATGAACAGGGAAACCCGCGCGCCATAGATCAGGCGCGACAGCATGTCCCGGCCGAGGCCGTCGGTCCCGAGCACGAAAGTCCAACTGCCGCCCTCCATCCAGACCGGCGGGGCCTTCACGGCGCTCCGAAACTGCTCGAGAGGCGAATGCGGGGCCACGACTTCGGCCAGGATGGCGACCAGCGCGATGAGGATCGCCACCGTGGCCCCGACCACGGCACCCTTGTTCTCGCGGAACGCATGCCAGAACGCCGCCATCGATGAGGGCGGCGCGGTCGGGACCACCCGGCTGGTCCGAACGGTGGCGACGTCAGCGGCCATGGCGGATCCGAGGGTTGATGATGCCGTAGACGAAATCGACCGCGAGATTGACCAGAATGACGACGCTGGAAATCAGGATGATGCCGCCTTGCAGGGCCGGATAATCGCGCCGCGAAATGGATTCGATGAGCCAGTGTCCGACGCCCGGCCAAGAGAAGATCGTCTCCGTCAGCACGGCGCCGGCAAGCAACGTACCCGTCATGAGCCCGATCACGGTCACGACCGGAATGAGCGCGTTGCGCAACGCGTGGATGCCGACGACGCGAAACGGTGACAGGCCCTTGGCGCGCGCCGTGCGCACGTAATCCTCGCTCAGCACTTCCAGCATCGATGAGCGCGTCATGCGGGCGATCACCGCAAGCGGTATGGTGCCGAGCACGATGGCGGGCAGCATCAAATGATGCAGCGCGTCCAGGAAGGCGCCTTTCTGGTCGGATAACAGGCTGTCGATCAGCATGAAGCCGGTGACGGGGTCGTAGTCGAAATTGATCAGATCGACGCGGCCCGACACGGGCGCCAGATGCCAGCGCTCGGCGACCAGCATGATCAGCAGCAGACCCCACCAGAAGATCGGCATGGAATAGCCTGTGACCGAAATCCCCATCAGCAACTGGTCGTACCAGCTGCCGCGCTTGACGGCCGCGAACACGCCCATCGGGATGCCGCAAACGATGGCCAGCAGCATGGCCACCACGGACAGTTCAACGGTGGCAGGGAACAGGGTGAGAAACTCGGTCAGCACGCTGCCGCTGGTGGACAGCGACGTCCCGAAGTCGCCGTGCATCAGGCTCCAGGCATAATCCGAGAATTGCTTCCAGACCGGCTGGTCGAGGCCCAGCTGGTGGCGGAACATGGCCAGGCGTTCGGGGGAAATCCCATGCTCCCCCGTCCGAACCTCGACGGGATCGCCCGGCACCAGGCGGATCGCCGCAAAGGTCAGAAAAATAAGCGCCACGAATGTAGGGATCGTCAGCGCGATACGGTTCAGGAGGAAGCGGAGCATCGGTGATCCGGGCGAAATGCTTCGCCCGGACAGCCCTGTTCTTACTGCTTCAGATCGACGCCGTCGAACTGATACCGGCCGAGCGGGCTCATCTTGAAGCCCACGACCTCTTTGCGCATCGGCACGTACACCACCGAATGGGCAATCGGGAAGATCGGGGCGTCGTCGTGCTCGATCTGCTGCATTTCGCCGTAGAGCTTGGCTCGTTCAGCCTGATCAGGCAGCGTCTTCGCCTTGTTCAGGCGATCATCGAATTCCTTGTTGCACCACTTGGCCAGATTCTGGCCACCCTTGCGGGCCGCCGAGCAGCCGAGCAGGAAGAAGAAATTGTCCGGGTCACCGTTGTCGCCGGTCCAGCCGAGCTGGCCCAAGAGGTGTTCGCCGTCCTGCAGACGCTTGCGGTACTCGCCCCATTCGTATGTCACGAGCTTGGCGTTGATGCCGAGCTTCGCGAGGTCCGACTGCATCATCTCGGCGACGCGCTTGGCGTTGGGATTGTAGGGGCGCTGCACCGGCATGTACCAAAGGTCGACGTCCAGCGGCGTCGTCACTCCAGCGGCCTTAAGCATTTCCTGTGCTTTCTGGGGATCGTAGGCGTAGTCCACCACCTGGTCGTTATAGGACCAGAGCGTGGGCGGGATCAGGTTCTTGGCCGCTTGGCCCGCCCCAAGGTAGACGTCGCGCACGATCGCGGCCTTGTCGATTGCCATGCTGAGCGCCTGCCGTACTTCCTTCTTGTCCAGCGGCGGCTTTTGTACGTTGAAGGCGAGGTAGCCGATGTTGAGGCCAGCCTGCGACTGCACGGTCAGATCGGCGTCCTTCTGCATTTCCGGAAGGTCGGCCGGCCGCGGGAACGGCGCGACGTGGCATTCGCCGGTCTTCAGCTTGGAATACCGCGCGGTCGGGTCGGGCGTGATCGCATAGACGAGGTCATCGATCAGAGGCTTGCCGCCCCAGTAGTTCGGGTTGGCCTTGAAGCGGATCACGGCATCCTTCTGGTAGGCCGTGAACGTGAAGGGCCCCGTACCCACCGGTATCTGATCGAAAAGCTCGGGTGTTTTCGCTTTCAGCATCGCGTCCGCGAACTCGGCCGATTGGATCGTGGCGAAGTCCATGGCGAGATTGGCCAGGATGGCGACGTTGGGCTCGGCCAAGGTCATGACGACGGTGTAGTCGTCCTTCTTCTCAAGGCTCTTCACCAGCTTCGGCATATCCATGTCGTTGTAATAGTCGTATTTGCCCCCGGACACCTTGAAATAGGGACTGGTCTCGTCCGACTGGCGCTTGAACGAGAACAGGACATCGTCCGCGTTGAAGTCCCGCGTCGGCTTGAACGATTTGGTGGAATGGAACTTCACCCCGTGCCTGAGATGGAACGTGATGGTCTTTCCGTCCTGGCTCACGTCCCAGCTTTCGGCGAGTCCTGGTTTCAGCGTGGTCGAACCCCGCTCGAATTCGACGAGCTGGTCGAAAACCGGACGGGCGGCGTCGAAACTTGTCCCTGTCGTGTTCAAGGCGGGGGTGAAATTTTCGGGCGAGCCTTCGGAGCAGAACACCAGCGTCTTGGCCGAAGCGGCCGTGCCGCCAAGCAACAGAGCTGCAAGCCCTAGACCGATCACATCAAGCGCTTTCATCGGCTGTCCCCATCGTAGCCCGGAGCCCAAGGACCTGCGACGCAGGCCCAGCAGTCTCGCCATCGCAATCGCGAAACCGAACATTCCCATCGAAGCCGCTTTCGCCAAAGGTTGCAAACGGATTCAGGGTCGCGCCCGGCATCGAGCCTTTCGCACCACATAAGCTTTTCTTTATATCTCGATTGCGTTATGCGGCGCCCAATGTTATCTGGCGCTCCAAATCTCGAACGATTGGACTTCTGATGACCCACGACGCCGCCTACGATTCCACCAAGGACTGCGCAATCGCCAACATCGGCCTGGCCGACTGGGGACGCAAAGAGATCGCCATCGCGGAAACCGAGATGCCCGGCCTGATGGCTACCCGGGCGGAATATGGCGCGTCGCAGCCGCTTAAGGGCGCAAGGGTCGCTGGGTCGCTGCATATGACCATTCAGACCGCCGTGCTGATCGAGACCCTCAAGGCTTTGGGCGCCGACGTGCGCTGGGCCTCGTGCAACATCTACTCGACCCAGGACCATGCCGCGGCCGCCATCGCGGCGACCGGCACCCCGGTCTTCGCCATCAAGGGCGAAAGCCTGCAAGACTACTGGGATTACACGCATCGCATCTTCGAGTGGTCCGATGGCGGCACGCCCAACATGATCCTCGACGACGGCGGCGACGCGACCTTGCTGATTCATCTCGGCATTCGGGCCGAGGGCGGCGATACGGCGTTTCTGGACAAGGCCACGAACGAGGAGGAAGAGGTCCTCTTCGCGGCCATCAAAAAGCGGCTGAAGTCCTCGCCGGGCTGGTACGGCCGGATCGGCAAGGCCGTGAAGGGCGTCACCGAGGAGACCACCACGGGCGTTCACCGTCTCTATCTCATGGAGAAGGAAGGCAAGCTGCTGTTCCCGGCCATCAACGTCAACGACAGCGTCACCAAGTCCAAGTTCGACAACCTCTATGGCTGCCGGGAATCGCTGGTCGACGGCATCCGCCGCGGCACCGACGTCATGATGGCCGGCAAGGTCGCCATGATCGCCGGCTTCGGCGACGTGGGCAAAGGCTCGGCCGCATCCCTGCGCAACGCCGGTTGCCGGGTTATGGTGTCCGAAGTCGACCCGATCTGCGCCCTGCAGGCCGCCATGGAAGGCTACGAGGTCGTGACGATGGAGAATGCGGCGCCGCGCGCCGACATCTTCGTGACTGCGACCGGCAACGTCGACGTCATTACCATCGACCACATGCGGGCCATGAAGGACCGCGCCATCGTGTGCAACATCGGCCACTTCGACTCCGAGATCCAGGTCGCGGCGCTCAAGAACTTCAAATGGCATAACGTCAAGCCGCAGGTCGACGAGGTCGAGTTCGCGGACGGCAAGCGCATCATCCTGCTCTCGGAAGGGCGGCTGGTGAATCTCGGCAATGCGACCGGCCACCCCTCGTTCGTCATGTCGGCGTCCTTCACCAACCAGACGCTTGCGCAGATCGAGCTTTGGACCAAGCAGGGCCAATACGACAAGAAGGTCTACACCCTCCCCAAGACCCTCGACGAGAAGGTTGCGGCCTTGCATCTCGACAAGATCGGCGTGCAGTTGACGGCACTCACGCCAGTTCAGGCCGATTACCTCGGCCTCTCGGCCAAGGGGCCGTTCAAGCCCGAACATTACCGCTACTGAGCCGATCGGTAGCGCGCCAAGCGCTCGCCACCGCTCTCGACAGCGCCGCCGCATCTGCCCCGCAGGTCCGGCGGCTTTCCTTTGTGTGGCATGCAGGCCACACAAGGGCCCTTGAGATGGCCGAGGCCCGCGCAATTTAAGGCAATTGCTAACTCTGTTCGGCCCGCGATGGGCTATGAATGTAGGACAGCGATTCGGACCGCTTGGCGGAGCGGTCGGAAGGTGTCGTGAGATCCCCTGGCACGGGAAGGAGCGACATGGGCGCGAGGGGGCAGAAGATATGGATTGGCGGCAGCGCCCGGAAGGGGCTGAGTCTGCGTACGGGCAGCGTTCAAGCCCAAAGATCCCGGGCCGTTTCAGTATCCGGGACTACGCGGAAGCCGCACGGAATCCCGTTCCGGCCCTGCTGATCCTCGCCATATCGCTGCCAAGCCCGGCGGCCGCGCAAACGTCGCGGCTTTCGCTCGGTGCCATGGTACAGCACGGAGAACTCGCCGGCCTCTCGCTGTTTGTCGGACTGATCCTGTTTTCCACAGTTACCGCCCTGCTGCATCTTGCGGGGCGGCGCCGGTGGACCGAACGCGAGCGGGAACTCACCGCCCGGCTGGCCGACACCCGCGCAAAGCTCGATCGCGCACAGGTGTTCCTGGCCGCCGAGCCGCAGATCGTCATTGCGTGGCGCTCCGCCGCCAATGAGCCCGAGATCGAGGGCGACCTTGCGCTGGTGACCGATGTGCCGGTGCCACGCCGGATCCTGGGATTCGGATCCTGGCTGCCGCCAGCCTCGGCGCAAAAGCTGGAACATGCCGTCGACCGATTGCGCCAGCGCGGCGAGGGCTTTCGCATGGCCCTGGCCACGGTGGCAGGACGGCATCTCGAGATGGAGGGGCGCGCCATGGGCGGCCGCGCCATCCTGCGCATACGCGATGTTTCGGGCGACAGGCTCGAACTGACGCGGCTGCGTGACCGGCACGCCACCGTGGTGAGCGAAACCGAGCTGTGGCACGCCCTGCTCGACGCCGGTTCCGACCCCGCGTGGCTGCGAGACGCCTCCGGTCGGCTGACCTGGGCCAACCAGGCCTATGCCCGTGCGGTCGAGCTTCGCGACGGAACCGAGGCGGTTCTGGGCAATGTCGAACTGCTCGATCAGCAAGCCCGGTTGGCGGCGGCAAGTGCGCGCGAAACTGGTGCGATATGGCAAGCCCGGGTTGGCGCCGTCGTGGCCGGCAAGCGGCACAGTCTCAATGCGATCGAAGTGTCGGGAGCCGCCGGCGCAGCCGGGCTCGCGGTCGACCTCGCGGAAATCGAAGCCTTGCGCGACGATCTGCGCAAGCAGATGGATTCGCAGGCCCGGACCCTCGATCAGCTTTCAACCGCGGTGGCTATCTTCGACGGCTCGAAGCGCCTCACATTCTACAACTCGGCCTACCGGGTGCTGTGGTCGCTCGATCCGACGTTCCTCGACAGCCGCCCTCTCGATTCCGAGATCCTCGACCGTCTGCGCGCCGAACGCCGCTTGCCCGAACAGGCCGATTATCGCGGCTGGAAGGCCGGCGTCCTGGCGGCGTACCTCGCAGTCGAGACCAGCGAGACGATCTGGTACCTGCCGGACGGGCGGACCCTGCGCGTGGTCACCAACCCGAACCCGAAAGGCGGGGTGATCTACCTCTTCGACAACGTGACCGAGCGCTATCACCTCGAATCGCGGTTCAATGCCTTGATCCGGGTGCAGGGCGAGACCCTCGATACCCTCAAGGAGGCGGTCGCCGTGTTCGGCACCGATGGACGGCTGAAGCTGTTCAACCCGGCCTTCGCGTCGATGTGGCGCCTCGATGCCGGTGTCCTCGGCGAGCAGCCCCATATCGATGTCGTGGCTGACCATTGCGCGCCCTCGAGTCTCGATGTGGACCTTTGGACCGAGCTCACCTCCAACGTCGCCGGCTTGCACGACACACGCCGAGGCTTCGAGCGGCGCGTTCAGCGCCGGGACGGCACCGTCATCGACTGCGCGGCCGCGCCATTGCCCGATGGAGCCACGCTCCTCACGTTCACCGACGTCACAGCAGGCGTCAACGTGGAGCGGGCGCTCAAGGAGCGCAACCAGGCGCTGCTGGAAACCGAAAAGCTCCGCAACGACTTTGTCCACCACGTTTCCTACGAACTGCGCTCGCCTTTGACCAACATCATCGGCTTCATCCAATTGCTGAGCGACGGCTCGGTCGGCTCACTCAATCCCAAGCAGGTCGAATACGCCGGCTACGTCACCAAGTCCTCGGCGGCACTGCTCGCCATCATCAACGACATTCTCGACCTCGCCACCGTCGACATGGACGCCATGGAACTCAGCCTGGAGAAGGTCGACATTGCCCAGACCATGGCTGAGGCCGCCGAGGGCGTGCAGGACAGGCTCGCCGAATTCTCGATCAAGCTGCAGATCGTGGCCACCGACGGAATCGGCGCCTTCCAGGCCGACGGCAAGCGGCTGCGGCAAGTCTTGTTCAACCTCTTGTCCAACGCCATCGGCTTCTCGTCGCCGGGGCAGACCGTGACCTTGGCGGCGCTGCGGCGCGACGATCAGGTGGTATTCAAGGTCTCCGACCAGGGTCGCGGAATCCCTCTCGAGGTCCTCGATCGCGTGTTCGACCGCTTCCATTCCGAGACGGTCGGCACGCGCCATCGCGGGGTCGGTCTCGGCCTGTCGATCGTGCGCTCGCTGGTCGAACTGCACGGCGGGAAGGTTCTGGTCGACTCGGCGCCCGGCGAGGGCACCACCGTGACCTGCATCTTCCCCCTGGTCCGCACGGAACGGGCGGCAATGTCCGCCCTGTCCTAGGCGCCCGGAAGGCAGCGGCCGCGTGGGTGGGCCCGAATGGCTGGTTCCGCTCGCGGCCGGAGCCGGGCTCGCGGTCCTGGTCCGGATCGCGCTCCGCCGCCGCAAGCGCGCCAAGCTGCTCGAACTCACGGCAAGGGTCACGCGCAGCTATGCGCGCGTATTGCTGGTCAAGCAAAAGCAGCTGGTCATTCACGACGGCTACGGCAATCAGCAGATCGATGGCTGGGTGCAGCACGCAAACTATTTCATCGACAACGTCATCTTGCGGGAAGCCAAGGCGGCGGGCCTGGATTTCGGGACGCTGGAAAGCGCAACCTCGCTGCGCGCCGCCGTCACCACGCGGTTCCTCGACGTGCTGAACAGCCATGCCAATCAGGGCGCTGACCCGGTGGCGGATCAGGACATCATGTCCGGCCGCCATTACGAGACGCTCTGTCTCAACATCCTGCAGGCCCAGGGCTGGATCGTCACCGCCACCCCCGTCACGGGCGACCAGGGCGCCGACCTCATCGCGGATCTCGCGGGCAAGCGCGTCGTGATCCAGTGCAAGTTCTATTCGAAGCCGGTCGGCAACAAGGCGGTTCAGGAAGCCTACGCGGCCATGGGGTTCCACGGCGGAGATCATGCGGCCGTGGTGTCTAACAACAGCTTCACGCGCTCGGCCAGGCAATTGGCGCAGGCCAACGACGTGCTCCTGCTCCACCACGACGAACTGCCGGAATTGGGGGCGCGGTTGCGGGCCTGATGCTGCGGCAAAAGACTTGCGCCAACCAAGCCTTTACGGACCATTCACCTTAATTGTTCCTAAAGTCGTGCGCGTGATAGTGGACGAGCATCCGCTCACGCGGCACTTAAAGACGGTTGTTTCCGATGGGGTTGCATGCTGCGACAAGCCCAAGGGGCGCGAATTTGACCGAGATGCCGGCCCAGTCGCCGACCGTCTGGTCGCTGACGCTCCGATCATCCGAGGAAACGGAACGCTTGGCGGTTCGCCTGGTGGGGTTTCTGCGCGCCGGCGATCTCGTGACCCTTTCGGGTGATCTGGGCGTGGGCAAATCCACGTTCGCGCGGGCCGTAATTCGCCACTTCGCGGGTGATCCCGAGCTCGAGGTTCCGAGCCCGACCTTCACGTTGATGCAGCTCTACCAGACCGCGGACTTTCCCATCGTCCACGCCGATCTTTACCGGATCCACGCGCCCGCCGAGCTTGCCGAGCTTGGCTGGGACGAAGCCGCAGACGGTGCGCTCGTGCTGGTGGAATGGCCGGAGCGGAGCGGCGGCCTGCTCCCACCCGATCGGCTCGACATTGCCTTGTCGATCGACAAAGACGACCCCGGCGGATCCCGTACGGCACTGATCACCGGCTTCGGCATTTTCGCGGACCGGCTCGCCGAGGCGCGCGGCATCCTGGCTCTGCTGGACGAAACGGGATTTGTGGACGCCGCCCGAACCTTGATCGCGGGCGACGCCTCGACCCGCGCCTACGACCGCCTCACGAACCCCGATGGCAAGACGGCGATCCTCGTCGTGTCGCCGCCGCGCGCAGACGCGCCCGTGGTTCGGTTTGGAAAGCCCTATTACGAAATCGCCCATCTGGCGCGCGACATTCAACCGTTCCTGGCCATGGCCAAGGCGCTGCGGGCACAGGGCGTCTCGGCTCCGGCCGTGCTCGCCGAGCGGGCCGATGCGGGCCTGGCGGTGCTGGAGGACCTCGGTGCCGAGCCGTTCGTGGATGAGAACGGTCCGATCTTCGACCGCTATCTCGAAGCGGTCGGCCTTCTGGCAAAGCTGCACGCATCGAGGGTGCCGGACGTCGTTCCCCAGAGCGGCACCAGCTACGCCATTCCACGCTACGACCTTGATGCTCTGCTGATCGAAGCCGAACTCGTCATAGACTGGTATGCGCCCCACGTCGCCAGGGTCGCGATTCCGGCGAGCGGCCGGGCCATCTTCATGGCCGTCTGCACGCGGCTGTTCGAGGATCTCCTGACGCAGCAGACCACATGGTGCCTGCGCGACTTTCATTCGCCGAACCTGCTCTGGCTGCCGGACCGGCAAGGATTTGCCCGCGTGGGCATCCTCGATTTTCAGGACACCGTCCTGGGCCATCCGGCCTATGATCTTGCGGCGCTGTTGCAGGACGCGCGCGCCACCGTTCCCGATTCCCTCGAGCTCAAGCTGCTCGGCGCCTACGCGCAGATGCGGCTCGCGCTCGACCCCGCATTCGACATGCCGGCCTTCGTGCGGGCCTATGCGATTCTCGGGGTCCAGCGGTCGACCAAGATCCTCGGCATCTTCGCCCGGCTCGACAAGCGCGACCGCAAACCACAATACCTGGCCCTACTCCCTCGCATCGAAGCCTACCTGCGCAAGGGGTTGGCCCACCCGGCCATGGGAGAGCTGAAGGCCTGGTATGAATCCTATCTGCCGAGGGTGGTCGCCCCCGCTCCATGACTGCCGCCGCGGCCGGACCGGCAGGCTCGCAATTCGCATCGTCCTGCGATAGCCACCTGATCGTGCCGATGTGCCCGCTTCGAGGCCGCGGCCAATCAGGTAGCCTGTCCATGAGTTCCATACCCGAAACCGCCATGGTGTTCGCCGCCGGACTCGGCAAGCGCATGCGGCCCGTCACCGATGCCCTCCCCAAGCCGCTGGTCCCGATCGCTGGCAAGACCATGCTCGATCACACGCTCGACCGCCTTGCTGCGGCCGGTGTCAAACGGGCCGTGGTCAACGTGCATTACCTCGCCGACCAGATCGAGGCCCATCTGGCTGACCGTCGGAGCCCTGCCGTAATGCTCTCGGACGAACGAGACGAGTTGCTCGACCAGGGCGGCGGCATTCGCCGCGCGCTGGACGTTCTTGGCCCCACACCCTTCCTGATCTGCAACACAGACGCACTCTGGGTTGAAGGTCCGCGATCGAACCTCCGAAGACTTGCAGCATTGTGGGATCCTGCCAGAATGGACGTTGCCCTGCTCGTGGCCGCAGCCGCGACCAGTGTTGGCGTGGATTGGCCGGGCGACTTCCACATGGATGCCGAGGGACGTTTGCAGAAGCGTGAGGAACACGGGGTCGCGCCCTTCGTCTACGCCGGTATCGGCATCATCAAGCCTGAGCTCTTCGCCCATTTGAGCGATGCCCCGTTCCGGCTGGCGCCGTTCTTTTTCGACGCGGCCGAACGGGGCCGCTTGTTCGGTTGCCGGCTCGAGGGAATCTGGCTCCACGTCGGAACGCCCGCGGCCATCGCGGAAGCGGAGGCGGCGATCGAACGGTCGGTGCAGTGACGGCTGGCGGCCGGCCCCATGAGGCGCGCGTTTTTTCGATTCCTCCCGGGGCGCCTTTTCTCGACACCCTGAGTGCGGCTTTGCTCGACGGCGTCCTGGTCGAGGGATTTTCGCGAAACGACGGTCCCCTCGGCCTGGCCGCGGCGACTATCTATGTCCCGACCCGGCGCTCGGCGCGGGCCTTGGCGGCGGCGTTTGCCCAGCAACTCGGGTCTTCCTCGGTTCTGCTGCCCCGCATCGTGCCGCTCGGCGCTTTGGACGACACCGAGCTGTTGTTCGAGGAGAGCGGGGTCGAGGACGCCCTGTCGCCCAACCTTCCTGTGGCGATCGGCGACATCACACGCCGCATGGTTCTGACGCGGCTCATCCTGGCCTGGGGCGAGGCCGTCCGGCACGCCATCCTGTCGGTGGACGGGGCCGGTCAGCGCAGCCTGCACGGCGCGGAACCGCTCAACGTCGCGTCCTCGCCGGCGGATGCCTGGCATCTTTCGGGGGAACTCGCGGCCCTGATGGACGAGTTGACCATCGAGGATGTGGCCTGGACCCGAATGGCGCCGCTCGGGTCCGACGAGTTCGATCGCTATTGGCGCATCACGCTCGACTTCCTCGATATCGCCATGGCGCAGTATCCGCTCATCCTGGCTGAACGCGGCCAGGTCGACGGCGCGACCCGGCAGGCCCTGCTGATCGAGGCCGAAGTGGCGCGGCTCTCGGCGGGACGGAGTACCGGCCCGGTGGTGGTGGCCGGTTCCACCGGCACCAACAAGGCGACCGCCCGGCTCATCGCGGCCGTGGCTCGACTTCCGCAAGGCGCGGTGGTCCTGCCCGGCCTCGACGTGCAGCTCGATGCCGAGTCCTGGGAGATGATCGGCGGCGGTCTCGACGGCGCAACGCCGGAACCGGCCGCCGCGCACGCGCAGGCCTCGCTGCACAGCCTCCTGAACGCCATCGGGCTCGGACGCGACGAGGTGGTTGTACTCGGAGCCGTTCCGGCACGCCCGCACCGCACGCGGTCGTCTGGTCAGCGAAGCTCTTCGTCCCGCCGATTCGACCGACCGCTGGCATCTGCTGGCCGATCTCGACCGCGGCACCGCACTCGCGGGGCTGACCCTTGTCGAAGCCGCCGATGAACGCGAGGAAGCGCTGGCCATCGCGATTGCGCTGCGCGAGGTGCTGGAAGGCCCGGGCACGGCTGCGCTGGTCACCCCGGATCGCGAACTCGCACGCCGAGTCCGGGAAGAATTGACGCGCTGGGGAATCGACATCGAAGAATCCAGCGGCGAGCCGCTCGGGCAGACCCCGGCCGGCGCCCTGGCCCGGCTGGCGATCGATTGCGCGCTGCGCGACCTTGCGCCGGTCGAGATCCTGGCCCTGCTGCACCATCCGGACCTGCGGCTCGGCCGGACGCGCGCCGAGGTTCTGCGCCTTGCGCGGCGGCTCGAAAGCGCGGTGCTGCGGGCCGTGCTGCCGCCCCGAGCCCTGCACGATCCCGAAGCGCTCATGTCCCGCGCCCGGCAGAGCGCCAAAGAGCCGCACGCATCGCCATCGCTGGCGGGGTTGGCCGAGGAGGACTTTGCCGAACTGGCACGGTTCGTCAGCGACATCCTGGCCGCCCTGGCGCCGGTGCGGGCGCTGGGCGTCGCCGCACCCTTGCCCACATGGCTGGCCGCCCATGAAACCGTGCTGACCGCCCTCTTGCGGGACGAAGCCGGCGAAGTCGCCATGGCCGGGCTCGGCTATGCGGCCCTATCGGAGCTTTTCGAGGAACTCGACGAAGACGCCGACCCGGCCATCGTGCTGGATTGCCCGGGCTATGGCGCATTGTTCGACCGGCTGGCTGCCGAAACGGCGGTGCGCGGTCCCAATCGCAGCCACCCGAGGATCAAGATCCTGGGGCTTCTCGAGGCCCGACTCCTGGCGACGGATCGCGTGGTTCTGGGCGGTCTCGACGAGGGCGTCTGGCCGCCCGCCGCCCGCACCGACCCGTTCCTCAACCGGCCGATGCGGGCCGCCCTTGGACTGACCCCGCCGGAGCGGCGCATCAGCCGCACCGCACATGATTTCGAAATGGCGCTGGGCCAGGCGGAGGTGCTCATCACCCGCGCCGTGAAGCGCGCGGGGCGCCCCGACCGTGCCTTCGCGTTTCGTTCAGCGGCTGGCCGCGGTGGCGGGTGAGCACTGGGCGCTATGTCGCTCCCGCGGCGAGCGCTATCTCGGGTATGCGCGTGCGCTCGACACCCCCGCCAAGGTGGCGCCGGTAAGCCGTCCGGCGCCCAAGCCGCCGCTCGAACTTCGCCCCACATCGCTAAGCGTAACCCGGGTCGAGACGCTGCGGCGCGACCCCTATGCGATCTATGCGGAGCGCATCCTGCGGCTTTCGCCGCTGGAGCGCATTGCCGTGAGCATGGGCGCACGCGAGTTCGGCACCGAGTTCCATAAGGCGATCGCCGCCTTCTCGACGGAGGACCCGCCGCAAGGGGCGAGCCGAGGGAGCGCGCTTGCGAACCGCTTGCGCGAGGCCTTCGCAGCTCCGCTCGCGGTGCCGGGCTTCAGCGCCTTCCAATGGCCCCGCATCGAACGCTGGATGCGGGCCTTCGTGGCCTGGGACGGCGCGCGGCGGCCGGATCTCGCCCAGGTCCTGGTCGAAGCGGAGGGAGTGCTTCCCCTGCGCCTTGCAAATGGATCGATCTTCACATTGAAGGCCGTGGCGGACCGCATCGAGATCGATCGCGAAGGCCGCGTTACCATCGTGGATTTCAAGACCGGCACGCCGCCAACCCTCAAAGAGGTGAAGGCCGGCTTCGCACCGCAACTGACCCTCGAAGCCGCCATGGCCATGCAGGGCGCGTTCCTGGCGCTTGGGTCGGGCCGCCCGGTCGGCGCGGCGCTGTACGTCAAGTTTGGCAACAGTGACGAGGCCAAGATCTCGGTGCTTCACTGGAAGGAGGACCCGGCCTTCACCGACCTCGTGGCGCTGCACCAGGAGGAACTGATCGCCCTGCTCAACGCCTTCACGGATCCCGAGACGGGCTATCTGGCGCGACCGTTCCCCAAATATGCCTCGCGGTTCGGGCGCTACGACCATCTGGCGCGCGTCAAGGAATGGTCGGCCACCGCGGGCGCCGACGATGGCGAGGCCACATGAGCGTGCCCAACCTCGTTCCTCCGCAGGACACTATCGTCCGGCAACGCCGCGCCTCCGCCCCGGGAACATCCGCCTGGGTGTCGGCGAATGCCGGGTCCGGCAAGACCCATGTCTTGGCCCAGCGGGTCATTCGCCTGCTGCTGGCCGGCGTGCCGCCTGCGCGCATCCTCTGCCTCACCTTCACCAAGGCCGCGGCCGCCAACATGTCGATCCGGGTCTTCAAGGACCTGGCCTCCTGGACGGCACTCGATGACGGGCGCTTGGCCGCCGCGATCGTCGGAACCGGTGCCCCGGCCCCGAGCGCCACGGACCTCGCCTTCGCGCGGCGGCTGTTCGCCCGCACGGTGGAGACCCCCGGCGGCCTGAAGATCCAGACCATTCACGCCTTTTGCGAGCGTGTGCTCCACGTTTTCCCGTTCGAGGCCAATGTGCCGGCGCGGTTCGAGGTGCTCGACGAGACGCACGCGTCCGAGTTTCTGATGCGGGCCCAGGAGGCGGCGCTGGCCGAGGCCATGTCCGACGAGTCTACGGACTTGGCGGCAGCGGTCGCGGAACTCGCCCGCGAGACCGCAGCCGAAACCTTCGACAAGTTGATCGCCGAAGCGCTCGGCCATCGTCAAGCCGTGCGGGCCGCCATGCAGGCCGGGCGGACGCTCGACGGTCTCCGGCGCCTGCTGGGTCGAGTGGTCGGGCTCGGGGACGATGCCAGCGTCGCTGGGATCGAGCAGGCGATCCTGCACGACGGCATCGCACCCTCTGAGTGGGGCGCGATCGCACGCCGCCTCGGCGCCAGCGGCACGGACAAGAAGTCGACCGGCAATCGCCTAGCCCTTGCGGCGAGCGCCACGGCGGGCCGCTGCGAACTCTACCTCGACGTGTTCCTCACCAAGGACAAACCGCGCGACGACAAGTACCTGCCGAAAGCGCTGCGCCAGGGGGAGCCCGATCTCTGCCGGATGCTCGATGCCGAGCGCGAGCGGCTTGCCGCCCTGGTGCCGCGGCTGAAGGCGGCCCAGACGGTGGAGCGAACCTCTGCCCTGGTCATGGTGGCGGGCGCCATCCTGGACCATTACGACACGCTTAAACGCCGGCGCGGCCTGCTCGATTTCGAGGACCTGGTCGAGCGCACCCGCACGCTGCTCGATCGCTCGGATGCGGCCTGGGTGCTCTATAAGCTGGACAGTGGCATCGACCACATCCTGGTCGACGAGGCGCAGGACACCTCCCCGGCCCAGTGGGAGATCCTTCGCGCCATCAGCGCCGATTTCTTTGCCGGCCAAGGCCGCTCGCGTGCGGTTCGGACGTTTTTCGCCGTCGGTGACGAGAAGCAGTCGATCTACTCCTTCCAGGGTGCACGGCCGGACATGTTCGCGGCCATGAAGAGCCATTTCGGCCGCAGCGTCGTGGATGCCGAACAGCGGTTCGAGGATGTGCATCTGCTGCTGTCCTTCCGCTCCGCCAAGGCGATCCTGGACGCCGTCGATCGTGTCTTCGCACATCCGCCGAATGCGCTCGGCCTGGCCAGCGATGCCGCAGGCCCGCAGAAGCACGAGGCTTTGAAACAGATGCCGGGCCTCGTCGAGATCTGGCCCCCGGTGCAAGCGGCCGCAGCCGAGGAGCCGCGCGACTGGCGCCTGCCCGTCGATGTCGTCGATCGGGGCGAGCCCGCGGTCGTGCTGGCCCGGCGCATCGCCGAGGGCGTCGGGCGCTGGACCGCGCCGGGCTCCGGCGAGACGGTCGAAGACAACGAGACACGGGCGCGCCGGCCGGTAAGAGCCGGCGACGTGATGATCCTGGTGCGGTCCCGCGGCGCGTTCTTCGAGGCCATGATCCGGGCCTTGAAGGAACAAGGCGTGCCGGTGGCCGGAGCCGACCGGCTTTCGCTTACCGAACATATCGCCGTAATGGACCTGATGGCCGCAGGGCGCGCGGCGCTCTGTCCCGATGACGACTTGACGCTCGCCTGCGTGCTCAAATCGCCGCTGATCGGCCTTGATGACGACGATCTCCTGGCCCTTGCGCCCGCCCGAAAGAACACGCTGCGAAAGGCCCTCGCGGCGTCGGACGAGGCGTCGCACCGGCGCGCCGCCATCCGGCTCGACCGCTGGGCGAGGCGGGCCGCCCGGCTGACGCCGTTCGGCTTCTACACGCAACTGCTGGGCGCGGACGGGGGACGGCGGGACCTGCTGGGCCGCCTGGGCCCCGAGGCGGGCGACGCCATCGACGAATTCGTCGCCCTGACCCTGGCGCACGAACGGGATGGCGCGCCCTCGCTGCTGGCTTTCCTGGCGAGGCTCGAAGGCGCGGACCTCTCGGTAAAGCGCGACATGGAGGCGGCCGGCAACGCCGTGCGGGTGATGACGGTCCATGCGGCCAAGGGGCTGGAAGCCAAGATCGTGATCCTGCCCGACACTTGCGGGGTGCCGAGCGGGCGGCACGACCCGAAGCTGTTCCGGCTCGAGCCGGAGGCGGCCGACGGCATAGAGGCCATCCTCTGGTCGCCTCGGGCCGACGCCGATGCCAGCCCGGTCGCGACGGCCCGTGAGGCGGTGCGGCGGCGCGCGGTCGAGGAGCACAATCGCCTGCTCTACGTGGCCATGACCCGGGCCGAGGAACGACTCTACGTTACCGGCTTTTGCGGCGAGAAGGGCCCTCCGGACGGCAGTTGGTATGCGATGATCGAGGCTGCCGGTCTCGAGGGAGAGCAGGTGCCGGCGTTCTGGGATCCGACCGAGTCCGTGCTTCGACTCGCAGATCCGAAAACCTCCGATGCGACCGTGGCCGCTTCGCAGACGAGGCCGGCCGAGCGGATCGCCCTACCCGGCTGGTTGACCCGCGCCCCGCTCGTGGAAACCGACGCCGTCGAGCCGCCGATCCGGCCCTCGAACCCGCTCGGGGCCGCCGATCAGTTCGCGCCCGTGGAATGGACGTTCGGCGACCGGCGGCGCGCCGGCGCGCGCGACGGGCTCGCGGCCGGCCGGCTCCTGCACAAGCTGCTTCAGCATCTGCCCGACATCGAGCCATCGCGGCGGCGCGCGGCGGCCCTGCGCTTCCTCGACCAGCGCGGGGCAAGTTTGGCGATGGAGCGCCGCTCGGATCTGGCCAACCAGGCCCTGGCCGTGATCGAGAACCCGGTGCTACACGCGCTGTTCGGACCTGAGTCCCGGGCCGAAGTGGCGGTCGCGGCGCGCGTCGATCTCGCGCCGGGCCACGCAGTCGATGTGGCCGGCCAGATCGACCGCATCGGGATCGCGCCAGACGCGGTCTACATCGCAGACTTCAAGACCGGCACGCCAAGCCACGAGCCGACGACCAGGCACGTCATTCAGCTCGCGCTCTACGGCGCCGCGGTGGCGCCGCTCTATCCCGGCAAGCCGGTGCGGGCTTTCCTGGTGTGGACGGCGGGCCCGAGGGCGATCGAGATCCCGCCCGATCGCCTCGAAGCGGCTCTCGCCAGCCTGATCCAGCCCGCCTAGCGGGTCGGGCTAGGCACAAGCGCCCGAAGAACGTCGTCGACCGCGGTCACGGCCGACACGTTCTGCAGCGCGTAGTTGATCGAGGCCTTGTGCCAATCGGCATTCATGGTCGAGCAGCCGTCCTCAGGCACGATCATCACATAGCCCTTGTCGGCCCCCGTACGCGCCGTGTGCTCGATCGACATGTTGGTCCAGGCGCCGGTCACGATCACGATGTCGCGCTTTTCCGCCTTCAGCACGGTTTCGAGATTGGTGCCCTCCCAGGCGCTCATGCGCATCTTGCTGACCACGTGGTCGCCCGGCTTGGGTTCTAGCCCGGGCACGGGCTGGGCGCCCCAGGTACCGCGGACGACGGCCTTCGATTCGATCACACCCTCGAACAGCGGCGCATTCAGGGTCAGGCCGGGGGCACCCGGCTCGACCAGGAACCAGACGTGGATCACCGGAATGCCCTTGGCCCGGCACGCATCGGCCAGGCGCGCGACGTTGGCAATGGCGTTCTGCTCGCGGCAATGGGCCGGCGAGCCCGAGGATGCGAAGGCGCCGCCGTCCATCACGACGTCGTTCTGCATGTCCTGGATGATCAGGGCGCAGCGCGACGCGTCGAGCGACAGGCCGCCGCCTTGGCTCTGGGATGGCATGGTCCGCTCCGTGTTTCGCTGAGGGGAAAGTCGATCCCGCATGAAGGGCTCGTTACGAGGGCCGACCTTTGTGTCGACCGCGTAAAGAGATGTCGAGGCCGCCATGAACAGGGTGCGCCAGTCTGGGCCACCCCAGTGCAGGTTGGCTACGAGTTCGGGGGCTGAAACCTTGCCGATGTGCCGTCCATCGGGCGCATAGACCCAGACCCCGCCCGGGGCCGTCACCCACACATTGCCCTCGGCATCGCATTTCATGCCGTCCGGCAGGCCGGGCTTCAGGCTGTCGCGGATGCCCGATGCCAAGACCCGGCCGTTGGACAGGCTGCCGTCGGCGGCGACCTCGAACACCCGGATGTTGGCCTGGTGCGTGTCGTTGATGTAAAGGCGCTTCTCGTCCGGCGAAAAGCACAGCCCGTTCGGCATGGTAAAAAGGTGCCGATCAACCAGCAATTCCGGATCGCCGCCCGCCTGCCCCGGCCTCATGCGGAACACGCCCTGCCAGCCGAGCTGGCGCGGGCGCTCGACCCCGTAGACCGGCATGCGGCCGTACCATGGGTCCGAGAAATAGATCGAGCCGTCGGAGCGGACGCAAAGGTCGTTGGGGCTGTTGAGCTCCTTGCCTTCGAAATGCGAGGCGAGGACCTGGCGCTGGCCATCTGGGGCGATGCGGACCACGGACGAGGTGGCGTGCTCGCAGACCAGCAGGTTGAGCTCGGCATCATAGGTCATGCCATTGCCCTTGTTGGACGCGGTCGTGACCTCGCGCACGCCCGCCCGGTCCCAGCGGCGGCGCGTGTCGGCCGGCATGTCCGAGAACAGAAGGTAGTGCTCGACTGGGTGCCAGATCGGCCCCTCGACGAAGGTGAAGCCGGAGCCGAGCTGGCGCACCGGCGCATGTTCGTCGATCAGGTTGCGAAACCCCGGACTGAGCGCCTCATGGGCCATGAATTTCTCCCAATGTCGTCTCGCGTAGCCCGCTGCTTCGACTCGGCGCCTGCGGCGCCGGCTCAGCATGAGGCTTATGTACGGCCCCCCCTCATCCTGAGCAGGATGCGGAGCATCCGTGTCGAAGGATGAGGGAAGCCCCTAAGCCGGGAACCAGTCGCGCCGGGGTACCGATTGCGTGATCGGCCCCGGGATCGCCATGTCGAGCCGTCCCACCACCTGCTGGGCCTCGATCTTGGCCGGCTTGTCGTGGATGGGCATCAGGAATTTCGACGAGTTGAGCAGCTTCTTGATGGCGCCCTTCTCCTGCCGGTGGCTGTTCGAATGGTTGCCCGTGATGCGCGGCTCGTGGCTGTGGATCTCGTGGAAGGGATCGACGATCTGGTCGTTGAAATCATAGATCACGTCGCCGCAGATCGTAGCCCGGCCTTCGGCGGTCTCGACATGGACATTCATCGAGCCTTCCGTATGGGCGCCGGCCGCCTCGACCGTGACGCCGGGGATGATCTCGACCTCGCCCGTGATCTCGAGATCCATCAGCCGCATCGCGTTCTTGGTGTGCAGCCGGTCGAGCAGGTGCTTGATATCGGGCAGCGGATATTGCGGGAACATCAGGCCCGAGGCCGACAGCTCCATCTCGCGGCGGTTGACCACCACGGTGGTGTTCATCGGGAAGTGATCGTCCTTGCCGGCGTGGTCGATATGCAGGTGCGTGTGCATGACGAAGCGGATGTCGCCGACCTTCAGCCCGAATTTGGCGAGCTGGTTCTCGATCATGTTCTCATGGAACTGCAGCCCGCGCATGCCGAGCGATTCCATGATGGCGTTGTCGCGATAGCCGGTGTCGACCACGATCGGGTAGCGGCCCCCGAGGATCAGAAAGCCGTAGACCGGCACCCGGCGCGTGCGGCCGCAATCGCGTCCGAGAACCAGAAAGCTCGATTCAAGCTCGATGTCGCCGTAGTCGAGGACTTTGATTTCCAAGGGCATAGGTTCCTCCGTAATCTGCGTTGTTTTTTGCCTTCATCCTTCGACAGGCTCAGGATGAGGGCCGGCGGCATTCATTCCAGACCCCTCATGCTGAGCAGCCGCTGCAAGCGGCGTGTCGAAGCACGAGGGAATTTCTCACTCCAGCCGATAGATGCGCGCGGCGTTGCGTTCGAAGATCGCGTCGCGGTCCGCGGCACTGAAATGCTCGGTCGCGGCCAGGAATGCCGCGATCAGGTCCGGATAGGTGGTCCAGATCTTCTCGATCGGGAAATTGGAGCCGAACAGGCAGCGCCCTGTCCCGAAAATCCCGACCGCGTCGCGCACCATGGTGGCGATATGGTCTCGATCGTTCTTATGGATGAAGGTGCCGAAGGCGGAGAGCTTCGTGACCACGTTCGGCTCCCGGGCGAGCCGCGTGAGCGCCTGGCGCCATTTGGCGACGCCGGCTTCGCTCGTGTCTTCCAGCATGCCGGCATGCTGGAGAATGAAGGTCACCTTGGGGCAGGAGGCCGCAAGGTCGGCGGCGCCCTCCATCTGGCCGGCGAAGACCTGCAGGTCGAAGCTCCAGCCGTAATCGGCGAGATGCGCCACATTGCGCTGCACGGTCGCGCTGCGGGCAAGGTCCGGATGCGGCGCGAAGCGATAGAGCGGATTCTCGTGCCAATGAAACTGCTGGCGGATGCCGCGCATCAGCGGATATTTCTTGAGCCGATCGAGCTGTGGCCGGACATCGTCCGCCGTGACGTCGGCATAGCCCACGATGCCGTGCGGCCAGCCGGAGCGGTCCGCCGTCGCCTGCACCCAGGCGACCTCGTCCTCGAATTTTTCGACCGGCCAGTTGGCCTGGACATAAACGGATTTGACCACGCCAGTACCGGCGACGTCCTGCAGATATTCCTCGATCGCATAGTCCCGGCGGATCGACTCGTACGGACCGAAGATGCGCGGCTGCATCGGGCCTGACAGCCACTTCAGGTCGTCTCTTCGCCAGATGTGGTGGTGGGCGTCGACGATCCGCATCAGGCGGCACTCCGGGCGATGTCCAAAACCTCGGCGCAGAGGCGCTCCGTGCGGGATGCGTCGCCGAGGCGGTGAATGAAGGGGAGAATGGCTTTTAGCCCGACGGTCTGGGGCGTGTAGCCGGCATCGCCGGCGAGCGGGGTCAGCCACACGATGCGCCAGGCGAGCCGCGAGAGATGCTGGACGGCCTCGGTCATCGCGGCCGGGTCGCCACGCTCCAGCCCGTCCGAGAGCACGATCACCATGCTGCCGCGCGCGAAGGAGGCGAAGCGCGGCACGTCGAGGAAGGCGCCGAGCGCGTCGCCAAGGCGCGTTCCGCCGTCCCAATCGGACACGATCGTAGCCGCGACCGCGAGCGCCTGGTCGCGCTGCCTATGCCGCAGCGCCCGGCTGACGCGCGTCAGGCGCGTGCCCATGGTGAAGACCTCGATCCGGCTCGCCGCGCCGGTCAGGGCATGGGCAAAGCGCAGATAGGCGTCGGTATGGGCCTTCATCGAGCCCGAAACGTCGATCAGCAGCAGCACCCGCCGTTGCCGACTCTTGCGGGCCAGGACCGGAAGAGTCAGCACCTCGCCGTCCCGCTTCACCGCATCCCGGAGCAGCCGGCGCATGTTCCACCGATCGCCGCTATGCGAGGCGCGGCGCCGGTACGAGCGCTGCCGCGGCAGGGCCTCCGGGGCGCGGCGCGCGAAAGCCTGCAAAGCGGCGGTCTCGTCGCCCGGTCGAAAGTGCCGGAGCGACAGCGCCTCGAGCGTCGCGGCCTCGGCCCCGACCTCGCGCTCGTCGGCCGCCTCGGGCGGCTCCATGGCGCCGTCGCGCTGGTCGAAAGCCTGAAGCTCGTCCTCTTCGTCGAGTTCACCGGCCGCGGGTGCGGCCAGCGTCTGGCCGAGGAAAAGCATGCGGAAGAGCGCGTCGAACTCGGCCCGGCGTTCGGGCGCGGGTGCCAAGGTGGCGAGCGCAGCGCGGTGGATGTCGGCCATCGACCGCGGCCCGAGCAGGCCGATCGCCTCGATGAAGGTCTGGGTCTGGTCGGGCGCGACCGCAAAGCCATTCGCCCGCAGCAGGGTCGAAAATTCCACGAAGGGGCGCGCCGCCCGGGGCAGCGTTTCGGGCATGGTCATGCGGCCATCCCGGTGATCAGCGCTTCGAGGCGCGGCGCCACGAATTCGAGATCGTCCTGGTCTTTCAGCACCACGCCGATGGCCCGCCGGAAGGCGGCCGGCCAGCTGGCTCCCTGCCCGGCCAGCAAGGTTGCGGCCTCTGCCCATTCCACGGTTTCGGCGACGCCCGGCGGCTTGCTCAGCGGCTCCTGGCGCAGCCGCCCCACCGCCGCCACCACCGCATCGGCGGTTTCGCGCGCCACGCTCGAGGCACGCAGCATGACGATGCGGGCTTCGCGGATCGGGTCCGGATAGCCGATCCAGTGATAGACGCAGCGGCGGCGGAGTGCCTCGTGCAATTCGCGCGTGCGATTGGAGGTCAGCACCACCACAGGCCGGTCCATGGCCCGCACGGTGCCGCGCTCAGGGATCGAGATCTGGAAGTCGGACAGGAATTCGAGCAGAAAGGCCTCGAATTCGTGGTCCGAGCGGTCGATCTCGTCCAACAGCAGGGTGGACGCCTCGGGCCGCTGCAAGGCCTCGAGCATCGGCCGGGCGATCAGGAACTCGTCGCCGTAGATGTTGACGTAATTATCGCCAGCCTGGCGGATGGCCAGCATCTGGCGCGGGTAGTTCCACTCGTAGAGAGCGGCGGCGGCGTCGATGCCTTCGTAGCATTGCAGCCGAATGAGGTCGCGCCCGAGCACCGCCGAAATGGCCTTGGCGGCCTCGGTCTTGCCCACCCCGGGTGCGCCTTCGAGCAGCAGAGGCTTGCCCAATGCCAGCGCCAGATAGGCGGCGGTCGCCAAGCCTTCGTCCGCGAGATATTGCGCGGCCTGCAGCGCATGTTCGAGCGCGTCCGGGCCGTCTATGCCGACGATGCTGCGCCTGACTGGCACTATTCCGTTCCTCCAGGGCACCCCTCATCCGGCGCTTCGCGCAGCTTCGCTGCGGCGCGCCACCTTCTCCCGCAAGGGGAGAAGGGGAGCCGGCGGCAGAGACAGCCCCTTCTCCCCTTGCGGGAGAAGGTGGCGCGAAGCGCCGGATGAGGGGTCATCATCGTCGCGCCGGGGACCGGGCCCCGCCATTCTGCTGGATGCCGCGCAGCACTTTCTCGGGCGTGATCGGCAGGTCGGTGACCCGCACACCCACCGCGTTGAACACGGCATTGGCGACCGCCGGCAGCACCGGATTGGCGCACATCTCGCCAGGGCCCTTGCCGCCGTAGGGGCCGTCCGGCGCCGGGCGCTCAAGAATGGAAATGTGGTGGGGGGCGATGTCGCCCGGCCCCGGCATCAGATACTCGTTGAAGTCGACCGGCCCGTGCGACCGGTCCGGATAATAGGGCTCCGTGGTTTCCCACAACGCGTGGCTCATACCCATCCAGGCGCCGCCGATCAGCTGCTGCTCGACCAGCTTGGGGTTGAGAGCCCGGCCGAGCTCATAGGCGCTGTTCATCTGCGTGACGGCGACATCGCCGGTCTCGTCATCGACCTCGACGTCGACGATCAGGGCCGCGTGGGCAAAGCAAGACACCGGCGTCATCTCGCCCGTATCGGGATCGACATCGGACAGGGGAATGAGAAAAATTCCGCGCCCCGACACGGTGCGGCCCTGCTTGAATTGCGCCGCACCGCAGGCCGCTGCCGTAGTGATCGAGCGCGAGGGCGCGCCGCGCACATGGATATTCCCGTTGCCGTCTGTCACGAGGTCGTCCGGATTGACCTCGAGTTCCTGCGCGGCGGCCTCGATCATGACGGAGCGCGCCTCCTTGGCGGCCGCGATCACCGCATTGCCGACCCGGTGCGTGCCGCGCGACGCAAACGAGCCCATGCAGTGGGGACCGGTGTCACTGTCGGCTGTGTCGACGTAAACGTCGGCCACCGGCACCCCGAGGGTCTCGGCCGCGATCTGACGGGTGACCGACTTCATGCCCTGGCCGAGGTCGATCGACGACAGCGCCACCATGAACTTGCCGTCCGGGTTCGAATGCACCAGCGCCTGGCTTGGGTCGCCGCCGAGGTTCATGCCGATCGGGTAGTTGATGCAGGCGAAGCCGCGTCCCTTGTGCTTGGTCATGCGCGGATCCTTGGGTCGGTTCTTCCCTTCTTCCCTTGCGGGAGAAGGTGGCGGGCGTAGCGCGACGGATGAGGGGTTTTCGGAACAGCGCACGACCCCTCATCCGCCCTGCGGGCACCTTCTCCCGCAAGAGGAGAAGGGAAGAGCGAGCTTTCGCAAGATATGGGCATCACCGCCTCCGCAGGCCGGAAACGGAGGACGAGAAGCGGTTCGGCGCGGGCCGGGCCGGTTCTCTGGGAGGCGGCGCGGAGGGCGCCCCCTGGGGCGGCGGAGTCCGGGACGGAGCCGAGGCGCCCTGACCCGGCATGGGCTGCTGGCTGGTGCTCCATTGCGAAGGTGCGAAACCCGGCAGCGTGTTGGGGGAGTCGGCGTAGGGCCGGGCCGCCATTGCGGGCTCGGGCGAATAGCTGGGCGCCTGCCGCGGAGCCGGCATGGGCGCCGGTCCTGTCGGCCGCGGCGCGGGGCCGGGCCGGGCGGCGGGACGCCCCTGCCCCACGGTGCCGTTGCGGTCCGTCGCCGTATGGGCCGGGATCGCACCGCGCTCGCCACCGCCGCCTTCGAGTGACGTCATGCGCTTGTATTCGGCGCCGATCGGCCAGTGCGCCTTCTCGGCTACCACCTGGCAGCATTCTACCAGCGCGGTGTTCTTGGCGACGCGCCGGTGCGCCTTCATGTCACCGTCGCGATAGGCGTTGCGCAGCCGATATTCGATCGGGTCCATGCCGATCTCGTACGCGACCCGGTCCATGTGCGATTCGATCGCGAAATCGACCCCCGTCACGCCGAAGCCGCGCATCGCGGTCGCCGGCGTGCGATTGGTGAAGACGCAATAAACGTCGGCATAGACGTTGGGGATCGTATAGGGCCCCGGCAGATGGCCGACGCTCTTGATGATGGCGTAGCTCGACAGGCGCGTGTAGGCGCCGGCGTCGAAATAGCCGGTCAGCTTGCGCGCCACGAGGCGTCCGTCGCGCATCACCCCGTCCTGCACGTACCAGCGCTCGGCGCCGCGCGGCGCGCCGACCTGCATCTCCTCCTCACGGTCGAAGGTATATTTCACGGGCCGGCCGGTGAGCATGCAGCCGAGCACCGCCATCGGCTCGTGGAGGCTGTCGACCTTGCCCCCGAAACCGCCGCCGACCGTGCCGCCGATGAAGTGCAGCCGGTTCGTCGGCAGGTTGAGCAGTTTCGCCGCCGTTCCGAGCGAGAAGAACAGCGCCTGGGTCGAGGTATAGACCACGAAGCGGTCGTTGGTTTCCGGGGCCGCGATGGCGCCGCAGGTTTCGGTCGGCGCCTGCTCGATCGGCGACATCTGGTACCGGCCTTCGATTACCTGGTCGGCCTGCCGGAACGCCGCCTCGACATCGCCGAAGCGCAGCTTCTGGTGGTCGTAGGTCTCGTGATACGTGAAGGCATTGCCCGGATAGGCGTCGTTGACGATCGGCGCGCCGGGCTTCAGCGCCTCCTCCGGGTCGAGCACATGGGGCAGCACCTCCCAGGAGACG
>CAWKNU010000004.1:0-363719 GCA_963851175.1 uncultured Alphaproteobacteria bacterium | reverse complement strand
CATCCAAGGCTCTCCTCAATTCATCGTTTCAGTTGTGGACAGCCGATCACGGTCAGTTGCAATCGACGGCGAACGCTGGGAACGTGCCGTGAACGTACGACATCGAATCGCCCGGTTTGCGTCATGTTCTCGTTTCCGCATTTCATCCGGCGGACGCCTCCCGCCAGCCTACGTTCTTACTTTATGAACCAGCATCGGGTTGACCCGCAGGTGGGCTGGGCTGGCGAAAGCCGTGAGTTGCAGGCAGCGCTCGTGAATTTCGTGAAAGAACTGCCCCGAGACAAAGGAGAGCGGGTCTTTGCCGATTTCGAACAGGTCAGCCAGCTCTGTGACGAGGTTGGACAGCGGGCGCTCCGGGCCATGATCCTCGGCGACCTCAAAGAGTTCGACGCATTGGATGGCAACGAGGCCCGAGGTTTGAGCGTCCTGGTCCGGCAACCCAGCCGGGTTCAGGCATGCGCTTTCTCTTGCGTATTCAGAGCGGCTCTACCATGGGCGCTGTTGGAGCCAGATATTTCGTGTCCACAGCCTGGACAGCCCTCCGAGGAGAGGAGAAGGCGATAGTCGACATTTGAAGCTGAGACTGAGGGATGTGTTCACTGGAACTCGACGGTCGGGTCGCAAAATTATGATTGAGCGCTTCGAGGGGCCGGGCGAGGGGGCGCCATCGCTCATCTACTCGATCTTCGTCAAGTCCTTACCCCAAAGCATTATCGAGTTTGACGACACTGGCCCTCAGCGCACCACGCGAAGGCCCGTGATTGAGGCAGTCATCTGCTACAATCCTTCCGATGGCACGATCGACATAGTTGCAAAAGGCGGCAAGCTCGCACGAGACTCCATCGGCGATGGCTTCGTCCGTCACTTGCTGGGCGCGGAATCGGAACTGCTACCGGTCTCGACGCGCACCTTCGACCTTGATCGGTCTGCGGGAACCAATGGTCTTCGCCACGGACCCTGAGGACGGCATCAAAGCATGTCAGCGTGACAGCGCTGCGCTTGCGCGAACTTACCCAAATGACGAGCCGGATTGCGCTCGAGTCGGCGGACACCCAGAAAGGTCTACACCGCTCGCCGAGAGGTGGTTCGGGGATGCAAATCCGCTCAGGCTGGACAACTGGCGGTCGAGCAGGCTAAGCTGCAGATCCTGTTTCAGCCGGATCGCGAGGGCGGTCGTGACAAGCGCATTACCATCGAACTCCGGGGCCGAACGGCTCCAACCTGAAGGAGCACATCCGGCGGCACGACCTAATTTCGAGCAAATACTTGGCACGGTGGGGCCTGATCCATGCCGGCCAGGCCTGATCTTCCTCGCGACCTGCTGAGCCTCTGCGTTCACTTGGCCTCGTCCCGCGGTGCGGCGATGCCGGCCCAAGCCCTGCGGCAGCACTCTGGAAGTGGGATCGATCACCTGCTTGAGATCGGCGCGGCGTATCCAGGCCGACCCTGTCGGTCTTGACTTGTCCAGCCTGCTACGGGGATCATCCAACCGAGGTTGAGTACGATGCCGAGAGCCGCCGTTCATGGGTCTTCTGCCCGCAGGCCGGTCGCGTTGGGTTGACGACGGCGACCTCGAAACCCTACACCTAAACACAAGCTGGCTGCCCGACCAGCTGGCGCGTGCGCTCAACGTTGCACCAAGGCCGCCGCGGCTGACCTTCATTAAGGACGCGGCGTGGCTGCTGGGCGACACGGTCGTGGGCAGCACCAAGGTATCGGTTGCGCTCGCGATTGGGATCAAGGGTCGCGGTGAAGTCGACCAGCTGGTCACGGGCTTGGGTCGACGAAAGCTGCTCGACGTTGGAATCCTTCTCGTTGCTGGGTGCGAGCTGCCCGAGTACGTCGGTGCCGTGAGCAGGTATCCGGCTGTATCTCTCGATGAGTTGGCGCTCATCCAGGAAGGTTCGATCCGGGTCGAGCAGGACCGGTGGAGCGCTTGGATCAGGGGGTTGCTCCAGGGGCAGATGCGCCCGGTCAAGAGCAGTCGAGGGAGGCTTTCAAAGGACAAGCGATTGCTCGCGATCTTTGAGGATCGTCGGAGGCGGGGCGAGCGGTACGCAAGCAAAAATGCCGAATCGGCGGCCATCCTGAGGGAATGGCTGTCCTTCTTCCCAGACGAGGAGCCGGCAGGGAGTTCGACAATACGGAAGCATTTGCCGGAACCGAACCGGGCCGTGCGTTCGAAGCGATAAATTGCCGCCGATGACATCGCCGGCGTAACGCTGTCCAGCTTGTACTCGCCTCCCGGCCGCGGCCATCGAGGTGGCGCTGGGCGTAGTTTGCCGCGCGGACCGAGCCTGAGAGGCGGGACGAGCACACGCTTGAAAGCCAGCGGAGGCTCACGAGCAGACCAGGGCGCCGACGCAAAGGCGATCCGAACCATCTCGGCACCGCCTCGAAATTCAGGCGCTGCGGCCGCTAGACAGTCGCCTTGAGGAAGCCGAACTCACGGTTGTCGAAAATGCGGCTCACGACCCGGCACTCCGGCTTATCGTTCAGTAAGCACTCATCCCCCACCTGCCGGCACCGGCGCGCGAATCAGTGCCGTGCCGATCACCGGCTTGTTCTCAGCCGATTGTAGCTTCGCCCTAGGCGGTCGAAAGTCGATTTCGCAATGGCTGATTGTAACCGGATGAGCAATGTGCGTTCACGCTGCTGACCGCATCCCCGAGCGAGGATGCCCTAACCGTTCCGCGATCCGTAGGCCTGGCCCCGCACCTCAACCTGATTTGCTCGAAATCGCTTGAAACTGAGCAGGCTTTTTCGAGCAGGCGCATTCCCAGCACTGTCATCCCGTTCACACGAACACGGACGGAGACACGACAGTGCCAGCCATCAAGGACGCTCTATCGACTGCTGAGCGGCCGATCACGGTCTCTAGCAGTTCCACCCGGTGAGGCGGCCCGCATGGCAGGGGTGGGCCGGACCACGCTTTACGCCGCGATCGGCTCGGGTGGTCTTAAGAGCATCAAGATCGGCAAGCGGCGCCTGATCGCGGTCGAGGCACTGCGGGCCTGGCTGCTGGCCCATGAGGTTGCACGCTGATGCCCGGCGGTCTGGTCAGCCGGAGCCTACCATCGTGACCCGTCTCGACTTCGCCGCGGTAAACGCAGCAGCACGCGCCGCGATCCCGCGGCTGATCGCTGCCTGGGTGCCCGAAGGACGGCGCCACGGTCGGGAATGGGTCGGGCGCAATCCTCGCCGGGCCGACCGACATCCCGGCTCTTTCAGCATCAACCTGGATTCAGGGCGATGGTCCGACTTCGCGACAGGCGACGCCGGCGGGGATTTCGTTTCCCTGTTTGCTTTTCTTCATGGGCTCGGTCAGGGCGAGGCCGCGCGTAATCTGGCGCAAGAGTTAGGGCTCGATCAGAACGAAACTGTCGCAGATGTCGCAAGTGTCGCAGGGCACAGCGGCAAAAATGAAGGTCGGCGGACGAATGATGCGGGCTGGAGGGCGCTGCTTCCGGTCCCAGCCGACGCCCCGGCGCTGACCGACGGCGCGGTCGGGCGCTTCGCTCCAAGCCGGGCTTTCAGCCCACGGCGCAGCTATCGATACACCTCGGCAGCCGGCGACTGGCTGGGATTCGGTCGTCCGCTACGACCGCAAGGCCAACGGTGTCGCGGCAGCCAAGGAGTTCCGGACCATCCTGTTCTGCGAGGGAGCGGGCGGCCGGCGCGAATGGCGGGCCCAAGGCTTTCCCGTGCCGCGGCCCTTGTACGGCCTCGCAGGTCTGGCAGGCCGACCCGATGCGCCGGTCATTGTCGCCGAAGGGGAGAAGAGCGCCGAAGCCGCGGCCCGGCTCTTCCCGGACCACGTCGCCGTCACCAGCCCGAACGGGTCGAAGAGCGCCAGCAAGGCGGATTGGTCACCCCTGGCGGGCCGGCACGTCGTCGTCTGGCCTGATGCCGATGAGCCCGGCGCTGATTATGCCTGCGATGTGTCCGAGCTGATCCGCGCGGCGGGTGCCGCGTCGGTGCGTATCGTCGATCTTCCCGCCGGTCTGCCGCAAGGGTGGGATCTGGCCGATCCTTCTCCGGAAAGCTTGCTTCTCTCGATCTGCGTACCCTTCTACATGCTGCGTCGGCGTCGCGAACAGATAGACCGCTGCCGCTGTTTCCGGAACTGCCGCCAGCCGAGACCTTATCCGGTTGAAGCCCTCGGCCCCGTGCTGTCCCGCGCCGCCGCGGCCATCGCCCGCAAGGTCCAGGTGCCCGGAAGCTATGGCAGCGCAATCCGTTCTCGCCACGGCGGCACTGGCGGCCCAGGCCCTCGCCGACGTGCACCTGCCCTACGGTCAGACCCGGCCCCTGTCGCTGTTCCTTGTGACCGTCGCAGCCTCGGGCGACCGCAAATCCTCGGCCGACAACGAGGCGCTGTGGCCGGTCGGCAAGACGCGAGAAGGCGTTGCGAGAGGCCTATGTCGACGAGGTCAAAGAGTGGAAGGCGGCCTGCACCGCATGGTCTTGCGAGCGCAAGAAAATCGAAGCCGACAAGAAGCTCGGCCTTACGGAGCGCAAGGAGGCGCTCCTGCGGCTCGGCGACGAGCCGGCCAAGCCTCTCACGCCGATGCTGACGACCGGCGACCTCACCGTCGAAGGTCTCGCCAAGAACTGGGCCCATGCCCATGCGGCGCTCGGCATCTTCACCGCCGAGGGCGGGCAGTTCTCGGGCGGACACGGCATGAGCGACGATGCCCGCCTGCGCACGGCCGCCATGTTGTCCGAGCTCTGGGACGGCAAGCCGGTCAAGCGCGTCCGAGCCCTCGACGGAATCACCATCCTGCCTGGTCGACGGCTCTCGATGCACCTCATGATCCAGCCCGACGCGGCCGCAGGCTTTCTCGGCAACGGCACGCTCCGCGACCAGGGCCTGCTCTCCCGCGTCCTGGCGGCGGCGCCTCCGAGCCTTGCCGGAACTCGGCTGCACCGCGAGGCCGACCCGGCCGACGAGGCCGCGATCCGGGCCTATGGTGCCCGCATCCTGTCGCTTCTCGAAGCGCCTCTGCCGCTGGCCGAGGGCACGCTCGAACGAGCTCGAGCCGCCGGCCCTCATCCTAGAAGAAACAGCCAAGCTGGCGCTCGCACAATTCGCCGACCACATCGAGCGACAGTGTGGCTCGACTGACGGACTCAAGCCGATCGGCGACTTCGCCGCGAAGGCGGCCGAACACGCGGCCCGCATCGCTGGCGTGCTGACGATCGTGGCCGACCGGCACGCCGCCGCCATCGACCTCGCCACGATGACAAACGCCCTGACTCTGGCCGACTGGTACGTGGTGGAGGCGTTGCGACTGCAGCAGGCGGGCCGGCGCGATCCTAAGCTGGCCCAGGCGCAAGCTCTTCTGAATTGGCTTCGTGACCGAAAGTCAGATGCCGAGCTCCGCGACATTCTGAGGCTGGGCCCGAGCCCGTTGCGGTCCAAGACAGAGGCCGAGGCAACGATAAAAGTGCTGATCGATCATGGATGGATCAGGGAAGTATCGCGACGGCCTCGGCGGTTCCAGCTGGTCGATTCGGAGGGGTGCTGATGGCCTACCAGCGCTTCAAATTGCAGGACTGCCTTGCGACAGTTGCAACTCCTGCGACACTTCAGGATCGCAGGGCTCAAACTGTCGCAACAGTCGCAACTGTCGCAGGCCCCACAGGTGAAAAGCGGGGCCAACGCCCGCAGAGTGTCGCAGATGTCGCAAGCGACAGCGCCGCAACCGGATGGAGCGTTCCGTCCGAGATCTCGGCCGACATCGCCATCGCGCTGGAGCGAGCAGCGGCCGGGCTGAGATCGAGAGGCTGCCCGGCGCAGGACGCACATTTTCGAGCCCGCGCCCTCGTCCGCGCGGACCTGCGGAACTCGCCGACGTTGTTCATCCGGCAGGAAGACCTCAACCGCTGTCACGTTTGCGGCGAGCGCGAGAGTCCGGATCTGCCGTTTATCGCCGTGCTGTCCGCGGTGCAGGACCAGCCGCATTGGATGCATGTCGCCTGCCACGCCGAGCACGTCCGGCGCCTGGACGCCCGGGTCGGAGCAATGCTTCCCGATGTAGACCTCTCGAGCTTGCAGCGCCGTGCGGGGCCCCCCCGGTACACGGCACCGTGAGCAGAATGAATGCTTTTGAGCAACTTGCCAGACGATTTCGGAAAAACGGAGAGCGAAATGGGAGGCCTTGGATCAGGCAGGCCGAGTGGCTCGGGACGAAGCCCGGTGGAGGCTTGCCGCTCCCTGGACGTAAACAAACTGGAGAGGGCCGGCAACCTGCGCCCAGGACGATCGGGTGGCTGGCAGTGGACCGAAGACGGCCAGCAGGTTGCCTCGATCTACCTACGTGCGGAAGACGGGCACATTCGTCTGCAATACCGTATCCGCATACGTGGGAACGACTGGGAGGACATCGACGAGCCTGTGCTCATCGTTCGTGTGCCCTGCCGCCTAGGCGGAAGCCGACCCTATTTCATTTGCCCAGGCGTGGTGAACGATGTCCGGTGCCGGCGACGCGCCGTCAAGCTGCATGGTGCTGGCCGCTACTTCCTGTGCCGCAAGTGCTATCGCCTGGCCTACGCGAGCCAGAGCGAAGATGTGCTCGACCGCACCCGGCGCCGTGCCAACAAAATCAGGCGTCGGCTTGGTGGTGAGCCTGGCTGGCTGTCGCGCTTTCCGGACAAGCCAAAGGGCATGTGGAACCGCACTTACGAGCGGCTTCGGGACGCCGTTATAGATTTCGACATGCGCGCCGACGGGATATTCGAGGTGCAGGCAGGCCGGCTGCTGGCTCGCATTGAAGGAAAATCTGGAAAAGGGAGTTTCTGGTGATGAGCAATCAAGAGCCCGGAACCGACATCACGCGGTTCAACGCCCTGCGGCACGGCATTCTGTCACGCTATACCGTGCTGCCCTGGGAAGATGCAGCTGAATACGGCGCACTGCTGGAAGCGCTTGCGGCCGAGCATCTTCCGCGCGGTCCGACGGAGGAGCATCTGGTAGAGGAACTCGCCGGGATTGTCTGGCGGAAACGCCGGCTTCGTTTGGCCGAGGCTGCTTCTCACCGACATGGCCTCAATAGGACGTTGGGACCGCATCGTGACACGGTGAAAGCCGCTTTGGCACACTTGGACGCGAAAAGCCCGGAGCGCGTCATCGACGTCGTCCGTGCAACGGACGCCGAGGCAAACGAGGAACGCGCTGACCTAGTCGCAGATGAGTTGCTAACGCGCGCCGCGCTCGCGGTCCTCGGCACTCAGCGGAACGATGCTTTCGAAGAGGCGCTCTCGGCCCTGCGTGTAGACACTCAGGAGTGGTGGGCGGACGAACTGGCCCGCGGTCCCGACGAGTTGGACGAAGGCGAAGAGCCGGTCCAGGCAGACCAGGAGGGGTTGCGGAACTTCATCGAAGGCAAGGTTCTGCCCTGGTTCGAAACACGCCGTCGTGACCTTGCACATCGCCCCCTGATCCGGGAGCAAGCGTTTGGCGAAGCGCTCGATCCCGACAAGCTCGATCGCCTCGGCCGATACGAGGTCCACCTCGACCGCAAGTTCGAGCGGACCCTGGCGATGTTGCTCAAGCTCAAAGACCTGCGGCGGCCAACGGCGACGGGCTGATCCGTTTGGAAAAGCTGCTTTGATCGAACGCCACCACTTCGAAATAAGAGCGAAGTCTGGGCGCGGAACTTCGGTCTAAGCCCTGCTGAGCTCTCTCGAGCGAGGACTATCACGTCCACGGTGAGGCAAGCTCCATGTGCCTCGAACCGCAGTTCTGCCTTCCCAAGGCGCTCACAAGTCCGCCCAAGTCCAGGAAAGTGCGGCCACATTCAAGACTAGGTTTTCCGTATTTATTCCATACGGTGCCGAGACTGACAGGACCGCCGTGATTTAAGTCCCTGAAATCGTTGGCGCTCCCTAGGGGAATCGAACCCCTGTTTTCGCCGTGAGAGGGCGACGTCCTGGACCGCTAGACGAAGGGAGCGGCGCCCGGCGCAAAGGCCTGGGGCATCCGCGAACGGTCCAGCCTCTATAAGGGTCGCGCGGCTTTGCCGCAAGATCGATGGGCGAAGTATCGACCAACATGGGAGCCCGTCCGGTTGCGGCGCGCCGCTGGGGTGCTCATCTCTGCAGCAGGCCCATGCCGGAGAATTCCATGTCTTTCGCCGCTGCCGCCGTCTCCGCCCCGAGCGCCGCTCCCCAGCCGCGCTTCCGGGCGCCCGCGCCCGCGCCGCTCGAGCGGCCGCTCGGCACCCTGGCCCTTTTGCGGGGGCTGCGCGACAATCCGGTGGCGACCTGGACCAAGCTGCATTTCGAAAAGCCGATCCTCAGCGGCCGCAGCGTGCTCGGCCGGCTCGCGGTGGTCAGCGACCCGGCCGTGGTCCGGCACGTGCTCGTCGACAATGCGGACAATTACGACAAGGGCCTGCTGCAGCGGCGCATGCTGGCACCCGGGCTCGGCAGCGGGCTCTTGCTGGCCGAAGGCGAGGAATGGCGTGCCCAGCGCCGGGCGCTCGCGCCCATGTTCTCGCCCCGGCACGTCCAGGGATTCGAAGCCAGCATGGGCGAGGCCGCGGCCGACATGGCCGAACGCTGGGGCCGCCGCCGCGACGGGCGGCTGGTCGATGTTTCGGCCGAAATGGCCCGGGTGACGCTGCGCATTCTCGGCCGCACCATCTTTTCGGACGCGCTGACCCGCACCGAAGAAGAGTTCACGGCGGTGGTGTCCCGGTTTCTCGATACGATCGGCCGGATCGACCCGCTCGACGTCCTGGGCATGCCCGACTGGGTGCCGCGCTGGGGCCGGATTCGCAGCCGGCCGATGCTGCGCTTCTTCGAAAGCGCGGTCGACAGCATGGTTTTGCGCCGTCGTTCCGTTCTCGAGAAAGACCCCGAGGCGGCGCCGCGCGACCTGCTCACCCTGCTGCTGCGGGCCGTCGATCCCGAGACCGGGCGCGGCCTGTCGGATGTCGAGATCAAGGCCAATCTGGTCACCTTCCTCATCGCCGGGCACGAGACGACCTCGAATGCCTTGACCTGGTCGCTGTTCCTGCTGTCGCAGGACGCGGCGGCCCGCGCCGAGGTCGAGCGCGAGGCAGACCAACATCTGCCACAGGGCGCTTTCGTGCCCGGCACGCTCGAACAGCCTCGTGCACACACGCGCCGCGATCGAGGAGGCCATGCGGCTCTACCCACCGGCCGCAACCATATCGCGCCAGGCCCTGGGGCCGGACAGGTTGGGAGACCTTCCCATCAAGGCCGGGAGCATGGTGGTGGTGTCGCCCTATGTGCTGCACCGGCACAAGCGCCTGTGGGACTCCCCGGAGCATTTCATGCCGGAGCGCTTTCTTGCCGGCGAACCGGGGCCGGATCGATCGCTTCAGCTATCTGCCGTTCGGGGCCGGACCGCGGGTGTGCATCGGCGCCTCCTTCGCGCTGCAGGAGGCCGTGGTGGTGCTGGCGACCGTGATGCGGAGTTTCCGGCTGACCTTGGCGCCGGGTCACGAGGTCATGCCGGTGCAGCGCGTGGCGCTGCGCTCGCGCGGCGGCATGCCGATGCTCGTCGCGCGACGCTGACCCGAAGGGCTCTGGCCTTGTGGGCCGGCACGAGCTAAAGCGGGCTCCCGCCGACGTTCCACCTGGTACCGGGTTCCCACGTGCCGCACTTATCTTCCGAAGCGTTGTTTCTCGATGACCGTATCCGGGGCGTGCCGCCCGGAACCGACGCCCTGCCGCTCGATGCCGTCGGCGCCCAGGGCTGGCACCCGGCCGAGGGCCGCATGGCCCTGCCGGTCTTGACGCTGGACGAAGCGGCCTTCGCGCATAACCACGATCTGATGCTGCGTTACGCGGCGCAACACGGCGCCAAGATGGCACCGCACGCCAAGACCCCCATGGCGCCGGCGCTCGCGGCGGCCCTGGTCGAAGCGGGAGCCTGGGGAACCACGGTGGCCGACATCCGCCAGGCCGCCGTCATGTTGCGGGCCGGGCTGACCCGGCTCATCATCGCCAACGAGGTCGGCGGCCGGGGTGGGGCGGGCCGCTTGGCGGAACTCGTGCGGGCGTGGCCGCAAGCTGAGATCTATGCCTTCGTGGATTCGGTCGCCTCGGTCGAGGCGCTGGCGGCGGCCTGGGCCGGCGGCGAAATCGCGCCCTTGCGCGTGCTTCCCGAGGTGGGCCTCGGCCGGGCCGGGGCCCGCAGCCCCGAGCTCGCCACGGCGCTGATCGATGCGATCGCGGCGGCGCCCGGGCTCCTGCTCAGCGGCGTTGCGGCCTACGAGGGCGCGGCCGCCCAGCCGACCCCGGAGCGCACGGCCACCGCGATCGAGGACGTGCTCAGCCGCGCCGAAGCGCTGTTTCGGGCGGTGCGCCGGAAGGTCGGCCCGGAGCGGCATCTCGTTTTGACCGCAGGCGGCTCGGTGTTCTTCGACCGCGTGGTGGCGGCGCTTGGGCCCCTGGTGGCGGCGGATGGCCGGGCCGATCTCGTGCTGCGCAGCGGCGCGATCTTCTTCAACGACCACGGCGTCTACGAGCGGGCCCTCGCGGCGCTCGACGGCCGGGGCGGCTTCCGGCTCGACGACGACGTGACGCCGGCCGCCAAGGCCTTCCGTCCGGTGCTGCGGCTGTGGGCCGAGGTTCTTTCCCGTCCCGAACAGGACCTTGCCATCTGCGGCATGGGCATGCGGGACGTGTCCTTCGATCTCGATCTGCCGCGCCCGCTGAAACTGTTTCGCGATGGCGTAGCCCGCGGCGCGGCGAACGGGCTCCGGGTCACCAAGCTGAATGACCAGCACGCCTTTGTGACGGTCGAGCCCGGGCAGGACGTCGCCGTGGGAGACGTCATCGAATTCGGCATCTCGCATCCCTGCACCTGCCTGCACCTTTACCGCTACGTTTTCGGGCTCGACCAGGCCGGACGCGTGCGCCATGCCTATCCGACCTATTTCGGCTGAACGCGCCCTGCGTCGGCCTTTTTCCCCAGGAGCATTCATGATCAAGCGTTTCAAGGTTGGCCCCCGCATGTCGCAGGCCGTCGTCCACGGCGATACGGTCTATGTGGCCGGCCAGGTCGCCAACGCCACCAAGGCCTCCATCGAGGACCAGACCCGCGACGTGCTGAGCAAGATCGACGCCCTGCTGAAGGAGGCCGGAACCGACAAGTCGAAGCTCGTGGCCGTCAACGTCTTCCTGCCCAACATCGCCGATTTCGGCGCCATGAACAGCGTCTACGATACCTGGATCGACCCGAAAAACCCGCCGGCCCGGGCCTGCGTCGAGGCGCGCCTCGCTGATCCCGATCTGCGGGTCGAGATGACCGCGGTCGCGGCGCTCTAAAAGGAAAAATCACGTTGGCCCTGGAAATCGCTCGCGATTCCAGGTGCCGCACCGCTGGGAGGAGGGAGCCACCATGCACACGTCCATGTGGACCTATGCCTGGGATATCGGTGATGTGGGGTTGGACGACACCCTGGCCGACCTCCAGGGTCGGGCGGGTCTCAACGCCATCAGCCTGGCCACCTCCTATCATGCCGGCCGCTTCCTGCAGCCGCGCAGCCCCAAGCGCAAAAGCTATTTTCCGGAAGACGGCACGATCTACTTCCGGCCGACCCAGGCCCGCTGGGAGGGCTCGACTCTCAAGCCCCAGGTGGCAGCAATCCTGGACGAGACCGGCGACGTGCTGCGGGCGCTGGTCGATCGGCGAGAGACGAGCGGCATGGCTGCGTGCTGCTGGACCGTCTGCCTGCACAATACGCGGCTCGGCATGCTGCATCCCGAGGCCGTGACCCGCAACGCCTTCGGCGACCCGAATTTCTACAGCCTGTGTCCCTCGAACGAAGCGGCCCGCAGATATGCGGCAACGCTGGTCGAGGATATTTCGCATAGCTACCGGCCTGACATCATCGAGCTCGAGAGCCCATGTTTCATGGGTTTTGCGCATGGCTACCACCACGAGAAGGACGGGGTCGGGCTGCAGCCCGAGGACGAGTTCCTGCTCTCGCTCTGCTTCTGCTCGAGCTGCATCGCACGGGCGGCTCGCAACGGGGTTGACGGCGAGGCCGCGCGGGGTCTCGTGCGCGGCTGGATCGCCGAGATGGCCGAGCGCCCGGTGCCCCAGCCGCGCTGGCCCGATTTTCCAGCACGCGGCATGGAGACCTTCCGCGAGTTCTCGGCACTCTACGATTACCTCCAATGGCGCTTCGAGCCGGTAACCAGCCTTGTCGCCGAAATGCGGGATCGCGCCCATCCGGCCAGCAAGATCGTGGTCATCGATGGTGCCGACGGCTGGCGGGACGGTTGCGCCTGGGAACCGCTCGGCCGCGCCTGCGACGGTCTCCTACTCTGTGCCTACGACATGGCGCCGGAAAAGGTCGGGGAGTTCGTCGCGGCCGGCCGCTCGGCGCTCGGGCCGGACAAGTTTTTAGGAACCGGCCTGCGGGTGTTCTACCCCGAGGTGACCGGCGCCGAAGCCTTGGCGGCCAAGGTCTCGGAGGCCAGAGCCGCCGGGGCGGACGGCGTCAACTTCTACAATTACGGCCTGATTCCGGAGAGCCGGCTCGATTGGGTGAGGCAGGCCGGGGCGGCCGGGCCAGGCACGAAGCCACGGGCGTAATTTGCAGGCGTGCGCCCCGCGGCTCGAACTACGATTGCCTGAACTCTGGTCAAAGGTTGCGAGGCGGACGCCGGCGGAATAGGTTGCGCGGCGTCGAGCCCGTGAATTGAGCAAAAGCACCGGCCCGGCATATCGTCTCCCGTTCCCTGTCGTACAGCGGCACCCGGGACAGACTATCCGACTGAGCGACCTCGCGGGTCCGCTCCGAACCGAAAGGCGCTTCCATGCCCTCGACCAATGCGGCGCGCGCCCCGAGCGAGCCCCTTTCCGGGCTCGCCACCGTGGAGCAGATCAAGGCTTCGGTCCGCGCCAGCATGGCGGCACGACGCAGCTTCGACCGGCCCTACCGGCATTATCTCGTCGAGAACCTGTTCCCGGCCGAGGTCGCGGACCAATTGGCCGAGCTTCCCTTTGCGGCCCCTTCGCTCGACGGCATCTCCGGCAAACGGGAGCTGCACAACGACAAGCGTCGCTATTTCGACGCCGCCACCATGGCGGAATTCCCGGTCATGGCGCAGATCGCCGAGGCCCTGCAGGCAACCGACCTCGTCACCGATCTTGCCACGATCTTCGACGCACCGCTGGACGACACGTTTCTGCGACTCGAATACGCCCAGGACCTCGACGGCTTCTGGCTCGAGCCCCACACGGACCTCGGAGTGAAGAAGTTCACCTGCCTGATCTATCTCTCGGATGGGCCAGGGCACGAAACGCTGGGCACGGACATCTATGCCAGCAAGGAGCAGCATTTCGGCAGTTCGCCGTTCCGGCGTAACGCGGCTATGATCTTTGTGCCCGGATCGGACACATGGCATGGCTTCGAGAAGCGGCCCATCGAAGGTGTGCGACGCTCGGTGATCCTCAATTACGTCACGCACGATTGGCGCGCCCGCGAACAATTGTCCTTCCCCGAAGCGCCGGTGCGCACGCATTAGCGCGGTTCCGCTGTTGCGAGAACCGCTCCGATTAAAAACCGAGCAGTTTCATCGGTCGACGGATCGCTTCGCGATGCCGTCCAAACCGATACTGCTCTAGGGACTAGGGCATCGGGATGCGGGGCCCACGAACGCGTTCGCGGTAAAGATCCAGGCTGACCACTGGATCCGGACAAGAGCTTCGGGGCTGGGCGATGGTCGAGGCGGGGCCTGGTCGGTGCACCTCGGGGGCGGTGTTCGCGTGGGTTGCCTCGGGCACGTCAAGCGCGCGCGCGTCAATGTCCCAGAAGCTGACGCCGGCTTCGGTCGCGTTGCACCACACGATGCGTGAGCGACGGCAAAGGCCTGTCTTGTCGATCGTCAGGTCGAACACGTCCGGTATCGTCAGCGGGCCGGAAAACACCACTTTTGCCCCGTGTTCGGAAAGGTTTTTCACGATGCACAGCGTGCTCGACCGCAAGCGCTGATGCGCGATGCGGCCGCCCAGGAACGCAGAGGATCGGAGAAGTTCGCGGCGTTCACCCATGAGGAATATCCATTTCGGCACATCGATCAACCGACGGTTGATGATGGAGCAAGGACCTGGCCAGGACGAAGCCGCGCAGCACAGGGCCGGCCCGGGGTTACCGGAGCCCAGAGGGGCCGCCTTGCAAAGCCGTCCCTGCTATGATGTAAAATGGTGCCGATAGAAGCGCCCGGTGGGCGGCCCAGGTCTAGGGAGGAAAACGCCCACCATGGGCGTGTAGCTGGCGCCGGATCTCCCGAAGTGTTGCACTGCGGATCCAAGCCCCTTGCGGGGCTGTTTTCGTTGTGCCGGGCCGATGCGGTGGCAGGACGACGCGCAAGCAAAGCGAGGACAATGTGGCGCCTTACAAGATCGCGATCGTCGGCATCGGCAAGATCTCGCAAGACCAGCATCTGCCGGTCATCGCCAAGAACCCGGATTTTCAGCTCGTCGGTCTGGTGAGCCAGCGGGGGATAGGCCAGGCCGGGCTCCCGACTTTTCCGACCGCTGCGGCGCTGTTCGCTGCGGTCCCGGACCTTGACGCCGTTTCGATCTGCACGCCGCCCGGACCGCGATACGCCATCGCGCGCGCGGCGCTCGATGCGGGCAAACACGTGCTGCTGGAAAAGCCGCCCACCACCACGACGGCGGAACTGGCGGATTTGGCCGCCCATGCCAAAGAGCGGCAAAGGGTGCTCTTCACCACCTGGCATTCCCAGTACAATGCTGCTGTGGAAGCCGCCCGCCGGGCCCTGAGCGGGCGCCGCATTCGTGAATTTCACATCGAGTGGAAGGAGGATGTGCGGCGCTGGCACCCCGGGCAGGAATGGATCTGGCGGGTCGGCGGCTTTGGGGTGTTCGACCCCGGCATCAACGCCTTGTCGGTCCTGACACGCATCATGCCGGCCCCCGTGTTCGTGCGCGAAGCCGAACTTGTCTATCCGTCGAACCGCGACATGCCGATCGCGGCTTCGCTGGTGTTTTCGTCGCCCGCGACCGATCCCGGATCAGTGGCTCTGACTGCCGAATTCGATTGGCGGCAGACCGGGGACCAGAGCTGGAACATCGACGTGCGGACCGAGGACGGCCGGCACCTGCGCCTGACGCACGGCGGCTCGAAACTGGCGGTCGACGGCGTTCCCGAAGCCGACGAGCCCCTGGCCGAATACGAAGGGATCTACCGCCATTTCGCCGAGCTTCTCGATCGCCGCGAGAGCCATGTCGATACGGCGCCGTTCCGCCTCGTGGCCGACGCGTTCCTGGTCGGGCGCCGGGTTGTCACTGAGCCGTTTGTCGAATAGGGCGCGACCCCGATGCAAGATGTCCTGCGCGATCTCCAGCGGCGCCGGGCCGAGGCGCGTCTCGGTGGTGGTCAGCGCCGCATCGACGCCCAGCATGCCAAGGGCAAGCTGACCGCCCGCGAGCGCATCGACCTGCTGCTCGACGAGAACTCCTTCGAGGAGTTCGACATGTTCGTGCAGCACCGCTCCACCGACTTCGGCATGGAGCGGAACCACGTTCCGGGCGACGGCGTGGTGACCGGCTGGGGGACGATCAACGGTCGCACGGTCTTCCTGTTCTCCAAGGATTTCACGGTGTTCGGGGGCTCGCTGTCGGAGACGCATGCCCAGAAGATCACCAAGATCCAGGACATGGCCCTCAAGATGCGGGCTCCCATCATCGGGCTCTACGATGCCGGCGGGGCGCGCATCCAGGAGGGCGTGGCGGCGCTCGGCGGCTACGGCGAAGTGTTCCGCCGCAACGTCATCGCCTCGGGCGTGATCCCGCAGATCTCGGTCATCATGGGTCCTTGTGCGGGGGGCGACGTCTATTCACCCGCCATGACCGATTTCATCTTCATGGTGCGGGACACGAGCTACATGTTCGTGACCGGGCCGGATGTGGTGAAGACCGTGACGAACGAGACCGTCACGGCGGAAGACCTCGGCGGCGCTTCCGTCCACACCACCCGGTCCTCGGTAGCCGACGGCGCGTGGGACAACGATGTCGAGGCGCTGCTCCAGATCCGCCGCCTGGTCGATTTCCTGCCACTGAACAATTCGTCCGGTGTTCCGGAAATGCCGACCTTCGACCCGGGCGAGCGCGAAGAGCCGTCGCTCGACACGCTGGTGCCGGAGAATCCGAACACCCCCTACGACATGAAGGAACTAATCCTCAAGGTCGCCGACGAAGGCGATTTCTTCGAGATCCAGGAGAGATTCGCCAAAAACTTCGTCACCGGTTTTGCCCGGATGCAGGGCCGCACGGTGGGTATCCTGGCCAACCAGCCCGCCGTGATGGCGGGTGTGCTCGACGGCGATGCCAGCCGCAAGGCGGCGCGCTTCGTGCGCTTCTGCGATTGCTTCGATATCCCGATCATAACCTTCGTGGACGTGCCCGGATTCCTGCCGGGAACCGATCAGGAATATGGCGGGCTCATCAAGCATGGCGCGAAGCTGCTGTTCGCCTACGCGCAATGCACGGTGCCGCTGGTGACCGTGATCACCCGCAAGGCTTTCGGGGGCGCCTATGACGTGATGGCCTCCAAGCATATCGGTGGCGACGTCAATTATGCTTGGCCCTCGGCCCAGATCGCCGTGATGGGCGCCAAAGGTGCCGTGGAGATCATTTTTCGGGGCGACGCCGGCGACCCGGAGAAGCTCGCCGCGCGCACCAAGGAATACGAGGACCGCTTTTTGTCACCCTTCGTGGCGGCCGAGCGGGGTTACATCGACGAGGTCATCCAGCCGCACAGCACGCGGCGCCGCCTGCTACGCGCGCTGGCAATGCTGCGGGCCAAGTCGGTCGAGGCGCCGCCCAAGAAGCACGATAACATTCCGCTGTGACGGCGCAGGTTTTATAGCCTAACTGGCCATGTATTCGTCGCTGCGAACCTGCTCTAGCGTGAAGGCAGGTTGCGCCGGTAAAGTCTCGATTGCCAAACCGGTTTCCGCAGCCGCGATCCGTCTCGCATCCCCGTAGGCCTCCCGAAAAAACTCCTGCAACTTGGGTTTCAGACCGGGGTTGTCGATCAGCCTTCGTTCCGCGTTGATGCGCTCCCTGACTATCGTCCCCCGCCAGCTGTTGGTTGCCCTCTCAGGCTGATACTGGAGCTTCAGGAGGTGTACGATGATCAGCCGAAGACTGGACCTGAGGGCTGATGCTTCGGAACCACCCAAGGTCTCGATCTCCTCGGCGATATTCTCGAGGTCTATATCGCGCAGTCGCCCGGCGCGAAGTAGCGAGGCTTGTTCGCACGTCCAGCTATAAAAATCGCCATCGTAGAGGGAGGCAATTAGGACGTTGCGTTCCATCGCCCTGGTCTCGTTCTTCTCATCCGACGCAGCTTACACCCTTCTGGAAATCCAGACCATCTGACCCGGTAGGGACATAGAGCAGCATCGGTTTAGACGGAATCGCGAAGCGGTCCGTATACCGTGAAACTGCCCGCTTTTCTAAACTGGAGCGGTTCTCGCAACAGCGGAACCGCTATAGCTTCCAGCCGCGCCTCAACCCCTGAATGCTTTGAGAAGGCACGTTGGCCTCGGTTTGCAACGCCCGAAGGCTCCGTGGGCGAAATTCGCCCGCGGAATTCTTGCCACTCGCTGCAGGCGCGGGTTGTGCCCGCACCTGCAAGAACGAAAATCTATTGATTGTCGCCGCCGCCGCCGCCACCGCGCTGGCCGCCTTCGCCACCTTCGCCGCCCTGTGGCATACGTCGGCGTTGCCCCTGACCGGCCATGCCGCCGCGATCACCGTGATCTCCGCGGTCACCCCGCATCCGGTCCTGGCCTTCGCCCTCCGGGCGGCGCCTCATCCCCTGGTCGCCACGGTCGCCGCGATGTTCGCCTTCCATTCGGCCCCGGCCCTCGCGTTCGAAATCACGCCGGCGATCAACACCGACGCCCCCTCTGACAACGACGCCGGGTTCGACCACGCGGGGACCGCGATAGACCGGTCGACCGAAGCCGATTCCCGGCAGCACCCTGACGACAGGGGGGCCTTGCCGGACGCAGCGGCCCAAGGCGTCACACACGAGACGCGCCTGTTCTATGTTTTGGTGAAGAACGGTTGGGGCGAGGTCGGCGGCCGGCAACGCGAATGCCGCACTGGAAAGCATTCCAGCCCCGGTGAAAGCCGTCAATGCTAGTACGGCTCGAATCGAACTCATGGTATTTCCTCCGTGTACGCCCACGAATTCGATAATTCGCCAGCGCACAAAAAGGTGCAAAATGAGTTTCTACTCAGAAATCCTTGGCTAGCCGCAGCGCATCGTAGATTGCAGCGTGGATGTTGCGGGAGGAGACGGCATCGCCGATGCGGAACAAGGTAAAGGTGCCCGCCGCGCCAAGCTCCTGTGGTTGCTGTCGCTGGTGTAGCAGTGATGAATAGTCGACCGCTCCAAGATTGCTCGATCGCGGCTTCAACGCGAAATACAGCTCATCCATCGGCGCGGTGCCATGCTCCACGACGATCTGGTCCGCGGTCTTTTCCGAATGGCGTTTTCCGTATTCGTCGAAGAACCGCGCCACCAGCGCATTGCCGTCACGCCGGACGCTTTCGAGCCTCAAATTGATGGTGATGCGTACGTCGTGTTCCGAAAAGGCCCTGAAATAGGCCGGGTAGTTGGTGCCGCCCACATCCGGGGCCAGCATGCGTTCCGGGGTTACGATTTCGAGCCGGGAGCCGCTGCCGGCGATGAACTCGGCGGCCGTCATGCCCGGATGTGCACCATTGTCGTCGTAAACGATCACGGTCTCGGCCGGGCGCACGCCACCGGTCAGGATGTCCCAACTGGTGGTCACGAGGTCCTCCCCCGAATCGAGGAACGACGTATTGGGAATGCCGCCTGTCGCGATCACCACGATGTCGGGGTTCTCGGCCAGAACCTCCGCTTCTTCGGCGTAAGTATTGAGGCGGAACGCGACGCCCTTCTTGTCGCATTGCTGCACGCGCCAATCCACGATGCCGAGGATCTCCCGGCGCCGTGCGAGACCGGCCGCGATGCGGATCTGGCCGCCGGGCTGATCGGCCGCCTCGAAGACCACGACCTCGTGGCCGCGCTCTGCCGACACTCTCGCGGCCTCGAGTCCGCCTGGCCCGGCGCCCACCACCACGACCTTGCGGCGCGGACCGGGGGAGGGGCGCACCACGTGCGGCATGGTGGCCTCCCGCCCGGTCGCGGGATTGTGGATGCAGACTCCCATCCCCGAGTAGATGGAGTCGATGCAATAGCCCATGCCGACGCAAGGGCGGATGTCCTCCTCCCGCTTTTCGGCCACCTTGCGCATGATATGCGGGTCGGCCATGTGGGCCCGCGTCATGCCGACGAGATCGAGCTTGCCGCTCTCGATGGCATAGCGCGCCGTTGCCACGTCCTGGATGCGTGCCGCGTGGAAGGTCGGGACCTTGGTGGCACTGCGCACCTCGCCAGCAAAATCGAGGTGGGGCGCCGAGCGCGCGCCCATGTTCGGGATGACGTGCGAGAGCGCCTCCTCCGTATCGATATGACCCTTGATGACGTTGACGAAATCGATCAGGCCGGAGGCCACGAGGCGGCGCGCGATCTCCAGGCCCTCGGCCTTGCTGAGCCCTCGATCCCAGTCCTCGTCGCAGACCATCCGGGTGCCGACGATGAAATCCGGCCCGACCCTGTCGCGGATGGCCTGCAGCACCTGCATGGCGAAGCGCATCCGGTTTTCCAGGCTGCCGCCGTATTCGTCGTCGCGCTTGTTGGTGGCGGGCGACCAGAACTGGTCGATCAGGTGGCCGTAGCATTCGAGCTCGAAGCCATCGAGCCCGCCCGCCTTGATCCGTTCGGCCGCGTCCGCATAGGCCGCGACGGTGCGGCTGATGTCCCAGTCCTCCATGATCTTGGGGAAGGCGCGGTGAGCCGGCTCCCGCACGTTGGACGGCGCGATCACCGGCAGCCAATCGTCCTTGGACCACGAGGTGCGGCGGCCGAGATGCGTCACCTGGATCATCACCGCGGCGCCGTGCTCGTGCACCTCGTCGGACAGCTCCTTGAGCCAGCGCACCACCTCGTCCTTGTAGAGGAGGATGTTGCCGAACGCCTGCGGAGAGTTGGGCGCCACCACGGCCGAGCCGCCGATCATGGTCAGGCCGATACCGCCCTTGGCCTTCTCGACATGATAGAGCCGGTAGCGATCCTTCGGCAGCCCCTCCTCGGTATAGCCAGGTTCGTGCGAGGTCGACATCATGCGGTTGCGCAGCACGAGGTGCTTGAGCTCAAACCGCTGAAGCAGGGGGTCCTTGGAGGCGGCGGGGTCGGGCGTCACGTCAGTTCCCTCGGCAGTACACGGTTGTGCTCCAGGGCCTTGGCAGCAATGTCAAGCGCAAGTCGTCGGTCGCCGATCAAGCCTGCTTTGCAGCGCCTTCGCCGTTCAGCGGGTTATCCGCATCCCAGGCATATCGCAGGGTCTCGAACCGCATCGAGCGCGCGTCGAGGAGCAGCAGCTTGCCCAGCAGGCCTTCGCCGAACGGCACGATCTCGCGAATCGTCTCGAGAGCCATTAGGGAGCCGACGAGCCCGGTGAGTGCCCCGAGCACGCCCGCCTCGGCGCAGGTCGGCACGCTGCCCTCGGGCGGGGGCGCCGGGAACAGGCAGCGGTAGGTCGGATTGGGGCGCCCGTCGGGGCCGGTTTCATGGGGGCGCAGAGTCGTGACCGCCCCGTCGAACGTGCCGACCGAGCCCGTGACGAGGGGCCGGCCTACCCGGAAGCAGGCGTCCGAGACGGCATAGCGGGTCGCCCAATTGTCCGAACCATCGACCACGACATCGTAGCGTGCGGCCAGAACCTCGGCATTGTCAGTCGACAACCGCAATTCGTGTTCCTCGACCGCAACATGCGGATTGAGCCGCCGCAATGCCGCGCCGGCGACCTCGACTTTGCTGTTGCCTAGGTCGTCGGTGCCAAACAGGACCTGCCGCTGCAGATTCGAGCGCGACACCACATCGTCGTCCACGATCCCGAGCGTTCCGGTGCCGGCTGCTGCCAGATATTGCAGCACGGGGCTGCCGAGCCCCCCGGCTCCGACCACCAGCACGCGCGCGGCCTTCAACCTGTTCTGACCGGCGCCGCCGATCTCCCGCAACACGATGTGGCGGGCGTAGCGTTCGACTTCCTCCCGCGAAAGGATCATTCGCCAACCTGCTCCCATGCTGTATCGCTTGCGCGATGGCACCGCCGGCCGCGCCTTGGCGCGTCATAGCTGGGACCGCGTTGCTGCGAAAGCGAGGTGTTGATGACCGATCGGCCGAGTTCGCTTGCCGGTACAGCGGAGCGTCGCGCCCCAGGGGCATCCCGGGTCGTGGACGCCGTCACCTCCAACCGCAGCCTTCTGGTGGCGCTCGCCGCGATCCTTGTGATGGCGGTCGTGTTCGGGCTGTTCCCGGATCTCGATCTCGCGGCTGCAAGGCTGTTTTACACAGGCGATGGCCACTTCGTTGGGCAAGGCACGGCCGGCCACGCCCTGCGTCGGGTCTTCTACGGGGCGCCGTTTGCGATCCTCGGACTGATGCTGGTGCTGTTCCTGGCGGGGCGTGCCGGACGGGCCGCGCCCTGGGCACCGGGCGGGCGAGGCATCGCGTTTCTGGCGCTCAGCCTGGCGCTCGGGCCGGGTCTGCTGGTCAACACGATCCTGAAGGATCATTCGCATCGCCCGCGTCCCGCGCAGGTCGCCGAGTTCGGCGGACCGTCGGAATTCCGCCCGTTCTACGCGCTCGACGGCACGTGCGAGCGCAATTGCTCCTTCGTATCGGGCGAGGGCTCGGCGGCCTTCTGGACAGTGGGGCCTGCGCTGCTGGCCCCCGCGTCGATGCAGCCCGGTGCGCTCGCGGGCGCGCTGGTGTTCGGCGTTTCGGTCAGCCTCCTGCGGATGGCGTTCGGCGGCCATTTCCTATCCGACACGATCTTCGCGGCGCTGTTCACCTGGCTGGTTCTTATCGCCACCTGGCGGATCTGCTTTGCGGCGGGGCGTGAGCGGCCGCCTCGTTAAACGCTTCGTTAACCATGATGAGTGAATATCGCAGGCAGGATGAAAATCAGACATCCGTTTCGCGAGGTCCTATGTCTCCCATCCCATCGTCTTTGCGCAGCTCCGAAGCACCCGACGGCCGCTTTTTGGGCGACAGGAACGTCGGCGCGGATCTCGACAACATCTTCCGGCTAGCGGGCGGCCCGGAGCGACCGAGAGCACCGGCTCCGAGCGTCACGTCCGAGCCGCGCCGGATGACCCAGCCGGATCTCGACGCAGCCCTCGACATGCTGAACCGTGCCGCCAAAGCCATGGATCTGCTGCAAAGCCGTTACCAGCACGTCGAGAGCTATGCCAAGGATGTGGCCGAGCGCGCCGAGCGCGATCTCGCCCTCGCTGTATCCCAGGCCAAGGATTGGGAAGGTCGCGCCACGGAAGGCGAAGCCGTGATCGAGGACGCCAAGGCGCGTCTCGCCGAGGCGGAACGCCGGGCCGATGCAGCCGAGCGCCGAGCGCAGCACGCCGAACATCGCGCCGACCACGCCGAGCGCAGCGCTAACGAAGCGCGCGAATGGCTGGAATGCTTCTACGACAAGATCGTGGCCTCGTTCGATACGCGCCCGATCCTCAAGACGGCGGCCGCCTGACCCTGTCGGGTTTTCGGGGTCGAGACGTTCGGCCTCGCTGCCTCGATTGAGAACGGGGCCGATCGAAACCCTTGAGGAAGGCCGCCGTTCCTGGCTATCCTGGCGCCACTATCGTGCCAGGGTTGATCGCCGGGTGAACCGCGCCGGCCAGGGCCCGCCATTTGACCCCGGCCCGGACCCCCGATGCGACGCAGCTTTTTCACGCTCGACGTGTTCACCGACACGGTCCTCGCGGGCAATCCGCTGGCGGTGGTGCTCGACGCCGAGGGGCTCGACCCGGACCGCATGCAGGCGATCGCCCGGGAATTCAACCTGTCCGAGACGGTGTTCGTCCTGGCGCCGCGCGATCCTGTGAACACGGCGCGGCTCCGAATCTTCACGCCCGGTCGCGAACTCCCCTTCGCGGGCCACCCCACGGTCGGGACCGTGGTGCTGCTGGCCGAGCAGCGCGCCCCCGAGCTCATTGGCAGGCAGGACCTGTCGATCGTTCTCGAGGAGCAGGTCGGCATCGTCCAATGCATCGCCCGGCGCCAGCGCGGCCAAACACGCGCCAGCTTCACCCTCCCGGTTCTGCCGGCCCGGGCAGGGGACACGCTGCCGCCCGCGGCTCTTGCGGCGGCCCTGTCGATCGCCGAAAGCGACATCGGGTTCGATGACCATCATCCGGTGCTGATGTCGGCCGGCGTGCCCTATACCCTGGTTCCGGTAAAAAGCATCGAGGCGGTCGACCGCGCCTGGCCCGATTTCGGCCACTGGCCCGAGCAACTCGAAACCTTCGTCTATGCCCGGGACGAGAATCCGGACGGGCCGCGCTTTCACGCCCGCATGTTCGCGCCAACCTTCGGCATTCCGGAGGATCCCGCGACAGGTTCGGCGGTTGCGGCTTTCGCGGGCGCGCTCACCGGCTTCGATCGGCTCGCGGATGGGGATCATACGATCACGATCCACCAGGGGTTCGCCATGGGACGGCCAAGCGTCATTACCCTCGGGCTTCAGATCGAAGAAGGAGCGCTGATCTCGGGCTCGATCGGCGGCGGCGCCGTCGTAGTGTCGCAAGGCACCATCGACGTATGACGATCGAGGAGGAGATCGTCGAGGTTCACGCGGTCGATTGCGATTTCGAGCCGGCGCCCTGGCCGTTTGCCGAAGAGCGGGCGGCGGACATCGAGGCGCATTGGCGCGATCTCGCCCGCGCCAAGCCGAGCCTGTTCAACGGCCGGGTCCTGCTGCAGCATCGGGGCCGCGTGGAGACCAGCCCCGACACCTCAAAGGTGTTTCGCGGCGCCTATCTCGAAACCGAGTTCAAGGCCTTCATCGCCTGGCGCGACTTCGGATTCCCGCTCGCCGGCGTGCGCAACGGGTTCGGCATGGCGGCGCTATCCTCGGCGGACGGTGCATTCCTGGTCGGCGAAATGGCCCCCCATACGGCCAATGCGGGACGGCTCTACTTCCCCTCGGGGACGCCGGATCCCAGCGACATCCGGCATGGCAAGGTCGACATCGAGGGCAGCGTCCGGCGCGAGCTCGCCGAGGAGACCGGACTGCAGCCGAGCGAATTGAGCTTCGACGAGGGCTTCACGCTGGTGATGGACCCGCTGCGCGTGGGGTTCATGAAACGGGTGCGCTCGCCCGAGCCGGCCGAGGATCTGGCAGCACGGATTCACGCCTTCCTGGCCAGTGAGCGACACCCCGAGCTCTCGCGCATGCACATCGTGCGGCGCGTCGCCGACATCGGCCCCGCGTTTGTGTCGTCCTGCGCGGCTTATCTGCGGGCGATGCTCAAGGACTGATCCAAAATCATGAACGTGATCGGTTTCAGTGACATAGAGCATGATGTCGGCCCAAAACCCGTGCCGACTTTTCGGCATCATGCTCCAGAGCCGCGCTATACTGGGCGCGATCCGCAGCGAGCCCCGCCATGAAATGCACGATCGAAATCGAATGCACGCCCCTCGAAGCGCGCCAGTTTTTCGGCTTGCCCGACGTCCAGCCGCTTCAGGCGACCGTCATGGCCGAGGTCGAGAAAAAGATGCTGGCCGAAATGGAGCGGTTTTCGCCCGATGCCGTGCTGAAGAACTGGCTCTCCATGTTCGCCCACACTCCCGAACAGCTGCAGGATGCCTTTTCCAAGCTCGTCAAGATGGACATGAGCGGGTTCGGCAAGCCATGAAAGGGACGAGAGACCACGCCATCGGACGGCGGCTTCACCGATGAGACGGTCGGCTGCCGTCCGCTGGTGACCACAGGGGCGCCCTAAGGCAAGGCCGCTCCCGCAACGCTCAGGATTACTTGGCGGGCTGAGGCGTCTTGGGCTGCGGCTTCTTAGGCTGGGCGGGCTTGGTGGACTGGGAATGCTTGGCCTTGCTCCGTTGCGCCTGAAGGGCACTGCGCACCACGGTGTTGAGCACGGAGCCGAGCACGTCGCTGCCGCGACCCTTTCTGCGTGCTCGCCCGCCGCCCGCTGCCCGGCCCTTCGTGGCCATATTGGGGCGCGCATTGGTCCGAGCCGGAGTCTTGGCGTGCGCTGCGGCCCGCACCGGCGCCTTCGCGCGGCCATCGGCCCTCTTGAGACGGGCGTCGGCCCTGACGTGGCGCACGTTGGCCTGGCCTGGTTGAGCTTCGGCCGTCGCGCTCGCGAGGCAAAGGGCCGAAAGGACCGTGAACGCAATCGCGGTCGTGATGGATTTCACGTAACTCTCCTTCGTTCAACCAAGACCCGACCCACGCTTTGTGATTGCAAAGGCGGACCGGAGTCTGGGCTGGATCAGAATACTACGCCGGGCGGCGGCGTTGCGCGGGCCTGGTTCCGCGGGCCCGCCCCGGCACCTTGGCGTGCATGTTGGCCCGCACGGGCGCCTTGGCGTGCACATTGGCCCGCACGGGCGCCTTGGCGTGCACATTGGCCCGCACCGGCGCCTTGGCGCGAACGTTGGCTCGAACAGGCACTTTGGCGCGAACGTTGGCGTGAACGGGCACCTTGGCACGAACGTTGGCGCGGACGCCGACACGGGCATGAACGGGAACTTTCGCCCGCACATTGAGCCTATTGATGTGCACGTTCACTTGGTTGTGATTGACGTTGGCGTTCAGCAATTGGGCGTCGGCCGCAGAAGTCGCGAACGCCATCACGACCAATGCCGCTGCAAAGGTGAGCTTTTTCAAAGGTACCTCCGGTTTCCACTCTATGGTGCGAAATTTTGCCTGCTGGACGCATGGGCCGACCCGCTACGAAAGCGGCCGAAGCGGATCCAGCACGTGTCTGTCGTGGCCCAGCGGTGCCAGCCTGTCGGACAGCGCCAAGGCGCTGCCGATGGAGACTGCCATGTTCGCTAGATATCAGCCTTGGCGCCGACGCTGCATCGGTCTCGCGCGACGGTTCATGCCACGCGTGTTGGCCTTGGCATTGCCTCTTGCCGGCACCTTCGCATGGACATTCGCCCGGACGGGGAGCTTGGCATGAACGTTGGCCCGAATGGGAGCCTTTGCGCGAACATTGGCATGGACGGGAACATTGGCGCGAACATTGGCCCTTACGCCGACCCTCGCGTGGATCGGTACTTTGGCCTGAACGTTGAGCCTGTTTATGTGGACGTTGATCTTATTGTGGTTCACGTTGGCCTTGGCCAATTGAGCATCTGCCCCGGATGTCGCGAGCACAAGAACGGCGAATGCTATTGCGGATGTGAAGATCTTCACCGATCTCTCCTTGATTGTGGCGCCCATAAGGCCACATTGCAACGCCCAAAGATGATCGTGGTTCCACTGTCGATCAAACTCGGCGGCTTTCCAGTGCAACACGGTAAAGACCGAGATCGCGTCCGGCGCTCATCCAAGGTCGCGTGGTGAACGCGCGAGTTTTGCTTGCGCGGACGCGGGGGCCGTGGCGGGGCTGCACGCCTCACCCGCACTGGTGAAGAGCGACGCCGGATGATCCTTAAGGCGCTGCAGCACGGCCGTCAAAACCGTCCAGGCCTGCGCGTCATGGGCGAGGTGATGGGTCAGGATGCCGATCGGTCGCGCGCTATCCCGGCTTTGCGCGATCAAGCCGGCGAGCTTGCCGCAAATGTCTTCGGCACTGCGGCCGATGCGGCCATTGCGCCAGTCGATGATGTCGAGATCGCAGTTCAGGTGGTGTAGCCGGTCCAACGGTTCCGGCGGCGGCCCGAAGGTCGAAAGCGCCTCGAAACCCAGACCCGGGAGGAGGGGAGGCAGCGCCGGATCGATGCGGTTCCAGGGCGGCACCAGAATGTCGCTCAGCCGTGTCCCGAACAGGGTTTGGAGACGGGCCCGTCCACGCCGGAGCTCCTCGAGCACGACCCAACTCGGGCGCTCGCCGCCAAGCTCGCAGGCGCGGGCGCCCGCGGCCGCGTGGTTGGTGTGCGCATAGCCGTGTTGGCACGGCATGAACGAGGCATTGGCCCCGATCCACGTGGCCAGGGCAGGTTCGGCGCCCGCCGGAATGACGGCCAGGAGCACCGGCATTCCCAAATCGACGCAGAGATGGCGCAGCCGCTCAAGCGCCGGTGTGACCGTGACAGCATCGTCGTCGCGCAGCCAGAACCGGAGGGAGCGTCCGGCATCCCGGGCGCGGTCCAACTCCTCCTCGACAGCGATCCACGGCTCGTTCATGCCAGGGCCGGGCTGCGACGCGGTGCACGGCGAAGCGCGCCCGCCAGGCCATCGGCCAGGATGGCGGCGGCACCCGCCAGTGAGCGCTCCTCCAAGACCATGCGGCGGGCCGCGCCACCAAGCCCGTCCCGCAAACCACCGTCCTGGATCAGCCGGAACAGCGCGGCCGCATATTCATCGAGGTCGCCTTCAGGGGTGAGGATGCCGGTCTCGCGGTCGACCACCACGCTCGGGACGCCACCGGCCCGCATGGCCAGCGCCGGCAGTCCCGCTGCGCCGGCTTCAAGATAGCCGATTCCATAGGCCTCCTCGAACCCCGGCCAGACGAAAACATCGGCGCCGCCGAGCGCCGCCGCGATCCCGGCTTGATCGAGCTCTCCCCGCCACACGATGCGCTCTGGGGGAAGAACGCCGAACATGCCCAGAATATCGATGCGGGCAGGCCCATCTCCGACCAGTGTCAGGCGCCAGCGCGCGCGCGCCGGCAGCAGGGCCAGCGCCTCGGCCAGAAAGCTGTAGGAGCGCGATTTCGCGCCCGGTCGCATCATGGCAACCGTCACGAGTTCTACGCGATCCGCTTTGGCGGATCGCGTGGTTGTCCGCGCGAAGGGGGCCGGATTGATGAAGGGCGGCAGGTCTATCAGAAGCGCGTCGGGGCGCACCACACTCTCAAGGCCAGCCCTGTCAGCCGGGGTGAAGCAGAAATGCACCGCGCCGGCGCGGATTGCCGCTTCGGCGGCATCGTGCCAGGCCACCCAGGCACCGTGCCGGCGCTTGGGTGCATGCGAGGCCTCGGCGCTCGCGTAGGGCAGGCCGAACCGGCGCGCCAGGCGGGGGCCGAGAAAATCAGGGGCCTTGTAATAGCTGTGATAGGTGAACCAGAGATCGGGCCGAGTTTCCGCTCGGGTCCAAAGCTCTCCGAGCTTTGCGGCTTCGCACTCCGCGTCCACTTCGATGGTCCGCAAGAGGTCGGGACGCGGCTCGGACACGAAGCTCCTGAGTTTCGAGGCTAGCACCACCTCGTGGCCGCCAGCTTCGAGTGCCGCGATCAGCAACCGCGCCATCTGCCGATCGCCGGAGGGAACCGGGTGGTCAGGCGGCTTCATCGGGGCATAGAAGGCGATCCTCACAGGCCAGTCCGGCGGGGGTCAGGCCGTGTAAGGATCGGCGGCGTCGCGCAGGCCGTCACCCATGAAGTTGAAGGCCAGAATGACCAGGATCACGGGCACGACCGGGAACATCAGCCAGGGGTAGAGCGCGACGACGTTCATGTTCTGGGCTTCGTTGAGCATCACGCCCCAGGACACGATGGGCGGTCGCAGGCCGAGGCCGAGGAAGCTCAGCGCGGTCTCGCCGAGGATCATGGCCGGAATGGTGATGGTTGCCGAAGCGATCAGGTGGCTGATGAAGCCCGGGATGAGGTGGCGCAGCAGGATGCGCGGCGTGCGGGCGCCCATCAGTTGCGCGGCCAGCACGTAATCCTCCTCCCGAAGCGAAAACAGCTTGGCTCGCACGGCGCGTGCCAGGCCGGTCCAGTCCATCATCCCAAGGATCAGGGTGATGCCGAAATAGACCAGGATCGGGCTCCAGGAGGCCGGCATGATGGCGGCGAGCGCGAGGAAAATTGGAATATGCGGAATCGAATGGATGATCTCGATCAGCCGTTGGCTGAGAAGATCGAACATGCCGCCGTAATAGCCCGCAAGACCCCCGATCGTGATGCCCAGCAGGAAGCTGATCGAGATGCCGATGAGGCCGATGGTCAGCGAAATACGGGCGCCGTAGATCATGCGGGACAGCAGGTCGCGCCCCAGGCGATCCGAGCCGAGCGCGAAGAAGACGCCGTCCTGGGGCGGGCACACCAGGTGAAGGTCGGCTTCGATCAGGCCCCAGAACCGGTAGGGGTCGCCGTGGCAGAAGAACCGCAGCAACTGCACCTTGCTCTTGTCGGGCGTGTACTCCCGCTTCAGGTTGTCCATGTTGAGATGGTAGTCGGCCGCGTACACGAAGGGTCCGATCAGCTTGCCGTCGTGGACGAGATGCACGCGCTGCGGCGGCGCGCGGATGACGTCCGTGTTGCGGGTCGCGTCATTGTAGGGCGCCAGAAACTCCGAAATCGGGATCGTGGCGTACATGCACAGCAAGAACACGCTGGCCACGACGGCCAGGCGATGGCGCTTGAACTTCAGCCACATCAGGCGCCACTGGGACGCGAAATACAGCCGCTCCTGTTCGGGGGTCAGCTTCGAGACCGCATGAACGTCGAACTCGGCGTCCGAAACGTAATGCGCGATCGGGCCGCCTATGGCGGGCAGGGGAGCGTTCATTTCGTGGCTCCTCCCTGCATGCGGATTCGGGGATCGAGAAAGGCCAGCGCGATATCGGACACCAGGACGCCGAGCACGGTCAAGGTGGCAAGAAACATCAGGAACGAACCCGCGAGATACATGTCCTGGCTCTGCAGGGCGCGGATCAGCAGGGGCCCGGTGGTCTGCAGCGACAACACGATCGCCACGAGTTCGCCGCCCGAGATGACGGCGGGCAGGATGCTGCCGATGTCGGAGATGAAGAAGTTCAGCGACATGCGGAACGGATATTTCATCAGCGCCTTGAAGGGATGGAGCCCCTTGGCGCGCGCCGTGGTGACATATTGCTTCTGCAGTTCCTCGAGCAGGTTGGCCCGCACGGCTCGGATCATGCTGCCGGTCCCAGCGGTGCCGATGATGACCACCGGGATCCACAGGTGGCTCAGGATGGAGGTGAATTTGCCCCAGCTCATCGGCTGGTCGAAGTAGCGCGGGTCCATGAGGCCGCCGATCGACAGCCCGAACCAGAGATTGGCGAAATACATGCTGACCAGCGCCAGCAGGAAATGCGGGATGGCAAGACCTAGGAGGCCGAGCGTCGTCAGGCCGTAATCGCCCCAGCTATATTGGTGGGTGGCCGAGTAGATGCCGATCGGAAAGGCCACCAGCCAGGTGAAGACGATGGTCGTGAAGGACAGCAGGATCGTCAGATAGAGCCGGTCGCCCACCACGTCGCGCACCGGCAACTGGTATTCGAACGAATAGCCGAAATCGCCGTGCAGGAAGCCGCCGATCCAGTTGAAGTAGCGGACCACGGGAGGCTTGTCGAAGCCGTATTCCTTCTTCATGAAGTCGATGCGGGCCGTATCGACCTTTTCGCCCGGCCGCCTGCATTTCGGCCTGCATGTTGGCGAAATAGTCGGTCGGCGAAAGGCTCATGACCGTGAAGATCAGGGCGCTGGTCACGAACAGCGTCGGGATGATGATCAGGATGCGCCGGATCAGATAGTTCAGCATGGCCGCAGTCTTCCCGGCGCGTCACGCAAGCACAAGATGCAGTGCGATGGATGACGAGAGGCGGCATTCTCCATCGGCACGCCCCCCTCAGCTTTTCGGCGCATCCGCGAACCAGAACGTATCCGGCATGTAGATGCCCAGAAACGATCCTGGTTCGAAGGAATAGAGAGCCTCTTCCGGCACGTTCCGGATGCGGTTCGAAACCACCATCGGCTGGCGGGTCCGGTTCACGATGCCGATCGAGAAGACCTGTTCGGCATTGATGTCGAGCATCTTGCTCCAGACCTTGCGCTGTTCTTCGATGGTGGTCTGAATGTCGCCAGTCGCGGTAAAGGTCCAGGAGTTGCTGGGCCTCCGGCATGTCGACCGCGTCACCCTCGTGGCCCGAGGACTGATAATGCAAGCCCCACCGCGGCCACTGGTATTGGGCCTCGTTGAGCGGCGCGAGGGCTTCGGGCTCGAACTCGGCCGTGGGCGCGCCGTTGTCCATGCCATGGGCGATCGACATCACGGTCTCGCCGTTGAGGATCCGCTTGCGGAAGATGTCGAGATGCGAGGGGTGCGGAAAGGTGCGGATCCCGAGCTTCGCCCAGTCGCTCCCCACGAGTTCGAGGATGTCCCCGAAGGTGGTGTCCTCGCCCGAGGTCTCGACCGTGATCTCGATCGGCCGGCCGTCGGGCAGCAGGCGCGTGCCGTCGCCATTGCGCTTGGTGAGCCCCATGTCGTCGAGCAAGGCGTTGGCGGCTGCCGGGTCGTAATTGGCATAGGCGGCCGCAAGTTCGGGCCGGAACAGCGGGCTTTCCGGCAGCACCGTATCGGCGCTCTCCTTGGCAAGACCGAAGAAGATGACCTGGTTGATGTCGTGCCGGTTGATGCCGAGCGACAAGGCGCGCCGGAAGCGCACGTCGCGCAGCACGCCGCGCCACACCTTGTCGGCGACGTTCAGGTTGGGAAACAGCGCCGCAAAGGAGCCGAAGCCGAGCTCCCACAGGCGGGCCTGGTAATCGTGGTTCTTCTCGGCGGCCTTGAGGAAGGTGTAGTCCTCGAAATTGAGATAGCGGGCCTGCAGGTCCGCATCGCCGCTCGCCGTCTTGGCCGGAATGAGATTGGTCGTGCCGAGCGACATCTGGACGGTGTCGATATAGGGCAATTGCTGCCCCGTGCTGTCCACCCGGTGGAAAAAGGGATTGCGCTCGAACGTAAATTGCACGGCGGGCGGCTTGGTGCGGTTGCGCCAGGGATCGAGGGTGGGAAGGTCGGGGTTTTCGGGCCTGTACTGGCGCGACTTGCGTTCGTGCAGCGCGCCCCAATCCATCACATGGGCGGCCTTGACGGCCTTGTCGAGCTGCGCCTTGTCGGCATATTTGGCGTTGAACTGCTTGAGATAATGGGCCGGCATGTAGATGTAGAGCGGCTGGGCCGCGGCCAGCGCCGGCAGGAAGCCGGGGTTGGGTTCGTCCCAGGAATAGCGGATCGTCAGCGGGTCGAGGATCTCGAACCGGGGCGGATGGCCGCCGACCAGCAGGGCCAGATTGGGACCCGAGGGCGACAGCCGCGGGTCGTTGGCCACGTCCTCCCAGTAGTAGCGAAAATCCTCGGCCGTGAAGGGCTGTCCGTCGGACCATTTGTGCCCCTCGCGCAGGTGCAGCGTGAACACGCGGTCCTGGTCGACGTCGATGCTCGCCAGGATATCGGGCACGAGTTCGAGCTTCTCGTTGAAGACGACCAGCCGGGCGTAGGAATAGACCGTCATCATGCGCAGGTCGCGCTGGTCGCCCATCAGCATGCGCCAGGTGCCGCCGGGCTTGCCGGTCTCCCGGCCCATGGCCGGAAGATCGATGACCCGCGGCTGCTTGGGCAGCCGTTCGGCCACGGGGGGCAGCGTGCCGGCCGTCACCTGGGCTGCGAAGAACGGGGTTTCCGCGGGCGCCGGTGCTTCGGCCTGCGCCGAGGCGCAGCCCAGGATCAAAGCGAGCGCGAGCGCGACGAGGCCCTTCACGCCCGCAACTCGCGTCTGTCGGCCGTGGGTCGCGCCAGGACGAAATGGCCCTCGCCGAGGTCGAGCGGGGTCAGGCTTTCGGGTGCGCCTTCGTCCCGGAACTGGGGATCCCAATGGGCCGGATCGGACGCGCTGCCGTTGGCCAGCGACCGCAGATCGAGCGGACGGTCGAGATCCGGATAGGGCACCGCCCTCAGCAGCGCTTGCGTGTAGGAATGCACGGGCTTGCGGAACAGGAGGTGCCGGGGCGCGATCTCGACGATCCGGCCATGCGCCAGAACCGCGATACGGTCCGCCACATAGTCGACCACCGCAAGGTTGTGGGAGATGAACAGGTAGGTGAGCCCGAGTTCCTTCTTGAGATCCTTCAACAGGTTGAGCACCTGGGCCTGGACCGACACGTCGAGCGCCGAGACCGGCTCGTCGCAGATGATCAGGTCGGGGTTGAGGGCCAGGGTGCGGGCGATGCTGATGCGCTGGCGCTGGCCGCCGGAAAAGCTGTGCGGATAGCGGTTCATGAAGCGGCGGTCGAGGCCCACCGCCGCCATGAGATCGCCGACGCGCTGGCGCTGCTCCTCGCTGCTGCCGCGGCCGTGGATCTCGAGCGGTTCCCGGATGATGTTCAGCACCGTCATCCGGGGCGAAAGCGAACTGACCGGGTCCTGGAAGATCATCTGGAGCCGGGGCCGGAAATCCCGCAAGGCCTTGCCCTTGAGGCCGAGCACGTCGATGTCGCGCGTGCCATCGTTGTAGGTGATGGTGCCGGAATCCGGCTTTATGGCCCGCATGATGAGCTTGCTGAGGCTGGTCTTGCCGCAGCCGCTTTCACCCACGAGGCCAAGGCATTCGCCGCGCATGATGTCGAAGCTGACGTCGTCGACCGCGACGATGCTTTCGCTGCGGCGCTTGATCCAGCCGCGGCCCTTCACGGTGTAGGTCTTGCGCAGGTTGCGCAAGCTCAGCAAGGGTTTGCCCTGGCCCGTACCGGGCTGGCCCGTACCGGGTTGGCCCGTGCCGGCCAGGATCGGCGGAGGCTCCTTCCGCAGCGGCAGCAGGGCCGCAAGATCCTGGTCGTCGTCGCGCAGGGCGGTCAGCCGCTCGCCCGGCTTCATGTCGAAATGCGGCAGCGCCCTCAGAAGCGCCCGCAGGTAGGGGTGCCCGGGCCGGCGGAAGATGTCCGCTGCCGTGCCGGCCTCGGTGATCTCGCCATGGTACACCACGACCACCTCGTCGGCCATGTTGGCCACGACGCCGAGGTCATGGGTGATCAGCAGGATCGCCATGCCGAGTTCGCTCTGCAGGTCCCGCATCAGGTTGAGCACCTGGGCCTGGATCGTCACGTCGAGCGCGGTGGTGGGTTCGTCGGCGATCAGCAGGGCCGGCCGGCAGATCAGGGCCATGGCCAGCATGGCGCGTTGCCGCAATCCGCCGGACAGTTCGAACGAATACATCCGATAGGCCCGATGAGGGTTGCGGAACCCGACGAGCCCGAGCATGTGCTCGACCATGCCATGCGCCTCGCTTTGCGGCACGGCGCGGTGGAGGAGCAGCGCTTCCTTGATCTGGTTGCCGATGGTGTGCACCGGCGAGAGCGAGGACATCGGCTCCTGGAAGATCATGCCGATGCGCCCGCCGCGCAGCGCCCGCATCTCCGGCCCGTCGCGCCGCAGGGCCGCGATATCGACCGTTTCACCGGGGTTGGCCGGATCGCAGAACAGGATGCGGCCGTCGAGCACCCGTCCGTTTTTCGGCAGGAGGCCCATGATCGATTGAGAGATGACGGTCTTGCCGGAGCCGGATTCGCCGACCAGCGCCACGGTCTTGCCCGCCGGAATGCGGAAGGAGACGCCCTTCACCACTTCCACACTGCGGCCCTGCATCGCAAATCCGATGCGCAAGTCTTCGACGCGCAGGATATCGGAGGAGGCGTTCGGGGCGGGGATCGGCTTGATCGAAAGCTCCTGACTGCCGAAAGCACTCTCGACGGGCACCCGCTTGGGGTCCCCGGACGAACTACGCCCTGGGAGGTGGATCATGCTCTAGGGCAATATAGTTTTCAAGTCGCGGGCCGCCATGGCATAGCCTCCCGCGGCACCGTCGACAAAGTGGATGTGGTCGGCCCGGATCGCGGATGGCACCATGCAGGTGACCAGCGCCGAGCCCTGGCGATGTATGCCGTAGCGCGCGGTGCCGTTCGCGCGGGCGTCCACCAGTTTCGCCTCGATCCGATCGGCCGTGTCGAGCGTGCAATCGAGCGTCATCATCAGTCCGTCGTCGAATTTCCGGAAATCCGAATTCTCCACCATCTGCCGTCGGTAGCGATCGGGCGAAAACTTGCCGACCGTCGACGCCGTTCGCGAATATCGCGTGGATCAGCAGGGTGCGGCAGGCCACGGCGAGTTCGCTCGCCACCAGCGGCCAGCCGCGCTTTCGCTGGAGGCGGGCCTCCATGTCGAGGCTTGGCGGCGGCCATTGCAGCTGGGGCCCTTGGGCCGGGACGGGGTGGGCGGCGCGGGGCTCGCCGGCCGCGAGCGCCAGGATGTCGGCCAGCACGGCCAGGAAAGCGACCTCGGCGGCTCCCTTCGCGGGTCTGACGATCAGGGACAGAATGACGCCGTTCGCGGCTTTGATGTCCTGGAACCGGCAGGACAGTCCCGTCAGGTCGGGGCGCGCGTCCGGGGGTGCGGCCGTCAGTTCCAGCGCCCCGGTCTTCATCTGCTGTTCGGCCCAGGCCCGGCCCCCACCCGAAAACATCGCGTAGGCCACGTCCGGCGAGGCCGCGAAACGTGCCACCCGGACGTCGTGCCCGGCGGCCCGCACGTCGGCGACGCTCACCAAGGCACCGCGCAAGTGCAGGCCGAGTTCGTTGCCGACCCAGGACACCGTCGCGGCCAGGGCGTCGCGCGCCGCTGGGGCCTGATCGGGCCCGACCGCGAAACTGGCGCCGTCGCCGCCGAACACGAAGGGGAAATCCAACGTGCCGAGGGCATTGGCCACAGCCGAGATGACGGCGGCGCCGGCCGTATTCACCGCCTTGTAGCGGCCCGCCTCGATGGCTGCCGTCGAGGTGACCACGTCCGCGAGGCCGATGACCCAGTCGTCGGGCAGAGGCCGCGTAGGCGGCCGGATCGACGAGCTCGCCAAAGCCGGCCACGCAGGGGAGCTCGGTATAGGAAAAGCCGGCCGCCCTGGGCTGCCGCGTCGTCGAGCCGATACCCTGGCCTGCCACGCTCATGGTGTGCGGCTCCACCGGCGAAGGATCTCGGCTCGCCGCATCCGAAGAGATCAGGATCCCTTGCGACAACGCCCGCGCGACACCCCGGTTGCGGTGACGCGCCGTTCAGCCGGTTTTCGGTAGCCGCACATCCTGGCCCTGGCATAATCTTTGTTTGGTCGAGCCCGCAACCGCAGCTTCGGAGCCGTCGTCTTGTCCGCCAAACCGCAGTTCTTCGACGAGATGACCCAGGAGGGCGGAAGCCCGAGGGCGGTCTATGCGCGGCTTGCCGAGTGGCTGGCCCAAGCCTCGCCTGGCTTTCTCGCGTCGCGGCGCTCGCAGGCCGACCTGCTGTTCCGGCGGATCGGCATCACCTTCGCGGTCTATGGCGACAAGGATGCCACCGAGCGGCTGATCCCGTTCGACATCGTGCCCCGCCTCATCGCCCGCCAGGAATGGGCCAAGCTCGAACTCGGGCTTGTCCAGCGGGTCAAGGCCCTGAACATGTTCCTGGCCGATCTCTATGGAGCGCGAGAGGTCGTGCGGGCCGGGCGTGGTGCCTTCCGAGCTGATCTACCGCAATCCGTATTTCCGTCCCGAGATGATCGGCATGAAGGTTCCGCACGACATCTACATCCATATCGCGGGAATCGATGTCGTCCGCATCGACCGGGACGACTTCTACGTGCTCGAGGACAATGTCCGCACGCCGTCCGGCGTGTCCTACATGCTGGAGAACCGGGAAGTCATGATGCGCCTCTTTCCGGAGCTGTTCGCAGCTCATCGGGTGGCGCCGGTGGAGAATTATCCGGACCTGCTTCTGGCGACATTGCGGTCGGTGATGCCGCGCACCGCCGATGCTGCCGACCCGGTGGTGGTGCTACTGACCCCCGGGCAGTTCAATTCGGCCTATTACGAACATTCCTTCCTGGCCGACAAGCTCGGCGTCGAACTGGTCGAGGGCCGCGACCTCTTCGTCGAGAACGAGGTCGTGTACATGCGCACCACCGAGGGACCCAAGCGCGTGGACGTCATCTATCGACGGATCGACGACGACTTCCTCGACCCGCTCGCGTTCCGGCCCGACAGCCGGTTGGGGGTTCCCGGCCTGATGGGCGCCTATCAGGCTGGTTCGGTGACGCTGGCCAATGCGGTGGGCACCGGGATTGCCGACGACAAGGCCATGTACAGCTACATGCCGGACGTGATCCGCTTCTTCCTGGGCGAGGAGCCGATCCTCAAGACCGTGGAAACCCATCGCTGCCGCGAGCCGGACGCCTTGCAATACGTGCTCGACCATCTCGACGAACTGGTGGTCAAGGAGGTCAATGGTTCGGGCGGCTACGGCATGCTGGTCGGCCCGCACGCCACGCGCTCCGAGATCGACCTGTTCGCGGCCAAGCTGAAACACGACCCTGCCAATTTCATCGCCCAGCCGACGCTCGCGCTTTCGACCTGCCCCACCTCGATGCCGGACGGCGTTGACCCGCGCCATGTCGACCTGCGGCCCTTCGTGCTGAGCGGCGCGCGCGGCGTGCGGGTGGTGCCGGGCGGGCTGACCCGGGTGGCCATGCAACCGGGATCGCTGGTGGTCAATTCGAGCCAGGGTGGCGGCACAAAGGACACCTGGATCGTCGAGGACGAGAACGAGAGGCCATGATGACGGAACCCGCCTTGGGCGATGATGTCCCGGCCGTCTCGTTTCTGCGGCCGACCCGCAAATCCACCATGCTGTCGCGCACGGCCGACCACCTGTTCTGGCTGGCCCGCTACATGGAGCGGGCCGAGTTCCTGGCCCGCACGGTCGAGGCCGCGCAACGGCTCTCCGCCCTGCCGACCGCCTATAACGAACACGGGACCGAATGGGAGAGCGCGCTCGAAAGTTCGGGCGTGTCCGATGCCTATCACGCCAAATATGAGACCGCGCATCCCGACAGCGTCGTCGATTTCCTCACCTTCGATGCCGACAACCCCTCGTCGATCCTCAATTGCATCGAGGCCGCACGCACGAACGCGCGGGCGGTGCGCACGGCGCTCACGGCCGAGATGTGGGATGCGATCAACGGCGCCTGGCTCGAGCTGAAGCGATTCGAAGACTCGCATGGCGCCGACACCGACCGCAGCGAGCAGGTTCCGGGCTTCCTCGACTTCGTGAAGCAGACCTCCCTGCTGTTCGACGGCTCGATGACCCGGACGATGCTGCGCAACCCCGCGTTCTGGTTCTCGCGCCTGGGCGTGTTCATCGAGCGGGCCGACAACACGGCCCGCATTCTCGACGTGAAATATCACGTGCTCCTGCCCGAGACGGAAACGATCGGCGGCTCGCTCGACTATTTCCAATGGGCCGCGATCCTTCGGGCGGTCTCGGCGCTGACCGCCTATCATTGGGTGTATCGGGAAAGCATCAAGCCGTGGCTGATCGCGGACCTTCTCATCCTTCGCTCGGAAATGCCGCGCTCGCTGCTGTCCTGCTACGAAAACATCGTCCGAAGCCTCGACTCCATCGGCCGCTCCTATGGGCGGCAGGGGACCTCGCAACGTCTGGCGCGCAAAACCATGGCGCAACTGGAAAACGCCTCGATCGGCGGCATTTTTCAGAGTGGACTGCACGAGTTCATCACCACTTTCATCGACGACAACAACAACCTCGGCATCGCGATCAGCGAACAATATCTGACCTAGCCCGCGCCATGCATTTCAACATCCGCCACGAGATCACCTGCCATTTCGCGACCCCGGTGCGAAACCTGGTAGCCATCCTGCGGCTGTCCCCGCGCAGTCACGAGGGACAGCACGTCACCGGCTGGCATCTCGATCCCAACATCGATTGCAGCCTGAAGGCGGGCCGCGACGAATTCGGCAACGTCACGCACACGTTCAGCGCCAGGGGGCCGATCAGCGATGTACGGATTCTGGCGACAGGCGAGATCGACACGTTCGATACGGCCGGAATCGTCCGCGGCACCGTGGAGCCTTTGCCGCTGGAGGTCTTCCTGCGCGACACGCCCCTGACGAGCCCGGACCCGGCCGTGCGGGCCTTCGCCGACGCGGCTGCCGGCGTCCGAACCGGAGCCGCTCGGCCGGTTGCACGCGCTGCTCGGCGCCATCCACGCTGAAGTGCGCTGCGATCCTGCGCTCGAAGGAAGTGCGGCAGAAACCCTTGCCCGCAAGACAGGCAATGCGATGGGGCACGCGCATCTTTTCATCGCCTGTGCTCGGCACCTCGACATTCCGAGCCGACTTGCCGGAGGCTATCTCGTGCAGGACCAGGACGGCACGCCGGCGTGCCATGCTTGGGCCGAGGCCTATGTGCCGCGGATCGGCTGGATCGGCTTCGATAGTGTGACCAACATATGCCCGAAGGGGGAGCATGTGCGCTGCGCCATTGCGCTCGACGGGCTTGGGGCCGTCTTCGTGCGCGGCACGCATCCGGACAAGCCGGTCCATCGGCTCGATATTTCCGCCTTCGCCTGACCTCGCTGTTGGAAGGACGCCGCCGTGGGGGTCTATACCTGTTTGCTGCTGGCGCTCGGCGGCGGTCTCGGTACCCTGGCGCGGTTCGGGGTCGGGATCCTGGCGCTGCCCTACAGTCAGAGCCTGCCTTGGGGGACGATCGTCATCAACGTGGTCGGCTCGTTCATCATCGGGCTCTTCGGAACGCTGACCCTGAACGATGGCCGCTTTCCCGTGGCGGAGAACATCCGCCTCTTCGTGATGGTGGGGTTCTGCGGCGGCTTCACCACCTTCTCATCCTTCAGCCTGCAGACCCTGGAACTGCTTCGCGGCGGGGCGTTGCCCCGGGCCCTGGCGAACGTCGTCCTGTCGGTCGCGTTGTGCCTGTGCGCCGTTGCGCTGGGCCATGCTCTCGGCGCTCAACTGAACGGCGGGGCCGTGCGGATCACGCAAGCGGATGGGGAGCTAGACGCGTGATGCCTCGGTCGGCAAAGCGCAAGCTGTGCCGGAACGTCGATAGCGCATGTGCGTTGATGCCGCGATCTTAGGCAGGAGAGGGACCGGAATAATCATGATTACCAGGGGACCATGACAACTCGATTGCGGCGCAGCGTCCTTTACGTTCCCGGCTCGAATGCGCGAGCCAGGGACAAGAGCAGATCGATTCCGGCCGATGCTCTGGTCTTCGATCTCGAAGATTCTGTCTTTCCAGCCGACAAGGCAGCGGCCCGAAGCGCAGTCGCGAGCGTGCTCGAAGCTGGAGGATTCGGGACGCGGGAGAAGGTGGTTCGCATCAACCCGCTCGACTCCGAGTGGGGCCGCGACGACCTCCTCGGCTTGGCCCAGGTTGGGCTCGACGCCATCCTGCTGCCCAAGGTGGCCACGCCCGGCGACATCATGTTCGCCGCATCCGATCTCGCCAAGGCCGGGGCCCCCGAGTCGCTCCGCCTGTGGGCCATGGTCGAAACCCCTGAGGCTGTCCTCAACGCTACCGCCCTGGCCAGAACCGCCGCCGATCCTGCGTCGCGGCTGGACGTCCTGGTCATGGGGACTAACGACCTTGCCACGGACCTGCGCGCCAAGACCCGTCCCGGACGCGCCCCCCTGGTGCCCTGGCTGGCCACCTGCGTGGCGGCGGCGCGCTGCCACGATCTCGACATCCTGGATGGGGTGTACAACGCCATCGACGATCCTGCAGGCCTGCGGGCGGAATGCGAGCAGGGGCGCGACTTCGGCATGGACGGCAAGACCTGCGTGCACCCGGCCCAGGTGGAGATCTGCAACGAAATCTTCGGCCCGGATGCGCAGGAACTCGCTTGGGCCCGCAAGGTCGTTGCGGCTTTCAGCGACGCCGAAGGCGCCACAAAGAGCGTTTTGCGGATCGACGGACATATGGTCGAGCGGCTGCATGTGGTGGCGGCCGAGCGTATCCTGGCCCTGGAGGACGCTGTCGCGCGCCGGCAATCCTGACCACTGCCCGGAACTTTGACCCCGCAAAACGTTTTGAGCTAGACCCAAGGAGAGTGGACCGGCGGGGCGCATCCGAGAGCCGTCGAGCGTGGCGCCGATTTCCTTAGCGGCGATCCTGCTTCAAGGCGCCTCCGCTGGTTCGGTCTTTCGTCGGGTGCAGGCTGGCGTTCGTGACGCGGTCTGCACGCGCAGCGGGGTCGCCTCGCACTACCATCCGCGGGTCCGAGAACCCGGCCAGAAAGGATCAGGCATGGCGGAAAACGGGAACCGCGGTCCGAACGACGCATTTCGCCGCCAACAGAGCGGGCGCAAGCGACGCGAGCCGCCCATCATCGATGCCACTGCGACCGAGATTCCGCCCCCGGGGCTGGAAGGCGAAGCTGGGGCAGCAGATCCTGTTTCCGAACCGGCCGGCTCTCCACCCCATCGTCAGGACGTTCCCGACCAAGCCGCCGGGGATGCGGCTCACGCCGAGCCCGTGCTGTTCGGCACCGCGGCGCGTGAGACCACCCCAAGCGTCGAAGCGCCTCCCCGGGCCATTTTCGAGGGCGAGGCCGCTTCCGACGGCGAGGCCGGCGGCCCCACGACCGAGCCGGTCTTTGAGCCGGCCCTGGAGATCGATCCCGTGTCCTCCGAGACTCGCGAGCGCGTTGGTGCGGACGAGGCCGACCCGTCCAGATCCGATTCGGTCGATGCCGGCGCGCCGGTGACGCCGCCCCTGCCGCCTGCCAGGGCGGGTTGGTCGGCCGCGTCGATTCTGCTCGCCATCTTGGTTGTGGCCCTGTTGGCCTCGATCGCCGGCCTTCTCTTCACGGAGCCGCGGCGAAACCATTCCGGCGAACTCTCGGCCTCCCTGGCTGCCCTGGAAGGGCGGGTTCAGGCGCTCGAAGCGCGGCCAGATCCTGCCAAGGCCGAGGCGGATGTCGCCGCGGTCAACAAGCAAACCAGCGACCTCGGACAAGACCTGGCTGCGCTGAAGAAGAGCCAGGCCGACCTCGCGACACGGCTCGACGCCGTGGCTGCCGAAGTAGCGGCGGCCTCGGCCAAGAGCACTTCGCCGGAAGCGGCGCCGGCCGCGAATCAGCAACCCTCGCCGCCCGCTCCCTCCGCCGATGCCGAGGCCCTCTCGGCCAAGGTCGACGATTTGGGCCGCCGCCTCGCCGCGCTCCAGGACAATCCCCAGCCCGCTCCGTCTGCTCAGCCGGCACCGCCCCCAGTCGATCTCGGCCCGATCGAGAGCCGGGTGGGCGCCCTCGATGGTCGATTGGCTGACCTCGACCGCCGCATCGAGGCGGTGCGCAACGGCGTCGCGGCCCTGCCCAAGGTGGATCTCGGCCCCGTGGAGACGGCGGTGGCCGGTCTCGAGCACCGACTGGCCCCGCTCGAGGCGGCGCTAGTCGCCCCCAAGACCGGGGATCGCGTCACCGAGGCGCGCGCCGTGGGCAGCGCCGACGAGACGCGGGCCGCGCCGCTTGCGGTGGTGGCCGAGTCCCTGAACCAGGCACTCGCGGCGGGCCGGCCGATCGGGCCGGAACTCGATGCGTTGCGGGCGCTCGGGGTCGAAGACGCCAGTCTCGCACCTTTGACGGCCTTGGCGGCCAAGGGCACGTCGACGGTCGACAGTCTCAAGGAGCAGTGGGCGGCCCTCGAAAAGGACGTTGTCGCCGCCAGTCGGCCAAGCCCCACGGGTGGCGTGCTGGATCGTCTCGCGGCTGGCGCACGCGGCCTTGTCGAGGTTCGGCGTGTCGGGGCTGCGCCGGGCGAGGACCCCGGATCGGTCGCCGGCCGGGTCGGCGCCGCACTCGACCGCGGCGATGTTGCGGGCGCGCTCGAGGAATGGGCGAAGCTGCCGGAAGCGGGTCAGCATGCCTCTCAGGATTGGGCCGATGCGGCGCATCGGCTCCTGGACGCCCAGGCGAGCGTGCAGACACTGCTGGGCCGGGCGATCGCGACCCTCGGCAAAGCAAAGGGTTGAGAGCCTCGAACCGCAGTAACCGCGTAAGGATAAGGGTGAACCAACGATGATACGCGTGCTGATCTACCTCGTCGTGGTGGTTCTCGTGGCGCTGGGTGCCGTGTGGCTGGCCGATCATCCGGGCAGCGTGCTCGTCACGCTGGGGGGGCGGGAATATCAGACCTCGACCCTGGTGGCGCTGGTGGTCCTGCTCGCCGCGAGCGTCGTCGTGCTGCTGGTCTGGTCGCTGCTGCGCTTCATCTTTCGCATTCCGTCGCTGCTGTCGTTGGCCTCGGATGCTCGTCGGCGGCAACGTGGCCTGGCAGCGCTTTCGCGCGGCATGGTGGCCGTGGGAGCGGGGGACAAGGACGCTGCCTCGCGCTATTCGATAGAAGCCTCCCGGGCTCTCGGACACGAACCCATGGCCCTGTTGCTGAAGGCCCAGGCGGCCCAGCTTTCGGGCGACAGGGACGCGGCGGAGCAAACATTCACCGAGATGCTGGCGCATGGCGAGACCCGGGCGCTCGGCCTCCGCGGACTGCACATCGAGGCGCAGCGGCGGGGCGATGTCGATGCGGCCTTCAGCTTCGCCGATGAGGCTCTCAAGACCGCCACCCTGCCGTGGGCCGGCCAGGCGGTACTGCAATACCGGGCGCAGCAGCACGACTGGACCGCCGCGCTCGCGGCAGTGGAGCGCAATGCCGGCGGTCGATCCGTGGACCGTGCCACGGCTGCACGGCAGCGGGCCGTGCTGACCACCGCCATGGCCCAGGACATCGCCGACCGCAATCCCGACGAGGCGCTCAGCCTTTTGCGTGATGTCCTCAAGGCCGAGCCGACGCTGGTTCCGGCGGCCGCTCTGGCGGGACGCCTGCTGGCCCGCAAGGGCGATATCCGTCGCGCCGCCAAGCTGATCGAAACCGCCTATGCGGCGACCCCGCATCCCGAACTCGCCGACGTCTATGTCGGGCTGCGGCCCGGCGACGCGGCGGCCGACCGCCTGGCCCGCGCCGAGGTTCTGGCCCGGGAGGCGCCCGAGCATCCCGAAAGCCGCATGGCAGTGGCCCGGGCCGCCCTCGAGGCGCGGGAGTTCCAGACCGCCAGGCAGGCCTTGGCGCCGCTGGTGGACGGCCAGCCTCGGCCGAGCATGAAGACCTGCCTGCTCATGGCCGATATCGAGGAAGCCGAGCATGGCGAGACGGGAACGCTGTTCGAGTGGCTGCAGCGCGCCTCACGGGCGCCGCGCGACCCGACCTGGGTGGCGGACGGCGTCATTTCTGACCATTGGTCGCCGGTGTCCCCGGTCACCGGCAAGATCGATGCCTTCGTGTGGACGACGCCGGTCGAACAGCTGAGCGCGCCGCTCGATCTCAGGGCCTTGCGGCACAAGCCTGAGGTCGCGCCGGATGGGCCCCTGTTTCCGATCCGCAGTGCCGAGAGGAGCGAACCCGATGCCGAGGCTGCGACTGAGGGCGATGCGCGCGACCCAGCTCTTGCCGAGGCTGGGGAACGGCACTGACAAAAGGCGCCCCGCCAGGGCGGGCCAGGCTGCCTAGTAGAAGGAGCGGAAATCGCGGTTGATCAGATCCTGAACGAACATCAGCAGAAGCAGAAGAATGATCGGCGATACGTCGATTCCGCCAAGATTCGGCAAGATTCGCCGGATTGGCCGGAGGACGGGTTCTGTCAGGGCGTTCAGGAAATTCCAGACCGAGCGGACGAGGTCATTGCGAAAATTGATGACATCGAAGGCCAGCAGCCAGGACATGATCGCGGTGGCGATAATGACGTAGCTGTACAGGCTGAGCACAGTATTGACGAGATGCAGGATGGCGTACATTGGGTATCCGACGAGGCTCTGACGCGGAGACCGGAGTGCCCGCCCAGGCTCGATGTAGCCCTCCCGTCGGCCCCCCGCAAGGCTCGGCCCCGGCGAGGGCGCGATCGCCCGGTGCTCCGTGCGCCCCATAGGGCGACGGCAGTGCCCTCAACGCGCTGAGGCGCCCGACCCGATCGGGTCCTCGACCACGTAGCCGTACTCGGCGGCGGCATCGGACAGCCAGTGCCAGAAGCTGCCCGCGAAGCTCGCCGGCACGGCGATCTCATAGGTGGGCGCCTCGTCTACCTGCCAGAGATAGGCCGACATTCCCGCCGCCTGGGTCATGGCGACATCACCCGGCCCTGAAGGCACGCGGGTGAAGGTCGATCTCGAAGCCCTTGGCCAGCGCGTCGCGCGCATGCGCGCCGGCGACCCTGAGAACGGCACGGGAATGGCTCTGGTCGATCCAGGACGCGAAGGGCGCCAGGACCGCGAGGCGGGCCGCCAGATCGGCGAAGGAACCGCTCCCGCGCACCAGCCACTGGCCCGGCCCGTTCCACAAGGCCGTCACGTCGGGGCCGCTCACCTGACGGGGCGTCGTCGGCAGTTCGATGCCGCGGGCCTTGGCGGCACCCAGAAGGTCGCTGAGCCGCCCTTTGTGCGCCACAAGCAAGGCCGTGGCCAGGGCAGGGGGTTCGCCGACCCGCACGCCAGGCTGCTCTGCGGCGATGCCGAACCGGCCCGGCTCCGCCAGGCCGCTCCAGGGGGAACGTTGATCGAGCACCATCTCAACCACGCAGCCGCACTCCTTCGGGGTCGTAGAAAACCGGCGAGCACACCTCGACCAGCGTGTCGCGGCCGCGCACGGGATCATAGGCGCGCACCTGTTCGCCGAGGCGCTGCGGACCGCGGCGCAGCAGCCCCAGTGCGATCGGGCCGAAGGTCGGCGAAAACGCCCCGGACGTGATGTGCCCTTCGTCGTTCCTGGCCTTGTTCTCGGCGCCGGGGCGCAGCAGGTGGGCGCCCGCGCTCGACCGGGTTCGCCCGGGGTGACCGGCTTGAACCCGACCAGCGACGGGCGCTCGTGGTCGACCAGGGCCGGACGGGTCGCCATCACGGCGCCGATGAAATCCTTCTTGGTCGACATCATCCGGCCGAGACCGAGATCGTCGGCCGTGGTCTGGCCGTTGAGCTCGCCGCCGGCCGCATGGCCCTTCTCGATGCGCAGCACGCTGAGCGCCTCGAGGCCATAGGGCGCGATGCCGAAAGGCGCGCCGGCCTCCATCAGGGCGCGCGCCGTCGCATCGCCGAAGCGCGCCGGCACCGCGATCTCGTAGGCCAGTTCGCCCGAGAACGAGATGCGGAACAGCCGCGCCGGCGTTCCGTCGCGCAGCTCCAGCGCGGCCGCGCCCATGAACGGGAAGGCCTCGTTCGACAGGTCGAAGTCCGGGCGCAGCAGCGCCGCGACGGTCTCGCGCGAGCGCGGACCCGCCACGGCGAATTGCGCCCATTGCTCGGTGACCGAGGCAAAGCCGACGTCGAGCTCCGGCCAGAGCACCTGGGCGCAGAACTCCATGTGCCCCATCACCTTCACGGCATTGGCCGTGGTGGTCGACAGCACATAGCGTTCGCGATCGAGGCGGGCGAGCGTGCCGTCGTCCATCACGAAGCCGTCCTCGCGCAGCATCAGCCCGTAGCGGGCGCGCCCGACCGGCAAGGTCGACATCATGTTGGTGTAGAGCCGGTCGAGAAAGGCGGCGGCGTCGCGGCCCACGACCTCGATCTTGCCGAGCGTGGAGACGTCGCAGAGGCCGACCCGCTCGCGCACGGCCGCGGACCTCGCGGTCGCAGGCGTCGCGCCAGTCCCGTGTCACCCGGACTGGCGGAAATACTGCGCCCGCAGCCACAGGCCGGTCTCCATGAACACGGCACCGTGCTCGGCCGCCCAGCCGTGCGCCGAGGTCAGCCGCGTCGGCTTGAGATCGCGGCCGCGGTGGTGGCCGGCCAGCGCCCCGATGGCCACCGGCGTATAGGGCGGCCGGAACCGCGTCGTGCCGGTGGCCGGCACGCGTGCGGCCGGTCAGTTCGGCCATCAGGGCGAGGCCGTTGACGTTGGCGGTCTTGCCCTGGTCGGTCGCCATGCCGAGCGTGGTGTAGCGCTTGAGGTGCTCGACCGCGCTGAAGCCCTCGCGCTTGGCGAGCTCGACATCGGAGACGGTGACGTCGTTCTGGAAATCGACGAAGGCCTTGCCCTTGGGGTTCTTGACGCGCCAGAGCGGCGTCACGGCCGTGCTTTCGGCATCGGCGGAGGGAATCGTCACCGACCGCGGATGGAAGCCGCAGGCCGCGGCCGCGTCGCAGCCGGCTCGGATGCCGTCGGCCAGGCAGGCGGCCAGGGCGAAATCGCCCTCGGCGGCGCCCACCACAATCATGCCGGGCGGCAGCGAGCCCGGCACGAAGGCCGCCAGGGCGGCGGCCCATTCGGGGCGCCCGCCGAGGTGGGACGTGAGATGCACGGTCGGCTGCCAGCCGCCCGAGACCGCGAGCAGGTCGCATGGCACCGTGAAGGTCTCGCCGCCCGCGGTGCGGATCTCGACCGCACTCAGGTGGGCGCTGCCCAAGGCCCGCAGCACAACGCCTTCGACGAGCCGCGCACCGGTCTCCCGGGCGAGGGCGTCGAGCCCCGCGAGCGCGTCCGGACGCGGGTCGACGATGGCCGACACGGCAATCCCGGCGGCCGCGAGGTCGCGGGCGGTCCGCAGCGCATCGTCGTTGTTGCCGAACAGGACCGCCCGGCTGCCCGGCTTGACGGCGAAGCGGTTGAGATAGCTGCGCACGGCGCCGGCCAGCATGATGCCGGGCCGGTCGTTGTCGGCGAACACGATCGGCCGCTCGATGGCGCCCGCGGCCAGGATGGCGCGCTTGGCCACGATGCGCCAGAGGCGCTGGCGCGGCTGGTGCGGAGCCGGCACGCGACAGGTGATCGCTGACGCGCTCGACCGCCGCATAGGTGCCCCCGTCATAGACCCCGAACAGGGTGGTGCGGCGCAGAATGCGTACCTCGGGCAGGCTTGCGAGTTCGGCCTCGACCGAGGCCACGAAGGCCGGCCCGGTCTGGCCGCCGATGTTCGCGCTGCTCGCTGAGCAGCCGGCCGCCGAGCGCGAAATCCTCCTGCACCAGCATCACCCGGGCGCCGGACCGCCCGGCCGCCAGAGCAGCCGCCAAGCCGGCCGGCCCGGCGCCGATCACCAGCACGTCGCAGAAGGCCGTCGATCTTCTCGTAGCCGTCCGGGTCGGGCGCTTCCGCGGCGCGGCCAAGGCCGGCAGCGCGGCGGATCAGGGGCTCGTAGACCTTCTCCCAGAAGGCCGCCGGCCACATGAACGTCTTGTAGTAGAAGCCCGCGCCGAGCAGCGGCGAGGCCAGCGAATTGATCGCCATCATGTCGAAGCGCAGCGACGGCCAGCGGTTCTGGCTCGCGGCCGCGAGGCCGTCGTAGAGTTCCGCCGTGGTGGCGCGGGTGTTGGGCTCGCGGCGCGCCCCGTCGCGCAGTTCGACCAGCGCGTTCGGCTCCTCGGGCCCGGCGGACAGGATGCCGCGCGGGCGGTGGTACTTGAACGAGCGGCCGACCAGCCGGACGCCATTGGCCAGCAGGGCGGAGGCCAGCGTGTCGCCCGACAAAGCCCTGATACTCGCGTCCGTCGAACGAGAAGGCGAGCGGACGCCGCTCGATGCTGCCCGCCCGCGATGAGCCGGAAGGGCTGCACCCGCGAGGCGGCCGCAACCGGGGAATTCGGGGTCACCCGCTCGGCGAGATCCGAGCCGCCGACATGGCCAAGGGCTTCGCTCATCGGGGCATCTCCCTCGCTGGATCCGCAAGATCCCGCGCCGCCACCACCGCGCCGATCTCGTGCGTGGTGGCGTCGCGCTCGACCATCAGCCAGGCGCGGCATCCGCCGCTATGGTGCCACCATTCGCGCAGCGGGCCCGGCGGATTTGTCCGCATGTAGACATAGTCCGTGAAGGCGCGAAGCTCGGCAGCGCCGACCGCCGCATCTGCCGGCAGCCGCCGGGCATCGCGGGGCCGCACCGGCGCAGCATCGCCCAGATAGCTGAACTCCGCATTGCTGCGTTCGCCGCAATAAGGACAGGGGATACGCATGGTGGGGCAGTTCCGGTCTTAGATAACAATGACATTGCGGGGAACCGCACCAGCCTTATCGGCGATCGATTCCCGGTTCGAGCGAGCATGATGGGGTTCACGGCCCCGGACCGACGCCTCGGCCTCATGCTTCAATGCAGGTTCGGCTGGGCGCCGCTGCCGGCCTCGTCGATCAGGTGGCCGGTCGCGAACCGGTCGAGGCGATAGGGCGCGTTGAGGTCGTGCGGCTCGTCGTTGGCCATGGTGTGGGCGAAGCAGAAGCCGGAGGCCGGCGTCGCCTTGAAGCCGCCGTAGCACCAGCCGCAATTGAGGTAGAGCCCGCCGACGGGCGTCTTGTCGATGATCGGCGAGCCGTCCATCGACATGTCCATGATGCCGCCCCACGAGCGCAGCACGCGCAGCCGCGCCGACCGACGGCATCACCGCCACCGCCTCTTCCATGACCTCCTCGACGGTCGGCAGGTTGCCGCGCTGCGCATAGGAATTGTAGCCGTCGATCGAGCCGCCGAACACCAGCCCGCCCTTGTCGGACTGGCTGATGTAGAAATGGCCCGCCCCGAACGTGATCACGTTGGGGACCAGCGGCTTGATGCCTTCCGACACGAAGGCCTGCAGCACATGGCTCTCGATCGGCAGCCGCAGGCCCGCCATGGCGGCGACGCGCGAGGAATTGCCCGCGCAGGCGAGGCCGACCTTCTTGGCCGCGATGAATCCCTTCGCGGTCTCGACGCCGACGACCCGGCCGTTGCTGACCCGGATGCCGGTGACCTCGCAGTTCTGCAGGATGTCGACGCCGCGCCGGTCGGCCGCGCGCGCATAGCCCCAGGCCACGGCATCATGCCGCACCGTGCCGCCGCGCCGCTGCAGCAGGCCGCCGGCGATCGGGAAGCGCGCATTGTCGAAATCGAGCAGCGGAACGAGGGCGCGAACCCCGTCGCGGTCGAGCAGTTCGGCATCGACGCCGTTCAGCCGCATGGCATTGCCGCGCCGGGCAGCGGCATCGCGCTGGGCGTCGGAATGGAACAGGTTGAGCACGCCGCGCTGGCTCACCATGGCGTTGTAGTTGATGTCCTGCTCGAGCCCTTCCCAAAGCTGCAGCGACTTTTCGTAGAACGGGATATTGCCGTGCTCGCGATAGTTCGAGCGGATGATCGTGGTGTTGCGGCCGACGTTGCCCGAGCCGATCCAGCCCTTCTCGACCACCGCGACATTGGTCAGGCCGTGGTTCTTGGCCAGGTAATAGGCGGTGGCGAGCCCGTGCCCGCCGCCGCCGACCACGATCGCGTCATAGGCCGGCTTGGGTTCCGGCTCGCGCCAGACCGGGGTCCAGCCGGTCTGGCCCTTGAAGGCCTGCTGCAGCAGCGAAAAAATCGAATAATGCACGACAGACGCGCTCCTCGGCGGGCGCTCGAACGGAACCCACCCGGGCCGGCGGCCCCGGCGTGCGGCAGGAACCGTCCCGAAGCAAGCGGGACAGCAGGATGAGCCAGGAGTATTAGCCCTTGCGGCCGGAAGCCTCAACACTTCAATAAAGGGCGGGGCGTGGCGCCGCATGGGTCTCCTGGATCGGCCCGGCGTCGCCTGCGCGGGCGTGGCAAACCGGACGCAGGCCGCGAATTTTCAGCTGAAGTCCTGCTGCGAGAGGCGGCATTTCGGCAAAAGCACGCCCAGGTTCCGCACCGAAATGCTACAGGGCTGCGACATCAGCTGTATGAACGCGTGCTCCGAGGGACCTTCTTGGGTGCTGGCGGGTTTGCGAGCGACAAGCTTCTTGGGATCAGGCCGACCACCGATGCGCGTCTTCCACCCGGTTCTGCTTCTCGCCGCCGCCCTTTCCCTGCCGCCGCTGCCGGCCCTCGCCCAGATGGTGCTGCCCGGGGCCGTGGCCCCGACGCCGGAAGGCGCTACGGTCAGCCCCGAAACGCATCGCGGGTCCCGGCCCAAGTTCCGGCCGCACAGCGCAGACCAGCCTGTCACGGCGACCTCCATCGCCAAGGTGCCGGCGGCCGCGGGTCTGGCCGGACAGACGCTGTTCCTGAACGGGCGCAAAAGCCAGGTCACCTTCGCGTTGCGCGACAAGTCCCTCACGGTCTCGCGGCTCGTTCTGGCGGGGGACAAGATCTCCAGTTCGCGCGACGGCTGCCAGGTCGAAGTGCCAGGCGTGCCGTTCGACGTGGCCGACAAGGGCAAGCCGAACGGCTTGTCGCGGATCGAGCTTGCGTCCCAGGCTTGTCCGATCGCCTTCGATGTTCTCGACGGCGCGGTTCTCGCGATCGGCGAGCCGCGGCCCTGCGAGTTCAAGGAGAACGATTGCCGCGTCAGCCCGCTCGGGCTCTGGGGCCCCCAGGCGGGGGCGCTGGGGCCTGACAAGGCCAAAGCGATCGAACGGGCGCGCGCCCAGGCCGATGCGGCCGTTCGAACGAACTTCAAGCTTCTTCTGAGCACCACGAAGGACAAGCCGAGCATCGTGGATTATGCCCGCGAGCAGGCTGGGTTTTCATCGACCCGCGAGGAGACGTGCCGCGACTATGCCGGCGAGGGCCGGCACGGGTTCTGCGCCACGAAGCTCACAGAAGCGCGCGCCGCCGCCTTGCGGGCCAAGTTCGAGGTCGAAAGCGCCCGCAAGCAGTTGCGCAAGCAATCCCGCGGCGGCGGATGAGCGCGCCGGGCGCCGGATGACGCATGTGGTCGACAGAACCTTGCCGGAACGGCTTGTGGAACCTGCCGGCTCCGTGATATTGGCGCGCCATGCTCGGCGGCGATCACGCATCGCAGCGCCGGAGAGGTGGCTGAGTGGTTGAAAGCACCGCACTCGAAATGCGGCATAGGTGCAAGCCTATCGGGGGTTCGAATCCCTCCCTCTCCGCCATTGCTGCGTTGTCCGGCCCGGACAGATGGGTAACACTTCGTACCTAAGACATGGGTGACAACCTCGGGCCGAACGGGTTGTCGAGAGGTTGCAGGGTTCTCTGCTCCAGGTCGATGAAGCCGAGATCGTAACTCATGAAGCTGACGAGCCAAATGCCGTTGTCGACCTCTTTGAGGCCGAGGCGCTGACCGACGAGCACGGTCGAGACGTTGATCTTTTTGCGATGCAGGCAAATGCGTCCGCAGGCAGTGACGAGGATGTCGCGGTCGTGCAGCGGATAGGTGATCTCTGGCAAGCCGGCATAGGGCCGTAACGAGGGTCGATAGACTTCGGCGGGGCATTTCATGGCCAGCGCCTCGTGCGGTCGCTCTTCGTTGAACTCGGCCGTGAAGGCGTCGAAGCGGGCCTGTTGTTGCAGGCTATTTTGGCCGGGCGGACGAGTTGTTTCCTTTTTCAACGTGAGGTGCATGCGTTCGTGGCGGCCGTTCTGCTGGGGGTGACCCGGCTTGATGCGTTCGATGTCGATGCCGAGCCTAAGCCACCAGACGGCGAGCTTGGAGAGATTGAACAGGCCGTTCGGACTGGCGAAGGGCACACCGTTGTCGGAGCGGATGGCCTGAGGCAGGCCACGGTCCTGGAAGAGCTGCTCGAAGGCCGTGACGGCGAGAGCCTCGCGGGTGGACTCGAGCGCTTCGCACAGCAGGAGGAAGCGCGACGCATGGTCGGTGACGGTAAGCGGGTAGCAATACTGGCCGTTGCCGAGCTTGAACTCGCCTTTAAAGTCGACACACCACAGCTCGTTCGGCACCGCACCCGTCGAGAGCGGCGTTCCGGTAGCGCGATGGCGCGGCCGGCCCGGAACTTTGACCAGCCCGTGCCGGTGCAGCACGGCATGGATGGTGCTCTTGGCCGGTACCCGCACCTCGCTTCGGAGCCGCCGGACCAGGAGCTCACGGATCTTTCTGGCGCCCCAATGCGGCTTGTCCTGTTTGGCCGCGACGATCATGCTCTCGACCTGGGGCGGCAGCTGGTTGGCGTAGCGCACCGGCCGGCGTGAGCGATCGCTCAGCGCCTCGAGACCGTGCTCCTTGTAGCGCTCGAAGATCTTGTAGCCGGTCTTCCGGGAGATGCCGAACTCACGGCACACGTCCGACATGGCTTCGCGGTCCAAAAGCCGTGCAATAAACCGCAGGCGCTCGTCCATCACCGAACACTCCTTCCAGGGCATCGACACCTCCCGCCAGGCATGCCTGGCGGGAGGTGTCACCCATGTGTCCGGTACGATCTGTCACCCATGTCTCGGGCCGCTCACGTATCACCACCTCAAGTAGCTGCGGAATGTTCTATGCGTCGCGTGTGGCCCCACGCTGAGCCCCACGGGACCTAATTGGCGGGCGTGAATGCGTGGTTTGTACCCAGCGGTAGGGGTCGTCAGCGGGCCCTACTGGGTCCACCTGGCGTCGAGGGACAAGCATTTCGACACGCTGCATGCGTGTTGGGGCGCGACGATGCGAATGTAGGCCCAGCGGCCAGCGTTTTTGCCGGGACCGACACGACCACACCCCGAGTCGATGCCGGCTTAGCCGAGGCTGCAGACCCAGCCCACTCGTGTGAGATAAAGGATTAGATTACTTGCCTTGGACGATGCCGCTGGAGGGCGAGCATGCGCGTGGGGGCCCCCTTCCATGATGGCCCGTAAAAATTCTGGCCCAAAAACTCGTCCCGAAACTACGTCTGTCCTAGTGTCTGCTTGAGGTCGGGCGCACAGATCAATGACGTCCTACCGCTTGATCCCGGCCTACCCGGCCTTCAGCCGGCTTGCATTATTGCCTTGCTGACGCGTGGGCCCCGGGTACCAAGGTCCTTCCGCATGGCCGGTTTAGTGGGCCCGAGGGCCCCCTAAGTCGCACGATAGAACCTCACCATACCTGCACATGCGACGGTTTGCCCGGCTGGCGGATGCATTCTGGCGGCATTCGCGGTTCGATGCCGGCAAGAAGATCAAGGGGCGCAAGTGCCATCCTCACCGACACGCTCGGCCTTCTGGTCGGCCTGGTCGTGCGTGGTGCCGGCGTGCAGGATCTCGATGGCACTTCCGACGTGCGGCGAACCATTCGTCACCGGCATCCCTGGCTCCGCCACATGTTCGCCGACGGAGGCTACGCGAAAAGCTCCGCGACCGGCTGCGCACGGTGGGCCAGTGGACAATCGAGCTCGTCACGGCCAAAGGCTTCGAGCTCCCGCCGCGCCGCTGGGTCGTCGAGCGAACCTTCGCCTGGCTTGCATCACCCGAATGGCACAAGCGCTCTGCTTCGCCGCTTAATGTACAAAGTCGAGCTCAGATCGTTGGACCAAAGTCCAATTGGTCCGGATCTAGAGTCATGCCAAGCTCGGATACTGAGATATCTGCAAGGAGAGCCGGGTTGAAACGTGTGATGTTCGCGACCGCGCTCGCCGGCACGCTCGTCGGATTCGGCGCCTCAGAGGCAAACGCTTTCGTATGCGCTGCTGGTCCCTACCGCGCCGGCTGTATTGGACCCCGTGGTGCAATCGGATTTCGCCGTCCATACGGGTACTACGGGGGACTCTACCGTCGCCCGTACGGGTATTACCGGGGGTTCTATCGTGGCCCTTATGTAGGGGGATTGTATCGTCGGCAGTGGTACTAATACCGTCTCTGCACTGGCCGGCACAGCTCCGCCGCGTATCACAGGTATATTCGTTGCGAGAATGCGTTTCCTCGGCCCGGACTACGACCGGCCTCATAAGCGGGCGCAACGGTTGGGCGAGAACGTTACGAGGAATTTCCTGGAGAGAAGTCGAAGCTCGTCAGCTTTTCTACTCCCGGGAGTGCGGATTCCGTTTCGGCTTGGATATGCGAAACTTGGTCGCGTCGTGTCCCACATCGCCGGTCCAGGCCCAGCTCTAAGCAGGCGCCGCGACTCTCCAGGGAACTAAAAAATGATCGCCTCGGGCATCGGATGGCTTCTCGTTGCTTCCGGTCTTCTCACCGGCGCGGTCGGTGTCGCGGCGCTCCTCCTCCCGCGTCCGTTCTTGCGATTCGGATTCGGTGTCGAAAACTCTGACGCTTCCGTCGTTTTCTTTGCTCGGCATTGGGGAGTACTTATCCTAGCATTTGGGGCCTTAATCGCATTTGCCGCGTATGACGCGACAGTGCGCGTGCCAATTCTGGCGGCTGCGGCCGTTGAAAAGTTAGCCATAGGTTTATTCATATTCGGTGGGCCCATGAAGCGGACCAGAGCAATGACGGCACTCGCATTTGGGGATGGACTTTTTGCTGCCTTGTACATCGCCTATCTGGTCGGCGTTACAACTTAGTCGTTCCGCATAGTGGAATTTGGTATTTGAAAGGCGAGCTAATCTTAAATGCGGAAACATCGAGTACGTTTAGACTTTAGAGGACAATACACCCGACCAGGAGGACACCATGACCATTGTCGAAACCGTAATTGCTGATCCCAAGCAGTTTCTTAAACTCACCGCGGAACAACTCGACGATCTTTTTCGAAACGCCCCACCGGGCGCGGTCCCCATCGGGGAAGCCGATGGAACCGCGATCATCGCACCTGGCACATCCGCTTCGGACACAGTTGCAAAACTGATCAATATTTTTACATGGAAAGGAAAGGTGTTCGAGCCCGACCCGGCCGATCCTCAACGTGCTACGCTTAAGAACCGCGTACTTATCTTGGGAACAAAGGCGATAGCCGCGCAAGTCTACAAAGGCGAGAGCTGGCTCGATGGGAAGGAGTGCTTTGTTCTCGACTATTCCAAGACGTCCATCGTCGCGCAATGGGTTCGCGACGAAATTCGTGAGATTGGTCCGGGTCTCTACCTCGGCCTGGTTTATTGGGGAAAGGAAAAGCGCGATGCGCACAGGCTTATTCACTTTGCGCTGAATTTCAGCCAATCCGGGCTGCTCACCATGGCACCAGTGTGAATAGAACAGCCCGAGTTTAACCCGAGTGACATTTCTGAAGGGCTGTCCTCCAGTGCATTCGATGCAGCGTTGTCGCGAGCGCCGGGGTTGGGGGAACAACGATATTGACGCCAGGCCAACTTTCAGCCTGGCGCGGCGGGGCGTGCTGCTTCGTCGCAAGCCCCGGAGTTGGAGTGCGCCGTCGCGGCAGAGTTGCAGGGCTGCGGATTGGCCCTGCCTTCAACCCCCGCAGGACTTACCGGCGCTACACGGCACGGTCTCGCAGGCTAGACTTGGCGCCTCAGACCGTGCAGGCCCGGTTCCTTCCGACGGTTGGTACAAATAAATCCAGTGTCGACTAGCCCGGCGTGACCGAGGCATCGGCGGGCAGGGGAAGTGTCGTCTGGCCGGATCGGAAGGCCGGCTGCCCATCGACGCAAAGAATGGGTTCCGCTTGGCAACGAGGCCCGTCGCCTCTCAATGCGAGTTCCGCAGGCTCGCTACGACGCGACGGTCGGGAACGAGCCATGCGAGGGCTAGGGCGGCGTAGATTGCATAGGACAGGAGAGGCGCCACGAACGCCATGGCCATCCCGATCAGATATGCCAGCGGTGACAGCTTGCCTTTCCAATCGCGTCCGAGTGCCAGATGAAGTCGCGAGCCCGGGCCCTGGGCGCGCCTCATGGCGAACTGCAAAACGTACCAGCTTGCAGCGCAAGCCATCAGCACCGCGCCGTAGAGTGCAATCGGGACCGCGGCAGCACTGTGCTCGTCCATCCAGGCCGTGGTGAACGGAATCAGTGAAAGCCAGAACAGGAGGTTGAAGTTCGCCCACAACACGGACGCGCTCACGTTCGGCACGAGCTTGAAGAAGTGGTGGTGGTTGCTCCAGTAGATGGCGACGTAGACGAAGCTCAGCACGAAGCTCAGGAACGTGGGCCACAGCTCCGCCAAGCTGCCGAGATCGGTCCCGTTCGGCGGCTTCAGTTCCAGCACCATGATGGTCAAGATCACGGCCACGACGCCGTCGGTCAGCGCCAGCAATCGCTCGGATCCCATTGCCATGCCTCCCTGCCGAACAGCTTCGCCCTCGCTCAAAATGGCGGTGCAACGCGGGCACGCTGATTGCGCCCCGCTTCGGTCCACCAGGCGAGATCGTCGGCGAACCGCGGAAACGCGCGCGCCAAGGCAGCGCCTGCCTCACCGGTAGGTTCCGCCGCCGGACTGAGCGCTTGGCCGATGGTGCCGACCGCCAGCGAGCTTGAAACGACAACCATTCCCATCTCCGAAAGAATGCCGTGCCACGACAGCCCCGAGCGCACGCCCGAAAAGCGGCCCGCCGAATAACTGGCAATCGCCGCCGGTCGCCAGAACCATTCTTCGAGAAAATGGTCGGTCAGGTTCTTGAGCCCGGGCTGGACGCCCCAATTGTACTCGCCGGTCACAAACACGAAGGCGTCGGCGGCGCGGATCTTGCGCGCGAGCGCCTCGAGCGCCGGCGGAGCGGTGCCTTGGGCATATTCCTTGTACATGCGGTCGAGCATGGGAAGGTCGAGCACCTTGGCGTCGATGAGCTCCGGTTGCGCACCACGTGCCGTGAAGGCGCCCACCAGATAGTCCGCCAGACGAATGCCTTGCCGGTTTGATCGATACGAGCCGTAGAAGATCAGGATGTTATGGCTCATTGTGCGGTTCTCCCTTCGGTTCGGGCGTGGGGCGGCGGTTCCCCAAGCATGTTGCTTAGGCTTCGATGAAAGCCAGGAGATCCGCATTGATCTGCGCGCCGTGCGTGGTCGGCATGCCGTGCGGATAGCCTGGGTAGGACTTCAACACGGCGTTGGGGACCAGCTTTGCCGACAAAGCGCCCGCATTGGCGAAGGGCACGACCTGATCGTCCTCGCCATGCATGACCAGGGTCGGCACCGCGATCCGCTTCAGATCCTCGGTGAAGTCCGTTTCGGAGAAGGCCGCAATGCCATCGTGGTGGGCCAGAACGCTGCCCATCATGCCCTGGCGCCACCAATTGCGGCGCACGCCTTCCTTCACCTCAACACCGTCGCGGTTGTAGCCGTAGAACGGGAGCGTGAAGTCGATGAAGAACTGGGCCCGATTGGTCGCGGTTTGCTGACGGACCTCGTCGAAGACCGCGACAGGCACGCCATTCGGGTTCGTGGCACTTTGGAGCATGACGGGCGCGACGGCACTGATCAGCACCGCCTTGGCGACGCGGCCAAGCTTTGCCCGGGCCACGTAACGCGCCACCTCGCCTCCGCCTGTCGAGTGGCCGACGTGAATGGCGTTGCGGAGGTCGAGGGCGTCGGTGAGCGCGATCACGTCGGCCACATAGGTGTCCATGTCGTTGCCAGTCGCTGTCTGGGTCGAGCGCCCATGCCCACGGCGGTCGTGGGCGATCACGCGATAGCCTTTGCCCAGGAAAGCCATCATCTGCGCGTCCCAATCATCTGCGCTCAGCGGCCAACCGTGATGGAACATGATCGGCTGTGCATCCTTCGGACCCCAGTCCTTGTAGAAGATCTCGGTCCCGTCCGCCGTGGTGATGGTCGGCATGGTCTGTCTCCTTTACCTGCGTGAGAGAATCCGGGGCGTCACGGCTGCCCCGAAACAGAGCGGAGGCCGATCCAGTTTCGGGCCGCGGTGACATCGTTTTGTGACAAGCCGTGACCGGCCGGGAGAACCCTATGGTCCACGATCGCGCCGGCCTTGGCGAGCAGATGCGCGAGGCGCTGCGCATTTGCCGCCGGCACGATCGGGTCGCTGGCGCCTGACAGGATCAGCACCGGCTTGTTCGACAGATCGGCGTCCGGCCGTGCTGCAAGCGGCACCATCGGTCTCAGCAGCACCGCGCCGGCAAAGGCTTCCGGGCGCAGCAGCAAGGTCGCTGCAGCGATGTTGGCGCCGTTGGAGAAGCCGAGCGCCAAGGGCTCTGCAAGTCCGTACGCGTCCCGCGCCGCCCCGACGAAGTCAGCCAGGTCGTGGGCCCTGCGAAGCACGTCGGCTTCGTCGAAGACACCTTCCGACAAACGGCGAAAAAAGCGCGGCATGCCGTTCTCCAGCACGGGTCCGCGCGGCGCCAGCAGGGCAGCCCCGGGCGCCACGGTCCGGCCAAGGGCCAGAAGGTCGGTCTCGTCGCCGCCGGTACCATGCAGCAGCAGAAGCGGCGGCACGGCATCCGAGCCGGGTTCGAACCGATGAATGAAGCCGAGTGAAGTCTTGGTCATCGCAGCCTCGCGGAAAGAATGGGGCGACCCCGTCCCGCCTTCGCGGGAAGGGGCCTTGGGTCAGGCCATCGCCGGCAGCACGCGTTCGATCTCGGCCCGATGCGCCTCGAGCCCAACCGGCAGCTTGAGGGCTTGGCCCAGCGCCTCGGGGGGCTCGTCGATCGCAAAGCCGGGATCATCCGTGGCGATCTCGAACAGCACGCCGCCAGGCTCGCGGAAGTAGACCGAGCGGAAATAGTTGCGGTCGCGCTGCTCGGTCACTCCAAGCCCGTGATCGGCCACGAGCTGGGCCACCATCGCGGCCTGCGCCGCATCATCTGCGGCCCGGAAGGCGATGTGGTGCACGGAGCCCGCACCCTGCCGGCCAGGCAGGAAATCGCCCACGGCCCGCAGCGTCACGAAGGCACCGAAGGGGGCGCTTCCGGAATAGCGGCGCGACGAGCCTTCCTGGCCAAGCGCCCGGAAGCCGAGGACGTCCGTGAGGATCGCCGCCGTCGCGTCGGCGTCACGCAGCAGGAGGGTGACTCCGTGCAGCCCGCGCGGCGCGTGCTCGGCCGGCACGTCGCTCCCGGTCCAGGCCGGCCTGTCCGTGCCCTCGTCGACCCCCACAAGGGCAAGCATCATGCCGTCGGGATCGCGAAGGCGCAGCACCGGCTCGCCGAAGACCTGGACCAGCGCCTCGTGATGGACATTCTGCTCGATCAGCCGATGCGTCCACCAGCCCATCGACGCGCGCGGCACCCGTAGCGCGGTCTCCTGCGTTTCGCCGATGCCGACCCGGCCAGGTCCCGCGTGGTCGACGGGAAAGAATGTCACGATCGTGCCGGGACGTCCGGTCTCGTCGCCATAGTAGAGGTGATAGGTGCCGGGATCGTCGAAATTGACGGTTTTCTTGACGAGCCGAAGGCCGAGCACGCGGGTGTAGAAGTCGAGATTGCGCGAGGCAGGGCCGGAAAAGGCGGTCACGTGGTGGAGGCCGGTTTCTGGCATGGCATGGTTCCTGAGGGTGGGCCTCGCCACGGGAGCGCGACCCATTGTCGTTGGAGCCAATGTGCCCCTTGCACTGTGGGGAGAAAAGAGAAACGATGGAAACTCATCGTTTCTCAATGTGAGCTCATGCGCCTACCCGATTTTGAAGCCTGGGCGGTCTTCGCCAGGGTAGCCGAAACCGGCTCCTTCGCTCGTGCCGCAACGGATCTCGGCCTGTCCAAAGGGACGGTCTCGAAACTGGTAAGCCGCCTCGAGGCGCGCATCGGCAGCCGGCTGTTCCATCGCACCTCGCGCAGGCTCGCCCTGACGGAAGCCGGGCGGGCGGCTCGGGAAAGCGCGGCGCGCATCCTCGCCGCGGGCGAAGCCGCCGAGGCGCAGGCCACGGCCGGGGCCGTGGAGGCGCGTGGGCTGGTGCGTTTGGCGGCGCCCATGTCCTTCGGAGTGGCCCATGTGGCGCCGCACCTGCCGGCGTTCTTTCGGCAACACCCTGCCGTGTCGGTGGATCTGCACCTGAGCGACGATGTCGTCGATCTGGTCGGGGGCGGCTTCGACATCGGCCTGCGCATCGCCGCCCTGGCCGATTCCTCCCTGCGCGTGCGCCGGATCTGCGCCGTGCGGCGCTCGCTGATGGCCTCTTCCGCCTACCTCGCTCTGCATGGCCGTCCCGAGGCGCCCGACGATCTCGCCCATCATGCCTGCCTGGGATACGCCTATCTGCCGAAGCCGGACCGATGGCGGTTCACCAACGCGGAGGGCCTGGAGGCCGTTATCGCCCCACAGGGTCCGATGCGAGCCAATAATGCCGAAGCGCTCACACCAGCGCTGCGGGCTGGGCTCGGCTTGGCGGTGCAGCCCGACTTCATGGTTTGGGAGGATCTCGAGGCAGGCCGCCTCGAGCGTGTGATGCCAGGCTGGTCGCCGCCGCCCATCGCTTTGCACCTCGTGACACCGCCGGGCGAACCCCGTCCGGCCCGCGTCACGGTTCTCATCGCGTTTCTGGTGCAGAATCTTTCGGCTGAACCATGGGCCAGAACAGACGCTGCGTGATCAGCGCATTCAGCGCAAACGCCCCGGCCGTTTGCGGCTCCGCTACGAAGGCGGTGATGCTCCAGGTCCGGCGAGAGCCTGAACCGGCATGCCCGGGCCGATCTTCTGGAGATTGCCGGTGATCACGCGGTCGGATTCGGAGATGCCGTGGAGAACGGTAACGAGTTCTCCGTCCGTAGGTCCGAGCACCACCAGCCGTTGCTCGACCTTGCTGTCCGGGCTCACAACGAAGACGTACTTTCCGAGCTGGCCGGACCCGATGGCGGCCTGTGGAACCAGCAGCGCGTCCAGCTGATCCCGCACGTGAACCCGGACCCGGACGTATTGTCCGGGAAGCAGATTAAGGTCCTTGTTGGCGATGGTGGCGCGTGCCGTCACGGTGCCGGTGGAGCGGTCCACGGCATTATCGATGAAGGTGAGATCGCCCTTGTGGGTCGGTGTGGCCTCGCCCGGAACCCTGACCTCGACCGCCACGGGCCCATTGCGGCGGGCCTTCTCGGTTTCGGCCAGATCCGTTTCGCTCGGGTTGAAGGTCACGTAGATCGGATCGAGTTGGACCAGGGTGTTCAGCGCCGTGCCGCCCGAGTTCACCAGCGTTCCCACGGACGCCTGGTTGCGGCCGAGGCGACCCGAGAAGGGGGCGCGGATCTCGGCGTAATCGAGGTTGAGCTGCGCCGCACGGGCGGTCGCCTGGTCGGCCGCGAGCGCGGCTTCGGCCTGGCGCATCGAACTCGAGCGCTGGTCGAAGCTGTCCTTGGCGAGCCAGCCGCTCTTGGCCAGCTCATCGCCGCGATGGAAGCTCGACTTCTGGTAATCGAGCGAGGCCGCGTCACGTTCGATCTGCGCATTGGCCTGGTCGAGCACCACCTTGAAGTCGCGCGCATCGAGACGGTAGAGCAGATCCCCCTTATTGACGTTGGCGCCGTCCGGCGCGCTCTGCTCCTGCACGAAAGCCGAAACCTTGGCCTGCAAAGTGATGGCCCGGATGGATTCCGTCCGGGCCGCATAGTCGAGATAGATCGGGATCGTCTTCTTGAGAACCTGCGCAACCGGCACCGGCATGGCCTGAGGCGCAGGTGGCGGCGCGGCGGCCACGCTGGTGCCGGTCACCAGGCCGGCAATGCCGGTGCGGGTGGCGAACTCCGCGAGGTCCGCACGGAAGAACGCGGCCGTTCCGGCCAAGGCCACCACGGCGCCAAGCAGCAGGTTGCGTATTCGCATGAACTTGAGCTCCATCATTCAGCGGCTTCGGCGTGGCGTCGCGGCTCGAACGGAACCGCGACCGGGCCGCTGTCGTGCTCCGCCGAGGTCATCGGCGCTCCCCCGTTCCCGGAAGCGTTCGATGACGGCGTAGAAGACGGGCACGAAGATCAGGGTGAGGACTGTTGCGGCCAGCATGCCGCCGAACACGGTAGTGCCCAGCGACTGGCGACTTGCCGCCCCGGCGCCGGTCGCGATGGTGAGGGGCAGCACACCCAGGATGAACGCGAAGGCGGTCATCAGGATGGGGCGCAGGCGCAGGCGCCCGGCCTCCATGGCAGCGTCGACGATGCTCAAGCCTTCCTCGCGCCGGCGCTTGGCGAATTCGACGATCAGGATCGCGTTCTTGGCCGCCAGCCCGATCAGCATCACGAAGCCGATCTGCGAGTAGACGTCGATCTGCATGTGCCGGATGTAGAGCGCCGCCAAGGCGCCGAACAAGGCCAGCGGGACGGCCAGCAGCACCATGAACGGCATCGACCAGCTCTCATATTGAGCGGCCAGGATCAGGAACACGAAGACGATCGCCAGGCCGAAGATCAGGCTTGCCACCGAGCCGGCCTTGAGTTCCTGGAAGGTGATGCCGGTCCATTCGAAGGCGAAGTCACGCGGCAGGCTCGCGGCTGCGGCGCGCTGCATGGCCGCGACCGCCTGGCCCGAGCTGAAGCCGGGCGCCGCCCCGCCGTTGATCTTGGCAGCGCCGTAGTTGTTGTAGTGGGGAACGGTTTCGGGACCGACGATCGGCTTCAGGCTGCCCAGCGTCGAGAGCGGCACCATGCCGCCCGCACCATTGCGGACGTAGAGCCGCGAGATGTCGGTCGCGTCCGCGCGCGCATCCTTGTCGGCCTGGATGGTGACCCGGAAGGTGCGGCCGAAGAGATTGAAGTCGTTCACGTAGAGTGAGCCGAGGTAGATCTGCAGCGTGTTGAACACATCCGGCAGGCTGAGGCCGAGCAGCTTTGCCTTGTTGCGATCGAGCTCGTAGTTGAATTGCGGCGTCGATGTGCTGAAGGACGTGAACAGTTGCTGGGGACTGAGTTCGGGCTGCTTGCGAGCCTCGGCCACCAATGCCTGCGTGGCCTCGTTCAGGGCGGCGCTGCCGCGCCCCGTGAGATCCTCGACCTCGAATTCGAAGCCCCCCGTCGTGCCGAGGCCTGGGATCGAGGGCGGATCGAAGCTCAGTGCGAAAGCGCCGGGGATCGCCATCAGCTTTGGCCGCACGGCGGCGACGATCTTGGAAGCGTTCTGCTCGGGGGGGCGCTCGTCCCAGGGCTTCAGGATGGCGAACTCCACCGCCGAGTTCGATTGCGCCGCATTGGTCAGGAAGTTGAGCCCGCTGATCGAGCCGACGATGTCGACGCCGGGCGTGCTCTGCAGGATGTCGCGGACCTGCTTGGCCACCACATCGGTCCGCTCCAGCGAGGCGCCGTCCGGTCCCTGGATGACGACGAAGAAATAGCCCTGGTCCTCCACCGGCAGAAAGGTACTCGGCAGGCGGGTCCATAGCCCATAGGTGCCGAAAAGGCCGAGCGCAAATACCGCCAACAAGGCCCATCTGAACCGGATGAAGCCGCGCACCATGCGCGCGTAGAAGTGCGACAGCCGCTCGAAGCCGGCATTGAACCAGCGGAACAGGATGAACGGCTGATGCGGCCTGTGGCGCAGGAACACGGCACTCAAGGCTGGGCTGAGGGTCAGCGAGTTGAAGGCCGAGATGCCGACCGAGATCGCCACCGTCAGGGCGAATTGGTTGTAGAGCCGCCCCGCAACGCCCGGGATGAAGGCCACCGGCACGAACACCGCCATGAGCACCGCCGTGGTGGCGATGATCGGCCCGGTCACCTCCGACATGGCCTTGCGGGTCGCGGCCATGGGCGACAGGCCCGCTTCGAGCTGCCGCTCTACGTTCTCGACCACCACGATCGCATCGTCGACCACGAGGCCGATGGCCAGCACCATGCCGAGCAAGCTGAGCATGTTGAGCGAGAAACCGCAGATTTCCATCACGGCCAGGGTCGCGACGAGCGACACCGGGATCGCGATGGTCGGGATGATCGTGGTGCGCCAGCTCTGGAGGAAGACGTAGACCACCAGGATGACGAGGATCAGCGCCTCACCGAGCGTGATGACCACGTCATGCATCGAGGCCGAGACGAAGCGCGTCGTATCGTAGTGCATCGCATAGTCGATGCCCTTGGGAAAATGCTGCTTCAGCTCCTCCATCTTGTCCTTGATGCCCTTTTGCAGCGCGAGAGCATTGGAGCCGGGCATCTGATAGACGGCCAGCACGACGGTCGGGTCCGTGCCGAAGAAGGCCGAAGAGGCATATTGGAGCGCTCCGAGTTCGATCCGCGCCACATCGCGCAGTCGCACGACGGAGCCCGTCGCAGCATCGGCCCTGACCACGATGTCGCCGAACTGTGCCGGGTCGCTCAGGCGCCCGACGGCGTTGACCTGCATCTCGAAGGCGGTGCCGGCAGGGGCCGGTGACTGGCCGATCTTGCCGGCCGCGACCTGCACGTTCTGTTCGGCAATGGCGCTCTGCACGTCGACCGCCGTGATCCCGAGATTGGCGAGCCGGTCCGGGTCGAGCCAGACGCGCATCGAATAGCGCCGCTCGCCAAAGATCTGCACGTCGCCGACACCGGGGAGGCGCTTGAGCGGATCCACGATCTGCAGATAGGCATAGTTGCTGAGCGCGACCGGATCGACCGAACCATCCGGCGACGTGAGATTGACGATCAGCACGAAGTTCGGATTCTGCTTCTTGATGGTCACGCCGGCCTGGTTGACGATCGCCGGCAGCGACGAAGCTGCCTGCGATACTCGGTTCTGCACGTCCACCGCAGCGATGGAGAGCGGATAGCCGACATCGAAGGTGACCGTGATGGTGGCCGAACCGTCGTTCGAACTCGACGAGGACAGATAGGTCATCCCCGCGACGCCGTTGATCTGCTGTTCGAGCGGCGTCGTTACCGTGTCGGCCACGACCTGGGCACTTGCACCGGGATAGACGGCGCTGACCACGACCTGGGGCGGCGTGATGTCGGGAAACTGCGAGACGGGCAGCAGCACGTAACAGATCGCCCCAGCCATCACCATGATGATGGCGACCGCCGAGGCGAAGATCGGCCGTGAGGTGAAGAAACCTACCATGCGGAGAATGCCACGCAGCCGGCGTGGCGCCGCGCCTGGATCACGGCGCCTTGCGGAACCTTCGGGGCGCGCCGGGTGATTTCCAGGCGCCGCGCCGTCGCTCGAAGCGAGGCTTCCAGCTGGCTGGGCTCGACCCGGTCGGCCCGCATCATCGCTCCGATGACGGGGTCGGACAGCGCCCCTTCGATCGTCAAATCGAGGCCCTTGCAGTTCATGATGCCTCCTCGCAACACGCCGGCGCCAATCCGCAACGGGAACCTGAAGCGCGGGATGAGCCTTGTGTTTCGTTGACCCACTGACACAGCTCTGTTACCGTTCAGTAACAAGCTGGAAGTTACCGATCGGTAACAAGCACGTCAAGAGACATGAGCGAGAAATCTTCAGCGTTCGGCAAAGTCGCCTCCGTGCTGTGTTGCGGATCGGCGCGCCCCCGCGAGCGCATCCTGGCGACGGCGCGCGACCTGTTTCACAAGCATGGCATTCGTGGGATCGGGGTCGAGGCTATCGCCGAGGCGGCCGGCACCAACAAGATGACGCTCTATCGCCATTTCAACTCGAAGGACGATCTCGTCGTCGAGTGCCTGAAAACGGCGGCCGACGACGGATTGGCGAAGTGGCAGGAACTCGAGGCCGACTACCCGGGCGATCCCATGGGGCAGTTGCACGGTTGGGTGCGACGGATGGCGGAACTCATGCTGGCCGACGATCGCGGATGTGATCTTGCCAATGCCGCCGTCGAACTCACCGAGGAGGACCACCCGGCTCGCCGCCTGATCGAACAATGCAAAACGGCGCATCGCAACCGTCTCGTCAAGATCTGCAAGGCAGCGGGCATCGCGCAGGCGGACTTGCTCGCCGACACGCTGTCGTTGTTGCTCGAGGGAGCACGGGTCAGCCGGCAAAGCGTCGGGGCGGAGGGGCCCAGCGCCAGGTTCTTGCGCATGAGCGAGGCGGTGATCAGCGCCTTCGCGGCTCATGCAGCAAGCGCGTGAGTTTCCGCGGAACTTGCCTGCCCTTTGAAGTAGCCGGGACTCGCGCCGGCGCCCTACCGGCCCGCTGAAGGACGGACTGCTGGCCGTGCCGGGTCACAGCACATGGAAGCGCTCCCATACGTCTGCGAGGAATCCTCCGGCGAGCAGAAGATCGCGAGCCTTGTTCTCGGTCGTCGCCTTCGCAACGGCCCGTTCCACCGCCTGCTCCGCGTGACTGCGCGGCACCACCGTGATGCCGTCCTCGTCGGCCACGATAAGGTCCCCGCTGTGGACCTCGACGCCGCCAAGCTGAATGGCCGTATCGGCCTCCCCGATCGAGACTCGTCCGAGGCTGTCCGTGGGGCGGCATCCGCGGCAGAACACTGAAAATCCCAGCTCGACAATCTTGCGACGGTCGCGAACCAACCCGTCGATCACCGCGCCGCGGGCGCCGCGTCCCCTCGAGGCTGTGGAGAACAGCTCTCCCCAGGCCGCGGCCGGGCGACCGGAGCAATTCACCACCGCGACGTCTCCGACCCGCAGACTGTCCACGAAGTCGATCTCCGCCCCGTAGTGACGCTCTGGCGGCACCTCGACCGGGAGGCTCAGCGCCGTTCGGGCCCAGCCGACGAGCGTTCCTGGACCGCCGAGCGGTATGATGCCGGGCGATACGGTCTGGTTGCGAAGGCCCATCGCGTCGCACACGTCGGAGAACACGGCGCTGTAGGTCAGGGCCGCAACCCTATCGAGGTCAAGCGTGGGGTTGGAGAGCGGGGCGAGCTTGCGAGCCATCGGCCGCGAGCCTCAGGACGCCTTGGTCTCGGCGAGCAGGGCGTCGAGCGTCGCACTGCAGCCCTTCTCGGCGATGGATGTCCGATAACGCAGGAAGAGATCGCGGAACTGTGGGTGATCGGCGAGGCCCAGTGTGACGAACGGGCTGCCCCGCAGAAAGCCGATCGGATCGGGGCCGCGGATCAGGGCCCAGTCCTCCTCCGGAATGTGCGGTTCGTGCACCGTGAAGGTCTGGCCCTTGTCGTCGATGCCGCCGAGATAGCGCTCGATGCACGCGAGAAAGAAAGCCTCACGCCTGAGGTCCGCGCCGGTACGGAGCAGGTCCGACAGGATCTTGGAATGATAGACGGGGAACTTCGCCCAGCCGTCGAGCGCCAGCCGCTGCAATTGGTCGCCGATGGCCGGGTTGGAGAAGCGCGCCAGCACCTTGGCCTTGTAGGCGCTGAGCGAGACACCCTCTGGGGCCTCGAGGTTGGGGATGACGTCGCGGTCGACAAAGCTGTCGAGCAGGGCGAAGAAGCGCCGGTCCTTCAAGGCCTCGTGCACGACCCGTTGGCCGACGAGAAGGCCCGGATAGCCGAGCATCATGTGCGAGGCGTTGAGGATGCGCTGCTTCATCACCTCGAAGGCGCCGACGTCGCTGCGCAGTTCGACCCCCACCGAACCGAAATCGGGCCGTCCATCGCTGAACAGGTCCTCAAGGACGAATTGCATGAAATCCTCGGAGAGCGCCGGCAGGGCATCGTCGATCCCGCTTTTGCGGTTGAGCCGCTGGCGTGCCTCCTCGGGTACCTGGGGGGCGATGCGGTCCACCATGCTATTGGGGAATGCGGCGTTGCTGTCGATCCAGTCGGCAAGCGCCGCATCCTTGGCCCGCGCAAAGGATGTGATCGCCTTTCGCGCAGTGTCGCCGTTATGGCGCAGGTTGTCGCATGACATGACCGTGAAGGCGGGTAGGCTCGCCTCCTTGCGCCGTCGCAACCCCTCGACGATATACGCGAAGGCCGTGCTTGGTGGGCCGCCCTGGAGATCCTTGGCCACCGCGGGGTTGGAAAGATCGAACTCGCCCGTCGTCTGATCGAGGTTGTATCCGCCTTCGGTAATGGTCAGGGAGACGATCTTGGTATCCGGGTCGGCGAGCCGTTCGAGGACTGCCTCGGGGCTCGATGGCGCGTGCAGATAGTCCACCATCGCCCCGATCACGCGCACCTCCTCGCTGCCGTCCGGCGCTGATTCAGTGACCGTGTACAGACAGTCCTGCCGCTTGTAGGCCTCGCCCTTGGCACGGTTGGCAGGCGAGTCGATGAGTTCGACCCCGCAGATGCCCCAGGCCTCGGCCCCCGACTTGGCCAGGGCGCGGTCGATGTAGACCGCCAGATGCACGCGATGGAAATTGCCGACCCCGAAATGGACTATGCCGGGCTTTACCTTGCTGCGGTCGTAGGCCGGGATGGCGATGGTGGGCCCAAGATCGTGAAGGGTCTTCTCGCAAAGCGCTTTCACCCGGCGTCCTCCTGTTTCAGTGAGGCGGTCAGCTTGCCGCCCAGCGTCCGCAGCGCCTCTTATCAAAGGTCTCGACCTGCTGGGCGCCGACGCTCGCACAATTGTCCCTGTCTTAACAGGCCCTAAGTCATGCGCCGACACAACCCGGATCAGGGCCGGAACCGCGGTCTTTCAGGGGCTGCGCGCAGCGGTACCGTCGGTGGATGTGCCGAGTTTGGCCGGAAAACCGGGGGCCCGGAGGTCGGTGCCGGTGGCGTCCTCCAGCAGCTTGACGATCATCGACGACCAGGCGTCTCCACCGTAGCGCGCCCGACCCTCTATAAAGGTTTGTTCCATGGCGCCGGCGAGTTTAAGCGGCACGCCGAGGCGCCGGCCGATCTCCATGGCAAAGCCGGCATCCTTGCAGGCAAGATCCATCGTAAATCCGATGTCGTAGCTGCCATTGAGAATGACCTGGCTCTCGGTCTCATGGACGAAGCTGTTGCCGGAACTCGCCCGGATCGCCGCGAAGGCCGCGCCAAGGTCGACGCCCGCCCGCCGGCACAGCATCAGGGCCTCACCGGCCGCGATGAGGTGGATGAAAGCCAGCATATTGGTGACGACCTTGGTCACCGCCGCCTGCTCCAGGCCGCCAAGGTGGATCACCTCGCCGCCCATCGCCCGCAGGGCGCCCTCGTGCCGCTCGAAGACGGCGCGCGGCCCGCCGACCAAAAGGGTGATGTCTCCGGCCTCGGCACGATGAACACCGCCCGTAACCGGACAGGCCAGCGTCTCGACCCCGGAGGCTCGCGCCTTGTCGGCCAGTGCCTGGATCACGGGAAAATCGTTGGTGCTCATCTCGATCCAGTCCGCTCCCTGGCGCATGGCCGGAAGCGCCGCGTCGAGCACGGCGGCCGAAGCCTTGGGCGAGGGCAGGCAGGTGATCAGCGCATCGGCTTCAGCCACAGCGGCGGCCGGCGTGCCGGCCCACCCGGCGCCCGCCGCCATCAGAGGCGCCGCGGCCCCGGGATCGAGATCCGAGACCGTGACCGCGAAGCCGCCGCGCACGAGGCTGGCCGCGAGATGCCGCCCCAAATGTCCGAGCCCGATGAACGCGTAACGCATGAACTGTCCTTCAATCGATCGGGTGATCGGCCATTTCGAGGTGCAGCGGGCCATCGGCCGCATAAGGATGGGCGAGCGCCACCGCCTCATCGAGCTCGATGCCGAGCCCTGGGGCTGTCGGGGGAATGACATAGCCCTCCTCCCAGCAAATCGGCACCTTCAGTAGCTGCGCGTGGAAGCCACCCCAGCGTTCGATGCTTTCGAGGATGAGAAAATTGGGGATACAGGCCGCAAGCTGGATGTTGGCGGCGCCGACCACAGGGCCACAGTAGAGATGCGGCGCGATCTGGGCGTAATGGGCTTCCGCCATGCCGGCGATCTTCTTGGCCTCCAGCAGCCCGCCGACCCGGCCGAGGTTCATCTGCAGGATGCTGGCCGCCCCGCTGGCCAACACGCGGGCGAACTCGTATTTCGTGGTGAGCCTTTCGCCCGTCGCGATCGGAATGGTGGTGGCGCGCGCCACCTTGGCCATTTCCTCCGGCATTTCAGGCGGTACGGGTTCCTCGAACCACAAGGGATCATAGGGCTCGAGGCGCCTGGCGAGCCGGATGGCCCCCGAGGGCGTGAACTGCCCATGCGTGCCGAAAAGCAGATCCGCTCGCGTTCCGACGGCCTCGCGCATCAGCCGCACGAAGCGCTCCGACAGGGCGAGCGACTCGAGGTTGGGCTGGCGCGGGTCGAAGGCCGAATAATCGCCTGCAGGATCGAATTTCAGCGCCGTGAAACCCTGGGCCAGGTATTCGAGGGCGCGGGCGGCCGAGCGCTCCGCGTCGTGGTAGATGGCCTCGCCTTCATGGGCGTCGGGATAGATGTAGGTGTAGGTCCGCAGGCGCTCCCGCACCTTTCCGCCCAGCAGGTCGTAAACCGGCCGCCCGGCGGCCTTGCCGGCGATGTCCCAGCAGGCCATTTCGAGCCCGCTCATCACGCCCATCAGCGAGGCGTCCGGCCGCAGGGTGAAGCCCGAGCCATGGACGCGCCGCCACAGGGTTTCGATGCGGGTCGGATCGTGGCCTTCGAAGTGCCTCTGGAAGACATCCTCGATCATGCGCGCGACGACATGCGGGCCGAAGGTGGCCGCATAGACCTCGCCCAGCCCCTCGATGCCACAGGCCGTCCTGAGCTTCAGGATGATGAAGTAGCGGCCGCCAAAGCTCGGCGGCGGGTTGCCGACCACGAAGACGCGCAGGCTTTCGAGCTTCATGGCACTTTCCAGCTTTCAACCATCGCGCTGATCGGCCCGTATCATGTCGGCGGCCTTGTGGGCCACCATGATGGTCGGGGCATTGGTGTTACCCGACGTTATGTTCGGGAATACGGACGCATCGACGACGCGCAAACCCTTTATGCCGTGCACCCGCAGCCGCGCGTCGACGACGCAATCGCGCGGGTCGGGACCCATGCGGCAGGTGCCGACCGGATGGAAGACCGTGCCGGACCTCGCACGGAAATCCGCCAGGAGGGCCGCATCGTCCATGTCCTCTATGGCGGGCGCGATTGGAGCCGCGATGATGTCTCTCATCGCGCTGGTGCCGACGATTGCCTGCAGCAGCCGTCCCCCGGCCACCACGCTGTCGATGTCTGCCTCCGTCGACAGAGAATTCGGGCGGATGCGCGGCGGCCCAAGCGGATCCCTGGAATCGATGTCGATCCGCCCACGGCTCGTGGGGCGTGCCGGTTGATAGGACAGGAGAAAACCCGAAAAAGAGTCGGGACTGACCAGACGGCGCTTGCCTTCCACCGCGGTCGTCCAGGTGAGAGGATTGAAATAGAGCTGGAGATCGGGGAATGGGCTGGTGCTTTTGGCGCGGATGAAACCGCCGCATTGATTGACGCTGAGGCTGAGCGGGCCGCCACGACCCGTCGCGTAGCGCAATCCCGCCCGAGCCTTGCCGCCCCAGGAGTGCAGCAGGTCGTTCAGCGTCGGGAGGCGAGAGCGGAAATGATAGCTGACGGCAAGGTGATCCTGGAGCCCGCCCCCCACCCCGGGAAGGTCGAGCAGCACCGGAATGCCGTGCTCCTGCAGTAGCGCACCCGGGCCGATGCCCGACAGCTGCAGCAGATGCGGCGAGGCAACCGCCCCCGCACTGAGGACGACATCGGCCCGGGCCCTGGCGCTGAATTCGACGCCGTCACGCCGGTAATCGACCCCGACCACGCGGCCACCCTCGACGACGATCCGCGTCGCCAGAGCCCGGGTTTGGAGCTGCACGGTCTTGCGCCTGAGCGCGGGTCTCAGGAAGGCGTCGGCGGCCGAGCAGCGCAGGCCCCGGCGGCGGGTAATCGCATAAACCCCGACCCCCTCCGGCGAGGCGCCGTTGAAATCGTCAGTCGACGGAAGCCCGAGTTCGCGCGCCGCATCGAAGAAATGCCGGTTGATCGGATGCGCCTCGTCGGTGACGTCGGCGACCGCATAGGGTCCGGAGCCCGTCGCGGTGCCGGATCGGGAGATCCGGCGCTCGAAGCGCTCGAAGACGGGCTGCACGTCGCTCCAGCCCCAGCCGATGTTCCCGGCGGCCCGCCAATCGTCGAAATCATGCGGCAGGCCTCGGCAGTAGACGAGGGCATTGATCGAGCTCGATCCGCCGACGACCTTGCCGCGCGGCCAATAGGCGGCTCGCCCGTCAAGTTCCGGATCGGGTTCGGCCTGATACTTCCAGTTCACCCGCTCGTCGAAGAAGGTACGGCCATAGCCGATCGGCAGCTTGATCCACGCCCGCCGGTCGTGGCCGCCGGCCTCGAGGACGAGCACGCTCCAGCGTCCATTCTCGGATAAACGGTCGGCCATGACGCATCCGGCCGATCCGGCCCCGATGACAATGAAGTCGAATGTCTGCACGGTCCCTTTTCCGAGCAATTCAGGCCTTGTTGCAAGCTGTCCGTCTGGACAGATGGCCCTGCTCGAGCTCAGGGATGGTCTGACGCACCTGGCTGGAACCTACGCGCCTTGTTGATGGAACTGCAAGCGGGCCGGCCGACCTTAACTCTCGGCGTGCCTCAGGGAGTTCCGCGAGCCGCCGGGCCGTGCGCGTGCTCGGGTCAGCTGAAGACGAAGAGGCTCGCCAGCGCGATCAGCAAGGCGGGCGGCATCACCAGCAGGCCGAGCTTCAGGAACGCCCAGGCCCCGACATGCTGCCCCTCGCGGCGCAGCGCCGTCAGCCACAGGATGGTGGCCAGGGAGCCCGTGACCGACAGGTTGGGTCCAAGATCGACGCCGATCAGCACCGCGCCGGTGATCTGCTCCGGGACGGGCGTACTCTGTACCGCGCTGCCGCCAATGAGCCCTGCGGGGAGGTTGTTCACGAGATTGCTGCCGAGGGCTATGACCCCACCCGCGCCCCAGGCGGCGCCCGGCACCGAGGCTTGCACGGCCTGGTGCAGCAGGCCGGCAATGCCGCGAATGAGGCCCGTCCTGTCCAGTGCTTCCACGAGGACGAACAGGCCGGCTACGAGCGGCAGCACGCTCCAGGAAATATCCCGGATGGTGGGCCATGGCCCCCTGCGGCCCCGGATCAGCACGGCGGCGCTGGTGAGACCGCCCGCAATGGCGGTCGGTAGCCCGAGCTGCACATCGAGCGCGGAGGCACTCAGCAGAACCAGGGCCGTGGCCGCGATGCCGAGCGCCGCAGCAAGGCTGCCGGCCGTCAGGGCCGGAACCGGTACGTTCGCCGCGATGCTTTGCTCGAGCGCGCCGCGCTGGGTCCAGCGCAGCACCAGGTAGGTCGCAAGGATCGAAGCCGCCGAGGGCAGGATGTAGCGCGGCAGCCAGTGCAGCAGCGACGGCATGTGGCTGCCGTAGATGACGAGGTTGGCCGGATTGGAGATAGGCAGCACGAACGAGGCTGCATTGGCGATGAAGGCGCAGACCAGGAGATAGGGCAGGGGCTGCTCGGCCCGGGCCGTCCTTACCGCGGCCGCCACGGCAGGGGTCAAGACCACGGCGGTGGCGTCGTTGGAGAGAAAGATCGTGACGATCGTGCCGACGCCGTAGATCAGCAGGAACAGGCGGCGGGGGTCGCCCCTGGCCCGTCGGGTGGCCAGCGCGGCCAGCCAATCGAACAACCCTTCCTGCCGCGCGGTTTCGGCGAGCAGCATCATGCCGATCAGGAACAGGTAGACGTCAGTTCCCTTGGCGACACCGACGAGAGCATCGGCCGGAGACACGAGGCTGAACACCAGCAGCAGCCCGGCACCGAGCACGGCCCAGATCGCTTCCGGCCAACCCATCGGGCGGACGATGACGCCGCCTGTCGCCACTGCCGCGATGGTCCAGGTCAGCATTTGGGCTTGGGTCACGACGGCTCTTTTCCCATCGGGGCGGCGCGACAGGCCGCATCAGGGCGGGCCGGTCGGATCGGCACGAGCCGAGTCAAAGTCCCGCGTAGTGAAAAAGGAGCGACGGAGATGCTCCCGGTTCTCGGAAACTCATGCGGGGCCGTTCGGATCCGCTCCGTCGAGCATAGCGTCGTCGGCAGCATCCCGGGACGCCTGTCTACATGGAAAAGCCGCGCAACCCCGAGGGCTACGCGGCTCAACCTTGAAGCTGTTGCCAGCTTCGTCGGGCATTGTCAGCCGTGAAGCGGCTTAGGGCCTGTTATGCACTCTTCCTTGAAGAGAAGACCCGAGCCTCGCACGACATGAAACAATGAGACACTGGATCACCTCCTTTCGAATAGTTGCCGATAAGGGATCATACACAGGACGAAGCACCCGGCAATATGCAGGTACCCGGCTTATCCACTGCTCTTATGGGGCGGGCGACGCAGTCTGCTCACAAATCCCCGAAGCTCAACTGGCCGCGATCGCCCGAGAACACCCGCACGGCAGGGCTGGCCGCGGGACGGCGCTCCACCTTGCGCTTGTTCGCGACCGCCTCGGCCCGGGCCGGGCGCGGTCGTGACAAGGCCTTGTCACGGGCCAGAGCCTCGGGTGCGTTCGGGCTTCCCTCGAGCCACTTGCCACGCTTGACAACCTCGTTGACCCGGCCCTGGTTGACGCCGAGCTGGAAGGCGATCTCCTGCTGGGTCATCTTGGTCGAGCCGTGCAGCTGCAGAATCCGGCGCGCCAGGTCAGGCGTCATCTTGCGCCCGGTGACCCTGCGGGCCGGCGTTGCCGACCGCTTGGCCCGGTCCCGCTGGCGCAAGCCGTCGAGAATCCCCAAGGCCGTGGTCATACCCTGCGCCCGCAAGGCCTCTTCGAATTCCTTCAGGGTCGCCATCTGGCCTCTCCGCCCGAATCACCTGCTCTTACAATGGCGCGTGTTCCTGTTTTGTTCAAGCCCCAGACGCTGGCCGCTTGGATAGAGCGGGCGGGGTACAGGCTTGTCTTCAGGCCCTGGGAGCGTTCGCATACTCCTTCAGCAAGGTGTTCAACTGCTCGATCCAGTCCTTGACGCGAACAATGATCGCTTTGCTCGCGCTGTCGGATATAGCACCTCCCGAGCGCATTTCGCTCGACTCCAGCATCTTAAGCTGGCGTTGAAGTGTAGAGCGCATCGCGATCCAATCTTCGACTAAATCGTTGATTGTGACCATGCCAGGGCCTCCATGCTCGCCGCCCAGCATAGCACGAGATGGGGGGCGGCTGCGAGCAGGGTCACGCCCCCCGATTCAGCCCAGCCACTGCATGGGTCAGGCTTCATCCGCCTCTGATCGTCCGGCTTTGCGTTCCGCCGCGTGGCAGCCGATCGCAAACGTTCGATGGGCGTGAGCGACGCTCACTCCGCGTACCATCACCGGGTCAGGGCGGCGCAAGATCGAGGTGGACCGCCACCTCGCCGGCAATGCTCTCGCCCGGAAGAGCGGCGGCCGCGGAAAGCTGCCCCGCGGTTTCGAGCGCCGACAAACCCGCCGCGTTGGTCAGGTTCAGGAGCCGCGGCACGCCACGGAACAGGGCGGTCGAGAACTCGCTGGTCAAGAGGCGGGCGAACTGATCCTGCGGCAAGGCCGAGGCGCTCTGCAGGCCACCGGCCTGCACCCGCACGGAGGCCAGATTCAACTGAACATGATCATAGGCCTTGCACGGATCGGAACTGGTCGCTCCGGGCAGCACGCATTGCAGGTCGCCAGCCAGCGTGGTGCCGAGATCCTTCACGGCCTGATCCGGAACCTCGGGCAAGCCGTCCGGTCCGATCTTCGCGAAACCGGCAAGCGGCACGCTTACGGTCCTGTTCGGCAGATCGATTCTCGGGTCGAATCCGTGTTGCCGCAGGTCGCCTGCGATCTTTTCAAGGAACTTGACCGTCTGCGCCTCGAGTATGCGCGCGTTCCGCTCCGCTTCCTTGGCGGCAGCTTCGTCCTGCGAGCTTTGCTGGAAAAACAGCAACGCCCCGATCAGGATGAGCAACACGAAGAGGATTCCGACCACCATATCGAAGAAGGGCCGGAAATCGACGCCGTCGATATCAGCCTCGAATTGCATCGAGCGGCTCTTTCCGGGCGGCTTCGACCAGCCCCTTCAGGTCAAGAACGACGGCCGTGAGATCCTGGATGGTTCGCGACAGCATATCGATCTGCGCCGTGGCATCGTCGGGCTGGCCGGCGCGCATTCTCTGCCCGGTTCCGACGTGTTCGCGCCAGGTTGCGAGGAAGACTTCGATCCGCTCCACGGTTCGTTGCGTTTCGGCGGTGATGACCGAAAGGTTGTAACGCAGGAAGATGCTAATACCGAAAGCACTGATCAGGGCCGCGACCGAGGTGAGGAACTTGAACGAGGCGGCGTTCAGCAGCTGGATGATGGCGGCCCGTGCATCTTCGACATTGCCGGTCCGGAACCCCTTGGCAGCGAAATACAACGCGACCACGAGGCCTATAAAGGTCATGATCAGGCCGAGCGATGTGAAATAGCCCGGCAACGAGCGCATCAGGACGCTGTTGTTCTTCGCAGCATCGGGCTCGGACGCGACATAGGTCATGAACGGAGCGCTCGGCACCGCGTTGCGCCTCATGCTTTCGGCCTGAAACTCCGACCAGGCCGATATAAAAGTGCCATGATCGAGGAGAAGCTGGCCGAGCGCGTGGGACGCTCCGGGCCAACCGTCCTCCGAGCGACGGCCGCCCGGGGTAGGTAGATCGCCCACGCCCACCCTGACGGAGCGAAGCTGTCGGATGCGAGGGCGTACGGATCGCAGCCGGTAGGCGACACACGCGACCAATCCCGCGACCAGGATAACAGACGCCACGACATAGACGAAAGCCGGGACGTTGATCAGTTCCACCAAGGGAACGACCACGGGCTTGACGATAGCGGTCGCAACCGCGCCTATAGTGTGCTGCAGATCCGGCGAGCTGAAGATGGCGTAGCACAGGCTGGCGAAAACCAGCACGACGATCCAACTGACTGCTTTCACATATGCTCCTTGAGCCGCCACCGGGGCCTTTTGTGGAACCGCTCGCTCGAGGGATGCTGGTTCTGCCGGGGATTGACCGCGGGAAGTCCTAGTCTGGCAAGCGCGATTAGGCAACCTGCCAGCAGCTCGCACCGATGCTAGGCGCTCGCGTGGCCGTCACACCATCCGGTAGCCGACCGAGAGGCGGTTAAGAACTTGTTGTTGCACGGCCCCGAGGTGGTCCCGCATGGCGCGCTCGGCCGAATCCGGATCCCGCCCCGCGATGGCGGCCGCGATGCTGGCATGTTCGGCGTCGCGCTCGGCGATGCGCTTGGGACAGCGCCGCGTTTCCTCCGCTTCGCCCAGCCGCAGCCGCGCATCCGTGGCGACATGGCGCAGCAAAGTATAGAATTCGGCCGCCAGGCTGTTGCGGGATCCCGCCGCCACCGCCTTGTGGAACGCCAGATCGACCTGGCCGGGGTCGGCGCCGTTCGGTGTCGAAGTCGCGCGCAGGATGCGCTTGATTTCCGCCGGGGACGCCCGCAGCGCCGCAAGCCGCGCCAGCTTGGGCTCCAGAACGATACGCAGTTCGATGATCTCGATCGGATTGGTGCCGCTGGCCAGATCGTCGCCGAGACGCGTTTCGGCCGAGGCCCGCCGGCCCGCCCGCGCCGGCTCGAGTTCGCCGTTGGCCCGCAAGGTTTCGAGCGCACGCCGCAACCGGTGGCGCTTGACCTGCAATTGTTCGGCGACAGCCCGCTCCGACGGCATCGAGCCGTTCTCGGCCATGATCTCGCGCAATGCGTCGATCAGCGGCGCCAGGGCCTTGGCCTCCTGCGAGCTGGGATTGGGCATCATGAGCAGGCCGTCCCGCCGCTTCCGGGCACGAGCCGCCACGCCATTGTCCTCGCGGCCTTGGTCATCCAACCCGTCCGAATCCCGCGTTTCTTGTGCAATTCTCATTCGGAAGTAGCAGTTCCGACCGTTGTTGACAAGATTGGTTGGCCTATGGTCGACTGCTTCGTCGCGTGTGGAGGACGAAGCCGGGATGGCCCGCAAGGCTTATGATTACGTCATCGTAGGCGCCGGCTCGGCCGGTTGCGCGCTTGCCGCCCGCCTGAGCCAGGATGCGGGCACAAGCGTCCTGCTCCTTGAAGCGGGGCGTTGGGATCGCGATCCCTGGATCCACATTCCGCTCGGCTGGGGCAAGATCCTGCAAAAGCGCCTGCATGACTGGATGTACTTCAGCGAGCCCGAAGCTCATGCCGATGGGCGGCGAATCGAATGCGCACGCGGGAAGGTGATCGGCGGGTCCTCGTCGACCAATGCCATGGCCTTCGTGCGGGGCAATCGCAAGGATTACGACCGGTGGGCCGATAATGGTCTGCCTGAATGGTCCTATGCCAAGACCCTGCCGTACTTCAAGCGACAGGAGAATTGGCAGGGACCGCCGAGCCAGTATCGGGGCGCGGAGGGGCCGGTGACAACCCAGTTCTGTCGCTATGAGGACAGCCTGCTCGGCGCCTACGCCGAGGCCGGCATGGCGGCCGGGCATGGCTGGACGGACGATTACAACGGCGCCCGGCAGGAGGGCTTCGGCCGCCTGCAGATGACCATCCGCAAGGGGCGCCGGTGCAGCGCGGCGACCGCCTACCTGCGTCCGGCATTGCGCCGTGCCAACCTGGAGGTCGAGGTGGGCGTGCTGGCCAGCCGGATCGTTTTCGAGGGCGGGCGGGCGGTCGGCATCGAATATCTCAAGGACGGGCAGCCCATGACGGCCCGTGCCGAGCGCGAAGTGCTCCTCTGCGGCGGCGTGTTCAACTCGCCCCAACTGCTCATGCTGTCGGGAATCGGGGACCCGGAGGCACTCAAGGCCAGCGGTATCGCGGTCGAGGCCGAGGTGCCCGGGGTGGGCAAGAACCTGCAGGATCATGTCTCGACGATCCTGATGTACCGGCGCAAGGAGCCGAGCCCCTTCCTGCACATGATGCGGGCCGACCGGATCGGGCGGGAACTGCCGAAGGCCTACTTCCTGGGCAGGGGGTTCGCGGCCGATGTTCCGGGCGGGGTCACGGCCTTTCTCAAGTCGCGCCCCGATGCAGCGGTCCCGGATATGCAGATCCTGCTGACTGCCGCCCCGCTCGGCGCCTGGCCCTACATGAAGCCGTTCAAGCCCCCCTTCAACGACGGGTTCGCGGCACGCCTGGTGATGCTGCACCCCGAAAGCCGAGGCACGGTATCGCTGCAATCGGCCGATCCGGCCGCGCACCCGCGCATCGTCCAGAACATGCTCTCGACCGAGAACGACCGCAGCACCATGCGGGCCGGCGTCAAGATGGCCCGAAGCATCGCGGCGCAGCCCAGCATGAGCCGCTATGTGGCGGCAGAATTCGCGCCGGGATCGGCGAAAACCTCGGATGCGGAGATCGACGCCTATATCCGGGCGACCTCGATCACGGTCCATCATCCGCTTGGCACCTGCAAGATGGGACCCGACACGGACGCGACGGCGGTGGTTGATTCCGAGTTCAGGGTGCGGGGCACCGAAGGGCTGCGTGTCGTCGATGCCTCGGTGATGCCCGACATGCTGACCGGCAACATCAACGCGGCCGTGATGATGCTGGCCGAAAAGGCCAGCGACCTCATTCGAGGCCGCACTCCCCTTGAAGCCTCGGATCTGTGATGAGAGTCCGGCCGCGCATTTTCGGGTTGATGGTCGCAACCAATTGCCCTACGGTCGAACCATAAAAGGTTGGCCTCGCTACCCCGAGGAGACGATGAGCGCAGTTCCATCCGTCCGAGACGACCGAAGCAATCGCGAATCCGCCCTCAAGGCGCTCTACGACGATCTTTACGCCCGCAACATGTTTCCGTTCTGGGCCACCTCGACCGATGTGGCGCATGACGAAATCAAGCAACTGATGGGCAGCGCCAAGGCGGTGCCGCATCTGTGGTCCTATGCCCAGGACATCGAGCCGATCCTCAACCGCGCGGCCGAACTGGTCACCATGGACGATTCCGAGCGCCGCTCGCTGATCCTGGTCAATCCGGGCCTGGCCCCCAAGCGTGCCACGGTCAGCACGATGTACACGGCCTACCGGCTGAACGACGCCAACGAGATCATGCCGCCGCACCGCCATTCGCCCAACGCGATCAGGTTCGGCCTGACCGGCAAGGGCAATTTCACCGGCGTCGAAGGCGAGGACATCACCTTCGGCCCTGGCGACATGGTGCTGACCCCGATCGATACCTGGCACAACCATGGCACCGTCGGCAACGAGCCGGCCGTCAACCTTTCCGTGTTGGACTTGCCGCTGGTCGAGACGCTCAACGCCGTCTACTTCGAGCACGACTACAGCGAGAAGGTCGACGGCGTGGTGGTCAAGAAGAAACAGCAGACCGCCCGTTATCCTTCCGACTATTCCCAGCGGATCTATGGCCACGGCGGCCTGATGCCCCGCTTCGTCAAGCATGACCGCGGTTCGGGCATCACCTCGCCGATGTATGTCTATCGCTGGGAGATGATGCAGGACCTGCTCGATCGCCACAAGGACTGGGAGGGCGACCCCTACGAGGCCCTGATGGTCGAATATGTCGACCCGAGCAACGGCAAGCCGGTGTTCAAGACGATCACGTTCTTCGTCCAGATGCTGCGGCCGGGTGAGAAGACCTTGCCGTTGCGGCAGACCGCGAGCCTGTTGGTCGCTCCGTTCGAGGGCAGCGGGCATTCCATGATCGACGGCAAAAGGTTCGACTGGAAACAGTTCGACACGCTCGCGGTGCCGGGCGGCGCCTGGTGCGAGCACGTCAACGATTCGGACAAGGACCCGGTCTACCTGTTCGTGGCCAGCGACGAGCCTGCCTTGCGGGCCTTCGATCTTCACAAGAAGTGGGGCCGCGACAAGGCCGGGGATGTGGTCAGACTGGTTTGAGGTTTCCACCCCTCATCCGGCGCTGCGCGCCACCTTCTCCCGCAAGGGGAGAAGGAAATCCTTCGACATTGGCGCCCTTCTCCCCTTGCGGGAGAAGGTGCTTGAGCGAGGCGAAAGCGGTTGAGGGGTAGGCAACCCCTGCCAAAAAACATCAGCCAGAACCGAGGGCGAATTGCCGAGTTCACGCAACACGACGCTGTTGTCGCACATCGACTGTCCCGGCGGTGGCCAGGTCTGGGTCGAGGGCACGACATTGTTCGTGGGCCACATGCGCTGGCCGAGCGGCACCTCGATCTACGATGTCGCTGACCCGCGAGCGCCGCGCCTGATCGCCCGCATCGATCTCCCCGAAGGCTGGCATTCGCACAAGGTGCGGGTGGCCGGTGACATCATGGTGGTCAACCATGAGAAGCTGGGGCCGAACGGCCCGGCCGATTTCGGCGGCGGACTCGGCATCTACGACGTGTCCCGCCCGAGCGAGCCGAAGCTGATCACCAAATGGACCACCTCCGGCGGACGCGGGGTGCACCGCTACGATTTCGATGGCCGCTACGCCTATATCTCGCCGACCGCCGAGGGCTACGTCGGCAACATCGTGATGATCCTCGACTTGGCGAACCCGGCCCATCCGGTCGAGGTCGGGCGCTGGTGGATTCCCGGGCAATGGACCGCCGGGGGCGAAGAGTGCCCGTGGATCGAGGGCGCTTCGCCGCGCTGCCATCATCCGCTGCGCATGGGCGACCGGCTCTATGTGAGCTATTGGCACCACGGCTTCTATATCCTCGACATCAGCGACATGAGCCGGCCGACGGTCGTGTCGCATCTGAACTCGAGCCCGGCTTTCCCGCACCCGACCCACACCTGCCTGCCCATCCCGCAGATCTTGAAGGGGCGGCGCATCATGGTGGTGGCCGACGAGGACGTGGCCAAGCTGCGGCCCTCGCCACCCGCCTTCACCTGGATCTACGACATCACCGACGAAACGAACCCGCTGCCCATCGCCACCTGGCAGGTGGAGGGGCTCGACCCGGACGGTGCGCCACAGCCCCCAATGATGGGGTGCCATCAACCCTCGGAGCGGTTCTCGGGGACCGTGCTGCCCTTCGCCTGGTTTGCGCAGGGCTTGCGGCTCGTCGACATCGCCGACCCTTTCGCGCCGCGCGAAGTCGGCTCCTTCATTCCCGATGCCCCATCGGGCGCCGCGATGCCGTCGTCGAACGATGTGACGATCGACGATCGGGGCACCGTTTACCTCGTCGACCGTATCCACGGCGTCGACATCATCGAAACGAGCGTCTTGTGATGGAAAAGGACAATGCAGGCCTGCCGATGAGCGAAGCCGAGGCGGGCGGCCGGGGCGACCGCTATGCGATCGGTACCAAGAACCCGAACCTGCCGTTCTATCCGGCGGTGCGGGCCGGCGATTTCATCTTCGTTTCGGGGCAGGTGGCCAAGGACGCCAACGGCAACATGATCGCCGGCACGATCGAGGTCGAGACCCAGGGCACGCTCGATGCCATCGGACGCATCCTGGCCGAAGAGGGCGCGAGCCTGGCCGACGTGGTGCGCGTGACGACCTTTCTTCAGGATGCGCGGGACTTCGGCCGCTACAACAAGGTGTTCGGGGCGGCGTTCCAGGGCGTCGCGCTCGCCCGCACCACCGTCGAGGCCAGGGCCGTGATCGACACCAAGATCGAGATGGATGCCATCGCGTATTGTCCGCGCAAGAAATAACGCTGCGGCGGAGTCGGAGACCACAGATGATCAAGGTTTTGGGGCGGCAAACATCAGGCAACGTGCAGAAGGTTCTGTTCGGCCTGGAAGAGGCGGGCCTCGCCTATACGCGCGAGGATTACGGACGCCAGTTCAACAACACGCAAACGCCCGAGTACAAGGCCCTCAATCCGAACGGCAAGGTGCCGACCCTGATCGACGGGGACACGGTGATCTGGGAATCCAACACGATCCTGCGCTATCTCTCGGACACCCATGCCAAGGCGCTCACAGGCGCGACCCCGGCCGAGCGGACAGAGGTGGAGCGCTGGATGGACTGGCTGCTCGCCTCGATCAACCCACTCTACCTGACGGCGTTCAAGGATTCGAAGAAGCCGGCCGAGGAACGGGTGTCGGACTACGACACCCAGGCCAAGGAACTGGTCTCCCTGCTGGCGCTGGCCGATTCCCATCTGGCTGGGCGCGAGTATTTCGCGCTGGGCCGGCTGACCCTGGCCGACATCGCGCTCGGCCCGATCGTGGCCCGCTGCCTCGCCTTTCCGATCGACGTGCCGAAACTTGCCAGTCTCGAAGCCTGGATGGCCCGGATCGAGGCGCGGCCGGCCTTCCAGGTCGCGACCGGCAAGAAGCCCTCCGCCGTGGCGAGCGCCGCATGATCGATCGCCTTCAGAGCTTGCAGAGGTAAGGACGCTCGCCCGATGCTCAGAGCCGTCAAACCCGTCGACGAGGCGCCGATGCGGGCGAGCACGACGGTTTTGATCCGGGTCGAGGGGCTTTCGGTGGTGCTGGGTGTGGGCCCGAAGCGGCAACAGGTGCTGCAAGGGATCGACCTGTCGGTCGAGCAGGGAAGCTTCGTGTGCCTGATCGGCCCTTCGGGATGCGGCAAGAGCACCTTACTCAAGGCCATGGCCGGGCTGGTCCGGCCGACCTCCGGCAGCGTCAGCGTCGCGGGGCTGCCGCCGGGCGAGGCGGCGCGCCGACGGATGATCGGCATCGTGTTCCAGGACGCCAACCTGCTGCCCTGGAAGAACGCGCTCGACAATGCCGCCCTGCTGCGCGGCGTCGCCGACCAGGCGATGTCGGGCTCGGCGCTGCGGGATCGTGCGCAGGAAATGCTGGCCCTCGTGGGCCTCGGAGATGCCGGCCACAAGCGGCCGAGCGAGCTCTCGGGCGGCATGCGCCAGCGCGTGGCCATCGCCCGGGCTCTGGCGCTCGATCCGGCGGTTCTGCTGATGGACGAGCCGTTCGGGGCGCTCGACGCCATCACCCGGGACCAGATGAGCCTGTCGCTGCTCGACATCTGGCAGCGCACCGGGAAGACCATCGTGCTCGTCACCCATTCGATCGGCGAGGCCGTCTCGCTGGCGAGCCGCGTCCATGTCCTGGGAATTCAGCCGGGGCGCATCGTGCAAAGCCTCGAGGTACCGCTGCCCTATCCTCGCGACGAGAGCGTCCTGGATCGGCCGGAGTTCATCCAGACCGAACGCCGGCTGCGCACCATTCTGAGGGCCAGTCATCAGCCCGGGGGCAACGCATGACTGCGCAAGTGCTCCCCGAAGACGCTGCACTCTCGGGCGGAGGCTGGGTGGTGGCCCGACGCGATTGGCTACCGGCCTTGCTGCTGTCCGTCCTCGGACTCGTGCTGTGGGAAGGGGCCGTTCGGCTGTTCTCCATCTCGCCTTATGTGGTGCCGGCACCCTCGGCGATCGTCGAGGCCTTGGGCCGGGAAGGCGGCGCTCTCCTCGGTGCCGCTCTCGTGACGGCCCGCGAAATCCTGATCGGCTTCCTGGCTGCTGCGATCGTGGGAATCGGGCTCGCCTTGCTGATTGTCCGGTTCGATTGGCTGGGCCGGGCACTGTATCCGCTCGTGGTGCTGTTCCAGAACGTGCCCAAGGTGGCGCTCGCGCCGATCTTCATCCTGTGGTTCGGCTATGATCTGGCGCCCAAGATCGGCCTGATCGTGGTGATCGCCTTTTTCCCCGTGACCTTGTCCATGCTGGCCGGCATGGAATTGGTCGACCCTTCCCTGGTGGCGCTGATGCGCTCGGTCGGCGCCGGGCCGGGCGATATCCTGGCGCAGATCAGGGTTCCCTATGCGCTGCCCCACCTCATGGCGGGCCTCAAGATCGCGGCGACCTTCAGCGTGATCGGCGCCATCGTGGGCGAATTCGCAGGCGCCTCGGCAGGCCTCGGCTACACCATCCAGTTCGCTTCGACCCAGCTCGACACGGCGCTGGTCTTTGCGGCGCTGCTGGTGGTGTCGGTCCTCGGCGTCGGCTTCTACTACCTGGTCGAAGCCCTGGAGCGCATCGTCGTGCCCTGGGCGCCGAAGTTCAACCCGGATTGATGCTGCCAGAAGAATTCACAAGAGACGCGCCAAGCGAAGGGGAACCACCATGCTGAGACGAACCGTTCTTCGAGCTCTCGCGCTCGCGACTTTCGTGGCGTCGGCGGCCCTGCCGGCCGGGCAGGCCATGGCGGCCGACCAGGTCACCGTCCAGCTCGATTGGGTGGTGCGCGGCAACCACGCCATGTTCTTCGTCGGCAAGGAGAAGGGCTTCTTCGCCAAGCATGGCATCGAGGTCAGCGAGATCCGCAAGGGCACCGGCTCGCCCGACGCAATGCGGCTGGTCGCCAACGGCAATGCCGACTTCGGCTTCGGCGATTTCCCGACGCTGGCCGTGGCACGCTCGCAGAACGTGCCCGTCGTGGCGCTCGCGGCCGTCAACCAGCATTCGCCTTTGGCCATGGTCTCGCTGGCCAAGACCGTGATGCTGAAGTCGCCCGCCGATCTCAAGGGGCTCAGCGTCGGCATCCATCCGGCCGGTTCGACCTACATCTTCTTCAGGGCGTTTCTGGCGGCCAACGGCCTCACCGAAAAGGACATGACGCTCGACAGCGTGTCGCCGCCCTATGAGAGCTATCTGCTGCTCGGGCGGGTCAAGACCGTGGTGGGCTACGTCGATGCGGAAGTGCCGGAACTCGAGGCCAAGGCTGGCGGGCCCGGCGCGCTCAGCATCCTGCTCGGCGCCGATTACGGCTGGAAGGCCTATGGATCCGGGCTGTTCACGTCGGAGAAGATGATCGCCGACAAGCCGGATCTCGTGCAGCGCTTCGTGCAGGCCTATCGCGAGGCCTTCGACTATGTGGCGAGCCATCCGGACGAAGCCGCCGACATCACGGCCAAGGCGGCGCCCGGTTATGCCGGCAAGAAGGACGTGCTGCTGGCCCAGCTCAAGGCCGACGTCGCTTCCACGTTCACCAGCCCCGACACCCAGGCGCACGGGCTCGGCTGGATGACCAAGGAGCAATGGGACCAGACCCTCAAGACACTGTCCGACCAGGGCGTGCTCAAGAGCGTGCCGCCGGTCGAGAGCGTGTTCACGGACAAGTTTCTGGGCGGCGGCGCCTGACGGCGCGGCCTCATTGAAGGACGGGCAAGATCGATGCGCCAGGCGGCCTTGATCGGACTGGGAACCATGGGGCCGGGCATCGCCGCGACCCTGGCGCGCGGCGGCATCCCGGTCCGGGTCTACGACGTCCAGCCGGCCGCCGTCGAGCGGGCCCGCGGTGCGATCGATCTCGCGTCGGGGGTGCTGGACCGGCTGGGCACGGAGGCCCCGGCCGAAGGTCCGGCCGCGATCACCTTCGGCAACGACCTCGGCTCGACTGTGCAGGGCGCCACCCTCGTCATCGAGAACGTGCCGGAGAAGATCGAAATCAAGGCCGAATTCTACCGGGCGCTCGATCCGCTGATCGGGCCGGACGTGATCGTGGCCAGCGACACGTCCGGCATTCCGATCACCAAGCTGCAGGGATTCATGTCGCATCCCGAGCGCTTCGTCGGGATGCACTGGTCTAATCCGCCCCACCTCATCCCGATGATCGAGGTGATCGCGGGCGACAGGACCGCGCCCGCGACGGTCGAGGCCATCGTGGCCCTGATCCGTGGCCTCAAACTGCTGCCCGTGGTGGTGAAGAAGGACGTGCCCGGGTTCGTCGAGAACCGGGTGCTCTATGCCCTGCTGCGCGAGGTGGTCGACCTCGTCGAGGAGGGCGTGATCGACCCCGAGGACATCGACACCTGTGTGTCCTGGGGCATAGGCTACAAGCTTGGCATCGTGGGGCCGATGGCGCTGTTGGACATGGCCGGGCTCGACATCTACGAATCGGTCGCGAGCTTCCTCAACCAGGACCTTTCGACCCGCGAGGATGTCGCGCCTTTCGTGCGCGAGCGGACCGCGAGCGGCCGGCTCGGTCTCAAGAGCGGCGGAGGCGTCTACGCATACACGCCGGAACGGATCAGGCAGCTCCAGGTCGAACGCGCCGCCAAATTCGTCGCCGTCCGGCGCGCGCTGGAAGGGCGGGGGACATGAGATCCGGCCGGGCGCTTCACCCCACGTCCCCGAAGGGGGGTGCCTCCAACTTTCAGCGGCACGCGATTCTGTCGGCTTCCACCCCGCACGTGAGCCTGATCGGCGCCGGCGCGCCACCCGCCCGTCGCTCGAGCCCGATGACGCTGCGCGTCGCCCAAGTCCGTCCCGCAATGCCACACCAGAGCGCCTGGACCGGCATGCGGTCCTTTGAGCCATTGAGGAGCGCCATCGTGCCGTCCTTGGGATCGTACCAGAGCGAGGCCTCCACGCGTCCGCCCGGAGCGGCCAGGCCGAGGTCGAGCGAATACCAATGGGCGAGCGCGGCCGAACAGACCATCTCGCCGGGCCCCCGGTTGGCGGCCGCGAACGGCACTTCCACCAGGCCCACCGTCCCGCGGAGAACCGGGGCCGTGTCTTCGGCCGCGGCGGCCGCCGGAGCCGCAAGCACCGCGACAGCCAAAAGCATGGAAAGTATAGACTCACGAAACATTGGTTTCCACTGAGGTTCAAAGGTCGATCTGCACCGATACTAACAATCAAGCTGGTCAACGGCATCGTGTTTTTCTGGAGGGAGAGAGCAGATGAAAACGGCATTTGAGGCGAGGGCTGGGAGTGATCGTCGCAGCGCTGCTGTCGAGCAGCGCGATGGCGGCGGATGTAAAATCGATCGCCATCCTGACGCCCGAACAGGGGACGGATTTCGGCTGGAACCAACAGGGCATCGACGCCGCCAAGGCGGCCGGCGCCAAGATGGGCGTGAAGGTCGTGGTAGCCCAGAATCTCGGCTATGGCGACGTGCGGCCGACCTTGCGCGAATTGGCCGAGGGCGGCGCGAACCTGCTGATCGCCCATGCGAGCGGCTACAACACTGCGGCGCCCGAGATCGGCGCCGAAATGCACGTGCCCGTGGCGATCGTCGACCGACCGGACGCCAAGAAGCCGGGCGAAATCGCCGACTACACGCTCAGCGGCCATGAGGGCGCCTATCTGGCGGGCCGGCTCGCCGCCAAGGTCTCGCACACCGGAACGGTCGGCATCGTGGTGTCGGGCGAGCCTCCCTCCTGGAACGCGCAATCCGCCGCCTTCGCCGAGGGCGTCAAGGCAGAGAACCCCAAGGTGACGGTCCGCTATGCGGTGATCGGCCCAGCCGCGTATAGCGATGCGGCAGGCGGCAAGCGCGTCACGGACGCCGTGATTGCGGCGGGCGCCGATGTCATCTTCGGCCAGGGCAACGGGTCGAGCTTCGGCATGATCCAGTCGGTCGAGACCTCCAAGGCCACCGACGGCGGCAAGGTCTATTTCATCGACGTGATCGGCGACAAGTCCAGCATCGACAAGGGCGGCCTCTTGAGCTCGGTGATCTGGGACGTGACGCCCGTTTATACCGCGATGATCCAGGACCTGAAGGACGGCAAGTTCGGCACCTACGAATATTCGATCAAGCTCGCCGACAATTCGGTCCGCCTGCTCAAGACCAAGAACATCCCCGACAAGGTCTGGAGCGATCTCGAGGCCATTCGCGGCGACATCGTCGGCGGTAAGATCAAGGTCGAGCCGCACTTCGATGCTGCCGCCGTGCATGCGCTGGTGACCGAAGTCGCGGTTGCCAAATAGGCGGCCCGGCGCTTCGGAGGGCGAGAGTCGTGGACCGGCGACCCCTCATCCGCCCCGGATCAAGTCCGGGGCACCTTCTCCCACAGGGGGAGAAGGTAACGCCTTGTTCTGCAAGATTGGCCCCCTTCTCCCCTTGCGGGAGAAGGTGCCTGAGCGAAGCGATGGCGGATGAGGGGTTCTTGCCACCCGGTCGTATCGAGGGGAGCATCCTTTGATTGAGGCTGCAGCGCCCCCCATCGTCGAGATGGCCGGCGTCACCAAGCGCTTTCCCGGCGTGCTGGCCAATGACGCGGTCGATCTCGCGATCCGGCCCGGCGAAATCCACGTCTTGCTCGGGGAAAATGGCGCCGGCAAATCGACGCTGATCGGCATGTTGTCCGGCCTGCAGCAGCCGGACGGCGGCGAGATCCTGGTCGATGGCCGCCCGCAACGGATCGGTTCGCCCCGGCAGGCGCTGGCGCTCGGCATCGGCACTGTGTTCCAGCATGTGATGCTGGTGCCGAGCCTGACCGTGGCCGAGAACCTGGCCCTTGGCGGCGCCGTGGTGGCGCTCGCCGGATCGTGCCGCCCTGTCGGCACAAGTGCGCGACATGAACGCGGCCCTCAATCTGTCGATCGACCCCGAGGCGGTCACGGGCGCGCTGTCGCTCGGCGAGCAGCAGCAGGTCGAGATCGTGCGGGCCCTGCTGCGCGGCAGCCGGGTCCTGGTGCTCGACGAATCGACCTCCATGCTGACCCCCAAAGGCGCCGAAGACCTCGGGGCGCTGATGCGCCAGCTGGCCCAGCGCGGGATCGCCATCGTGTTCATCACGCATAAGCTCAGGGAGGCCTTTGCCTATGGTGATCGCATCTCCGTGCTTCGGCTCGGCCGCAAGGTCGGCGAGATCGCCCCGGAGCGGTTGAAGGCGCTGGATGAGGCGGCCATGACCGCCGAAGTGCTCCGGCTGATGTTCGGCGCCGCGCTCGCCCCTGTCGTGGAAGCCGAAGAGCTCGGCATTGTCGCTTCCCCGCGGCGCAGCCGTGGGTCCGTAGTGCTCAGCGTCGCCGACCTTGTGGTCGAGCACCAGGGCGCTGCACAACCGTTCAGCTTCGATGTGGCCGAGGGCGAAATCCTCGGCATCGCGGGTATCGACGGCAATGGCCAGAAGCAGCTGGCCGAGGCCCTGGCCGGGCAGCGGCCGGCCCGGCAGGGGCGCATCGTGCTCGAGGGTCGCGCCATCGAGGCCCTGGATGTCGGAGCCCGCCGCAAGCTCGGGCTTCGCTACGTCACTGACGATCGGCTGGGGGAGGGGACCGTCGCGCCGTTTTCGGTCGCCACCAACTTGCTGCTGAAAGAGATCGGCGAAGCTCCCTGTTGGACCCGCGGGCTTCGAGGCGCCCGGCCGGGTCGCCGAGCACGCCCGCAACCTCGTCGAGAGTTTCGACATCCGCACCCCGACCGTGAACACGCCCATCGGCCGGCTGTCCGGCGGCAACATCCAGAAGGCGCTGCTGGCGCGCGAATTGTCCGGACCCGCCAAGGTGGTGATCTATGCCAAACCTACCTACGGGCTCGACGCCCAGACCATTGTTGCGACGCGCCGCCGCATCCGGGAGGCCGCGGCCCGGGGCGTCGGCACGGTCCTGATCTCGACCGACCTCGACGAATTGCTGGAGCTCGCCGATCGGATCGCCGTCATGGCGCATGGCCGGATCGTCGGCATCGTGGCCAACGACAATCAGGCGCGCGAGCGGGTCGGCGCCCTGATGGTGGGCGCGGCCGCATGAGCGCCGAAGTTCTCAAGACGGCGCTCGCCACCCGCCGTCCGGGGCGGGCCCGTGCCGATCGGTTGCGCCCGGTGCTGCTCAGCCTTGGACCGATCGCGGCAACGCTGCTGCTCTCCGGGGCGCTCCTGCTCGCCTTCGGGGCAAACCCGGTGGATTATTACCAGGCGGTCCTGCGCCGCGGATTGTGGTCGCCCTCCGGTATCCAGGAAACCTTCACCCGGATGGCGCCACTGCTGCTGCTTGCGGCCAGCCTCACGGTGGCGTTCCGGGCCGGGCTGTGGAATCTTGGCGGCGACGGCCAATTCCTGCTGGCGGCAGTGATCGTCGCGGCGGCGGCGCCGGCATTGCGGGCCAGCCTGCCGCCCTGGGCCGTGCTGGCGCTTTGCCTGGCCCTGGGGTGCGTGGTCGGCGCCGCCTGGTCGATCCTGCCGGCCTTGCTGCGCGCCTACCAGGGTGTCAACGAGATCATCACGACGCTGATGATGACCTTCCTGGGCGTGTCGCTCGCCAATGTGCTGGTCAAGCTGGTATTCCGCGATCCCTCGACGACCGTGCCACAGACCCGGACCCTCCCGGTGCCCGACCGTCTGCCGAAGCTGTTCGGCACACGGATCAGCAGCGGGTTGCTGATCGGCCTCGCGGCGGTACTGGCCGTCCATTTCGTGATGACGCGCACGGCCTTCGGGCTGAAACTCCGGGTCGTCGGCGCCAACACCCGCGCTGCCATCCATGCCGGATTGCCGGTGCCTCGGCTGACCCTGGCGGTGTTCGGGCTCTCGGCCGCGCTGGCAGGGCTGGCCGGCGCCGTTGAAGTGCTCGGCGTCGAAGGCAATGTGCGGGCCGACTGGAATCCCGCCTTCAGCCTCACGGTGGTGCCGCTGGTGTTCCTGGCACGCTTCAACGGTTTTGCGTCGATCGTCTTCGTGTTCCTGTTCGCGGTACTGTCGATCGGCGGGGAAAGCGCCGCGCGCCTGCTCGGGGTGCCCAACTTCTTCACGCTTGTGGTCGTGGCCGTGCTCCTCATCCTCCTGGCCCTGGCCGAATACGTCGATCAGCGCCACCGTGACCGGACGAGGGCGTAGGCCATGCCGAGCCTGTTCACGCAAGCCTTCCTGACGCGCCCTGCTGCTCGGTTCGATCACGGCCGGCGTGCCGCTGCTGCTGGCGGGCCTCGGCGAGCAGATCTCGGAAAAGGCCGGCGTCCTCAATGTGGGGATCGAAGGCATGATGCTGGCCGGGACCTATCTGGGGTTTCTGGTCGCCTTCGACACCGGCTCGATCTGGCTCGGCTTTGCGGCCGGTGCCGGCGGTGGCATGCTGGTCGCGGCCCTGATGGTGCTGTTCTGCGTGCGGCTCGGCCTGAGCCAGATCGTCATCGGCATCGCCCTGACCATCGGGGCCGAGGGTCTGACAGCGCTCTTGCACCATTATCAGTTCGCGCAATCCTACCCGCGCCTGCCCGGCGTGGCGACCTTGCCGATCCCGCTCCTCTCCGGCATCCCGGTGCTCGGCCCGGCACTGTTCGATCGGCCGCCCGTGGTCTACCTGGCCCTTGCGCTTGTCGCCGTGCTGGCCGCGCTCTACCGGCGCACGAACCTCGGTCTCAGCCTGCAGGCCGCGGGTGACAAGCCCGCCGCGCTCGATGCGGCCGGCGTCGACGTGATCCGGACCCGCACCTTCGCGGTGCTGTCGACCGGCGCCCTCGCGGGCCTTGGCGGAGCCTTCCTGGCCGAGGTCGGGGCCGGCATCTTCATCCCGTTCATGACCAATGGCGCGGGCTTCATCGGCATCGTGCTGGCCATGCTGGCGCGCGGCCGGCCGCTCTACGTCCTGCTCGGGGCCCTGCTGTTCGGCGCCTGCCTGTCGCTAACCACCGCGCTCCAGGTGGCGGGCGTCGATATCCCGACCGATGTCATCCAGATGCTGCCCTTTGCGGCCGTCATGGCGGTGCTGGTCGCCTTCGGGCGACGGGCCAGCCTCCCGGCCGCCCTCGGCATCCCCTATGTGCGCGGCGCGCGCTGAACCGGCGAGGAGCAAGAAACCATGACGGACACCAAAGTCTACCTGCTCGATGGCGGCTCGCTGGTGCTCGACGGCTACCACGTGTTCTGGAACCGAGGGCCCGGCGGGGAAATCCGCTTCCCGGTCTATTCGATCCTGGTCGAGCATGCCGACGGTCGCTTCCTGATCGATTCCGGCTTCGACTACGACCACGTCATGAAGGTGCTGCCCTTCGAAAAGCCGCTGCAGACCAAGGAGCAGACGGTTCCGGGCGCGCTCGGCCTTTTGGGGCTGGAGCCCAAGGATGTCGGAGTGGTGGTGAACTCGCACTTCCACTTCGATCATGTCGGGGGCAACAAATACTTCCCGCATGCCAAGAAGATCTGCCACAGGGATGAGATAAAGCAGGCCGCAATGCCGGAGCCGTTCGAGGTGCTCGGCTATTCGGACCTCAGCTTTTCGGCCGAGGCGGCGGCCGCGCGCGGAAAATCCGAGCAGTTGCTGTCGGGCACCACGGCGCAGAACTCCGCGTTCGAGGGCATCGAAGGGGACGTCGAGCTTGCCAAGGGCGTGAGGCTGATCTTCACGCCGGGCCATGCCATCGGCCATTACAGCCTGCTGGTGGAGTTCGGCACGCGCCGGCCGATCCTGTTCACCATCGACGCCGCCTATACGCAGCAGAACCTCGAAACCCTGTGCCAGGCCTCGTTCCACATCGACCCCGTGGCGGGTGTCGCCTCGATGCGCCGCGTCAAGGCGCTGGCCGAGGCACACGATGCCGAACTGATGTTTTCGCACGACGCCAAGAACTTCGCGACCTACCGCAAGGGGCCGCAATTCTACGCCTGACAGTGCCGGGGAGAGTGCCATGGGGCAGGGGATCAGCAGGCCGGCCGTCTTCACCCTTACCGCGGGGCCGGTCGATGCCTACCCGGCGGTGCTACGTGCGCTATCGCAGACGGTGCTCTACGACTACGATCCGGCATTCCTGGCCACCTACGAGCGCGTCAACGAAAAGGCGCGGCAGGCGCTGCGGGCCGCAACGCCGCCCGTCATCCTGCATGGCGAGCCGGTGCTCGGGCTCGAGGCTGCGGCGGCTTCGCTGATCGCGCGCGACGATGTGGTCCTGAACCTCGCTTCGGGGGTCTACGGCAAGGGGTTCGGCTTCTGGGCCAAGCGCTATTGCGCCGAACTTTTGGAGATCGAGGTTCCCTACAACGATGCCATCGATCCGGCCGAGGTGGAGGCCATGCTGCGCTCGCGCCCGGACATCCGCGTCGTCTCGGTCTGCCACCACGACACGCCCTCGGGCACGCTGAACCCGGTGCGCGAGATCGGCGAGGTCGTGGCCCGGCATGGCGGCTACCTGATCGTCGACGCCGTGTCCTCCTTCGGCGGCATGGACATCCATCCGGACGATTGCCACGCCGATGTCTTCGTGACCGGCCCGAACAAATGCCTGGGCTGCCCGCCGGGCCTGACGCTCATGGGCGTAAGCGATCGGGCGTGGGCCAAGATGAAGAGCAATCCCGACGCGCCCCGCGCCTCGATGCTGAGCATCCTCGACTGGGAGAACGCCTGGCGCCGCGACAAGCCTTTCCCGTTCACGCCCTCGGTGGCCGAGATCAACGGGCTCGACGCGGCGCTCGACCTATATCTCGGGGAGGGGCCGGAGCAGGTGTGGGCCCGCCATGCCCTGACCGCGCAAGCGTGCCGGGCAGGCATCGAGGCCATGGGTCTGTCGATCTGGCCGGCTCGCGAGTCCATCGCGTCCCCGACCACGACCGCCGTGCGCCTGCCCGAGGGCATCGAGGACACGGCGCTGCGGACCGCGGCGCGCGAAAGATACGGCGTCATCTTCTCATCGGGCCGGGGCGCCACGCTCGGCAAGGTTCTGCGCGTGGGCCACATGGGCCCGACCGCGCGACCGCTCTACGCCGTGATCGCAATTGCGGCGCTCGGCGGGGCGCTTGGGGCGCTCGGACACCGCGTCGCCATGGGGGCCGGCGTCGCGGCGGCCATGCAGGTGATCGACACAGGATAGCAACAAGAAGGGGGCCGGGATGGCAGGGCGCTTCGAAGGCAGGGTAGCAATCGTGACGGGCGCCGCGCAGGGCATCGGCAAGGCCATCGCGGTCAAGCTCGCCCGGGAGGGCGCGCGCGTCGTCGTGGCGGACATAAACAGGGAAGGCGCGAACGCGGTCGCCGCATTGATCGGCAACGGGAGCTTCGGGGTTGTCTGCGACGTCTCGGACGAGGCACAGGTGACGGCTCTGCACGAGCGCGTTCTCGGGGAGGCGGGCGGCATCGACATCCTGGTCAACAATGCCGCTATCGTGCCCTTCATCGCCTGGGACGAGGTCGATCTCGCGCATTGGCGCAAGCTCATCGACGTCAATCTGACGGGCGTGTTTCTGATGGCGCGCGCCTCCTCCGACATCATGCGCCGGCTCGGCCGCAAGGGCCGCATCGTCAACATCTGTTCGAACGTGATTTTTGCGGGCACGCCCAACATGGCCGCCTATGTGGCCGCCAAGGGCGGGGTCTTCAGCTTCACGCGCGCGCTCGCCACGGAACTCGGCAAATACGGCATCAACGTCAATGCGGTGACGCCCGGGCTCACGGAATCGGACGGCGTCAAGGCCAGCCCGCACAACGGCAGCTTCGGTTTCGTCGAGATGCTGCAGGCCATCCCGGGCAAGGGCCAGCCCGAGGACATCGCCGACGCGGTCGCGTTCCTGGCCTCGGGCGAAGCGCGGTTCATCACCGGACAGACCCTCAATGTCGACGGAGGAATGGTCCGGTGGTGAGGCCCGGCTAGGGGCTTGGGCTTCCGGCGATCGGTTCACGGGCCTGGCTCGGGACGGCCCGCTCGGTGACGAAATACGCCAGGGCGAGCAGCGGCAGGGCGAGCCCGATGGCGGACGCATAACCCCAGTCGCCCCGCGCATAGGCGAAGCTGCCGAGCGCGGACCCGAACGCGCCGCCCACGAAGAAGGCGGCGATGTAGAGCCCGTTCAGGCGACTGCGATATTCCGCGCCGAGCGCGAATATCTGGCGCTGGCCGAGGATGAGGTTCACCGAAACCCCGAGGTCGATGAGAATCGCAGCCGAAACCAGCAGGGCGAGCGCGATGCCGGGGGAGGGAACGTGCAGCCAAGTCAGCGGAAAGGCTGCCGCCACGGTCAGGATGGCAAGGCCGGTGGCGATCCGGTGCCGCCCGCTATCGGCGATCCGGCCGGCGACCGGAGCCGCGAGAGCACCGGCCGCTCCGGCCAGACCGAACAGCGCGATGCCGCCCTGCGAGAGGCCGAAGGGCGGGCCGGCCAGCATCAGCGGCACAATTGTCCAGAACAGGCTGAAGGCCGCGAACAATCCGGCTTGGTAGAGGGAGCGCCTTCGCAGCGCCGGCGTTGTGAGCACCAGGCGTCCCAGCGATGTGAGCAGATCCGCATAGCGCATCCCGAGCGGCGGCCGGCGCACCGGAAAGCCGCGGCCCACCACCCAGGCGAGACCCGCCATGAGCACGGATGATAGGGCGAACACTGCGTGCCAGGAGAGCAGTTCGGTGATCAGGCTGGCGGACGGTCGGGCCAGCATGATGCCGAATATCAGTCCGCTCATGATCCTGCCGATCAACTGTCCGCGCACCGCTTCGGGCGCAATGTGGGTCGCGTAGGGCACGATGATCTGCACCGCCACGGACCCGACGCCGATGCACAAGGCGGACAGCAGCAACGGGGAAGGCCGGGTCGACAGGGCGGCGCCGGCCAGGGCCAGCGCGTCGAAGCAGAGGACGATCTGGATCAGCCGGCGGTTCTCGAACATGTCGCCGAGCGGCACGACAAGCAGCAGACCGGCCCCGTAGCCGATCTGGGTCAGGGTGACGATCAGGCCGGCCGCTGCCGGCGGCAGGCCGATGGCGGCACTGATCGGGCCCACCAGCGGCTGCGCGTAATAGACATTCGCCGCTATGAGGCCGCATGCGACCGCCAGCAGCAGGGTTCGGGACCCGAGGTCCGCCTGGGTCAAGGCCGGCGGCTCCGAGCCAGGCTCGATTCAGTGACGTGGAGCATGATGTCGTCCGAAAACCCGTGCCGACTTTTCGGCATCATGCTCTAGAACTTGTACTCGATCCTGCCCTTGACGCCGTGATCGTAGTCGCGGGGGCCGACCTGTCCGACATACGACACCCCGAAGCTGACCGCGGCCGAATAGCGGTAGTCGAGCCCGGCCTCGGCCGCGAGCACGTCGGTGTCGATGGGCGCACCCTGGGAGGTGAACGGGATCGGCGCCGCCACGAAGGCCAATCGCGAGATCGGATTGATGTCGCCGAACGTGTGCCGCCAGCCCAGGAAGGTGCGGACCACCAGCGGCATGCCCGTGATCGGTGCGATCTCGCCGCGGGCGCCGAGCGTGGTCGTGCCGAGATTATCGTCCTGGGCGAAGCCGAGCAGAGCGGCGGCACCCCCCTGTTCACGGAAGCTGTCCTGGTGCACGTGAATATAGGCGGCCCCGAAGATCGGCTCGAAGACGTAGCGCGGGCCGGCGATGCGGTAGCCGACTTCGCCGAACGCCTGTTCGGTGTGGCCGCCGTAGTTGGAATGTTCGGCCTCGTTGAATCCAGGATAGCTGACGTTGCGGTTCAGATCGGTCGAGTCATGGGCCGCCGACACCCCGAGCCGCACGTCGACCGCGCCGTAGCGTGTGCCGCCATACAGGGCGCCGAAGATGGTTTCGGACGTGCCGGCACTGCCGCCGGCCCCGCTACCCGTCGCGGTGAAGCGGTCTTGCGCATAGCCGCCCGCGATGCCGACCCGGTAGGGCGCCCCGAGGCCGTGGATCGGCGCGTCGATGCCGAGCACGAAGCCGCCGAGCGAATGGTCGAGTCCCGCACCGTTCCGGTCGCCGCTGTCGTGCCCGAAATCGCCGAAACCCTCGCCCCAGGCCGTATAGACGGTGGGCGGTGTGGCGGGCCGGGCCGGTAGCGGGGCGAAGCAATTGACGAAGGTCGGGCTGGTGTTCGGCGCGTTCATCTGCTGAAGCAGGGTGCGGGCATCGAGTTCACCGCCGCCGATATTCCAGAGCCGGTCGAACAGCAGGGTCCGCACGCGACCTGCATCCTGGACCGTAGCGGTCACGGCGCTGGCGTGGGTCGAGCCGGCCAAGGCATCGAGGGCGCGGCGCGCCTGATCGGGTGACAAGCCTTGCAGGCTGCGCACCACCGGGGAGTTCGGGTCGAGCCCCTGGATGGCGGCCGCCACGGACTGCTGGTTGGGAGTGAGCGCAACGCTGTCGATCGTGGCGCCGTTGCTGCGGAACGCCAGGGTTACCCTGTTCGAGCCGTAGCTTAGGTAGGGGTTCAGGAACGCCAGGGCGGTAGCGGTCGAGACCGACCCGAACAGGCCCTTGACGCCGCCCGCCGCGGTCAGGATGGCGAATCGCGTCGCAGGGTCGTAGGTCCCGCTTGCCGAAGCGACCGTTACGCCGGCACCGCCCAGCGTCGCGGTGCCGCCGACCGCCAGCGTGCTGGATTGTCCGGCCGGGTTGATCGAAACCGCGAATGTCGCGCCGGACGCGAAGGAGGCAGCGCCCGACACATGCAGGGTGCCGTAGGGGTTGGCGGCGGTGCCCGGCGAGACGGTTGCGCCGGCCCGTGCCACGAGCCCGCCCACGGTGCCGGAGCCCGCCAGCGTCGCGCCATTGTCGATCGTGGCGGTCGAGGCCGCGATGCCGCCGTCGACGGACAGCGTGCCGGCCGCGACCGTGGTCGGCCCCGTATAGGTGTTGTCCGCCGTGAGCGTCAGCGTGCCGGCGCCCTTTTTGGTCAGGGCGCCGGGACCCGAGATCGTGCCGGAGATCGTGCTGTCGTGGCCGGCCGTGTTGATGGTCGGGTCGGTGGCCCCCGTGAAGCTGATGTCGTTGCCGAGCGTCAGGCTTTTGGCGAACAGCAGCGTCGTGTTCTCGTCCATGGCCAGCGGGCCGGTGCCGAGTGCCCCGGCATTGCCGAGCGCCAACGTGCCCTGCTGCAACAACGTGCCGCCCGAATAGCTGTTGGGACCCGACAGGGTCAGCTTGCCGGTGCCGGTCTTGTCGAGCTGCCCGGGTCCGGAGATCACGCCCGTATAGGCCAGGGCAAAGCTCTGCGTGTCGATGGTGCCGGTTCCGGTTACCTGAGCCGCGTTCGCAACCGTCAGCCCCGCGGCCCCGGCTTGCAGCGTGCCGCCCGAGAGGACCACGGTTCCCGAGCCGAGCGACGCGCTGTCGCCGATCTGCAGGGTGCCGCCCGCGATGGTGGTGCCACCCGAGTAGCTGTTCGGGCCGCTCAGGACTTCGGTGCCGCCCTGCAAAATGAACTGTCCGGCACCGCCGATGTTACCGCCGAATGTTCCGGAGGCGTTGGTGAGCGTGAGAGAATTGCTGCCGAGCACGAGCCCGCCGGTGCCGCCGAGGGAAACCAGGGATACGCCGGAGGCGCTTGCCGAAATGTCGAAGACGCCGTTGTCGATGAGTTGGCTGGAATCCGCGATGCTGCCCTGGCCGGACAGCGCCAGCGTGCCGGCCGCTATGGTGGTCGCGCCGGTGTATGTGTTCTGGCCCGTCAAGGTGAGCGTGCCCGGGCCGACCTGGGTCAGGGAGCCCGAGCCCGAGATCACGCCCGCGAAGGTGATCGCATCGGAGCGGTTGAACGCGAGGGCGCCGTTGTCGACGACGTCGCCGGTGATCGAACCCGTGGTGCCGCCGTTGCCGATCTGCAGCGTCCCAGCCGCAATCGTGGTCCCGCCCGCGTAGGTGTTGGCGGCCGTCAGGACGACCGTGCCGAGCCCGTCCTTCGAGATCCCTCCGCTCCCGGTCAACGGGGCGCCGATCGTGGCCGTGAGACCCTGATCGACGCGAATGTTGCCGATGCCGGTCGGTGTCAGCGTACCGCCGCCGTGCCGCCGTGATCTGGTAGCCGTCCGTCGTGAACTGCAGGCCCTGGAACGCGATCGTGTCTGCCACGGCGACGGTGCCGGCCGCGCCGGCGAACACCGCCACGCCGCCACGCCAGGCGGAATTGACATAGCCGGTCGGGTCGGTCCAGTCGGTGAGGCGGTTGTTCCAGGTGCCGGAGCCCCCGTTGATCGTCCCGTTGCCGGTGGTGAGGGGGCCATCCCAGAACTGCACGGAGGCTGTCGCAGAGGCGACCACCAGATTGACCTCACTGGCCACGTTGGTCTGGATCGCGCCCGAATAGGTTGCCGGCAATGTCCCGACAGCGAGGGTCTGGTCGGTGAGCGTGCCGCCGTAGTCGAAGATCCGATACACGCCCGGGGTGAACCCCCCGGAGTCGGCGACGTTGAGGGTGCCGGCCAGCGTGAGATTGCCGGTGACGTTGGTCAGGTCGCTGGCTTGGCCGCCAGGTGCTGCGATCGTGCCAAGCTCGTAATTCAGGATGGAGCCCGGCGAACCATTGGTGCCCGCTGTGAGGGTCAAACTGCCCACCGTGAGCGTGCCAGGGCTGTTGCCGGGCGCCAGGATGCCGCCGTCCGCGATTGTCACGCTGCCCGCGATCGTGCCCGAGCCGCCGAGCGTCGCCCCGCTCCGCACAGTGACGGCCGTGTAGCCGAGCGAACCGTGCCCTTATCGCCGACCTGCAGCGTTCCGGCCGCGACCGTGGTCGCGCCCGTGTAGGTGTTCGCGCCGGTGAGGACGAGCGTACCCGCTCCGGCCTGGGTGAGGGAGCCCGTGCCCGAGATGGCGCCCTCGAAGGTGGTCGCATCGGAGCGGTTGAACGCGAGGGCGCCGTTGTCGACGACGTTCCCGGTAATCGAGCCCGTCGTTCCCCCATTGCCGATCTGCAGCGTCCCGGCCGCGATGGTGGTGCCGCCCGCGTAGGCGTCGGCGCCGGTCAGGACGAGCGTGCCGGTGCCGGCCTTGGTAAGCTGGCCCGCACCCGTGATGGCACCCGAATAGGTAAGCCCGAAGCTTTGGGTGTCGATCGTACCGTTCGCGGCCAGAACTGCCGCGTTGCCGAGCGTGAGTCCATCGACCGCGGCCTGCAGCGTACCGCCGCCGAATGTCAGTGTGCCAGTGCCGAGCGCCGCATTGTTGCCGACCGCCAGCGTGCCCGCGTTCAGAAGCGTTCCGCCCGAATAGCTATTGGCGACGTTCAGACCGAGACCCGTCGAGCCGATCTTGACGAGCGTGCCGGCGCCGGAGATCACCCCGTTCAGGTTCAGACCCTTGGCGTAGCTCTGGGTATCGAACTGGTCCTTGCCGGCCAAGGTGATGGCGTTGTTGAGTGTTGGCCCGTCCATGGCCGATTGCAGGGTCGTGCCGTCCGACATCGCCAGCGTGCCGGTGCCGAGCGCATTGGCGTTGCCGACCGCGATCGTGCCGGCCAGGAGCTGGGTGCCCCCGCCGTAGTTGTTGCTGCCCGACAAGGTCAGCGTCCCACCGGAGCTTTTGACCAGGGTAATGTCGCCATAATTGACGGTGGTCGTGCCGCCGCTGCCGTTCGAGATGAAATGGCTCGCGTGATCGATCGTACCGCTGAAGTTTCCGGACTGAACCGCCAGAGTCACCAGGGTGGTGCTGCCGGCCGGGGCAGTCGGACTGCCACCCGCGAAGATGACGCCCGCGCCATTGAGGCTCGTCACGCTTTGGCTGTGGCCGAACAGATCGATCAGGCCACCCTTGTCGACCTGCAGGCTGCCCGTACCAAGCGCGTTATCTGCAACAACCTCGATCGAGGCTCCGGATCGAACGGTCGATCCGCCCACGTAGGTGTTTGTTCCCGTCAGTATGATGCTGGTGCTGTCGTAGGCTTTGCCGGTAAACACGCCGCCCGTGGCGGTGTAGGTCAGGCTGCCGGGGCCTGTGATGTTGCCGCCGAGCGTCAATGCGCCGCCGTTGCTGTCGATGGTGCCGGCACCGTTCACCGTGACGTTGTTGGCCAGCGAAACGTTCGGCAGCGCCGTGCCGATCGGTTCGGCCTGCAAGGTTCCTCCGTTGATCGTCAAGGAACCGGTACCGAGCCCGTTGTCGACCGCGACCCCGAGTGTGCCGGCATCGAGCCGGGTGCCGCCCGCATAGGTGTTGGCCGCCGTGAGTATCGTGGTGCCGGACCCGATCTGGGCTACCGATCCAGAGCCCGAGATCGCGCCCCCGAACGTCACCGTGTCGGAGCGGTTGAAGATCAGCGTTCCGTTGTCGACCACGTTGCCCGCGATCGAGCCCGTGGTGCCGCCATTGCCGAGTTGAAGGGTGCCGGCCGCGATCCTTGTCCCGCCCGTGTAGGCGTCGGCGCCGGTGAGCGTGAGCGTGCCTGTGCCGGCCTGGGTCAGCGATCCGGAGCCGGAGACCACGCCCGCGAATGTCACCGCGTCCGAGCGGTTGAACGCGAGGGCGCCGTTGTCGACGATGTTCCCGGTAATCGAGCCCGTCGTTCCCCCATTGCCGATCTGCAGCGTGCCGGCCGCGATGGTGGTGCCGCCCGCGTAGGTGTCGGTGCCGGTCAGGACGAGCATACCGGTGCCGGCCTTGGTAAGCTGGCCCGCACCCGTTATGGCACCCGAATAGGTAAGCCCGAAGCTTTGGGTGTCGATCGTACCGTTCGCGGCCAGAACTGCCGCGTTGCCGAGCGTGAGTCCATCGACAGCGGCCTGCAGCGTACCGCCGCCGAATGTCAGTGTTCCGGTGCCGAGCGCCGCGTTGTTGCCGACCGCCAGCGTGCCCGCGTTCAGGTGCGTGCCGCCCGAATAGGCGTTCACTCCAGACAGTGTTTCGGCGCCGCCCGATAGCGTGAGGCTGCCCGTCCCGGAAATAACGCCGGAGAAGGTATCGTGAGCGGCCGTCAGGGCCAGGGGTCGCGCGCCGAGCACCACAAATCCCCCGCCGCTCAGGGTGGTGATCGAGGCGCCGGCATTGGTCTGCGAGATGTCGAATGTTCCCGCAGCCGCGACGCCGCTCGATTGCGCGATGCTGCCCGGGCCGGCGAGCGCCAGCGTGCCGCCCGTGATCGTGGTCGCCCCGGTGTAGGTGTTGGCTCCCGACAGGGTCTGGATGCCACCCGAGACCCCGAAGGCGCCGCCGGCCCCGCCCCCGATTCCACCATCGGCGATGACGCCCGAAAACGTTGTAGACCCCTGGGAGACCGTCAGCATCTTGCTGCCGAGCGCGACGGCACCCCCGCCCGACAGGGTCGTTATGGAGGCGCCGGCATTGGTCTGCGAGATGTCGAATGTTCCCGCAGCCGCGACGCCGCTCGATTGCGCGATGCTGCCCGGGCCGGCGAGCGCCAGCGTGCCGCCCGTGATCGTGGTCGCCCCGGTGTAGGTGTTGACTCCGGAAAGCGTCAGCGATCCCGTCGACGCAACATTCCCACCGCCGGCGATAACACCCGCGAAGGCGCCCCCGTTGATCGTCGTCGTGGCGCTGGCCGCATTGGTCAATGTTCCGCCGGTGCCTTGCAGGTTGCTGATCGTGGCACTGTTGCCGTTGAAATCGAGCGTGCCGCCAGGATCGAGGCGGGTGGTGGTACTGGCTGCCTGCGTGACATTGCCGAGATTGGCGTTGGCGGCCCCGGCCTGCAACGTGCCGCCGGCGACTTCGAGCACCTGAGGGGCGCCGGTTACGCTGGTGGGCGCGAATACGATGGTGCCGGTGTCGACCGCGGAGCCGAACACGGCCGTGCCGGTGGTACCGAAGGTAAAAGTGCCTCCGATGGTGGCCGTGGTGCCCGAGGTTGCCCCGATGGTGGCCGTCACGCCATTGCCGAGCGTGACCGCGTTAGCGAGCTTGCCGGTCGCCGCGAGTTCGAGCGTGCCGGCGTTGACGGCCATCGGCCCGCTGCCGGAGGCATCGATGATGCCGCCGGTCTGATGCGCCAGCGAGAGCGTGCCGGCGTTGATGGTGGTGCCTCCCGAGTAGGCGTTGGCACCCGCGAAAATCTGGGTGCCGGCGCCGTCCTTCACAATGGCCAGCGGGTCGGTGCCACCATTTGTGATCAGGCCCGAGAACGTCGTCGATCCGAGCTGGGGCGCGATCGTCAGAATCCTGGTTGGAGGAGGCGGGAGCCCCTCGGTGTTGCGATTATTCTCGACCGTGCCGCCGCCATCCGCTCCATCGGCGAGCGAATAGATCGTATTGCTGTAGCCGTTCAGCGCCAGGACGGCACCCAGATCCACCTGGAAGGCCGAGTTCGGTGAGAATGCGGTCGCCGAGCCTGCCCGCAAGGTCACGGGCTGCGACCCGGAACCGACCAGGGTCGCGCCGGAGTAGGTGTTTGTGCCAGATAAGATCACGGTACCGTTGGGGGCGCTGGCGCTGCCGACTATTGCAAGGCTGCCCGGTGCGGCGGGCACCGCGTCCGCGATGTTGCCCGACAGGGTGATCTGATTGCCGTTCGCATCGATGGCGCCGCCGTTTGCGTTGATCACCGCCGCATTGGCGAATACGAGCCCGAAGGTCCCCCCGTTGCCGAGCAGCGGCGCCTGCAGGGTGCCGCCATTGAAGATGAGCGTGCCGGTACCGATCGACGACGCGTCGCCTGGGGCGGTGCCGCCGGTCGAGTTCGTCACCTGGAGTGTGCCGGCAGTCAGCGTCGTGCCGCCGGTGTAGGTATTCGGCCCGGACAGGATCAGTAGGCCGTCGCCGGATTTCTCGATCGACCCGGCACCGTAGATCGTGTTCGTGAGCGTGAGCGGCGAATTGCTGGGCGGCGCGGTCGTCGAGACGATTACGTTGAGGCTGCCGGTATTGGTATTGTCCACACCGACGTAGATGTTGCCGGACAGCGTGGCATTGGCGCCCTGCATGGTGAGCGTGTTCAGCCCACCATTGAGATGCAGGGCATCGAGGCCCGAGATCGTGCCGCTATTCGTGATGTTGAGGCCGCTGCCCTCGACGCCGTTGCCGTTGTTGCCGCCCGCGCTGAAAGAGCCATTGACGTCAACACCACCGCTTCCGCCCACGCCTCCCGAGATCGTTCCGGTATTGTTCAGAGTTCCGCCGTTCAGGAATTGCACAGCCGCGCTGCCGGCCCCGCCCAGGCCGCCCGTGAAATAGGTGCTGTTGCCGCCGTTGCCGCCGTTACCGCCCTGGATAGTGCCATTGTTGGTCAGCGTTCCGCCAGCATCCCGGAACACCACGCCGGCACCGCCGTTGCCGCCATTGCCGCCATTGTAATAGGTGCTGGCGCCCCCGGCGCCGCCGTTGCCCCCGTTATAGTAACCCGACGATAGCGTAAGGTTCGTGGCATTCTGCACCTCGGTGCCGATGCCGCCGTCACCCCCGTTTCCGCCGTTGCCGTAGATGGCGGCCCCGCCTTGGCCCCCGTCGCCACCGATACTGTTCCTCCCGCTGATGGTAACCGGACCGGATGTGACACCGGTGCCGACGCCACCACCACCACCACCGCCGCCGCCCAATCCGACGGCTGTCGATGTCACGTCCCCGCCAGCCCCGCCGGTTCCGCCCGTGAACCCGCCGCCGCCCGGTGCTGATATAGTGCCGCCGTAATTGCCACCGTCACCGCCCGTGCCGCCTGGCCCGCCGAATCCGCCGGCGCCGCCCGCGCCCCCCGCACCGCCTGTGTGGGAGTCTATATTCCCGCCGGCTCCGCCGCCGCCGCCGCCGGCCAAATTCCCGTTGCTGTCGCCAGGTGCGCCATCCAGGCTGGTGCCGAAGTTCGGGTTGCTCGGCGTACAACCGCCGGCACCCCCCAGGGTTGTGGAACCGGAAGTTGCGTTGCCGCCATTGCCACCCGCGGCGTTGGTTCCATCGGCACACGGGGACGGCACTGCCACAACGAGGGCTCTCGCGGGGGAGGCACCGCCCAGCAGCAGCGCAGCCGAGCCGCCCAGGATGGTGCCGGCCAGGAGCGCGCGGGCGAGCCTTTGGCGGCTCACTGCCGCCGCTATGGGGCGTCGCGTCGTGGCCACGGACCGGCGCCGGCCGGTGCCTACCCGGAACACGCGGGTGGTGGCCGAGACGCGGCGCGCTCCCCCGAGCGGCCGCGTGGCTTCGGCAGGATCTGTCTCGATGGCCGCGATCAATCCGATATGCGCCTGGACGACGGATGCGGCCGAACAAAGGTCTGCGCGGCCCCAGGCATAGCCGCGCAGGCGAGGCGCGGCATCGGCCAGGAACGCGGCAGCCGCGTCGACGTCCGGCCTCGTCGGCTCGAGGAAACAGGCTCCGTCGGTGTGGAACTCGCGATGCACCGGGAGATCCGACAGGATCAGCGGCGTGCCGCAGGACGCCGCTTCCGCGGCCGGCATGTTGAAACCCTCGAACCGCGACAACGATACGAATGCCTCGGCGCCGCGGTAGAGGCCGTTGAGTTCGTCGCGCGCGACGTGACCGAGGTGATGGACCCGGTCGCGCACATGGCGCGGCAGGGACTCGCATTCAGTTTCGAAGGACGCGCGGCCGCGTCCCGTCACCAGCAAGGTCAGGGCAGGGCTGCGCTCCGCCAGACCGGCAACCAATCGCAGCAACCCGGCGACGTTCTTGTGCGGGTGGCACTCGCCATGCTGCACCGCAAGCAGGAAAGGCGGCCGGCCCGCCACGGCCCGGCCCGGTGTCGTTGCGCCGATCGGCGCGGCAATCACCCGGCACCGCGCGGGCGCGCCGTAGCGTGCCACAAAATGGTCGCGCGTCGTTCGGCTCACGAAGGCGATTGCGTCCGCATTGGCCCGGGTCGCGGAGAAGCCGGCGTCGAGCCATCGGTGCTGTTCTGCCGTGAACAGGTCCGGCAGGCTGGCGAATTGAAGGTCATGGACGACATTGACGACCTTCGGCCGGATCAGGTCCGCCACCCGGTCGAGCGGATTCTGGAAGTTCGGAATGAAGAACGTGGAGGCTGGATCGACCTGGGCCAGCCGCAGCATGGCGCGCCGCTCGCGGGCGAGATAGTCCTCACCTTTGTCGCCGCATCCCAGCCCATCGGCGATGTCGCGCACGGCAACGACACGCGCGCCGAAATGCTGCCGGAACGCCCAGCGCAGCCGGGCCGAAACGCGAGCGACGCCGCCGATTTCGGGGTAGTCCTCGACAATATCGAAAAAGTAAAGGGTCGGGCTCGCCGATGTATTGCGAGCCGTCATCGCAATTGAATGTTGTGACTGTTCGGACAAAGCAGCCCCCCAGAATACACGCGCTGTCTTGGCCCGCACCCTGCCGAGCTCTTGGAATGCGTCGCTTCTCGCTGCAACGCCGACCACCGGGAACAGCCAACAACAACCGCCCTTTTCGGCCCGCTACATCTGAAGGTATGTCGCGGGCACGAAGAAATTTTGGGGCCGTTTCCTGAACGTAAGTGAGGTGGACCGTTTGGCGAAGCTGGATTCGTGGCGTTCGGTCGAATCAGAGTCGGGAGTTGTATTTTGGACACGCCCCCGCCACATTCGCCGACACCGGCGTGCGGTCCAGCATCGGAGAGCGTCGCCCGGAATCTCGTCGGGGTGGAGTGCGAGCTTTTTGTAGGCTGGCCGGCCGACTCGGTAGGCCGACGGCCAAGGTTGCTGCAACCGGCCGATGTCGAGAGCGCGCCACCTACCGGGCCGAAGATCTGTTCAGCGCTACCGCAGCCCTTATCAGAGTCCGGAAGGCTTCCTCATCGATCTCGGCATCTTGATGGAGATCGATGGCGCGCCTCACGTTGCCGTCCAGGCTTGAGTTGAACAGAGCTGAAGGATCGTTCAGCGCGGCGCCTTTGGCGAATGTCAGCTTGACGACGTTCTTGTAGGTCTCACCGGTACAAATGATCCCGGCGTGAGACCACACCGGAACGCCTCTCCATTTCCATTCCTCGACCACTTCGGAGTCCGCCTGCTTGATCAGCGCCCGCACATGGGAGAGCGTCTTGCCCCTCCAGTCGTTCAGTTCCTTGATCTTGGCGTCGATCAACCGAGCAGGGGAATCCGCGACAACCGTTGCGCTCGTCTTCATCTGGCTTGCTGCTCCTCGGCTGGCCTTGTTCCCGTACACCTCGACAGAGCTTCCCCACCATGGCGGGCCATCGGGCAGGTCCTGTTAAGCGCGCGCCACCTTCGTGGCCATGTCGAAGCTGATCAGGCGCAGGATGGCATGTTTGAGGGCCTGCTTGCCGTCGATCCGCCCGTCGAGCTTGCGCACGGGCCATTCCAGGTAGCGCGTCCCGGGCTCGAGTTGCACCGTTGCCGAGGCCGGCCGGCGATGCAGGAAGGCCACCTCGCCGATGAAGGTTTTGGCTCCGATCTTGATATCGCGGCCTCCCTTGCTGACCAGAACCCCGCCATGCAGGATGTAATAGAGATGATCAGGCACCACGCCTTCCTGGGTGATGACGACGTCCGCCTCGGCTGTACGCCAGGTCGCAAGCTTGACGATGGCGCGGAATTCTCCCGGGGTGAGCATCTGGAAAGCCGAGAAAAGCTCGTTTTCCTCTTGGCTCAGCCCGATGTGGGTCCGATCCAGTATTATCTGGATCAGCACCACGAGATTCATGGTGAACGTGACGGCATTCCAGAAAAGATCCTTCCAGCTAGGCTCGCGCAGCAGGGCGTAATTGTAGACCGCAGTGAGTGCGATGCTGACCAGCAGCACCGACCGGAGCTTCAACTGATCCCGGAGCGCCAGCGCCGCGACTGCGATCAGCGCCGCGAGGTGCATCACGATGTACGGGTCGAAGTCGGCAAACATCGCGCTCACTCACCATGCAGGACCGAGCCATTACCATAAAAGGGCAACGGGCGGGTGAATAGGTGGATGGCGAGGCCTCGAGCGGTTCCGTCGTTGCGAGAACCGCTCCAGTTTGGAAAGCGACGAGTTTCATCGCTCGACGCATCGCTTCGTGACTTCGTCTCGGTACGGCGCCCCGTAACAACGCGGCGGCGCTTTGGCGCGCCTGTACTTCCGGAAATTCGGGAATGCAGCATGCGAGAACCGCGCGGGCAACCTGGCCCCGTGGTGCAAGTCAGCCAATCCGCTCGGCAGAAGGCGGTTGCTTCGCAGGCGTGTGTGTCGCCTGCCGGCCCAAGATGCCGCTCCGTCCGCCGCGCCCGTTTGGCTGGTTTCGTGCGATACGCTTCAGCAAGATCGCGGCGGTGCCTAGCGCCGTTAAGCTAGAATGAGTTAAGGATTAGTTCACGCGACGCGCTCGTGTTAAATCTCCTTTGGCGGGGTTTGCTGAGTATCGCGAGGAACGGCCCGTGCAGATCGAGGGCGATTACTTTGAAACCGTGGAACGGCGCATCAGCGAGACCGAATCCAGGATCGCCGATCAGGTCGCCCTCATTTCACGGTTGAAGGATCAGAACCGCTCGGCCGATGAGGCAGAGGGACAGCTCCGCAACATGCTTGTCGGACTCAAGCAACTGCAGCGCAACCGCGCGTTGATGGAGAGCTTTTTCAACAGCAAGGCTACCTCAAACCTGCGGCGGCCCAGGTAAAAGCGCGATCCCGCACATCCTGCGCCGAATGACGGCTTCGACGACAGCCCTCCTGACGGCATCACGCCCGGAGCACGGCGCCGGTGCGTTTGGCCACACCCTCGACGATGCTGGCGCTGACGCGCTCGATCTCGGCATCGGTCAGAGTCTTGCCGGTCGGCTGCAGGGTCACCGAAAGGCCGACCGATTTCTTGCCTGCAGGAACGCCCTGTCCTTCATAAAGGTCGAAGATGGCGGCCCGGGACACGAGCGTGCGATCCGCCGAGCGCGCAGCCGTGACCAGATCGGCGGCCGGAACGGTCCGATCCACTAGGAAGGCGAAGTCGCGCTCCACCGGCATCAGGTCGGACAGCACGAGCTTCGGCCGTGCTTTCGTGGGCCTGGCCTTCGGGCCCGGCAGAACATCGACAATGATCTCGAAGCAGGCGATCGGCCCGGAAACGTCCATTGCGCGCAGAATGTCGGGGTGGAGTTCGCCGCAAAAACCAACCACGGTCTTGGGCCCCATGCGCAAGGTCAGGGCGCGGCCGGGATGCAGGTAGGACGGACCCCCAGCCGCGACCTGCACGCTGCCGCCCGGAACCCCGAGCGAAGCCAGCAAGGTCGTGGCGTCAGCCTTGCTGTCGAACACACCGACCGGAGCCGCCTTCTGGGACCAATGACGCCCCGTTCCGGCGGGGCGTGCCGTGCCGCGGCGCAGGCCCGCCGCCGCGATCCGCTGGTCGTCCTCGCCATCGCCGAGAAAGATCTGTCCGACCTCGAACAGCGCGGCGTCGGGAAAACCCCTGGCGCCGTTGCGTCCCGCGGCTGCGATCAATCCCGGCAGGAGGCTCGGCCGCATGGTCGAAAGCTCGGCTGCGATCGGGTTGGCCAAGGCGAGTTCGGGCGCTCCGCCCCCGAAAGCCTTCGCCTGGGCCTCGGACACGAACGACCAGGTCACGGCCTCGAGAAGACCACATCCGGCGAGCGTCCGCTTCGCCAATCGGGTCCGTTTCTGAAGCAGCGTCAGCACGGGGCGGGGAACACCGGGGTCGCGTTCGAGCGGCTGCGCCACAAGTTTATCGAGCCCGGCGATGCGGAGGATCTCCTCGACGAGATCCGCCTTGCCGTGGATGTCGGGGCGCCAGGAGGGCGCTTTTGCAACGATCCAGTCGCTGTTGTCCGGATGGCCGAGCAGATCGAAGCCGAGCCGTTCGAGGATGCGTTGCGCGTCTGAGGCCGGGAGTTCGAGGCCGGTCAGGCGCACCACCTCGCTCAGCGGGAAGTCGACCCGCAGGTCCGGCACGGGAATGGTCCCGGCGAGGGCGACCGCCGAAGCCTCGCCGCCGCAGATGTCGAGCACGAGCTGGGTTGCAAGATCCAGTCCGGGGAGACAGAAGGCGGGGTCGACGCCGCGCTCGAAGCGGTAGCGCGCGTCGGTGTTGATGCCGAGCTTGCGCCCGGTTTGCGCAATGGTGATCGGGTCCCACAGGGCGCTCTCGATCAGAACGTCTGTCGTATTCTCGTCACAGCCGGAGCCTTCCCCGCCCATAATGCCGGCGAGAGACTCGGGCCCATGCTGGTCCGCAATGACGACCATGGACTCGTCCAGGGCATAATCCTTGCCGTTGAGCCCCCTCAGCTGTTCCCCCGCCCGGCCCCGGCGAACCACCAATGCCCCATGAACCTTGGCGGCATCGAAGGCGTGCAGCGGCCGGCCGCGGTCGAAGGTGATGAAGTTGGTGATGTCGACCAGAGCATTGATGGGCCGCAGCCCGATCGCCGCGAGACGGCGGCGCATCCATTCCGGTGAGTGGCCGTTTTTCACGCCGCGCACCAGCCGAAGCCCGAAAGCCGGGCAAAGCTGTTCGTCCGCAGGCGCGAGATCGAGATGCACCGTGACGGGGCAGGGGAACGAACCTTGAACGGCGGGAACCGGTTCGGCCTTCAGGCGTCCCAGGCCCGCCGCAGCCAAGTCCCGCGCGATGCCAAAGACACTGGCCGCATCGGGGCGGTTCGGCGTGAGATTGATGTCGATGACCGGATCGTCGAGCCCGGCATAGGCCGCATAGGGGGTGCCGACCGGCGCATCCTCGGGCAGGTCGATGATGCCGTCGTGATCCTCGGAGAGTTCGAGTTCCGCCTCCGAGCAGAGCATGCCGTTCGAACTCGACGCCCCGAATGACACCCGCGCCGAGCGTGATCTTCTTGCCCGGGATGAACGTGCCGGGCGGCGAGAACACCGAGCGCATGCCGGTGCGTGCATTGGGGGCTCCGCAGACCACCTGGACCGGCGCTCCGCCCTGTCCGGTATCGACGCTGCACACCCGCAGTCGGTCCGCATTGGGGTGGGGCTTGGCCTCGATCACGCGGGCTATGGTGAACCCGGCGAGCCTTGCGGCCGGATCGTCGAGACCCTCGACCTCGAGGCCGATGCGCGTCAACGTCTCGACGATTTCGGCCAGGGGCGCATCGGTTTCGAGATGATCCTTGAGCCAGGAGAGCGTGAATTTCATGAGGGCTGCCGATTCAAACCTTGGGCGCGTCAGCGCTGCTTGGAGATGAGCTGGACCGCTAGGGTTCGGCGGATGTCTGCGGAGAGGGACCGGAGATCCTGAATGGCGTCTCGCGCTTGCTCGATCCGTTGCAGGGCATCGCCCCGCCCGAATAATCCAGGCCGAGGATCATAATCCGCAAGCATGCGATCGGCCTGCAGCTCTGTAAAGGCAACGCCGACACGGCGCAGTTCGGGCGAAGACGCGGGGTCATTCTTGATCTGAAGGAAAGCCTTTTTTGCGCTTCCGTGATCGATCAATCGGTAGAGTGGTGTGACCACGTCCCAATAATTGTCTGCGTGCATGCGCCAACCGAGCAAACTGTCCACACAATTGTAGGCGAGCGCGTGGAACAGGGCGTAATAGGCCGTGCTCACAGCCCGCTTAAACGCAGCCTGTTTACGCCTGCCCGAGGGGGATTGAAGCAATTCGGCCGCGATGTCGACGAGGTCATCGGCGGTCACAGCTATACGTCCGGGCTGTTGTCCGGCACCTCTTCGCCCAGCCATTTGAAATGGAAATAGGCAAAGCGTTCGTCGGCTCGGGCCTTGAGATAATCATCAAACGCAAGATGAGCATCGGAAAGACTTCGCCCCGGAATAACTGGGGCGCCCGGCTTCATCACAAGCGTTATGAACAGCGCGGGATCGCCGTCCTGGTCGGGCCCGGACTTAGCCTCGGCGCGATCGAAGCCGAAATCCTTCAGTTTGCGCCCTAGCACCTCCTGTGCGATCGCCCGCACCTCGTCGTCTGTCAGCCTCGTGGCAACGGCCATTGCACCCTCCTATCCGGTCAGGCCGCCGGCCAGCGTCGGAATGTCGAGCGGTCGAAACCCGTAATGGTCGAGCCAGCGCAGGTCCGCATCGAAGAAGGCGCGAAGGTCGGGCATGCCATATTTGAGCATGGCGATGCGATCGATCCCCATGCCCCAGGCAAAACCCTGGTATTCGTCCGGATCGATGCCGCAATGTCTGAGGACATTTGGATGCACCATGCCGCAGCCGAGGATCTCGAGCCAGTCTTCGCCCTCGCCGAAGCGGATCTCGTCGCCTTTGCGGGCACACTGGATGTCCACCTCCATCGACGGTTCGGTAAACGGAAAAAACGAGGGCCGGAAGCGCATGCGCACCTGCTCGACCTCGAAGAAGGCGCGGCAGAATTCCTCCAGCACCCATTTGAGGTTGGCCAGATTGGCGCGCTTGTCGATCACCAGGCCCTCGACCTGATGGAACATCGGCGTATGGGTCTGGTCGGAATCCTTGCGATAGGTCCTGCCGGGACAGACGACCCGGATCGGCGGCTGCTGGGCCAGCATGGTCCTGATCTGCACCGGACTGGTATGAGTCCGCAGCAGTCGGCGTTCCCCGTCGGGCTTGGGATTGAAGAAGAACGTATCGTGCATTTCCCGCGCAGGATGCCCGGGCGGAAAGTTCAGCGCAGTGAAGTTGAAGAAGTCGGTCTCGATGTCCGGCCCTTCGGCGACCGCGAACCCCATGTCGGCGAAAATGGCGGTGATCTCATCCGTGACTTGGCTGATCGGATGGATGCGGCCGGTCACGACCGGCTCCTCGCGGACGGGCAGGGAGACGTCGAGCGTCTCGGCCGCAAGCCGTGCCGCAAGCGTTTCGGCGTCGATCGCATCGCGACGGATCGCGAGGGCGTCGGTCACGCGGGACTTCAGCAGATTGAAGGCTTCGCCCTTCGCCTTGCGCTCGTCGGGCGCCATGCGGCCGAGCGTCGCCAGAAGCGCGGAAACGGAGCCTTTTTTGCCGAGGGCGGCGATCCTAACCGCCTCGAGGGCAGGCTCGGTTTCGGCCGTCTCGATCTCGGCCAGAAGCCGCCGTTCGAGTTCGACCTCATCGCCCATGGTGTGCCTCTGGTCCAGACTGCAACATGCTCATCCGGTCCTTCGAATCACCCTCTCCCGCAAGTGAGAAGGATCATCGTGGCTGCGCCAGTCAGGACCGGGTCTCTGCCCGAAATGCGCTCAGGCAGCGGCTGCGGGCAATGCGCTCTTGGCCTTTTCGACGATGGCCTTGAAAGCCTCCGGCTCGGTGATCGCAAGCTCGGACAGAACCTTCCGGTCCATTTCGATGCCGGCCTTGTTGAGCCCGTCGATGAAGCGGCTGTAGGTGAGCCCGAGCTCACGCACCGCCGCATTGAGGCGCTGGATCCAGAGAGCCCGGAACGTGCGCTTCTTAACCTTGCGGTCGCGATAGGCGTATTGCATCGACTTCTCGACCGCCTGCTTGGCGATCCTGATCGTGTTCTTGCGACGACCGTAGAAGCCCTTGGCAGCGTCGAGGGTTTTCTTGTGCTTGGCGTGAGATGTCACGCCGCGTTTGACGCGGGACATGGATGACCTTTCTTTTCAGATACGGAACGATGAGGACGGAAGCGGGATTACCCGTTCGGCAAGAAGAACTTCTTGATATTGTCGCCATCGCTCTTGAACAGCACGCTGGTGCCGCGCAGGTTACGGATCTGCTTGTTGGTCCTCTTGATCATGCCATGCCGTTTGCCGGCCTGGGTATAAAGCACCTTGCCGGTGCCGGTGACTTTGAAGCGCTTCTTGGCGCCGGACTTGGTTTTCAGTTTGGGCATTTGGCTCTCGATGATACGGTGACGCGGCTGGAGCACTCCGGCCGATCCCGTGCTTGGCTGTGAACGAGCGAAGAAACCGCCACGGCAGCCCTGGCAGGCCGGACGGTTCAAGGCGCGCCTTATGGCGCAAAATATCGGCTGGAGCAAACCTTTTCCTGCAATCGCCGTCGCCAAACGTTGACGGCGGCAGGCGGTCTTGCCTATAAGGGCGGCTTCGCGGCGTCCCGGCGCCGCTTTCGATTGCGTGGCGGACCGGTTACGGCGCCGCCTTTCTCTCAGGAACAAGCAATGGCGAATACCTCCTCGGCCAAGAAGGCCGTCCGCAAACTCGCACGCCGCACACGCGTCAACCGCATGCGCCGGAGCGCGATGCGCACGCAGCTTCGCAAGGTCGAGGAAGCGATCGCAACCGGAGACGCAGCGTCGGCCGCCACGGCCTTGGTCGCGACCGAGTCCCTGGTGATGCGTTCGGCCCAGAAGGGCATCATCCACAAGAACACCGCGTCCCGCAAAGTCTCGCGCCTCAGCACGCGGGTCAAGGCCCTCAGCGCCTCGGCGGGCTGAGGGCTCCCCAAACACTAGGCGTCTGGATTTTTCGCCTCGTGCCCCTTCGGGCGCGAGGCTTCTCGTCGTTGTCGGCCATAGAGCCTGGGATCAACGGCTGATCGGCTTCAGTAACCATTGTGACGCGACACCTTTTCCGCCACACTTGGGGCAACGAGAGCAGGGGCGTTCGAGACGGAGCGGGGAAGCGATCCGTCGACCCATGAAACTGCTCGCCTTTTAGCTAGAGCGGTTTTCGCATCGACGGAACGCTCAAGGGGGGAAAGCGTGTTTCAGCAGCTTCTGACGCCGGTCGGCGACAACCTGTTTCTGTCTTTTCTGGTCGCGGCAGTGCCGATCGTGGTCGCGCTTGTCATGCTCGGTGTGCTTCGGCGGCCGGCCTGGCAGGCTTCGGCGGCCGGTCTGGTGGTCGCCCTGGTGCTGGCCACGACCGTGTGGAGCATGCCGGTAGGCCTCGCGGCCGACGCGACTCTCAATGGCATCGTGTTCGCGCTCTGGCCGGTCATGTGGATCGTCGTGAACGCGCTGTTGCTCTACAACGTGGCCGTGGCCTCGGGCCGGTTCGAGCGGTTCCGCGAATGGATGATCGCCAACTTGCCGGATGACCGGCGGGTTGTGCTTGTCGTGGTCGGATTCTGCTTCGGGGCCCTGCTTGAGGGCATTTCGGGGTTCGGCACCCCGATCGCGATCACCAGCGCGCTGCTCATCCTGGTCGGCTTCGAGCCCATCGAGGCGCTCACCTTCACCTTGATCTTCAACACGGCTCCTGTGGCATTCGGAGCGCTGGGCGTGCCAATCACGGTCTTGGGACAGGTGACCCACCTTTCCGACGTCACGCTCGGGGCCATGGTGGGTCGGCAACTGCCCTTCATCGCCCTGTTGCTGCCCTTCTATGTCATGGCGGTCTACGGCGGGCGCCGCTCCGTCGCGGCACTCTGGCCGGTTTTGCTGGTGGCGGGCGGCTCCTTCGCGCTGGTGCAGTTCACCTGCGCGAATTTCATCGACTACAAGCTGACCGACGTATTGTCGTCGCTCGGCTCCTTGATCGCGACCCTCCTGTTCCTCCGGGTCTGGCGACCGGCTCCGGACCCGGTCTATGCGGTCAAAATGGTCAAGACTGCGGCGCTGCCCCAATCCTCCGCCACATGGAACGGCTGGGTGCCGTGGCTGGTGGTTTCGGCGGTGGTTATCCTCTGGACCTCGCTCAAGATTTTCCTGATCGGCGACACCAAGGTCCCGTGGCCAGGCCTGCATAACGCGATCTCGATCACGCTCTACGACAACCGACCCTATGCGGCGATCTGGGATTTCCAGCCGCTCGCCACCGGCACCGCGATCCTGCTCGCGACGCTGATCACCTCGGCGCTCGTCGGCCTCGGACCGCGAGACCTCGTCAAGGCGGCCGGCGCGACCTGGGTGCAGAGCCGCATCGCTATTCTGACGGTCGCTCTGATAATCGGTCTTGCCTATCTGATGAATTATTCGGGCATGACCTACACGCTTGGCAAGGCGGTCGCCTCCGTGGGCGTGTTCTTCCCGCTGGTTTCGGCTTTCCTGGGCTGGATCGCGGTGTTCCTGTCGGGCAGCGATACGTCCGGAAATGCCCTCTTCGGCAACCTGCAGGTCGTGGCCGCCAACCAGCTCGGGCTCAACCCGATCCTGATCGCCGCCACCAATTCGTCGGGCGGCGTGATGGGCAAGATGATCTCGCCCCAGAACATTGCCACCGGGGTTTCGGTCACTGACCTCAAGGGGCAGGAGGGCCTGGTCTTCGCCCGGACCTTCAAGCACAGCGTCTTTCTAACGATCCTGCTTGGAATCCTGGTGGTCGCGCAGCAGTACGTCTTCTCGTGGATGATCCCGGGATGAGGCGCCGCTCTTATGCGGGCCCGGAATCGCCTTGACGAGACCGAGCCCCCTACCTAACCTGGATGCGCATTGATCTCAGGCGTGGAAGCCGGTGAAAGCCCGGCACGGTCGCGCCACTGTAATCGCTCGTGCCTTCGAGTACTTCGTGCTCGATCGCGGACGAGAGTCAGACCCAGCTTGCGATCCGGCAGACCTCGAACGGGACGCGAATTCCCAGGAGCTTCGATCATGTCACATACAGCCTTCGCGCCGACGACCCGCCCCGTCGCAATTCCCGTCACCGACGTGCTGCCGTGGGCGGTGTTCGGCGGCCTTCTGCTCGTACTGGCGATCTACTTCGTGGGCGCGGAACAAGGCGCCACGTCGTTGATCCGCGGCATGTATGTGCACGAATTCTTGCACGACGGCCGGCATCTGCTCGGGTTCCCCTGCCATTAGCCGGGATCCCCTGCCATGGTCGGAACGCTCCTGCTGCGCGGGATGCTGGTCGGCATCGTCGCCGGACTTTTCTGCTTCGCCTTCCTGAGGATCGTTGGCGAGCCCCAGGTCGATCGCGCCATCGCGTTCGAGTCTCAGATGAACGAATCGAAGGGCAAAGCGGCCGCCCCCATGGACATGAGCGGTGCCAAGCCCGGCAGCGCGATGAACATGGGCACCGCGGGAGCGGCACCCGAACCGGAAGAAGAACTCGTCAGTCGGCCGACGCAAGCCGGCATCGGCCTCTTTACGGGTGTCGCGGTCTATGGCGCGGCCTTTGGCGGCTTGTTCGCCCTGGCCTATGCCATCGTCTTCGGGCGCATCGGCGCGCTCGACCCGAGGGCGACCTCGGCGCTGCTGGCCGGCATGGGCTTCCTGTCGCTTCATCTCATCCCCTGCCTGAAATATCCGGCCAATCCGCCGTCAGTGGGCGAGCCGGAGACGATTGGCATCCGGACGGCCTGCTATTTCGCCATGATTGCGATCTCGCTTGCCGGCATGATCGGTTCGGGGATGCTGCGCCAGCACCTTTTGCGGCGCTTTGGTGGGTGGAACGCAACACTGATCGCCGCCGCGATCTACGTCGTGATCGTGTCCGCGGCGACCTTTGCTTTGCCGGTCGTCAACGAAGTGCCGGAACAATTCCCCGCCGTGGTGCTCTGGCAGTTCAGGATTGCGTCACTGGGTGCTCAGCTGCTCATGTGGTCCGTCATAGGCCTCCTTTTCGGCGCATTGACCGAGCGAGCGGCGAGAAGCTCGCCAAAACTGAGCCTGCGGGCCTCGACGCCCTGACCGGGCGTGAGGATTTCCCGTACGAGCAATAGAGCGACGGGTAGGCACCTCGCACCGTGACCACCCGCCTGACTTTGGTCTGTCACGCCGCGACCTCGGCGACCCGCGCCTCGGCCTTTCCGGCCGACGAGGCGCTCGACCCTCGATGGATGCCAAGACTCGCGTCGCTCGCCGGTTCGCTCGGTCGCGTGGATCAGGCCTGGACCGGTCCCGCCCTGCGGGCCCGCCAGACTGCCGAGGGACTTGGTCTCGTCGCGACCTCGGAGTCGCTGCTGCGGGACTGCGATTACGGGCGCTGGACCGGCCGTTCGTTCGATGACGTCGAGGCGCAGGAGCCGGAGTTGCTCGCCGAATGGCTGCGCGACCCGGCTGCAGCGCCGCATGGCGGCGAGTCGATCACCGATCTTATCCGACGCGTCGCTGTCTGGCTGGACGAGCAGGACTCAAGGCCCGAACGGGCGGTTGCGGTCACGCATGCCGCAATCATCAAAGCGGCCATCATCCACGCGATCGGTGCGACGCCACGCGCGTTCTGGAGGATCGACGTGGCGCCCCTGACGGCGGCGCGCCTCAACGGCAGCGCGGGCCAATGGACGCTGTCATCGATCAGCCGGTTGAAAGCGCCGCGCGCCTGAGTGTGGCGGGCCGCCAGCGTTAGGCGTTGCGGCTATTCGGCCGCGATCGGCCTTGCCTGGGCGGCGAGCGCATCGCAAACATCGTCCACGATCGTTTCGACGAGCCGGCGGTCGTCCCCCTCGCCCATCACCCGGATTACCGGCTCCGTGCCGGAAGGGCGGATCACGAGGCGCCCGGAAGCTCCGAACCGGGCGCGGGCGGCCTCGATCATCGCCTGGACCGAGTCCTGGGCCAGCATCCGGGCATCCGCGACGCGCACGTTCTTGAGGATCTGCGGGAGAGGCTCGAAGCGGCGGCAAACCTCGCTCACCGGCTTGTTGCGACGCTTGACCACGGCCATAACCTGCAGGGCCGCGACCAGGCCATCCCCCGTCGTCGAATAGTCGGACAGGATGATATGCCCGGACTGCTCGCCCCCCACATTGAAGCCGTGCTCGCGCATGTGTTCGAGCACGTAGCGGTCGCCCACCGCCGTACGCACCAGCGACAACCCGAGGGTGTCGAGGTAGCGCTCGAGGCCGAGGTTGGACATGATGGTTGCCACCAACCCCGGCTTGGCGAGCCGCCCGTCCTCCATCAGGCTTTGCACGATCACGGCCATCAACTGGTCGCCGTCGATCACGTTGCCTTTTTCGTCGACCATCAGCAGCCGGTCGGCATCGCCGTCGAGCGCGATGCCGATATCGGCGCGCAGTTCCCGCACCTTACGAACGAGCGCCTCGGGCGAGGTCGAGCCGACGTTGTGGTTGATGTTGAAGCCGTCGGGCTCGACGCCGATTGAAAAGACCTCGGCGCCGAGTTCCCACAAGGCTTCGGGCGCGACCTTGTAGGCGGCCCCGTTGGCGCAATCGACGACGACGCGCAGGCCGTCCAGCGACTGGTTCCTGGGCAGTGTCCGCTTGGCATATTCGATGTAGCGCGCATGCACGCTGTCGATGCGGGTCGCGCGCCCGAGATTGGGCGATTTCGACAGCTTGTGGCCGAGATCCTGGTCCAGCAGATGCTCGATCTCGGTCTCGACCTCGTCCGACAGCTTGAAGGCGTCGGGACCGAACAGCTTGATGCCATTGTCCTCGTAGGCGTTGTGCGATGCCGAGATCATCACCCCGATGTCGGCCCGCATCGAGCGGGTCAGCATGGCGACGGCGGGCGTCGGCATGGGGCCGAGCAGCATAACGTCCATGCCCACGGAGGTGAAGCCCGCCACCATGGCAGTCTCGATCATGTAGCCCGACAGTCGCGTATCCTTGCCGATCACCACACGATGGCGATGATGTCCGCGCTGAAACAAGAGGCCGGCGGCTTGGCCCACCTTCATGGCCAGGTCCGGCGTGATCACCCCATTGGCGCGCCCGCGAATTCCGTCCGTTCCGAAATATTTCCGACCCATGGATCTGTTCCGCGACTATCCTGTCCAAGCCCGCCACCAGCACGGATCATACGCGAAATTCTCGGCCGGAGGCGTTCAATTTTCGTGAAGCTTTGTAACGCCCCTAATATTGGCCTCGGCATGAGGCTGCGCCGCCCTTGATCTCGCCCCCCGCCCCATCCCACATGAGAGCGACCACAAGGATGGGTCCGATGTACGATTCGTCGCTTCACCGATTTCTAGGAGGCTCGCCGTTGGCGGTCCTGCTGCGACTGGCTTTCGTGTCTCTGCTGGTGGGCGCCCTGATGGCGTGGCTCGACATCGACGCCTTGGTGCTGCTGTCCTGGATCGAGCAGACCGTGTCGCGTCTTTGGGCGACCGGCTTCGACGCCCTGCGCCAACTCGGTCGCTATTTCCTGGCCGGCGCGGCACTGGTCGTACCCGTATGGCTGGTGGCTCGGCTTTTCAGCGTGGGCGATGCGCGCCCGCGCCCGAGCGGCCGCTGGCGCCTTCCCGGCGCTCCGCCGGATGCGGCCGGAAGGCCGACCGAACCGTGATCGCTCAGGGGCTCTCCGGGGCGAGCGTCGCCGGAAACTCATGCACACCGTCCGGTCCGAGCCGCAAGGGTTCGACGCTGCGCACCGATGAGGGCGCCAGGGGGGCGTAAAGGTGGGGAAAGAGGTCGCCCCCGCGTGAAGGCTCCCAGCGCAGATCCGCTCCGAGCGAAGCCGCATCCACCGCCACCAGCAGCAGATCGGCCTGGCCGGCAAAGTGTAGTGCGGCCGTTTGGCGAACCTGGGCGGCTGTCGAAAAATGGATGAAGCCGTCGGCGAGGTCTACTGGTGCGCCCTCAAAGCGACCGGTCAGTTCTGCCCCGCGCCACAAGGTCTCGGGTACGATCTTATAAACGAGAGCCAATGGGCCTCCTTGTGGAACCGTGGTGTGCCGGGCGATGCCTGTAAGGCCGCCGTGCTCCGGCATTTCACAGCATTGTGACAATCATGCCGCAAGCGGCGGCGGCCATCACGGCCGTTGCGACCCAGCCCATCGTTTTCATCGGCCACGACAGGGCGAAGCGGCCCATCACGGTTTCGCGGCTGGCCAGCAGGACCAGCATCACCATGACCGGCACCGCCACGACGCCATTTACCACGGCGCTCCAGAACAGGGCCTTGATGGGATCGATCGGCGTGAGATTGAGGATCACTCCCGCGAGGGTCACGAGTGCGATGATGGCGTAGAAGCCCTTCGCCCGTTCCGGCTTGCGGGCGAGCCCGACATGCCAGCCCAGGCTTTCGCCCACCGCATAGGCACATGAGCCGGCCAGGACAGGCAAGGCCAGGAGCCCGGTGCCGATGATGCCGAGCGCGAAAACGAAAAACACGAACGGTCCCGCGATGGGCCGCAAGGCTTCGGCGGCTTGTGCCGAAGTCTGGATGTCGGTGGTACCACTGGCGTGAAGCGTTGCGGCCGTGGTGATGACGATGAACAGCGCGACGAGGTTGGAGAAGCCCATGCCGAGGTAGGTATCGACGCGAATGCGCCCGAGTTCCGCTCTGGCCTGTTCGGGGGCGCGGGACAGCGGCTTGGCGCCGCTGCGCTCCTTTACCTCTTCCACCTCTTCGGAGGCCTGCCAGAAGAACAGATAGGGGCTGATTGTGGTGCCGAGCACGGCGACCACCACGGTCAGCGACGCCGAATCGAAATTGATGCTCGGCACCACGAGGCTGTGCAGAACCGTGCCCCAAGGCACGTGCACTACGAACGCCACCCCTACATAGGCAAAGAGCGAGAGAGTCAGCCATTTCAGCACTGACACGTAGCGCGAGTACCGCATGAACGCTTCGAGCAGCACGGTAACGATGCCGAAACCGACGACGTAGACGAGAGTTGGCCCGCCCACGAGCAGTTGCAGCGCGGCCGCCATGGCGCCGAGGTCCGCCCCGATATTGATGGCGTTGGCGAGCACCAGCAGCCCCACGATGAGATACAGGACGGGCGCCGCAACGTGTCGCTTGAGCACCCCCGCGAGCCCGCGCCCGGTGACCCGACCGATGCGGGCGCTGATCTCCTGGATGACGCACATCAGCGGCCAGGTGAACAGCAGCGTCCAGCCGAGCTGGAAGCCATATTGGGCGCCGGCCTGCGAATAGGTGGCGATGCCGCTCGGATCGTCATCGGATGCCCCCGTTATGAGACCGGGGCCGAGGACCTGCAGGAGCGTGGGCTTCTTGGGTTGCTTGACGGCGCCGGGCTCGTCATCCGCCGCGGGTAATAAAGTTGAGGCCATGTGACGAGCGGTTCCGAACAGGTGTGCTCCGCCTCGAAACTCCTGCCGGACGGATGCGACGCGCCGCCGCAGCCTCTTGATGCCGGAACTGTTTCCGAACCACAAGGGTGCCGTGGCGAGATTGGTTCGCCACCAACGGCGGTCTCGCGCGTTCTCACGCTGGCGGACAGCATTTCGGCTGTGATTAGCGCCTGCCTCATCGTCGTTCTGAACGCCGATGGACCTCTACCTCCAGGAAAGCGCTCGAACAGGCATGGACCCGATGACGCCCCAGGCTAGCGACGCTCACACCAGTGCTACGCCCGCTGGGTGGTCCTTGGCAGCATCGCTCGGCGCACTCGGCATCGTGTATGGCGACATCGGCACGAGCCCGCTCTATGCCCTGAAGGAGGCCGTCAAGGCCGCCTCTGCCGGGGGCGCGGCGGCGGGCGAAGCTGCGGTCGGCGCGGTCTCGGTGATCTTCTGGGCCCTGATCATCGTCGTGTCGCTGAAATATGCGATCCTGATCCTGCGCGCCGACAATCGTGGCGAAGGCGGCATCGTGGCCATGCTGGCCCTTCTGCGAGCCCGCGAAGCTCTGCCGGGAACGTGGCGCGGGGTGCTGCTGATCCTCGGCCTGATCGGCGCGGCCCTGCTGTATGGCGACGGCGCCATCACGCCCGCCATTTCGGTGCTGTCTGCCGTGGAGGGCCTGAAGGTCGACACGCCCGCACTCGGACGTCTGGTCCTGCCCATCACGCTCGCCGTCCTGGTGGGCTTGTTTCTCGTCCAGAGCCGGGGCACCGGCTTCATCGGGGGCGTGTTCGGCCCGATCATGCTGCTCTGGTTCGTGGCGATCGGCGTGCTCGGCATCGGCGGCATCGTCCGGGCCCCCGCCATTCTGACGGCGCTCAACCCGCTGCACGCCATGGGGTTCATGATTCATGCCGGGGCGGCGGTCAGCTTCGCGATTCTGGGTGCCGCCTTCCTGGCTGTCACGGGCGGCGAGGCCATGTACGCCGACATGGGCCATTTCGGGCGCGGGGCGATCCGCCTCGCCTGGTTCTCGGTCGTGCTGCCCTGCCTAGTGCTGAACTATTTCGGCCAGGGCGCCTTGATCCTCGCCGATCCGAAAGCTCTCGAGAACCCGTTCTATCAATTGGCGCCGAGCTGGCTCCACTACCCGATGGTGCTGTTTGCCACCGTCGCCACGGTTATCGCCAGTCAGGCCATCATCTCGGGCGCCTTTTCGTTGACCCAGCAGTCGATCCAGCTTGGCTTCCTGCCCCGTATGCATGTCCAGCATACGGCGAGCAGCGAGATCGGCCAGATCTACCTCCCGCTTGTGAACTGGTTGCTGGCCGTGGCCACCATCGGCGCGGTGTTGACATTCGGCTCGTCGGATGCCCTGGCGGGCGCTTACGGCATTGCGGTCTCGGCCCTGATGGCCATAACCACCGTGCTGGCCGCCCTGGTGGCCCTGCAATGGGGCTATAACCCGATAGCCGTGCTGGCGCTCAATGGCGCGTTCCTGCTGGTCGATCTCGTGTTCTTCGCGGCGAATTCAGTCAAGCTGTTCGAAGGCGGCTGGTTTCCGCTCCTCTTGGCACTCGCGGTGGCCTTCCTGATGCTGACCTGGCGGCGCGGGCAGTCCCTGTTGGAAGAAAAGCGACGGCAAATGCGGGAGCCCGAAGACACGCTGCTGCGCCTCGACGAGAAGCTGATCCGTCTCCCCGGTACCGGCGCCTTCCTGACAGCCGCGACAGCAGGACTGCCGCTCCCCATGTCGCATTTCATGCGCACCAACCACGCCCTTCCCGAGCGCGTGTTGCTGGTGACCGTGTTGACCAGCGGCGCGCCCCGCGTGCCGCCGAAGAAACGCGCCGAAGTCACCCATATCGCCGATGGGACGACGCGCATCGTGCTGCATTACGGCTTCATGGAGACGCCGTCGGTGCCGAAGGGCATCTGGCTGGCGATCGGCTTGGGCCAACTCGACCCAATCGAGCCCGACGACATCTCCTACATCGTCGGGCGTGAAACCGTCGTGCCATCGGCCACCTCGGCCGGCATGGCGCGCTGGCGCGAAACGATCTTCGCCTTCATGCAGCGCAATTCGGAGCGGACCGCGACGTGGTTCGGCGTGCCGACCGCCCAGGCGACCGAAATGGGTCTCGAGATCGAGATCTGAAGGCGGCGCGCTTCAAGGGCCGGGCTTCTGGAACTTCAGGACGAAGTTGTCGGCCTCGCCCTACAGCGGCATATTTGGTGCGGTCCTGATCGCCGAGCGCGAAGCTCGGGGGCAGCGTCCAGACTCCCTTCGGCCAATCCGCCGTGTCCTTCGGATTGGCGTTGATCTCGGAAGAACCAAGGAAACGGAAGCCGGCCTTCTCGGCCAGCCCGATGGCGTAATCCTGCCGGACATAGCCGCTGAGCGCCTTGGGGTCCTGCGGGGTCGTGCGGTTGCCCCGGTGATCCTCGATGCCCAGGACGCCGCCGGGTTTCAGGGCCTTGTAGAAGGCGGCCAGGACCTCGGCATCGTTCCCGTCCTTGATCCAATTATGCAGGTTCCGGAAGGTCACCACGAGATCGACCGAACCCGGCGGCGCGATGTCGGTCTGCCCGGGCCCAAGCTTCGTGACCACGACCTTGCCGTAGACGGCGGGGTCCGAGGCAATCTTCTGCGTCATCAAAGGCCCGAATTTTTCCGCCTCCGGCCCGGAAGCCTGGACCGCCGCGTAATATTGCCCGGCATCGTGCAGGTAAGGCGCCAGGATCTCGGTCCAGTAGCCGCCGCTCGGCCAGATCTCGACCACGGTCGAGCGCGGCGTGACGCCGAAGAACGTCAGTTCCTCGAGCGGATGGCGCGCTGCGTCACGGGCGACGAATTTCGCGCTGCGCTGTGGCCCGGCTATCGCAGCCTTCAAGGCAGGGTCCGGCGGGACGGAATCGGCCGCAAAGGCCGGTCCGCCGAGCAGGATCGCCAGCGCCCCGACAAAAATGTGTTTGCGCATGTGTTGGCCCTTCGCCGATCCGATCCGATGATCATCGATGTCTTGTACCGACATGGAGGTCGGAACCGCAATGTCGACCCAGCTCACCGGTCCGGCGCCACGGGGGAAGCAGTATCGGGCCAGGTCGTGCACGGTTCCCTTGTAGGTCAGACTTGCGTTCGAGCGGTCGTTGGGAGTTTCCGGGCTGACCCATCCTAAACCGCAAGATCGGTCGAGCGCGTCCTGGCCATGAGCGACTAGCTGGTGCTGCCACGGAGGAAGGCACGATGAAGGTTGCGGTCCAAAACTATCGTGCCCGGATGCTGCGGGTGCTGGACTATATCGACCGGCATCTTGACGGTGATTTGCGCTTGGAGACGGTCAGTCGCGTCGCGGCCTTCTCGAAGTTTCACTTCCACCGGCAGTTTACGGCCACCTTCGAGTTGTCCGTACATCGCTATGTCCAGCTTGCCCGATTGAAGCGCGCTTCGGCCCGGCTGGCCTGCAGGGACGTCCAAAGCGTCACGGATATTGCGATGGATGCCGGTTACGATGCACCGGATGCCTTTGCCCGCGCTTTCCGGCGACGGTTGAGGCAATCGCCTTCGTCGTTCCGGAAGTCGCCCGACTGGGCGCCGTGGCTTGCGGCCTTCGGGCCTCTCGACAACGCGAGGAGCAAGCTCATGCAGATTACCTTTACCCACGACGATGTGAAGATCCAGGATGTGCCCCCCACGCCGGTGGCGACCATGGAGCATCGTGGTGACCGGGCGATGCTCGGCGCCACGATCCAGCGGTTCATCGCATGGCGCAAGGCGGCCGGCCTGTCGCCTGAGACAAGCCCGACCTTCACCGTCTTCCGTTCCGAAAGGTGCCCCGCGAACCCAGCCGATTATAGCATGGACCTGTGTGCCGGGACTGACCAGCCGATCGAGCCGAATGAGCATGTGAAGGCTGGCCTGATCCCTGGCGGACGCTGCGCGGTGCTGCGCTACCCTGGCAATACCAACAATCTCGAGCCCGCGGCGCTCTACCTTTATCGCGATTGGCTTCCGGCTAGCGGCGAGGAAGCCCGCGATTTCCCGATCTATTGCAGACGCCGGCTCTCCCTCATCCCAGAGGTGCCGGCACACGAAGTCGTCGTGGAGCTATTTCTCCCGGTGAAATAGCGCCCTCGATTGCCTGCTTGTGCCCTCGAGGACTACGAACCTGGACGAAATCGCGAAGCCGTCCGCCGGCCGGCGAAACGGCTCGGCTGTTGAATCGGTCCGTTCTACCGGAGCCAACCGCTCTACCCGCTCGAACACACCAGCTTGTCGCATTTGCGAACCTCCGCAACCGCGCGGGCGAGCGCTTGCGGCCCCGGGTAGCCCAGGATGCCGATCCCATCCACCATGAAGGACGGGGTTGCGGCGAAACCTGCGGCCTTCGCCAGGCCCGCCTGCCGGCGGATCACCTCGCCGACCTGCGGCAGGTCGCCCTCGTGTTCGATGCGTTTGCTGTCGAGCCCCAGGTCCGCCGCGACCTTCAGGGCCGCGGGTCCGTCCACCGGCCCATGCACCTCGAACATGCGCCGATGAAACGCATAGGCCTGCACGGGGCCGTAGGCCCGCAGCACGGCCTGCTGGGCCTTGGCGACCTGAACCGAGCCTGCGCTGAGGATGGGATTGTTGACGAAACCGACGCGAAGCCCACCATCGGTCTCGAGCAGACGCTGCATGTCCTTCGCGGCGACCCGGCAATAGGGACAATTGTAGTCGAAAAACTCGACCAGGATGACGTCCGGCGAGGCTGCGCCCGTCCATAGGATGCCGGGCAGCCCTTCGGTCGAAATATCCGAGGGCAGGCGGTAATTATAGACCTGCTTGCCCTTGTCGTCCGTAAAGGGAAAAAGGCTGCCGGCCTGCGCCATGGCGGACCGGGCGAGCAAGGGGACAAAGCCGAGGCCCAAGGCCCCGCGCAGCAACTGGCGACGATTGTGATTCATGGCGCCAGAATAGCCGATCGCGACCACGGCGGCGCTCGTAAACTGAAGGGCAGTCCGGTCGGGCGCGTTCAACACGCGCCGGTAGACTTTCCGGTCTCGGGTCGCTATCGACCATTCTCAACCGAAAACAGCGTGTGACATAGCCGTCTTTGATGGAACCGGTTAGATTGCCGGGCATTCCCTTCTGCCACCCTTCCAAAGGCAAATCTGAATGACCAGGAACACATACCGCGGACCCTTATTCTCGATCGCGGTTGCGGCGCTCATGGGCCTTTCGGGCGGGGCGGTTGCCGCGGAATGCGGCAACACCGGCGCCGGCTTCGAGGCCTGGAAAGCCCAGTTCGCCCAGGAAGCGAAGGGGCGCGGCATAGGCAGCGGCGCCATTTCCGCGCTCATGGGCACCAATTATTCCCCGGCCACGATCTCGGCGGACCGCGGCCAACACAGCTTTCACCTTTCTCTCGAGCAGTTCCTGGCCAAGCGGGGCGGCAACACCATCATCGCGCAAGGCCGCTCCTTGAAGCGCTCGCAAGGCGCGATGTTCGAGTCGATCGAGCAACGCTACGGCGTGCCGCCCGGGCCGCTTCTGGCCATCTGGGGCATGGAGACCGGCTTCGGGCGGATGCGCGGCGAGCAGAATGTTCTCTCAGCCGTGGCGACGCTCGCCTATGACTGCCGCCGCTCGGCTTATTTCACGGACCAGCTCTACGCCGCTCTGGAGCTTGTCGAGCGCGGTGTCCTGTCGGCGAACTCCCGAGGCTCGATGCATGGCGAGCTCGGGCACACGCAGTTCCTGCCGAAGAACATCTTGAACTACGGCACGGGCGGCAGTCTCGACAATGCTGCAACCGCGCTTGCCTCGACGGCCAACTTCCTGAAGGCGCATGGATGGCAGGCCGGCGCGGGATACCAGCCCGGGGAGGCCAATTTCGCGGCGATCCAGGCGTGGAACGCCGCCACCGTCTACGAGCGGGCCATTGCGCTGATCGGACAAAAGATCGACGCCAACTGAGGGAGCCGAGGCGGCCGGTGCCTGCCGGGCCGCCACGCCCCGTGTCGCTCCTCCATCGGCCGGTCGGCCGGGCCGAAATGCGTTACACCGGCTGAAGGGTCGCGACCGTGATATGCGGCCAGCTCAGTCCGTTGAAGTTCAGCAGCACCCGCTGGGTATATTGCAGCTGCTGAACGATGCCGCCCTTTCCGTCGTCGATGTCCTCGATCCAGAAAGTCGTCGTCACCTTGGGCGCGACCGCATTGGGGCCGCCTGTCCGCGGCGCACCCTTGCCGGTCAGGAACGCGATGTTGGCCGTGCCGCCGCCGACATCGGGCGCGGGCGGCTTCTTGCTGGGTTCGGGCGCCTCGGATGAGAGCTGCAGCACCGTCGTGCGCACGATCTTCTGGCCCGCGATGGCCTGCGACAGGAAGAGGTTGGGGTCCCCCAACTGCGCCGGCGTCAGGGTGGCCACGCGCTTCGGATCGGTGCGCGACGCGCTGGGCTTGGTCAAATCCTCCTCGGGAAAGTGCTGGAGCCCCGTCTTGCCGTCGTCCGGGCTGCCGATGGCGAACGGCGTGATGCTCGCGACGTCGAATTCGGGCTGCCCAACCTGGAAGGCGATGCCCTGCAGATTGATGGTCGTGCCGTGCGGGATCGATCCCATGCGCACCACAGTGGCGGGCTCCTGCGGATTGGCGATGGCCGGCACGTTGGCCCAGACGCCCGGCTCGAAATGCTGCCCGGTGCCGTCGAAACTGTCGTTGATGGCTTGCGTGTAGCCTGCGCCGCCAAGCACCACCGTGTGTTCGAACAGCGAGCGGTTGGCGATGCCGGTTCCGGTGATCTCGGTGAACTCCAATTGTTCGTCGGTCAGATTCAGCTGCAGAAAGAAGTCTTGCTGGCCGAATTCGCCGCCGAAATTGGGTCGCCAGATCATGTTGAAGCCGTGCCCCTTCCAGGACCGCTTCGCGTTCTGGTCCGCAGCGGGCCGCGGCCCCACGAAGGGCCGCAACAATCCGAGAAGATCGACCGGTGCCGCGGCACCCTCAAGCTGCGCTTCCCTGGGTATGCGATGAGCAAAGGAAAAGTCGGTATCGATAGCCATGGCGCCCCCCATGAGAACTGAGGCGGCTCGTCTCGGAGGGAGACCCGTGCTCCTCAGGCGCGCTATTGCGACGCCAGTCGAGCATATGCAACTTAAAGGTGTATCGCAATATAAAATTCCACCTACATGATTCGGTGGGATATCGCAGCGAAGCGCCTTCCGAAGTCTAGGGTTGCGAGTCGAGGCTGACCGCGTTCACCACCAGCGCCGGATCGAGGCGGCCGGCGAAGAAGTCCAAAATGTTGCGGGCCGCGGCCTCGCTCATCCGCATCGCGGATTCGATGGAGAGGCCGGCCACATGCGGGCTGAGCAGCACGCGGTCCGAGCGCAGAAGCGGATGGTCGGGACTGGGCGGCTCGGCCTCGAACACGTCGAGCGCCGCGCCGCGCAGCCGGCCCTGGTCTAGCGCGGAGGCCAGGGCGACCTCATCGATCAGCCCGCCACGCGCCGTGTTGACGAGGCAGGCATCGGGTTTCATGCGGGCGAGTTCCTCGGCCCCGATCAAGGGCCGGTTCCCGCTCTTGGGCACATGCAGGGACATATAGTCGGCCGCCGCCAGCCCGGCTTCGAGCGAGGCGACCGGGGAGGCGCCGCCGGCCCGGATTGCCTCCTCGCTCTGGAACGGATCGAAGGCCGTGACCCGCATGCCAAAGGCGGCTGCCAGCGCCGCGACACCGCGCCCGATGCGCCCGAAGCCGACGAGAAACAGCAGCTTGCCCCGCAGCTCGGTGGCGCCGAACTGGTTGCGAAGCCCCCAATCGCCGATTCGGACCGCGGAATCATGCGTCCGCACCCGCTTGGCCAGGGCCAACAGGAAGGCCAGTGTCTGCTCGGCCACGGCAATCGCGTTGACGTCGCCCACGATGGTGAGCGGGATGTTGCGCGCCGCGAGCGCCGCCCCATCGACCGCGTCGTAACCGACCCCATGCCGGGATACGATCCGGAGCCGCGGCGCCGCCGCGATCTCGCGCGCCGTGAGAGGCTGCGTGCGGATCAGCAGCGCGTCGGCTTCGCCCACGAAGGGCGCATAGCTCTCGGTCGAGATCGCATCGATGGCTTGCACCCCGAAACCTGCCCCCCGCAGGAGCGCGATGCCGACCTCGTGGATCTTGCCCGCGACGAGAACGTGCGGCATCTCAATAGCCCGGCTTGCTTTGCGGGGCGGTTGCAGCGGTCTCGCCCAGCAGCTGGCGCAATCGCGACACGCTCGCTCCGGCCGCACCGGCGAGCAAGCGGACATCGTTCAGCAGGGTCACGAGATCGAACCCCCAGTCGATAGCCTGGGCCGCATAGTCCGACGTGCCGCAATGCAGGCAGGCTTTGATCCCCGCCCCGTGGGCCGCATCGAGGATGCGGCGGATCACGGCGATCATCTCGGGCTCCTGCCGGTCGAACCCGGTCGGAAAGCGGCGGCCGTAGAGGCCCAGCGTCAGGTCGGCCGGCCCGATATACACGCCGTCGAGGCCGGGGGTCGACACGATCTCGTCGAGATTGGCCACGCCCTCGGCGGTTTCGATCATGGCGAGGCAGATCACTTCGTCGTTGGCCTTGGCGCCATAATCGGCCCCGGCCGCGAAGACGACGCGCGTGGGCCCGAACGAGCGTGTCCCCTCGGGCGGGTAGCGCACCAGGGAAACCAGGCGTTCGGCTTCGGCGCGGTTGTTCACCATGGGGCAGATCACCCCGTAGGCGCCCGCATCGAGCACCTTCATGATGGCCCCCGGGTCGAGCCAGGGCACGCGCACGATGCCCGAGACCCCGCTGGCCCGGATGGCCTGCAGCATCGGCAAGGCCGCCGAATAATCGAAGGCACCGTGCTGGAGGTCGATCGTCAGGCTGTCGTAGCCTTGGGCGGCCATGATCTCGGCCGTAAAACTGTTGCCGATCGAAAGCCAACCGTTCACTACCGGCTTGTTGTCGGCCCACAGCCGCCTGACGCCATTCGGGACCACGCGTTCCTCCCCGCTGTTTTCCGGCCCTTATCGTTGCACAACGTCCGCTCCGGCAATAGGCTTCGCGGCGGAGTCGGCGAGGATCGACCCCGGGAGGAACCTGCATGGAGACCATCCGCCTGACCATGGCGCAGGCCGTCGTGCGCTACCTTTGCAACCAGTTCACCAAACTCGGCGGCGCCCGGGTGCCGCTGTTCGCCGGTGTGTTCGGCATCTTCGGCCACGGCAATGTCACCTGCCTGTCCGAAGCGCTCGAAGCCGTGCAGGACGTGCTGCCGACCTGGCGCGGGCAAAACGAGCAATCCATGGCGCTCGCCGCCATCGCGTTTGCCAAGGCCAAGAAGCGGCGCCAACTGATGGTGGCGACCTCCTCGATCGGGCCCGGCGCCACAAACATGGTAACGGCGGCCGGTCTCGCCCATGCCAATCGCTTGCCGGTGCTGCTGCTGGCCGGCGACGTGTTCGCCAACCGGCGCCCCGATCCGGTGCTCCAGCAAGTGGAGCACTTCGGCGACCCGACCCTGACCGTCAACGACGCCTTCAAGGCCGTGACGCGCTATTGGGACCGCATCACCCGGCCCGAACAGATCCTCGGCTCGCTCCCGCAGGCGATCGGCACCATGCTCGATCCGGCGACCTGCGGGCCCGCCTTTCTGGCCCTGTGCCAGGACGTGCAGGGCATGGCGTTCGACTATCCGGCCGCGTTCTTCGCGCCGGCCTTCCATGCCGTGCCACGCCCGCGCCCCGATCGCGATGCGCTGGCGGAGGCCGTGGCGCTACTGCAAGGCGCCAAGCGGCCGCTGATCGTCGCGGGCGGCGGCGTGCGCTATTCGCTCGCCGAGGAGGCTCTGGCGCGCTTCGCCGAGGGGCGCGGTATTCCGGTGACCGAAACCGTGGCCGGCAAGGGCACGCTCACCCACGAGCATCCGCTGCATGTCGGCCCGATCGGCATCATCGGCTCGACCTCGGCCAATGCGCTCGCGGCGGAGGCGGATGTGGTCCTGGCGATCGGCACGCGGCTGCAGGATTTCACCACGGGCTCGTGGACCGTGTTCGCGCCGGACGCCCGTATCTTGGCCATCAACGCGGCCCGCTTCGATGCCGCCAAGCATCGCGCGCTCTCGCTGGTCGGCGATGCACGCGAAAGCGTGGCCGAACTCGATGCCGCGCTCGGCGACTGGCGCGCCGATCCCGCTTGGAAGCGCAAGGGGGAGGCGGAATTCGCGCGCTGGAATGCGCTGCTCGACGCCCGGCAGAAGCCCACCAACGCGCCGGTGCCGACCTATGCCCAGGTGGTCGGGGTGGTGAATGCCCGCGCCGGTGAGCGAGATCTGGTGATCACCGCCGCGGGTGGCCTGCCCGGCGAGCTGATGAAGAACTGGCGCGTCAAGGCGCCCGGCTCCTTCGATTGCGAGTTCGGATTTTCCTGCATGGGCTACGAGATCGCCGGCGGCTGGGGCGCCGCCATGGCAGACCCGACCCGGGACGTGATCGTCATGGTCGGCGATGGCTCGTACATGATGATGAACTCGGACATCTACTCGACCGTGCTGACCGGCCACAAGATGATCGTCGTGGTCTGCGACAATGGCGGCTACGCGGTGATCAACCGGCTGCAGAACGCCAAGGGCGTGCCCTCCTTCAACAACCTGATCAAGGATAGCCGCGTGAAGGCGCCGTTCGCGGTGGATTTCGTGCGCCATGCCGAATCCATGGGCGCGCTGGCCCGCAAGGTCGACAGCCTGGCCGACCTCGGGGTGGCTTTGGATTGGGCCAAGGGCAACGACCGCACGACGGTGATTTCTGTCGTGACCGATGCCTTCGACTGGACGCCGGGCGATGCCTGGTGGGATGTCGCGGTTCCGGAGGTCAGCCAACGCGAGGCCGTCCGCGCCGCCTTCGAGGAACTGGAAGTCGGGCGCGGCAAGCAGCGGCTCGGCGTGTGATCCTCATCGGCCCGCAGACCCGTCCTTCGACAAGCTCAGGACGAGGATTTTCTGCAGCGAAACCCACTGATCGGAGGGACGTGTGAAACAACTGGAAGGCAAGATCGCGGTCGTCACCGGCGGCACGCAGGGCCTCGGGGCCACGGTTGCGGCCTTATTCGCGGAACGCGGCACCAAGGGCCTTGTAATCTGCGGGCGCAACGAGGCGAAAGGCACGGCCATGGCGGCCAAGATCGCCAAGGATCACGGAGCCGTGGTGCACTTCGTTCCCGCAGATCTCGGCCGCGTGGAAGATTGCCGCGCCGTGATCGCCGCAACGGACGCGCAATTTGGTCGCATCGACGCGCTGGTCAATGTCGCCGCCCTTACCGACCGCGGCACCATCCTCGACACGTCGCCGGACCTGTTCGACCGCATGTTCGCGGTCAACGTGCGGGCACCCTTCTTTTTGATGCAGGACGCCATCAAGCTGATGCGCCGCGACAAGGTGGAGGGCACCATCGTCAACATCTCGTCGATGTCGGCCCTGGCCGGGCAGCCGTTCATTACGGCCTATTGCTCCTCAAAGGGCGCGCTCGATACGCTGACCCGCAACGTGGCCTATTCGGTATTGCGCAACCGAATCCGAGTGAACGGCCTCAACATCGGCTGGATGGCCTCGGAGGGCGAGGACCGCATCCAGAAGGAATATCACGGTGCGTCGGCGGACTGGCTCGAGAAGGCAGCGGCGGGCCAACCCTTCGGCCGACTCGTCGATCCGCACGAGGTTGCGCGGGCGGTGGCTTACCTCAGCTCGGACGAGTCGGGGCTGATGACCGGTTCGACCATCAATTTCGACCAGGCGATCTGGGGTGCCTACGAAAGCGCCCCGGCCCCGGCCGCGCCGCTGTAGGACGAGGTCGCTGAATGCTGAAAGCGGGGAGTCCAGGGTGTCCCTGAACATCGCGGTCATCGGCGCGGGCGTCATGGGCGCCGACCACATCCGCACCTTGCGTCATGCCGTTTCGGGCGCCGCCGTGGTGGCGGTCCATGACGCCGACCCGAGCCGGGCCGCGCGCGTGGCGACCGAGCACGGCATCGCGCCGGCAAGCGCCGGAGCGTTAGAGCTCATCGGCGACAACGCGGTCGATGCGGTGCTGGTCGCCACACCGGACGAGACCCACGCCGAGCTCGTTCTGGGTTGCATCGCGGCCGGCAAGCCGGTGCTGTGCGAAAAGCCGCTCGCCGCCACCCTGGACGAGTGCCGCGCCATCATGGCGGCCGAGACGCGCGCCGGGCGGCGACTGGTGCAGGTCGGTTTCATGCGGCGCTTCGACCCCGGCTACCTGGCGCTTAAGCGCGGCCTCGAGGAGGAGCGTCTCGGGTTACCGCTGTTCATGCACTGCATTCAACGCAACGCGGTCGCGCCGCATTTCATCACGTCCGATCTAGTGATCACCAATGCAGCCGTGCACGAGATCGACGTGGCGCGCTGGCTGCTCGAGGACGAATTCGCGACCGTCACCGTGGCGACGCCGCGCTCCCCTCGGGGCATCGAGGGCCGGGCGCCGCAATTCGTGGTGCTGGAGAGCCGCCGCGGCGTCGTGGTCGACATCGAGGCCTTTCTCGACGCCCGCTACGGCTACGACGTACGGGCCGAACTGGTGTGCGAACAAGGCACGATGGCGCTGGCGCCCGCGCCGCCTACCCTGGAGCGGCATGCTGGCCTCGCGGGTCACGCGGTGGACGAGGACTGGTTAGGCCGGTTCGCGGACGCCTATCGCAACGAACTCCAGGCCTGGGTCGAGTCGATCCGCACAGGACTGCCCACCGGCTCGAGCGCGTGGGACGGATATGCGGCGGCGGTTACGGCACAGGCATGCCTTGCCGCCCTGCGCACCGGCCTGAAGACAAGGATCGATCTCGAAGCCGCGCCTGATTTTTATCGGCCTGCAGCGCTTGTCGGAACCGGTCACGCGACCTAGTACAGGTCAATGCCTCACATCTCGCAAACCAACCGGCCGCTCGTGCTGGCGTCCGTCATTGCCGCCATGTTCATGGTGGCGATCGAAGCCACCATCGTGTCGACCGTGATGCCGCAGATCGCCGGGCAACTCGGCGGTCTCAATCTCTACAGCTGGGTGTTCTCCTCGTTCCTGCTGACCCAGACCGCCACGACGGTGGTGTTCGGCAAGTTGTCGGACCTTTACGGCCGCAAGCCCGTGCTGCTGTTCGGCATCGCCATCTTCCTCATCGGCTCGGTTCTGGCGGGCTTTGCCTGGTCCATGCCTTCGATGATCGTATTTCGCCTCATCCAGGGGATCGGGGCAGGGTCGATCCAGCCCGTGGGCATGACCGTGGTGGGCGATCTTTATTCCGCCCGCGAGCGCGGCAAGATCCAGGGATTTCTGGCCAGCGTCTGGGGCATTTCGGCGGTGCTCGGGCCTTTGGCGGGCGGCCTCATCATCCAGAAACTGTCCTGGGCCTGGGTGTTCTGGATCAACGTTCCGCTGGGCCTGCTGGCCGCGGTCGGTTTCATGCTGTTCCTGCATGAGGGGGTGGTGCATCGGCGCCGCTCCATCGATTTCGCCGGTGCCACCCTGTTCACGGTGTCGATCGCGGCGCTGATGATCGCCCTGACCGAGTTCGGTACCTCGGACACCAGCAGTGCCGTTTTCGCCACGATGCTGGCGCTCGTCAGCGGCGCATTGTTTCTGTGGCAGGAGCGTCGCGCCAAGGACCCGATGGTGGAGTTGGGGCTTTGGGGCCGGCGGCCCATCGCGGCCACCAACGGCGCCTCGCTGCTGGCCGGCATGGCGGTGATCGGCCTCACGACCTTCCTGCCCATGTATGTGCAGGGCGTGCTGCAGCAGTCCGCGCTGATCGCCGGCTTTGCGCTTACCATGCTGGTGCTCGGCTGGCCGATCGGCGCGACGCTGGCCGCCAACGCGCTGGTGCGCTTCGGCCTGCGGCCGGTGCTTCTCGTGGGCAGCCTGCTGCTGCCGGTCGGCGGGGCGGTGTTCCTGTTCCTGAACGCCGATTCGTCTCCCGTCTTGGCCGGCATCGGCTCGCTGGTGATGGGCTTCGGCATGGGGCTGCTCAGCACTGCATCCCTGGTGCTGATCCAGGAGATCGTCGATTGGGCGCAACGCGGCAGCGCCACGGCCTCGAATCTGTTTTCGCGCAATCTGGGCAGCACGCTCGGCGCCACATTGTTCGGCGCGGTGCTGAACTATGGGCTGGTGCATTCCCCCGGAGGCGGCGTGAGTTCGGATCAGTTGCGGCGGCTGCTCGACGCCGTGCCCGGGTCAGGAGCGCCGGCCACGGCCGTTCAGGCGGGCGCGGCCGGCATAAGGGCCGTGCTGCAGCATTCGCTGCATCTGACTTTTTGGGCCGTATTCGTGGTGTCGCTGCTCACGGTGCTGCTGGCCCTGCTGGTGCCGACGGTGGTGCTCGGGCGACTCAAGGAAGTGCCGGCCGAGTAGCGTTTTACCTCGAAGTCAGCATATTGGACTTGGCGTGCCACCATAATGGTGGCATCATGGCGCCATGGAGAGGCGACGTCCAACGTACGATCTTCAAGCCATCAAGCTCGTGCTCGGCTCAATCGACAGCCTTGCGATCACGACCACAGCGCTCCGAAACGCCGCCGCGCTGGGCTTTGATCGATCGGGTGTCGTGGAGATCATCGCCAGCATCCAGCGTAGGATGTTCGTCAAATCGATGACCACCTATGCTGACCGTCGAGTCTGGCAGGATGTTTATAACGTTCCGGCCCGAGACCTGACGCTCTACGTCAAGTTTCAGGCTGACGTGATCACCGAATTCATCGTTGTTTCTTTCAAGGAGAAGTAGCGTGGTCGCCAAAGATAATCTCCCCGAAATGATGATCTCGCCGGAAACGGGAGAGCGGCTGACGAGGGACGTGCGCCCGTTTAAGGTCGAATACAAGGGCAAGAGCACGATCGTCGATCTGCCGGGCTATTATCCGGACGGCGAAGGTGAAGGTGTGCATGTCGGGCGGGACATGAGCGGGGTCGATGAGGCTTTGCGCGGTCTCAAGCAAGACGTCGATGGTTTGCCCTCACCGGCGACGATCCGGCGCGTCCGGGCCAAGTTGAAGTTGTCCCAGCGCGAGGCAGGGGTCTTGTTCAAAGTTGGCGAGAACGCATTCGACAAATACGAGCGGGGCCTCGTCGAGCCGAGCGGCCCGACGATTCAGCTGCTGACCCTTCTCGATCGACACCCCGATCTCATCGGCGAACTTCGATAGTCCGCGCTGGGGCGACCGCGGTTATCCGCGATCAGCCCTTCGGCATGGCCGCGGCCGCTTGGTCGAGCGCCTTGCCGATCCGGTCGAAGAGGTCGTCGATCTCCCGGGCCGTGATCACCAGCGGCGGGCAGAAGCCGAGCGTATCGCCGATGTTACGGGAGATGACGCCGTTCTCCTGCACGAAGCGGTTGACGAAGCCGCCGAGCTGGCCGGGCTTGTCGAGCCCCTTCTTGGCCGCCTTGTCGGTGACGAGCTCGAGGCCGCCGATCAGCCCGACGCCGCGCGCCTCGCCGACCAGCGGATGCTGCGCTAGGGCCTGCATGCGTTGCTGCATTTTCGGCCCCACCCTGCGCACATGCTCGACGAGCCCGCGTTCCTCGATGATGGCCAGCGTTTCCAGCGCCACCGCCGCGGCCACCGGATGCCCGCCGCCCGTAAAGCCCATGCCGAGCGTGCCGATGCGATGGCTTTCGTCGGCGATCGGCCCGTAGACCTTCTCGTTCATCACCATGGCCGAGATCGGCAGGTAGGATGACGACAATTGCTTGGACAGGATCATCACGTCCGGCTTGATGTCGTAGGTGGTCGAGCCGAACATGTTGCCGGTGCGGCCGAAGCCGCAGATCACTTCGTCCGCGACGAGCAGGATGTCGTAGCGGCGCAGCACCGCCTGGATCTTGGCCCAATAGGTGGCCGGCGGCACGATCACGCCGCCCGCGCCCATCACCGGCTCGCCGAAGAAAGCCGCGATGGTTTCGGGCCCTTCCGCGACGATCAGCGCTTCGAGCTCCTCGGCGAGGCGCGTCGCGAAATCCTCCTCGCTCTCGCCCGGCCGTCCTTCGCGCCAGTAATGCGGGCTGCCGGCATGCAAAAAGCCCGGCAGCGGCAGGTCGAACGACATGTGGTTGGTGGGCAGGCCGGTGAGGCTCGCCGACGCGATAGTGACGCCATGGTAGCCCTTGATGCGGCCGATCATCTTCTTGCGGCGCGGCTCGCCCAGCGCATTGGACCGGTACCACAAGAGCTTGATCGCGGTGTCGTTGGCTTCCGAGCCCGAATTGGTGAAGAACACCTTGCTCATGGGCACGGGCGCCATGCCGATGAGTTTTTCGGCGAGGTCGATCAGCGGCGAATGCGACTTGTGCGTGAACGGATGATAGAAGGGCAGCTTGCCCATCTGTTCGGCCGCGGCCGCCACCAGGCGCTTTTCGCCGAACCCGAGCCCGACGCTCCACAGTCCCGCCATGGCCTCGATGAAGCGGTTGCCGTGCACGTCCTCGACGTAGATCCCCTCGCCCTTGTCGATGATCAGCGGCCCGATCTCGGCGTGTCGATGCGCATCGGTATAGGGGTGGAGCAAATGCGCGATGTCGCGGGCTTCAGGAGAATTCGGCAAGGGCGGGATCACGGGCTTGTTCACGACGACGGGTCTCCCAGACTTCTGTCTCCCTCCGGGCTATGCTTTCGGCCCGGAACCGGAGGGCCGCCACCATAGGCGGGGCGCGCGTCCTGCGCTACAGCCACGGCATGCTGACCTTACCCTTCTTCACCCGCCCGGTCGTCGATGTGGCGCGCGATCTGATCGGCACGACGCTGCTCTTGGACGGCGTCGGTGGCCTCATCGTCGAAACCGAGGCCTATGACCGGCACGACCCGGCCTCGCACAGTTTCGGCGGCCGCACGGCCCGCAACGCCTCGATGTTCGGCCCTGCAGGGCGGGCCTATGTGTACCGGTCGTACGGCATCCACTGGTGTCTCAACCTGGTGTGCGGCCAGGAGGGCGACGCCAGCGCGGTGCTGATCCGCGCGCTTGAGCCGACCGAGGGGCTCGACGTCATGCGCCGCCGCCGCGGCATGGATGCCGTGCACCAGCTCTGCGGAGGACCCGGCCGACTCTGCCAAGCCTTGGGGATCGGGGCCGGCCACGATGGCCTCGCGCTCGATGCGCCGCCCTTCTCCTTGCAGGCGCGCACCGGCGCGGTCGAGATCGAGGCCGGGCTCCGGATCGGCATCAGCCGCGGCCAGGAGACCGCGTGGCGCTTCGGCCTGAAGGACTCGCGGTTCCTCAGCCGGCGCTTTCCCCAGCCTGCCGGAGCGCCGCCGTCCCGGTCCCGCGGCGCATGATGAAGCGCGCATATTCGGCCTGGGCGTGCCGCACCGCGCGATCGCCGTGGAAGCTCTTGTGCCCGGGCAGTACCGGATAATCCTCGAGCCCGAGCAGCGCGTCGAGCTTGCGCACCAGCGCCTGCATGGTCATCGTCTGGCCACGCAGTGCCTTGGCCTGAATGAACAGCAGGAAATGCTCGCACAGCATATGCATGATATGCAGTTCGTCCCGATCGAGGTAGTTGCGAGCGATCCGAGCCTCGGCGATCGAGGGCTGCGCACCCTCGAAGCGCCGGAGGCCCATGTCGGGAGCCGCATGATCGGCGCGTTCGAGCACGATCTCGGCCGCGGTTTCGCCGGTCGCCGCGAAGTAGAACTTTTCTTCCAGCAGCGCCGCAAAATTTCGGGCCGCCCGGGAGCTGGCGTCATAATCGCTCGAGGCCGCCTCGAAGAAGGCCCGGACGCTGTCGTAGACATTGGTTTCGCTGGCCCGGATGGCCCGAAGGCGCGCCGCAAGGCGGTTCGTCGCCGCCAAATCCTCGCGCAGCCGCGCCTCGTTAATGGCATAGCCGTCCACCATATAGGCGCGCAGCACGGCGCTCGCCCATTTGCGAAAGGCCGCCGCCTTGGTGCTCGAGACCCGGTAGCCGACGGCCAGAACGACATCGAGATCGTAGATCTGCGGCGAGGCAGAGACCTCCCGGCTCCCCGGCTTGCCCGACCGCGCCTTTGCGGCGGCCGCGGTCTCCGCCTCGAGGGTCGTGACATGGCGGGCAGCCATTTCGGCCGAGATGCCGAACAGATCCGCGATCTGCGCCGTCGTGGCCCAGATGGTCTCCCCCGCGATGTCGAGCTTGAACTCGACGGACTTTTGGCCGCCCTTGAACCGCACAAGATCGAATTCGAGCTGCTCGGGGGCAGGTTCGGCAGCAGGGTCGCTGCGCGCGGGCTGCTGGGCGGTTCTCCCGGTGTGAGGCGCCTCGCCCTCGGGCCGCTCTGTCATGCAAAACTCCGCTGCAACGCCGGGCATCTCACCGGGAAGGCGTGCTGGTGTGCTCCCTCGCTTGTCAGCCTCAGCATCGCGGTCCCCTTGCAGGTCGACAACTCACGTTTCCTATGAGCGGTCCGCACTCTCCGGACGGCATGGGCTACGGTCGCCATCAAAGCTGAGCTTCGATGGCAGCCTTGTCGATGACCGACCATACGTTGCGGATCCGCTCCTCAGAAAGTTCGTAGAAGACGTTTTCCGTGAAGGACACCCGCCTTCCGTTGACCGCTAGCCCCAGAAAGGTGCCCTTCGGCGAACAATCGAATTGTAGGCGGGCCGCGATACGCGGCGGATCGGACACCAGCAGCTGGATGCTGAAATAGAGATCGGGGATTTCGCGAAAATCCCGCTCCAGCATCGCCCGATATCCGCTAAGGCCGATCAGCCGGTCGTTGTAGTGCACTTCTTCATGCACGAAACGCCCCAGGTTGAGCCAGTCCTGCCCGTTCAGGCAGGCGATATAGTCGCGGTAGAACTCGCAGAGCTCCGCCTTCATCGTGATCTACGGGCTCGTCAGCATTGCCGAGACTCGGGCCGCCACGGCGCGCCCAAGGATTGCGTGCTGCTCGCGATCGAGATGGATGCCGTCGGTCGGATCCGAGCGAATGAGCGGCGCCGCATCGAGGAATTCGATGCCGAGCCGAGCCGCCACCTCGGCGTAGCACGCACCGAGCCGCTTTGACTTCTCGGCGCCACCCTCGAACATGCCTGCCATGAACCCGGTTTCCAGGATGATCGCCGGCGCCACCGCCAGGATCTTTGGGGGACGGCCATCCGGCCCGGCCACGCTGGCAAGAGCGCATCGGACCAGCACACCGACCGACGCCGCAATATCCTCCGGGGTCACGGCGAAGCGCGCCTTAAGATCGTTGGTGCCCAGCAGGATCACCAAAACGTCGATCGGCCGATGGCTTTCAAGCACGACCGGCAGGAATTTGAGCCCGTTCTTGTGCGCGCCCTCGATCGGGTCGTCGTGCACCGTGGTGCGCCCCGGCAACGCTTCCTCGACGACGGAAAATCCTGGGCCCAGCGCCTCGCGCATGACGCCCGGCCAGCGCTCGCCCGGGCCGAAGCGTCCCCAGAAGTCGGGATGCGGCATTCCTGGCGTCCCGTAGCTATTGGAATCGCCGAAACACACGACGGTCTTTGGGGCTGCTACGGCCATGGCACGCTCGGGCTCCGAATCAGGTCTACCGGCCCGCATCGTGACATAGGTCGAACCCGCAAGGTCGGCATGAATCGATTGGCACTCGCCCGAGGCGCCGCTATGAGAGCCCCTCATGCAACGCACCCCAGAGACCTCTATGACCGATGCTCCGCCCGACCGCCTCTCAGCCGATCCCGCAAATCCGCACTTCGATGCGGCCGTGCTCGAGCGCGGCGTCGGAGTGAGGTTCAAGGGCGAGGAAAAGAACAACGTGGACGAATATTGCGTCAGCGAAGGCTGGGTCCGGCTCACCGCCGGAAACGCCAAGGACCGGGCCGGCCGGCCCCTGACCATCAAGGTGCACGGGACCGTCGAGCCCTATTTCCGCGATCTCGCGCCTCCCGTGTCGACCTGATCCCGCCCGCGCGCGACCTTCGCATTCAGGAACCCGGGGCGGCATCGGCCGTTCTGGCTAGAGCGGTTCCGCTGTTGCGAGAACCGCTCCGTTTCAAAAGCCGAGCAGTTTCATCGGTCGACGGATCGCCTCGCGGTTCTTCAAGACCGATACTGCTCCAGTACGAGCAAGCTGGAAAACTACCGGGAGGACGCCGATGACAGACATCACCTACGAAATCGTCGAGCACGACGGAGGTTGGGCGTACCGACTGGGAGGGGCGTTTTCGGAAACGTTCCGGAGCCGGGCCGCGGCGGAAAGCGCCGCCAAGGCCGCGGCCTCGGAACAGGAACTGCCCGGCGAGACCGAGGCGATCCAGTTCCAGGACCAGCAGGGCAAGTGGCACGAGGAACTGGCGTCCGGCAGCGACCGGCCCCACACCCATGTCTCGGGCGAGACCCCGAAACGCTGACCACGCCGTCCTGCAATGAGAGCGGCGCCTAATGCGCCGCTTGCTCCTTCAGCGTGGCGCTCAAGCGCTCAGGTTGCGCAGCACGTAGTGCAGAATGCCGCCGTGCCGGAAATATTCGAGCTCGTCCATCGTATCGATGCGGCAGATCACCGGCACGTGGCTCACTGCGCCCTTGTCCGAGGTGATCACCAGTTCCATGGTCTGACGGGGTTTCAGGGTTTCGCCGAGACCGACGATCGAGACTGTCTCGTCGCCCTTCAGGCGGAGGGTCTGCCAGGACGTGCCCTCCTCGAAGGTCAGCGGCAGCACTCCCATGCCGACGAGGTTGGAACGATGGATGCGCTCGAAGCTCTGGGCGATCACGGCCCTGACGCCGAGCAGCTTGGTCCCCTTGGCGGCCCAGTCGCGTGACGAACCCGTGCCATATTCGCGACCCGCGAAGATGACCAGCGGCACGCTTTCCTGCTTGTAGAGCATGGCCGCGTCGTAGATCGGCATCTCTTCGCCGCTCGGGTAATGCCGGGTCACGCCGCCTTCCGTGCCGGGCAGCATCTGGTTCTTGAGCCGGATGTTGGCGAAGGTGCCCCGCATCATGACTTCGTGATTGCCGCGGCGCGTGCCGTATTGGTTGAAGTCCTGCGGCCTTACCTGGTGATTGAGCAGGTAGCGCCCGGCCGGTGACGCCGCCTTGATCGAGCCGGCCGGCGAGATGTGGTCGGTGGTGATGGAATTGAGGAACAGGCCGAGGATGCGGGCGTCGGTCACGTTCTGGATCGGCACCGGCTGCTTGGTCATGCCCTCGAAGTAGGGCGGGTTCTGCACATAGGTCGAGGCCATGCTCCAGTGGAAGGTCTTGGACCCGTCAACCTCGATGGTGCGCCAATTGTCGTCGCCCTCGAACACGTTGCCGTAGCGCTCGGCGAAGATCTCCTTTGTTATGGCCTTCTTGTGCAGGCTGGCCACCTCGTCCTGCGAGGGCCAGATGTCCCGCAGATACACGGGCCCGTCCTTGCCCTGGCCGAGCGGTTCGGTCGAAAGGTCGATGTCGAGGGAGCCCGCCAGCGCATAGGCGACCACCAGCGGCGGCGAGGCAAGGTAGTTGGCCTTGACGTCCGGATTGACCCGGCCCTCGAAGTTGCGGTTGCCCGAGATCACGGCCGCGGCCACGATGTCGTTATCGTTGACGGCCTTCGAAATATCAGCCGGCAGCGGACCGGAATTGCCGATGCAGGTCATGCACCCATAGCCGGTGAGGTTGAAGCCGAGCGCGTCGAGGTCCGCCTGCAGGCCCGTGGCCTGCAGGTATTCGCCCACCACCTGGGAGCCGGGCGAGAGCGAGGTCTTCACCCAGGGCTTGGTGTGCAGTCCGGCCGCGACCGCGTTGCGGGCCAGCAGGCCGGCCCCCATCATGACGCTCGGGTTGGACGTGTTGGTGCACGACGTTATGGCGGCGATCACCACGTCGCCGTGTCCGAGGTCGAAGCTGCTGTTCTCGACGGGATAGCGCTCGGTCCCATTGGCAACCTTGTATTCCTTGGCCAGGGACGCCTCGAAGCCGGCCTTGGCGCCTTCCAGGGTCACCCGGTCCTGCGGCCGCTTCGGGCCGGCCAGGGACGGCACCACCTCGCCGAGCTCGAGCTCGACCGTCTCGCTGAACAGCGGTTCGGCGGAGGAATTGCGGAACATGCCTTGTGCGTTGGCATAGGCCTTGACCAGGGCGATGCGCGCGTCCCCGCGATTGGACGCGTCGAGATAGTTGATGGTTTCGTCGTCGATCGGAAAGAACCCGCAGGTGGCGCCATATTCGGGCGCCATGTTGGAGATCGTGGCCCGGTCGGCCAGCGAGAGGCTGTCGAGGCCGGGGCCGTAGAATTCGACGAACTTGCCGACGACGCCGAGCTTCCTCAGCGTCTGGGTCACGGTCAGCACGAGATCGGTTGCGGTGCGACCCTCCTTGAGCCGGCCGGTCAGCTTGAAGCCGACGACCTTGGGCAGCAACATCGAGAGGGGCTGCCCGAGCATCACCGCTTCGGCCTCGATGCCCCCGACGCCCCAGCCCAGCACGGCCAGCGCATTGACCATGGTGGTGTGCGAATCCGTGCCCACCAGGGTGTCCGGATAGGCCATCTCGACGGTCTGGCCATCGATCTCCTCGGTGCGCGTCCAGATGGTCTGGGCCAGGTATTCGAGATTGACCTGGTGGCAGATGCCGGTGCCGGGCGGCACGACGCGGAAATTGCTGAACGCCTTCTGGCCCCAGCGCAGGAAGCGGTAGCGCTCGCCGTTGCGCTCGTATTCGAGCGCCACGTTGTCGCCGAACGACTTGGGCGTGCCGAACTCGTCGACGATGACGGAATGATCGATGACCAGATCGACCGGGACCAGCGGATTGATCTTGTCGACGTCGCCGCCGAGCCTCTGCATCGCGTCTCGCATGGCCGCGAGGTCGACCACGGCCGGCACCCCCGTAAAATCCTGCATCAGCACGCGGGCGGGCCGGAAGGCAATCTCGCGTTCCTCCGCGCCGCGATTGACGAGCCAGCGCGCCACGGCGGCGATGTCGTCCTTGGTGACGCTCCGTCCATCCTCGTGCCGGAGCAGGTTTTCGAGCAGTACCTTCATAGAAAAGGGCAGGCGGGAGATGCCCTCGAGGCCGTTCTTTTCCGCCTCGGGCAGCGAGAAATAGGTGTAGCTCGTCGACCCGACCTCGAGCGTACGGCGGGATCGGAAGCTGTCGAGCGAGGCCATGGGGCATCCTTCACGGCGAGGAGAGACGGGGTCGACCCCGTATATAGATATTCCAGCCGCACGGGGCTACACGGAAGCTGCATCGCAGCACAGCGAGGATCGCGTTTGCCGCTCACCCTGTCCGTCACCGAACTCGCGGCCGAGCGTGGCGGGCGGCTGGTGTTTTCCGGGCTCTCGTTCGCGGTCCGGGCCGGCGAATGCCTCGAGGTGATGGGCCCGAACGGGGCGGGAAAATCGACCCTTCTGCGCGTGCTCGCGGGCCTTCTGGGCTCCGCCGGAGGGGCGATCGCGCTCGATCCGCCGGTGGCCGAGGACCCCGAAGCCCCGCTGGCCGAGCGGGCCCACTACCTCGGCCACACCGATGCGCTCAAGCCGGCCCTGACGGCTGCCGAAAACCTCCGCTTTGCCGGATCGCTGGGAAGGGGGCAGGGCACCGACCCGGCGGACGCACTGGCCCGCTTCGGCCTGTCCCACGCGGCGGATCTGGCATGCGGCTATCTATCTGCCGGGCAGCGCCGCCGCGTCGCGCTGGCACGCCTGCTGGTGTCGCCCCGTCCCCTGTGGCTGCTCGACGAGCCCGCCACCGCGCTCGACGAGGCGTCACAGCAGGTGCTCGGCACGGTGATGAGCGAGCATCTTGCGGCCGGGGGGCTGATCGTCGCGGCGACCCATGCCGCGCTCGGCATCGAGGGCGCGCGCAAGGTTCGGCTCGGGCGCGAGGGCGCGCCCGTCCCCGGAGTTTGGGCATGATCGGCGCCCTGACGGCGGTGTTCTGGCGCGACCTCATGCTGGCCCGCCGCATCGGCGGAGGCGGGGCGACCGGCATCGTGTTCTTTCTTTGCCTCGTCACCGTGGTGCCTTTCGCGGTCGGGCCGGATCTGAACCTCCTCAGCCGCATCGGACCTGCGATCCTGTGGATTGCGGCCCTGCTGTCGACCCTGCTCGGGCTCGACCGCCTGTTCCAGGCCGATCAGGAGGACGGCTCGCTGGACATGCTGCGGGCCGCGCCCGCGCCGCTCGAACTCGTCGTGCTTGCCAAATGTCTTGCGCATTGGTGCGCGACCGGGTTGCCGCTGGTGCTCGTGTCGCCGCTCTTCGGGCTGATGCTGGCCCTCGACGGCCCGGCGCTCGCGGGCGTCGCGGCCAGCCTTGCGATCGGCACGCCGGCCCTCACCTGCCTCGGGGCGATCGGGGCCGCGCTGACGGTCTCGCTGCGGCGCGGCGGCCTGCTGCTCGCGGTGCTGGTCATTCCGCTGACGATCCCGGTGCTGATCTTCGGCGTATCGGCCGCGGCTGCCGCCAGCGGCGGCACGGTGCCGTTCGGCGTGCCACTCCTGGTGCTTTGCGGCCTGAGCGTGCTGTCGCTCGCCGGTGCACCGTTTGCGGCCGCCGCGGCGCTGCGGCTCACCGCAGATTGACGATGGGCGGGCCCAAGCGGCACTGCAACGATCCGCCGCTTATGATCCTGCCGCAATTCGGGTAAAGACCATTGCGCAATCCTCATCCGACCTGAACCGATGTACGTTCTCGCCAACCCCCAGAATTTCATGCGGCTGTCGGGCCGCGTCCTGCCGTGGCTGGCGGGGCTGGCCCTGCTGACCCTTGCGATCGGTCTCGTGCTTTCGGCGCTGGCACCGCCCGACTACCAGCAGGGCGAGACCGTGAAGATCATGTTCATCCACGTTCCGGCCGCCTGGATCGCCACCCTGGCCTATTGCGTGATGACGGCCTCGGCGCTCGGCACGCTGGTGTGGCGTCACCCGCTGGCGGAGGCAGCCCAGAAGGCGGCGGCGCCGCTCGGGGCGGCCTTCACGCTGGTTTGCTTGGTCACCGGCTCCCTCTGGGGCAAGCCGATGTGGGGCACCTATTGGGTGTGGGAAGCGCGCCTGACCTCGGTGCTGGTGCTGTTCATCACCTACCTCGGCCTCCTGGCCCTGTGGAACACCATCGAGGAGCCCGGCCGCGCTGCGCGCGCCGCCTCTGTGCTCACGCTGGTCGGCTTCGTCAACATCCCGATCGTTAAGTTCTCGGTGGATTGGTGGAACACCTTGCATCAGCCGGCCTCGGTGTTCCGCCTGGGCGGCCCCACGATCGATCCTTCGCTGCTGGCCCCGCTGCTGGTGATGGCGCTCGGCTTCACGTTGCTGTTCATGGCCCTGCATGTCGCGGCGATCCGCAACGAGGTGCTGCGCCGCAAGGTCCGCCGGTTGCTCATCGCCTCGGCGGCCGAAGGCCGGTCGGGCGCTATGTTCACGACCGCGGAGGCGACCCCGTGAGCGCGATCCCGCATCTCGGCTTCATCGTGGCGGCCTATGGCGTGACCGTGCTGGTGCTTGGCGCCACCGTGCTGGCCATCGTTCTCGACGGGCGCACCCAGAAGCGGCTCTTGACCAGGCTCGAGGCGCGAACATCCGGCCGGCGACCTGCCGGGCCGGGTACCGGAGGCGCCGCATGAGCGCGACCGACGCCGTTCCGGCCGAGGCCAAGCCCCGGCGCGCCCGGCGACTTCTGGTGACGCTGCCGCTCATCGCGTTCTTCGGGCTCGCGGCCCTGTTCCTCCTGAGATTGGGGGCCGGCGATCCCTCACGCATTCCTTCCGCCCTGATCGGCCGCCCGGTGCCGGCTTTCGCGCTGCAAGCCGTGCCCGGCATCCCCGGCCCGGGCCTCGCGGACGCGGATCTACGGGCCGGTCACGTCACCCTGGTCAACGTGTTCGCGTCCTGGTGCGCCGAGTGCCATGACGAACACGCGCGGCTCATGGGCTTGGCCCAGGACCTCAAGCTGACCGGGCAGGGGGTCGCGCTCGACGGCATCGCGTACAAGGACAATGCTGAGGACGCGCGGCGCTATCTCGGGCAGAAGGGAAATCCCTACGCCCGGCTCGGCAACGACGCGGCTGGCCGCATCGCGATCGATTTCGGCGTCTACGGCGTGCCGGAAACCTTTGTGATCAAGGGCGACGGAACGATTGCCTACAAGCTGATCGGTCCGGTGACGGAAAGCAATGTCGGCACGCTCATGGCCGAAGTGGAAAAGGCCGCCAGATAGGCCTGGAGGGCGCGGCCTGGCCGAGGCCGGTTCGTGCTGGTTCGAGAAAGGGTCCGACATGACAAGCGCAGCTGATCCGCACAGGATCTCCATCACACCGAATCCGCGCCGCGTGCGGGTCGCGTTCAAGGGAACGGTGGTTGCCGACACCACGCGGGCCCTGATCCTGGCCGAGGGTTCGCTGCCGAAGGTGAACTACGTGCCGCGGCAAGACGCCACCATGGCGGCCTTCACGCCGACCGAGCGCCGGACCCATTGCCCGTTCAAGGGCGACGCGAACTATTTCAACCTCTCGGCCGACGGTGCCACGGCGGAAAACGCCGTGTGGACCTATGAGACACCGCTGCCCGGGGTGGAGCAAATCGCCGGCCATCTGGCGTTCTATCCCGACAAGGTGACGATCGAGGAGCTATAGCGGCGTGACCTTGGAGCCGGCCCTCCCGCTTCCGCGCACGAATGCTGTCGCATTCGGCTCAGCCCGAGGGCGGCAAAGCCGCACCCGACGGGCCTGGGTTCAGACTCCTCCGTCGCGCCCGATATAGGCGATCCGCACGGTGTTGGTCGCACCCGGGGAACCGAACGGAATGCCGGCCACGACGATGATCCGCTCGCCCACCGAGGCGAACCCTTCGGCGAACGAGGCGCGGCAGGCGCGCTCGGCCATGTCGTCCATGTCCCTGGCATCCTCCGTCACATAGGCGTGCACGCCCCAGACCACGGCCAGGCGCCGCGCCGTCTCGATCGAAGGCGTCAGCGCCATAATGGGCATGTGGGGGCGCTCGCGCGCGATTCGGCCGCCGGTGGCGCCCGATGCCGTCCAGGCCACGACGGCCTTCAAATCCAGCGTTTCGGCGATGGTGCGGGTCGCGAACGCGATGGCATCGGCGCCCGTCGGCTCTGGTTCGGCACGTTGCGCGGCCAGGATGCTCGGATGCAGGGCGTCACTTTCCACCTCTTCGGCTATGCGATTCATGGTTGCGACCGCCTCGACGGGAAACTGCCCAGAGGCGCTTTCAGCCGATAGCATCACCGCGTCGGCGCCCTCGAACACGGCCGTGGCGACGTCGGAAACCTCGGCCCGGGTCGGGACCGGGGAAGAGATCATCGATTCCAGCATCTGGGTCGCGATCACCACGGGCTTGCCGAGCTTGCGTCCCGTGCGGGTAATGCGCTTCTGCAGTCCCGGAACCTTCTCGAGCGGCATTTCGACGCCGAGATCGCCGCGCGCCACCATCAGGGCGTCGGATATTTCCATGATCTCGTCGAGCCGGGCGATGGCTTGCGGCTTTTCGATCTTAGACATGATGAGAGCGCGGCCGCGGGCGATCTTCTTCACTTCCGCGACATCGTCGGCCCGCTGCACGAACGAGACGCCGATCCAGTCGACGCCCTCGTTCAGGGCAGCGTCGAGATCCGACCTGTCCTTGGCGGTCAGGGCCGCAACGGGAATTTCCGTATCGGGCAGGCTGACGCCCTTGCGGTTGGAGATCCGGCCCGGCACGTCGACCGTCGCCACGGCGCGCTCGGGCGAAGCTTCGATGATGTGCAGCTTCACCTTGCCGTCGTCGATCAGGAGCACATGGCCCGGGCGCAGCGCCCGCAGGATTTCCGGATGGGGCAGGTGCACCCTGTCGATGTCGCCGGGCGACGGATCGTTATCGAGCGCGAATGTAGCGCCCTTGGCGAGGTCGACTCCTCCCTCGGCGAATTGGCCGACCCGCAGCTTGGGGCCTTGAAGATCCACCAGGATTCCGATTGGGCGGCCGTATTCGGCCTCGAGCGAACGGATCATGCGAATCCGCTCGCGCATCGCATCGTGGGACGCATGGCTCATGTTGATGCGGAAAACGTCTGCACCGGCTTCGAAAAGCTTGGCCAGCGTGGCGCGGTCGGCCGAGGCCGGGCCGAGGGTGGCCAAAATCTTCACCCGCCGCATACGTCTCATCGTGAGCCCCTTTCGGTCGTGCCCGGCCCGGCGGCCCGCAGCAATATTCTCCTGCGAAGAACCGCGCGGTTCGGCGTCGGCGCTCGTGCGATCTGCATGGCGAGCTTTGGTGGCCCGGCCCCGTCGTTTAGTGCGAGGGTCCCGGCTTGGCGGGGTCCGTCAACTGCACGGTCCAGTTCTTCGCATCCTTGCCGGTATCCACTTCGAAGAAGCCGGTGCGGTCGTAGCCCCGCACGAAACAATCCTGGCGCCCTTCGACTTTGAATTCCCGGTCGCGGGTGCACATGAAGGCTTTGCCCTTCCACTCGCCACCGCTCTCGTCCATGCCGTAAACGTAATAGAACTGCGCCGCAAGCGGGCCCCGCAACAGCGTCTCGCAAAGGTTGGCCTTGAGGTTCCACCAGCCTTCGGTTTCCCAGGTCTGTCCATCCGTATAGGCCAGCGCGATCGAGACGCGGCTGGCCGTGTTGTTGCAGAGTCGGAAATCGGCATGCGCCAGGGGCATCCCCAGCGAAACACTTGCGGCAAAAACACTCAACAGAAGGCGCATGGGTCAGGTCGGGGTGCGAGTGGAACGAACGTCCTCATACGACGGCGAAGCGACCGCAAAAAGGCCGAAGCCGACGGGCCGCGTCATGCGGCGTCGCGCGGCCGGGCGATCCAGATCCCGGCCACGATGACCAGGCCGCCGAAGGCCTGAAGAAGGGTGACCGGCTCCCCCAGGATCAGCCAGGCGAAGCCTGCCGCGGCGATCGATTCGAGGAAGATGACGAGTGACGAGAACGTCGCCGACAAGCGGCCGAGCGCCACCGACAGCAGGCCTTGCCCGCCGGCGTGGCTGATCACCGCAAGCGCCAGCAGGGTTGCCCACCCGTAGCCCGAGCGCGGCAGGAAGTGAGGTTCGAGGATCATCGCGGCGATGAACAGGAGGACGGCGGTAATGACGCTCACCTCGAACGTGACCCGCGCGGCGCCGGTGTTCGATCGGGCCGCCCGCACGGCCAGGAAGTAGAGACCGAAGAAGATGCCGGTCACCACCCCGAGCCCGTCGCCCACCATCCGGCCGGGATTGAAGGCGAAGCTCTGTGCCACGAGGGCGGCACCCCCGGCGATGCACAGGAGCAGGCCCCAGAGCACGGCGGGCCCCGCGCGATCGCGAAAGAACAGCCAGCCGAACACCACCACCCAGATCGGCGCCGTGGTGGCGAAGAAGGTGGCATTGGCTATCGTGGTCTTGATGATGGCCAGGTGCCAGAAGAACAGGTCGCCCGAAAAGGCCAGCCCGGCCAGGATGGTGGCCAGATAGTAACGCTGCCGGGGGAGCTCCGGCGCCTGCGCCTCGGCCTGACGCATCCATGCCCAGAGGATCGGGAGGGCCAGCGCGACCCGCCAGAACGCGCTGCTGAACGGGCCCACGTCGGCGAGTCGCACGAGGGTCGGAGAAATGCTCATGGCGAAAGCGGCGCCGAGCAGGGCGACGAAGCCCGCCACGAAGCCTGCCGAGACTCCCGGCAGGGCTGAGGGCGCGGCGACGGTCGATGTGGAGTTCTGGGGTGGCATGGTCCGTGGGGGCGGCATCACGCGGCAGCGGGTGCTGCCGAGCGCCTGACCGGACCAGGGACCCTGTCCTCCAGGCGCGCTCTATGGCACTCGGGGTTCGCGATGATTATTGTGAACGCGAGGTTCACATAGGCCAGAACGATGCGGCATGCCAAGTTCGAGAGTGACGCCAGGAGGCCAGCCGCTTCAGCCGAAGCCGTCCGGGTTTTGCCGGGACGGCTCGACGGCGGCGTGCTGCTGCTGTGCGATCACGCGTCCAATGCCCTGCCGCCGGCCTATGGCACGCTCGGACTTCCCGAAGGCGAGTTCGCGCGGCACATCGCCTATGACATCGGGGCGGCGTGGGCCACCGAAGCGCTCGCGGCGGCGCTCGGTGCACCGGCCCTGATGACGACCTTCTCCCGGCTGCTGATCGACCCGAACCGCGGCGCCGACGATCCGACGCTGGTCATGCGGCTGTCGGACGGTGCCATCGTGCCCGGCAATGCTCACATCGACGCTGCCGAGATCGAGCGGCGCCGGCAGCGCTTCTGGAAGCCCTATCACGACCTTATCGAGGCGACGCTCGACCGGATGCTGGCCACGGGGATAGCACCGGCGGTGGTATCGGTCCATTCCTTCACACCGAGTTGGAAGGCGGTGGCACGGCCCTGGCACATCGGTCTCCTCTGGGACAACGATCCTCGCCTCGCGGAGCCGCTGTTCCGTGCGCTCGCGGCCGAACCGGATCTGCAGCCCTGGCCCGAAAAGGTCGGCGACAACGAGCCCTACGACGGCGCCTTGCCCGGCGACACGATGGACACCCATGCTACCCGCCGCGGCCTGAGCAACGTCCTCGTCGAGGTCCGGCAGGACCTGATGAGCACGGAGGCCGACGCCCGGGCCTGGGGCGAGCGGCTCGCCCGGCTGCTCGGCCCCATTCTGCTGCTGCCGGACACGCACCGAATCGAGCGGCATCCGCCGCGCAAAGGCGCGGGCCGGCGATTGACCATTTTCTAAGGAGCCGACATGGATCTCGACCCTGACACGCGAACGGCGCTCGAAGCCGCGGTCTTCCGGCGGTTGGTGGCGCATTTGCGCAGCCGCACCGACGTGCAGAACATCGACATGATGAACCTTGCCGGTTTCTGCCGGAACTGCCTGGGCAACTGGTACTCGGAAGCGGCGGCCGAACGCGGCTTGCCGATGAGCCGCGACGAAGGTCGCGAGGAAGTCTACGGCATGCCCTATGCCGAGTGGAAGGCACGCCATCAGGTCGAGGCGAGCCCGGACGCCCAGCAGGCCTTCGCGGCCACGGCGCCGCACGAGCCCCGATGAGCCGCGCTGGCCAAACATGAGCGCGCCGCAGCCGCGCGTACCGGCTCGCCTCGAATGGCGGAATGTGCCGATCCTCGCGATCAGGTCCGTAACACCGCGCGTAAAAAGCTTCACGCTGGAAACCGGGTGGGAGCGCCCGCATCGGGCGGGACAATATGTCGACGTTCGCCTGACGGCGCCGGACGGCTACCAGGCCCAACGGTCCTATTCCATGGCATCCGCCCCGGTTGACCCCGACATGATCGAGATCATGGTCGAGCGCCTCGACGACGGCGAGGTCTCGGGTTTCTTCCACGACATCGCCGAGCCCGGGGACAAGGTGGAAGTGCGCGGTCCTATCGGGTTGCCGTTCAGTTGGGCGCCGGACGAGGGCGGCCCGCTGCTGCTGGTGGGCGGCGGATCCGGCGTCGTACCGCTGCTGTCGATGCTGCGCCACCGCGCGGCGGCCGCGCCTCACGTTGCTGCCCTGCTGCTCCATTCCGCCCGCTGCGCCGCCGATGCGATCTGCCGCGAAGAACTCGAGCGGCGCGCCGCGACCGAGACGGCATTCGACTACAGGCTGGTGCTCACCCGCGAGCCGGGCGTTCCGGGCACAATCGGGCGACGCATCGACCGCGCCCTCATGACCGAGTCCCTGGCCCGCTTGGGGGTGCCGGGCCGCACGTTCATCTGCGGCTCGAACGCATTCGTGGGCGCCATGGCCGACCTGCTGGTCGATGCGGGCCTCGAGCCCGGAACGATCAGGACCGAGCGCTTCGGCTGAGCCCCGACAAGGTCAGGCGGCACGGACCTCGGCCGCATAATCCTCGATCATGGTCCGCGACATGTTGCCGGGCCGAAACCGATGGGGGCCGATCTCCGACACCGGCGTAACCTCGGCGCCGGTCCCGCAGATGAAGCATTCGTTGAAGTTCGGCAGTTCCTCGGGGGCGATCCGGCGTTCGACCACCTCGATGCCGCGGCGCATGGCAAGATCCATCACGGTGCGGCGCGTGATGCCGTCGAGGAAGCAATCGGCGATCGGCGTATGCAGCACGCCGTCCTGCGTGAAGAACACGTTGGCGCCGGTGCATTCGGCGACACGGCCCTGCCAATCGAGCATCAGCGCATCGGCATAGCCGTTCCGCTCCGCCTTGTGCTTGGAGATGGTGCAGATCATGTAGAGGCCCGCCGCCTTGGAGCCGCTCGGCGCGGTCCGCGGGTCGGGCCTGCGGAAGTCCGCGATATCGAGCCGGATGCCCTTCATCTTGGCTTCGGTGTCGAACATGCTCGGCCAGGGCCAGGCCGCGATGGCGACATGGATCGTGGCGTGCTGGGCCGCCACCGCCATCATCTCGCTGCCGCGCCAGGCCACGGGCCGGACGTAGAGATCCTGCCCGCCATTGGCGGCCACCACCTCGTCCTTGGCCTTGACGAGCTCCTCGACCGAATAGGGGATCTCGAAATCGAGCAGTTCGGCGGATCGCTTGAACCGCTCGGAGTGCTCCTGCGACTTGAAGATTTTTCCGCCGTAGGCGCGCTCGCCTTCGAATACGGAACTCGCGTAATGCAGGCCATGGCTCAGCACGTGCAGCTTGGCGTCCTTCCACGGGACCAGCCCGCCATCCATCCAGATCATTCCTTCGCGCTGATCGAAAGGCAGGATGGACATCGAAAGGGCTCCCTCTCCATGGTTTGGGCCCCGGACTTCGGGTTCGGTAAACGTGCCGAACGGCTCAACGGGGCGCCGGTCTGCTCGGGCCGGCTGCAAAGGAGTAATGGCCGGCCCAAGATATGTCAACATTACTGACCAATAAGCGGGGTGCCGGAAGGCCCTTGCTGCCCGGTCCTGGATGGTGCCGCCGAGCCGGGGCGCCGAACGTGACGCGCAGAGTGCGATGTGGCAAAATCGGCTCGGGCACGGAGGAAAGCTTTTGGCCGAACAGGCGCTGATCATCGACCAGGACAGCACGCACCGTGAGGGCGGGACCGCGGCCGAGCCCGCGCCGATGTTCGATCTGATCGAGCTCTTGTTCTTCGCCTATCGCGATTTCGTGCGTGACGCCGACCGCCTGCTGGAAGCCTATGGGTTCGGACGGGCGCACCACCGGGTGCTGCATTTCGTGCACCGGCATCCCGGGCTGACCGTGGCCGAACTGCTCGATATCTTGAAGATCACGAAGCAAAGCCTCAATCGCGTCATGAAGGATCTGCTCGATGGCGATTTCGTCGAGGCGCGGGCCGGGGTCAGCGATCGCCGTCGTCGGCTGCTGTTCCCGACCGGCAAGGGGCGCCGGCTCGCGCTCGACCTCGCGCACCTGCAGTCCGAACGCTTCCGGCGCACGCTGGGGGACCTGCCTTCGACCGCGCGCGCCCATGCGGTCGATTTCCTGCTCGGCATGATCGATGCGGGCGAGCGCGCCAAGGTGATGGAACTCGTGTGGTCCGGCACCAGCCGGAACGCGCGGCAACGCGGCGAGGCGCCATGACGACGGCGTTCGAGGTCGAGCCGCGGCCTCTGGCCGACGATGCGGCCCATCTGCTGCTGGTCGATGACGATCGCCGGATTCGCGATCTGCTGTCCCGCTTTTTGCAACGCAACGGCTATCGCGTGACCCTGGCCGGTACGGCCGAGGAGGCCCAAACGCACCTGCGAAGCTTCGCGTTCGACCTTATCGTGCTCGACGTCATGATGCCGGGGATAAGCGGCCTCGATCTTGCCGCCACGGTGCGCGAGAGCTCGCAAGTGCCGATCCTGATGCTGACGGCCCTGACGGAAGCCGACGACAGGGTGCGGGGCCTTGAGGCAGGCGCCGATGACTACCTCTCCAAGCCCTATGAACCGCGCGAGCTGCTGCTGCGCATCGCCTCCATCCTGCGCCGGGCAACCCCACGCGTGCCCCGCAGCGAGGCAGGCGTGCTGCGCTTCGGGCCCTTTGCATTTTCGTCCGAACGCAGTGAGCTCCGCCATGGCGACGAGCTGGTCCGTCTCACCGATCGAGAGCGCGACATGCTGCAACTCCTCGCCGCGACGCCGGGGGCCACCGTGTCGCGCGAGGCACTCGATGGCACCGGCGGGGTCGCCAATGAGCGAACGGTCGACGTGCAGGTCAATCGCCTGCGTCGCAAGATCGAGCGCGACCCGGCTAATCCCGCCTATCTCCAGACCGTAAGAGGGCTCGGCTATCGGCTTGTTATCGACCCCTGATGGACTGCGGCGCCATGGCGTCGCTCGGCCCTTGTCCCTGATCCGGCCGCGCCGCTGGTGGAGCAAGGCCACGCGGGCCATTGCCGACCGCCTGCCCAAGCGCCTTTATTCGCGCGCGGTGCTCATCCTGGTCATTCCGATAGTGCTGCTGCAATGCGTCATCGCGTATTTCTTCATGGAGCGGCATTGGCAATCGGTGACGTTTCGCCTTTCGACGGCGCTGGTGCAGGACATTTCCGCGCTGATCGAACTGCATAAAAGCATGCCGGGCGAGGGCAATGACGCGGTTCTGCAGCGGGTTGCCTCCGATCGACTGGCACTCGACGTCGATTTCCTGCCCGAGCAGAGGCTTCCGCCCGCTCTGCCGAAGCCGTTTTTCCTGCTGCTCGACAGGTCTCTGTCCAATGAAATCCGGCGTCAGATCGGTCTGCCGTTCTGGATCGACACGATCGGACGTTCCAGCTTCATCGAAGTCCGTATCCAGCTCAAGGACGCGGTGCTGCGGGTCATCGCGCGGCGCAATGCCGCCTACGCGTCCAACTCCTACATCTTCATTCTCTGGATGGTCGGCACCTCGGCGGTGCTGCTGGGCGTGGCGGTGTTATTCCTGCGTAACCAGATCAGGCCCATCCTGCGCCTGGCGGTGGCGGCCGAGGATCTCGGCAAGGGCCGCTTCCTCGAATATCGCCCGAGCGGGGCGCTCGAAGTGCGTCGGGCCGGCTATGCGTTCCTCGAGATGAAGCGCCGGATCGAGCGCTCCGTGGAGCAGCGGACCACGATGCTGAACGGCGTCAGCCACGATCTTCGCACCGTCCTGACGCGCTTCAAGCTGTCGCTGGAGCTTCTGGACGAAGGCCCCGACAGCGAGGCCATGCACAGGGACATCGACGAGATGGCCCGGATGCTGGAGGCCTATCTGGCTTTTGCGCGGGGCGACGGAGGAGAAGGTTCGGCCCTGACCGACATGCGGGCGCTGCTCGACGAACTCAAGGCAGATGCCGAGCGCCATGGCCACAACACCCGGATCGAGGTCGCGGGGGAAACGGCCGTCATCGTGCGGCCGGATGCGTTCAAGCGCTGCCTCGCCAATCTGGTCAACAATGCGCAACGCTACGGCGACCGGATCCAGCTGCAGGCAACGCGTGATGCACGTTTCTTTACGGTCCATGTCGACGATGACGGGCCCGGCATCCCGCCCGACCAGCGTGAACAGGTGTTCCGGCCGTTCTTTCGGCTCGACGAGGCGCGCAACCAGGACCAGGGCGGGACGGGACTGGGCCTTGCCATCGCCCGCGACATCGCCCGCTCGCATGGCGGGGACATCCAGCTCGGTGAAAGTCCGCTCGGCGGCCTGCGTGCGACCGTCAGGGTGCCGGTGTAGCGGCGGGATCGGGGGCCGTGGCCTTGCCCTGCTTCAGGATCGACTGCGCCATATCGTCCACCATCGCGGGGGGCAGGTCGATGCCGGACAGCCGCCAGAGCAGGCCGTTGAAGCGAAGATGAACATAATAGTCTTCGGTGTCGGTGCCGGAATGGCTTTGCACCGGAATGACGAAGCTCGTGAGCGTATCGAAATACGATCCGGTCACCAGCGCCACGACGTTCGAATTGAGCAGACCGCCGAACCCGGGCAGTTGGCGATCGACCGCCAACTCCCTGCCGCCGAGCGACACGCGCGCGATCTTCCCTTGTCCCAGCAGGCCGGTGATGTTTTCCGGGGTGAGCAGCTCTCCGATATAGGGATCCGCCACCGAGGTCGCCGCGGCGCCCGCCACGCTGCGTCCGAACGCACCCATCTTGTCGGCCCGGCCGGTCGCCTTGAGATAGGCCCAGGCGATCTGGCGCGCCAGGGAACGGCGCAGGGCCGGCAGGTCGACACGGCGGATCACCTCCTGGGCGTCGCCACGCTGCGCCGCTCCGGCCAATTGCGCGGCACCCAGGAACGCCGATCCCCAATAGCCGGCCGCTATCACGGCCAGAATCCCGCAAACCCACATCCACCGCCGCATCAAGCCGTCTCCGAAAACACTGGTCGGCGTCTTGACCTGTCCTTATGGAGGAAACAAGGCCGGGCGACGCCCTGAATGCCCCTGTCGCGAATCTCGCCGATGCCTCATGGTCGTGGCTCGTCAGCGCCGGAGGTCCGGCAAGGCTCGGAGTCGATGCTGAACACACCCGCCGCAACGCCAGGGCGGCCCGACATCCGGTCGCCCCAGCCACGGCTCCCCATCATCGATGTCGCGCGGGGGCTTGCCCTGTGCGGCATGGTCCTGTTTCACCTGGATTGGGACCTCGCCTACCTGCAATGGATCGACATCAGCCCTGCCAACTCGCCGGGCTGGATGATGTTCGGCAACGCTGTCGCGGGAACGTTTCTGTTCCTGTCGGGAGCCGGTCTCGCGTTGGCGCACAGCCTGCCGCGGTCACTCGCGCTCCGGCGCCTGGCCGTGATCGCCGGCGTGGCTCTCGTCATCACGGCGGTAACCCGTTGGATCTTCCCGCAGGACTACATCTTCTTCGGCATATTGCATTGCATTGCCGTGACGAACCTCATCGCCCTGGCGTTCCTGCGGGCACCGCTGTGGGCCGTTGCGGCCAGCGCGGCTCTCGCCGGAGCCGCGCCCTGGCTATGGAGCTCGGGGGGGTTCGACGGACCCTGGTGGTGGTGGCTCGGACTCTCGCGGGCACTCCCCCGGACACTCGATTACCGGCCGGTGCTGCCCTGGCTCGGACTCGTGCTGCTCGGCGTCGGACTAGGCCGCTTTTTGCCGGCCCGTCCCGTATGGCGTATCCGGACCCGCCTGCCCAGAGCCCTGGCCTGGGCCGGGCGGCGTAGCCTGCCCATCTACCTGGTCCACCAGCCTCTTCTGCTCGGCCTGCTTCTCGTTGCAACGCTGGCCCGACCACCGACCGTGGTCACGACAGCCGCCGAGTTCTCGCGCCAATGCCGAACCCAGTGCGTCGCCGCGGGTGCCGGGCTCGAGGGCTGCAGGGCAGCCTGCGAATGCATGTACGGCAAGTTAGGGCAGCTCGATCGCGGTGCCTCCGAGTCGCGGGGGCTGCTTCGGACCCCAACCCAGCCGGAGCTACGGGACGCAGGAGCGGCCTGCATTCGATCCTCGCCAGGAGATAGCCCCGGCAATCCGCCCGGCTAGGCCCTGCAATCAGCCATATGGTTCCGCTGTGGATTGAGCGTGCCCGGCGTGCACGAGCCCGGGCGTGGCACGCGATCGTGTCAGCGTTCGCTGGTTTTGGAATCGAGTTGCTTCATCAGTTCAAGAAACCGATCGGGCACCGGCTGCTTGGCGACATCATCGTAGACGGCACGGAGTTGCCGGCCGATATAGGCGTGAACATCCGCGCCACTTGGGCGCGGCGTCCCCGATGAGCGGCCCGGGCCTTGCTCGGTCGAGCCACCGCCGCCGGCCTGGGGACCACCGCTGCTCTCCTTCGTCGCTTGTTCGGCAGAGGAGCGGCTTTTGCCTTGTTGCTCTTTCATGAATCGTTCATTCCGCTCCTAATGCGGCTCCCCGTGCAGCGCCGAGCCGCTTGCGATCAGCATGGCGTCCCTGTACCTTCGGCCCTAGCTCGACACTCCGTCGTAAGCCCAGGGACCGACTACGAACGCTGCAGAAAATTTTTTGTTCCCGCGGGGGAAACTTTTCTTTTGGAGCCGCGTTTAAAGGCTTCTTGCTGCGCGTCAGTAGTCATCAGTTGAGGTTGGTATGTCGATTTCCCAGGCGATCGCTCCGCATCTTCCGCAGCTTCGCCGTTTTGCCCGGGCTCTGACCGGAAGCCAGCGTGGCGGGGATGCTTATGTGGTCGAGACGCTCGAGTCCATCGTGGCCGACCCGACCAACCTCGACACCCGGGCCGACATCCGCTGCGCGCTCTATAAGCTGTTTCTGAAACTGTGGAATTCCGTTTCGGTCAACACCGTGACGGATCCGGGGGCGGCCTCCACCGATGAAATCGGTGCCAGCCGCCGTCTGGAAGCCATCTCGCTGCAGCCCCGCGTGGCGCTGCTGCTCACCGCCCTCGAGGGCTTCGACATCAACGAAGTGTCCCGCACGCTGGATTGCTCGGTCGAGCAAGCCAAGGCCCTGATCGACAAGGCCAACGTCGAGATTGCGGCGCAGATCTCCACCGATGTTCTGATCATCGAGGACGAACCGCTGATCGCGATGGACCTGCAGAACGTCGTGGAGGACCTCGGCCACCGCGTGGTCGACGTGGCGCGCACCCACCGCGAGGCCCTCAAGGCCATCGAGCATCACCAGCCGGGCTTGATCCTGGCCGACATACAACTGGCCGACGGCAGTTCGGGCCTGGAAGCCGTCAACGACATCCTGGGCTCCTTCGAAGTCCCCGTCATCTTCATCACGGCCTATCCCGAGCGGTTCCTTACCGGCGCCCCTCCGGAGCCGGCCTTTCTTATCGCCAAGCCCTTCTCGGTCGAAACGTTGCGCGCCATCATCAGCCAGGTGCTGTTTTTCGACCGCAAGTCCCACCGAAAGCAGGATCAGGCGCCGGTGTCGGCCCGCGCCTGATCGAGAACCTCGTCACGGATACTCGCGCCGGGCCACGAAGCTTGGCGTTCCGCCGGGTCAGACCATGCTGATCCAATCGCTTGCGGGCGTCGCCCCCGCCGACCGGCAGACCCTTTTGCGAGCCCGATAAGCCAGGGGAGCCGCGGCGTGCCGGTCTGCACGCCCGAAGGCTCGCCGGCCTCTGACCGTCCTGTCGTCTCGGCTCTCTTCGATCACCCATCACTCGCAGTTTGTGCGCGGTGCCGCCATTCGGGGCGACAAGCATCGCGGCGCCATGTCTCGCGATAGTCGTGTGTAGAAGGCCCGGACTGCCGTTGTGGTCGTTCTATCGGCCAGATGTTGCGGCTATAGTGGATCGGTAGGTGATTCGTTTCGAGGTGTTGTGGCGCGCCCTGTGCCGGACCGCAGCAACATCGGCGTGATGTGTCGGCTGCCGTCGTTGGAGATCGACAAGGACAAGGTTTCCTGGTCCGCATCCTTCATCCCGAGCTCGATGAGTATCGTATGTCCTTTGTCCAAATCGAACCGGATCGCGCCGAACACCCCGTCGACGTGGTCGAGCGTTTGGCCGCACTGAGGGATTGGTCGTTCGACCGCGAAGACGAGGATGAGATTTCGATCTCGGTCGAGGGCGGCGCGGCCGATTACCACGTCGCCTTCACCTGGCTGTCCGACCTGGAAGCGCTGCATGTGGGATGCGCGTTCGACCTCAAGGTCCCGGAGCGTCGCCGCTCGGTTGTGCATTCTCTCGTGGCCCTCATCAACGAGCAGCTTTGGATCGGTCACTTCGACCTTTGGAGCAACGAGAATGTCGTGATGTTTCGCCACTCCCTGCTGATGTCGGGAGGCGCCGATCCCGATGGTCGGCAGTGCGAGGCGATTCTGAAAATGGCCGTGACGGCCTGCGACCGCTATTACCAGGCCTTCCAGTTCGTGCTGTGGGCCGGCAAATCCGCCCGCGAGGCGCTGGACGGTGCCATGTTCGAGACCGAGGGAGAGGCGTGAGCCTGTCACCATCGGCGGCGGCCACGGGCAACGAAAACATTCTTCTTGTCGGGGCCGGTAAGATGGGCGGCGCTCTGCTCGAGGGCTGGCTAGGCCTGGGCATCGAGGGGCGCCGGATCGCGGTGATCGATCCGCAGCCCAGCGAGCCGCTCACGGATTTGTGCGCAAGCGCCGGTGCCGTGCTGAATCCGGCACCGGATTCCGTCGCGGTTCCCGACATCCTGGTGCTCGCCATCAAGCCCCAGGCCCTCGACGGCGTGGCGCCGACGATCGCTCCGCATGTCGGCACCCGGACCTTGCTGCTGTCCGTGGTTGCCGGCAAGACGGTGCGTGATCTCGCGGCCCGGTTGCCTGGCGCGGGGGTCATCGTCCGGGCGATGCCGAACACGCCTGCCGCGGTTGGACGGGGGATCACGGGCGTGTTCGCCGGAGGACCGCTGCCCGAGGCGCGCCGGCGCATGGTCGACCGGTTGTTGGGAGCGGTGGGCCGCGTCGAGTGGCTGACCAGCGAGGATCAGGTCGACGTCGTGACGGCGGTTTCAGGCTCGGGGCCGGCCTATGTGTTCTACCTGACGGAATGCCTCGCCAAGGCCGGCGAGGACGCGGGGCTCAGTCCCGAGCTTGCAGCCCGGCTGGCGCGCGCCACCGTCGAAGGGGCAGGCGAGCTCATGTTCCGGTCGCCGGAGCATTGCGCCCGGAATCTTGCGTCAGAATGTCACCTCGCCGGGCGGCACGACGGCGGCGGCGCTCGAGGTTCTGATGGCCCCGAGCGCCTTGGCGACCCTCATGTCGGGCGCGGTCGCAGCCGCCCACGCGCGCGCCAAGGCCCTCGCTGGCTGAAGACTCCTCCTATTGAGGTTCACCGTCTCGCCTCGGCGGTTTGGACATGTCGGGCCTGACGGCTTACATAGGCCCTCATGAATCCGGAGAACCCCCATGACGCCTGACGAGCGCAAAGATCCCTTGTCTTCGGGCTCCAACCCGGTTCCGGGAACGGTTCAGCCCGGCAAGGGTCAGGCCGGCGCCGCGCAATCGCGTGAGCGGATCGTCGAAGCCCTGATGGAACTCGCCGCGGAGCGGGAGTGGGACGATTTCGGCATCGCCGACGTGGCCGAGCGGGCCGGACTGTCGCTCGCCGATTTCCGCGACGCCTTCCCGTCCAAGGGTGCCGTGCTGGCTGCCTTCTCCCGCAAGATCGACCGGATGGTTCTCGATGCGCCCGGATCGGCCCTGGCCGACGAAGCGGCACGCGAGCGGCTGTTCGATGTGCTGATGCGCCGGCTGGACGCGCTTGCGCCCTATCGGTTGGCCCTGCAAAGCGTGTCCGAATGGGTAAAGCGCGAGCCTTTGGCCGCGGCTGCCCTCAACGGCGTCATCACGAATTCCATGCGTTTCATGCTGGCGGCCGCCGGCATCGAAGCCGAGGGCGCGACGGGGGCCATCAAGCTGCAGGGCCTAGTCCTGGCATGGGCCCGCGTGCTCGACGTGTGGTACGAGGACGACGATCCGGGCCTGGCCCGGACCATGTCGGCGCTCGACAAGGAACTTGCCCGCGGCGAAACCTGGGTGGCGCGGGTCGAGGATCTCGACCGGCTGATCTCGCCGTTGAGGCTGCTTGGCAGGGCGCTGCTCGATTCTCGCCGCCGCCGCCGCGATCGACGGCCGCGGTATCGGCCTGATCCGGCTGACGATCTCGATACCGATGCGGTCGTCTGAAGCGTGGCGCCTGACTCTTCCGCGGCAGAACGAATCGCGTTCGACGACTTCCTGAAGGTCGACGTGCGGGTCGGGACGATCGTGAAGGTCGAGGCTTTTCCGCAGGCCCGCAAGCCGGCCTACAAGCTGTGGATCGATTTCGGCGAGGCGATCGGGGTCAAGACATCATCGGCGCAGGTCACCGACCATTACACCCAGGACGCTTTGCTGGGCACGCAAGTGGCGGCCGTGGTGAATTTCGCACCGCGCCAGATCGGGCCGTTCATGTCCCAGGTTCTGACGCTGGGCTTTCCGGACGAGAGCGGGGCGGTGGTGCTGATCGCGCCGACCGGACGCGTTCCGAACGGTGGACGGCTGTTTTGAAGGTGGCGGTTCGGCCCTATGGAAGTCCTGCGGCCGAGGCCGCCGCCTTGACGCTGCGGGGCCCGGTCCGATAGAGACGCGCCGCACGTTCCTTACCGGGACCCGACAGCCTTCCGGCTCGCGCGGCTGCGTGGAAAGCACGTGGTCGGCGGTCGCCAGCAGGAGCGGCTCCGCGGAGCCGGTCGCAATCCGGCGACCTTCGCGGTTTCGATGGGCACGGGATGTATTCTGGCATCGAGCTTCACGACAAGGCGCCGAACATCTGCGACATCCGTCGGCACCACAGCCGCATGCTCTTACCCGCCAGAACCGCTTACTGGCTTTAACGGGGAACCACCTTGGCCTCCATCGAACTCGTCGATGCTTCGGTTGAAATTCCGATCTACAATTCGCGCGGTCGCTCGATCAAGTCCACGCTGCTCCGTCGTGTAGGTGGGCAAGTCGAGGCCGATGGTCGCGATACGGTCAAGGTCAGGGCTCTGCGACATATCAATCTCGCGCTCCGGCCCGGCGACCGGCTTGCGCTGATCGGCCACAATGGGGCCGGAAAATCCACGATGCTGCGGGTGTTTTCCGGGTCGTACGAGCCCTCGAGCGGAACCGCGGAGATCCGCGGGACCGTGTCGTCGCTCATCGACATGATGATGGGGATGGATCCCGAACTGACCGGGGCCGACAACATCATCCTGCGCGGCGTATTCGTCGGAATGTCGCTGAAGGAAGCGCGCCTCGCCATTCCCGAGGTGGCCGAATTTTCCGAGCTTGGTCCCTACCTTCATCTTCCCATGCGGACCTACTCGAGCGGCATGCTCATGCGTCTGGCCTTCGCGATATCGACAACGCGCTTTCCGGACATTCTTCTCTTCGATGAGATGATCAGTTTCGGGGACGTCGCGTTCACCAGCAAAGCCAGGGCGAGAGTGGAAGCCATGCTGGGCAAAGCCAGCATTCTGGTGCTCGCTTCGCACGACTTGGCTTCGCTCAAGAACTATTGCAACCGCGCCATCATGCTTCACCAAGGTGAACTCGTCTGCGAGGGCGACGTGGAAGAGGTCTGGGGCCATTATCTCGCAGCGCAACGCGTAAGCGGTTAGATCACGATAATCCTGGAGCGGGTCGATCCAAGATCATGAACCTGATCGGTTCCTGTGACATGGAGCATGCTGTCGTCCGAAAACCCGTGTCGACTTTTCGGCATCATGCTTTAGACGGACCAAGCGCTGCGACCCTTACCGATGGAACCGCCGGCCTCATGATGGACCTCGATTTCACCCACGGCCGGGTTCTCGTCATCGGCGACGTGATGCTGGACAGCTATGTCCACGGCAGCGCCGATCGTCTGTCGCCCGAGGCGCCCGTTCCTGTGCTGCGGTGGGCCCGCGACCAGAAGGTGCCCGGAGGCGCCGCCAACGTCGCGGCCAATATCGCGGCCCTGGGGGGGCAGGTCAGCCTTGTCGGGGTGGTGGGCGACGACGAGGGCGGCGCGGAACTCGAGGCCGCGTTGGCCGCGTTCGGCGGAAAAATCAGCCCGGTTTTCCTCACCGATCCGCAGCGCCCCACCACGGTCAAGCTCCGCCTGGTGGCCGGCGGCCAACAATTGTTGAGGCTCGACCGGGAGGATGCCGGACCGATCCCTCCGGATCTCGAGTCGCGCTTGATGGCGCTTGTGTCCGAACAGGTCGGACGTGCGGACGCGGTGGTCCTGTCCGACTATCGCAAAGGAGTGCTGACCGACACCCTGATCCGGCACTCCATCAAGGTCTGCCGTGCCGCCGGCCGGCTCCTGATCGTCGATCCCAAGCGGCGGCTCTTCGACATCTATCGTGGTGCCGATGTGTTGACTCCGAACCGGCGCGAACTCGGCGAGGCAACTGGCCTATCTGTCGAAACCGACGAAGGCGTAGAAGCCGCCGGTGCGATCGTGGCCGAGGCGACCGGCGCAGCGATCCTGGTCACCCGTTCCGAGAAGGGCATGTCGCTCATCAGGAGCGGCCAGCCGGCCGTGCATTTGCCCACCACGGCACGCGAAGTTTTCGACGTTTCCGGCGCAGGCGACACCGTCGTGGCGGCCCTGGCGCTGGCGCTTGCCGGGCGTGTGCCGCTGGCGCAAGCGATGCGCATCGCCAATGCCAGCGCCGGTGTCGTGGTTCGCAAACACGGCACCGCGACCTTGAGTTTGGCCGAACTCGACAGGGCGCTGAGGGCCGAAGGGTCGCACGCGACGGAGGGGGCCGAAGTGACGGACCTGGCTTCGGCAGTCCGCTTGCGCCAGCTTTGGCGCGATCAGGCCATGGTGGTCGGATTTACCAACGGCTGCTTCGATATCCTTCATCCGGGCCATATCGGGCTCCTGGAAGAAGCCGCCCGACATTGCGACAGGCTGATCGTCGCGCTCAACAGCGACGCTTCGGTGCGCAGGCTGAAAGGACCCTCTCGGCCCCTCCAGGACGAAGTGGCGCGCGCCCGTGTGATGGGCGCGATTTCGTTCGTCGATGCCGTCATCATTTTCGACGAGGACACGCCTTTCGAGGTGATCGACAGGTTACGGCCGGATCTTCTGGTCAAGGGCGCAGACTATCGGGAGGATCAGGTGGTCGGCGCCGAGACCGTCAGGAATGCCGGCGGCCGCGTGCTGCTCGTCGACTTGGCGCAAGGACATTCGACAAGTCGGCTGATGGCGCGATCCCGCGCCTGACCGAGGCCGTAGAGCCCGACCCGCTGCTGCAGGTTGACGCGTGGCCAAACCCGAGGCCGGTGCCGCCCTCGATTGCGACAGGGTGCGCGAGCGAAAAGCTCTCTCGTTGGTGCCTCGTTACCTCGCGGTAGCGGGCCAGCGGTCGAAACAGCGGTTCTTCGTTGCAGGGGAGGCGTGCTCAGCCTATATGTCGGCCATCCCCTTCATGATTGTAGGACGACGCCGGGCTCCGGCCTTCATCGGGTTTCTTGTCTGGTGACGCGGCGCCACATGCACACCGGGCCGGCCAGGAGAGATTGATGAGCAACGCACCTTTGATGCCCAAGGCCACCGCAGTCTGGCTGGTCGAGAACACCTCCCTGACGTTCGAGCAGATCGCCGACTTCTGCAAGCTTCACCCGCTCGAAGTTAAGGGCATTGCCGATGGCGAGGTCGCGGCCGGCATCAAGGGCCACGATCCCATCACCTCGGGACAGCTTACGCGCGAAGAGATCGCGGCCGGGGAGAAGAACAGGGATCATCAGCTCAAGCTGGCGGTCTCCAAGGTGCGCCTGCCGCCGCCCAAGAAGATCCGCGGCCCGCGCTACACACCGCTGTCCCGCCGTCAGGATCGCCCCAACGCCATTTTGTGGCTGGTGCGCAATCATCCGGAGCTCAAGGACGCCCAGATCATGCGCCTAGTCGGGACCACCAAGACCACGCTCCAGGCCATTCGCGACCGGACGCACTGGAATTCCAGCAGCTTGGCCCCGATGGATCCCGTCACCCTCGGGCTCTGTTCGCAGATCGATCTCGATTTCGAGGTCAATCGTGCCGCCAAGGAGAAGCCGGCCGGGGCGGAAGATCGTGGCCAGACCCTCGTTTCGGCCGAGGTGACGACGCGCCCGGCCCATGTGCCCTCGACCCAGGCGGAAGTCTTCGGCTCTGCGCCGCGGACCAGCCACGATGAGGAAGAAGACGACATCGACGTCAATTCGGTCTTCGCCAAGCTGAAGGCGCCGCGCGAGTTGTAGGTCAGCCGCCCGGCTCGGCGAGGGATCCTATCCGCCGCGGGGCCGTTCCGATCCCGTGCGTAGCGTCGCGATGACCGCGGCCATGTCGGGCGGCAGGGGGCTTTCGAGCCGCACTTCGGCACCAGTGACCGGATGCTCGAAGCCGAGCACGGCGGCATGCAAGGCTTGCCGGCCGAGCCCTTGCACGGCCAGTCGCGCCGCATCGTCGAGTTGCAGCGCCTTGGTCCGGAACCCCGTGCCGTAGACCGGATCGCCGATCAACGGATGACCGATCTCGGTCATATGGACGCGGATCTGGTGGGTACGGCCGGTTTCCAGCCGGCACCGCACCAGAGCAGCCGAGCCGCCGAGTGCCTCTTCCAGGGTCCAATGCGTTACGGCGTGACGGCCCTTGTCGGCCGGTCGCACGGCCATCTTGTCGCGGTGATTTGGGTGACGACCGAGCGCCGCCTCGACAGTTCCGCTGCGGCGATCCGGTACGTTCCACACGAGTGCGAGATATTCGCGCACCAGCGAGCCCGAGCGTCCGTGGTCGGCGAAGATCGAGGCCAGGCCCTGGTGGGCGCGATCGGTTTTCGCCACCACCATGAGACCGGTGGTGTCCTTGTCGAGGCGATGCACGATCCCCGGCCGACGGACCCCGCCTATCCCGGACAGGCTTTCGCCGCAATGCGCCAGCAGGGCGTTGACCAGGGTGCCGGAGGCGTGTCCGGCGGCCGGGTGAACCACCAGCCCTGCGGGCTTGTCGAGCACCAGCAGGTCCCCGTCCTCATAGCGGATGTCGAGCGGAATGGCTTCCGGTCCTGGCAGCGGGTCGCTCGGCGCGGGCAACCACAACCGGAGCTCGGCACCGGCCTTGACCTTCTGGCTGGGGTCGCGCTCGACGACGCCGTCGAGCTCGACCTGGCCGTCGGCGATCAAGGCTTGCAACCGGGTCCGCGACAGCGAAGCATCAAGCCCCTGCGTCAACTGGGCCATGACCTTATCGAGGCGCTGGCCCCAATGTTCGGGTTCGACGCCGAAGACCATGCAAGTGTCGTCGAACGCCTCGTGGTCCTGCAGCCTCAATGGAGGCTGACGGTCTGCAGCTCGTTCTGCATGGCATTGGCGAGAGCCGCGTCCTTGGAATCGGTCAGCAGGATCGGCACGCCATCGGCACCGAGCAGCACGAAGAGATCGATCCCCGGTTCGATGGCTGGCGCTTGCGGAAACAGCGTGGCGACCTCTTCGGAGCGGATCGGCTTCACATAGGCGATCGCGCCTTGGCCGAGATGGGCAAATTCATCGAGCGACAAAGGTTCGCAGCTGTTCTGTTCGGTCGACATCGACTTCTTCCTTCGGTTCACGCAATCGGTCTTTTCGGCCGCTGCAATCGTACTGGTGCTGCGGGCGTTCGCTCTGTCGGCGAGGGTGGGTAGTGCCGGCGGTCGGCATGGCGCGGAGGGAAGCAAGTGCTTGCGACCGCTGTCATTCTTCTCGCTGGGCCTGAGTGAAAGTTGGCGATCCGTGTCGGAAAATTCAAGCGTCGGGCGCTTCATGCTCCGTCTTCACAGCATGTTCGGCAGCACGCGGTCCGGCGGGCGGTGTCCGTCGCTGAAGGCCCGGATGTTCACGATCACTTTCTGCCCCATCTCGGCGCGCCCCTCCTCGGTTGCCGATCCCATGTGGGGCAGCAGCGTAACCCTGCCGGCTTGCGCCAGCTTGACCAGCTTCGAAGATACGGCCGGTTCGTGCTCGAAGACGTCGAGGCCCGCACCGGCGATCTCGCCTTTTTCGAGCATGCGGGTGAGGGCGGCCTCGTCGATGATCTCGCCGCGTGCCGTGTTGACCACGATGGCCTGCGGTCGCATCAGCTTGAGGCGGCGCCCGGACAACAGGTGATAGGTGGCCGGCGTATGGGGGCAGTTGACGGAAACAATGTCCATCCTGGCCAGCATCTGATCGAGCGAGTCCCAATAGATTGCCCCCAGGCTCTCCTCGATCTCGGCCGCCACCCGGCGCCGGTTGTGATAATTGATGCCGAGCCCGAAGGCCTTGGCACGCCGCGCCACCGCCAGGCCGATGCGGCCCATGCCCACGATGCCGAGCTGCTTGCCGTTGATGCGATGACCCAGCATCCAGGTGGGCGACCACCCGGTCCAGGTGCCGTCGGGAATCGTGGAGGCACCGGCGACCAGGTGGCGGGCGACCGCCAGGATGAGCGCCATCGTCATGTCGGCGGTGTCTTCGGTGAGAACGCCGGGCGTATTGGTGACCATGATGCCGCGCCGCATGGCAGCATCCACGTCGATATTGTCCGTGCCGGTGCCGAAATTTGCGATCAGCTTCAGGCAGCTCCCCGCCTGCGCCAGAAGCGCGGCGTCGATCCGGTCCGTCACCGTCGGAACCAGCACGTCGGCACTCTGCAGTGCTGCCGCGAGCGCAGGCCCATTCATGGGTGCGTCGTCCGGATTGAGACGCACATCGAAGAGCTCGCGCATGCGCGCCTCGACCGCGTCGGGCAGTTTGCGCGTCACTATGACGAGGGGCTTTTTAGCCATCGCTCCGGTCCGGTCTCGCTCCTGCGGCGCCAAAGCCTAGAGTTCACCATATTGTTGCACGAGTTCACGTCACGTTAACTCCGTTGACGACAGATCGAGTTCACCGGACATACGTCATGGCCACGTTCGGGTCATTGGAGCTCCTGGCCGAGGCTCGAAACGCGTGAAAGGTGGCCTGTGCGGTTGATTGCGCGTACTCGAACCCGGGTTGCACGATCCGGAACTCGCCTATTGGCCCTAGCCGGCGTGGCCGCCACCGCCGCGACGACCTGCATGTCGCTTCCGGCCGAGGCCCAGACCGGTCCCACCACGGGACTGCCGGTGCCCCGCTTCGTGAGCCTCAAGTCCGACCGCGTGAACCTGCGGGAAGGACCGTCCAAGGATCATCCCACAACCTGGGTTTTCCAGCGCGCGGGTCTGCCGGTCGAAGTGACTGCCGAGTTCGATACGTGGCGCAAGATCCGCGACGCCGAAGGGTCCGAGGGCTGGGTTCTCCATTCGCTGCTTTCGGGGCGGCGCACAGCCCTGGTGGCGCCATGGAAGAAAGATGTGGTGCTGCCGCTCTACGGTCAGGCAAACCAGAGCGCGCCTGTCGTGGCCAACCTTCAGCCCGGCGTGCTCGGCAACGTCAAGAAATGCGACGGCACGTGGTGCCGCATCTTCGGGGATGGTTTCGACGGATACGAGCCGCAGAGCAATCTGTGGGGGGTCTATCCGGGCGAACAGGTCGAGTGATCCGCGGTCCGAACCCGGATCCTGCCGGCGCTATTTCTTGCGCAGCCGGACGATGACGTCGATGCGCGCGATCTCCATCCCCTCGGGCGCCTCAGGCACTGGGCCTACGGCGATGTGAGAGCCCGGGATGTCGAACAGGATGTTCCCATCTTCCACCAGGAAATGGTGGTGGTCGGAGAGGTTGGTGTCGAAATAGGTTTTCGAGCCGTCGACCGCGATCTCGCGCAACAGGCCGGCTTCCGTGAACTGGTGCAGGGTATTGTAAACCGTCGCCAGCGAAACCGGGACGCGGGCGCCGCTCGCCTCGTCGTATAATTTTTCGGCTGTGATGTGCCGATCACCCTTGGCGAACAGCAACCACCCCAGAGCAACCCGCTGGCGCGTGGGCCGCAGGCCCGACCGGCGCAGCTTCGCCCGCAGATCATGCACAGGGCAACCGTGAAGAGCAGAACCGGCTGGCGCAGAGACGGGAATCGATTTTGCGTCGGTGGTCTTTAGCGGGGACGTCGCTTTGCGCATGGGCGGTCGGAAGGGTTCCAGGTTTCCCTTAGCATAGGCATGGAGCGACGAAGCCGCAACCGCCGGCTGTTCGCGGGGCTCGAACCCGCATCGGCCTCATACTTTGTTGAAGGAGTCAATAGAGCGTGGCGGATTTTCAACAAAGTCGGGAACTGCCGCGGGCCTCGCGCATTTACGGTCCAGCAAGATGAGTTTGCGCGTTTTGGCAGCATCAAAGGTTGGATAGACACATGACTGCTCTCGGACGCACCACCGACACTGCCGGATTCGGGTATCGCATGGATTCCTATACGGCCCGGCGGCAGCTGCATCTCTCAGTGGGCGTGGTGCTTGTGCTGGCGCTTGCTATCATCACCGCGGCGCTGAGCTTCGATGTGCGTCCGGTCTCGGCTCCGAGCTACGTCGTGTCGGTTCCGTCCGCCACCATGCAGGCGGAGCGGACGGAATCCCGCGTACGCAGCTAACCTTCACGCCACGAGATCTCGCATCGCCGGAACGAGATCTGTATCCGGAAAAATGTCTGTGGCGAGCGAATGCTGAGACAATCCCCATTGCTCCTGAAGAATGCCTTTCAGCACCGAGCGTAAGTCCGTGGTCGGGCGGAGGTCTCGCGCTTCATAGAGTTGCGCGGTCTTGAGCCCGGGCCAGTCGGCGATTACGCGGCCACCACGCAGCGCCCCGCCTGCCAGGAATGCCAGTGTGCCGGTGCCATGGTCCGTGCCGACCGTGCCGTTGATCCGGGCGGTCCTGCCGAACTCGGTCATGACCGCCACGGTGGTGTCCTTCCAGTGTTGGCCGAGGCCGACTTCCAAACTTTGAAGCGCAGTGTCGAGCCCGCCGAGCAGCTGGGCCAGGCGCCCTGTCGCGCCGCCCTCGTTCACATGCGTGTCCCAGCCATCGAACGCCAGCGCCGCGATCCTCGGCCCGTCGTCCGCGGCCAGCAGCTTGGCGGCCCCCTCGGCGGCTTGGCGCATCCCTTGCGGCTTGTCGGCGCCGCCCCGGGCTGCGGCGCGCTCCATTCCGGCCAGCCGGTCGGTTTCGAGCCCTTCGGCGAGAGCGGCGGCCAGCAAGGGATCCCGCTGGCCGTACAAGTCGAGGACGCGGCGGGCCAGATCGTCGCCGGCTGTCGCCACCATGTGGGGCGCCCAGCCGAACACGGGAGCCCGGCCCCGAATGACAAGCGGGCTCACGGCACCCACCGCCAGGCCCGTGCTGGCCACACGCTCGCCGCGCGGCAGTGCCATCAGGGCGCGATTGAGCCAGCCCGAGTCGGTGCGTCCCGGCCCGGGATAACCACTTTCGAGCACATCCTGCCCGTCGAAGTGCGAGCGCTCGCGGTAGCCGGTGGCCACCGCATGGACGATGCTGGCCTGCCCGGACCTGAACAGCCGAGCGAAATTCGGCATGGCCGGGTGAAGTGCGAAAAAGCCGTCGAGCGGCAAGGCCGCGTGGTCCCCCGACGTCGACAAGGCCAGGGCGCCGTGCAGATCGGCATAGTCCGGATCACCGATCGGGGCGACGGCCGACAGGCCATCGAGCGCGCCGCGCAGGATGATTGCGACGAAGCGAGAGTCGCGGGCACCCGCTGCATGGGCCCAGCGCGGCAGAAAGGCCCAGGCGAAGCAGGCACCGCCGGCCGTCATGGCGGCCCGGCGGGTAACGGACGGAATCTCGCAGAGCGGCATGACTATCTCCTTTGAAACTCGGGGCTCATCAGCAACAGCGCCACGGCCTGCTCGCGCGATTCGGCGCGCGCGATCGCCTGGCGGGTTTCGGCCGATGCGTCGGGGCCGGCCGCGCTCTCGAGCAGCGCCATCGGCTCGGTGGTCGGATCAGAGCGATGCGCGATCTGGGCCGCGAGATCGAGCCGGAGCTTCAAGCCTTCCGGCGAAGCCCAGGCCGCAGCCACGTCGGGAAAGCCGTTGGGGCCTGGCGGGTCCCATAGCGGCATGCCGAGCGTCCGCAAGCCATTGAGCATCGGCCCCGGGTCCGCCTGCTTTTGACCAAGCAAACGCCCGGCCGCGACCAGAAACTCGTAAGGGTTGCGGACCTTTGTCGGAGGCGTGCTCCAGGCCTCAGGGAGGTCGATCAAGGCCAAAACCACGGCCCGCAGGTCGCCGTCATGGGTGCGGAAGGTCGCAGCAATCCGCTCGACCGCCGAGGCGGGCGGCACGTCGGCCACGAAGTGGCGCACCAGCTTGGTGGCGATGTGGAGGGCCGTGGCCGGATGGCGGGCGATGTCGGCCAGCGCGGCTTCGCCCTGGCCGAACCCGCCGTTCAGATAGGCGTGGCCGACCACCATCTCGTCGCCGGGTTCGTGCATATTGGCGTTGAACACGAAGGTCCCGGGCTCACCCATGTTGCCCTGGCGGCCCGCCAGGGTCCATCCCGTGATGACCTTGGCCAGGGACGTGACATCGGCCTGCGTATAGCCGCCGTCGACCCCCAGGGTGTGCAGCTCCAGCAGTTCGCGGGCCAGATTTTCGTTGAGTCCGCGCTTGCGGTTCTGCCCGGCGCGGCTGTCGGGTCCGATCGATTGTACGTTGTCGAGGTAGAACAGCATGGCGGGATGATGCTCAACCGCCATCAGCATGTCGGCGAAGCGCCCGAGCACATGGGGGCGGATCGCCTCGCGCTCGAACGAGCCTGCCGTGACCCGCACGAGATCGCCCTTGGCCACGGAAACGCAGAAATGGTTGGACCAGAACGCCACCAGCCGCTCGAGGAAGCCGATTTCGGCGCCCTGCGCCTTGTCGAACCGGGCCACCGCCTCGGCGCGAAGGATGCGCCCCTCGGGCCGGTCCATGGGCTTGGCGTTGTTCGTCATTGCGGGCCCGGGGACCGGCGGCGGCGCCATGGATGGAGCGGTCGACGGGCTTGCGGCCCCGGCGGCCGCAGCCTCACGCTCCATCTTGCGCGCCTCCTGGGCCGCATAGGCGATCTGAATGTTTGTGGCTGTGCTGGTCAGGGGCGGAGTTGCCGAGGCGGGGTCGATCAGCGCCTTGTCGGGCTGCAATTCCGCCTTGAGAAACCCGCGTGGATCGGCCGAGATCCTGGAGAGATCCCCGGGACGTGGCCCCAGACCGAAGCGATTGAAGACGACCAGCTCTTCCCTCGATGCACCCGCCATCATAACACTTCCTCGAGTGATGCGTGTCGATTCGACCGCCTCATCAAATCATGCCGAACCTCGCCGGCAGGTGAATGGTTTGCGGCGGAATGGCGGCTTTTCGGGCGCCCGACGTATTCAGGAGATCATCTGCCATGGCTTTTGCCCGACGCGGCGGCTTCGCCCTCAATGCCCCGAAGGTGATCACCTTCGTGATCTCGCTGATCCTGCTGATCGTCGCGGTGGCATCGCTGCACCTTCGGCTGCCCTATGGCGCGAGCTTCGTCGGCACGCATCGGTTCTGGATCGTTGTGGTCGCCTATGTGCTGCTGGCCCTCGGCTGCCTGTTGCCCGGGCTCTGAACAGGCTCCCGCTGTAAGCGAACGCGCCCGCAATAGTCTGGCCCTGCCGTGTCTTTCATAGGGTAGCCCCCTATGCTACCTTGAGGAATGAGCCACACTATTCGCGACAAGCAGAAGCTGCTCGCCCGGGTCAAACGCATCCGGGGGCAGGTCGAGGCGACCGAGCGGGCGCTCGAAGCCGAGGCGGGCTGCGAGCAGGTGATGCACCTTTTGGCGAGCACGCGCGCCGCCATGGCCGGGCTGATGGCCGAAGTCGTCGAGGATCATGTTCGCACCCATCTGGTCGATCCTGAACGGCATCCGGGTGCCCTCGACCAGGACGCTGCCGAGCAGTTGCTCGCCGTGGTTCGAACCTATCTGAAGTAAGGAGGCCGATCATGGCCGATGAGTCGGTTTTCGAGCCCGTCGGGCACAGCCACGTTTTCCTGGGCGAGGGACACGAGCACGCGGAACGCCGCACCTGGATCGTGATCTGGCTTTGCGGGGCCATGATGGCGCTGGAGATCGTCGGCGGCGCCCTGTTCGGCTCGATCGCCCTGGTGGCCGACGGCCTGCACATGAGCACGCATGCGGGCGCGCTCTTGCTGGCCGCGCTTGCCTATACCTATGCCCGCCGGCACGCGGGCGACCGCCGCTTCACCTTCGGGACCGGCAAGCTGGGCGACCTCGCCGGCTTCACCAGTGCGGTTGTGCTGGCCATGATAGCCATCCTGATCGGTTATGAGGCTTCGGCACGCCTTTTCGCGCCTGTGGCAATCCATTTTGGCGAAGCTATTCCCATCGCGGTGCTTGGTCTTGGGGTCAACGTCGCGTCGGCCTGGCTGCTGGCCGGCGGGCACCACCCTGCGCATGGGCACGACCATTCCCATCACGGCCATTCCCACCGGCACGGATCGGCCCGCGCCCACGACGATGAGCATACGATAGCGACGCCGCAGGGCAGGCTGGTGCTCTGCGTCTTCGAAGACGCCCACCCCCCGGTTTTTCGGCTCCGTGCCGAGACCGGCCCGGCGCCTCTCGCCGACGCCGTCACAATCGAGACGGTGCGGCCGGACGGTGCGCGCCAGGTCTTCCCGATGGAGAGCCGCGGCAATTACCTGCAAAGCCTGCAGCAGATTGCGGAACCGCACGCCTTCACGGCCGTGGTCCGGCTGGGCCCCGAAGTCCATTCGGTGGTGTTCGAGGAGCACGATCATCCCGCCGGTGCCGGACACGGCGCCGCGCACCGCGACAACAACATGCGGGCCGCAATCGTGCACGTGATGGCCGATGCCGCAGTCTCGGTGTTGGTGATCGTTGGACTGCTGCTGGCCCGCGGCTTCGGCTGGCTCTGGATGGATCCGCTGGCCGGCTTGGTCGGCGCGGTCGTGATTGCCAGTTGGTCCTATAGTCTGATCAAGGATACGGGCGCGATCCTGCTCGACATGTGTCCCGACCGGGAAGTCGAGCAGGAGATCCGGCGTACCGTGGAAGCCGGCGGAGACCGGCTCAACGACCTCCACCTATGGCGGCTCGGCCCCGGTCACCTCGGCGCCATCGTGTCCGTGACCACGCAGCAAGCCCGCGACCCCGGATTCTATCGCCAGCGCCTCGCGCGCTTCCGGGCGCTGTCGCACGTCACCGTCGAGGTTTTGCGGGCCGCCTAGCCCCCCTTGCCCTCACGCCAGGAGCAGGCACCAGATTGCCAGCAGCGGCCCCGGGCCCGAGCGCATGGCATGCAAGACGTTCGGTGGATTGTGGACGAGGCCGCCGATCCCGGGCCGATGCCAAGGCTCTTGCCCCTGCCGCCATTCGCCGTCGCTGAGCGACAGATAGACTTCTTCCGGCGAATGGGCGTGGTCGGGGTAGCGGGTCTGCGGCGCCATCACGCTCACCCCCACCCACACGTCGTCGCGCGCCTCCAGCCCGCCCGGACCCACGATGGTGGCATTCGCATGATGGTCGGCGAACCTGTCGCGTTGCATTTCGGAGCCGCGGCGGCGACCCCAGGCCAGATCAGGCTCGGTCCTGGCGAAAGCATTCGCAAGAGTCTCGGCCATGCCGCCGGTTCGGCGGGCCTCGGCCAGCGCAGGCGCAAGCCACTGGTCGATATTCAAGCGGTCGGGGGCATCGCGTGAGCAGGAAGGCTCTACGCGCTCCAGCCGGGTCAGGATGGCGTCGATGACCGGCGCGGCTGCCGGCGTCGCGCCGGTTCGCGCCCGCAATCCTAGGCCGGTCAGGTGCAGAAAGTCCCGCAGCGCGGGCTGGCGCGCGTTCATGTCGGCCATATTATTGCGGTTAGAGCTCCGGCTGAAATGCTTCGCACTCACGAATGACGCACCGGCAAACCAGAAAATGCGGGGTTTTGCCCGACCTGCAGAAGCCCGGCCCAGAGACAACGAAGCTGACAAGGGTGAAGGGCGCGGTGAATCCGGGGAAGGTTGCGACACCTGGGATGTAGTCTAGGCGGCCACGCCGATGGTAAGCCGCTTCCCCAGCGCCTTAACTGCTTCTTCCAGTTGATCGATCTTGGTTCCGTGGCCGGGTTCCAGAATGCGGCGCACCTCGACGATGTCGCGACCCATGCGCCGCGCCAGTTCGCTCTTGGTAATGCCGGCCTCGCGCCAAGTCTCATAAACGGCGGCCTTGACGGTGGCACGGGCAGACATTGATACGGCATGCTCTCCCGCTTGAACTGGCGAGCAGACAGGCAGGGCCTCCCCCTTTCTTATGCGCAACCCGATCGAGATCTCGATCGCGTCAACCGCTTGCCCGAGTGCCTCGGTCTCTGTGCGGCCCGACGTTACGACCTCCGGGAGGTCACGGACGCTCACCCGATACCGCCCATTCTCAAATGGCATCGAAACACCGAACACCCAAGTATTCATTTTCAACCTCATTTGCATTCGTGCAAACGTCATCACACAGCCGGTAAGCAAGCTCACCACGCTTATAAATCGGCGGGGTGGATCTTGAGTTGTTTGAGAGCCCTCTGGGTTTCGTAAACATCCAAGTCGCTTTGCAGCGTAGTCCTCTCGTTGCCGACTTCCACGATGTAGTGGGACCCCTTTCCCTTTCTCTTTTACACGCTGAACGGAACTTCGCGTGTTCTGGCGTACCTCCGAAGGGCTCGGATCAGTTGCTCTCGATTCATCCCCCGGTCCGGTCCCATCTGGCTATGAAAGGTATGGACATTAATGTTCCGAAATCAACGGGCTTGGAACAAAAATGTTCAAACTGCCGGTTGAAAGCGAACCTACGAAGCGCTCCGATTGCTTTGCCGCGGTTGCCTTCGGCTAAGGATATCGAGACCGGCGCCAGCCGCCTTGTACGACGACGCGAGCGAATGGTCTCTCGAGCTATTGTCCACCGCGATTATGGCCGACCTCAATAAGATACCCTCTAACAACGGTAGAGCCGAGACATGCCCGCCGCCCTTTCTCACATGTTGGGATAGTTCGGGCCGCCGCCGCCCTCGGGCGGCACCCAGGTGATGTTCTGGGCCGGGTCCTTGATGTCGCAGGTTTTGCAATGGACGCAATTCTGCGCGTTGATGACGAAGCGCGGGTCTCGCTTCTTGATCTCGTCGTCGTAGACAACCTCGTAGACCCCGGCCGGGCAATAGAGCCGGGCCGGCTCGCCGTAGAGCGGCAGGTTCTGATCGACCGGGATCGCCGGATCGGTGAGCACCAGATGCGGCGGCTGGTTCTCCTCGTGGTTGGTGTTCGACAGGAACACCGAAGAGAGCTTGTCGAAGGTCAGTACGCCATCGGGCCGGGGATAGGTGATCGGCTTGACCTGGTCGATCGGCTTCAGCGATGCAAAATCCGCCTTGCCGTGGGCGAGCGTGCCAAACGGAGAGGCGCCGAAAAGCTGGTTCGACCACATATCGAGTGCACCCAGCGCCACGCCCGGAAACGTGCCGAACTTCGACCACAGCGGCTTGACGTTCTTGACCCGGCGCAGGTCCTGGCCGATCGCCGAGGTTCTCCAGCTCGCCTCGTACTCCGTAAGTTCGTCGTTGGCGCGCCCGGCCTCCAGTGCCTTGCTAACATGCTCGGCTGCTAGCATTCCGGACAGGATTGCATTGTGCGACCCTTTTATGCGCGGCACATTCACGAAGCCGGCCGCGCAGCCGACCAGCGCCCCGCCGGGAAAGCACAGTTTCGGCACCGATTGCCAGCCGCCCTCTGTGATGGCCCGCGCCCCATAGGCGATGCGCTTGCCGCCCGCGAAAGTGTCGGCGATCATCGGGTGGGTCTTGAAGCGCTGGAACTCGTCGAACGGCGACAAGGTCGGATTCGAATAATTGAGGTGGACCACGAATCCCACCGCCACGATCCCGTCCTCCATGCCGTACATGAACGAGCCGCCGCCGGTTGCGTTGTCGAGCGGCCAGCCGAAGGAATGCTGCACCAGCCCCGCCTGGTGCTTCTCGGGGGCGACCTGCCAGAGCTCCTTGAGGCCGATGCCGTATTTCTGCGGCTGCCTGTCGTGGTCGAGCCCGAATTGCCGGATCAGGATCTTGGCCAGGGAGCCGCGCGCACCCTCTGCCACGAGCACATATTTGGCCCGCAGCTCCATGCCGCGCGTGTAGGCGTCGGTGACCCGGCCGTCGCGTCCGACCCCCATGTCGCCCGAGGCGACGCCGACGACTTCCCCCCGCTCGCCGTACAGCACCTCGACGGCCGCGAACCCCGGGTAGATCTCGACCCCGAGCGCTTCGGCCTTGCGGCCGAGATAGCGCGCCACGTTGGCCAGCGAGCCGACGAAATTGCCGTGATTGCTCATCAGCTTGGGCATGAACGCGTTGGGCAGCCGCGCGCCGCCGGCCGGACCCAGGTAGAGGAAGCGATCCTCGGTCACCTCGACGGTCAGCGGCCGGTCGCTCTCCTGCCGCCACTCGGGCAGGAGCGTATCGAGCCCGACAGGATCGATCACGGCCCCGGACAGGATGTGGGCCCCGACTTCGGAGCCCTTTTCGAGCACCACTACGGAAAGGTCGGGCGAGAGCTGCTTGAGCCGGATCGCGGCCGCGAGGCCGGCGGGACCGGCCCCGACCACGACGACATCGAACTCCATCGCTTCGCGCGCCGGCGGCTCGAATTTTTCAGCGCCGTTCGGCTCGGCCATAGGGGTGAACTCCTGCATTTCGCCAAGCCTTACCTTTATGTGCAGGCCCGGCCTCGCGCAAACCCGGCGTCAAGGTGCGGACGCGCGACGGATGCCTTGGTGGCGCCCGGAGTCCAAGGCATTTGAAAAAGATACGCTCAAAGCGTATATTTGACGCCGATGGACATCGAGTTCGATCCGGCCAAGAGCGACAGAAACGCAAGCGAGCGCGGGTTCGACTTCCCCTTCGCAGCACGGATTTTCGACGGCCGAACTTTGGAGTTTGCCGACACCCGGCACGACTATGGCGAACTGCGCGTGATCGCCTTGGGTATCATCGACGGACGTGTCTACAAGGTGGTGTTCAGCGATCGGGACGGCGTCCGACGGATCATATCTGCTCACAAGGCCAGCCGGCAGGAGATACGGAAATGGCAAACGTCAGAATGACTGCCGCTGAGGCGCGCCAGCGTGGCCGCGTTGATGAAGCGAAGGTCGACTCCACGAGCGAAGAGGATATCCGCCGCCAGACGCGCGAAGACGGATTCGATCCAGATAAGCCGTTCCGGGGGTTGGTGCCCATGATATCTCCGGCGACGATCCGAGCAAGGCTGGGCTTCTCCCAGGCGCGTTTCGCAAAGGCGCTCCGCGTACCGCTTGCAACCCTTCGCAACTGGGAGCAGGGCCGTACGCAACCGGATCCGGCCGCTCAATCGCTGCTCGCCTTGGTTAATGACGATCCCGAGCGCGCGTTCAAGGTCTTGGAGGGGGCGTAAGTTAGATCCAGGCACAGCCCGCCCTCCCCGGTAGACGCCCCGATCCATCTGGCCTACGCGGAGCGCTCGATTCACCTCGAACGAGCGCCATGCATCATCTGATTGGAATTGATACCGGCGGCACCTACACGGATGCGGTTCTGTTCGACGAACAGAGCGGCGTGCTGGCCAAGGCCAAGGCCCTGACGACGCGCGCCGACCTGGCCGAGGGGATCGGGGCCGTACTCGACGCCGTGATCCGCGAGGGCGGGGTCGCGGCGGCCGACATCGGCATGGTGGCGGTATCGACCACGCTCGCCACCAACAGCATCGTCGAGGGACTCGGCAGCCGCGTTTGTCTCGTCGCGGTCGGGTTCGAGCCCACCGACCTCGATCGGGCCGGGCTGCGCGAGGCCGTGAAGCACGACGCCGTTGTGGTTTTGTCCGGCGGTCACGATTCCTTCGGCGACGAAATCGGGCCGTTGGATCTCGAACCCTTGCGGCACTGGATCGCGCAAAACTCCGATGCGGTGGGAGCTTTCGCGGTGGCATCGCGCTTTTCGGTGGCCAACCCCGATCATGAAGATCGGGTGCGGGCCTTCCTCGAACAGGCGACCGGCAAGCCGGTAACCTGTTCGCACGATCTCACGGCGCAGCTCAACGGCCCGAAGCGGGCGCTCACCTGCGTGCTGAACGCCCGGCTGATCGGCATCATCCACCACCTGATCGATGCCGCCTCGGCCCTGCTCGACGCCCGCGCGATCCGCGCCCCGCTGATGATCGTCAAGGGCGACGGATCGCTGCTCTCGCTCGCCGAGGCGCGCAAGCGGCCGATCGAGACCATTCTGTCCGGACCGGCGGCCAGCATCGTCGGCGCCAGCAATCTGACCGGCGCGCGCAACGCCTTGGTGTCCGACATCGGCGGCACCACCACCGATGTGGGCCTCTTGCGGGACGGCCGGCCCCGGCTCGACCCGAACGGCGCCACCGTGGCGGGTCTGTCGACCTTCGTCGAGGCCGTCGCGATGCACACATTCGGGCTGGGAGCAGACAGCGAAGTGCGCAGGTCCGCCGACGGTTCCATGCTCGTACTGGGGCCACGCCGTGTCGTACCGGTCAGCTTGCTGGCCGCGAGCCACGGCGCCCTTGTGCACGAGGCGCTGGATCGGCAGCGCGCCATGCCGTCCCCGCCCGATCACGCGGGCCGCTTCGCGCTTCGGACCAGGCGCCCGGACGCCGCCATGCGCCTTTCGGGGCCCGAACTGGAACTGCTCGATGCCCTCGCCGAGGGGCCCGTTGCGCTCGATCGTCTTCAGGCCTCGGTGCGCCAGCGTTCGGCGCTCGCCAAGCTGGTGGGCTACGGGAAGGTGATCGTAGCGGCCTTCTCGCCCTCGGACGCCGCCCATGTCCTGGGCCTGCACGGCGCCTGGGACCGGGAGGCGGCCACCAAGGCGGCGGCCCTGTTCGCGGCCCAGCGCGGGCCGGGGGGAAAGCCGCTTGCGGCCGACGCGGACGCCATGAGCCGGGCGACGCTCGACACGCTCGTGCGCACCAGCGCGGAGCGTCTACTCGATGTCGCGCTCGGCGAGGATGGGTTCGGGCTCGAGGCGCCGAGCCGGCACCCGCTCATGCAGGCCGCGCTCGCGGGTCGGCGCGGCATCGCCGAGGTGTCGGCGCGGGTGACCCTGCCCATCATCGGGCTCGGTGCTTCGGCCCCGATCTACTACCCGGACGTGGCCCGGATGCTGAACGCGGAGGTCATTGTTCCCGACCATGCCGATGTGGCCAATGCGGTCGGAGCCGTTGTCGGGCGGGTCAGGACCGAGGCGCTGGCCACCATCTCGCGTCCGAACGATGCGCTGTTCCGGGTTCATTGCGCCGGCACGCCGACCGATTTCCACGATCAGGACAAGGCCGTTGCCTATGCGGAACGGGCAGCCCGTGAAAGCGCCCGGGAAAAGGCCCTGGCCAACGGAGCAGGCGATGTCGAGATCCAGCTTGCCCAAGACGTCGTCTCGGCCCTGGTGGGTGGGCACGACCTGATCCTCGAATGGCGCTTTACGGCCGTGGCGACCGGGCGGCCAGGGTTTTAGGCCGAATTCGCGCGATGCAGGCTCAGGCAGCTCTCAGCATGAAATCTACATGGATCGCGTCGTAGGGAAAGGCGATCAGTCCGCCCTCGTCGCGATCGAGGACGCCGGCCTCAAGCAAAGCCCGGACATCGCCGTGGACGGCCTTGACGTCTCGACCCACCCGCCGCGCCGCTTCACGGATCGTCATCGAGCCGGCACCTGCCATCATCCGCAGCAGATCCCACCGTTTGCGGGTGAGGGTCTGCCAGAGCAAATCGGCGGACGAGAAAGAGATATGCGCGCCTAGCGACTGATCTGCAAAGGCCGCCAAGGCGCGACGATTGAACTCGTCTCTCGAAGCGACCGAAAGCGTCACGGTTTTCACGGCATTGACCTCCATTGGTCCACATCGTTCCAAATGTCGGACAGGAGTTTGGTCGGAGATTCGAACGTGTAACGGCCCTTCCGCGCTATGCTGGCAAGGCGGCCGGGACCCGCTATGGTGGCGCATGATTTCGGACGCCGCCACCCGCCAGGATATCGAAGCGCTGCTGCAATGGTATGTCGACATGGGGGTCGACATCGCGGTCGATCCGGCGCCGCACGACCGGTTTGCCGCGTCCTCGGCTGCGCTGGCTTCGCCGGCGCCCGCGATGGACGATGTTGCGCCCGCCGCCCCGGTGTCACGCGAACCTGCATTGCGCATTCCGAGCCGGCTTCCGCCGCGGGGCGGCGCCCCGCAGGCTCCGGTGCGTCCGGCGCTCGAGGGCGCCGGGCTGACGGCCGAGGCCGCGGTGCGCTCCGCCCGCGAGCGCGCCGCAGACGCCAACACGCTCGATGAACTGCGCGCCGTGCTAGAGGCTTTCGACGGCTGCAGCCTCAAGGGTTCGGCCGCGCAGCTCGTGTTCGCGGACGGCAACCCGGCCGCCCGGATAATGGCGGTGGGCGAAGCGCCGGGCGCCGAGGAGGATCGCCGGGGCCTGCCCTTTGTCGGGCGCTCGGGCCAGTTGTTCGACCGCATGCTGGCCAGCATCGGGCTCGATCGCACGAGTGTTTATATCGCCAACGTCGTGCCCTGGCGGCCGCCAGGCAATCGCACCCCCACCCCCCAAGAGGTGGCGACCTGCATGCCGTTCATTGGCCGGCAGATCGAACTGGTGAACCCGGACATTCTGCTCTGCGTGGGCGGCGCCTCGGCCCAGAGCCTGCTCCGCAGCAAAGACGGCATTTTGCGGTTGCGCGGCAAATGGTTCGACTTCGAGACCGGGCCGCGCACCATCAAGGCCATGCCGATGCTGCATCCGGCCTATCTGCTGCGCACGCCTGCGCATAAGAAATTCGCATGGCGCGATCTCCGCGCCCTTCGCCAGCATCTGGACGCTCCTTAGATCGAGCCGGGCAAGCCCGAAACTTGCATCGCTCCGGGCGCGATTGGGCCACAATGATGCTGCGCGTGCGAGTTGCCGCTGTCCCGCGAGACCATCATGGTTGGGCACGTCTTTCCCGAGGGTACGCGCGAGGCGTTGCTGTTCCTGGCAACAGCCGGGATCGCGGTGCCGGTATTTACCCGCATCCGCGTCAGCCCGGTGCTGGGTTTTCTGCTTGCCGGCATCGCGCTCGGACCGTTCGGGCTTGGAGCCCTGGCGCGCAGCATTCCCTTGCTGTCGAGCTTCGCCATCACGGACCCAGGACGGATCGGCGACGTGGCCGAACTCGGCGTGGTGTTTCTGCTGTTCATGGTGGGGTTGGAACTGCCGTTCGAGCGATTGTCGCGCATGCGGCGCATGGTCTTTGGCCTCGGGGCGCTTCAGGTTGGTCTCTGTGCGGCTGTAATCGCGGCCGGTGCCTCCCTGTCCGGGCTCGCGCCAGCGAGCGCTATAGTGGCCGGCCTTTCGCTCGCCTTGTCATCGACGGCCGTCGTGGTTCCGGTCCTGGCCGAACGCAAGCGGCTCGGCTCGCCGGCAGGGCGCACGGCCTTTTCGGTTCTGTTGTTCCAGGACCTTGCGGTGGCCCCGCTGCTATTTGCGGTCGCGGCCCTGGCGGCTCCGGGCGGGACCAGCCTTGGTTCCGAACTGCTGTTCTCGCTCGGGCCGGCCGCACTGGCGCTGGTGGGGGTGGTGGTTCTGGGTCGGCTCGTATTGCGGCCGTTGTTCCACGCCGTCGCCAATACGCGCTCGACCGAGTTTTTCATGGCCATCTGCCTCCTGGTCGTGATCGGCACCGGGGCGATCACGGCCGCAAGCGGGCTGTCGATGTCGCTCGGTGCCTTCATGGCCGGCCTGCTGCTCGCCGAGACCGAGTTCCGTCGCGAGATCGAGGTCACGATCGAGCCCTTCAAGGGATTGCTACTCGGGCTGTTCTTCGTCTCGATCGGGGTCGGGCTCGATCTCGAAATGTTCTTCGCCGATCCGTGGCGGATGCTCGCCTTCTGCGCGGCCCTGATCGGGCTCAAGGCGCTCGTCATCTTCGGCCTGGCTGTGGCGTTCCGCGTGCCCCGCCGGGTTGCGATCGAGATCGCGCTCCTGCTCGGCCCAAGCGGCGAGTTCGCCTTCGTGCTCATCGCGCAATCGACGGATGCCAACCTGTTGCCGGGCTCCGTCGCGCATGTGCTGGTCGTGGCCGTGACCTTGACCATGATGGCGATACCGCTGCTGGCCAGGCTGGCCGAGCGTCTCGGTCGCCGGCCTAGGCAGGAGCTTGATCAATCGTTCGAGCCACCTCCGGAGGACAACGAGGCACGTGTGATCCTGGTCGGCTACGGCAGGGTCGGTCATCTGGTCGGCCAAATGGTGGAGATGCACCACCTGCCCTTTCTGGCCGTGGACGACGACCCGCGCCTCGTCCGCCGCGAGCGGGAGGCGGGCGCCCCGATCTTCTATGGCGACGCCACCCGGCGCGAATTTCTGCACAGATGCGGGCTCGAACGCGCAAAGGCGCTGGTCATAACATTGAACAATCCTCGGGTGGCCGAACTCGTGGTCGAAGCCGCCCGGGCCGAACGCGCCGATCTCACCATCGTGGCGCGGGCCCGGGATGCCGATCATGCCCGCCGGCTCTACGAACTTGGCGCCACCGATGCCGTGCCCGAGACCATCGAGGCCAGCCTGCAACTGTCGGAGGCCGTCCTGGTCGATATCGGGGTCGCCATGGGGCATGTGATCGCCTCGATCCATGCCAAGCGCGACGAGTTCCGCAAGCTGCTCAACGGCCCCGGCCCGCAAGGCCGGGAGAGGCGCGCGATACGCCGAACCCTGAGGCCGCGCTGAGGCTTTCGCGGCGCGCCCGGATGCCCTACGGGTGTGCGACAGCGAAACGGGGCGGCCGATGATCACCTTTCATGATGCTCACGGCGCCATGGCCGTGGAATTCCAGGCGGCCCTAGAGGGGCTGCCAAGCGGAACGGTGTGGATAGACCTCTACAATGAGACGCCGGAGGAGAGGGTCTTTGTCGAACGGATGACCGGCGTGTCGATGCCCAGCGCGCATCGTCTCGCCGAGGTGGAAACTTCGAGCCGCCAATCGATCGACGGCGACGCTCTCGTGATGTCGAGCCCGGTGCTTTATCGCGACGACGGCAGCGTCTACACGACGCCGGTCGGCTTCGTTCTCGGTCCGCAACTCCTGGTCACGCTGCGAACCGTCGACCTGAGGGCGTTCTCGGATTTTCTGGCGCGCATCCGGAGCCACGAAGTGCAGCCGCTACGCCAAGGCGGCGACGCATTCCTGGGTCTGCTCGACGCCATCGTCGATCGCATGGCCGACGGGATCGAGGCCGTGGGCACCGACCTCGACCACGTGTCCAAGCGGATCTTCGCCGCCCACGAGGACGACGAGACCAAAAAGCCGAGCAAGCGCGAAAAACGGATGCAGGACATCCTGCAGATCATCGGGCGTAGCGGCGACGTCACCGCCCAGGCGCGCGACAGCCTGCTGGGGCTCAACCGCATGGTCGGCTTCGTCCAGGCCAATGCGGAAAAGTGCTTGCTGGCGCACGATCGTCACCGGCTCGACACGATCAAGCAGGACGTCGCCTCGCTCAACGAGTACGAGACCCATCTGACCGACAAGGTGCAGTTCCTGCTCGATTCGACGCTTGGCTTCATCAATATCGAGCAGAACCGGACGTTCAAGCTGCTGACCGTTGCTTCGGTGATCGGCATTCCGCCGACCTTCGTGGTCGGGCTCTACGGCATGAATTTCAAGAACATGCCGGAATACGACTGGGCCTACGGCTATCAATGGGGGCTGCTGCTGGTCTTGCTCAGCATCGTGGTGCCTGTGGTGTGGCTGCGCCACAAGGGCTGGTTCTGATATCCGCCTGCTACCGGAAGCGCTCGACCATTGCTGGCGCCGCGATGCCGAGCACTGCTTTGGCGCGGTCCAGCGCCCCGGCCATCTCGGGGTCGATACGGCGGCGGTTCCAGTCCGGCTCGACCGCGACGAGCCCGCAACGGCAGTGCCGGCCGTCCACCCAACCCGGGTAGTCCATCACCGGATAGACGCAGCATCCCGCGATCGGAATGCCTGTATCAAGCGCTGACCGAAGCTCGGCCGCCACATAGTCCAGCCACGGCGGTCCCTCGTGCCGTTCTGCCCCGGTTTCCGCCACGATCATGGGCCGGCCGTATCGCGTCCAGACCTCCTCGAGGATGTCGCGGAACGGGCGATAGTCCGGCGACCCGCGCCGGATGGTCTCGCCGTGGTGAAACCATTGATTGTTGGAGTAGAAATTCACCCCCACGATATCGAGGCAATCCGGGCTGCCGCCGAGGTCCGGGTCGCGTCGTCCGGCAATCATGTCCCAGGCGTCGAACATCAAGCGCCGGTGGAACTCGGCATCGTCCTGCTCTGCGGAATGCTTCGGCACGATGTTGATGACCGGGTCCGCATGCATCACGCGGGCGCGCCGGTCCACCTCCCGCACGGCCCGCACCGCAGCGATCGCCATCCCGGCCAGCCGACGTTTCCACGCCTGGCCGTCCCCGAGTGCGCAGGGCGCGATCTCGCCCCGTTCGCCGCCCGCAAAAGCCCAATACGAGATTTCGTTGACAGGACACCAGAACGGCACGGCGTCGGTCTCCGAAGCGAAAATTCTGGCCGCCGCCGTGACAAACGCGGCGAAGCGCTCCGGCAAATCGTGCGACCACGCATCGATGTGATCCGGCAGCCCGAAATGGCAGAGGTCCCAGATCACCTCGACGCCGGCCCGCCTTGCCGCCCGTACCATGGGCAGGAAGCTCGACCAGTCATAAACGCCGGGCAGGCGCTCGATAAGATGCCACCGCAACGCATCGCGCACCGTTCCGAGTTCCTTGACCGGCCAGCAGGCGGTAATCCTGTTCGGCGTGGCGATCGTGCCCGGTATGGGCGATGACGTCGAGGCGCCGCCCGGTGTCGAGCGTCATCGTGGCGCCTTCGAAGCCGCCCATGAACCAGCTCTTGAACACCGGCGGCGAGCTTCGGCGGGGTCGACGCACCCGGAGCGGCTGCCCCGTCACGGCGCCCATGACCTCATTCACCGGGCGTCAGCGCCGCCTCGCCTACCGTGTCCCGGGCCGATAGGGCCCATTTGCGGCTGAGGGTCTTGAAGGCCGCCAGGGCCTGCCCGACCACCTGGTCCATGTTGTAGTACCGGTAGGTGGCGAGGCGTCCCACGAAGGTCACGTCGGATTCAGCCCGCGCCAGCGCCTCGTATTGCTTGAACAAGGTCTGGTTTTCCGGCCGCGGCACCGGGTAATAGGGATCGCCTTCGGCGGCCGGGTATTCGTAGGTCAGCGTGGTCTTGGGGTGACTTTGCCCCGTCAGGTGCTTGTACTCGGTGATCCGAGTGTAGGGCACGGCCTCGTCCGGGTAGTTGACGGTTCCAACCGGCTGGAATTGCGGCTGATCGAGCGTAACATGCCGGAACTGCAGCGACCGGTAGGGCAGCTTGCCGAAGCGGAAATCGAAATATTCGTCGATCGGGCCGGTAAAGACGATGTGGTCGAAGACGTTTTCCCGGATCACGTCCCGGTATTCGGTGTCGACCTGCACTTCGATCAGCGGATGATCGAGCATGGTCTCGAACATGCGCGTATAGCCGTCCCGCGGCATGAACTGGAACGTATCGGTGAAGTAGCGATCGTCGGTGTTGTGGCGCGCGGGGACGCGGGCCGCGACCGACTTGTCGAGTTCGGAAGGGTCCATGCCCCATTGCTTGCGCGTATAGCCGCGGAAGAAGCGTTCGTAGAGATCGCGGCCGACCTTCGAGACGACCACGTCCTCGGAGGTGCGGATATGCGCCACCGGCTCGGCACGGCTCGCCATGAAGGCCGCGGCCTCCTCGTCGCTCGCCAGCGAAAGGCCGTACAGCATGTTGATGGTGGTCCGGCTGATCGGCATGGGCACGTCCACACCCGCGACGCGGGCCAGAACCCGGTGCTCGTAGGCACGCCATTTCGTGAAGCCGGACAGGTACGAGAAGATTTCCTCGGAATTGGTGTGGAAGATGTGCGGTCCGTATTTGTGGAACAGCACGCCCGCCGCATCCTGGGTGTCGAAGGCGTTGCCCGCGATATGGGGCCGGCGATCGACCACGAGAACGCGCTTGCCCAGTCGCCGAGCCAGGCGCTCCGCCATGACGCTGCCCGCAAAGCCGGCTCCGACCACGAGGATTTCGGCTGGCTTGCGTGAGGTGTCGATCTTTGCGGGCGGCACGGCGATCTTGCTGCCGCGCAACCCAGGCCCAACCGGCCTCGGCTTGGTGCGTGCGACCGCGGCATCGAGCAGGGCCGCCATACGGTCGAACGTCGCCTTCCATGAAACGCGACCGAGCAGCGCGTCTACCTCATCCATCCAAAGCGCCGGGGTCTTGGCGATCCTGAGCGCCGCCTCGCACGCCTCGATGAAGCCTTCCTGGGTCGACGCGATCTGCACCGCCGACAAGGTGTCGTAGTGGCGCACGACATCGCGCACCGGTGTGGATACGACGACCCGGCCCCCGGCCAGATATTCGAGCGTCTTGGTCGGGCTTATGAACCGCGTCGCATCGTTGATCGCGAACGGCATCAGCGCGGCATCCCACCCGGCCAGATAGGCCGGCAGCTGATCGTAGGATTTAGCCCCGAGATAATGGATGTTGGCGGCGCGGGGCAGGGTGGCGGGATCAACTTTCACCACCGGCCCGATCATCACGATGTGCCAGTCGGGACGGCTCTCGGCCACCCGGCCGATGAGGTCGTAATCCATGCGCTCGTCGATGACGCCGTAGAAGCCGAGCCGTGGCCCGGGAATGGAGGCCTGGTCGACGGGTTCGTCCCGCATCGTGCGGGCTGCCGCGAAATGGGCGGTTTCCACGCTCGAGGGGAACGCGTGGATGTTCGGGTGTCGGTCCTTCTTGGCCTCGAACAGGCTGTACCCGCCCGTGAACATGACATCGGCGCGCCGGATGAGATCGCCTTCGAGGGCGGACAGTTCCGGTGGCGCAAAGCGGAAATGCGAGAGTTCGTCCATGCAATCGTAAACCACCGTCGCGCGCTCGATATGCGACGCGAAGGCGAACATCATGGGTGTGTAGAACCACAGAACTGCGTGCTGGGCCGAGGACGAGGCGAGCAACTCGTCGAGAAGGCCCCGGAGCGCCGCCGTACGGTCGTTGGGCGAGAGATCATCCGGCAAGGCCGGTGTCGCTACGATGACGCCGCTGCGCGGGCACGTCTTGGTTTGCAGTTGGATGCCAGCGCTGGAGCTGACGGGTTCTTCGAAATAGACCACCGTCTGTCGCGCCGCAAAACGCGTCATCAAGTGCTGAGGTCGTTGAAAAACAAAATCCCATCGAAGATGGGAAAAACAGACGATCAGATCGTCTTTGAAGTCCGGAAAACGAAAGGTAAATCGGTCGGCGGTTGAGGATGCGAGAAGATGATTCAATGGGGTATAGCTTTCGATCAAAAGAATAACCTCGGACAAGGCAGACCCAACAAAGGCCTTTAGGAGCAAAACTCGCTTGATCGATTCCGAGTTCCCGCTGGATGAGAGACGGACCGAGACGGGAGCGCAGCCTGCAAAAGGCCATCGCAAGGTGCCGATAGCGGGTGAGCCGGTGTGCACTTTGTTCGCGCCGGAGGTTTCGGCCAGGCGCGGCGTCGGGCTTGCGTGACCGTTCAAAACGCAGTCGATCTATGCTCTATGGGGGCTTGCACGGCGAGGACGCGACCGTAACGGCCTCCTCAGAGGCGGCGGGTCGATACGGCGGGACGGAGAACAGAATATGCGATGGGAAGACGCGCCGAGGTCCGACAACATCGAGGACCGCCGCGGTGACGGCGGCGGGGGTGGCGGCGGCTTCAGCCTGCCGATCGGCGGCGGCGGGCTCGGCATCGGCACCATCATCATCCTGGCCATCATAGGCTATGCCACGGGGATCGATCCGCGAATCCTCATCGGCGGCGCCGAAGTCATCACCGGCCACGGCGGCGGCTCCCAATATAGCCAGAACCAATACACGCCGAACCAGTACACCGAGGACCAGCCGGCCCAGAGCCGGGCCATCCCGCCCCAGCAGGCGAACAGCCCGCGCCAGAGCAATCATCCCACGGACCAGATGGGCGATTTCGTGGCTGCCGTGCTGGGCGAAACCGAGACCGTGTGGAGCCAGGTCCTGCCGGACCAGAAGGGGGTCGCCTACGTCAAGCCACGCCTCGTGCTCTATAGCGGCTCGACCCGCTCGGGCTGCGGCCAGGCTCAGGCCGCGATGGGGCCCTTCTATTGCCCGATCGACAAGAAGGTCTATCTAGACATGGCCTTCTTCAACGACATGAAGCAGCGACTCGGCGGCGGCGGCGACTTCGCCTATGCGTATGTGATCGCGCATGAGATCGGCCACCACGTGCAGGACCTGCTCGGCATTCTCGGCAAGGCCCATCAGGTGCAGGAGAGCGGCGACCAGCAGCAGAGCAATGCGATTTCGGTGCGGCTCGAACTGCAGGCCGATTGCCTGGCCGGGGTCTGGGCCGCGAATGCGAACCAGAAATACCACCTCCTCGAAGAGGGAGATGTCGACAAGGCGCTGGCGACCGCCTCGGCGATCGGTGATGACCGTCTGCAGAAGGCGTCGCGCGGCTACGTGGTGCCGGACAGCTTTACGCACGGGAGCTCGCAGGAGCGCCAGAAGTGGCTTTCGGCCGGCTTGAACTCGGGCAAGATCGACAGCTGCAACACCTTCGCCCGCTGAGCCGGGAATCCTGAGCTGAGCGGAGCGGGCCGATGCCGAACCTTCATGCCGATCGCGACTTCATTTCGCTGGGGATCGCGGTCGTCACCGTCTCGGACAGCCGCAATCTTGCGGAAGACCGGTCCGGAGACCTGCTGGCTGAGCGCCTGACCGCGGCCGGGCACCGGCTGGCGGGGCGTAGCCTGGTCAAAGACGACAAAGCCGGCATCGTGGGTGCGGTGACGGGCTTCGTGCACGACCCGGACATCGACGTCGTGATCACGACCGGAGGCACCGGCTTCACGGGTCGGGACGTGACACCGGAAGCGCTCGAGCCGCTCTTCACCAAGCGGATGGACGGATTTTCCGTCGTCTTCCACCAGCTTTCCTTCGGCAAGATCGGCACGTCGACTATCCAATCGCGCGCCACGGCGGGGCTTATCGACACCACCTTCGTGTTCGTGCTGCCGGGCTCTCCGGGGGCGTGCCGGGATGCCTGGGACGGGATCCTGAGCCACCAGCTCGACTACCGGTTCCGGCCCTGCAATTTCGTCGAGATCATGCCGCGGCTCGACGAACACCTCCGCCGCAAGCCCTGAACATCGGGCCTGTCGAACTCCGGCTTGGAGCAAGGGCCGATGCCGCCGCGGGGCGGGCCGCCGGTTTAGGTCCCGTTCAGCATGAAGGGATCACGCTGCAACTTCGGTTCGGTCAACGCATTGCCGAACTGGCTGCAACACGCGCAAAGGAGAATTGCTTGACCAATGTCTTAAAACACGCCCTTGTCGGCGCACTCGCGCTGGCGGGGGTTGCGGCGGCGGCGCCGTCCGCCTCGGCCATGCCCGTCAGCGGGCTTGCCCCGGCGGTCTCCGGGGAAGCCGGCCTCGCGTCGGGTATCGAGCATGTCTACTGGCGCCGTTACCACGTCTGGCATCGGCCACTTATCTGGCATCGGCCGGTTTACTGGCATCGGGCGTATGGCTGGCGCCGTCCTTGGGGATGGCATCGCGGTTGGCGCCGCTGGTGACCGCGGCCGAGGCTTCGGCTTCGGACCTGCCAGTTCTCAGGTCATAAAGTCGGTCCGGTCGACGACCGCCGCCTTTCGCTGAGGCGAAACGCTTCCTAAATGGAACGAAACGGCCCGTCCCGGGAGTCTCGGGGCGGGCGCTTCGTTCTCGTCGTGAGGCGTCCATGGTTCCGCTCTCCATCCTCGATCTGTCTCCCGTTCCGCAGGGGATGGAACCCGGCCAGGCGCTGCGCAACACGCGCGATCTTGCCCGCCACGCGGAACGCTGGGGCTACAATCGCTATTGGCTGGCCGAACACCACAACATGGTCGGCATCGCCAGTGCGGCAACGTCGGTGGTCATCGGCTATGTGGCGGAAGGCACCTCGACCATCCGGGTCGGCGCCGGCGGGGTCATGCTGCCAAACCATTCCCCGCTGGTGATCGCCGAACAGTTCGGAACCCTCGCGGCTCTGTTCCCGGGCCGTATCGATCTTGGGCTGGGCCGCGCTCCGGGCTCCGATGGCATCACGGCCCGCGCATTGCGGCGCGATCTGACCACCGCCGACACCTTTCCCCAGGACGTGATGGAACTGCAGCACTATTTCGAGCCCGCTGCACCGGGGCAGGCCGTGCAGGCGGTGCCCGGCGCTGGACAGGACGTGCCGCTCTGGATCCTGGGCTCCAGCCTCTTCGGCGCCCAATTGGCGGCCGCGCTCGGTCTGCCCTATGCCTTCGCGTCGCATTTCGCGCCGGCCCAGATGCGTTCGGCGGTCGAGATCTATCGCAGGCAGTTCCGGCCTTCCGCGCAACTCGAAAAACCCTACGCCATGCTAGGGCTGAACGTGTTCGTGGCCGATACGGACGGCGAGGCTCGCCGGCTCTTCACCTCGGTGCAGCAGCAATTCATCAATCTGCGGCGGGGCACGCCGGGCAAATTGCAGCCGCCCATCGACGATCCCAACCATGCCTGGAGTGCGTCGGATCAATTTCTTCTCGATCAGGCGCTGTCCCAATCTGTCGTTGGCTCGCCCGAAACCGTGCGGCAGGGGCTCGAAAGCTTTCTCCTGACCCACAAGCCCGACGAGGTGATGGTGACGGCGCAGATCTATGCGCACGCGGCACGGTTAAAGTCGTTCGAGCTTCTGGCCGGGGTGCGGGACTCCATGCTGGCCGCGGAAGGGCGTATCACGGCAGCGGCCGGTTGAAGCCACCCTCGCGCGTTGAGCCAGGTGTCCTCAGAGGGTTCGTTTGGCGTAGGCCCGGAGAAATACATCGACGACCCTGGCCACGTGGGCCTGTATCTCCGCTTCGGACGGCCGTGCGCCGACTCCCAGGATAGCCCGGAGCAGGTAAGGCGACTTGCACATCTCAATGAAATGCACCGCTGCAGCCTCGGTGTCGTCCGTTTCGATCACGCCAGCTTCGACCTGGGCGTCCAGATGTGCGGCAAGGCGTTTCCGTCCGAACTCGGGCCCGGCTTCATAGAAGGCGCGGCCGATCGTCGGGAATTTCGAAGCCACCGCCAGAACGGTCCTGAAGTGGGCGATCGATGAGGGCCGCAAGACGAGGTCCAGGAGCCTGACGCCGAGCCGCATCAAGGTCCCGTGCAGATCGCCATCTTCGGCATCGAGGCGGCAGAGCTGCTCCGCCTGCTCGCGCTTCTCCTCCCGGATAAGGGCGGCGAAAAGCTCTTCCTTGCTGGTGAAATAGACGTAGAGCGTGCCCTTCGATACGCCTGCCACACGGGCGATCTCGTTCATGCTGGCGCCGTCGAACCCGTCCGCGAGAAAGACCTTGCGGGCTCCCTCCAGCACTTGGCGCCGTTTGGCCCCGTCCTCCTTGGGGCGAGGTTGCGGGTCGGAGGTCGACGCCCGAGCTCGGCTCAGAGTGTTCACGTCCGCCACGTCGTACTCCCGAATAAAATGACCGAACGGTTCAGTCAGCTATTGAAATAAGCTCGGTGCCGCGATAAGTCAACCAATGACCGAACGGTTCAGTCATGCCTTGTTTGGCATGACAGCGGAGACAGGCGATGTCGGAAGCAGCGGTAAGCGACACGACCGGGACCACCATCCAGTCCGGCTCGCCCGGCGAGGGGGCGCTCGCGCTGCAGCAGCGGTCCACCCCGGCTCCGGCCGCGCGCGACGGCGAGATCCTGCCGCCCAAGCGCAAGCGCCGCGGGTTGATACTGCCCCTGGTGGTCCTCGCTGCACTCGGCGGGGGCGGTTACGAGGGCTATCGCTGGTTCGTCGAAGGCCGTTTCATCGTCTCGACCGATGACGCCTATGTGAAGGCCGACATGTCGACCATCGCGGCCAAGGTTTCGGGCTATGTGGTCGGCGTGCCTGTCGTCGAGAACGCCTCGGTCTCCAAGGGCCAGGTGCTGGCCACCATCGACGAAGGCGATTACCGCAACGCGGTCGATGCGGCGCGAGCCCGCATCGAGACGCAGACCGCCACCGTGGCCCGCATCGGCACGCAGATCGGTGCGCAGAATGCCGCGATTGACCAAGCCAAGGCCATGCTGCAGTCGGCCAAGGCCGATGCCGTGCGTTATGCGGCGGAATTCGAGCGAGCCGACGCCCTGGTGCGCAGTACCTATGGAACCCAGCAACGCCTTGATCAGGCGCGCGCCGATCGCGACCGCAGCGTCGCGGCGGTGGCTAACGCGACCGCCACCGTCACGGCCGCCCAGGCCGCCATGGACGTGTTGCAGGCCCAGAAGGTGGAAGCCCAGAAGGTGAAGGGCGAGTTGCAGACCGTTCTGGACAAGGCCAATCGCGATCTGTCCTTCACCACCATCAGGGCGCCGTTCGACGGCGTGGTCGGCAACAAGGGTGTCCAGCCCGGGCAGTTCGTTCAACCCGGCACACGCTTGTTGTCACTGGTGCCGCTCGAGAGCGCCTATATCGAAGCCAATTTCAAGGAAACTCAGATCAACCGGTTGAAGCCCGGCCAGAAGGTCGAGATCAAGCCGGATGCGCTTGGGGACCGCAGCGTCCAAGGCACCGTCGAGAGCATCGCCCCGGCTTCCGGCGCAGAGTTTTCCCTGCTGCCGCCGGAAAACGCGACCGGCAATTTCACCAAGATCGTGCAGCGCCTGCCCGTGCGGATCGCCGTTCCGCCCGAGGTGGCCCGTGAAGGCCTGCTGCGGCCCGGTCTTTCGGTTGTGGTCGACGTCCACACGCGTGACGAAAAAGAGCCGGCGCCCTCGCTGATGAGTGCGCTCGGCCTCGAGGCGCCCGGTCGCGCCCGCACCGTCGCCCAGTAGGAACATTCCCGTGGCAAACGCCGCACCGGCTCTCGTGAGCGGACCAGCGAAGGTTCGGATCCCCGCCTCCAGCCGCGGGGCCGCGACCGACACGCGAAAGCTGATCGCCTTCATCGCCATGGTGTTCGGCATGTTCATGGCGATCCTCGACATCCAGATCGTGTCGGCCTCGCTGGCCGAAATCCAGGCCGGCCTTTCGGCGAGTTCGGAAGAGGTTGCCTGGGTGCAGACCAGCTACCTGATCGCCGAGGTGGTGATGATTCCCCTCTCGGGCATCCTGTCGCGGGCCTTTTCGACCCGCTATCTCTTCGCCTTTTCCTGCGCCGGCTTCACGCTGATGAGCTTCATGTGCTCGACCGCCTCGGACATCAACCAGATGATCCTCTACCGAGCGCTGCAGGGTTTCATCGGCGGCGGCATGATCCCGACGGTCTTCGCGGCCTCCTACACGATCTTCCCGCGCGAAAAGCAGCCCATGATAGCCCCGCTGATCGGGCTTGTGGCGACGCTTGCCCCGACCATCGGCCCGACCATCGGGGGTTATCTGACCGACCTGTTCTCCTGGCACTGGCTGTTTCTCGTCAATGTGGCGCCGGGCATCGCTGTGACCCTGGTCAGCTGGTTCCTGATCGACTTCGACAAGCCGGAATTCTCCCTGCTGGAACGCTTCGACTGGTTCGGCCTGCTCGGCATGGCGGCGTTTCTCGGCGCCATGGAATACGTGCTGGAGGAAGGTCCGCAGAAGAACTGGTTCGACGAGAACGTGATCGTCGTCTGCGCCATCGTGTCGGTGGCGGGGGCCGTCCTGTTCTTCTGGCGTGCCGCCACGGCGCCCCAACCGATCGTCGATCTCAGCGCCTTTAAGAACAAGAACTTCGCCTTCGGGTCGCTGTTCTCGTTCGTGATGGGCGTCGGCCTCTACGGGCTGACCTATGTCTATCCGATCTATCTGTCGCGTGTGCGGGGCTATTCTTCCCTGCAGATTGGCGAGACCATGTTCGTCTCGGGCCTGTGCATGTTCGTCGCGGCCCCCATCGTCGGCCGCCTGATGGGCAAGGTCGATCCGCGGATCTTGATCGGGATCGGCTTCGCGGGTTTTGCGGTCGGCACCTGGCAGGCCTCCTATGTCACCAAGGACTGGGACTTTTGGGAATTGCTGGTGCCGCAGATGCTGCGCGGCTTCTCCTTGATGACCGCCATGGTGCCGATCAACAATGTCGCGCTCGGCACCTTGCCGCCGGCCCGGCTCAAGAACGCGTCGGGGCTCTACAATCTCACGCGCAACCTCGGGGGCGCGGTCGGCCTCGCCTGCATCAACACTCTGATCAACGACCGGTGGGACCTGCACCTCGCTCGGCTGCACGAGTTGGTCGCCTGGGGGCACGAGCAGGCGGAACGCACCTTGCAGGCCCTGACCGGCGCCTACGCGTCGATGGGATCGGATGCGGCACTGTCGGCCACCAAGCGGCTCGCGATGATCGTGCGTCAGCAGGCGCTGGTGATGTCGCTCAGCGACGTGTTCCTGGCGCTGACGTGCCTGTTTCTGGCCCTGGTCGCGGTCACACCGCTGATGAGTCGGCCGGGGCAGGCTGGCGCAGGGGCCGACGCGCACTGAGCATCAGAGGCCGGCGCGGGTTCGGTTGCGGAGGGGAAGGGCCTAGGCGGCCTTGGGCAGCGCCGCGTTGCTGGTCCACACCACGACGCCCCCTTCGTCAACCAGCCAGGCGAAGTCGGATCGGTCGATGAACCTGTGCACGGGAAATCGGCTGGCCCTGAGGGCCGCCGTCTGGTCGTCCGGCGCCGACAAACACTCGTCGAGCGAGGGAGTGTCCAGCGAGCCGTCCGGGTTTTGTCGCGTCGAGAGCAGCCGATAGCTTGGCATATGGTGCGTCCTCCGACTCTATTTTCGACATTGCAATCGATTGAAGCCCCCCAGGCTCCCCCCGTTCCGAGCCCGTCGCGCGAGCGAGCGGTGTTCAAGACCTGGGAGCCGCCGCTGTGTTTTCGACCCGAATGCTGTCGCATTCGTGTCAGCATGAGGGCGGAAAGCCTCCACCCAATTGCGATGTGCCTTTCGACGTCAACGCTTCGGTGGGCCGAAAGGTTGGGCGTACCGGGCGGATTTGAGGGTGCCAGCGAGCCGCTGCGCGGGCCGGTGACGTCACTTCGCAGAAAGCAGGGCGGAACTGTCGCGGGTGCCTCCCGGACTGTCCGGAGCGGACGGAGCAGGCGCCGGCGCGGTCTCGGTCATGCGCAGGACATCGTCGGCGACCTTCTTGATCGCGTCGCGCAGCGTCGCAAGTTCCCGCGCATCAGGTGCGGCAGGACTGGAGCCCTCGTTCCGGACCAGACGCGCGCTCGCCAAAGCGCTCGCGAGTGCCGCCTTTTCGGCCCGCAGTTCTTCGACCAAGGCCGCAGACGCCCGAACTTCGCTTCGCACCGCCTCGATCCGCGCCGCGAAATCCGCTTCGGCCGCCGCCTTGGCGGCTCCAAGCTCGTCGATTGTGGCCTGATGGTCAGCAACGGTCCGGGCGAGCTCGGCGGCCCGGCCTTCCGCGGCCTCGGCGGTGCCGCTCTTCTGTACGGCGGCGCTTTTCACCTCGGCCAAATCGGCCAGAATTCCGTCGACCTGCAGCTGCAGGGCATCGCGCTTGCCGGCAATGCTTTCCGCCGCATGGCGCGCGGCGTCGCGCTCGGCCGCGGTGCGGGCCGCAGCCTCGGTCGCGTGTCCCAACTCGGCCCTGGCCTTGGCGAGATCCTGGTTGAGATCGGCCACCCTGGTTTCCAGGCCCAGAATGCGGGTCTCGAACGCCGCGATGGAGGCCCGGCCCTCGTCGACGGTATTCTGCAAGGCGCGCGCCTTTTCCTCCGCCTCGAGCATCTCCCAGCGGCGCTGTTCGGCGAGCCCTTCGGAATCGAAGAGTGCGATCGCGGCCGCGCCGGTTTCCGCGCGCAGGCCCAAGAGCTCGCGCGTGGTCGCATCGAGCTCTTGGGCCAGGCTGTCGATGCGCGCACGTTCGCGGGACATCTCGTCCTCGACTGCCGCGAGGCGGGCGTCGCGGCGTCCGACGTCGAGCAAGGCTGCCGAACGCGCCGCCTCGACCTGCTCCATCTTTTGTTCAAGCTGACGCTGGCCCACGGCAAATCCGGCGCGCAACTGGTCGCGCTCGGCCACGATCTCGTCCATCGACAAGGGCACCAACTGCCTCAACCGCCGGGATGTGAGACGAACCGCGCGTCGCCACACCGCCGGCAGGCAGGCCAGCGCCAGCAGCCCGGCCGTGAGAAAGCCGAGCGCGAAGACCATTTCCTCTTCGATCACGTGGTCACGTCCGCGCCAAACCCTTTGGATTTTGCACCCTGACACGGGGCGCCGCGCAGTTCAAAGCTCTTCGGGTTCAGGGCAATCGGGTGAAGGCCTTTTCCGCCCTCATGCTGAGCCGAATGCGATAGCATTCGCGTCGAAGTACGAGGGCGGCCTCCCGTCCCTTCGGCAAGCTCAGGGCGAGCTCTTCGACACCGTTGCTGCGCAACGGGCTCGGAATGAGGAGCCTGGAGAGCTTCACCGCTGCCTTCAGGTTCGGACGCAGGTCGGCTCAGAACGGATTCCAGGTCGGGTGGGGAGTGAATTTCAGGTACGAGAGGGCGACGCCGAGCCGGGCCCCGACCCCGGACCTGATCGGTACCACGACCACTCTGTTGTCGGTCAGCGCCGTGAATCCGAAACCGCCGACCAGATAGGCCGACCCATCGACCCCCCCGAAGCGGCGGAAGATACCCTGCGTGGATGGGAGATTGTAGACCAGCATCATCGACCGGTCGCCATCGCCGCCGGCATCGAAGCCGACCGATGGTCCCTCCCAGAACACGTGAAGGTCGCCGGCATTGCGGGTGTACATCGTGCCTTCACCGTAGCGCACGCCGCCGATGAACGCCGCGCCGGCCTCCTGGCCGAGCACATAGCCGTTGGGTTGTCCCCAGCGCCGGCCCGCTTCCTCCACCACCTGGGCGAGCCCGCGCGAAACGGAGCCGAAGAACCGATGCCCGCTGGCGACCACCTCCCCGGTTGAAAAGCGCTCGGGAGGCCCCGACTGGGCTGCGGCAAGTTCCGGAGCCGCCGTCGAAGCCGCCGCAATCGCGAGCCCCGACACGAACGTCCTGCGCGACAACCCCGACATCTGCCCTGCCTTCCGCAACCTCACCGCGATTCGTTTCGGTCTAGGGTATGATCGTGTCGCGGCAATGGCGATGGGATAGGGAGGGCTGACTAACCGCCCGATCTGGCGCGCTCGAGGTGGTCGACGTAGCGTTCGAGGCTCGCCAGGAGCTGTTGGCGCATGAGCATGTCGTACGGCGTGCGATCGCGCCGCGTCTGCCTCGCATCGAGCGCATCTACGTAACGGCTGCGATCCGCGGGTTCGATCGCGGCAGGCGGGTGTCCGGCCTTCAAGAGCAGCAGGTTCATCAGGAGCCGAGCCGTGCGACCGTTGCCATCGGCGAAGGGATGGATGGTGACAAGCCGATAATGGGCCTCGAACGCGGTTTCGTGCTGAAGCGGCGCCCGGCTGAACCAGTCCGCGAAGTCCGCCATCAGCGGCCCGATCTCGGCCGGCGATGGCAGGACCAGGGTCGAGCCCAGGATGGCCCGTTGATTCGTAGCGTAGCGGCCGGCTTCGACGGGGTCGCTGCGCCCAAGCACGAGCCGGTGGATGGCGCGCACATCGCTTTCGCGGATGATTTCGGCCGTTCGAGCGAGATCACGAACGAAGGACAAGGCATCGGAATGGTCTATGGCTTCAAAATGATCCTTCATCGGCTTGCCACCGATCGTGATGCCTTTTTCCAGAATGACCGCTGTTTCGGCGCGCGTCAGGCTGTTGCCCTCGAGCGCATTCGACGAGTAGGTCAGCTCAACATCGTACCAGGAATCGAGCGCCGCGACGCTTTTCGGATCGAGTGGCCGCAGCCGATCGAGTTCCGCTTTCTTGCGCTCTATCGCGCGATCGAGGGCGGCCGGGTCGGAAAGGCTCAATGCGCCTCGTCCCAGTTCGCGGCGGCGCCGGCCTCCACGGCCAGCGGCACCGACAGTGCGATCGCGGGATGAGGCGCATCGATCATCACCCGCTTGACCACCCCCATCGTGGCCTCGACCTCGCCGCTGGGCACCTCGAACACGAGTTCGTCATGCACCTGCAGCAGCATGCGGGCGCCGAGCTTTTCGGCCTCGAGCGCCCGGTCCATGCGGATCATGGCGCGGCGGATGATGTCGGCCGCCGTGCCCTGGATCGGCATATTGATCGCCGCACGCTCGTTGAACGCCCGCTCGGACGGGTTCGAGGCCGTGATCCTGGGATAGTGGCAGCGCCGGCCGAACAGGGTTTCCACATAGCCCTGCTGCCTCGCGAGCTTCCGGGTGGCGTCCATATAGGCCCGGATGCCGGGGAAGCGTTCGAAATAGGTCCGAATATAGGCGCCCGCTTCCTCGCGCGGGATCGACAGCTGGTTGGCGAGCCCGAAGGCCGATATGCCGTAGATGATGCCGAAATTGATGGCCTTGGCGCGCCGCCGCACTTCGCCCGGCATGCCCTCGATCGGCACCCCGAACATCTCGGACGCCGTCATGGCATGAATGTCGCGCCCCTCCGCGAAAGCCTGCTTGAGTTGCGGGATGTCCGCGATATGGGCGAGCAGGCGAAGCTCGATCTGCGAATAATCGGCCGACACCAGGGTGTGGCCCGGCGTCGCAATGAACGCCGTACGGATCTTTCGGCCGGCCTCCGTGCGGATCGGGATGTTCTGGATGTTCGGCTCCGAGGAGGAGAGCCGGCCCGTCGTGGTCGAGGCGAGCGCGAAGGAGGTGTGGACGCGCCCCGTTCGCGGGTCCACGAAGGTCGGCAGCGCGTCCGAGTAGGTCGACTTCAGCTTGGAGACTTGGCGCCATTCCAGCACAAGCCGGGCGAAAGGGTTGCCGGCTTCGGCGAGGTCATCGAGCACCTGGGCGGAGGTCGACCAGGCACCGGTCGCTGTCTTGCGGGCGCCCGGCAGGCCCATCTTGCCGAACAGGATCTCGGCCAGTTGCTTGGTCGAGCCGAGGTTGAAGGCCTCGCCGGCGATCTCGTAGATCTCGGCCTCCAGCAGCGCCATGCTCTGCGCGAAATCGCCCGACAGGCGTGACAGGATGGCGCTGTCGATGGCGATGCCGCGCCGCTCCATGCGGCCGAGCGTCTCGACCATCGGGCGCTCCAGCGTCTCGTAGACGGTGGTCATGCGCTCGGCCGGCAGGCGCGGCTTGAGGGTGCGCCAGAGCCGCAAGGAGACATCGGCATCCTCGGCCGCATATTCGGTGGCCTTGTCGAGCGGCACGCGGGCAAAGCCGATGAACGCCTTGCCGGAGCCGGCGAGGTCTTTGAAGGCGATCGGCTGGTGGCCGAGCAGCCGCTTCGAGAGCCCGTCCATGCCATGGCCATCCGTGGTCGCGGCGGCGTCGAGTACGTAGGATTGCAGCATGGTGTCGTCGAAGGGACCCACCTCGATCCCGTGTTCGGCGAACACCAGCCAATCGTACTTCATGTTGTGGGCAATCTTCAGCACGCCCGGTGCCTCGAGCAGGGGCTTGAGCGTGTCGAGGGCCCGGCGAAGCTCGATCTGCCCCGGCAGCAGTTCGCCGGGGCCGAAAAGACCGCCATCGCTCGACGCGCGATGGCCGAGCGGCACGTAGCAGGCCTCCCCGGGGGCCGTGGCGAGACCGATGCCGACAAGTTCGGCCCGGCGGGCATCGAGCGAGGTCGTTTCCGTGTCGATCGCCACGATGCCGGCCTCGAAGGCGGCCGAGACGACGGCTTCCAGAGCTTCGATGGTGGTGACGGTGCGGTAGTTCTTGTGGTCGATGATTGTGGCCAGGGCTTCCGCGGTGCGGGCAGCCGCGAGTGCGGCAGGGCTGCCGGGCGCAGGCGCGCTCGCCGGGGGAGCCGCACCGGGCACCGTTACCGGGGCAGGGGCCAGCGCCGCGATGCCAGCGGTTTCTTCCACGGGCGCCGCGGGTGCGCCGTGCCGCGTGCGCCAACCCGCCGGTCCCGTCAGTGCCGGATCGGGTTCGACCATGTGATGTTCGATGGCGAACATGTCGGCAATGCGCCGCGACAGGGTGGAAAATTCCAGCGCCTTGGCAAAGCCGACCAGCCTGTGCGGATCGATCTCCGGCAGGTGCAACGCGTGGAGCGGCGTTTCGACATCCACGTCGTCGCGGAGCTTGACCAGCTCCCTCGAAACACGGACGCGCTCGATGTTTTCAGGCAGCGTCAGGGCTTCGCGGCGCTTCGGCTGCTTGATCTCGTGCGCTCGCGCCATGAGGGCGTCGAGGCTCCCGAAGTCCTTGAGCAACTGGGCCGCGGTCTTGATGCCGATGCCCGGAGCGCCGGGCACGTTGTCGGTCGAATCGCCGGCGAGGGCCTGCACTTCGGCCACGAGTTCGGGCGGCACGCCGAAATGGGCCAGAACCTCCTCGGGGCCGATCCGCCGTTCGTCGCGCGACCCCATGGCACCGGGTGCACCGGACGCCGGGTCGTACATCCACACCCGGTCGCTCACGACCTGCATCAAATCCTTGTCGGACGAGACGATCAGCACGTCCGCGCCCGCCTCGCGGGCGTGCCGCGCATAGGTGGCGATGAGGTCGTCGGCCTCGAACCTGTCCTGCTCGACCGGCACCAGACCGAACGCCCGCACAGCCTCGCGCATGAGCGGGAACTGCGGCACGAGATCGTCGGGCGGCTCGTTCCGGTGCGCCTTGTAATCCGCGTAGAGCTCCTTGCGGAATGATTGTTCCGACTTGTCGAAGATGATCGCCAGATGGGTCGGCGTGGCCCCCATGGCGCCTTCACGGACGAACTGCAGCAGCTTGGTGGCGAACAGCCGCACGGCGCCGGTCGGCAGCTTGTCGGAGCGGTAATTGTACTTCGCGTCCTGGCGGATCGACTGGAAATAGGCGCGGAAAACGAACGACGAACCATCGACCAGAAAAACATGGTCGCCGGCTTGGACGGGGCGGTGGTTTGCGGGCATGAGCATGGGGGTCAGGGAGAAGCGTCGGCCATTCTAGCCGGGACCGAGCAAGACCGCCAATCGCGGGGTCGCGGCGTTGCGCCGATGTCCTGCGCGACAAATCTGCTTCGACTCCAACCGAATTGGTGCGATGCACTGTTGTTTGTTGCGGTGCACACCAGCCATGCGCCGGACGGGCTACCTGATCCCGCCGTCTAGGGTCATTCTATCGCTTCAACCAGCCAAGCGTATGGGATGAAAAACATGTCGAATTCTGCAACTTGGACCCGGACCTCCGCGACCGCCTTCGGGTCGAAAGCCGTCGCCCAGAAGCCCGCCCAGACCACGCCGCGAGACTTCATCGAAGCAGGCCGCGCCGGCACAGCGCTCCTGGAAGGAAACCTTCGCGTTCCCGGCCTATTCGGGCCTGCTCGAGATCGTCTAAGTCTAGGCCGGCGCTGAACCGTGGAGGCTCGGCAGATCGAGCCGGTTCTGCCGGGCGCAAGCGATCGCGTCCTCATATCCCGCATCGGCGTGACGCATGACGCCGGTTGCGGGGTCGTTCCACAGCACCCGTCCGATGCGTCGCGCCGCCTCTGGGCTGCCATCGCACACAACCACCATGCCCGCATGCTGCGAATAGCCCATGCCGACGCCGCCGCCATGATGCAGCGACACCCAGGTGGCACCCGAGGCGGTATTCAGCAGGGCGTTCAGCAGCGGCCAGTCCGAGACCGCGTCCGACCCGTCCTGCATGGATTCCGTCTCGCGATTAGGCGAAGCCACCGATCCTGAATCGAGATGATCGCGGCCGATCACGATCGGCGCCTTCACTTCCCCCTTGGCCACCATCTCGTTGAAGGCCAGCCCCAGCCGGTCGCGGTCGCCGAGGCCCACCCAGCAGATGCGGGCCGGCAGCCCCTGGAACTTTATGCGCTCCCTGGCCATGTCGAGCCAGCGGTGCAGAGGCTTGTTGTCGGGCAGCAGTTCCTTGACCTTGGCGTCGGTCTTGAAGATGTCCTCCGGGTCTCCCGACAGGGCAACCCAGCGGAACGGCCCGATGCCCCGGCAGAACAACGGCCGGATATAGGCCGGCACGAAACCCGGAAACGAGAAGGCGTCCGCCACCCCCTCGTCGAGCGCCATCTGCCGGATGTTGTTGCCGTAATCCACCGTCGGCACGCCGGCCTTGTGGAAGTCCAGCATGGCCCGGACATGGGTGGCCATCGAGTGTTTGGCGGCCTTGGCGACGGCGGCGCCGTCCGTCTCGCGCCGGCGTTCCCACTCGTCGACGCTCCAGCCCAGCGGCAGGTAGCCGTTGGTGGGATCGTGGGCCGAGGTCTGGTCCGTCACGCAATCGGGCCGCACGCCGCGGCGCACCAGTTCGGGCAGGATCTCGGCCGCATTGCCGAGCAGCGCCACCGAGATCGCCCGCTTGTCGCGGCAGCTCTCCTCGATGAGCCGCAGGGCGTCGTCGAGGTCCCTGGCCTTGACGTCGACATAGCCGGTGCGCAGCCGGAACTCGATGCGGCTCGCCTGGCATTCGATCGCAAGGCACGAGGCGCCGGCCATGGTGGCGGCGAGCGGCTGGGCGCCCCCCATGCCGCCGAGCCCGGCGGTCAGGATCCAGCGACCCGCGAGGTCACCGCCATAGTGCTGGCGCCCCATCTCGACGAAGGTTTCGTAGGTGCCCTGAACGATGCCCTGCGTGCCGATATAGATCCAGGAACCGGCCGTCATCTGGCCGTACATCATCAGGCCCTTGCGATCGAGTTCGTTGAAATGCTCCCAGGTGGCCCAGTGCGGCACGAGGTTCGAATTGGCGATCAGCACGCGCGGCGCGTCCGCATGAGTGCGGAACACCCCGACCGGCTTGCCGGATTGCACCAGCAGCGTCTCGTCGCCTTCGAGCCGCCGCAACGCCGCAACGATGCGGTCGAAGCTTTCCCAATCGCGGGCGGCGCGGCCGATGCCGCCATAGACCACGAGTTCGCCCGGCTTTTCGGCAACGTCCGGATCGAGGTTGTTCATCAGCATGCGGAGCGGCGCTTCGGTCAGCCAGCTCTTGGCGCTGAGCTCGGTTCCGCGCGGGGCGCGAATGGTGCGGGCATTGTCGAGGCGCGACATCGATGGGTTCCGTTCGCGGTCAGGGACGAGGATCAAGTCCAGGCAAGCCGGCGCCTGCGGCCGAGGCCAACTGCCCGGAGATCACGAGGTCCGCCGCAGCCTCCATGTCGCTGGCGAAATAGCGGTCGTCCTCGAGGGTCGGGATCTTGGAGCGGATGAGGGCGCGTGCACGCTCCAGCGGCGTGCTCGAACGCAATGGCGCATGGAAATCGCAGCCTTGTGCGGCGGCGATCGCCTCGATGCCGATCACCATCGCGGCATTCTTGGCCATCGGGGTCAGCCGCCGTGCCCCGTGGGCCGCCATCGACACGTGATCCTCCTGGTTGGCCGAGGTCGGGATCGAGTCGACGCTGGCCGGAAAGGCCATCTGCTTGTTCTCGGATACCAGCGCCGCCGCCGTCACCTGGGCGATCATGAAGCCGGAGTTGAGGCCGGGCTTCGGGGTCAGGAAGGCGGGCAGCCCGGACAGGGCCGGATCGGTCAGCATGGTGATGCGGCGCTCGGCGATCGAGCCGATCTCGCACAGCGCCATGGCGATGATGTCGGCCGCGAAGGCCACCGGCTCGGCGTGGAAATTGCCGCCCGAAATCACCTCGCCGGTGTCGGCGAAGACCAGCGGGTTGTCGGACACGCCGTTGGCTTCGATCGCCAAGGTCTCGGCTGCCTGACGCAACAGGTCGAGGCAGGCACCGGTCACCTGCGGCTGGCAGCGCAAGCAATAGGGGTCCTGCACGCGCGGATCGTCGACCCGGTGCGAGGCCCGGATGGCGCTGCCTTCGAGCAGGGCCAGCAGGGTCGCGGCCACCTCGCTCTGGCCGCGATGGCCGCGCAGAGCCTGGATGCGCGGATCGAACGGCGAATCCGAGCCCTTGGCGGCGTCGACGCTCATGGCGCCGGTGACGAGCGCCGCCTGCAGCACACGCTCGGCGCGAAACAGACCGGCGAGCGCCAAAGCGGTCGAGGTCTGGGTGCCGTTGAGCAGCGCCAGGCCTTCCTTGGGCCCGAGCACCAATGGTTCGAGGCCGGCTTCGGCCAGGGCCTGGGCGGCGGGAAGGCGCCGGCCGTCAACCATGATTTCACCGACCCCGATCAGGGTACCGGCCAGGTGGGCCAGCGGCGCAAGATCGCCCGAAGCGCCGACCGAGCCCTTGCGCCGGGATCACCGGAACGAGGTTCTTGTCGAGAAAGGCCGCCAGACCTTCGATGGTGGACCAGCGGACCCCCGAGGCGCCCCGGGCCAGGCTGGCCAGCTTCAGGGCCATCATCAGCCGCACCACGTCGGCCGGCAGCGGATCGCCCACGCCGGCGCAATGCGACAGCACGATGTTGCGCTGCAGCGTCTCGAGATCGGCCGCATCGATGCGCACGCTGGCGAGCTTGCCGAACCCCGTGTTCACCCCATAGACCGGCTCGCCCTTGCGGACGATCGCCGCCACGGTCCGGGCCGCGGCTTCGACCGCGTCGCGGCAGGCGGGATCGAGCGCGGCGCCGGCCCCGAAGAAGATCGAGCGCCAGGAGGCGAGCGGCGTCGCGCCCGGGCACCAGGGTGACAGGCGAGGCGCTCATGGTCGAGGCCGCTGCCGCCCTTCTCCCCTTGCGGGAGAAGGTGTCGCGGAGCGACGGATGAGGGGTGGAAGCGACATCGATCCCGTCCCCGCCTCCTCAAGCCGCATGGGCGCGCGCCACGGTGAGCCGCAGGTCGTAGCCGTCGAGCGTATCGGCCGTGACGCCATCGGCATCCTTGGGCAGTTCGGACTCGGTATCGAGGTGGGTCGCCAGCGTGTCGCCCTGGATGGTGGTCCGATGCGCCTCGATCGCGGCCTTGAGCGGCCCGTGCGCCTGGATGGCCACGCTGATGCGGTCGGTGAGCTGGAAGTCCGCCTCCTTGCGGGCATTCTGGATCAGGCGCACCACGTCGCGCGCCCAGCCCTCGGCCTGCAACTCGTCGGTGATGCTGATGTCGAGCACCACGACGCCGCGTCCCCGGTCGAACGGCGCCGCCGCAACCCCCTCGGACGTCTTGATCCGCATGTCGAACTGGCTCGGCTCGAGCACGAGTTCGCCGATCTCGACCTTGCCGTCGTCGCGCAGCCGCCAGTCGCCGGAGCGCTGCGCCGCGAACACCGCCTTCATCTTGGCCCCGAAGATCTTGCCGAGCGAGGGATCGACCTTGATCTCGCGCGAGCCATGGGCCGCCACGTCGGCCGTCAGCTCGACCGCCTTGACGTTGACCTCCTCGGCGATGATGCCGACGTAGTTCTTGAGGATCGCGCTGTCCGGATGCGCCACCACCAGCCGGCCGAGCGGCAGGCGCACGCGGCGGCGGCGCTCCTCGCGCACCGTGAGCACGGCGGAGCAGACGTCGCGCGCCAGATCCATCTCGCGCACCAGATCGGGCGCGGCCGGCAGCGCCGCGACATCGGGCCAGTCGGTCAGATGCACCGAGTCCTCGCCCGTGAGGCTCGTGTAGATCTTGTCGGCGATCAGCGGCATCAGGGGCGCGAGCGCCCGGCAGGTCATGGTCAGGCAGGTATAGAGCGTGTCGTAGGCGGCCTGCTTGTCGGCCGGGTCCTCGTTCGACCAGAAGGTCGAGCGCCGGTTGCGGATGTACCAGTTGTTCAGGGCCTCGATGAATGGATTGACCTGCTCGTAGGCGCCCGGGATGTCGAACGCATCGAGCCGCGTCTGGATGCCCTCGACCATGTCGCGGCACTTGGCCAGGATGTAGCGGTCGAGCACATCCGTGCTGCCCGACGAAAGCTTCGCCTTCACGCCGTCGATGTTGGCGTAGAGCGTGAAGAACACATAGGCGTTCCACAGCCGCAGGATCACCGGGCGGGTCGCCTTGCCGATGTCCTTGCCGTCCTGGGCCATGGCGAGGTCGCCGCCCACCATCAGCGGCGACGACATCATGTACCAGCGCAGCGCGTCGGCCCCGTAGGTTTCGAACACCTCGACCGGATCCGGATAGTTCTTCAGGCGCTTGGAGAGTTTCTGGTTGTTCTCGTCGAGCACCACGCCGTGGCACACGCAATTGCGGAACGGCGCCCGGTCGAACAGCGCGGTCGAGAGCACCATCATGGTGTAGAACCAGCCCCGGGTCTGGGCCACGTATTCGACGATGAAGTCGCCCGGGAAATTCTGGTCGAAGCGCTCCTTGTTCTCGAACGGATAATGCATCTGGGCGAACGGCATCGAGCCGGACTCGAACCAGCAGTCGAGCACGTCCGAGACCCGGCGCATGGTGCTCTTGCCGGTCGGATCGTCGGGGTTGGGCCGCACGAGGTCGTCGACCATCGGCCGGTGCAGGTTCTCGACCTTGACGCCGAAATCGCGCTCGAGCTCGGCGATCGAGCCATAGACGTCGACCCGCGGATAGTTCGGGATCGTCGCTCTGCCAGACCGGGATCGGGGCGCCCCAGAAGCGGTTGCGCGAGATGTTCCAGTCGCGGGCGTTCTCGAGCCATTTGCCGAAGGCGCCGTCGCGCACGTGGAACGGCGTCCAGCTGATGCCCTGGTTCAGTTCCACCATGCGGTCGCGGAAGCGGCTCACCGCGACGTACCAGCTAGTTGATCGCCTTGTAGATCAGCGGCTCGTCGGTGCGCCAGCAATGCGGATAGGAGTGCAGCACCTGGTCGTGCCGCACCACCGTGCCGTCGCGGCGCTCCTTGAGGTCGCGGATGACGCTCGGATTGCCTTCGTAGATGACGTTCTGGCCCGCGTAATCGGGCACGGCCGCGGTGAAGCGCCCCGCCTCGTCGACCGGCACCACGACCGGAATGCCGGCCGCCTGGCAGGCCGCCAGATCGTCCTCGCCGAAGCCCGGCGCCATGTGGACGATGCCGGTGCCATCCTCCGCGCTGACAAAGTCGCCGCCAAGCACCCGGAAGGCGTTCGCGGTGTCCTTGAAATAGGGGAACAGCGGCTCGTAGGTGCGGCCGACAAGCTCGGAGCCCGGGAAGGTGCGGACCACCTCGGCTTCGGGAAACTCGCGCCGGTAGCGCTCCAGCGCCGCGCCCGCCATGATCCAGTGTTCGCCGTCCCGCTCGACAGCCACATAGTCGAGCGTCGGGCTGACCGCGAGCGCGAGGTTCGAGGGCAGGGTCCAGGGCGTGGTGGTCCAGGCCAGGATGCGGGCCGGCACGGCTTCGCCGGCCTGCGGCTTGAGCCGGAAAGCCACCGTCAGGGTCGGGTCGGTGCGCTCGCGATAGGAATTGTCGAGCCGCGTCTCGAAATTGGAGAGCGGCGTCTGCACGGCCCAGCTGTAGGGCACCACGCGATAGCCCTCGTAGACGAGGCCCTTGTCCCACAGGGTCTTGAACGCCCAGATCACGCTTTCCATGAAGCTCTTGTCCATGGTGCGATAGGCGTTCTCGAAGCTCACCCAGCGGGCCGCGCGGTTGACGTACCACTCCCAATCCTGGGTGTAGCGCTGGACGGACAGCTTGCACTGGTCGTTGAACCGGGCGATCCCGTAGTCCAGGATGGCGGTGCGCCCGAAAACCTGGATCTCCTTCTCGACCTCGAGTTCGGCCGGCAGGCCATGGCAATCCCAGCCGAAGCGCCGGTCGACATGGCGGCCGCGCATCGCCTGGTAGCGCGGCACGATGTCCTTGATGAAGCCGGTAGCGATGTGCCCGTAGTGCGGCAGGCCGTTGGCGAAGGGCGGGCCGTCGTAGAACACGAATTCGTTCGAGCTGCCGTCCGGCCTGGTCTTGGGCCGCATCGCGACCTGCCGCTCGAACGTGCCCTCGCGTGCCCAGCGCGCCAAAATCTCGCCCTCGATCGCCGGGAAGCTCGGGGCACCTTCGGCATCGGGATAGGGCTTTGTTCGGGTGAGCATCGCAAACAGGCTTTCGGGGTCGGTTCTGTGTGGATCGGTTCGCGCCGGAACCCGGGCGCGCGGCCGGACAGCACGGATAGACCAGTCTCGTCCGCAAGGGAACTGGCGGGTTGCCAAGCGTGGAAATGGGGGTTGAGCGCCAGGGGAAGGCCAAGGTCCGCGAAACTGCCCGCCGTCCCAGGCGTTATAGGGACGGTTCCCGCAGCACTGGCCGATGCAAATGGACCGTGAGCCGGTTTCATCCTCTGCTGTCACGTCTCTGGGCTATGACGAGTCCACGCGGACACTCGAAGTGGCGTTCATTGGCGGTTCGATCTACCGGTATTTCGAGGTTGGACCCGGTCTTTGGCGCCAGTTGGTGGAAGCGGAATCAAAGGGCGGCTTCCTCAATGCTGAGATCAAGCCGCAATGCGATTTCTTGAAAGTAAGGTGAGCGTGCCGCCCGTTCGCCGGGCGCCGCCCGACGCCGTTCCCTACATTGCCGCAATGCAGCATTGCGTGAACCATTGTGATGCGGTGCGCGTTCGGGGCTCCGGGGGCTAAGGCCTGGAGAGTAGACATGTTGCGTTCAAACAAGGTGACAGCCGCGGCCGCGCTCGCTCTCGCGGCGCTCCTCGGTACGGAAGTTTCGGCGCTGGCCCAGGATGCCGGCGCAAGCGACCAGACAATGGTCCGCTCCGACGCCCGGATGGCCCGTCGGCCGCTCTATCTGCGTCGGCACGCCGAGCGTTCGGCCGTCGTGGCGCGTGAGGATGGCTACCGGCCGCTGACGGTTGCGCGGCGCCGCGTCGTGGCGCCTGGCCCGGTCGTGGTCGAAGGGCCGAGCTACAATCCCTACGCGGGTCCCACGGCCATCGTCACGGGGCCGATCGCCATCGGCGGCGAGATCGCGACGCTTCCGTTCCGGATCTTGAGCGAGATTTTCCCGCCTGTCGGTCCCGGGGCCATCATCGGCGTGCCGGCCCGGGCGGCCGGGCAACTCGTCGCGGCGCCGTTCCAGATCGCGGAAGCGCCGTTCGGCGGGCCGGGTCCGTTCGCCTACTGAGGCCTTCTCGGTCGAGATGAAAAGGGGCAGGTCCGATCCGGATCTGCCCTTTTCGTTTCGGGCGCATCTGCCCCTGTCTGCACGGTGATGCTCCTGGCAGGCTCGCCCACCCGTGCTAAGGTGGCGCATGGACCAGGATGTTCTCCGCGCCCACCACGATCTCGGCGGTGTTCAACGCTTCATGTGCGAGGCGGTCGACCGGGAACCGCACGCGCTGAGCGACTTCGACCGCGAGGTCGACGCGCTCCGCCAGATCCTGGGCCGCAAGGGCGTGATGAGCGTCGACGAATTGCGGCGGGGCATCGAGGCCATTCCCGAGGCCGACTACTTTCGGCTCTCCTATTACGAGCGCTGGATCCGCTCCATCGCCGACACTCTGCTGCGCAAGGGCGTCATCTCCGAGGCCGAACTCCGCGCCGCGCTGGCGGGCCCATGGGGGCGTCGATCCGGCCAACGCACGATGAGCGCCGCGCTTCCTCCCGGCACAAGGGTACGCATCCGCAACGACTGGCCGGAAGCGCGCGGCCCGGTGCACATCCGCACGCCCCATTACCTGCGTGGCGTAGCCGGCACGGTGGTGCGGCGGCTCGGCGCCTTTCCGAACCCGGAAGACCTCGCCTTCGCCCGGCCTGCCGCAACGATTCCCCTCTACCACGTGGCGTTCGACCCGGCTTCAGTGTGGCCCGATGCCGGAAAAACCGACGAGCTTCTGGTCGAGATCTTCGAACATTGGCTGGAGCCCGGCCCATGACCCTCATCGAAACGGATGGCGCACGCCTGCTCGATGCCCTGCGCGCCGTGCTGGCCGAGAAGAACATCGCCTCGACGGCCGAGATTGCCGAACGGATCGCCATCACCGACCGGGCCTCCCCGGCGCAGGGTGCCAAAATGGTGGCGCGGGCCTGGGTCGATCCGGATTTCCGTGCCTTGATGCTGGAAGACGGCACCCGGGCCGCCGAAGCCATGGGCATCACCATGCTGGGCGCGCCCCCGCTTGGCGTGCTGGAGAACACCGAAGCCGTGCATCACCTGGTCGTGTGCACGCTTTGCAGCTGCTATCCGCGTGCCGTGCTGGGCTACCCGCCCTTCTGGTTCAAATCGGCGGCCTACCGGGCCCGTGCGGTGCGCGATCCGCGCGGGCTGCTGGCCGAGTGGGGCACGGTGCTGCCCGCTTCCGTGAAGATCAGCGTCGTCGATTCCACCGCCGATTACCGCTGGATGGTGCTGCCCCGGCGCCCTGACGGAACGCTTGGCTGGTCCGAGGAGCGCCTGGCCGCGCTGGTGCGCGAAGGCGACATGATCGGCGTGACAGTGCCGGTTTCAGGCTGAGCACCCGGTCCTCGATCCTTCGACAAGCTCAGGATCAGGACCGGCAGGAGGCGCCTTTCCTGACACTCAACAAAGCCGTGAAGCCCTCATCCTGAGCTTGTCGAAGGACGAGGGCTTTGCGCGAGCGCCGCCGCATGTCTCCGCGCCTCCACCAGCTTCAGCGCAGCCGCGAAGGCGGCTTCCGCGTCGAGGGCCGTCGTATCGAGCATCATGGCGTCGGAGGCCGGCCGCAACGGCGCCACGGCGCGCGAGGAATCGCGTTCGTCCCGCCTGGTGATGTCGAGCAGCACGAGCGCGAAATCGGCCGGCTCACCGGCGCGGGCGAGTTCGAGGGCCCGGCGCTGGGCGCGCGTTTGCGGACTGGCCGTGACGAAAATCTTCACCTCGGCGGTCGGGCAGATGACCGTGCCGATGTCGCGGCCGTCGAGCACGGCGCCGCCCGGTCGGGCCGCGAAGCGGCGCTGCGCCTCCGCCAGGGTGGCCCGCACCTCGGGCCAGGCGGCGACCACGGAGGCCGCCTCGCCCATGGAGCGGCCGCGCAGGCGAGACTCGTCGAAATCCGTCAGGGCGAGGCCGCGCGCCGCCGCCACGGCGGCCTCGGGATGCTCGAGGCTTTCGCCCGCATCCAGCAGGGCCCGGGCCGTGGCACGGTAAAGCAGCCCCGTGTCGAGATGCGGCAGGCCGAGATGGGCCGCGAGCTTGCGGGCCAGCGTCCCCTTGCCGGACGCCGCGGGTCCGTCGATGGCGATGATCACGGCCCGCTCAGGATAACGTCGCGCCGAGCGCGGCCATGTCGGTCTTGAAAGCAGGGTAGCTGGTGGCGATCATGCTTTCGTCGTCGACCGTCATCGGCTCATCGGACGCGAGCCCCAGGACCAGAAAACTCATGGCGATGCGGTGGTCGAGGTGGGTCTCGACCGTGCCGCCTCCCCGCACCGTGCCGTTCCCGCCCTCGACGACGAGGTCGTCGCCCTCGATCCGATGTGTGATCCCGGCTTCGGCAAGGCCCGCCGCGACCGCCGCAAGCCGATCGGATTCCTTGACCCGCAGCTCGTTCAGCCCCCGCATGCGGGTGATGCCGGCCGCGAACCCGGCCGCAACGGCGAGCACAGGATATTCGTCGATCATCGAGGGCGCGCGCCCGGCCGGCACATCCACCCCAGTGAGGCGCGAGGCCCGGACCCGGATGTCGGCGACGTCCTCGCCGCCCTGGTCACGGCGCGCGAGTTCCTCGATGGAGCCGCCCATCTCGCGCAAGGTTGTGATCAACCCCGTGCGCAATGGGTTCATCATCACCGCCTCGATGATCACGTCGGATCCCGGCACGACAAGGGCGGCCACGATGGCAAAGGCGGCCGAGGACGGATCGGCCGGCACGTCGACCTCTGCGGCGCGAAGCCGCGGCCGGCCGGTCAGCGTGATCTTGCGGCCATCCTGCCCATAGGGCTCGACCCGCACTTCGGCGCCGAAATGGCGCAGCATCTTTTCGGTATGGTCGCGCGACGCCTCGGTCTCGATCACGATTGTTTCGCCCGGCGCATTGAGCCCGGCGAGCAGCACGGCCGATTTGATCTGGGCCGAGGCGACCGGCGTGCGGTAGCTGATCGCTCGAGGTTCCGCTGTGCCTTGGAGGACGATCGGGCAGCGTCCGCCCGCCTCTTCGCGCAGAACACGCGCGCCTTGCTGCTCCAGCGGGTCGAGGATGCGGCGCATCGGTCGCTTGCGCAGGCTCGCATCGCCATCGAAGGCGGCGGTCACGCCGCCACCGCCCACAACCCCCATCATCAGTCGCGTGCCGGTTCCGGCATTGCCGAAATCGAGCGGCGCGTCGGGTTCGCGCAGGTGCCCGAGGCCGACGCCTTCCACATGCCAGGACCCGGGCCCGTCGCGCTCGATCGTCGCGCCGAGGGCCCGGCAGGCCCCGGCGGTACGCAGCACGTCCTCACCTTCCAGCAGACCCGCCACACGGGTCGTTCCCTGGCTCAAGAGGCCAAGGATGAAAGCGCGATGGGATATCGACTTATCGCCTGGCGGCCGGATGCGTCCCCGTAGCGGCCCCGATCGCGTGGCGGTGCAGCTCCGTGCCGGGAGGGTGTGCGCGGCGGAGCTGGCAAGCGGTAAAGACACAGGGATTTGCTCCAGGAACGCGCCCATCAGACGCGGCGGCTCGTATCATGCGGGGCCGAACCTGTCATTACGGCAGGGCGCTTGCAGCGATTAGCCATTGACGCGGACGGCTCGCCCGCTTTAACGGGTCGCTCCGATCGATTATTTGAGGTGGCGACGTCGCGGCGGCGCAGACCGAGGGCATACTGTGGCTAAACCGGAACTTGGCGCCAAGCGCCAGTGCCAAAATTGTGGCGCGAAATTCTTCGACCTGCTTCGGGACCCGATCGTCTGCCCGAAGTGCGGAACCGTGTTCCAGGCGGTTCCGATCCCCAGATCGCCCCCACGCGCCTCGGCGGCTGCCGCCCGGAGCGAGGAGAGTGAGGTCGAGCCGGAGGCCGCTGGACCCGAGCTCGTGTCGCTCGAAGATGCCGAGGCGGGCGAGAAGCCCGAGGCCGTGGTTGGAGACGACCTCGAGGTCGAGGACGCCCCGGCGGAGGACAATACCTTCCTCGAGGAGGAGGAGGAAGAAGACGACGATGTCGCGGGCCTGATCGACGGCGAGATCGAGGACGACGAAGAGCCGTAACCGGCTCGGCGGCTGCACGGGCTGCAGTCGCCACCACTGACGGAGGTCCGGCGCCGGGAGTGCAGGGTCTCCGGCCTGCACCCGCCCTGATGGGCGATCCGTGGCGCAGGGCCCATCCGAGCAGGACATGGAACCATGATCGGCGAGCTTTCGCGGCACTTCGACCTGACGGGCATGAAGGCGCTGGTCACGGGCGGGGCGCGGGGCATCGGCTACCAGATATCGCAGACGCTGGCGCAAGCCGGGGCCGAGGTTTGCGTGGCGGATCGCGACGGCGAGGCGGGCGCGGAGGCTGCGCGGGTCCTGACCGAGGCGGGCCACAAGGCGCTCGCCCTGACGTGCGACGTCGGAAGCGCTGAAGCGATCGAGGCGCTTTTCGCCGACTTGAAAGGTCGCTTCGGCACGCTCGACATCCTGGTCAACAATGCGGCCCGCGTTCATCGGGTGCCGGCGGTCGACACGACCGTCGAGGACTGGAAGAGCGTCATGGACGTGAACCTCACGGCGCCGTTCCTGTGCTCGTGCGAAGCCGTGAAGCTGTTCGACGCGGAGCGGGGCGGCTCCATCGTCAATCTCGCGTCGATCATGGGGCTGTCGGGCGGCGGCATCTATCCGATCGCCTCCTACCATGCCACCAAGGGCGGCCTGGTGAACCTGACCAAGGCCCTGGCGGTCGAGTGGGCGCCGCGCAACGTGCGGGTCAATGCCATTGCGCCGACCTGGGTGCGCACCGAGTTCACCCGCGCCCTGCTGGACGATCCGGAGCGGGCCGAAACGCTGCGCGTCCTGATGCCGCTGCGCAAATTCGCCGAAACCGAGGACGTCGCCCTGGCGGCGCTGTACCTCGTCTCGCCGGCGGCCCGGATGGTGACCGGGCATACGCTGCCGGTCGATGGCGGCTACCTGGCCCGGTAGCCGGGAACTTCAGCTTCTCACACGCAAGCCTTCGGGGTCGTAGACGGCCCGGGTCGAAACTGTTCCGCCCAGAATGGTCCCATCCGGCCCGGCGATGTCGAGCACGCGCCCGTCCTGCGCCTGCTCGGGCCCGACATAGGCCATGGCCAGTCCATGCCCGACAGTATGGCCCTGATCGGACGAGGTGACCTTGCCGACCGGCTGGCCGGCCTCGGTGACAGCCGCGCCGACCGCCGGCAGCGTGGCGCCTTTCTGGAGTTCGAGCAGGACGAGGCGGCGCCTGACGCCCTCGGCTTTCTGCTTCTCCAGCGCTGCGCGCCCCTGGAACGCAGGCTTGCTTAGCTTGACGGTCCACCCCAGCCCGGCTTCGAGCGGTGTCGTGGTCTCGTCGAGATCGAGCCCATAGAGCGGATAGCGCTTCTCGATGCGCAGGGTGCGCAGCGCGCCAAGCCCGCAGGGCTCGGCCCCATGCTTGCGTCCGGCCTCGAGCAACGCGCCGAACATGTGGTCGGCGTACTCGCTCGGATAGAACAATTCGAAGCCGAGCTCACCCGAATAGCCGGTGCGGGACACGATGGTCTCGGGCACGTCGGCGACCGTGGTCTCGAGATGCGAGAAATAGGGCAGGGTCGTGCCGGACAGATCGGCCGTGGTCAGTTCCTGCAGCAGCGCCCGCGAATTCGGGCCCTGCACGGAAATATACGCGCGCTTGTAGCCGAGATGCGTCACCACCGCGTGGGTGCCGACCGCCATCCGCTGCACTTCGGCCAGAACCGCCGCGACCCGGCTCGGGGTGGGGGTGAGCCAGAACCGGTCGTCCGCCATGCGGAAACAGGTCAGATCGTCGATGATGCCGCCCTGCTGGTTGCACAGCGACGCGTAGACGACCTTACCGACCGCCAGGCGCGCCATGTCGGCCACGAGCGCCCGGTCGAGCAGCGCCTCGGCGTCCGCCCCGGCGATCTCGATCGCTACTTGGTAATAGACGTCGAAGAAGCCGACGCGCTCGCGGGTGGCGCGATGCTCCGCCTCGGTGGAGGTAAAGACAAGCGGCGCCGCAAAGCCGATCCGTTCGACGAACTGGGCGCCGAGCTGCTCGAAGCGGTGGTGGTAGGGGGATCGGCGAAGCATCGCCATGGCGCACCTCAATCAGCGAATCGGAACCCCCGCGGACTTGGCGAGGCATTTCATGTTCCTGAAATAGCTGAGGCGCCGCGTCAAGGTCCTATGCACGCGCAGCAAAGGTTTTGCTTGCAGTTGGGCCTGCGTCATTTCACAATGGTGAAAGTTCGACGGGACATTGGAGACGTGTTCATGGCACTGGTCGGAATGGAAGACGCGTTCGACTGGACGCTTCCAGCCAGTTGGTATCGCGATCCGGAGCGCTACGAGCGCGAGCGCCAGACAATCTTCCGCCGGCACTGGATGCTGTTCTCATGGAGCGCGAGGCTCAAGGAGCCCGGTGACTACGTCACCGCGACGGTCGCAGGCTATTCGGTGTTCGCCATAAGGGACGACAGCGGCGTGGTGCGCGCCTTCCACAACGTGTGCCGCCACCGTGGCGCGGAACTCCTGACCGGCGAGACCGGCCATTGCGGCAAGCTCATCGTCTGCCCGTATCATAGCTGGAGCTACACCCGGGCCGGGCGGCTCAACAAGGCGGTGGATTTCGGCTCCGACGCCACCTTCGATCCGAAGGCCTGGTCGCTGTTCGAAGTCGACGCCGAGGAATGGCGCGGCCTCGTTTTCGTCCGCATCGACCGGGGCGGCGCGTCGCTGCGCGAGTGGCTCGGCCCGATCGACGCCCTGGCGGCCGACTATCCGATCGAGCAGCAGCATTACTTCATGTCCAAGAACCGCGACTGCGAGGTGGACTGGAAGACCTACGGCGAGAACTACCTCGAATGCTATCATTGCCGGACCATGCATCCGGGCCTGTGCGAGTCGATCGACATCGATCGCTACCAGATCGACGTGCATGAAAACGACGGGCTGTTCCACCTGCACGCCCCGCGGCGCGACGGGGGCCTGACACGCGGCGTCTACTTCTACCGCTTCCCGTTCCTGATGCTGAACCTCTACGACTGGGGCAGTTCGATCGCCACGCTGGAGCCGCTCGGGGCCGGGCGCCTCAAACATGTGAACTGGTATTTCTTCGCCGACGTCTCGCCCGAGAAGGCGGAGCACAACCGCAAATCGGTCGAATGGTCCGCCCAGATCATCACCGAGGATCTCGACACGATCACCGGCGTGCAGCGCAATCTCAACGCCGGGATCTACGAGCGGGGGCCGCTGTCGCCGAAGTACGAATTCGCGGTCCGGGGTTTCCAGACCATGGTGCGCGACGCCATGGACGAGCCCACCCGGCCGGCCCGCATCGCCGCCGAATGACCTTCGGCCATCACTCTCGAAGACAAGATCGGCCGCGCTGACGGACCGCTCGGCAAGGGATTCCAGGATGGACAGCAATATTCAGGCGAGCCCGGAGCGCGGCTCGGCCAATGATGTTTACGACGCCATCATCATCGGCGCCGGCCACAATGGCCTCGTCTGCGCCAATTATCTCGCGCGGGCCGGACAGAAGGTCCTGGTGCTGGAGCGCCGGGGCGTGCTGGGCGGGGCGGCCGTGACCGAGGAGATCGCGCCGGGGTTCCGGGCGTCGATCTTCTCCTACCTGATGAGCCTGCTGCACCCGCGCATCATCCGGGATTTCCAGCTCAAGAGCCACGGCCTGGAGGTCCTGCCGTGCTCGGACATGATTTCGCCGGTGTCGGGCGACGACTACATCGTGTTTTCGGACGACATGGCCAAGACGCAGGCCAGCTTTGCCAAGTTCTCCAAGAAGGACGCCGCGATCTATCCGGAGTTCGACCGCTACCTCCAGGAAACCGCGCAGATCGTGCGCCAGCTGTTGTGGGACACACCGGTCGACCCGACCCGGCGCGACTGGAAGACTTTCCGAGACGGCGCCTCGCTGTTGTGGAAGTACCGGAAGATCGGCCGCAAGACCTACCGCATCGTCGATATGCTGACGATGAGCGCCTACGACTTCCTGCGCGAATGGTTCGAGGACGACCGCGTCATGGCGGTGCTGGCCTATTACGCCTCGATCGGCACCTTCGCGGGACCGAAGACGCCTGGTTCCGCCTATGTGATCATGCATCACATCATGGGCGAGCATGAGGGCGCCGGCGGCTGGGGCTTCATCAAGGGCGGCATGGGCGCGATCACGCAAGCCCTGGCCTCCTATGGCCGCGCGGCCGGCGTCACCTATGTCACCGGCGCCGATATCCAGGAGATCAGGATCACGGGCGAGCGGGCCACCGCGGTGACCACCAGCAAGGGCGACACCTACCGGGCCAAGGTGATCGCCTCGAACGTCAACGCCAAGGCGCTTTATCTCGGCATGATCGGCGAGAGCAAGCTGCCCGAGGATGTGGCGCGCGAGATCCGCGGCTACCGTACCTTCTCGACCGCCTTCAAGATGAACATCGCCTGCGAGACGGCCGCCGCAATATCGCATCCTCGACAAGGTGCGGCGCGAGGGCGCGCTCGGCAGCTTCAGCTATCCCACCTACATGCATATCGCGCCCGACATCGATTATCTCGAACGGGCCTATGACGATGCCAAGCACGGCTGGTATTCGTCACGCCCGTTCATCACGCCGGTGGTGCCGACCATCGTCGACGATACGCTTGCGCCACCCGGCAAGCACGTCGTCAACCTGTTCGGCGGCCACGCGCCCTACACGCTCAAGGGCGGCGATTGGGCGACCGAGAAGGACAAGTTCCGCAAGGTCGTCTTCGACACGATCGAGGAACATGCGCCGGGGTTCAGCAACGACGTGATCGAGGCCCAGTTCCTCATTGCTCCGGACATCGAGCAGATCGTCGGCCTGCCGCAGGGCCATATCTTCCACGGGGAACTGTCGACCGACCAGCTGTTCTTCCAGCGGCCGGTTTCGGGCTATGCGGACTATCGGACACCCTTCAAGGGGCTCTATATATGCGGCTCGTCCATGCATCCGGGCGGCGGCGTGTCGGGCATTCCCGGGCACAATGCGGCGCGGGAAATCCTGAAGGATGTCAAAGCCGGCCGGGCATGATCTCAGGGGCCCGGCGCCCCTCAATCGACGCTGTTGCTCATGATGGACGATATTGCCTCGACCAACGAGTCTCCCGCCCCGGATCGTGACGAAACGGCGCCGACCAATCCCGGCGATCCGGTGGCGGCGCTCGGGCCCCGTATCCGGGCCTTGCGCCAGCAACGCGAATTGACCCTGGCCAAGCTCGCGTCGCAATCGGGATTGTCGGTCGGGCATTTGTCCCAGGTCGAGCGCGGGCTGTCGACGCCCACCATCCGGCAATTGCAGCAGATCAGCCACGCCATGGGCGTGACTATCGGCTGGTTCTTCGAGGACGGGCCGCCGCGCGACGCCGAGGAAGACCGGGTGGTGGTCCGGGCCGGCCGGCGCAAGCTGCTGCGCATGGAGGAACTCGGCCTCCTCGACGAATTGCTCGTGCCCCATCTCGACGGCACGCTCGAGCTGCTGCTCTGCACTGTCCAGCCGGGCGGCGGCAGCCTGGAAAACTATACGCACGAGGGCGAGGAAGCCGGGCTGGTGCTGTCCGGTTCGCTCGATCTATGGGTCGACGAAAAACTGTACGTGCTCGAATTGGGCGACAGTTTCGCCTTCGCCAGCACGCGTCCGCATCGTTACCACAACCGCGGTTTCGGCCCGGCGCAGATCGTCTGGGCCATTACCCCGCCCAGCTTCTGACAGCACATCCGTAATGGCCCGTCCGGCACGATCGCATCACGATTGTGCCGGACGGTTGGTGGGTATTGCTGCGGGGCAACCGGGGCCGCGGACAGGCCGCGGCGCGGTCCCCCAACGCTGAGGGCGGATCAGTAGCACACCCGCCGGATCGCGATGTCGCCGTCCTCGGTGACGAAGCGCTTCACGAGGCACCCACCTTCGTCGCCGCCGTACCCGCCGTAATAGCCGCCGTACCCGTAGCCGTGTCCCCAGCCGTGTCCCCACCCGTGGCCCCACCCGTGACCGCCGCAACGATCCCAGCCGCAGCCGTGCCCCCAGCCATGGTGCTCACCGAAGCCGCCCCCGTGGAACGGATAGGCGGAAGCTGGCGAGACGCTCAACCCGGTGGCGCCGAGCGCGAGAGCCACAACAGCGGCGCGGATGATTTGCGTAGAAGTCATTTTAACCTCCCAGAAAGGACCGCGACATGCAGTCCTATGCTTGGGTCGCGGGGAGGCGCTTGGAGGTTCATCGGTCGCGAGGATTTTTTCGGGAAATCCTGGCCCAGGTTTCTGCGTCCGTGGCGCAAAGAGTCGGGCGTCGTCGCAGGTGCGAGACGGTGCGCCTACACCGTCTGGGCCCGACCGGATTTTGCCGCCTCGGTGGCCGCGTCGGCCAGGATCTGCGCCCGAAGGCCATCCTGCCCGGTGGGGGAGGGTGCCTTTCCGGCAGAGACGCTGTCGAGGAAGTGGTCGAGCTCACGGCGATAGGCGGGCGTGTAGCGCTCGAGGAAGAAATTGAGCACGGGCGCGCCGCGAAACCCCTCGGCGGTGGCGATCTCGACGACGTTCTCGTGAATGTTCTGGGCCCGGATCATGCCCTTCGAGCCGTGCACTTCCACGCGCTGGTCGTACCCGTAGGTGGCGCGGCGCGAATTGGAGATCTGGCAGATCTTTCCCGACGCCGTCTTGAGCAGGACCGCGGCGGTATCAACATCGCCGGCTTGCCCGATCGCCGGATCGACGAGCGAGGAGCCCACCGCGTGCACCTCGACCGGCTCCTCGCCGAGCAGGAAGCGCGCCATGTCGAGATCGTGGATCATCATGTCGCGGAACAGGCCGCCGGAGCGCGCGATATAGCTGATCGGCGGCGGCCCTGGATCGCGCGACAGGATGGTGACGAGCTCCACCTCGCCGACTTCGCCGTCCGCGACGCGCTTCTGCAGGCCTGCGAAATGCGGATCGAACCGCCGGTTGAAGCCGATCATCAGCGGAGTTCCGGCCGCCTCGACCACCTTCAGGCAGGCCCGGATGCGCTCCGACGAGAGGTCGACGGGCTTTTCGCAGAACACGGCCTTGCCGGCCCTGGCGCCCGCTTCGATGAGGTCGGAATGCGTGTCGGTCGACGAGCAGATGACCAGCGCGTCGATCGAGCGGTCCGCCATGATCTCATCGACTGAACGCACGGGCGCACCGAGCTCCTGGCCGAGCTTCTCGGCCGGTGCCGCCACAGCATCGGCGATCGCGGCGAGCTTGGCCTTCGGGTTGCTGGCGATGTTGCGGCCATGCAGGGTGCCGATGCGGCCCGCGCCCAAAAGTCCGATGGAAAGCATATTCTATTTCCTCCCGTGATCCCGAGTTTTGATCCCCGGAATAGAACACCTGTTTCACTCCGACAAGGGAGGTTTCGCATCGGGCCGGTCGATGTGACCGAGATCGCGCCCCGGGTCGAGGCGGTCTCGCACGATCTGCTTGAGGGTCTTCACATCCGGGAAGCCGCCGTCGCGCTTGCGCTCCCAGATGAGCGCGGTCTCGTATTCGATGCGGAAGGTCCCGCCGGTCGCCGGCACCAGCGCCACCTCGCCGAGGTCGGTGCCGAAGGTGGACAGCAGCTCCTGGGCCATCCAGGCCGCGCGCAACAGCCAATGGCACTGCGTGCAATAGGTGATGACGATGCGGGGCTTTCGATCCGGGACCATGGCGCTCTACCGGCCCGAAACAGTCAGACGCCGGCGCGAATAGGCGTCGATAGTGACCGCGAGCAGCAGGATCGCGCCCTCGACCATATATTTCACGTCCGCCGGCTGGCCCACGAGATCGAGCCCGTTCGACACGCTGCCGATCACCAGGGCGCCCAGCAAGGCCGCCCAGACGGTGCCCCGCCCGCCGAAAAGGCTGGTGCCGCCGATGACCGCTGCGGCGATCGCTTCCAGCAGCAGCGTGCCGCCGCCGGTCTGGGTGCTCGATGCCTGCAGGCGCGAGGTCGAGAGCAGCCCTCCGGCGGCCGCGAGGGTTCCGGCCAGGGCGAACACCGCGATGCGGATGCGGGCCACGCTGATGCCGGCGCGCCGGGTCGCCTCCGCATTGCCGCCCACCGCGTAGATATGGCGACCGAACCGGGTGCGCGTGGTCAGCCAGTCGAAGAAGATCACGAGCCCGAGCAGCACAATCCCGACCGTGGGAACCCCGTAGGCGCGATCGAGCACGAGCACGCTGCACAGCAGGATCGCCGCGACCGTCAGGGCCTGGGCCAGGATGGCGGCCTGCGAGCGGGTCGACATGCCGGCCCGGCGCCGGCGTGCATCCTCCAGCAGCTCACGGCCCCCAAACCCCAGCGCGACCGCGATCGCCGCGACCCACCCCCAGGCTTGGGGCAGGAAGGTCGAGGCGATGGCCGTGATATGGGGCTCGAAGACGTTCAGCGTTCCGGCGTCGCCGAGCACATGGAGCTGCACGCCGAGCCAGCCGAGCAGGCCGGCCAGCGTGACCACGAAGGAGGGCACGCGCAGGATCGCGAACCAGGCGCCCTGGAGCGCCCCGATCCCGGCCCCGACGACAAGCATGGCCAGGATGGCGGCCCACCAAGGCCAATCCTGGTTGACCACGAGGACGCCGAGAACCGCCGCCGTGAGCCCCACCACGGAGCCGACCGAAAGGTCGATCTCGCCCAGCAGGAGCACGAGAACGAGCCCGATGGCGATGGTGCCCGTAATCGAGATCTGGAGCACCAGATTGGACAGGTTGCGGGCGGTCAGGAAATGCGTGTCCTGAAGGTCGAAATAGGTCCAGATCAGCGCGAGGCCGAACACGACCGGGAGTACGCCGAGCTCGCCCGACGAGACACGGGCGCGCAATTGCCCGAGCCAACCCCCAACCGTGGCGCCGACTCCTGGGTGTTCGACCGGCGTGGGTGAGCCTTGGCCCAGGGAGGTTCGCGGGGTCGGGTCCATCAGGCAGCCTTCCGGGCGCCGGTGATGGCCGCGACGACCTCCTCGGGGGTCGAGTCCGAGCGCTTGAACGTCGCCGCCCTGCGCCCGAGGCGCATCACCACGATCCGGTCCGCGACTTCGAAGATGTCGTGGAGATTGTGCGAGATCAGCACGACACCAAGGCCCTGCACGCGCAGTTGCTTGATGAGTTCGAGCACCTGGTGGGTTTGGGCGACTCCCAGCGCCGCGGTCGGCTCGTCGAGCAGCACGATCTTCTGGGTCCACATCACGGCGCGAGAAATGGCGACCGACTGCCTCTGGCCGCCCGAAAGGGCCGCCACCGGCAGGCGCACGCTGCGGATGGTCGTGACGTTGAGGCGGCGCAGCACATCGAGGGCGCGCCGCTCCATCTCCAGTTCCGACAGGCGCCCCAGCGCGGCGGGCTTGTCGACCGTCTCGCGTCCGAGAAACATGTTCGCCACCACGTCGAGATTGTCGCACAGGGCGAGGTCTTGATAGACGGTCTCGATGCCGAGCAGGGTAGCATCGTGAGGCGAGTGGATCTTCACCTCACGGCCTTCGAAGCGGATCACGCCGCCATTGGGCTGGTGAGTGCCGGCCATGACCTTGACCAGCGTGGACTTGCCGGCTCCGTTGTCGCCCGCAAGGGCGACGACCTCGGCCGGATAAACCTCGAAATTCACCTCGGACAGGGCCTGGACAGCGCCGAAGTGCTTCGAAATGTTCTCCAGCTGCAGCACCGGAGCGGGCGCAGGTGCGCCTTCGCTCCCCGTCGTGGCGATGATCATGAGGGTCGATTAGGCCTTGCAGGGGCCGACGGCCGGCATGCCCTTGCAAAGGTCGGCCTTGGCCACGGCGCCGTCCTCCACCTCGATGTTCATGTTGTCGAGCGTGATGACGTTGGGGGTCACCTTGGCCCACGGCACATCGACCTTGTCGTTGTTCATGGTCGCGCCGTTGAACAGGTCCGCCGCGGGCTTCTCGCCCTTGAGCAGGGCCGCGGTGATCTGGGCCGCCTTGCCGGCCTGCTCCTTGAGCGAGCGCCAAACCGTCATGGATTGCTTGCCCTGCAGGATGAGTTGCAGGCTGTTCAAGGTGCCATCGAGGCCCGTGACCGGCACCTTGCCGGCGAGCTGCTGGGCCTGAAGCGCCGCGATGATGCCGCCCGCCATGCCGTCGTTCGCCGACAGCACGCCATCCACCTCGTTATTGGACTTGGTCAGGATCTGATCCATTTCGGCCTGGGCCTTGGACGGGTCCCACAGCGGCGTCCAGACATCGGCCACCATCTTACGGCTGCCCTTGTCGAACAGCGGCTTGAGGACGCCCATGTAGCCCTTGGCGAAGAGATGCGCGTTGTCATCGACCGGCGAGCCGTTGATGACCGCGATCCGGGCGCCCTCCTTCGTGTTCTTCTCGAGCCAGGAGCCCTGCAGCTCGCCAATCTTGATGCCGTCCACCGAGACATAATAGGCGACCGGTGCGTTGCGGATCAGCCGGTCGTAGGCGATCACCGGCACGCCCTGCTTTTGGGCATTGTTGACGATGACCGCCGCACCCTTCTGGTCGATCGCGGTGACGACCAGCACCTTGGCGCCGTTGGCGAGGGCCGCCTCGGCCTGGGCCTGCTGCTTGGACACGTCGTTGAGGGCGTTCTCGACCTTGACCTGCGCGTCGGGAAAATATTTCTGCATCGCGGCCACGAAGAACGGCCGATCCTGGCTTTCCCAGCGGGCCGTTACGTTTTCCGGCAGCAGGAACACGACGAGCGGTTTCGAGGATTGTGCGCCAGCGTGGCCGGCCGCCGTCAGGGCCGCCGCAGCCGCCAAGCCCAAAACTAAAAAGCGGGGGAGCCTGTGTCCACCCGATGAGGAATTCTTCACGCCTGAACCTCCCTGAACTGGCGTCGGCTTATCGCTCCGACTGCCGAGACGAACTCATCTCGCCGCCGAGAGTGCCATTTTTCAAGCCCGGCAGGCAACCGGCTCCGGAGCCCGATTCCGACCGCGCTGCATGAACCTGTTGCGCTCCGGGCTCGACGCGCCGCCCGCGAGGGGGCATTAAGCGATCCGGAAAAGCCAGGAGAGGAACATCATGGAGCGGTTCGAAGATCAGGTCGCGGTCGTCACCGGGGGTGCGCAGGGGATCGGCTATGCGGTTGCCGAGAGGCTCGTGCGGGAAGGCGCCTCCGTCTGGCTGTGGGACATGAACGCGGACGCGCTGGCCGAGGCGCGCAAGAGCCTGAGTGCCCTCGGGGCCGGCAGGGTCGAGACCGCTGAGGTCGAGATCACCGACAGTGCCGCGGTCGAAGCCGCTGCCGCGCGAACCGCCTCGGGCTCGTCCGGCCGGATCGACGTTCTGGTGCATTCGGCAGGAATTTCCGGCCCGACCATGCCGCTCGCCGATTACCCGCCCGCCGAGTGGAAGCGCATTCTCGACATCGACCTATATGGTTCATTCAACGTCAACCAGGCAGTGGTCAAGCGGATGATCCCGCAAAGCTACGGCCGCATCGTCAACATCGCCTCGGTGGCCGGCAAGGAAGGCAACCCCAACGCCTCGGCCTATAGCGCCGCCAAGGCCGGCCTCATGGCCATGACGAAAAGCCTCGGCAAGGAGCTGGCCGGGCACGACATCGCGGTCAACGTCATCACGCCCGCGGCTGCGAAAACCAGGATCCTCGAGCAGATCACGCAGCAGCATATCGATTATATGCTGTCCAAGATCCCGCGCGGCCGGTTCGTCACGGTCGAGGAGATCGCGGCGCTGGTGTGCTGGCTCGCCTCCAAGGAGAATTCCTTCACGACCGGGGCGGTGTTCGATATTTCGGGCGGCCGCGCGACCTACTAGACGCAGGCTGTCAGCCTGGCTTGACCGAGCCGATCTCGTTCTCTATTTGTTCTCATGCTTCGGCATGAGAACAAGGGCGCACGCGGATGGGCAGCCTCGACCAGAACAGCGCGCTGAGCGGCCCCGCGGAGGAACGCGCCAGCGGCTATCGGCGCTACAAGCCGCGCAGGGCGCCCCCGGCAGACCCCGAGGCGATCCTGGCGCTCCCCCGCAAGGGCCGCGGCGCCATCAGCAATCCGGTGGGGCGATTCGAGTCGCACGACCGGCTCGCGGTAGCCGATGGATGGGACGAAGAGCGCGAGGCCGCTCCGCTTGCGACCCAGGTCACGATGGAGCGGGCAAAGACGATCATCACCCGCAACGACTCGCCGGACATCTCGTTCGACCGCTCTATCAACCCCTATCGCGGCTGCGAGCACGGCTGCGTTTATTGCTTCGCGCGACCTAGTCACGCCTTCATGGGCCTCTCGCCCGGGCTCGACTTCGAAACCAGGCTGTTCGTCAAGGAGGGTGCGGCGGAAAAGCTGGAGCGCGAGCTCGCGGCGCCCAACTACAAGCCCAAGACTATCGCGATCGGCACCAACACCGATCCTTATCAGCCCATCGAGCGGCAGCACCGGGTGATGCGCTCGGTTCTCGAAGTCCTGTCCCGGGCCGACCACCCGGTCGGGATCGTCACGAAATCGGCCCTGGTCACGCGGGACATCGACATCCTGGCCCCAATGGCCGCCAAAGGGCTCGCCAAGGTGGCACTCTCGGTCACGAGCCTCGACGGCAACTTGGCCCGCACGCTCGAGCCGCGGGCCGCGGCCCCGGAAAAGCGGCTGCGCGCCATCGAGGCCCTCACAGCGGCCGGCATTCCGGTCACCGTGATGATGGCCCCGATCATCCCGGCCATCAACGATCCCGAGATCGAGGCGCTGCTGACCCGTGCCTATGCGGCGGGCGCCCGCGAAGCCGGCTATGTCATGCTGCGGCTGCCACTCGAAGTGCGCGACCTTTTCCGCGAATGGCTGCTGGCGCACTTTCCCGAAAAACTGCGCCACGTGATGAGCCTCGTCCAATCGATGCGGGGCGGCAAGGATTACGACAGCGCATGGGGCAAGCGCATGACGGGCACCGGTCCTTACGCCTGGATGATCGGCCGCCGGTTCGAACTGGCCTCGGCCAAGCTCGGCTTTGCGAAAACCCGGAGCAAGCTGCGCAGCGACCTGTTCCGGCCGCCGGTACCCCCAGGCGGACAGCTGAACCTCTTCGGCTGATCAATCCCCGCACCGTGCAGAGTTCCCCGGGTGTCCGACTTCCTTTATAGCTGCGCGGCGATTTACAAAGTCCACAGGGTGGGATGCGGCAGCTGGTGCAGGGCGAATCGGTCGAAGTGGCGGGGCAGAAGCTCGATCCCGACGTTCTGGCACGGCGGCGGGTTTTGGTCGTTGTCGCCCATCCCGACGACGAGGTTTTGGGATGCGGCGTCTTGTTGAGCCGGATCGCCGATGCGACCGTGCTGCACATCACCGATGGTGCCCCGCGTGACGGCGCCGATGCGCGTCGGCACGGCTTCTCCGGCTGGCCGGCTTACGCTGCCGCTCGTTGGCGCGAAGCCCAAGCCGCGCTCGCGTTGGCCGGCGTGGCCCCGTGCCGCCACCTGGGGTTCGGCATCGCCGACCAGCAAGCGGCCTTCAACCTCGCGGAATTAGCACGCCGGCTTGAGCCGCTTGTCGCCCGGGCAGACGTCGTGCTCACTCATACGTTCGAGGGCGGGCACCCCGACCATGACGCATCGGCCTATGCGGTCCATGCGGCGGCGCGGCTAGCCGGCCGGCGGGGGCGGCGGCCGACCATCGTTGAAATGCCCTTCTATCACGCGGGCCCGGAGGGCTGGATCCGGCAGCACTTTCTGCCCCATCCCGATGCCGGTCCCGAAATTATGCTGGAGCTGTCCGAGGCGGAGCAGCGTCTCAAGCAGCACATGGCCGAAGCGCATCGCAGCCAGGCCGCGGTGCTTGCGGATTTTGCGCTTGGGACCGAGCGGTTCCGTGTCGCGCCGGGCTATTGTTTCGCTGTCCTGCCCAACCAGGGCCGGTTGTTGTACGAGCGGCACGGCTGGAACCTTACCGGCCCGCAATGGATCGATTGCGTCGCCAAGGCCGATGCGGATCTCGGGATAGGGCGGCCCGCGTGCGCCTGACGGTTCTGAGCGTCAACTACCCCCTGGCCGCCGCATCGCCGGACAGTTCCGGCGGAGCGGAACAGGTCCTGTGCATGCTCGACCGCGCGCTGGTGCAGGCCGGTCATCGCTCGATCGTGATCGCCCCGGCGGGATCGCGCGTGCAAGGCACGCTGGTGCCGATCGGGCCGGAGCCGGTCCAGATCAATGATGCGGAGCGGCTGCGGGCCCACGAGGAGACCCGAGCCGCCATCGCCGGGGCACGCGAGCGCTGGCCGGTCGATCTAGTGCACCTGCACGGCATCGATTTTTACGAATACATGCCTCCGCCGGGCGTGCGGGTGTTGGCCACGCTGCACCTTCCGGTCGGCTGGTACCCCTGGGACGCGGTACAGCCGACCCGGCCCCAGACCTGGGTCAATTGCGTGTCCGCCGCGCAACACGCCAATTGTCCCCCGAGTCCGGCGCTGCTGCCGCCCATCGACAACGGCGTGCCCACGCAAGCCCTGCAGGCCCGCCACGCCAAGCGGCGGTTTGCTTTGTTCCTGGGCCGGATCTGTCCCGAAAAGGGGGTTCATCTGGCGATCGAGGCCGCCAAGCGGGCCGGCATCCCGTTGCTGATCGCCGGCCAGCTTTTCCCCTATCAAGATCATCAGAACTATTTCGCAAGCGAAGTCCTGCCCCGCCTCGATGCCCAGCGCCGCTACATCGGTCCGATTGGATTCGAGCGCAAGCGGCGTCTCCTTACCGCGGCGCAGTGCCTGTTGGCGCCCTTTCTGGCCGAGGAAACGAGTTCGCTGGTCACCCGCGAGGCGATCGCCTGCGGTACGCCGGTGATTGCCTATGCGAACGGGGCGCTCAAACATTCCGTGCTCCCCGGCGCGACCGGCTTTCTGGTCGGCTCGATGGAAGCCATGGCCGATGCTATCCCGGCCTGCCAAACGCTCGATCCGGCGTTTTGCCGGGCGGTCGCGCGTCGGGACTTTTCGGAAGAACGAATGACGGCGGCCTATCTAAAGCTCTACGGCGAGCTTGTGGAAAGCTCGGAATGAGGTCCGAATTGCGGACCGAAATTCTCGCCGATGCGGGCGCGCTGGCGCGGATCGAACCGGAATGGTGGCGCTTGTGGCGGCGATGCCCCAAGGCGACGCCGTTCCAGTCTCCGGCCTGGTTGCTGGCTTGGTGGCAGGCTTTTGGGCCCGGCGATCTGGCCACAGTCGCGGTTTGGCTGGGGCCCGACCTCATAGGGCTGGCGCCGCTCTACCGGGAAGCCGGCACGACGCGGCTGCTGCCGCTCGGCATCGGCATCACCGATTACCTAGACGTCTTGCTGCACCCTGTTCGGGCCAGGGAGGCGGCCGGCGCCATCGGGGTCGCGCTTGCGGAAGTAGCTGCCTGGACGACGCTTTCGCTTGAGGAGCTTGCGCCAGGGGCCGATGCGCTCACGCTGCCGGCAGGGGCGGGCTGGAGCGACGAGCGTTGCGGCCAAAGCGCCTGCCCGGTTATTGCCTTGCCGGAAGGCGGCTCTCTCGAAGACGTGATCCCGGCCCGGAAGCTGCGCAAGCTGCGCATGGCGCGCCATCGCGTGGCCCGGCGCGATGGACAGATCGAGCGCGCCGACGCCGCGAGCGCCTCGCGCCATCTCGACGCGCTGTTCCGGCTGCACGCCACGCGGTGGGAGAGCCGCGGCCAGCGCGGCGTTCTGGCCGACGAGGCGGTGCGGCGATTTCACGAGGCGGCGCTGCCGGGGTTGGTCGCCCATGACCTGCTGCGCTCCTACCTGCTGCGCATCGAGGGCCGGGTGGGGGGGATTTTTTACGGCTTCCAATCCGGCCATGGCCTGCTGGCCTATCTCGGCGGTTTCGATCCGGACTTCGGGTTCGAGAGTCCCGGCACGGTGCTGATGGGCCATGCGATCGAGGTGGCGATCGGGGAGGGGCTGCGCGAAGTCCTCCTGCTGCGCGGCCAGGAACCCTACAAGTACGAATGGGGGGCGACCGACCGCTGGAATCAGCGCCGGGTGATCGGGCGCCCCAGTTGCCACGGCGGTAGCGCGGCTGCTTACTCCCCTCTCCCTTGTTGAGAGGGGAGGGGGTGAGGGTGGAACGGGAGGCCGCGCCGCCACAGAGGCGGAAAAGGAGAGGCAGCTGTTTCCGAGATCGACGGCGTGATCGACACGATCCATGCGGCGGTCGAGAACATGGCGACCCTCACCCCCTACCCCTCTCCACAAGGGAGAGGGGATGCGCTCCGGGGCCGGCGACTGCTGCTCCCCTCTCCCTTGTGGAGAGGGGTAGGGGGTGAGGGTTGAACGAGAGCTCTGACAAACCCAGCAAAAACCCGCTCGGGCTTCGCCGCGACCGGGCGAGATCACTCCGACGCGCCGCCACCGAGGCGGAGAAGAAGCTGTGGTGGCACTTGCGGCGCAAGCTGCCGCTGGAGGGCACCTATTTCCGCCGCCAGGTCCCGCTAGGACCCTATTTCGCGGACTTCGCTTGCCTGAAACATCGGCTGGTGATCGAACTCGACGGCGGCCAGCACACGACCTTGGAGGCCCAGAGACGCGACGCGCAGCGCACGGCGTTCCTGGAAGCGCAGGGCTTCCGGGTGCTCCGTTTCTGGAACGACCAGGTGTTTTCGGAGATCGACGGCGTGATCGACACGATCCATGCGGCGGTCGAGGACATGGCGATCCTCACCCCTGACTCCTCTTTGCCCCTTCGGGGGCCACAAGGGAGAGGGGAGAACAATCCCGACCAGGTTGAAGCCGAGGCGCTCGCGCATGCGCTTGTAGGCCGGCTCGAGGCGGGCGCCCCGCCCAACATTGCGCTCATGCACCTCCTGATGGGAGCGGCGTCGCCCGAGGCAGCCGCCGCTGCGCTCGACCAAGCCAAAGGTCTGGCCGAGCCTGACCAGATTCGGGACAAGGTCCAAGCCGTCGCCGGGCTGATGCGGGCCAATCCCAACAGCTGGCGCGCCGTTCACGCCGTGACCTCATCGGTAGCCCACGAGGCAAGCATGCCCTCGCCGGAGGGCGCGCTCGCCTATTGGGGGGACGCGTTCGACCGCTTGGCCAAAACCGCGCCCGAAGCCGGGGTCGCGCTTTACGCGCTCGGCAACCCGGATTTGCTGGCTGCCGCCACGGACGAGGTGGTGGACCGCTTGGCCGCCTGGCCGGCGATCGGCGCGGCCACCGACGTGCTCGATCTCGGTTGCGGCATCGGCCGCTTCGCTGCCGCTCTGGCGCCGCGGGTCCGCTCGGTGCTCGGGCTCGATCTGTCGGCCGAGATGGTCGCCGAGGCGCGCCGGCGCTGCACGGCGCCCAACGTGCGCTTCGCTCAGGGCAGCGGCCGCGATCTTTCGATCGTCGAGACCGCCAGCATCGACCTCGTGCTCGCGGCCGATGTGTTCCCCTATCTGGTCCAGGCCGGCGGGAGGCTGGCCGACGACCATATCCAGGACGCGGCCCGCGTGCTCCGCCAGGGCGGCAGCCTCGTCATTTTGAACTATTCCTACCGAGGTGACCCTATCCTCGACGGCAGCGATGTGGCCCGCCTGGCCGAAACTTGCGGCTTCACCGTGGTCCGCCTTGGCACGCAGGAGTTTCAGCTCTGGGACGCGGCCGTCTTCCACCTGGTCAGGTGAGGCTCGATGGCCTCACTCCCGAAGTGCGGGATAGAGCGAGGCGATCAGCAGTGCCGCCATGGTCCAATTGAATAGCCGCAGGTTGCGGGGATTGTTGAGGGCCCGGCGCAGCGCCGAGCCGAACAGCACCCAGCTCGACACCGAGGGCAGGTTGACGGCCCCGAACACCGCGGCCACGATCAGGACGCTGATCACGTAATTGTCTGGAAGCGTATAGGTGGCGACCGCGGTCACAGCCATGATCCAGGCTTTCGGGTTCACCCACTGGAATGCGGCGGCCTGCAGGAACGTCAGCGGGCGCCCACCGTTCTTGCCCTCGTTCAGCGGCGCGGCGCGAGCCAGCTTGACGGCGAGAAACGCCATGTAGGCCGCCCCAAACCATTTCATTCCCACCAGCAGGATCGGGAACCGGGCAAACAGGCCCGCCAGCCCGAGGCCCACGATCGCCACCATGAGCGTGAACCCGATCGCCACCCCGAGCGCGTGCGGCACGGTGCGGCGAAAACCGAAATTCACGCCCGAGGTCAACAGCATCATGTTGTTGGGCCCGGGTGTGACCGAGGTCACGAAGGCGAACAGCGCCAAGGCCCAGAACAGCGAAGCCGACATGGCCCGGTCTCACATGCCGTCCGGCCCACGCGAGATGGCCGCCACCCCGGTGCGCGACACTTCGACGAGGCCGATCGGCCGCATCAGCTCGACGAACTGATCGATCTTTTCGGGATTGCCGGTAACCTCGAACACGAAGCTCTCGGTGGTGGCATCGATCACCCGGCCCCGAAAGGCCTCGGCGAGACGCAGGGCCTCGACCCGGTTCTCGCCTTTGCCTCTAACCTTGACCATGGCAAGTTCGCGCTCCATGGCGCGGCCTTCGGCCGTGAGATCGGTGACCCGGTGGATGGGCACGAGTCGCTCGAGCTGATGGCGGATCTGCTCGATCGCCTCGGGCGTGCCCGACGTCACGATAGTGATGCGCGACAGGTGCTCGGCGTGGGCCACCTCGGCCACCGTGAGGCTCTCGATGTTGTAGCCGCGGCCGGAAAACAGGCCCACCACGCGGGCCAGAACGCCGGGCTCGTTGTCCACGAGCACGGACAAGGTGTGGCTTTCGGTGTTCGAGGTCGCCAGCGCCGACGAATAGGGCGAGGGCGGCGATGCGGGCGGGGGTGTGGTCAGCGCGTTCATGATTGGATTCCTTGGGTTCTTCCTTCTCCCCGAGGGGAGAAGGTGCCCGAAAGGGCGGATGAGGGGGACCTATCAATCCTGCTGGCGCGTGCCGACCTTGTGCCGGTCGTAAGGTTCGAGCCGGTTCTCCAGGGCAGCGACAATGGTCTCGCAAACGCCAGTCATGTTCTTCAGAACCTCAGCGTTCCAAAACCGCAAAACGCGGTAGCCTTCGGCGACGAGGAAGTTGTCTCTGCTTACATCGCGCAAGCTGTCCGCATGCTGACTTCCATCAACTTCAATCAAGAGCTTGCTTTCACGGCAGCCAAAGTCGGCGAAGAAGGGACCGACCGGAAGCTGCCTTACGAATTTGTACCCTCCCAGACGCCGGTCGCGGAGCTTATGCCAAAGCCGACGCTCGACATCGGTCGTGGACTGCCGCAAGGAGCGCGCGCGAGTCGTGATGCCTTTGGGCCGTTCCAATGTGCCCCTCATCCGTCCTTCGGACACCTTCTCCCCGACGGGGAGAAGGGCCCAGCTTACCCGGATAAACCTACACCAGCATCTTGCCCTTTTCGTCGATAACCGAGCCGATCTCGATGCCGGCGTCGTCGGCGATGTCGGGCAGGATCATCTCGTTATGGGCCTTCCCCGAGGGGATCATGGGGAAGCAATTCTCCTCGCGATCGACCACGCAATCGAAGATCACCGGATGCGGAGTGTCGATCATGCGGCGGATCGCATCGTCGAGATCGGCCGGGTCGTCGCAGCGGATCCCGACCCCGCCATAGGCTTCGGCCAGCTTGACGAAATCGGGCAGGGCTTCGGAATAGCTTTCCGAATAGCGCCCGCCATGCAGCAGTTCCTGCCACTGGCGCACCATGCCCATGTAGCTGTTGTTCAGGATGAACACCTTTATGGGCAGGCGATACTGCAGCGCGGTCGACATTTCCTGCATGTTCATCAGGATCGAAGCCTCCCCGGCGATGTCGATCACCAGCGCCTCGGGATGGGCCATCTGCACCCCGATGGCGGCCGGCAGGCCATAGCCCATGGTGCCGAGGCCGCCCGAGGTCATCCAGCGGTTCGGCTCCTCGAAGCGGTAGTGCTGCGCGGCCCACATCTGGTGCTGGCCGACCTCCGTGGTGATGTAGGTGTCGCGACCCTTGGTGAGTTCGTAGAGGCGCTGAACCGCGTGCTGCGGCTTGATGGTCTTGGCTGAAGGCCGGAAGCCAAGCGAGTTGCGCTTGCGCCAGCCCTCGATCTGCCCCCACCAGGCGCGATGCGCCGCCTTGTCCACCACAGGGCTCGAGTTACGCCACAGCCGCACCATGTCCTCGAGCACGAAGCCGCAATCGCCCACGATGCCGAGATCGACCTTCACCACCTTGTTGATGGAGGAGGGATCGATGTCGATGTGGATCTTCTTCGAGCCCGGCGAAAAGGCGTCGAGCCGGCCGGTGATGCGATCGTCGAACCGGGCTCCCACCGCGATCATCAGGTCGCAGTCGTGCATGGCATGGTTGGCCTCGTAGGTGCCGTGCATGCCCAGCATCCCGAGCCAGTTCTCGCCCGAAGCCGGATAAGCGCCGAGCCCCATCAGGGTCGAGGTGACCGGAAAGCCGGTGAGTTGCACCAGTTCGCGCAGCAGCGTGGAGGCCGCCGGCCCCGCATTGATGACGCCGCCGCCCGTATAGAACACCGGCCGCTTGGCTTCCGCCATCATGGCGACCGCACGCTTGATCCGTTCCAGGTCGCCCTTGACCTGAGGCTTGTAGGTCTTGTGCACGATGTTTTGCGGCCCGACGTAAAGCCCCGCCGCGAATTGCACATCTTTCGGAATGTCGATCACCACCGGGCCCGGCCGGCCATGCGACGCGACGAAGAAGGCCTCGTGCAGGATACGCGGCAGGTCCTCGATCTTGCGGACCAGGTAATTGTGCTTGGTGCAGTGGCGCGTGATGCCGGTCGTGTCGCATTCCTGGAACGCGTCCGAGCCGATCAGATGGGTCGGCACCTGGCCGGTGATGCACACCAGCGGGATCGAATCCATCAAGGCGTCGGTCAGGCCCGTGATCGCGTTGGTGGCGCCCGGTCCCGAAGTGACGAGCAGCACGCCGACCTTGCCGGTGGACCGCGCGTAGCCCTCCGCCGCATGGGCCGCCCCCTGTTCGTGCCGGACGAGAACGTGGCGCACGTGGTTCTGGTGAAACAGCGCGTCATAGATCGGCAGCACCGCGCCGCCCGGATAACCGAACAGCGTATCGACGCCCTGGTCCTTGAGGGCTTGGACGACCATTTCGGCGCCGGTCATGGATCTCGACATCTCGGTGCTCCGATCGGTTCAGGGCAGGGAAAAAGGCAACAAAAAAGGCCCTCGAGGGGCCTTGGGTTAGCGCCAGGGTCGGAAGCCGAGATCAGTCTCGGTCCGCTCCGGGCGCCATGGGTACGATAAGGATCTTGGACATAGAGTCGTCGCCTGAAATTGAGGCTTTACCGGCTAGCACCGGGCGCCGGTGGCGTCAACACGATTCGAAAGCTCGGTTGCCGTGGTCCGACCGAACTCGCCCCGTGCTGGCATCTGGGATCGAATGCCGCTAACAGCACCGCAACGGGCCGCGGCTCAGGAGGATCGATGCGCGTCGCTGTAATCGGGTCGGGATATGTTGGCCTCGTGTCGGGGGCCTGCTTCGCCGATTTCGGCCACGTCGTGTGCTGCATCGACAAGGACGCCGCCAAGATCGAGGCCCTGAACCGGGGCGAGATGCCGATCTTCGAACCCGGCTTGCGCGAACTCGTGACCAAGAACGTGCGCCAGAAGCGGCTCAGCTTCAACGGCGACCTCGCGGCGGGCATCCGGAAGGCCGAGGTCATCCTCATCGCGGTCGGCACGCCATCGCGCCGCGGCGACGGCCACGCGGATCTTTCCTTCATCTACCAGGCCGCCCGCGAGATCGGGGCCGCACTCGACGGCTGCCCGGTGGTGGTCACGAAGTCGACCGTGCCGGTCGGCACGGGGGACGAGGTGGAGCGCCTCATCCGCGAAACCCGGCCCGAGGTCCGCGTCGCGGTGGTTTCCAATCCGGAGTTCTTGCGGGAGGGGGCCGCGATCGCGGACTTCAAGCGCCCGGACCGGATCGTTGTCGGCACGGACGACCCGCGGGCCCAGAAGGTCATGGAGGAGCTCTACCGGCCGCTCTACCTCAACCAGGCGCCGATCGTGATCACCAGCCGCCGCACCGCGGAACTCATCAAATATGCCGGCAACGCCTTCCTGGCCACCAAGATCACCTTCATCAACGAGATCGCGGACCTGTGCGAGCGGGTCGGCGCGGATGTCCAGGCCGTGGCGCATGGCATCGGGCTCGACAACCGGATCGGCCCCAAGTTCCTGCATCCCGGCCCCGGCTATGGCGGTTCATGTTTTCCGAAGGACACCTTGGCGCTGATCAAGACCGCGCAGGACCAGGGCGCGGCGCTGCGGATCGTGGAGACCGTGGTGTCGGTCAACGACCAACGCAAGCGCGCCATGGCGCGCAAGATCGTCCAGGCCTGTGGGGGCGACGTGCGGGGCAAGACGATCGCGCTGCTGGGCCTCACCTTCAAGCCAAATACCGATGATATGCGGGAAGCGCCTTCGCTGGCCATCGTCACGGGTCTCCAGGATGCCGGTGCGCAGGTGCGGGCCTATGATCCGGAGGGCATGCACAACGCCAAATCGTTGATCGACGATGTTGCCTATTGCCGCGATCCCTACGACTGCATCGAAGGCGCCGATGCGGTGACGATCATCACCGAATGGGACATGTTCCGGGCGCTGGATTGGGAAAAGATCAAGAGCCGGCTGAAGAAGCCGGTCCTGGTCGACCTGCGGAACATCTACCGCCCCGCCGAAATGAAGGCGCGGGGCTTCGACTATTTCAGCATCGGGCAGGCCGATGCCGAAGGTGCGCCAGAATTCGCCGTGGCGCGGGCCTGACCAGCAGGCGCGCTCCGAACCACACCGCAGCGCTCCCGAGCGCTTGAAGAGGAGGGTGCGTGAAGCCTGTTCTGGTCACCGGGGCCGCCGGCTTCATCGGCTACCATCTGGCGCTGCGCTACCTGGGCCAGGGCCGTGGGGTCGTCGGTCTCGACAACCTCAACAGCTATTACGATGTCACCCTGAAGGAAGCGCGCCTCGCGCATCTTGCTGCGGTCGACGGGTTCCGCTTCGTCCGGGCCGACCTTGTCGACCGCGACACGATAGACGGGCTGTTTCGTGAGGAGAAGTTCGACCTCGTGGTCAATCTGGCTGCCCAGGCCGGGGTGCGCCACTCTCTCAAGGACCCGCACGCCTATATCCGCAGCAACGTCGAAGGTTTCCTCAATATTCTCGAGGCGTGCTGCCATCATGGGGTCGGCCACCTGCTTTATGCATCCTCGAGCTCCGTCTATGGCGCCGTGACGAAACTTCCCTTTTCGGTGCACCAGAACGTCGATCATCCGGTCAGCCTCTATGGCGCCACCAAGAAAACCAACGAACTTCTCGCCCATTCCTACAGTCACCTGTTCGGCCTGCCGACCACGGGATTGCGGTTCTTTACCGTCTACGGCCCCTGGGGCCGGCCCGACATGGCGATGTTCCTGTTCACCAAGGCCATGCTGGCCGGCGAACCCATCAAGGTGTTCAACTACGGACAGATGGAGCGAGACTTCACTTACGTCGACGACATCGTCGAAAGCGTCTATCGGCTCGGCGACCATATTCCCGCGCGCGACCCTGCGTGGAGCGGCCAGAATCCCGACCCGGCGACCAGCGCTGCGCCATGGCGCGTCTACAACATCGGCAACAGCGATCCGGTGAAGCTGCTGCGCGTCATCGGGATTCTCGAAGAGTGCCTCGGCTGCAAGGCGACGATGAACTTTCTGCCCCTGCAGCCCGGCGACGTCCCGTCCACCTACGCGGATATCGAAGACCTGCGCCGCGACATCGGGTTTAGGCCCAGCACCTCGATCGAGGATGGTGTGCGGCGGTTCGTGAGCTGGTACCGCGGCCACTATCAAGTGTGACGGCTCGGTCCCGATGGGGGCGAGACAGCAAAAAGCCCCGCCAGTACATCCGTGACGGGGCTTCAGTTCGCAAGGTTTGCGTCCTTGCGAACGTGAGTTCGGGCGACCTCAGGTTCACGGTTCCGTTTCTCCCCGAGAGGAGATCATGCTTCACCAGTACATCCGTGGTTGAAGCACCGTGCTTTTCAGCACTGACGGAAGCCGCATTCCAGCACGCTCGCCAACTAGGCTCCTCACTTAAGTGGGGAGCCCTGTCGGGACTGCAAGATCAGGTCTCTCGCTCTGTTCCGACTTGTAAGCACCAAGAGCGACGGAATTAAGACGGGCAGGGTCGCCACGCCAACCATAGCGGCACCGAACCTACAGTCCTGACGCTAGGCCAGCGCGGGCTGCGCGCCGAGATTCGGCGAGGTCGCTGGCCCTGCAAGGCCTTCGCGGGTCCCCCCCGGTGCCGTTCCGGCCTGTTCGTGCGCGATCCTCACGCAGGTTTCGACTGCATCCTTGAGAGAGGTTACGTAATGGTCGGCTTCAATGACGGCTCTGACGCGCTTGTCATGCACCTCTTCGTCGTTGGATGGCCAAAGGCCGACCAGGATGGGAACCCCGGGGAGCCGACGACGTAGCCGCCGCAGAAGATAGTGGAGGTTCGATGGGCTCCCGGCGATCTCAAGGTAGCTGACGCACACGAGGGCGACGCCCTCGGGATCGAGACGCCCGATATTTTCGCGCGACGCGGTCTCGTTTGAAGCGATGTGCGCCCCGAGCCCATGCTTGCCGAGGAGTTGTGCCAGCATGGCGGAAGCCGCCTCGTCGAGGGGACCGCGACCGGCAAGGCACATAACGGGGGTGGGGCCCTGCCATTTGGGCGCAAGCCGTGCCGGCTCGGGCGCGTCGTGCTTGGGTGCGGCCGGCGCCGGAAGCGCCCGTTCGGCCTGGCTCGCCAAGGCGGCGGCCGCGGCCTTGGCGTCCGGATGCGGATCGCGGTCCTGATGGTCGGCCAGATCGCGAACCAGAGCCCGGACGCTGTTCTTGATCGTTTCGATCTTGTCGGGCCCGAGCACGCCCCGCATCGCGTCGTTGGCCGCAAGCTGCAGGCCCTTGAGGGCGACCTCGTCGTAATAGGCGGTCAGCGAGCGCTCCTTGAGCAGGAGCTCCGCCTGTTCCTGGGTTTCGTCGGGGTCGTTGGCCAGCATGCGCTGATAGAAATTCTCGACCGGGGTCAAGGCTGGACGATCGCCCAACAGGACGTCCAGGAACTCGAGCCTGTCGACATGTCGGCCGAGGACCACGAGGCAGAGCGTCAGGGGGGTCGACAGAACGAGCCCGATCGGGCCCCAGATCCAGGTCCAGAAGATCGCGGCGATCACCACTGCGGCCGGCGACAGCCCGGTCGAATGCCCGTAGACCAGCGGCTCGACCACTTGGCCCGTGATCCCCTCGACCGCCACGAAGAGGCCGGCCGTCCAGAGCACCATGGTCCAGCCGGGGAAGACGGCGGCGGCCACGGCGGCGGGAAGCAGCCCGGCGATGATGGGCCCGACGTAAGGCACGAAACGCAGCATTGCGCCGACGACGCCCCACAACACCGGCGAAGGGACGCCGATGAGCGCGAGGCCGACAGCGATGATCGCCCCGAATGTGGCATTGATGCCCAGTTGGGCCAGGAAATAATGCCCGAGCCGCCGCGCCGCGTCGCCCATGGCCACGGTGGTCCGGTGTAGGTCGGTCGATCCGAAGAGGCGGATCAGCCTGTCGCGCAGGTCCTCCTGCTGCATCAACACGAAAACCGCGATGATGATGATGATGAGAAGGTCCGATATGGGCCCGATCACGGGTGCCAGAACCTTCCGGGCCAGTTCGAGGGGCTGGGCCGGCGGCGGCCGGACCTCGACCGGGATGGGCTGGGGTCCGGTTGCGAGCGGGGTGGTTTTGACGGCACCGGGGCCTGGCTGTGTCTCGCCGGATGTCGGGTCCTGGGGCTTTGCCGGCGCCATCTGCCGGTCGACTCGATTGATCAGGGTGGACAAGCGGCCGACGGTTGCGCCGCGGATCGTTTCCACCTTCTTTTCGATGGTTGCCGCATATTGCGGAACATCGGCCGTCAGGCTTGCGACCTGCACGCCGATGACCCCCGCGATCGTCAGCAGCGTTCCAATGCCTATGACGACCGCGAGCAGAACCGCTGGTATGTGGGGCACGCGGCAGCGCCGAAGCAGGTCGGCGAGTGGCGCCAGCACGAAGGAGAGAAGAATCGCGACCGTGATCGGGATCAGCACCTCGCGGGCGAGGTAAAGCGCCGCCACCACCACCACGCAAACACATAGCGTGAGAAGGCTGTTGAGGCCCGGGGTGTCGGCGGGAGGTACCTGGGCGGGCACACGGGGCGGCGGAGCGTGATGGTCTGACATGAGCAACGGTCCGGGGAGTGCTACGGGACCGCGCATCTTTGCACGTCCAGGCGCGCAACGTGCAGTTTCGAAATTTGATCCAGGGTTTCAGTCTGATGCACGGCCGGCATTTGGTCCAACTATGCAGAAGCCATTGCCGAAAGGATCGCTGCAGAATGCGATCGCCGGGCGACCTCCACCTTCGAACCTGTTCTCGCACTTGGCGCCAGCGTCCAACACCTTGGCCAGGGCAATCCCGAAATCCTCGACATGGAAGTCGATGTGAACCGGTGTCCAATGTCGTTCGTAGCGGCGAACATCGCCCGAGCCCTTGGCCGGGACAGTACCGGCCGCCTTTTCCATCAAGCCGACGTGGGAGCCACCACAATCGAGGATGACGTAGGTGGGGATAGGTCGAGCGACTTCGGCAAGGCCGAGGGCGTCACGGTAAAATCGCAGCCCGTCCTCGATCTGAGGCACATCGATGGTGACGGAAAAATGCATCCACTACGCCCTTTTGCTGATGGCGTGGGTCGCCGGACGAGCCTTTCCGGTCATCGTCCGCGGCGAACCGCATGCTCGATGCCGCCGCGCGTGAGACCGATATCCTGCAACATCGCGTCGGTGAACCCTTCCACCGACCGGATGTCGCGTCGCAGGCGCCATTCGGTTATCAGTCCCAAGACGATGCCGCCGAGCGCGCGCAAGATCCTGCTCCGCACGCCGCTGCTCGCCGACCGGGAGCCTGTCGTCGAGTGAAATGTCAGAGCCACCATGGCAACCTCCTTTGTCCATGACCAAAGATAGGTGCTGCCCTTGCATAAGGGAAATGAATGTTATTTATACGTGTGACAACGATTGCTTATAGGTGACCCGTGGCACGCAACCTCGATACGGCCCTGCTTCGCGCCTTCGTCACCGTCGCCGAGACCGGGGGCATGACGGCGGCCGCCAATCTGCTGCATCTCACGCAGGCCGCCGTGAGCCAGCAGATCAAGCGGCTGGAAGACGGGTTCGAATGCACGTTGTTCGAGCGTGATCGTCGCGGCATGACCTTGACCAATGCGGGGGAACGCCTGTTCGGCAAGGCCAAGCGGCTGGTGGCCATGAACGACGAGGTCTGGGCCGATATGACGACCCCGGCGTTCAGCGGCGAGTTGAAGCTCGGGGTGCCCTTCGACCTCGTGGGCACCTATCTGCCGCCGATCCTGAAATCGTTCGCCAACACCTATCCGCAGGTCGAGATCTCGCTGGTGTGCCTGTCGTCGCCTCAACTGCTCCAGGCGCTCGCGGACGGCACGGTCGATGTGGCTCTGGTGGAGGAGCCGGCCGGCAAGTCCGCCGGGGAATGCCTGGCGACCGAGCGGCTCATGTGGGTTGGCGCCAAGGGCGGTGATGCCTGTTTCAAGCGCCCCTTGCCGCTCTCGCTCGGCTGCGAAAATTGCGCGTTCCGGCCATCGGTCTTCAAGGCGTTGCGCGACAAGGGCATCATCTGGAGGTCGGTCGCGGAGATCGGCAACGTGGAAGCCATGCTGGCGACGGTGCAAACGGATCTCGCCGTAACGGCGGCGCTGCCGTCCACGTTGCCGCCCGGCCTCGAGATCCTGATGGCTGAATCCGGACTGCCGCTCCTGCCGACCTTTGCCATCAACCTCCACCTGCCGCGCTCGGGCTGCAGCGAAATCGCCCAGGCCATGGCGCGGTTCATCCGGGAAGGTTTTTTGGGACGCCAGCGGCAGGCCGCCTGACCGCCGCCGCTCTATGGTACGGGATCGGCGCCTGTCGCGCGCTCCCGCCGGCCGCCTGTGCGCCGAGGCCCTTCCACCAGCCGCACCACCGCGCCCCGCAGGGTGCGAACGTCCTGTTCGGTCAGGCCGATCCGGTGGAAGATGTTGCGCAGGTTGCGGCGCATCACCGGTTGCTTGCCGTCGGGCTTGAAATAGCCGGCCGTGGTCAGTTCCGCCTCGAGATAGTCGAAGAACGACAGCACGGCGCCGCGTTCGGCAGGCGGGGAGCGCTCCACCGGCCCGAACGGAAGAGCGACGGGCTCCTTGTGCTTCAGCCATTCGTAGGACACGAGCAGCACCGCCTGGGCGAGGTTGAGCGACCCATAGGCAGAGTCGACCGGGAAGGTCACGATGGCATCGGCGAGCGCGATCTCGTCATTGCCGAGCCCGGTCCGCTCCGGCCCGAACAGGATGCCGCGCTTCTCGCCCGCGGCGATCGGGGCCGCCCATTCGGCCATGGCGCGATCGGGCGCGAGCACGCGCTTGCCCTGGCCGCGCTCGCGCGCCGTCGTGGCGAACACGGCCGTCAGGTCGGCCACGGCATCCTCGAGCCTGGGAAAGACCTCGGCGCGATCGAGCACATGCACGGCGCCGGCCGCCGCCGCCTCTGCATCCTCCCGGTATTTGTCGATGCGCGGCCAACCGCCCTTGGGCGCGACGAGCCGCAGGTCTGACAGGCCGAAATTGGCCATCGCCCTGGCGGCCATGCCGATGTTGACGGCGAGTTGCGGCCGCACGAGCACGATCGCCGGACCACCCTGGCCGGGATGTTTCGAATGATCCGTGCCGGCCCCAACCACGTCGTTCTCCTGCTTTGCCCGTCTCCGCCGCGATGTTATAGCGGCTTCGAGCCAACCGGCGCGCTGAAGCGCCCCCGGCCGCAATCGCCAGACAGCACGAGGTCGCATCGATGGACAAGATCAAGGTCGCCAATCCGGTCGTCGAACTCGATGGCGACGAGATGACCCGCATCATCTGGCACTACATCCGCGACAAGCTGATCCATCCCTATCTCGCCATCGACCTCAAGTATTACGACCTTTCGGTCGAGCACCGAGACGCCACCGCCGACCAGGTGACGGTCGAGGCCGCCGAGGCCATCAAGCGCTACGGCGCGGGGGTAAAATGCGCCACCATCACGCCCGACGAAGCGCGCGTGAAGGAGTTCAATCTCAAGGAGATGTGGCGCTCCCCCAACGGCACGATCCGCAACATCCTAGGCGGCGTGATCTTCCGCGAGCCGATCATCGCCAGGAACGTGCCCCGGCTGGTCCCCGGCTGGACGCAGCCGATCGTGATCGGCCGCCACGCCTATGGCGACCAATATCGGGCGACCGATTTCGTGGTTCCCGGCAAGGGCCGCATGACGATCCGGTTCGAGGGCGAGGATGGCGCAGTGATCGAAAAGGAAGTGTTCAACTTCCCCGGCGGTGGCGTCGCCATGGCGATGTACAATCTCGACGACTCGATCCGCGATTTCGCGCGCGCCTCGCTGAACTACGGCCTGAACCGCAAATATCCAGTCTACCTGTCGACCAAGAACACCATCCTCAAGAAGTACGACGGGCGCTTCAAGGACCTGTTCGAGGAGGTCTATGAGGCCGAGTTCAAGTCGCGCTTCCAGGCGCTCGGCATTACCTACGAGCATCGTCTCATCGACGACATGGTGGCCTCGGCGCTGAAATGGTCCGGCGGCTATGTCTGGGCCTGCAAGAACTACGACGGAGACGTCCAGTCGGACACGGTCGCGCAAGGTTTCGGTTCGCTCGGCCTGATGACGTCGGTGCTGATGACACCCGACGGCCGCACGGTCGAAGCGGAAGCCGCGCACGGCACGGTGACGCGGCACTACCGCGAACATCAGAAGGGGAAGGAAACCTCGACGAACTCGATCGCGTCGATCTTCGCCTGGACCCGCGGGCTGGCCCACCGCGCCAAGCTCGACGGCAACGCCGAGCTTTCGCGGTTCACGTCGACGCTGGAAAAGGTCTGCGTCGATACGGTCGAGGCCGGTTTCATGACCAAGGATCTGGCCCTCCTGGTCGGGCCGGACCAGAAATGGCTCTCGACCACCGGGTTCCTCGACAAGATCGACGCGAACCTGCGTGCCGCGATGGCGTGAGCCAAAACGCAAGGAGCCGGCGCTTGCGACGCCGGCTCCAACCTGGAATGCGGACCCTTACACCCTGCCGCGGCGCATCAGCCCGAGCACCAGCGCGATGACGAACAGCACGATGAAGATGTAGAAGATGATTTGCGCGCCGCTCATCGCGGCACCCGCGACGCCGCCGAAGCCCAGAAAGCCGGCCACGATCGCGATCACCAAGAGAACGACCGCCCAGTACAGCAGATTACCCATTGTAATTCTCCCAACCCACTACCGCTGCGAAGAGAGCGGCATCAGCGGTTTTCCAACGAGCAACAGCGTGGTTGGTTCCTGCGCGGGGCTCGCGGCTGCTATTCGGCGGCCGCCGCAGAATAGTTCTGCAGGGCACTTTCCACTGCCTCCAGCGCTGCCTGAGCAGCCGCTCCATCCGGGCCGCCGGCCTGCGCCATGTCGGGTCGGCCGCCGCCACCCTTGCCACCGAGCTTCTCCGCACCGATGCGCACGAGGTCGACCGCGCTGAACCGCGCGGTGAGGTCGGGCGTGAGAGCGACCACCAGGCCGGCCTTGCCGTCCTGGCCAACGCCCACGATGGCCACCACACCCGATCCCACGCTTTTCTTGGCCTCGTCTGCCAGCGCCTTGAGATCGCGCATCTCGATGCCGGTCACCACGCGCGAGAGCAGGTTCACGCCCGCCACCTGCCGTGCGGCCCCCGATGCCTGACCGTCCGAACCGCCGCCGAGCGCCAGCTTCTTGCGGGCCTCGGTGAGGTCGCGCTCGAGCCGGCGCCGTTCCTCGACAAGCGCCCCGAGCCGCTCCGCCGCAGAATCCGGCGGGGACTTGAGCAGCGCCGCAAGGTTGCGAAGCTGTGCACCTTCGTGGTTCAAGTGATGACGGGCGAGGTGCCCGGTCTTGGCCTCGATGCGGCGAACCCCCGCCCCGACGGCGCTTTCCCCGACGATGGTGATCAGACCGATGTCGCCCGTGCGTGCCGCATGAGTGCCGCCGCAGAGTTCGATCGAATAGGGCTGCGCCGCATTCTCCCCATCCTCGCCGCGGCCCATCGAGACCACGCGCACTTCATCGCCGTATTTCTCGCCGAAGAGCGCCCGCGCGCCACTCGCCCGCGCGTCATCGATTCCCATAAGGCGGGTTGTCACCGCATCGTTCTGCAGCACCACCGCATTGGCGATGTCCTCGATGGCGACAAGTTCCGCATCGCTGATCGGCTTCTGGTGCGAGAAGTCGAAGCGGAGGCGCTCGGCATCGACCAGCGAGCCCTTCTGGGCCACATGCGGTCCGAGCACCTGGCGCAGAGCTTCATGCAGGAGATGAGTGGCCGAATGATTGGCCCGGATCGCGGTTCGGCGGCTATGGTCGACCGCCGCCTCGACCGCCATGCCGAGCGCCACGGCGCCTTCGTCGACCAGGACGTCGTGCACGAAGACATCGCCGAGCTTTTTGGTCGTGTTGGTCACGCGCAGGCGCAGCCCCGGGGCCAGCATCCATCCGGTGTCGCCGACCTGACCGCCCGACTCGCCGTAGAAGGGTGTCTGGTTGAGCAGCACCTGTCCTGTCTCGCCTGCGTCCAGCCGGTCGACCTCGAGCCCGTCGCGCAGCAGCGCCGTGACCGTACTCTCGGCCGTCTCGGTCGAGTAACCCAGGAACTCGGTCGGCCCCAACCGGTCGCGGAGGCCGAACCAGACCGCGTCGGTGGCAGCCTCGCCCGACCCCGCCCAGGCCCGACGCGCATCCGCGCGCTGCTGCTCCATGGCGCGCCCGAAGCCTTCCTCGTCGACACTCATGTTGCGGCCGCGAAGGGCCTCCTGTGTGAGGTCGAGCGGGAAGCCGTAGGTATCGTAGAGCTTGAACGCGACGTCGCCGGGCAGGCGTCCGCCCAACGGCAGGCTTCGCACTTCGTCGTCGAGAATAGCGAGGCCGCGCACCAGCGTGGCCCTGAACCGTGTCTCCTCGGTGCGCAGGATTTCGGCGATGCGCGATTGCGCCTCGATCAGTTCCGGATAGGCCTGTCCCATCAGGCCCACGAGGGCCGGAACGAGTTTCCACATCAGGGGTTCGCGGGCGCCGAGCAATTGCGCATGGCGCATGGCCCGCCGCATGATGCGGCGCAGGACATAGCCGCGCCCCTCGTTCGAAGGATCGACGCCGTCGGCGACCAGGAACGAGCAGGCTCGCAGGTGGTCGGCGATGATCCGATGGCTGGCCGCCTGAGGCCCATCCGGGTCGACCCCGGTGAGGCCTGCGACAGCCACGATCAGGGTGCGCATGAGGTCGGTGTCGTAGTTCGACGTCACCCCCTGGAGGATGGCGGCCATACGCTCGAGACCCATGCCGGTGTCGATCGAGGGTCGCGGCAGCGTGACGCGGTCGCCCGGGCCGCGCTGCTCGTATTGCATGAAGACGAGATTCCAGAATTCCAGGAACCGGTCACCGTCCTGGTCGGGGCTGCCGGGCGGCCCGCCGAATACCGTCTCGCCCTGGTCGTAGAAGATCTCGGAGCAGGGTCCGCATGGACCGGTCTCGCCCATCGCCCAGAAATTGTCCGAGGAGGCTATCCGGATGATGCGGCTATCCGGCAGGCCGGCGATCTTCTTCCACAGATCGAAGGCAGCATCGTCGTCATGGTAGACGGTGATGAGCAGCCGATCCGGATTGAGGCCGAAATCGCGGGTGATCAGCGTCCAGGCGAGTTCGATCGCCAACGGCTTGAAGTAGTCGCCGAACGAGAAATTGCCCAGCATCTCGAAGAAGGTGTGATGGCGCGCCGTGTAGCCGACATTGTCGAGGTCGTTGTGCTTGCCCCCGGCGCGCACGCATTTTTGGGCCGTGACAGCGCGAGAATAGGGACGCTTTTCGATGCCGGTAAAGACGTTCTTGAACTGCACCATGCCGGCGTTGGTGAACATCAGCGTCGGATCGTTGCGTGGCACGAGCGAACTCGACGGAACGACTTCGTGCCCAGCGGCCCGAAAGAAGTCCAAAAAGGCCGAGCGGATCTCGTTGACGCTGGTCATGTACCTAGACTCGAAAGCTTGAACCGGTGCCCAAACAAGAAGGGCGCCGGCCACATTTAGCCGCGCCCCTTTGCGCTGTCGAGCAGCGTGACGGTCCTGTCGTGGAAGCAGCGCCGGACCTCGGCCGAACCGAGCAGCGTCATCCCGGAACGCGGATCGACGCCCAGCGGCACCCCTTCGCTTCAGTCCAGTGAACCCGCGAACCGCCCGCGCCGTCGGTCGCTTAACGACGGCGTCGGCTACGGCTCCCCGTCGTCTTCACCCTCGTCGGGTCCGACATTGTCCAAGATGCGTTCCGCGATCAGGCCCGAATTCTCCCGGATCGCCTGCTCCACCTTGCGGGCTGCCTCGGGATTGGCCTTGAGATAGGCCTTGGCGTTTTCGCGGCCCTGGCCAAGCCGCTGGCTGTCGTAGGAGAACCAGGCGCCCGACTTCTCGACGATCCCGGCCTTGACCCCAAGATCGATCAATTCGCCGACCTTGGACACGCCTTCGCCGTACATGATGTCGAATTCGACCTGCTTGAACGGCGGGGCAACCTTGTTCTTGACCACCTTGACGCGGGTCTGGTTGCCGATCACCTCGTCGCGGTCCTTGATGGCGCCCGTGCGACGGATATCGAGCCGCACCGAAGCATAGAACTTCAGCGCGTTGCCGCCCGTCGTGGTTTCGGGCGAGCCGTACATCACGCCGATCTTCATGCGGATCTGGTTGATGAAGATCACCATGGTGTTCGACCGCGAGATCGACGCCGTCAGCTTGCGCAGGGCCTGGCTCATGAGCCGTGCCTGCAGGCCGGGCTGCACGTCGCCCATCTCGCCTTCGATTTCTGCACGCGGCGTCAGCGCCGCAACCGAATCGATGACCAGCACGTCAACCGCGCCCGAGCGCACCAAGGTGTCGGTGATCTCCAGGGCCTGTTCCCCGGTGTCGGGCTGCGAGATCAGCAGGTCCTCGAGGTTGACCCCGAGCTTGCGGGCATAGACCGGGTCGAGCGCGTGCTCGGCATCCACAAAGGCGCACACGCCGCCATTCTTCTGTGCTTCCGCAATGACGTGCAGCGTGAGGGTGGTCTTGCCGGACGATTCGGGCCCATAGATCTCGATCACGCGGCCGCGCGGCAGGCCGCCGACGCCGAGCGCAATGTCGAGGCCGAGCGAACCGGTCGAGACAGTCTCGATTTCGACCGCCTTCTGGTTCTTGCCGAGCCGCATGATCGAGCCCTTGCCGAAGGCCCGCTCGATCTGCGAGAGCGCCGCGTCCAGCGCTTTGGTCTTGTCCACGGATGTTCCTTCCACCAGGCGAAGATTGGCTTGGCTCACGGCGCATGATCCTTCTGGCACGGGTGGGAGTCCACCGCAACAGCACTCAATGTACACGGTTTGTTCTCATTCGCAAGAGGCAAACGCGGGTATTTCGACCCTATTTCACTGCAACCAGAGCAGTGGCGGCCTGGACGGAATCGCGAGCGATCGTCGGCGCGAAGCCTACCGCCGCCGCGAAAGGACGCATCCACACGTGGCAGATACGAAAAAGCCCGGCGCGAGGCCGGGCTTTGAAACCGTCGTGAGACTCACGCTTAGCGCGAGTAGAACTCGATCACGAGGTTGGGTTCCATCTGGACCGGGTAGGGCACCTCTGTCAGCCCGGGGACCCGGGTCATCTTGGCGGACTTCTTGGCGTCGTCGTGCTCGTAATAATCGGGCACGTCACGCTCGGCCAGCTGACCCGCCTCGATCACGATGGCGAGCTGGCGGGAGCTTTCCTTGACCTCGATCGTGTCGCCGACCTTGATCTGGTAGGAGGCAATGTTCACCCGGCGTCCGTTGACCCTGATATGGCCGTGGTTGACGAACTGACGCGCCGCGAAGATCGTCGGCACGAACTTGCACCGATACACCACCATGTCGAGCCGCCGCTCCAAGAGGCCGACGAGGTTCTGGCTCGAGTCGCCCTTCTGCCGGAGGGCCTCCGCGTAATATTTGCGGAACTGCTTTTCCGAAATATTGGCGTAGTAGCCCTTCAGCTTCTGCTTGGCCTTGAGCTGGGTGCCGAAATCGGTCGGCTTGCCCTTGCGGCGCTGGCCGTGCTGGCCGGGGCCGTATTCACGGCGGTTGACGGGGCTTTTGGGGCGGCCCCAGATGTTCTGGCCGAGACGGCGGTCGATCTTGTATTTCGATTGCAGGCGCTTGGTCATCGCGATCCTCGAATGACTATGGATGAGGAACGCGCCCTCCTTTGCCGCGCCCTTGGAGGCGCGACCGACAGGCAGCTCACCGGCCCAGCAGGCTGGCCGAAGACCAACAGGCTGGGTGAAGGATGGGAGCCGCCACGGGTGCGTCGCCCGAAGCGTGGAAGACGCTTGCGGGCATGGAACATCAGTCGGCCAACAGGCGCGACGATGAAGACGGCTGGTTAGCGGCGTAGGCGGCCCATGTCAAGGCGGAGTTCGAACCGGCCGGCTTGCGATGCTCAAGTTCCGGCTACTCGCCATATGACATCGCCAACATCGTCGGCCACCAGCAAGGAGGCGGCGTCAGGGCCGACCGTGACCCCGACCGGACGACCATAGGACACCTTCTCGTCGGGTGCGAGAAAGCCGCTCAGGATATCGCGCGGCAGGGCCGGAAGGACGGCCGTGCTCGAAGGGCACGAACACCACGCGATAACCACTCAACGTACTCCGGTTCCAGGACCCGTGCTGGCCGATCGCCATGCCTTCCGGAAATCCGGGCAGCGTACCTGCGGGCATCCAGCATAGTCCCAAGGACGCGGTGTGGCCGCCAAGCGCGTAATCCGGCTGGATCGCTTTTGCGACCAGGGCAGCATCTTGGGGCACGCGGTCGTCCACGGTTTGGCCCCAGTAGCAATAGGGCCAGCCGTAGAACCCGCCCTCGCGCACCGAGGTGAGATAATCGGGCGGGGTTTCGTCACCGAGCCCGTCGCGTTCGTTCACCACCGTCCAGAGTACGCCGGTGGAGGGTTCCCACGCCAGACCGACCGGGTTGCGCAGCCCGGAGGCGAAGATGCGGCTCGTGCCACTGGCGAGATCGAGTTCGTAGATGCAGGCGCGACCTTCCTCGGCGGCAAGACCACCCTCGGCGATATTGCTCTGCGAGCCCACGCCGGCATAGAGCTTGCGTCCATTGGGGCTTGGCAGCAGGCTGCGCGTCCAGTGCCCGCCGGTCTTGAAGGTGGTGAGCCGACGGCCTTCCGCCGTGATGCGCGTTGCGCCCGACTGGTAGGGAAACGCCATTACGCCGTCGGTGTTGCCGACGTAGAATGTGTCTCCGATGAGCGCCATGCCGAACGGCTGCTTCAGCCCTTCCATGAAGGTCTCGCGGGTCTCCGCCGTGCCGTCCCGGTCCCGGTCACGCAACAGCATGATGCGGTTGGGGCTGTCCCCCATGGCCGCCGCACGCTTCATGGTCGAATACATGGCGTAGTCGAACATGCTGCCGATCGCGAACGGCGGCATCAGGGCTTCGGCCACGAGGACGTCCTTATTGGGCAACACCGTGATCCAGCGTGGATGCTTCAACCCGGCCGCGAAGGCATTGACCTTGAGGCCCGGAGCGGCCAAGGGCGCCTGGCCCTCGCGCCATCCCTGCGCCGTCGGCATCTTCAGGGTCGGGATGCTGCCCTGCGGCTTCGCGGCCGGAATCGCGGGGGCGCTGCCAATAGCGGGTGGGTGATCGCCGCCACCGCGCAGCCGTCGCCACGTTACGGCGGCCCGGCCGACATCGGCGACAACCCGCGCGAATACACTCGAAAAATCCATGATCTGCGACCTCACGGGAAAGGCCAAGTGGTAGCAGAGGCCGCTCTGTAGGGAAACGACGAGCAGGTTCACGCTGGGTCGGCGACAAGGACACCGCAAGCACCACCAGGATCGCCAGGCGGTTGATGAATGTGCCCTCGTTCTGGCACTATGTTGCGTCCGGCACGGTCGTCATCCTGGCCGTCTACGTCGATCGGCTCGCCCGTCCCCGCCGATGAGCCCGGACAGCCAACCCGCCACATCGATGAGGTGATGCGTGCAGCAGGATAACCTTCGGTTTGCGACCCGCCTCAACTCCTTCGCGTCGAAACCCGATGCGTTCTGGCCGAAAGGGCATGGCAAGCCGACGCCTTTGCAACTCGCCGAACGCGCCTCCAAGGTCGAAGGACTGACCGACGTCGATCTCAACTACCCGGACCATCTGGGCGCCGACCCGCGTGCGACCGGCAAGGCCATCCGGGAGCTTGGCCTCGCGGTCAACGGCCTTGCCATGCGCTATTATTCGAATCCGGCCTTCAAGATCGGCGCCTTCACCAATCCCGATCCGAAAGTCCGGCGCGAAGCCATCGACCTCACCAAGCGCGGCATCGATGCGGCGCGCGCTGCCGGTTGCAAACTGATGACCCTCTGGCTCGGCCAGGACGGCTTCGACTACGCGTTCCAGGCCGATTATGCCCTGCTCTGGGCCGAGGAGATCGACGGCATCCGCGAAGTCGCGCTGCACGACCCCGATTGCCTCGTCAGCATCGAATACAAGCCGAACGAGCCGCGCTCCTACAGCCTCATGCCCGATTGCGCCACCACGCTGCTGGCCCTCAAGGAGATCGGTTTGCCCAACCTCGGCGTGACCCTGGACTTCGCGCATGTGCTCTACGCCGACGAACAGCCGGCCTTCGCGGCGGCCCTGATCGCCCGGCACAGCCGCCTGCTCGGCGTTCACCTCAACGACGGCTACGCCAAGCGCGACGATGGCCTCATGGTCGGCGCCGTGCATTCGCTCCAGACCATCGAATTGCTGCAGCAGGTGAAGGCCGATGGCTTCGATGGGCCGATCTATTTCGACACTTTCCCTGACCTGACCGGGCTCGATCCGGTGCAGGAGTGTGAAGCCAACATCGCGACCGTCCAGGCGATGTTGCGCGTCGTCGACAAGCTCGATCGCGACAATGAACTGCGCGCCGCCATGGCGCTGCAGGACGCCGTTGCTACCCAGAACATCGTCCGGAAAGCCATGTTCGGGGGCTGATGCCCGGCGGTCTTGCAGTCCCGTTCACGCCGTAAGATCGTGGCCCCGGAGGCGCATGTGAACAGTTCCGAGAAGCCGGCCGTCGTGGTGGTCGGCAGCCTGCATTACGACATCATCGTCGATGCTCCCGATCGGCCCCGCAAGGGCGAGACGGTGACCGGGCGCAGCTGGGCGCCGAAGTGCGGCGGCAAGGGCGGCAACCAGGCGGCTGCCGCGCGGCGCCAAGGCGTTGCCACCGCCATGGTGGGTGCGGTCGGCACCGACAGCTTCGGCACGGCACTCCTCGATGGCCTCGATCGGGCCAAGGTCGACCGCTCGGGGGTCGCGATCCTCGAGGGCGTCGGGTCCGGCATGAGCGTCGCGATCTTCGATGACGAGGGCGACTACGGGGCCGTTATCGTGTCGGGCGCCAACCTCGCCATTGCGGCCGCGCAGGCGGGCGACGCCCTGTTCCGGGCGTGCAGGGTTCTGGTGCTGCAGAACGAAATTCCTGAAACCATCAACGAGGCTGTCGCCCGCAGGGCGCGCCACGATGGGGTCGTGACCATTCTGAATGCGGCCCCGGCGCGGCCATTCGCGACGGCGCTGCCCGAGCTGGTCGATATCCTGGTCGTCAATGCGATCGAGGCCGAGATGCTCGGCGGCGGCCGCGTGGAGACGCTGGAGAGCGCCGCGAGTGCCGCCGCGGTGCTTGCCGCCCGGTTCAAGGCCGTCGTGGTCACGGCGGGGGGTCACGGCGTGGCCTTCTGCGATTGCTCGGGTTATCGGCTCAACCTGCCGGGCATCGCGGTGACGGTCGCGAGCACGCACGGCGCCGGTGACGCGTTTGTCGGTACGCTCGCCGCGCGTCTCGCCCTGGGTGACACACCGGATGCTGCGCTGAAGGCCGCCAATGATGAAGCGGCACGGCTGGTGTCGACCCCGGAAAGCCATCGCTCGCTCTGATGCTTCAGGGACGGCGCGCCGTTGCATGACTAATTCGAGAATTTTTCCGCGTTATTTCTGATCTCACGAAACCAAGTGGACGGCGATTCGAGATGGTCGAACAAGCCCATAATCCGCCAACCGCACTGGACCATCACCTCTTCGGCCCTGGACGCAAGCGCATTCTTTCTCTGGACGGCGGCGGCGTTCGCGGGGCCTTGTCGGTCGCTTTTCTCGAGCGACTCGAGGATCTCCTCGCCGATATCCACGGCAAGCCTGTTCGCCTGTGCGACTTCTTCGATTTGATCGGCGGCACGTCGACCGGTTCGATCATCGCCACTTCGCTCGCGCTTGGGTTTTCGGCAAAGGAAATTCGCGCGTTCTACGAGCAGCTCGCGCCGAAGGTATTTCGTCGATCGCCGTGGCGCATGCCCGGATGGAGTCCAAAGTTCGATGCTGCGGGTCTCCGCTCCGAGCTCGCCAGCATCTTTGGAGACCGACGGCTCGACTCCCAGGATCTGCAAACAGGGCTTTCCGTGGTGCTCAAGCGCGTAGATACGGGAGGTGCCTGGATCCTGCTCAACAACAGAAAGTCGGCCTACTGGAATACGCCCTCGGACCGTTCGTTCATCGGCAATGCTGCAATCCCTCTTGCGAAGGTCGTGCGGGCGAGCACTGCCGCCCCCCACTACTTCGACCCCGAGCTGATCGAGATCGTTGAGGGGCATCCAGCGGGGTTGTTCCTCGATGGAGGCCTCACACCGCACAACAATCCCTCACTGATCCTGTTTCTGGCCGCGATGCTGCCGGCTTATGGATTGGAATGGAAGGTGGGCGCGGCCAACCTCACCATCGTCTCGGTAGGGACAGGAGGGTTTCGCACCACGGTGGCGGCGCGCGAGGCCAACCAGGCCGGCTCGCTCGGGCTTGCGATCCGTGCGCTTGCAGGCCAGAGCGACGACAGCGCGAAACTCGTTCTTTTGCTGATGTCTTGGCTTGGCGAAACCTCGGTGGCCTGGCCCATCGATTCCGAGCTGGGCGATCTTGGCGCCGTGAAGCCCCCGTTCGGTACCTTGTTCGGCTATCACCGCCTTGACGTGATGCTCGAGGCGAAATGGTTGGCAGACTCTCTCGGGGAGACGCTGTCATGTTCGGACATTCGCCGGATGCGAGGAATGGACGATCCGGCCAATGTGCCCAAGCTCTACGAGCTCGGTCGCAAAGCCGCGCAGCTGCAGCTGCGACGCGATACGGTTTCAACGTGGTGAAGGGGAAGCGGCGTTACTCGCTGCTGGAGGAGCTTAGGCTCCTGGCGGGCTCTCGAAGCCTGCGCTGCGCGCTTCCAGCCCGTCGACGAAGAAGTCGAGCACCTGGCGTGCATGCTCAGGTTCGGGCGGCAACCGTGCGTCCAGCGTCAGCGTCGCGAGCCCGTGCACGATGGCCCAGGCACCGGTGACTGCGGTCGCGGCTCGGTCGGGGCTCATCTGCGAGATCCGGCGCTCCAGCACCCCGTAAGCCGTGTCTCCGCCGGGGTCCCGGCTGACGCTCCCGCTTTTCGGTGCGGCGAACATCAGGCGGAACAACGCGGGGTGCGCGACCGCGAACCCAACATAGGCCAGCCCTTGTCCTATCAGCGCCTCTCGATCGTCGTCGGCGCGATCCGCCGCGAGCAGCACATTCCGGAGCATCTCGAAGCCGGTCTCCGTGATCGCAAGCATCAGGGCCGCCTTGTCGGCGAAGTGCCGATAGGGCGCCATGGCCGACACGTCGGCCGCCCGCGCCAAGCCGCGTAGCGTCAAGTCCGACGGATTTTCAGCGAGTATCCGTATGGCCTCTTGGACGAGACGCGACCGGAGGTCCGCTTTGTGCGCTTCCATGTTTACACCGTAAACCTGATCGGCTATGTTTACGGTGTACACAGGAGGGTCGTCATGAAGCAAGGCACAATCCGGGAAACCGTGGACCTCAGCGCCTACCCAGACCTGGTGATGGTCATACTCGGGTTCAGGGTGCGCCAGTTCCGGGCCCTGCCGGCGCTCATGCGTCTGGGCAAGGGCTTTGCCGAGATCCGGCGCAATCCGCCCGACGGACTGCTCGGCGAGGTGGGCTGTCTGTTCGGCTGGAACCACGTCGGGTTCCGGCAATATTGGCGCGATCTCGACTGCCTCGAACGCTTTACGCGCACGGCACCGCACTCGCTCTGGTGGCGTCATTTTCTGAAGGACACGCAGGGCGCGGGCTTCTGGCACGAGGCCTACAGCGCCAAGGGCGGGGTCGAAGCCGTCTATTTGGGGATGCCCGAGCGGACCGGGCTGGCGTCCTTCGCGCCCATCCGCAACCCCGTCGGGCCGTTCATGTCGAGCCGTGACAGGCTTCGCGCCGACGCGCTGGCGCGGTCGGGCGCGGCATAATGGCGAGAGTGGTGCTCCTCTGGGCAGCGGCGCCGACCACCGGGGAGCTTGTCGCGCTTAGGGTGGGCTGCCCCGTTGCGACAGCACGCGTTCGACGTTGGTCCGGTGAACGCGCTCATAGGCCCCATAGTACTGGACATTGCCGGCCAAGAGGTCATCGCCCGCGAAGGCGCGGAGATCCTGCTGGGCCAGCGCCGGTTCATCTCGGCAGCGCAGAAGCTTTTCGACATAGCGGCGGGTCGCCTCGAGCAACCCCCTGCCGTAGCCGCCGCCTTCGATCACCTCCAGCGCGCCATGGTTCGGCAGGATGCGGTTGAATTCGACCCGGGAAAGCCGGTCGAGGTCGGCCAGATGGGCCTGGAGCCGGTCCGGTTCGGCCACATAGGTAATGGGATCTTCGAGCGTGTCCCCGGCGAACAGAATGCCGGCCTCGGGCAGGATCAGCACCGTGCCGTCGCGGCTATGGATGTCGAAACAGAGTAGGTCCACGGCCAGCGAGACCACCTGCAGGCGCAGCCTCCCGTCGAATGTCCGGGTCGGGAGAACCAGGGGCCGGATGGGCGGCGTGCCGCTCTCGAGATCCGCCTTGCGCTCGGACAATATGCGGCCCGTCAGGCCGTTGGCGATGATCTCGCAATCCCTGAACACCGCGTTCCCGGCCACATGGTCGGCGTGCCAATGGCTGAGCACGACCCGGATCGACCGGACCCCGGCATTCTCAAGGGTTTGTCTGACGATCGCCGCATGGGGAACCGACATGTGCGTGTCGTAGACCAGCGCCTCGGTGCCATCCACGATGGCATAGGAGCAGGCACCCAGCGCGAAGGCGCCGTCGTCGAGCCAATTCGGCGCATCCGAGTAGGCGCGCATGCCGTCGATCCGGCCATCGTAGAAGGCCAGCACATTCGGGGCGGGATGCAGCACGCGCATCGTTGAACCGAGTTGCTGTGGCGGCATGATCGATCCTCGTGGCGCGTCGTCTCGCTGCGACCCTGGCGAGCGCAGGATACCCGCCCGGTCGCGCGATGAATATCGTCCTCTCTCGGGTGGACCGCCGAACCGCGGCAGGGGCTGGAAAGTTTTGCTGCATTGGCGCGAACTCTTTTCGCGCTTCGAGCATTCACTCTGCGACCCAACGAAGACTCGCCCGCTGGCCTTGCCGGCGGGCTTTTTCGTTTCCGGTTGATCAGAACACCGTCGGGGCGCTCGGCTCGGACGGGATTTCGGGCGGCGAGCCGGGCGGAATGCCCAAGGGCTCGCCAACACCGGGGTTGATCGTATCGGGTCCGGGTTGGGGAACGCCGAGCGGCTCCGACGGGGGATCTTCCCGCGGCGCTGGCGGGGTGGTCGGCTCCGGAAACGGATCGCCAGGCATCGGGTCGGGTCCCGGCATCGAAAGCTTGGTTTGCGGATTCATCATGCTGGCTCCCTCTCCTGAGGTGGGTCAACGCGCGAACAGCCAGGAGGGTGGCAGAGCGCTGCCCGGCCCATACATTGATCATATGTACCGTTCGGCCCGGAATGGGCTAAACTGCGCCAAGCACCCGCCCTTCGCGGCAGGGCCATGGACCATCACGTTGTCGCCACTCATCAAGATCTGCGGTCTGTCATCCGAGGCGACACTGGAAGTGGCGCTCGACGCCGGCGTGGAGCGCGTCGGCCTCGTGATGTTCCCCAAAAGCCCGCGCCATGTCTCGACCGAGCGTGCCAAGGCTCTCGCGGCTCAGGCCAGGGGGCGCGCCGCCATCGTGGTGCTGACCGTGGATGCCGAGGACGCGCTTCTGGACGAGATGGTGGCGGCCGCCGATCCCGCGATACTGCAACTGCACGGCCGTGAGTTCCCCGAGCGGGTCGCGGCCCTGCGGGCCCGCTTCGGGCGGCCGGTGATGAAGGCTGTCGGGATCTCGGGACCCGAGGACGTGGTGGGTGCCATGGCCTATGCGTCCGTGGCGGACGAAATCCTGTTCGATGCCAAGCCGCCGCCCGGGGCGCGCCACCCCGGCGGCAACGGGAGGGCCTTCGACTGGCGCGTCCTTTCGGCGCTTGACCTTCCCGTCCCGTTCATGCTTTCCGGAGGCCTTACGCCCGACAACGTCGAGGAAGCCGTTGCGGTCAGTCGTGCCCCCGCCGTCGATGTTTCGTCCGGCGTCGAACTGTCGCCCGGCGTCAAGGACCCCGAACTGATCCTCGCTTTCGTGCGCGCCGCGCGAAACGCGGGTTTGCCCGTCGGGTTGTGACAGGCCGAGCGTGTCCAAGGAGATGATCCCGTGGTGAAGCCCGAAAAGCCGAATTCCTTCCGAAACGGGCCGGACGAACGAGGCCACTTCGGCATTTTCGGCGGGCGCTTCGTGGCCGAAACCCTGATGCCGCTGATCCTCGAACTCGAGCGGGCCTACGAGGAAGCCAAGAACGATCCGGCCTACGCGGCTGAGATCCGGGATCTCCACACCCACTACGTGGGCCGGCCCTCGCCGCTCTATTTCGCCGAGCGGCTGACCGAGCATTGCGGCGGCGCCAAGATCTATTTCAAGCGCGAGGAGCTCAACCACACCGGCTCGCACAAGATCAACAACGTGCTGGGCCAGATCCTGCTCGCCCGGCGCATGGGCAAGACCCGCATCATCGCCGAGACCGGGGCCGGTCAGCATGGTGTCGCCACCGCCACCGCCTGCGCGCGCTTCGGCCTGCCTTGCGTGGTCTATATGGGGGCAGTCGACGTCGAGCGGCAAAAGCCCAACGTGTTCCGGATGAAGATCCTGGGCGCCGAAGTGCACCCGGTGCAATCGGGCGCCAAGACCCTCAAGGACGCCATGAACGAGGCGCTGCGCGACTGGGTTACCAACGTCGAAGACACGTTCTATTGCATCGGCACCGCGGCTGGCCCGCATCCCTATCCGGGGATGGTGCGCGACTTCCAATCGATAATCGGCACCGAGACCCGGGAACAGATGCTGGCCGCCGAGGGACGCCTGCCGAACTCGCTGGTCGCGTGCATCGGCGGCGGCTCGAACGCCATCGGCCTGTTCCACCCGTTTCTCGACGACCCCGACATCGACATCATCGGGGTCGAGGCGGCGGGGCACGGTCTAGATACCGAAGCCCATGCGGCTTCGATGGCGGGGGGCAGGCCGGGCGTGCTGCACGGCAACCGCACCTATCTGCTGATGGACGACGACGGGCAGATCCGCGAGGGTCACTCGATCTCGGCCGGGCTCGATTATCCCGGGGTCGGCCCCGAACATTCCTGGCTCAAGGACATCGGCCGCGTGCGCTATCTTTCGGCCACCGATGCCGAAACCCTCGATGCGTTCCAGATCTGCTCCAAGCTCGAAGGCATCATCCCGGCTCTCGAGCCTGCCCACGCGCTGGCTGCCGTTCTGAAGCTTGCGCCGGAGCTGCCGCGCGATCATCTGATGGTGGTGAACATGTCGGGTCGCGGCGACAAGGACATCTTCACTGTGGCCGATCACCTGGGCGGGATGTGAGATGAGCGACATCATGCTCGGCGGCTGCGGGGGGACGAAGCGTCCATGACGGCCAGGATGAAAATCCGCTTCGACGCGCTCAAGCGGGAGGGCCGCGCCGGCCTCGTCACCTTCATCACGGCGGGTGATCCAGACCACGCGACCTCGGCGGCCGTGCTCCGCGCCTTGCCGGGCGCCGGAGCCGACGTGATCGAGCTCGGCATGCCGTTTACGGATCCCATGGCCGACGGGCCGACCATCCAGGCCGCCGCCCTGCGGTCCCTCGCGGCCGGCCACCGGTTGGAAACCACCCTGGCGATGGTCCGTGACTTCCGGAAGGCCGATGCCGACACACCCATCGTGCTGATGGGCTATTACAACCCGATCTACATCTATGGGGTCGACCGTTTCCTGGCGGAGGCCCGCGAGGCCGGGGTCGACGGCTTGATCGTGGTCGACTTGCCGCCCGAAGAGGACGAGGAACTCTGCGTTCCTGCCATCAAGGCGGGCCTGAACTTCATTCGGCTCGCGACACCGACGACGGACGACAAGCGCCTGCCCGCCGTGCTGCACAACACAAGCGGCTTCGTCTATTACGTCTCGGTCACGGGCATCACCGGTTCGGCGGCGCCGGACTACAGCCGGGTTGCGGACTCCGTGGCCCGAATAAAGCGCCATACGGATCTGCCCATTGCGGTCGGCTTCGGGGTGAAGAGTCCCGAAAGCGCCGCCGCCGTGGCGGCCCATGCCGACGCGGTGGTGGTCGGCACGGCCCTGATCGACGTGCTGGCGAAGTCTCTCCACGAGGGGCGCGCCACGCCCTCCACGGTCGAGAATGTCAGCCGCTTCGTCGGTGAACTCGCGGCTGGCGTGAGGTCGGCCGAACGCGCAAGCCGCCCGGAAAGTCGCCCATGAGCTGGATCCACAATGTCGTACCCCCGAAAATCCGATCGTTCCTGAAGAAGGAGACGGCCGAGAACCTGTGGGTGAAATGTCCCGACAGCGGCCAGCTGGTGTTCCACAAGGACCTCGAGAACAACCTCTTCGTGGTGCCGGGCTCGGATTATCACATGCGGCTGGTGGCCAAGGCCCGGCTCGCCGCGACCTTCGATAACGGTCAGTATGAAGATGTCGCGGTACCGGAGGTGCTGACCGACCCGCTCAAGTTCCGGGACGAAAAGCGCTATGCCGACAAGCTGAAGGAGGCGCGCACCAAGACGGGCCTCGCCGATGCCGTGAAGGTCGGATTCGGCAAGCTCGAAGGCCGCGACGTGACAATGGCCGTGCAGGACTTCGACTTCATTGGCGGCTCGCTCGGCATGGCGGCCGGCGAGGCCATCGTGATCGGCGCCGAGCGGGCCGTGCAGTCGAAGACGCCGTTCATCCTGTTCGCCGCCTCGGGCGGGGCCCGGATGCAGGAGGGCATGTTCTCGCTGATGCAGCTGCCCCGCACGACGGTCGCGGTGAATCGGCTCAAGACCGCCCGGCTGCCCTACATCGTGGTGCTGACCAATCCGACCACGGGCGGCGTCACCGCCTCCTATGCCATGCTGGGCGACATCCATATTGCCGAACCTGGCGCGTTGATCGGCTTCGCGGGTCCGCGCGTCATCGAGCAGACCGTGCGCGAAAAGCTGCCCGAGGGGTTCCAGCGGGCCGAATATTTGCAGGCACACGGCATGGTCGACATGGTGGTGCACCGGCGCGACATGCGGGCCACGCTGGCGCGGCTCTGCGGTCTGCTGACGGCGCGCCGCCAGGAGCGAGGCCCTGTCGTCGTGCCGGCACCGCAAGCCAGGGCCCCCGAGCGGGCGCCCGCGGCCGCCTGATGACGCTGCCCTTGACCAGCCAGGCAACGCCCGCCGGACGGGTGGATGCGCTGATGGAGCGCTTCCTGTCGCTCCATCCGAAGAAGATCGATCTGTCGCTGGACCGCATCGAGCGGCTGCTGGCCGCGCTCGATCATCCGGAGCGGAAGCTTCCGCCCGTGATCCATGTTGCCGGCACCAATGGCAAGGGCTCCACGGTGGCGTTCATGCGGGCCATACTGGAGGCCGCCGGCCGGCGTGTCCATGTCTACACATCGCCGCACCTGGTACGGTTCAACGAGCGGATCAGGCTTGCGGCACCGGGCGGCGGCCGGCTGGTCGAGGACCGCGATCTCGCGAACGCCTTCGAGCACTGCGAGCGCGTGAATGCCGCGCAGCCGATCAGCGTGTTCGAAATCACCACCGCGGCGGCGTTTCTGCTGTTCGCGGCGCATCCTGCCGATGCGCTGCTGCTGGAAGTCGGGCTGGGCGGACGTGTCGACGCCACCAACGTGGTGCCGAAGCCAGCCGCCACCGTGATAACCCCGGTGTCCTGGGACCATCCGGAATTCCTCGGCTCCAGCGTAGAAGCTATCGCCTTCGAAAAGGCGGGAATCCTCAAGCGCGCCGTGCCGGCCATCATCGCAGACCAGGACCCCGCGGCCTTGGCGGTCCTCTTGCGCCAGGCTGCCAAAGTCGGCGCCCCGGCCTTCGTGGGCGGGCAGGATTTCTCCTGCCACGAGGAGCAGGGACGACTGGTCTATCAGGATGATCGGGGTCTGCTCGATTTGCCGCTGCCGCGCCTCAAGGGCCGGCACCAGCATGCCAATGCCGGGACCGCCATCGCGGCGCTGCGCGCCTTCCAGCCCGACCTCCCGGTTTCGGCTTACGAGGCCGGTCTGGGTACCGTCGACTGGCCGGCCCGCCTGCAGCCGCTGCTGCGCGGGCGCCTGCGGTCCATCGCGCCCCGCGGCGCGGAGCTTTGGCTCGATGGCGGCCACAACGCCGAGGGGGGCCGCGTGCTGGCCCATGCGATGGCCGAGGGCGAGGACCACAGCACACGCCCGCTAGTGCTCATCTGCGGCATGCTGACCACCAAGGACCCGCGCAGCTTCCTGGCGTCGTTCAAGGGCCTGGCCCAGGAACTCATCGCCGTGCCGGTCGGGGGCGACCATAGCGGGCGCAGCGCCGAGGACGTGGCCGCGATCGCCACGGAAATCGGGATCGGGGCCGCATCGTGCGCGGGCGTCGAGGCCGCCATACGGTTCCTGGCGGCGCGGGACTGGCCAGTGCCGCCACGCATCCTGATCACGGGATCGCTTTATCTGGCCGGCGAGGTGCTCGCGGCGAACGGTACCCTGCCGGAGTAGCGACCCTGACCCCGCGCCTTGGGCGCGGGGTGATAGGCGTCAGATCGCGCTGCTGATCCAGCGCACGAGTTCGCCCTTCGGCTTGGCGCCGACGGCCTTGGACGCAACCTTGCCGTCTTTGAACAGCAGCAGGGTGGGGATCGATTGGATGCCCAGTTGCCCGGGTACGCCCGGGTTTTCGTCGATGTTGAACTTGGCCACCGTGACCTTGCCCTTCATCTCCTTGGCGATCTCTTCGAGCGCCGGCGCGATCATGCGGCAGGGGCCGCACCATTCCGCCCAGAAGTCGACGACGACCGGCTCGGTTGATTGCAGGACATCGGTTTGAAAGCTCGCGTCGGTCACCTTGCGGGTGGCGGAATCGGCATCGGCCATGATGGAACCTCGGCTGGCGGGCGAAAACGCCCGCGGGGTTGCTTGCAAGTAGGAACCATTCCCGACCCCGTCAAGCGGACCAGCGGCCGGGAACGGGACGCGGCAGGGCCGGTCAGGCCATGGCAGACTCGAGCGCGGGGTAGTCGGTGTAGCCCTCCGGGCCCGAGGCATAGAACAGCTCCGGCCGAGGCGGGTTCAACGGGGCATCCTCCTTGAACCGCTCCGGCAGGTCGGGGTTGGCGATGAACAGCTTGCCGAAGGCGACCGCATCGGCCTGGCCATCGGCCAGAACACGCTCCGCATCCTCTTTGGTGAAGCGCTCGTTGTCGACGTAGCACCCGCCGAACAGCTTTTTGAGCTGCGGGCCAAGCTGGTCCTCGCCCAGGGCCTCGCGGGCGCAGATGAAGGCGATCTTGCGGCGTCCGAGTTCCTTGGCCACGTAGCCGAAGGTTTCGGCCGGTGTCGAATCGCCCATGTCGTGCGAATCGCGCCGCGGCGCCAGATGCATGCCAACCCGGCCTGCGCCCCAGACCTCGATGCAGCTATCGGTGACCTCCAGCATCAGGCGGGCGCGGTTCTCGATGGAGCCGCCGTAAAGGTCGGTGCGCTGGTTGCTCTTGTCCTGCAGGAACTGGTCGAGCAGGTAGCCATTGGCGCCGTGGATCTCGACACCGTCGAACCCGGCCTTCTTGGCGTTCTCCGCACCCTTGCGATAGGCCGCCACGACCCCGGCGATCTCGTCCGTCTCGAGAGCGCGCGGCGTGACAAAATCCTTCATGGGCCGCACCAGGCTCACATGGCCTGCGGGCCGGATGGCGCTCGGCGCGACCGGAAGGGCGCCATCGAGATAAAGCGGGTCCGAGATGCGGCCGACGTGCCAAAGCTGAAGGAAGATGCGCCCGCCGGCGGCGTGGACGGCCCGCGTCACCTTGGACCACCCGGTTACCTGCTCGTCCGACCAGATCCCCGGAGTATCCGGGTAGCCCACGCCCATGGGGGTTACGGAGGTGGCTTCCGTCAGGATGAGGCCGGCGGAGGCCCGCTGGGTGTAATATTCGACCATCAGGTCGTTCGGTACGCGACCGCCGCCTACCGCACGGCAGCGCGTCAGCGGCGCCATCCAGATCCGGTTCTTGAGCTGCAGGTCGCCGACAAGGATGGGGTCGAACAGGTTAGGCATGAATTGGTCCAATCGATCGATTGAGTTCGTCGCTGGACATAGGGCACGGAGGCGCGGTTTCTCAGGTCACAGCGGGCGCAGGGCCGACCTGCGTGTCGCGCAGGGCTTTCTCGGTTGTCACAGCTTCAGGATGTCTTTCGACGCCACGCGTGAGTTGGCGTCGAGGCGATATACGATGGGCACGCCGGTCTCGAGCTCCACGCCCGGGATGGTGTCGGGACTGAGCCCATCCAGCACCATGATCAAGGCCCGCAGTGAATTGCCGTGCGCCGCCACCAGCACCTTGTTGCCCGCGAGCACGCGTGGAAGGATCTGCTGGCAATAATAGGGCAGCACGCGCGCCACCGTGTCCTTCAGGCTTTCGCCACCGGGCGGCTGCACGTCGTAGGAGCGGCGCCAGACATGGACCTGCTCCTCCCCCCATTTTACCCTGGCCTCGTCCTTGTTGAGGCCGCTGAGGTCGCCGTAATCGCGCTCGTTCAGCGCCTTGTCGGCGATCGTCTCGAGCCCGGTCTGGCCGGTTTCACCGAGCAGCAGTGCGAGCGTGTGCTGGGCCCTGACCAGGGCCGAGGTGAACGCCACGTCGAACCGGCCGAGATCCTTCAGGGCACGGCCGGCCAGCCGCGCCTCGTCTACGCCCTTGGGCGACAGGTCGGGGTCCTTCCAACCGGTGAACAGGTTTTTCAGGTTCCAGTCGCTCTGGCCGTGGCGGACGAGGACGAGCAGACGCTCCATCGGATTTTCCCATCGCTGATGTTAGATTTCGCCGAGGCCGAGCACGTCGGCCATGCTGTAGAGGCCCGGCTTGCGGCCGCGCGCCCACAAGGCGGCCTGGATGGCCCCGCGGGCGAACACGCTGCGGTCCTCGGCCACGTGGGACAATTCGATCCGCTCGCCCGGCCCGGCCAGGATGACTCGATGGTCACCCACCACGGTGCCGCCCCGCAGCGCCGAAAAGCCGATGCTGCCGGGCACCCGCGCCCCGGTATGGCCGTCGCGCGATCGAGTCGCGTGGGCCGCAAGCTCGATGGCTCGTCCGGCCGCGGCCGCTTCGCCAAGCAGCAACGCGGTGCCGGAGGGCGCATCCACCTTCATCCGGTGGTGCATCTCGACGATTTCGACGTCCCAATCGGGACCGAGCGACGCGGCGGCACGGCGCACCAGCGCGGCCAAGAGATTGACCCCAAGGCTCATGTTGCCGGAGCGCACGATGGGGGCGTGGCGGGCCGCGGCCGCGAGACGGGCCAGATCCGCATCGCCCAGCCCCGTCGTTCCGACCACGTGGGCAATGCGGGCCTGGGCCGCGAGGCCGGCGAATGCCACCGTGGCGCCCGGGGCCGTGAAATCGAGCAGGCCGTCGGCCTGCACCAGCGCTTCCAGGGCGTTTTCGCTGACCCCGATCCCGAGCGGGCCAACCCCCGCCAGCAACCCGGCGTCCTGCCCAAGGACGGGTGAACCGGACCGTTCGAGCGCGCCCGCCAGGGCCACGCCCTCGGTCTCCGTGATGGCTTTCACCAGCATGCGACCCATGCGCCCCCCGGCGCCGGTCACGACAAGTCGCATGTCCGCCATCTATGGCCTCCAGCCCGCTTGGCTCTCAGCTATAAGGGCAGCGGTTCCGCTTGCAAATGGCCGGGCTTCGCGGCCGTTCAGCGACCTGGCTCGTCCGGAGCCCGGGCCTCGATGGCCAGCGCGTGAATGCGTTGGCGCAACTCCTCGGCCAGCAGGGCATTGACCAACCTGTGCCGTTCGACACGGCTTTTCCCCGCGAAGGTCTGCGCCGTGATCTGCACCCGGAAATGGGTTTCACCTTCGGGCCGCGACCCTGCGTGGCCGGCATGCAGGTGCGATTCATCGGTGACGGTCAGAGCGTCGGGCCTGAGCCCTTCGGCTAGTCGGGCACTGATGATATCCTTGACGCTCATGGACAGAAGTCTCCGATGACGAGGGCAGAGGGGGCGGCGCAACCGCCGCATTGCACTGCGGCAGATCGGCTTGCGGGCGTCGAGAACTCCCCCATAATAAGGTGACAATGAATCTCAACTCGCGCCATTTCGACCGTGTTCGCACCAAGGCCGTCCCGAAGCAAACCCGGGCGGCTTCGGCGGCTGCAGCTTGCGACCACCCGGGTTGCCTGAATGCCGGCGAGTTTCGGGCTCCGATGGGCCGCGACCGGGAAGGCCAGTACTTCAGCTTCTGCCTGGACCATGTCCGCGAGTACAACGCGACCTACGATTACTTCAGCGGCATGAGCGACGATGCGGTCCAGAAATATCAGAAGGACGCGCTGGTCGGGCATCGGCCCACCTGGAACATGGGCGTGAACCGGGGCGCGGGCGAGAGCGTCTCCGCCGAGGACCTGCATCCCGACAGCCTGGGCATCTTCCGGGCGCGCGCCCGGACCTGGCGTCCCGAAGCGGCCCATAAGCCGCGCTACAGCCAGGCCACGATGCGGGCCTTGAACGCGCTCGGGCTCGATGAGAGCGCGGATGCCAGTTCGGTCAAGACCCGTTACAAGACGTTGGTCAAGCAGCTTCATCCGGACGCCAACCACGGCGACCGGTCGAACGAGGATAAATTGCGCGAGATCATCAGGGCCTATAATTTCCTGAAGACGATCAAGCTGTCGGCGGCCACGGACGCGGCCGGGCCGGCACGGTAAACCCCGGCCATCCGAGCGACCTGGCGCCGCGCATCTCGTGCGGCGCGGGGCGTCGGAGACCGGACCAAGCAGATTCTGGCGAGCCCTGCCTGTTGGAGGCCGGGACGGAGGATTGATGGAACAGGCAAGAGACAATGTGGCGGCCCTGCCGGACATGAAAGTGTCCGTCCGGCAGGTGTTCGGCATCGATTCCGACATGCAGGTGCCGGCCTATTCGACCGTGGAAGATCACGTCCCCGATACCGATGCCGACTACATCTTCGACCGCGATACGACGCTGGCGATCCTGGCCGGGTTTTCGCGCAACCGCCGCGTGATGATCACCGGCTACCACGGCACCGGCAAATCGACCCATGTGGAGCAGGTGGCCGCGCGGCTGAACTGGCCCTGCATCCGCATCAACCTCGACAGTCACGTGTCCCGCGTCGATCTGGTGGGCAAGGACGCGATCGTGCTCAAGGATGGCAAGCAGGTCACCGAGTTCCGGGACGGCATGCTGCCCTGGGCGCTGCAGAACAACGTGGCCCTGTGCTTCGACGAATATGATGCGGGCCGGCCCGACGTGATGTTCGTGATCCAGCGCGTGCTCGAAGTGTCGGGCCGCCTGACGCTGCTCGACCAGAAGCGGGTCATCAAGCCGCATCCGGCCTTCCGATTGTTCGCCACCGCCAATACGGTAGGCCTGGGCGATACGTCGGGGCTCTATCACGGCACGCAGCAGATCAATCAGGGCCAGATGGACCGCTGGTCGATCGTGGCGACGCTCAACTACCTGCCGCACGACCGCGAGGTGGACATCGTCCAGGCCAAGGCACCGCATTACCGGGGCAGCAAGGAAGGCCGCGACACCGTCAACCGGATGGTGCGGGTCGCCGATCTGACCCGCAATGCCTTTGTGGCGGGGGACCTTTCGACCGTGATGAGCCCGCGAACGGTGATCACCTGGGCCGAGAACGCCGAGATCTTCGGCGACATCGGCTTTGCGTTCCGCCTCACCTTCCTTAACAAGTGCGACGAGCTCGAGCGCGCCCTTGTGGCGGAGTTCTACCAGCGCTGCTTCGGCCAGGAACTTCCCGAAAGCTCCGTCAACGTCGCGCTGAGCTGAGGAAAATGCGGAGGGACACATGACCCTTCTTCGCAACCAGGATCACGGCGGGCGCGGCGGCCGAAGAGACCGTGCCGCCCGAGCCGCGCATCCGCTACGAGGACGACGCCTACAGCTGGGCCCTGCAGCAAGCGGCGCTTCTGCGGGAGGGCCGCGTTGCCGAGCTCGACCTCCCCAACCTGGCCGACGAGATCACCGACGTGGCGAATCGTGAGTACGACAAGTTGGAGAGCAGCTTGGCACGTGCGATCCAGCATTTGCTGAAATGGGACCACCAGCCTGCCAGGCGAAGCCGAAGCTGGGTCAATTCGATTAAAGAGCATAGGAGACGGGTGAGGAAGCAGCTGAGCAAGTTCCCAAGTCTCGAAAGCCGCCGAGTAGAAGCGTTGGCTGAAGCCTACGAGCGCGGGCGCGGCGAGGCGGCTATCGAGACCGATCTGCCGGACGGCACTTTCCCGGAAAACAATGCTTATAGCTGGGACGATGTTATGAATCGGGAGATCACGTGGCCGGGAGACTGACGTGACCGCACCCCCGACCAATCGCAAGTCCGCCGCCGCTGCCGAGGCCCCGCAGGAACCCTTCAAACGGGCTGTCGCGTCCTGCATGCGCGCCCTGTCGCGCACCCCGGACCTCGAAGTGACCTTCGCGGCCGACAAGCCGAATGTCGTCGGGCACGGGGAGGGCGCCAAGGCCCGGCTGCCGGAGCCGCCGCGCAAGCTCTCGCCGCGCGATGCCGCCATCGTGCGCGGTCATGCGGATTCGATGGCGTTGAAACTCGCCTGCCACGATGCGGCGACCCATCGCAGGCTGCTGCCCGAGGCGCAGGGTGCGCGCGCGGTGTTCGACTCGGTCGAGCAGGTGCGCGTCGAATCGATCGGCGCCAGGCGCATGGACGGCGTGGCGAGCAATCTCGCGGCCATGCTGGAGGATCGCTACCACCGCGGCAATTACGCCGAAATCACCGAGCGGTCCGAAGCCCCGATCGAGGACGCGGTGGCACTGATCGTGCGCGAGCGGCTGACCGGCCAGGCGCCGCCCGCAGCGGCCCAGGCGCTGGTCGACCTTTGGCGGCCCTGGATCGAGGAGCGCGCCGGCCCCGATCTCGACCGGTTGGGCGCCTCCGTCGAGAACCAGCGTACGTTCGGGCGTTCCGTGCACAAGCTGTTGGCGGCGCTCGAGATGGGCGATCCCGCCTCGCTCGATCGCGAGGAGAACGACGAGGAGAACCCGGAGGATCAGCAGCAGGACGAGGCTGAATCTTCGGAGGGCGAAGGCCAGGAGAGCGAGAGCGGCGACAGCGTAGAGACCGATGCGGCCGAGGCGAGTTCGGAGGATTTCGACCAGGGCGCGATGGACAGCCCCGACGGGCCGACGGGCGAGTCGCCCGAGGATTCCGATGAGGGTGAAGCCGATGAGGCCGCCGAAAGCCGTCGGCCGAACGCGGGCCAGAACGACGCGCGGGGGCCCGACTACAAGGCTTTCTCCACCCGCTATGACGAGGTCGTCGCCGCGGAGCAGCTCTGCGATCCCGAAGAGTTGGAGCGGCTGCGGGCCTATCTCGACAAGCAGCTCAACAACCTGTCCAACGTGGTCGGCCGCTTGGCCAATCGCCTGCAGCGCCGCCTCATGGCCCAGCAGAGCCGCGCCTGGGAGTTTGACCTCGAAGAGGGGATGCTCGACCCGGCCCGGCTGTCGCGTGTCGTGGTCGACCCGCAGCAGCCCCTCTCGTTCAAGCGCGAGAAGGATACCGACTTCCGCGACACGGTGGTGACGCTGCTGCTCGACAATTCGGGATCGATGCGCGGGCGGCCCATCACGGTGGCGGCGACCTGCGCGGACATCCTGGCCCGCACGCTGGAGCGCTGCGGCGTCAAGGTCGAGATCCTGGGCTTCACCACGCGCGCCTGGAAGGGTGGGCAATCGCGTGAGGCCTGGCTGCAGGCCGGCAAGCCGGCTTCGCCTGGCCGGCTCAACGATCTGCGGCATGTCATCTACAAGGCCGCCGACGCGCCCTGGCGGCGGGCGCGGCGCAATCTCGGCCTGATGATGCGGGAGGGCCTGCTCAAGGAGAACATCGACGGGGAAGCGCTCGAATGGGCGCACGAGCGCCTGATGGGACGCCCCGAACAGCGCCGCATCCTGATGATGATCTCGGACGGCGCCCCGGTGGACGATTCCACCCTGTCGGTAAATGCCGGCAATTATCTCGAACGGCACCTGCGGGCCGTCATCGAGGAGATCGAGACGCGCTCGCCTGTGGAACTCATCGCCATCGGCATCGGCCACGACGTGACGCGCTACTACCGGCGCGCCGTCACCATCGTGGATGCCGAGGAACTCGGCGGCGCCATGACCGAGAAGCTGGCCGAACTCTTCGATGAAAAAGGCCCGGCCCCCACGCGCGGGGCACCGCGGCGGCGCGAACGCGTCCTGCACTGAGGCGCGGTCAGTGCCGTTCAGCCGGCACTGGGTATCAGGCCCCGGTGTCCTACGCGTTCACTTGAACGCGTAGGACACGCCCACCAGGACCTGATTGGTCAGAATATCCAGCTGCGTTCGACCGCCATTGCGCAGGCTTGCGTCGTTCAGCGTGTAGGCGAGCTTATATTCCGCGAAGGCCGAGAACGCGTCCGTGATCTTGTAATCGAGGCCGATCTTGCCCTGGAAGGCCGGACCGGTCACCTCGTACTGGTTGGTCGACGTCGTATCGAAAGGCGCTTTGAGGGTAACTTCCACGTCCGGAACCGAAATCCCAACGCCCAAGCCGGCGTAAGGCGTGAACCGGTCGTTCCAGTGGTACCGGTAGAGCGCATCGACGGTGCCAATGTTCAGGCCGTCCGTGAACTGGAAGTGCGACGCCATGGCGTCAAGTGCCGGCGGGCGCTGGACGATGATCTTGGCGTGCGAGTAATCGACCCCGACGCCCCAGCCAGGAAGATTGGAAAACCAGTAGACAGCCCTGAAACCCCATAGGGGAGCCTCGAAGGAGCGCCGTCGAGAGCCACGTTCTTGTACGTCGTGGTTGGCGTTGCCGCGTTCGGCTTGAACTTGATGTCGGTGTTGAACGAGGAATGTAGCCGCCGTGACGGACAGCTGACTTCGCCCTCACCGCGAGCCACCGCCACGATCGTCCAGCACCATCCGCGTCCTGCGCCGTGTCGTCCTGAGGGGTCGCTTCGCTGCGGCTCTCCCATCTCCACTCACACAAGCTCAAATACACCCTATTTCTACCCAACCACACCCACAACACTCCTCCTACCACACACACCCCCACCTCCATCCTCCGGGTTTCATCTCCCACGCGTTATTCGTGCCTGAACGCGGAGTTTACGATGCAGGACGATGATGCGGGGGCCTTGTCGCGGCGCGACCTGTTGAAGAGCGCTGCGGCGGGAGGGGTCGGCTTGGCGCTTGGGACGGGCACCGCCCCGGCCGAATGCCGCCACACAGGACAATCTGGCGTCCGGGAGGGTGTTCGATGACGCATCGAACGCCGGCATCGCCGGCGTGCTGGTATCCAACGGGCGCGAGGTCGCGGTCACGGATGCGGACGGTCGCTACAGCCTGCCGGTGTCGGACGAGACGGTGCTTTTCGTCATCAAGCCCGCGGGCTACATGACCGCGCTCGATCCGGCGACCAACCTGCCGCGATTCTACTACATCCACCAGCCGCAAGGCTCGCCGGCCTCGCTCGGGCTGACTTTCGAGGGCATCGCACCGACGGGGCCGTTGCCGGCGTCTGTCGACTTCGGCCTCGTCCGGCAGGACGAGCCGCGAAAATTCGATGTCGTCCTGTTCACCGACCCGCAGCCCGAGACGGAGGCGGAACTCGATTTCGTCCGCGACGACTTGATGAGCGCCATCGGCGGCGTCGAAGCCAAGTTCGGCGTGACGGTCGGCGACATGCTGTTCGACGACCTCTCGCTCTATCCGCGCTACAATGCCCTGATCGGCACCCTCGGCCTGCCCTGGTACAATGTCGGTGGCAATCACGACCTCAATTTCGAGGCGCCGGACCGCCGTTACTCCCGCGAAACCTACAAGCGCGTGTTCGGGCCGAACTATTACGCCTTCTGCTACGCCGATGCGGTCTTCGTCATGCTGGACGATGTCGACTACCTCGGGCCGGATCGCAGCAAGCCGAACGGCAGCGGGAAATATCGCGGGCGGCTCGACCCAGCCCAACTCGACTTTGTGCGCAACCTCCTGGCCCATGTTCCCGACGACAAGCTGATCGTGGTCGCGACCCATATCCCGCTGCGCACCTATCTCGACAACGAGCCCTACCAAAACCTCACCAATCGGGACGATCTGTTCAAGCTGCTGGCCGGCCGGCGCTACACATTGAGCCTGTCCGGCCATACGCACACAACCGAACATCATTATTTCGGCGAAGCGGACGGCTGGCTTTCCCCGGTTCCGCACCATCATCATGTGCTGACCGCCCTTTCGGGTTCGTGGTGGAGTGGGCCGTACGATCACCGGGGCGTCGCGGTAGCCGACAGCCGGGATGGCACGCCGAACGGGTTCCACGTGCTTTCGGTGGACGGCAACAGCTATACGAGCCGCTTCGTGCCCGCCAAGGAGCCGGATGTCCGGCAGATCCGCGTCTCGGTTCACAGCCACGCGCATGACGAGATGCGCCGGGACTATCGACAGGGCGCGCTGGCGCAGCCCCGGATCAGCGCTCTGGCGGCACCTTCGAGCACAGTCGTGGCAAATGTGTTCGACGGGGGTCCCGCGACGAAAGTGACGCTGCACCTCGGCGCCCGGCCCTATCACGATGACATGCACGGCCATGCCCGATCCCTTCGTCGAGGAACTCTACGCCCGCAACGAAGCGACCAAAAAGCCCTGGGTGAAGGCCGAAGTTTCGTCGCACATGTGGACCGCGCGGCTCCCGGTTCTCGAAACCGGAGCTCATCGCATGATCGTACAAGCGGTGCTCGACAACGGCGTCAGTGTCAGCACCCGCCTGGCGCTCGAAGTCGAAGGCTGATCATCCTGGGCGTGTTGCGTTGCCGCGTGACATGGCCGCTGCGGCATGCTTGTTTTCGCGTTGGCGGTTCGAGGGACAGGCACCATGGCTACCGACTATAATGCAGAGTTGCGTCGACCCGTATCGCTGGCCCTGGCCGCGTTCGCGCTGATCGGCTGGCTGCTGTTCTTCTGGAACCTGGCAAGCTCGGGCTCGCAGCGGGCGCAGGATCAGGCGCGGCTGACCACCCTGCAGCAGCAGTCCACGCAGCTCGACGAGGAATTGACCAAGGAACGCGCCGCGGCCGGGGCGTTGACCGACATCGAAGCCAAGCAGACGGCTGCCGAAGCGGCAGCGGCCGAAGCCGACAAAACCGTCGCGGATGCCACCAAGGCCCGCGAGGACGCCGAGGCCGGAGCCGCGCAGGCCCGCGACGCTTTAGCTCAAGCGACAACCGCGCGGGAGGCTGCCGAAAAGGCCGCCGCCGAAGCCAACACGGAACATGATCGGGTCGCTGCCGAAACCGCAACGATTCAACAGGGCAACGACGCGCTCAAGCAACAGACCGCAGAATTTGAGCAGCCAGCTTGCCGGCCACAAGAGCGAGCAGGCGGGCGTCGAAAAGGACCTCGGGGATCTGCGGGCCACCCTCGCCGGCTTGACGGCCGAACATGACAAAGCCGCCAAGGCGGTTGCCGATGCGACCGCCGAGCGCGACCGCGTCGCCGGCGAAACCACAACGGCCCAGCAGGCCAATGATGCGCTAAGCAGCAACTGGCGCAGATGAACGAGGAACTCGCGGCCCGCAAGAGCGATCTCGCCGGCATCCAGGATCAGCTTGGCAAGGCCCGGGCCGAGGTTGCGGAGCAAGCCAACGTCGAGAAGCAGCTCGCGACCGCACGCGACCAGCTCAAGCAGATCTCGGACCAGAAGGCGACCGAACAGCGGGCCCTAGCGGACGCGTCCGACCAGGTGGCGGCTCATAATCGCGATCTGTCGGACATGGAAAACCGGCTGGCCCAGGAACGCGAGGCCTTGAAGCAGACGACTGCGCAACGGGCCGACATCGAGAAGGCCGTGGTCGAACTCGACCGCCCGGCGGGACCAGCTGGCGGCCGATGCCGAGAAGGCCCGGAACGCGGTGGCCGATCTCCAGAAGCAGCTTGCGCTGCTGGGCGACCAGGCAGCCCAGCGCAACCGTGAGCTCGCGAGCCGTCAATGCCCAGCTCGAGAAGGCCCATTCGGAGCTGAGCGACCTGCAAAGCCAGGTGGCCGCTCAGCGCCAAACCTTGTCGCAGCCGGCAGCCCCGCAGACGCCTGCTCCGGCGCCGGCCCCCGACGCCGCGAGCCCGCCGGCCCCGGCGCGACGACACCGGCCCCGGCCCAGAGCAACCCGTAAGCGCCGACTGCCCCGGTACGGGTTCCCCAGCAACGCGCGGCGGTGAGCCACCAGGCCCGCCGTCGACCCGTCGAGTTCGGCCGTCGATGCCGAACGCGTCGGCCACGATGGGCGCGAGCTTGGAGGCGAGTTCCTTGCCGAGTTCGACCCCCCATTGGTCGAACGGATTGGTGTCCCAGATCGCCGCCATGCGTGAACACCCGATGCTCGTAAAGCGCGATCAGCCGGCCCAGCATCTTGGGATCGAGCGTCTTGTACATGAAGGTGGACGAGGGGCGGTTGCCGGAAAACACCTTGTGCGGCGCCAGCGCCTCGATCGCGTCCGGCGCCATGCCGGTCTTGGCGAGCTGCGCCTTGACCTCGTGCGAGATCGCGCCCCCGCATCAGCGCCTGGCGACTGCGCCAGGCAATTGCTGACCAGCAGTTCGTGGTGTGTCTCGTCCGCCTTGGTCGGCTCGGCGGCGACCAGGAAGTCGATCGGGACGATCTCGGTCCCCTGGTGCAGCAGCTGGAAGAAGGCGTGCTGGCCGTTGGTGCCGGGCTCGCCCCAGACCACCGGCCCGGTCGATTCCTGCACCGGCGTGCCGTCGAGGTGCACCGACTTGCCGTTGCTTTCCATGTCGAGCTGCTGGAGATAGGCGGGAAAGCGCCCGAGCCGCTGGTCGTAGGGGATCACGGCCTGGGTCGCGAAGCCCCACACGTTGCGGTACCAGATGCCGATCAGCCCCATCAGGGCCGGGATGTTCCGCTCGAGCGGCGCTTCGCGGAAATGCGTGTCGACCTCGTAGCCGCCGCGCAGGAACTCCTCGAACAGCTTCGGGCCGATCGCGATCGTCAGCGCGAGCCCGATGCTCGACCAGATCGAATAGCGGCCGCCGACCCAATCCCAGAACCCGAACACCCGGTCCGGCTTGATGCCGAACTTCTGCACGAGATCGAGCTTGGTCGACACCGCCGCGAAATGGTGCTCGACCGCGGCTTCGCCGAGCCCGGCCACGATCCAGGCGCGGGCCGAGCGCGCATTGGTCATGGTTTCCTGCGTCGTGAAGGTCTTCGACGAGACGATGAACAGCGTCGCGGCCGGATCGAGCCCCGCCAGCGTGTCGCCGATGTCGGCGCCGTCGACGTTCGACACGAAATGGGTGCGGATCTGCGGCGCCGCGTAGGGCGCCAGCGCCCGCGCCGCCATGGCGGGCCCGAGGTCCGAGCCGCCGATGCCGATGTTGACGATGTCGGTCAGCGGACGCCCGGTCGCGCCCTTGATGGCGCCGTCGCGCACGCCGGTCGCGAAGGCCGCGACCTTGGCCCGCTCGGCCTGGACGTCCGGCATGACGTCCACCCCGTCGACCAGGATCGGGCTGGCCGGAAAAATTGCGCAGCGCGATGTGCAGGGCCGGACGATGTTCGGTGGGGTTGACGATCTCGCCCGAGAACATCCGGTCGCGCTTGCCTTCGAGGTCTTGCGCGCGGGCGAGACGCAGCAGCAGCCTGCAGCGCGCCGTCGTCGACCCGGTGCTTCGAATAATCGAACAGGAGATCGCCGAGTTCGACATGATAGCGCTCGAACCGACCCGGATCGGCCGCGAACAGATCGTTCAGCGTGCGTGCCGGCGATCTTGTCCTTGTAGGCGCGGGCCTCCGCGAATTTCTGGCCGTCGTCATCTCGCGTCATCGGAATCCCCTTCGCGCTTTCGCTCCCTGATCGACATAGCACCGGCGGCTCGCGACAGGGAAACGGAAGGTGAAGGGAAAAGTGCCGGCTCAGCTCCAACCGCAGCCGGCCTGACGCATGACGGCCCAGTGTTCAGCCGCGACCAGGAGGCGCATCGGGCCGCGGCCTTTCGAGGAACCGGGCTAGGACGCCGCGATTTACCTGCGTCATGCGATGGCAGGGCGCATCCATCGCTGCAAGTCAGGGCCGATCGAGCCCAGCGTTCGGCCCCTCCGGCAAGCTCGCTTCCGCCGAAGCAACCCCGACACTGCTTCGACCTCGCCCCAGCGGAGCAGCAGCCGTTCATAACGGAGATCAGACATGAAAGCCCTCGTTTGGCACGGCACGACCGACATCCGCTGCGACACCGTTCCCGATCCCGAAGATCGAGGACGAGCGCGACGCCATCATCAAAGTGACGAGCTGCGCGATCTGCGGCTCCGACCTGCACCTTTACGACCACTTCATGCCCGGCATGGAGTCCGGCGACATCATGGGCCACGAGACCATGGGCGAGGTGGTCGAGGTCGGTGCCGGGGCGAAGAACGCGCTCAAGGTCGGCGACCGCGTGGTCATCCCCTTCACGATCATCTGCGGCCAATGCGAACAGTGCCGGCGCGGCAATTTCTCCGTCTGCGAGCGGACCAACCGCAACAAGAAGCTGGCCGACACGGCGTTCGGCCACACCACGGCCGGCCTGTTCGGCTACACGCACCTGACCGGCGGCTATGCGGGCGGCCAGGCCGAATATCTGCGCGTGCCCTTCGCCGACGCGACCCACATCAAGGTGCCCGACAGCCTGCCGGACGAGAAGCTGCTGTTCCTCAGCGACATCTTCCCGACCGGTTGGCAGGCGGCCGTCCAGTGCGACATCCAGCCGACCGACACGGTCGCGATCTGGGGCTGCGGCCCGGTCGGGCAGATGGCGATCCGCAGCGCCATCCTGCTCGGCGCCAAGCAGGTCGTCGCCATCGACCGGGTGCCGGAGCGGCTCTCCATGGCCCGGGCCGGCGGGCGCGATCACCATCAACTTCGAGGACGAAAGCGTCGTCGAGCGCCTGAACGACCTGACGGGCGGCAAAGGTCCGGAGAAATGCATCGACGCGGTCGGCATGGAAGCCCATGCGACCGGCTCCGTCGACGCCATGTACGATCGCGCCAAGCAGGCCATGATGCTGGAAACCGATCGTCCCCATGTGCTGCGCGAGATGATCTACGTTTGCCGCCCGGCCGGCATCCTGTCGGTGCCCGGCGTCTATGGCGGCGCTCCTCGACAAGATCCCGTTCGGCGCCCTGATGAACAAGGGCCTGACCGTGCGCACCGGCCAAACCCACGTGAACCGCTGGACCGACGACCTCCTGCGCCGCATCGAGGAAGGCCAGATCGACCCGTCCTTCGTCATCACCCACAAGGTCGGCCTCGAACAGGGACCCGAGATGTACAAGACGTTCCGCGACAAGCAGGACGGCTGCATCAAGGTCTTCATTCAACCCTGAAAGGCAAGCGTCATGAGCAGTCTCGTTCCCAGAACCGCCCTGCGCGGCGTCTCGCAATCGCCCAACGACAAGATGGCCCAGGGGCTCGGCTATTTTTCGATCGGCCTGGGCCTTGCGGAGCTTCTCGCCCCTCAGTCTCTGTGCCGCATGCTCGACATGGAGGGCGACGAGACCCTGATCCGGGCCTACGGCGTCAGGGAACTGGCCACGGGTGTCGCGATCCTGACCAGCCACGATCCGACCCCCTGGATCTGGGGCCGGGTTGCGGGCGACGCGCTCGATATCGCGCACCCTGGCGACTGCCACCGGGGCACGCCCGAGAAGCGGCAACGTGGTCGCGGCCTTCGCGGCCCTGGTCGGCGTACGGCGCTCGACGCCATCTGCGCGACGGGCCTGACGGCCGAAAAGGGCGGTCCAGCGGGGCGGCGGTCGCGGACTACAGCGACCGCACCGGTTTCCCCGGCCCGCGCAGGCCATGCGGGGCGCCGCGAGCGACTTCGAGGTGCCCCGGGACATGCGCGTTCCCGACCCGCTGCGGCCGGACCTGTTCGAGAGGCACGGTCGGATCCCGGCAAGCGCATGGATCGACCAGCCGCTAGCTTCGCGACGGCTTCCGTTTCGCGCCGCTCTCGTTCTGTGCCCCGGATTGACGCCCGGATGACGATGATTGCGGATCGGGTCCGTCCGCAACGATCGACGTGATCAACTCCCGTGACGTGCAGCATTGGTCCGGAACCCTTGCCCAGTTTTCGGCATCATGCTCTAGGGGCTTGAATTTCCAGGCGCCAAGCCATCGATAGGTGGTACCTCCTGGGGGGCCGGCGCTGGGGTCGCGGCCGGCGGCATGGACTGGACCGGGAACGAGAGCGCCTTGCGCTTCGTTGCCGCCTGCTTCTGGAGGCCGCCGAGCGCCCGCCGGGCCTTTTCGACCTGGGCGTTCAAGTTTGCCAGCTCATGCTGTCGCTGCGAGGCGACCGCGAGCTGCCTTTGCAGATCGGCAAGAGAACGGCGGGCTTTCTCTGCATTGGCGATCAGCAGTTCACGCCGTGCCGCGGATCCGGAGATGGACCGTTCGATCTCGGCCCGTTGCGCCTTCGCATGTGTCTCAAGCTCGGCAAGCGCACGCTGCTCGGCCGCCTTCCGCTCGATGGTCCTGCTGAAGCTGCTGCTGAGCCGCGGCGAGTTGCTGCGCAACGTCGTCTTGTTCCACCGCATTCGGGGCCTTAGTCGGTGACTGGCGCCGCTCCTGGCGGCATCGGATTTTTTAGCGGCCAGTTCGCCTTCCAGAACTGCCACCCGTTGCTTGAGAGCGTCGGCGCTTTGCTGGGCGGTGGCGGTTTCGGCCGAAATCCTGTCGTGCTCGGCCTTGGCCTCTGCCAGTGTGCGCTGCTCGACCGCCTTCTCGTCCGCCGCCTGCCTGAGCTGATCCTGCAGGGTTGCAACCCGCTGTTCGGCATCGCGGCGTTCCGAGACGTCGGCGCGCACCTTTTGCAACTGATCAGGCGCAGTGCGTCTGCTGTCGGCGCTCGGGACGGCCCCGTCGCCGTCCGGCTGAGCCGACCTGCTGCTGGAGCGCCTCGGCGCGTTGCTGGGCGGCGGCGTGTTTCGGCCCAGATCCTGTCGTGCTCGGCCTTGGCTGTCCGACAGCCGCCTTTTCGGCCTGGTCGCGCTCGGTGGTCAGGCTGGCCAGCGTGGCCGTGAGCTCGCCCGTCTGCTTGTCGAGCTTGGCTCTGCTCGGCCTTGCGGCCGGCGAGGGCCTCGTCCAGCTGCAGCCAGCTGCTGCTTGATGCGCCTCGGCGCTCTGCTGGGCGGTGGCGGTGTCGGCCAAAATCCTGTCGCGCTCGGCCTTGGCGTCGGAGACAGCCTTTTCGGCCTGATCGCGCTCGGTGGTCAGACTGGCCGAGCGGTGGCTTTGAGCTCGCCCGTTTGCTTGTCGAGCTTGGGTTGCTCGTCCTTGCGGGCTGCGAGCTGGTTGATCCAATGCCGCCACCTGCTGCTGCAGGGCACCTGCGCTCCACTGGGCCTTGGCAGCCTCGGCCACGATGCGATCGTGCTCGGCTTTGACGTCGGACACAGCCTTGCTGGCCTGGTCGCGCTCAGCGGTCAGGCTGGCGAGCGTGGTTTTGAGCTCGCCCACTTGGCCGTCGAGCTTGGCCTGCTCGGCGTTGCGGCTGGCGAAGGCCTGGTCCAGCTGAGCCAGCTGCCGCTTGAGCGCCTCGGCGCTTTGCTGGGCGGTGGTGACTTCGGCGAGAGTTCTGTCGCGTTCGGCCTTGGCATCCGAGGCCTCCATTTCGGCCTGGTCCCGCTCGGCCGCCATGCTGGCGAGCGTGGTTTTGAGCTCGCCCATTTGGCTGTCGAGCTTGGCCTTCTCGTCCTTGCGGGCTGCGAGCTGTTGATCCAATGCCGCCACCTGCTGCTGCAGGGCATCGGCACTCTGCTGGGCCGCGGCGGTACCGGCCACGATCCTGTCGTGCTCGGCCTTGGCGTCGGCCAGGGCTTCGCCGGCCTGGTCCCGCTCGGCCGTCAAGCTGGCTAGGTTCGTCTTGAGGTCGCTGGTTTGTTTGTCGAGCTTAGCCCGTTCGGCTTTGCGGCCGGCGAGCTGCTCGTCCAGCTGCGCCACCTGCTGCCTCAGGGCCTGGGCATTCTTCTGGACCGCTGGTGGTATCGGCCAAGATGCGGTCTGCTCTGTCTTTGCCTCGGCGAGCGCTTTTTCGGCTTGGTCGCGCTCGGCCGTCAAACTTGCAAGGTTTGTCTTAAAGTCGGCCGTTTGTTTGTCGAGCTTGGCTTGCTCTGCCTTGCGGCCGGCGAGTTGGTCGTCCAGCGCTGCCAGTTGCTGTTTCAGGGCCTCGGCGCGCTGCTGGGCGGTGGCGGTTCGGCCGCGACTCTGTCGTGCTCGATTTTGGCCTCGGAGAGGGCCTTGGCGGCTTGGTCGCGTTGGGTTGTGAGGCTGGCCAGGCTGGTCTTGTAGCTCGCCCGTCTTCTGTCGAGCTTGGCTTGCTCGGCCTTGCGGGCGGCGAGGGCCTGGTCCAGCGCAGCCACCTGCTGCTTCAGGGCGTCGGCACTCTGCTGGGCGGCGGCGGTATCGGCCAGAATCCTGTCGTGCTCGGCCTTGGCGTCGGCGACCGCTTTTGCGGCCTGGTCGCGCTCCGTCGTGAGGCTGGCCAGGCTGGCCTTGAGCTCGCCCGTCTGCTTGTCGAGCTTGGCTTGTTCGTCCTTTCGGCCGGCGAGTTGATCGTTCAGCGCGACGAGCTGCTGCTTCAGAGCATCGGCACTCTTCTGGGCCGCGCGGTGTCGGCCACGATGCGATCGTGCTCGGTCTTGGCCTCCGAGACGCCTTTTCGGCCTGGTCGCGTTCGGTCGCCAGGCTGGCGAGCCTGGCCTTGAGCTCGCCGACCTGTTTGTCGAGCTTGGCCTGCTCGTCCTTTCGGCCGGCGAGTTGCTCGTCCAGCGCGCGAGCTGCTGCTTCAGGGTATCGGCACTCTTCTGGGCCGTGGCGGTGTCGGCCACGATCCGTCGTGCTCGGCCTTGGCGTCGGCCAGGGCTTTTCCGGCTTGGTCCCGCTCGGCCTCAGACTGGCCAGGCCTGCTTTGAGTCGCCTGTCTGCTTGTCCAAGCTTCCTCAGCTCGTCTTGCGGCCGGCGAGCTGGTCGTCCAATGCGGCACCTGCTGTTCAGGCTCCTCGGCGTGCTGCTGGGCCGCGCGGTGTCGGCCACGATCTGTCGTGCTCGGCCTTGGCCTCGGAGAGCGCCTTTTCGGCTTGGTCGCGCTCGGCCGTCAGGACTGGCCAGGCTTATTTGAGTCGCCCGTCTGTTTATCCAGCTTGGCTTGCTCGGCCTTGCGGCGGCGAGTTGGTCGTCCAAGGCGGCCAGCTGCTGTTTCAGGGCCTCGCCGTGCTGCTGAGAGGCAGCCGTGTCGGCCGCAACTCTGTCATGCTCGGTTTTGGCCTCGGAGAGCGCCTTTTCGGCCTGGTCGCGCTCGGTCATCAAGCTGGCCAGGCTGGTCTTGATGTCGCCCGTATCCTTGTCGAGCTTGGCTTGCTCGGCCTTGCGGCCTGCAGGGCCTCGTCCAGCGCGAACCACCTGCTGCTTCAGGGCGTCGGCATTTTGCCTTGCCGCGGCGGTTTCGGCGAGGATCTTGTCGCGTTCGGCCGTGGCATCCGAGAGCAGCCGTGCTGGCCTGGTCGCGCTGGTCGTTAGGCTGGCCAGGCTGGCCTTGAGATCGGCCGTTTGTTGTCGAGTTCGGCCTGTTCGGTCTTGCGCGCCGCGAGGGCCTCATCCAACTGAGCCACTTGCCGCTTGAGGGCCTCGGCGCTCTGCCGGGCGGCGGCAGTCTCGGCCACAACTTTGTCGTGCTCGGCCTTGTCGCGTTGTTGGGTCTCCTTCGCGTCCAGCATCTGCTTGAGCCGGTCACGCGCCTCCGCCAACAGCAACGCATTGCAGCCCGGTATGTGCCGGCAATCGGCGCTCTCGCGAGCGGGCGCAGGAGGCGCGGGATCAGCCAGGGTTCGACGAAGTCCATCGGCCGACAGAGAGATGGCTCCGACCTGATCCAGATCCGCGCGGCGCTCGAACTGGAGCTTGGGCGGCGGAAGGCCGCAAGAGCGGCGGTATCCATGCGCCGGCCCCGAGACCCGGGTCCGACACTCCACAGCAAACAACAGCCAGCCGACCGCCGCAAGCGACGCCAGCGCGATGGACCGAGGCTGAAACAGTTTCGACATCATGACCGATATCCGTCGGTCCTACCCTCGTCCACGGGACCATGCCTAGGGTGCCTCATTCGGATAGGCTTCCGCAAGGCGCCATGGCAGCCGGAAGGCGCTAAAGATCGCGATAGCGGCATCCTGTGCCCGCTTCTCGGGCTCGGCGAGATCTTTGGCCGAGTGTCCGGGATAGCGCGTCGTAGCACTCGCGACTTGACCCGGCGCGCCCGAGGAGACACTTGCGGGTCGACAACGCCGCGGCTCCCGCCGCCGCCCCCTCAAGAACCCTGGTCCTCCATGGCTCCGCCGCTGCTGCAAATGTCCGAATCCGGTTCACGCTGGGGGGTAAACCGCTGCTCGACGGGGTCGATCTTTCGGTCGGACGGGGCGACCGGATCTGCCTCGTGGGCCGTAACGGGTCGGGCAAATCGACCCTTGATGAAGATGGTGGCCGGCACCGTGGAGCCCGACAGCGGCATGCGCTTTTTGCAGCCGGACGCGAGCTTGCGAGTGCTGCCCCAGGAGCCGGATCTTTCAGGTTTTGCCACGGTGCTCGATTATGTCGAAGCCGGCCTGGGGCCGACCGACAATCCCTACCGGGCCCGCACGCTGCTCGAGGACCTCGGGCTCGACGGCTCGGAGGAGCCCTCGCGGCTCTCGGGCGGGGAGGAGCGCCGCGCCGCCCTGGTGCGGGTGCTGGCCCCCGAGCCCGACATCCTGCTGCTCGACGAGCCCACCAACCACCTCGACCTGCCGGCGATCGAATGGCTCGAGGCGGAACTCGCGAGCCTGCGCTCGGCGCTGGTGCTGGTCAGCCACGACCGGCGCTTCCTCACCAACCTGTCGCGCGCCACGGTCTGGCTCGACCGCGGCAAGACCCGCCGGATCGAGCGGGGCTTCGGGTCCTTCGAGGATTGGCGCGACGAGGTGTTGGAAAACGAGGAGCGCGACCGCCACAAGCTCGACCGCAAGATCGCCGCCGAGGAAGATTGGGTGCGCTATGGCGTGACGGCCCGGCGCAAGCGCAACGTCGGACGCATGGCCGGGCTCGAGGCCTTGCGCCAGACCCGGCGGGAGGAGCGGCGCGCGCTCGGCACGGCCCGGATGAGCGTGTCCGAAGGCAAGCTGTCCGGCAAACTGGTGGTCGAAGCCGAAGCCGTGTCGAAAAGCTATGGCGAGCGGCCGATCGTGAAGGATTTTTCGGTTCGCATCCTGCGCGGCGACCGGGTCGGCATCGTCGGACCCAACGGGGCCGGCAAGACGACGCTCCTGAACCTGCTGACCGGCCGGCTTGAGCCCGACACCGGCGCGATCCGCATCGGCAGCAATGTCGAGGTCGCGACCCTCGACCAGGCGCGCGCGAGCCTCCAGCCGACCACGACCCTGGCCGATGCGCTGACCGGCGGCGGCTCCGACCAGGTGGTGGTCAACGGGCAAAGCAAGCACGGGTCGGCTACATGAAGGACTTTCTGTTCGGGCCCGAACAGGCCCACGCCTGTGGCCGTCTCTCGGGCGGCGAGCGGGGCCGGCTGATGCTGGCCCGCGCCCTGGCGCTGCCCTCGAATCTCTTGGTGCTCGACGAGCCCACCAACGACCTCGACCTTGAAACCCTCGACCTGCTGCAGGACATGCTGACCGATTACCCGGGCACCGTCGTGGTGGTCAGCCACGACCGCGATTTCCTCGATCGTGTCGCGACTTCGGTGATCGTGGCCGAAGGGGACGGCCGCTGGGTCGATACGCGGGCGGCTATTCCGACATGGTGGCCCAGCGAGGCGCCGGCGTGTCCAAGCCCGCATCCCCGGCCGCCTCGTCGCCAAAGCCCTGCCGGGGCTCGACCGCGCCCCTCCGTCCTCGCCCTCCAAACGTCGCCTCGGCTTCAAGGAACGCTACGCCCTCGACCAACTGCCGAACCGCATGGACGAACTGCGTGCCGTCAAGGCGCGGCTGCAGGCGGCCCTCGACGATTCCGGCCTCTACGGTCGCGATCCCGACCGTTTCGCCAAGCTCTCGGCGGCCCTGGCCGAGACTGAAGCCAAGCTGAGCGAGGCCGAAGAGGAATGGCTCAACCTGGAACTTCTTGCGGGAGGAAATCGAAGGTTAGCGGCGCGCGCCCGGGTTGATTCGGGCCGGCGTGGAACGCAGAACGACGTGAAGGCATTCCCCCAGGCTATTTGGGGGTAAGACATGCGACACGGCAAAGGGCAGGGGCGAAAAGCCGACTTGGCACTCACGACCTTGGGATTCTCGAGTTTCGCTCTGGTCGGGCTCTTCTCCAAGCGGACGACGGAGGGCCGGTCCCGTCCCAGGTCGCTCGTCCCGGGCAGGCGTCCGCCAAGGATGCCGGCGCGCGCTCGCCGCTGGGTGCCGGATCGAGCCTGGCGATGCCCCCTAAGGTGGACCATCCGCCGGGCCTAATCGGCATTGCCAAGCGGTCTTTGCCCGGATCGGCCGGGACAACATCACCCTGGTGGCGGCGGGCGTCGCGTTTTATGTCATGCTCGCCATCTTCCCGGCGCTCGGGGCCCTGGTGTCGCTCTACGCGCTTGTGGGCAACCCGGCCGACATCGCGGCCCGGATGGGCGAATATGGCGGCCTGCTGCCGCCCGAGGCGCTGAAGCTGATCACCGACGGGCTCAACAGCTTCGCGCAGAAGAGCGGCTCGCAACTGTCCTTCGCGCTGCTGACCAGCGTACTCTTGTCGTTGTTCAGCGCGCGCGCCGGCATTTCATCCGTGATGACCGGGCTCAACATCGCCTATGAGGAGACCGAGAAGCGCTCCTTCATCATGCAGAATGTCGTGGCGCTCGCCTTGACGTTGGCCGGGGTGGTGTTCGCGATCGTGGTCGTTCTGGCCCTCGCGGTCGTGCCGATCGTCCTCAAGTTCCTCAGCTTGAGCGGCCTTACGGCCACGCTGCTGAATATGTTGCGCTGGCCGCTCCTCGCGGTCCTGGTGGCGGTGGGCTTCGCGGTGATCTACCGCTACGCGCCTTCGCGCAGCCACCCGCGCTGGCGCTGGATCAGCTGGGGTTCGGCGATCGCCACCCTGGTCTGGCTGATCGGCTCGTTCCTGTTCTCGATCTACGTGAGCAAGTTCGGCTCCTACGACGCGACCTATGGGTCCCTCGGCGCGGTGGTGGTCCTGCTTCTGTGGCTCTGGGTCAGCGCTTTGATCCTGCTGGTGGGCGCGGAAATCGATGCGGAACTCGATGCCCGCGACACGGCGGCAGGCTCGCCCCTTGCGCGGCTCCTCCAGGGGCCACCACGGCCTAACCGAGTAGGCATCGCCCTGAGAGGCTGCAACCGAGGCGGCCCGACCAAATAAAAACCCGGCATCAGGCCGGGTTTTTCTTAGGATTTGGAAGGTCTCAAGCGGCTTCTTCGACGTCGCCCTCGTCCGCCTCGGCATCGCCCTCATTCCGCCTCGGCTTCGACCTTGCCGCGGCGCGGGCCCTTCTGCAGCTGCGCTTCGATCAGTTTCAGGCTTCCGTATCGGTCAGCTTCTGCACCGCCGCGATCTCGCGCGCCATGCGGTCGAGCGCGGCCTCGTAGAGCTGACGTTCCGAGTAGGACTGCTCGGGCTGCGCTTCCGAACGGTACAGATCACGGACGACCTCGCGCGATCGAGACGAGGTCGCCCGGATTGATCTTGGCCTCGTATTCCTGTGCGCGGCGCGACCACATCGTGCGCTTGACGCGGGCCCGCCCGGTCAGGGTATCGAGCGCCCGCTTGACCACATCGGCCTCGCCCAGCTTGCGCATGCCGACGCTGGCCACCTTGGGCAGCGGCACCTTCAGCTTCATCTTGTCCTTGGCGAAGCTGATCACGAACAGTTCGAGCTTGAAGCCGGCGACTTCCTGCTCCTCGATCGCCACGATCTCGCCGACGCCATGCGCCGGGTAGACGATGAATTCTCCGGCCCGAAAGCCCGGCCGTGGGCCGTTCTGCTTGGACGCGGGCTTGCCGGCATCCACCTTCGCCGGGGCCCCGGGCTGCGGCCGCGAGGATTTGTTCCCGAACGGCGACCTGAACCCCGCGGAAGTCCCCGAGCCAGACTTCAGCCGGGGTGCTTCGGTGGATTCGACGGGGGCAGCTTTGGCGTCCGTCGTCATGATTTTTGCGTCCGCATCGAGGGTGGGTGCCACTGAGGATTTCTGAGTCACGTGCGTCCGATCGTTGTTGAGCCGGTGCTTGCGGGTACAGGCGTTGACAGGATGTCAAGGAACTCTGCTCTCTCCGCCCTGGAGGAACCATTCGCCTAGGCGCGGCGACGGGATTAAGGTCTGGTTCGAGGGGACATGGTTCGGGTTACAGGATCGCCTTCCAAGGTCGTTGAGCAGGGGATCACCCGAGACATTCGAAAAGAACTTGATCGACTCAGAGGTCACTCTAGAGCTGACACGCGGTCACCTTCCCGGATCGAACAGCCGGCCGCAATAACGCTACGCGCACGTTCAGCGAATAGACGGCCGCGCAAACTTTACCTTAACGAAAGTGTGATGAGCTCTTTTCCGGCCGTGACCATAACATCACAGTGGCTGAAAATCAATGGGAGTCTGGGGGACTCAAGCTTCTCGTAAACGCGGCCTCTTTGCGGCCGCGCGCGTGCCGATATCCGGCGGGCTCGCTGAGCGCAGGCGCCCTCAGGGACCGCGTCAGTGCCGGCCGGAGGCGCCCCTATGCGGGCCGGGGCCAGCAGCGGCCTGCGGCAGCCGCTCGTGCCCGCGAAACGGGCCCGCGCCCCGAGCGCCTCCTCGATGCGCAGCACCTCGTTCCATTTGGCCATGCGCTCGGACCGGGCGAAGGAGCCGACCTTGAGCTGGCCGGCGCCCCAGCCCACCGCCAGATGCGCGATCGCGACGTCCTCGGTCTCGCCCGAGCGGGCCGACACGATCGTGCCGAAGCCGGCCCGCTTGCCGGCCGCGAGGCCGCCTCGGCCTCGGTCACCGTTCCGGCCTGGTTGACCTTGACCAGCACCGCGTTGACGGTGCCGTCGGGCCGCCGCCTCGACGAGCGCCGCATTGGTGACCAGGAATCGTCGCCGATGACCTGGACGCGGTCGCCGACCGCCGCGGTGAAGCGCGCGAGGCCGTCGAGATCGTCTTCCGCGAGGGGATCCTCGATCGACAGGATCGGATAGCGCTCGCACCAGCCGAGCAGCTGCTCGCCCAAGCCGTCGCTGTCGAGTTCGCGCGCCTTCGAGGCCGAGCGTGTAGCGGCCGTCGCGGCCGAATTCCGAGGCGGCGATGTCGAGCGAGATCGCCACCTCCTCGCCCGGCACGTAAGCCGGCGCGCTCGATCGCCCGCACCAGCGTGTCGAGCGCCTCCTCGTTGGTCGCGAAGGCGGGCCACCAGCCGCCCTCGTCGGCGACGCCCTGCAGCAGGCCGCGCTCGGCCATGAGCTGCCCGGCAGCCCGATAGACCTCCGCGGTCGATCTCGAGCGCCTCGGCGAAGCTCCTGCGCTTGCGGCGCCATCACCATGAAGTCCTGGATGTCGATGCGCCGGCCGGCATGCGCGCCGCCGCCGAAGATCTGGATCTCGGGCAGCGGGATCGCCACGCGGCCGCGTCGCCGGCGAGATAGCGCCAGAGCGGCAGCCTCCGGCTGGCCGCGGCGGCATGCAGCACCGCCAGCGACACCGCCACGGTGGCATTGCCGCCGAGCCGCGGCTTGGTCGGCGTGCCGTCGAGCGCGATCAGGCGCGCGTCGACGCCGCCTGGTCGAACGGGTCCAGGCCGCGCAGCGCCGGCGCGATCTCCTCGCCGATGCCGGCGAGCGCGCCCTGCACGTCGAAGCCGCCGAAGCGTGTCGCCGCCGTCGCGCAGGTCGACCGCCTCGCGCGTGCCGCGCGACGCGCCGGCCGGCGCGATGCCGCGCGCCACCGCGCCGTCGCTCAGCGTCACCTCGGCCTCGACGGTCGGCCGCCCGCGCGAATCCCAGATGCGGCGGGCGTGGACGCTGATGATCGCGGGCTCAGTCATGGCGCGGCTCCAGGCGGCGGCGATGGCGGCCGAGACGGCGGGCGGACGCTCGATCCAGCGGCGGCGCGCAGCGGCGCACCGCGTCCCTCTCGGCGTCGCGCGTCGAGATATTCGACGGGCGACTTGCCGTCGACCCGGGCCAGAAACAGAGCCGGCAGCAGCGCGGCCGCGCGCGCCTCGAGCGCGCTCGGCGTCTTCCCAGTCGACGCCGGCCGGATAGGCGCTCGCCGAGCGCCGCGAAGCGCGCCAGGATAGCCGGCGCGGTCGGCTCCCGTCCGGGCGCCCTTCAGCAGGAGATGATTGAGGCAGAAGGCGAGGTCGAAGGCCGGGTCGCCGTAGCAGGCGCATTCCGCGTCGAGGAAGACCGGGCCGTCGGGCCGCGCAGGATGTTCTTGGGGCTGACGTCGCCGTGCACCAGGGCGCGCTTGGTCGCGAGCGTCGAGCCGGCGAGCGCGCTCGAAGCGCGGCGCGAGATCCGGATGCGCCCGGCCGGTGGCGCGAAGATAAGGCTCGATGCGGATCGCTTCGAAGGTCGCGTCGTTGGCGAAGCGCTCGCCGCAGCGCCGGATCGCCGGCGCTGCGGGCATGGATCGCGCCAGGTCGCCGCCCGACCGCGGCGGCGAACTCGGGTCGACGCGACCCTCCATCAGTTCGGCCTTCCAGACCGGATAGCCGTCCGGCGGCAGGTAGGCCATGGCGAAGAGGCCGGCGCCCGGATCCTCCCCCAGCATCGCCGGCGCGGCACCGGGCAGCCATCCGCCGACCACCCGCATCCAGGCCGCCTCCGCCGCGTTGCGGCCGACCGGCGCCTCCCAGACCGCCGCGACCTTCAGCCGGGGCAGGGCGCGCTTGACGCAGAAGCGGCGGCCCGGCATCTCGACCAGATGGATGTCGGACGAAACGCCGCCGGTCAGCGGGGTGATGCGAGGCTCTCGCCGGCCGCCATCAGACCCATCCGGCGCAGCGACAGCTCCAGATCCATGGGTCAGCATGGCCGAGTGCGGCCGCTCGCCAAGTATTCAGCACACAAGAGCCAGCCTCCCGGTTCGGCCATCGCGCGGGTACGCGGGCTGCGAGATGCACCCCGGCGGGCCGTGCACTAACGCGCCATTGACCCTGTTCGCAAGTCGCCCTGTCCCGTAACCGGCGACTTAGGACGGTTTGCCATCGCTGATCGCGACATCCGCCGAGTGGATGCGGGGCCAGGACATGACAAGTCTCGAGACATACGGTTCCGCGACCTGGGTGCAATCCGCCGGGCCGGCTCGGCCCCGGCGGTTCGGACAGGCGGTCCGACGCGCGGCGTGGTCTGTCGGCAAGATCACGTTTCTGGTGGCGCTGAACGGCGTGGTGCTGGGCTCGGCATCGGTGCTGGTCAAGCGGAGCGGCCCCGATACGCATCGGCGTGCTCCCTCCTTCGCATGGGTCGACATCAACCGCCCGATCCCGTTCTACGGACTTGCAGGCACTGAATTCGCGCGGTTGCCGCTGAACTACAGCGCGCGCCGCAACGTCGCGGGTGGGCCCGCCAGGATATGCTCACCTTTGGCTCGCTCGCCGGCAATCAGCCCTATCTCACACTTTCGCTCTATCGGGTCGGCACAGAACCGATCTCCTCCGTGCCGTTCGCGGCGGAGCTCGATCGATTGGGGCGCGAGAGCCGCGCAACGCTGCTCCAGGCCGGCCCGTTGGCCGCGCTCGCCACAGGGTTCGGCCAGTTCGAGACTGCCGACGTGAGGCTCGTCTCCGGTGCAAGCGGGACGCCCTGCCTGAGCTTCCGCAACGCGGACGCCGGGGCTGGCGTCATGCGGATCCGGGCTGATCTGCGGCACCTCCGAACCGCCGATCGGGCGTGATGCCCTCGGCTGCGTGATCGATCGCATCGACCTCGACGCCGGCGGCGGCGACCCGGCGCTGCAAGAGCTCTTCGTTGCGGCGGAACGTCGCCGCAATCCCGACTGCGCGCCCTCGCGGCTGACGGTTGCCGCGCACGACGACCTGGCTCGACACCAGCGGCAGCCTGCCGCTTAAAGGTCCCCTGGGCCAGGGCACGGGCGGTCGCTAGGCCCCGCGCGCGAGACCTGTCGAGGCTCGCCAGGCCTTTTTTTTTTTTTTTTTTTTTTTTTTTTTTTTTTTTTTTTTTTTTTTTTTTTTTTTTTTTTTTAAAAAAAAAAAAAAAAAAAAAAAAAAAAAAAAAAAAAAAAAAAAAAAAACCCCCCCCCCCCCCCCCCCCCCCCCCCCCCCCCCCCCCCCCCCCCCCCCCCCCCCCCCCCCCCCCCCCCCCCCCCCCCCCCCCCCCCCCCCCCCCCCCCCCCCCCCCCCCCCCCCCCCCCCCCCCCCCCCCCCCCCCCCCCCCCCGCCCGAAACCCGGCTGGCGTCCGAAGAGAAATTCAAGTCGCCGTCCCCCCCCCCCCCCCCCCCCCCCCCCCCCCCCCCCCCCCCCCCCCCCCCCCCAAAAAAAAAAAAAAAAAAAAAAAAAAAAAAAAAAAAAAAAAAAAAAAAAAAAAAAAAAAAAAAAAAAAAAAAAAAAAAAAAAAAAAAAAAAAAAAAAAAAAAAAAAAAAAAAAAAAAAAAAAAAAAAAAAAAAAAAAAAAAAAAAAAAAAAAAATTCGCGTTCATGACTGGTTTGTCGGATTGATTCCCCGCCCGGGCAAGTACGCTGCACAGGTCTCGGGAGGGGGAATTTCGATGCGTTTGCCCATTATGCTGTCGCTGTCATCAGCCTCGTTGCACTCACGGCCTGTTCGAAGGGCGACCAGGGTCAGCAAGGCCCGCCCGGACCCGCGGGCCCGACCGGCGCGCAAGGCCTTCCCGGCCCTGTGGGCCCGGCAGGCGAGACCGGATCCTGTGGGCCCGCAAGTCAGCCCGGCCCGGCAGGACCGATGGGACCCGCGGGGCCTCAGGGAACGCCTGGACCGAAGGGCGAAACCGGGGCCGCTGGCCCGCAGGGTGGCGCAGGGCACCGGCCCGCAGGGTGAAGCCGGTCCCGCGGGCCAGGCGCCGGCCGGCGCCCCGGGGCGAAAAGGCCGAGGCGGCGGCCGCAGCTGCAAGCCGACATTCACGCTGCGCAGGTTCCAGGGCGAGGGCGGCAAGGCCGCGGCCGGCCAGTGCGAGGCCGGGGAGCAGCTGATCGCCGCGACCTGCTCGACAGGGGCCACGATCTCCGATGACGGTTCCAGCGCGACGTGCACGGCACCAAGCGACCCGAACGCGGCGTCGCAGCTCACGATCACCTGCGCCAAGTGACGCTGCCGGGCCTCGGTCCGTCTGCCCGACGGCCGGGGCCCGATAGCTCAGGCGATCGCCTCGACGGCGGCGATCAGCCGGACCAGGTCTTCGTCGCGCGACAGGCGATGATCGCCGTCCTTGACCAGCGTGATGCTGACCGGATCGACGGCGAGATGTTCCACCAGCGTGATGGCATGGGTCCAGGGCACATCCGGGTCCTGCATGCCTTGCAGGATGTGCACCGGGCAATGGGCCTGGACGGTCGAGCCGAGCAGGCAATGACGCCGGCCATCCTCGATCAGCGCGCGGGTGATCGGTTGGGGCTCGGGGGAATAGTCGGACGGCCTGAACCAGACCCCATCCTGCTCGATGCTGCGGCGGGCCTCCGGGGACAAGCGGTCCCACATCAGCGTCTCGGTGAAATCCACGGCCGGCGCGATCAGCACCATGCCGGCCAGCCGCTCCGTTTCGCCGGCCTGCGCCAGGGCCCGGGCGACCAGCAGCGCCACCCAGGCGCCCATCGAGGAGCCCACCAGGATCTGCGGCCCCGTGCTGCACTGCCGGATCGCCGCAAGCGCATCCGCGGTCCATTGCCCGATCGTGCCGTCCTCGAAGCGGCCGCTCGACCGGCCATGCCCGGAATAGTCGAACCTCAGCATGGCGCGGCCGCATTGCTCGGCCCAGCGGTCGAGCGCCATGGCCTTGCCGGATGTCATGTCGGACCTGAACCCGCCGAGCCAGACCACGCCGGGCCGGCCCTCGCCCGGTTCGGCAGGTGCTCGGACCTCCGCCACGATCGTCCGCGGCGGCCCGAGCGGGTCCGGCCCGGCAACATGGATTTGCTGTTCGTTGATGCTCGTCATAAAGTTGGTCGATCGCTGGGGAACGGCGCTGGAACGGCATGACCAAACACCGTAGGACCTGATGCCGCAAGTTCTCGGGTCTCCCTTCGTGCCGAAGCCGCCGCTCGCTCGCCGGCTGCACGGTGCTGCAGATCATTCCCTCGCTGGACGCCGGCGGGGCCGAACGCACGACCATCGACATCGCGGGCGCCTTGGCCGACGCCGGCGCCCGGGCCCTGGTCGCGACCTCGGGCGGGCGGCTGGTCAGCGAACTCCAGGCCCGGGGCGGCATCTGGATCCCGTTTCCGGCCGACACCAAGAACCCGCTGGCCATGGCCTTGAACGTGCGCAAGCTCGCCCGGCTCATCCGCCTCGAGCGCCCCAGCATCATCCATGCGCGCTCGCGGGCGCCGGCCTGGGTGGCGCTCGGAGCCGCGCGCCTGACCGACGTGCCGTTCGCCACGACGTTCCACGGCAGCTACGGCGGCAAGAGCGCCGTGAAACTCTACTACAATTCCGTGATGGCACGCGGCGACCTGGTGATCGCCAACTCGGGCTATACCGGCGACCTGATCACCCAGCATTATCCCTGGGCGGCCGGCGCGGTCGAGATCATTCCGCGCGGCACCGACCTCAAGCTTTTCTCGCCCGGCGCCGTGCATGTGTCGCGGGTCCAGAAGCTGCGCGCCGAATGGAAGGTCGCAGCCCGACGAACGGATCGTGCTTCTGGCCGCGCGGCTGACCTCGTGGAAGGGCCATCGCGTGCTGATCGAAGCCGCGCGGCTGCTCAGGAGCAAGGGTCTCACCGACACGGTCTTCATCTTCGCGGGCGATCCGCAGGGTCGGGCACGCTACGTCAAGGAGCTCGAGGCCGCGATCGCGGCGGCGCATCTCGGGGGCATCGTGAAGCGGGTCGGACATTGCGACGACATGCCGGCCGCGCTTCTGGCCGCCAGTGTCGTCGCCGTGCCCTCGACCAAGCCGGAAGCCTTCGGCCGCTCGGCCGTCGAAGCGCAGGCCCTCGGCACGCCGGTGGTGGTGACCGAGCTTGGTGCCGTCCCCGAAACCGTGCTGGCGCCGCCTCGCGTGCCGGCCGAAGCGCGCACCGGCTGGTGCGTGCCGCCCAACGACGCCGAGGCTCTGGCCGAGGCGCTCGGCGAGGCGCTTGCATGGGGGCCAGCGCGCGCGACGCCCTGGCCCTGCGGGCGCAGCGCCACGTGGCGGGCCAGTTCTCGCTCGAGCGGATGCAGGCCGCGACCCTCGACGCGTACAAACGTCTGCTGGACCGCAAAGGCCGGCCGGCAAGCCGCCGAGCGCCGTTCGGCATGACCGACGACGCGGCAGCGCCGCGCGTGCGGGTGGCCGGCCTGGTCGATAGCGAGGCCATCGCCGACCTCCATGCCTGGAGCTGGCGGCTCAACTATCGGGGAGCCTTCACGGACGCCTACCTCGATGGGCCCATCGTGGCGGAGCGACGGCGCGTGTGGAAGGACCGGCTTGCCGAACCCGCGCCCGGCCAGACCGTGATCCTGGCCGAGCAGGCGGGTTCGGTCGTCGGCTTCGTCTGCAGCTTTGCCGACCATGACCGCACCTGGGGCAGCCTGATCGACAATTTGCACGTCGCAGAGGCCCATAAGGGGCGAGGTCTGGGGCGCAGCCTCATGCGGGAGACGGCGCGCAGGCTTGTGGAAACCGCGCCGCATCGCCCCGTCTACCTTTATGTCATCGAGACCAATCAGGCGGCGCTCGGCATTTTATGATCGGCTAGGCGGGCACCCTGCCGATCATAGCCAGATCACGGAGCCCGGCGGCAGCCTCTGCGCCGTCATCCGTTATGTCTGGACGTCCCCCGCACATCTCTTCGAGTTGACGGCGAAATCTTGCGCCTCAGGGCTTGCCGGGCGGCGGGGAACCGGTATGCAGCATCCAGATCAAGGCTAGGGCGATCAGGATTACGGCGATGATCCCGACCAGCAAGGGGCGCGAGGGCTGAAAGCCGCTCAATCCGTCCACGGTGTCGGGCCTGGACGCGATCGGAAAGGCTCTTTGAGTCATGGAAGACCGGGCGCCTGCTCCAGGAACTTCCAGGCCACGGCCCTCGAGGGTCGCTTCGGCGAGGTGACGATAGGTCGCCAGGCGCCGCGCGGTGCTTTCCCCCAGGAGATAGGATTGCGCCTCGGCCTCGTTGGGCATGCGGCCCTGCATGCGGCTGAACGCCATCAGCCAATCGTATTTGTTCTGCTTATAGATGGAATAGGCCACCAGCCCGACGATGTCCTTGTCGCTGGTGACCAGACTGGTGAACACGATGTTGTGCTCCGACGGGTCGATGATGGTCGGCTCCGAGGCGGAGGAGGGCCTTACGGTCTGACCGTTGTCGGCCGTGATGATGAACCGCTCCTCATCCCGCGTTGGATCAAGCTCCATGTCGCCCCTCTCGATACTGGTTCGTTGCGGCGCGCCGCCTTGTGGATAGACCCGTTCCCAGGCTACCGAAACTCCCGGCCGCGGTCCACGATCGTCGTGCCTGGCCCGGCAAGGCCCGGCCTTTCGGGACGAACGGATTTCGACGACCTTCCGTTCCGCCCCGGAATGCTCAGGCCGCTAACAGGAGGCTGTGCTGCCGCCGCATCTCGAGTTTGAAGAACGCCTGTTCGTCTCCGGCTATAAACTCGTGGCCGGCGTCGACGAAGCGGGCCGCGGTCCCCTGGCCGGGCCGGTTTCCGCCGCAGCCGTTATCCTCGACCCGTCCGATGTGCCCGAGGGGCTCGACGATTCCAAGGCTCTCACGGCCCCCGATCGCGAGGCGCTGTACGGGCTCATCATGGCTCAAGGCTTTGGCCATCGGGATCGGCTTTGCCAGCGTCGGCGAGATCGACCGGATCAACATCCGGCAGGCCACCTTCGCGGCCATGCGGCGGGCCGTTGGCGCACTGGCGCAGCGCCCGACCTATCTCCTGATCGACGGCAACGACCCGCCGTCCTCGCTGCCGTGCCCGGCCGATGCCCTGGTCAAGGGCGACGCGCTGTCCGTGTCCATCGCGGCAGCGTCCATCGTGGCCAAGGTAACGCGCGACCGGCTGATGGTGCGATTGCACGACCAGCATCCCGGCTACGGTTTTGCCCTGCACAAGGGCTATGCGACCTCGGCGCATCGAGAGGCGATCCGCCGGCTCGGGCCTTCCTCCTCGCACCGCCGCACCTTCTGCACCTGCCGGGAAGCGCTCGAGAACGCCGCAGCGGCTAACGAGGCGTAACGAAACAGGACAGCATTTTTTCGAGGCGCTCAACTTCGGCTTTACCTTAACGGCCGCATAGTCCGGGTCGTGAGTTGCGTATCCCGGTGTGTGTTCATGTCGTCAGCACAGGCCGGAACGGCCGCCTCGAAGCTCCAGTCAAAGGTCACGCGTTCTGGAGCTTCGACGGCTCGGCTGGCGGCCCCCGCCGACCCTGCCGATCAATTCCATTCTTCTCGGCGATTGCATCGCGATGCTCGAGGGGCTCCCCGAAGCGAGCGTCGATCTCGTCTTTGCCGATCCGCCCTACAACCTGCAGCTCGCGGGGTCGCTGACCCGGCCGGACCAGAGTCTCGTCGACGCTGTCGACGACGACTGGGACAAGTTCGCCGATTTCGCCGCCTATGACGCGTTCACGGCCGCCTGGCTCAAGGCCGTAAAGCGCGTGATGAAGCCGGACGCCACGCTCTTCGTGATCGGCTCGTACCACAACATCTTCCGGGTCGGCTCGATCCTGCAGGATCTGCGGTTCTGGATCCTCAACGACATCGTCTGGCTGAAGGCCAACCCGATGCCGAATTTTCGCGGCCGGCGGTTCACCAACGCCCATGAGACCCTGATCTGGGCCTCCAAGGGCGAGCGTGCCAAGAAGTACACGTTCAACTACGAGGCCCTGAAGGCCGCCAACGACGACCTGCAGATGCGCTCCGACTGGTTCTTCCCGATCTGTTCGGGCGGCGAGCGCCTGAAGGACGATGCGGGTCGCAAGGTCCATCCCACGCAAAAGCCGGAAGCGCTCCTGGCGCGCATCATTATGAGCGCGTCCAAGCCGGGCGACGTCATCCTCGATCCGTTCTTCGGCTCCGGCACCACGGGGGCGGTCGCAAGACGGCTGGGCCGGTCGTTCATCGGCATCGAGCGCGACCCGGCCTATGCGGCAGCCGCGCGAGGGCGCATTGCGGCGGTCACGCCGGTGCCCGCGGACAGCCTCGAAATCCTGGCCACGAAGCGGAACGAGCCGCGCATCCCGTTCTCGGCCCTCATAGAGGCCGAGGTCGTGAAGCCCGGGCAGGTCCTCTGGGATTCGGCCCGGCGGGTCGAGGTCAAGATCCGGGCCGATGGGCTCGTGTCGTTAGGAGCCATCGCGGGTTCGATCCACAAGATCGGCGCCTTGGCGCAGGGGCTGCCCGCGTGCAATGGCTGGACTTATTGGCACGTTGAGGAGGCGAGCAAGCTGCGGCCGCTCGACGACATCCGCCAACGCTTCCGCGCAGCCGGCCAGTGTCACGCCGCCGGCTGAAGGCAATTCCGAGACGACAAGACGCGGAACGAGGCGCCCGCAAGCCGCTCGGGGAGCGTGACGGCCGGGCAAGGCTCACCGCCTCAAAACGACCTTGACGGGCTCCGCAGCCTACTTCTATCCTTCGGGCAACACAATAAACGGCCGTCGCTCGATCGGAAGGAGCCAAGACGTCCTGGGGAGGGATCTCGCGGTCAGGCCGGCGCAGTCGCGTCACTTTGAGCGCTGCAGTCCAACCTTCTACCCGCCGTTTTGGAAAAAAATCCAGCTGCCGATCGACCAATGTCTGGCCTGGCCGGCAACTCGTTCCTGCGCAAGTACGCTGCAAGCTTAAAGCATCGGCCGCAAGAGCGGCTGGAACAAGGCGTCACAAAACCAAATAGACGCCGATCGGGAGGGCGGTCATGAACAATCGTGAACGGCGTGATTTCGAGGCGGGCCTGTCGGCCGAAGTCGATTCCTGGCTGAATGGCGACACATCGCGGCGGACATTTCTGACCAGGTTCGGCCAGTTGACCGGCATGATCGCAGCCTCGGGCCCTTTGCTGGCCGCAGTGAGCAGTGCCGCCCTGGCGCAAGCGAAAGCCCAGCTCGCCGATCCCTCGACGCCGCTCGGCAAGGCCCAGATCGCGGCCTCGAAAGCCTCGATCGAGGGTCCCGCGGAGGGGTCGGCCTATCGGGCCGTGCAGGCCGCCAAGAAGTTCCCCGGCGTGACGATCACCCAGGTCTACGAGGCCGGCCTGCAGGCACTCGAACCGCGCAACTATTCCGGTCCGCTCTGGGAGGAATTCACCGGCACCAAATGGAACGTCGCCGAGGTGCCCCATCCTGACCAATATTCGAAGCCGATCGCCGAGCACATCGCAAATTCGGGAGCCTATGACGTGCTCGACATCGAGCCGGCCTGGATCCCATCTTTGGCCGATGGCGGCGTCATCGCGCCGATCGACGACTACGTCGAGAAATACATGAACAAGGCGGATCTCGACGATTACCACCCCTTCTACAAGGCGATGCCGACCTACAAGGGCAAGCGCTGGGGCTTCTTCGACGACGGCGACATGTTCGCCCTCTATTATCGCAAGGATATCTTCGACGATCCGAAGATGAAGGATGCCTATCAAAAGAAGTTCGGCAAGGCGTTGGAGGTGCCGAAAACCTGGGATGACTATTCCCAGGTGGCGCAGTTCATCACCGACCAGATGGCTCCCAACGTCTATGGTGCCGCGCATTTCCGCAAGGCGGGCAGTCCGGGCAACCAGTACAGCTTCCTGCAGCAGTTCCGGGCCAATGGCGGAATTTTCTTCGACGACGGCATGAAGGCCCAGCTCGTCTCCGAGGCGGGCATCAAGACCCTGCAGCAGATGGTCGCCGCGAACAAGGCTTCCATCCCCGGCAACAACGAACTCGACGCCGTGGCGGCCTGGGCTGCCTGGCTGCAGGGCAAGGTCGCGATGCTGATCTCCTGGCCGCCGACGGGGCGCATGACGGCCAACTATTCACAGAGCGACAAGGCCATCAATTTCGTGCCGGCCTCGACCGTCGCCGACAAGGTCGGCTATGCCATCGTGCCGGGCGGCCACCCGGAACATGCGGTCGGCTTCGTCAAGGCGCTTTCCGCCAACTCGCAGAACGCCGAGGCGGCCTACCTCTTCATGCAATGGGTGACCTCGCCGCCGGTGTCGCTTGTCAGGACCATGCTGCCTTATTCACTGCGTGACCCCTATCGGCTCTCTCAATATAAGTCTGAATATTACCGGGCCTTGTGGCCTGCCGCGAAGGACTATCTGATAAATCTCAGCAACTGCGCCAATGTCGCGGTCGTGGACCTCATCATGCCGGGCTGGCAGGACTACGCGCTTTCGCTCGACCGCATGTGCACCGAGGTCTGGGCCGGTGGCGATCCGAAGGCGTCGCTCGAGAAGGCGGCGGCCGAATGGAACGGCGTAACCGATCGGATCGGCGTCGATGCGCAAAAAGCGGCATACGCGGAGTTCAAGAAGCTCCCAGGTTCCTACGCGGATCATACGATCGAGACGATGGGCCAGGCGGTCAAGCTGGATTGAGGCACCCCGACGTCGCGGGTCGCATTCATCCCTCATCCGTTTCCCCGGCCCGGCACCTTTTTCCGACCGAGAAGGTGTCGCTGCTTGCAAACCACGCAGCCGGCGTGAAGCCGCTGCGTGAGCACCGGATGAGGGCCCAATCCTGCAAACGTGGGCGAGCATGACTGAGCGAGCGCATCCAGGCATGACCAGGAGGGCGGCGCGTCCGCGGCCTAGCAGGCTCTCGACCTGGACCGAACGGCATTTCAAATGGCTGCTGGTTGCGCCCGCCAGCCTCCTGATCCTGGCGTTCACGATCTATCCGCTCGCCTATTCGCTCTGGGTGGCGTTCATCAATTACGATTTTTCCGTCCCGGGACACGCCTTCGTGGGATTGGAAAATTTCCGGCGCGTGCTCAACGATCCGGTGGCCATGGGGTCCGCCGCAACGACGCTCTGGCTGACGATCATCAATGTTGCGGTCGAATTCGTGCTCGGCCTGGTTCTGGCCTTGGCCATGGCCAGGACGTTTCGGGGCCGTGGCCTGGTCATGACGATCCTGATCGTGCCCTTGTTCATCAGTCCGGTCATCGTCGGCCAGTTCTGGGCCCTGCTGCTGCAGCGTCCCTTCGGCCCGACCGATTACCTGCTCGGCAAGCTGCTCGGTCACGAGGTCACGATCAGCTGGCTCACAGAAAAGCCCTGGAACTTCATCGCGATCGTGCTGGCGGACGTGTGGCAGTGGACCCCGTTCATGTTCGTGCTGCTGCTTGCCGGCCTGACCTCGATCCCGTTGCACATCTACGAGGCCGCGGAACTGGATGGCGTGAACGCCTGGCAGGCGTTCTGGCAGCTGACCTTGCCCCAGCTCACGCCGATGATCCTCCTGGCCGTGACCTTCCGCCTGCTCGATGCCGTCAAGCTCTTCGATGTCATCTTCATGCTGACCGGGGGCGGGCCGGGTACCAGCACCTATACGGCGTCCTATTACCTCTATCAGGTGGGTTTCCAGCAGTTCCATATTTCGCAAGCAACCGCAGGCAGCTGGCTTTTCCTGATCGCCACCACGGTGCTGATCATGGTGCTGGTGCGCCGATTGCTCAGACCCGAGGCAGGCCGATGAAAGCCCCTGGCGCTGTTCGCCCGCGCGGCCGGCGGTCCCGGCTCGACCTGACTGGTGCCGGACGGGTGTTGCTGATCGGCTTCTTCGTGCTGTTCGTGCTGGTGCCGCTCTATTGGGTGTTCGTGACCTCGATCAAGCCGAGCGAGGACTACCTGGCGGTTCCACCGGTCTGGTTCCCGTCGGCGCCCACCCTCAATCATTATACGGCGGCACTGTTTGCCTACCGGGGTTTGACGGGGCTGACCAACAGCCTCGTCGTTTCGGCGAGCGCGACAGTGCTTTCGGCCCTTCTCGGCACCGCCATGGCCTATAGCCTCGCGAGGTTCAACACGGGCGGCCAGCACCTGTCGTTCTGGGTGCTGTCGCAGCGTTTCCTCCCGCCTGTGGCGATCGTCCTGCCGGTCTTTCTGCTGTACCGGAACCTGCACCTCAACGACACCCGGGTCGGGTTGATCATCGTCTATACGGTGTTCACGCTGCCCGTGACGGTGTGGATGCTCTATGCCTATTTCCGCCAGATGCCGGTCTCGCTGGAGGAGGCGGCTCTGGTCGACGGATGCAGCCGGTGGCAGGCATTCTGGAGCATTGCCGTGCCGCTCGCCGCGCCGGGGATCGCGGCCGCCATGGTGTTCGCCTTCATCGCCTGCTGGACCGAGTTCTTCTTCGCGCTCATTCTCACAGGCCGCAATGCCTTCACGCTGCCCACGGTGTTTCGCGCGTTCCTGGGGTTCCAGGGCGCTCAATACGGCGAGGCCAGTGCGCTGGCGATCGTCTCGCTGCTGCCCTCGACGGTGCTCGGCATGCTGGCCCAGAAGCATCTCGTCCGCGGGCTGACGCTTGGTGCCGTTCGGGGATGAACGCGATACTTCCGGCCTTTCAGGGATAGCGGACCGCCGATGGCTCAGGTGAACATCACCGGATTGCGGAAAGACTACGGGAGCTATCAGGCTGTCAAAGGCATCGATCTCGCCATTCCGGACGGCGAGTTCACGGTCCTGGTCGGGCCTTCAGGCTGCGGGAAAAGCACCTTGCTGCGCACCATCGCGGGTCTTGAGACCGCTACGGCCGGCACGATCGAGATCGGCGGCGAGATCGTCAACGACATGCGGCCGCGCGATCGCGATGTCGCCATGGTGTTTCAGGATTACGCGCTCTACCCGCACATGTCCGTGCGGCGGAACATCGGCTTCGGGCTGAAGGCCCGCAAGTTTCCCGCAGACGAGATCGAGCGGCGCGTGAGCCGGGCCACGGCCATGCTGGGCATCGAGGCGCTGCTCGACCGATTGCCGCGCCATCTGTCGGGCGGCCAGCGGCAGCGCGTGGCGATCGGACGGGCCATCGTGCGCGACCCGCAGATCTTCCTGTTCGACGAGCCGCTCTCGAACCTCGACGCGCAGCTCCGGGACGACATGCGCGGCGAAATCAAGCGGCTGCACCGGGAGATCGGCACCACGATGATCTATGTGACCCACGACCAGATCGAGGCGATGACACTCGCCGATCGGATCGTGCTGATGCGCGACGGCCACATCGAACAGCAGGGCTCGCCGTTCGACCTCTTCGAGCGGCCCGCAACCCGCTTCGTGGCGGGCTTTCTGGGTTCGCCCAAGATGAATTTTTTGGATGGATACGGTGTCGAGACCGAGAATGGGAACGGGGTCAGACTGGCCGAAAGCGACATGATCCTGCCGCTGCCGCCCGGTCGCGTCGCGGACTTGACCGCAGGCCGGCCGGTCGTTCTCGGCATTCGGCCCGAACATGTGAGCCGGGCCACCGAACCGGGGCCACGGGCCGGCTTCGCCCGGCTCGACACGACCGTCGACCTTCTGCAGCCCACCGGATCTCGGACCTATGCCACGTTGCGCTGCGGCGGCCAGCTGCTCGTGGCCGAACTCCAGGCCCATGACGGCAGCCAGATCGGCGGCCCGATCGCGTTGGACCTGGACCTGCGGCGCGTGTCGCTGTTTGCCGCCGACACCGGCAAGGCCCTGTAGCGCCGCTGCAAGCACCCGATTGGCGGAGAGGGTCCGCTCCGGAGGCCTCAGCCTGCTGGCGTTGTCTTTTCGAGCTTCACCTTCACCGGGTTCGGAACATGGATGGCGTCGGCGCCTTCCTGAGAATCGACCACCCGGCCCAGATAATCGGCCGTGATCTCGCGCGACGTGGCCGCCGCTGAAGCCGTAGACGTGACCTTACCTTCGACATTCTGCGCGTCATAGCCGGGCTTCTCGACATAGACCGTAAACGCCTCGCTGCGGTTCACGTCGAAGCTGCAAGGCGTGAGGCACGGCGTGGCACCGGAGGATGGGGTGGCTTTCGCCCCTGGAGGGTCGGACACCACATAGACGGTCTCCTTGGCTCCCCTGGTCAGCGTGGCGCAGCCGCCCGATCCAACGGCCAGAACTACGGCAGCCACAACAAAGACACACGTCCTCAACTCGGCATTCCTTCAGCTGACGGGAGAATGTTTCGATTTCGCGGCGGGTGCCTTGGCGATCTGGCGGAGCGTGACGCTGACCGGGTTGGGAACATGCTCCAGCGCCGCGCCCGTTGCGGCGTCGACCACCATGCCGGCGCCTGCGGTCGTGACATTCTCCATGAATTCGCCAACCCCGATCGCGGCCGGTTGGGTTTTGACCTCGACGCTTCGCGGTTCGTAACCCGCCTTTTCGATGGTGACGCTGAACTCGTCGCGCCGGCTGACATCGAGGCTGCACGGCGTGACACAGGTCGCGCCAAACGATGCCGTGGCCTTGGCACCGGGTGGCTCCGAAAGGATGTGGACCTGGTCCGTAGTGCCCCGGTCGATTGTGGCGCAACCACTCAGCCCGGCCGCCAGGACCAAGGCGACAACCGGAACGCTCCGCATACGAACCCCCACCCATATTGGAGGGGCAGCCTTCGGGAAAAACTTAGGCGAAAATTAGGTCCCCGCCTGCCGGACGTCTCCTGTGGCCGCGATCATGCGGCGCGAGAACCCGCTTTCACACGGAGACGAAGCCCCACCGGGTGCCCTGGCCGACCTTTTCCACATCGGCCAGGATGCGCGGCACCTCGCCCGGCAGCTCCCGGGCCAGAAAGCCGAGCGGGCCGCAGGATCGCGCGAGCCGGGTTCCGGCTTCGCCATGCAGAAATACGCTCCAGAGCGCCGCCTGGACCGGGCTCGCGCCGCGGGCCAGCAGGCCCACCACGATCCCGGTCAGGACGTCGCCGGAGCCGGAGGCCGCAAGTCCGACGCCGCCACCTTCGTAATGCCATGCTCCGCCGTGCGGATCGACGACTTCGGTCTGCGCGCCCTTCATGATCACGACCGCGTGCAGCAGTTCGGCGGCCGTGTGCGCAGCCTCAAGTGGATCGGCCTCGATGCTGTCCCGGCTGCGATCGAGGATCTGGGCCATCTCGCCGGCGTGGGGCGTGATCACCACGCGCTCCCCGCAGGCCCGCACCGCGGCCGCGCAATTCCGCAGGTCGCCAAGAGCCGCCGCATCGAGCACCAAGGTCGACGACGAAGCGCTGGAGAGAAGCTCGGCGGTCAACTGGAACGCCGAGTGATCCTGCTTCATGCCTGGGCCGATCGCCAGCGCGTCGCAGGCCGCGACCCTCGACCGCAGGACGGTCGCGGCAGGCTCCGCCGCGATGCCGCCGCCCGGGTCCTCGGCCAAGCCGATCACCAGCGCCTCGGGGACCATCAGGCCCATCATGGCCGCGACGCTGTTGACCGTGGCGATCTGGAGCCTGCCGGCTCCGGCCCGCAGTGCTGCCGTGCCGGTGAGGAGCGCAGCCCCCGGAACCTCCACGCTTCCGGCGATCGCCAGCACGCAACCGCGGCCGTCCTTGCTGCCTTCCCGCGGCTGTGGGAGAACCATGCCCGACAGAAGCTCGGTATCGAGGGGGACGGGTTTCATCGGGCAGCCACGTTGGCGTCGGGCTCCGAAGTAACGGGCGCGCCGGCCTGTTCAATCGGTGCTACGAAATTGTAACCGCGAAGCATCAGCTTGCCGGCTCCGCTGTCCTGCGCCGGGTCGAGAACGAATTCGGTGACCGAGCAATTCGCGACGTCGCCTTGCGCGTCGATTTCGAGGATTTCCGCTTCCGAGAGATTCTCGATCAAATAGCGCAGGCACAGCACCACAACCTGGTGGGCGACGATCAGCACGCGCTTGCCCCCATAGTGCAGCGAGACGGTGTCGAGTGCGCTGCGCAGCCGTAGGATGACGTCGCACCAGCTTTCGCCCGCCGGCGGCCGATGGTAGAATTTTCCGAGGATCCGGCGAAATTCGGCTTGCTCGGGGTAGAATTGCTGGATTCCAGATCGGGTCAGGCGGTCGAGAACCCCGAATTCCTTCTCCCGGAGCCGCTCGTCGAGGGCGAACGCGGGCGTGTCCTCGGTCAAGCCGCCGGCCTCCCGGACCAGCAAGGCCGTTTGTTGCGCGCGCCGATACGGCGAGGTCAGCACGACCTCCGGGCGTTCGTGCTGGGGCTTGGCCGCGAACCAGCGACCGAGTGCTTCCGATTGCTGCGCCCCGAGTGCGCTCAACGGAACGTCGACGTCGCGTTCGGGAATATCTATATGGGTGTGCCCGGCCCGCATGGCCGCGTCTCTGGCGACGTTACCGGCACTTTCGCCGTGGCGAACGATCCAGATTTGACTTGGCCAGCGCTGCATCGATCACTCTTCGTGGATGGCGATTGGCAACGTTCGATGCAGCAAAGAGTTCGGCAGAGCTCGGCGCTGAACTTTCAGTCGCCGCCAATTCTTGTGCGAAGGCAAAGCAGCCGGAGGTGGGGCCTTGGACAGCGGGATCAAATCGTATGGTCGTCTCCCGGCCTTCGCGGAGGGCGGCGCGGCGGTCTTGGCGGTTGTCGAAACCCCACAGGGCAGCCGCAACAAGTTCGATTACGACGAGGAACTGGGCGTATTTCGGTTCAAGGCGGTGCTGCCCGAGGGGGTCGCGTTTCCATTCGATTTCGGGTTCGTACCCTCGACCCGGGGCGGGGATGGCGATCCGCTCGACATATTCGTGCTCATGGATGCGCCTGCCTTTCCGGGCTGCGTCATCACGGCGAGGCTGATCGGCGCCATCGAGGCGGAGCAGAACGAGGAGAACGGGAAAGGAGCGCGCAACGATCGTCTTGTCGGGGTCGCGACCCTGGCCCGCACCCACCAGCACGTCAGGTCGCTGGACGACTTGCGGCCCGGAATGATCGGCGAGATCGAGGCCTTTTTCGAGCACTATAACCCTCTGTCCGGGAAGGAATTTCACCCCTTGCGGCGCAGCACCCCCGATCAGGCGCTGCACATCGTGAGACAAGGCAATCGAAGCCTTCGAGGCAGGGCGGAGCGGCTGATGTTTGGCCGCCGCAGCATGTCGGGCCTCCTCGCGGGGCTTGTCATTCTGGCGCCCGCCGGCGCGCGTCCGGAGACCGACCCCAAGCCGCCGCAGGGCGAGACCATAGCGGCGGCCATGTGCCGCCTGATTACGTGGCGCCGCCGAAAAGCAGCACGTGCCGGCCAGCTTCCTGACGCGGCTGATCTGGCAGGAGAGCAGCTTCCGCTCGAACGCCATCAGTCCGGCTGGGGCCCAAGGGGTGGCGCAATTCATGCCCGGAACCGCGGCGGATCGCGGCTTGCAGGACCCGTTCGATCCCGAGCAGGCCATTCCGGCCTCGGCCATGTTGCTGGCCGAGCTCTCCCAACGGTTCGGCAATTTCGGATTGGCGGCTGCGGCCTACAATGGCGGGCCTGCACGGGTTTCGGCATGGCTGCGCGGCACCGGCTCGCTGCCCGAAGAAACGCGCAGCTATGTGTTTCGCATCACCGGCAGGTCGGTTGACGAGTGGGCTGACGCCGCCAAGTCATCGACCGAGATGGTGCCCAGCGAAGGGCAGGGGGCCTCCTGCCTCGAGCTCGCCGCGAACTTGCGGCGTTCGCCAGTTCTCGCCGGTATTGCCGAGGCGGCACTCGCGCCCTGGGGCGTGCAGCTTGCGGGCAATTTCTCGAAGGCGCTGGCGCTGTCGAGCTTCGAAAGGGCCCGCCTGAGGTATGGCTCGATCCTGGGGGATGTCCGGCCGATGATCATCGGCACCCGACTGATGACCCGCGGATTTCGGGCCTTCTATCGCGTCCGCGTGCCCGCCACCAAGCGAGACGAGGCCACCGCTCTTTGCAACCGCATCCGCTCGGTCCACGGAAGCTGCGTGGTCCTGCGGAGCTGAGATCTGTCAGGACACCAGGGCGTGGTCCCAGGCCGGCAGCGCCGTGCCGCCAACCCGCCAGCGCTCCGGACTCAAGAAGATCCTGCGCCGCTTCTCGGCCTCGAACGGCAACTTCGGCCGGGTATCATCGAGCTTGTGACCTATCTGCGATTGAAATGCCGCCGAGTCACGCCAAAGACCAACATTGACGAAGGTGGTCCATCGATCGTCGAGTTCCCAGGTGATCCAGGGGAACTGGTCGCGAGATTCGACACGGTTGAGAAACTCTCCGATCAGGCCGGAGCGCTCGTTGACGACTTCCCGATTAGACCAGTAGTTTAGAAAATCCTGCTCGCCTCCCGTTTTGATACGCCATTCAACCAAGATGATGCGCATCTGAGCATCGGCCTCGGGCCGATTTGCTGGAGAAAATCGCCGCTGCCTCTCAGACGCAAGCGAAACGACCTTGCCTTCGTCTCGCAAACTGTGCTGACTTTCTGACATCTTGGCCTCAATCTCCAGAATCGCGCGTTCGAGGGCGTTTTACCGCGTTGCCTCTTGCCGTTTCGGGCGCGAATTCAGCTGCATTTTAGCGAACCGGTGAACCTTGGGCGGCGGCGAACGACCGTGATCCCGAGCGATCGTTTGGGGGCGTCATGGCAAGGTCTTGGTTGCTCGTCTCATCCTTGCTGGCCGGCCTCCTGGCCGCCAATGCCTGGGCCGCGGATGGGGCCGCCGGGGCCGGCGATCCTGCCGCCGGAGAGGACGTTTTCATCAAGTGCAGCGGGTGTCATCAGGCCGGCGAGGGGGCCGAGAACTCGATCGGGCCGCACCTGAACGGCGTGATCGGGCGAAAGGCCGGTTCGGTGCCGGACTACGATTATTCCGACGCCCTGAAAGCCTCGGGCCTGATCTTCGACGAGCCGACGTTGCGGGCTTTCATCCACAACCCGAAGGCGAAGGTTCCCGGCACAAAGATGAACTACGCCGGTCTCGCGAAGGAGAAGGACATCGACGATATCCTGGCCTATTTCCGGCGGCTGGGCCCGGACGGGAAGGGCAAGTAGCGGGCGAGGTCGGCTTTTGGGACGAGTCCCCAAGGACCGATCGGCCTTCCTATGATGTTCGAAACTGCCGTGGACCTGGCCGGTTCGCCCCCGGCGCTGCGGTCAGGTTAACGGGTGAGCCACGTCGGTCAGCACGTAGCTTTCGATCTTGGCCACGATGGGCCCATCGCGCTCGGATTCTTCTTTCACGGCCAGCCAGGCGGGATCGGCCCTGAATGCCGCCCAGCCGTTGTTCATGGTCTGCTGGTCCGCCCATGCGAGCGTGTACCAAAGGTGTCCCGATCCGTCCGCGGTCTCCCAGAACCGCTCGACCCTTATGCCGCGATCCTTGAAGATCCGGAAGGTGTGATCGGCAAACCTGCGCCGGATGTCGGCTTCCTTGCCGGGGACGGGCACGTAATGGCGAAGCTCGGTAATCACCTGATCTCTCCTGCGCGACTTGCGCCAATGTACCGGGCCGGTGGGTGCCCGCAAGCCCGCATCCATGTCCCTCGACCATGCAGGCCCGGATTCCGGGCAGGCACGCGGAGCTTCGCTTACTCCAGCGCGTCGCGCATCCGGTAATATTGCGTCAGCAGGCGCACCGCGAGCCTGCTCCAGCCATGCATCGGCAGGGGACGCAAGGGTGCAACCGGGAAATCCACCGCCTCGGCCGGGGCTCCGCCGACCCGCTCCGCCAGGAGACGCCCCATCATGGTGGCCATGCCTACGCCGCGGCCGTTGTAGCCGAGGCCGGCATGAAGCCCTGGGGCGAGTTCGTGCAGATGGGGCAGGTGGTCGGGCGTCATGGCGACGCGCCCGGCCCAGCAGAACGCGAACTTCACGCCTTCGAGTTGCGGGAACAACGTGCGGGCCGCCGCGTAATGGCCGGACGCATCGGCGGGTTCGGGATCGGCGTCCCTGAATGGCCCGCGGGCCCCCATGATGAACCGGCCCTGGGCGTCCATCCGATAATAGCGCAAGAGCCTGAGCGTATCGGACGCGGCCTGGCCTTCGGGCAGGATGGAGCGGCGAAGGTTGCCGCTCAGCGGCTCCGTCGCGACCTGCAGCGAGAACACCGGGACGACGCTTTCCTTCAGCCTGGGCCAGAGATTGCCCGTATAGCCGTTGGTGCCAAGGATGACCTGTTCGGCGCGGATCTCGCCCGCGTCGGTCTCGAGCCGCCATGCCGCCCCGTCGCGCTGCAGCACGCGGGCCTTGGTTCTTGCGTAGATGCGTGCGCCCGCGTGCGCCGCCGCGGCCGCCAGACCCCGCGCATAGGAGAGCGGCTGGACGCTGCCGCCCCGGCGGTCGATCCAGCCTCCCCGATAGGCGCTGCTGCCCACGAGCGCCGCGACATTCTCGCGACCGAGCACCTCCACGTCCGCGCCGCGTCGCTGCCATTGCTTGGCCCGGGTCTCGATCGCCGCGAGACCGGCGGCGGAATGGGAGGGCTGGATCCAGCCGGTCTGGACCGCGTCGCACGCGATCCCATGGCGGCGGATGAGATCGAACACGAGATCGGCCGTGCCCCCGGCGGTGCGGACCATGCGGGGCCCGAGATCCGGACCGAACATCTCCTCCAGCGTGTCGGGATCGTACTTCAGCCCGGGGATGACCTGCCCGCCGTTGCGGCCCGATGCGCCCCAACCCGGCTCCGAGGCCTCGACCAGGACCACATCCGTGCCCCTCTCCGCCAGGTGGAGCGCGGCGGAGAGCCCGGTATATCCGCCACCGACGATCGCCACTCTGGCGCGGGTGGTGCCTGCAAGCTGCGGAAACGTCGGGCCGGGGGCTGCCGTGGCGGCCCAGAGCGATGGGGGGAGGGGCTTGTGATCAGGGCTCGTCATGGCATCCGGCATCAGCTTCGGACGATGCGTCCGAAGGCGGTGAACGATGGAGATCGGGCATATCCGCGACCGCGCGCTACACCATGGGTCGGGTTCGGCCGGGGAACAAGCCCGCCCTCTTGGAGTCCCACTTCGGACCGCCACCCCGCGCCGCATCCGATCCGATTTGCGGGCCGCGGATTCCTGCCCTAACCCTGGGGCCTCGGGGCGTGGCCGGGCCTGCCCGGTTCGTGTGTTCGGTGGGACGGTTCCGATGAATACGGCGATCCTCTGGCTTACCCACTTCTTCGATCCGGAGGCCGAGGAGGCCTTCTCCAGGCTTTCTCGCGAGGCATCCGGGCATGGCGACGTGATCCAGGTGCACCACGGGTCGGCGTCTTCGCCTTCCCATGCGCTGCATCGCGATCGCGTTCTGTCCATCAGCGACGATGAAATCCGGGCTGCCTTGCCCCGCCGGACGCAACAAGCCTGGATGCTGGGCAGAGAACTCGAGGGAGGTTATCTCGATACGCTGCACATGGCCATCATGCGACGGGTTCGTCAGTACGACCAGGTTTGGATGATCGAATACGATGTCGATTTCTCCGGCCATTGGAGCACGTTCTTCACGGAGTTCGCTTCGCTCGACGCCGATCTTCTCGGAACGACGCTCTACCCGCGCCATCTCTCTCAGGCTTGGCACCATTGGCTCTGGTTCGGAGGGCCGGGTAGCCCCGCCGCCTATCCGGCGCTGCGCGGCTTCTTTCCGGTCATGCGCATGTCGCGGCGTTTCGCGGAGGTCTACGCCGCCCAGGTGAGCGAGGCCTGGGTCGGCAATTACGAGGCGCTTTATCCCACCATCGCCGTGAACTGCGGCCTCGCGGTCCAGGATCTGGGCGGGACCGGACCGTTCGTGCCCCCGTCGCGCCGAGGGCGCCTTTATTCAAATTCCGATGACCCAGCGCTTCGGACCGGCACGTTCCGCTACAGGCCTGCGGTATCGGACCGCTATTTCCCGCATGGGCTGACAGGCTCCCACAAGGACCACCTCTGGCACCCGATCAAGACGAAGGGCTACGCGGCGCTCTCCGAGGGGCGGAGCGAAGCGGCCCAGCGTGCGGGGGCACCATAGGCGGCGTCGCGGCGAGGCAGGGTTTCCGTCGCGCACGGGTTGCAGGACCGACGGCGCGAAACCTCCTTGCGTCCGTGTCGTGGCTATGGCACATGACCCTGCGCCCGCCGCAGGCTCGATGCTGGGCCATTCGCTGCCGTAGCTCAGTGGTAGAGCACTCCCTTGGTAAGGGAGAGGTCGAGAGTTCAATCCTCTCTGGCAGCACCATTCCAACAGCCTGGAAGCGCCCGCGTCCTCGTTCTTCGAGAGACCGCGCCGCGAAAGGTGGCGTAGCGCGGCCAGCAGACAGGCACCGACCTTCAGATCGTCTGGTTGTAGGCGCCGACGCCCTCGTTCTCGCGCAGCACCCCGTCGATGGCGGTGAACATCGCGCGCATGCGGGCCTCCGACACCGGGCTTTCCACCACGACCACGAGTTCGGGCTTGTTGGAGGAGGCACGCACGAGACCCCAGGTGCCGTCCTCGACCGTGACCCGCACGCCGTTCACCGTGTTGACCTCGCGGATCGCCTGGCCGGTGAAGCGCTCGCCGGCCTTCAGCATGGCTTCGAACCGCGCCACCACGGCGGCCGCGACGGCGTATTTGCGCTCGTCCGCGCAATGGGGCGACATGGTGGGCGAGCCCCAGGTCTTTGGAAGGTCGCGGTACAGGTCCGCCAGGCTCCGCCCCGGGTTGCGGTCCAGCATCTCGATCACCGCGATGGCGGTCAGCAGCCCGTCGTCATAGCCCCGGCCGATCGGGTGGTTGAAGAAGAAGTGGCCGGATTTCTCGAAACCCGCCAGGGCGCCGAGGTCGGACACCCGGCGCTTGATGTAGCTGTGCCCGGTCTTCCAGTAATCGGCCTTGACGCCGTTGTTCCGCAGCACCGGGTCGGTGGCGAAGAGCCCGCTCGACTTCACGTCGACCACGAAGGTGGCGCCCGGGTGCAGGGCGGAGAGGTCGCGCGCCAGCATGACCCCGATCTTGTCGGCGAAGATCTCGTGGCCCTCGTTGTCCACCACCCCGCAGCGGTCGCCGTCGCCATCGAAGCCGAGCCCCACGTCGGCCCCGACCGCGCGCACCTCCTCGGCCATGGCCTCCAGCATGTGGAGGTCCTCGGGATTGGGGTTGTAGCGCGGGAAGGTAAAGTCGCCCTCGACATCGAGCGGCACCACCTCGCAGCCGAGCCGCGCCAGGAGGCCCGGCGCGAAGGCCCCGGCCGTGCCGTTGCCGCAGGCCGCCACGACCTTGAGCTTGCGGGTGATGGCCCGGCCTTCGAGAAGGTCGGCGAGGTAGCGCTCGGCCAGGCCCTCGACCGGCAGATAGGCGCCGCCCTCGGCCGGCATGCCTTCGCCGGCCAGCACGATGTCGCGCAACTGGCCCATCTCGTCAGGCCCGAAGGTGACTGGGCGCTGGCGGCCCATCTTGACCCCGGTCCAGCCGTTGTCGTTGTGCGAGGCCGTCACCATGGCGACGGCCGGCACGTCGAGCGCGAACTGGGCGAAATAGGCCATAGGCGACAGCGCCAGGCCGATGTCGTGCACCCGCATCCCGGCGCGCACGAGCCCGAGCGCGAGCGCGTGCTTGATGGCCGCCGAATAGGAGCGGAAGTCGTGGCCGGTGACGATGTCCTGCAGGCCGTCGCGCCGCAGCATCGTGCCGAGGCCGAGGCCCAGCGCCTGCGCGCCGAGCAGGTTGAGCTCGGCCGGAAACAGCCAGCGGGCGTCATATTCGCGAAAGCCCGTCGGCTTGACCATCGGCGAGGGTCTCGGCCGCGAAACTGTTCGGCTCGAGGCCGGAGGTGGGGCGCATAAGGGTTCCTGTTGCGATGGTCCGGCGTCAGTCAGCGGCCGTACACGTCCTCGAACCGGACGATGTCGTCCTCGCCCGTGTAGGAGCCGACCTGGACCTCGATCATCTCGAGGTCGATCTTGCCGGGGTTGGCGAGCCGGTGGACGGCACCGATCGGCAGATAGGCGGCCTCGTTCTCGTGGCGCAGGATAACCTGGTCGTCGATGGTGACCTCGGCGGTGCCGCGCACCACCACCCAATGCTCGGCGCGGTGGAAGTGCTTCTGCAGCGACAGGCGGTGGCCGGGCTTGACCGTTATGCGCTTGACCTGGAAGCGAGGGCCGATGTCGATGCGCTGGAAAGACCCCCAGGGCCGGTACATCAGCAGGTGCTCGTCGGCTTCCGTCCGGCCTTTGGCCCTGAGGCGGCCGACCAGGTCCTTGACCGCGTCCGACCGCTCGCGGGAGGTCACCAGCACGGCATCGGGGGTGGTCACCACCACCACATCGCTGAGGCCGACGACCGCCGTCAGCAGGTGCTCGCTCTGGACCAGGCTGTTGCGCGTGTCCACGACTTCGACATTGCCGCGCAGGGCATTGCCGCTGCTGTCGCGCCTTGAGGCTTCCCAGACGGCGCCCCAGGTGCCGACGTCGGACCAGCTGAACGACACGGGCAGCACGCCGGCCCGCTCGGTCCGCTCCATGACCGCATAGTCGATCGAGATCTTGGGTGCTGCCGAGAAGGCCTCGGCATCCAGCCGGATGAAGTCGAGGTCGGCGTTGGCGCGTGCGAGCGCGATTTCGGCAGCCTCCAGCACGGCCGGCGCGTGGGTCGCCAACTCGGCCAACATGATGTCGGCACGGAACAGGAAATTGCCGCTGTTCCAAAGACAACCCTCGGCGATGAGGGAGCGGGCCGTCTCGATGTCCGGCTTCTCGACGAAGCTCTCGACGGCACGGGCCTGCCCGTCGCCGAACGGCTCGCCGGGGCGGATGTAGCCATAGCCGATGGCAGGCCAGGTCGGCGCTATGCCAAGCGTCATGATGAAGCCCGCACGCGTCGCTTCGGCCGCCTCCCGGCAGGCCCGACCGAAGGCGTCCGCATCGGGGATGAGATGGTCGGCCGCGAGGATCAGGGCGGTGGCGCCTGGATCGTGCCGGGCCGTCAGGCATGCCGCGACCGCGACAGCCGCGGCGGAATCGCGCCGCTCGGGCTCGAGCACGATGTCGGCCTTGATGCCAATGGCCTGCAGCTGTTCGGCGGCGATGAAACGCACGTCATGGGTGGCCAGAACCACGAGGCGGGCAAAACCCTCGCCCGTGACACGCTTGGCGGTCGCCTGGAACGACGACAGCTCGCCGATCAGCGGAATAAATTGCTTGGGCATGCTTTCGCGCGATGCCGGCCAAAGGCGCGTGCCGGCCCCCCCGCACATGATGATCGGAATGATGTCGCCCTGGACCCACGACGTCGCGGCCGCGCCTTCGCGGCTTTGCCCGAGCACGTCGTCAGTCGCGTGGGGTTGCGTGTCGGTGCGGGTGTCGAAGGACGTCATCGAATGAACCCAAGCATCAGGCAGTCAAGAGTTGCGGGTGGCGCCTGGCAGGCGAGAAGTCCGATTCTCGGCCCACTCCCCTCGGCTGTCCACCCCACCAACTTACGCCTGGCTTGGGCCTTGGCCAACTCGGCCCAGCTTCGGAACCGACTGCGCGGACAAGGGCTTGGGTGGTGGTCTCACGATCGAGCCCGAAAAACCCTTAAGGGGCATTGCTGCGGGGCAAAGCCCTGCTGCGGCCGCGAGTCGTTGCCGGGCCCCGTTCAAGGCCCCGTCAAAGCCGGCCTTACTAGGAGAGTGCATGGAGACGGGAGGTCACTTGCCGCTGGCCGGCGGTTCGCTCAGGCGGCGCAGGACGCCAGATCTTCCCCGACTGCGACTGAACGGCCCCGCCCGCCCAGCTTGGCCCGGTACAGCGCTTGATCAGCTTCGCGCAGGAGAGTGTCGAGTTCGACTCCTTCTCCCTGCTTGACGGCAATGCCCACGCTCACCCCGATGTTCAGCGACTTTCCCTGGAAGCAATAAGGGGCACCGAGCACCTCGACCAGCCTGCCCGCTATATACGTGGCGTTTGCGACTGCTTCGGCATCGGCAAGGAAGACAACGAACTCGTCCCCGCCCATGCGCGCTATGCTGAGGGCCTGGGGAACGCACATCTGCAGCCGATGGCCCACCTGTCTCAGGAGCGCGTCGCCGCAATGGTGACCGTGCCGATCATTCACGGCCTTGAACCCGTCGAGATCGAGATACAGCAAGGCTGCACTATCGCCGGCCGTCATGCTGGCCAACCTATTGCCGGCAACATCGGCCAAGTGAAGCCGATTGGCGAGTCCGGTCAGCGGGTCATGGCGTGCCAGAAGCGCGATTTCTTCTGTACATTTGGCCAGCTGCACCTGTCGAGATCTTGCCTCGATAAATTCCACTGCCGTATTGGCGAGATTCAAAAGGATGTGTTTCTTTCTGTCCGAAAAGCTCTTCTGCGGCTTCGCGCTGAGAACGCATAGCGAGCCGATCCGGACGCCCTCGGGAGTAACGAGCGGGGCGCCCGCGTAAAAGCGCAGGTGTGGAGGGCCGGAAACCACTGGTGCTTGCGCAAACCTTGGGTCCTCGAACGCGTCATGAACGACAAACACTTGGTCGCCCTGGATGGTCTGTTCGCAAAACGCCATACGTCGTGGCATCTCTGTCGCGTCCACCCCATGTTTCGACTTGAACCAGAACCTGTCCTTGTCGGCCAGGGCCAGGGTGCAAATGGGCTGCTCGAAAATGGCCGAAGCGAGATTAGTGAGCCGATCGAAGTTGGGCTCCGGCGGCGTATCCATGATCGCGTAACGGCGAAGAGCGTCGACCCGCTCTTGCTCCTCGTTGCCCATCATTGACATGGCCCTCGATAGCAGCGCGGGAAACGCTTCCTCGTATGGGCGCATTCAGATGCTAACATACCATAAATCCCGGTCGTGCAATTCTAGGCAATGTGGCCCTGCTGGGGGTGAGCTAGCGGTCCTGCCGCCCTCCTGCGCGGGAATGCTTGATGCGGGTTCGTTCAGCTATCCCTGCCGACCGTAGGCGCGACTGCGTTAAGCAATTCACATCAGCAGCTCGGATTGAAGGGCTTGCCGAATGGGGTGGCCGCCTTGGAATCGACCACCATGTCGAGGCCGCTCGCGTCGGCTAATCGGTGGGGGCTGCCGACGTCGGGAGGGAATTGGTTCGCGGTAATCCGATGGACCGGGAGCGCGGTCGAGCGGCCAAACCTCCCTGCTCAGATCGGGGCACTGCGGGCCGCGACACTGACTTGGCCCAGATCACATGGCGCGTTCCCGTCAGTGTGCCGATTGCACGCTCGCCTGCTCACACGCCCGGGTAAGGGGGGCGGGGGTCATCGGCAAGCAGAATGGGCGAACCGCACACGGTGTGCGGTCTGCTCGATCAGACCAGGCTCGAGAGTACCGTGCGTCAGATCGGTTTCGACCTCGAGGAGGCGCTCATCCGCCTTGACGCCACGGAGTGCCAAGCGACCAATAGCAACGTGCTGCCAAGTGTCGGACGGCCCTGCATGGCCAACCCCGAATGGCGATGCTGACTGAAGGGATCGTGACGGGATCCCTGGGCACACGAGGGCGCCGCCCCGAATGAAAGCGTCAGCGAGCACTCGACCGCCCGAACCTCCCGTTAACGTTCGCGCGACACCGTCCAGGCTGTCGCCGATGGCACCTTGCCGCCGGTTCGACATCTCGCGCTGACCGATGTTCCCCTCGGCTGGGCGAAGCCCGCCAAGCTCTGGCGTCTTGAACAACTTTGCGGAAAAGGCTCCGAATAGCCAGACCGGCCGCCGATCCCTCCGCACGCGGGCGCCCAAAGTCGCAGTTCTGGTCAAGAAATCTACGCATTGCGCCAGGTGCACTCGGCGCCGCCTGACCCAAGGTGACTCGACCGGAGACGCACGGAACTCGGCGCTGTGACACCGGACCGCGAAGCCAACAACTCGTCCGCGAGCAGCGATTGACGGCACGTCGTGTGTCTTCTGTGGTCGGCCGCTAAGCCCTCGACCTCGAGACGTCCCGCCTAACCGCAGGTCCGGCTGGGAATCTTGCCGGCCGCTGCTTACTCGAGGTGCCGGAGCGCGTCCGAAATCACCATGAACGATACCTGGGTCCGGTTGGATGCCCTGAGTTTCTGCATGATGTGCCGGACGTGGATTTTTACCGTTCCCTGACAGATCCCGAGCTCGTGGGCGATGATCTTGTTCGGAGACCCTCGGCTCAGTTTCGCCAGCACCTCCAGCTCGCGATGGGTCAAGTCCTGGAATCGCGCCCGCATGGCGTCGGAACGGCTTGTCAAGGGGGAGACCGGCCGAAAGCCGCCCTCCATCATGGAACCCGAGCCGAGCGCTTCGTCGCCCTCAGCGTGTCTCCCGGCTTGTTCCGGCATTTGGTCCTGAATGAGTATTTCGGTCGGTCTCTGAAGCTCACCAGCTTCAGGCGACTCCCGGATATTTCCCGTCATACTAACCTCCCCCACTCTGTACTTAATCATTTTCTAAATCCATGGATCCGGTGTCGCTTTAGATCTGCTTTAAACGATGTGACCAGCACGACCATAGCCGACCGTTGCTCTCCCGTGGCAGAGCAGCAGTCCCACGTTGTTCAGGTACAAAGCTCGTTGTTTTTGACCGAAACCAGAACCAAAGGGTTTAGGTTAGGAGACATTCAGCTTCTTAGCTAACAGAGTCAAGCGCTTCTAACCACGATCTCAGCTGGATTTCTTTGCCGGACCATCAAGCCGTCTCCCCAGCCTGACTTCTATCCCCATCGTAATAGCCCAATCTCTCTACACAGCCGGAGGTAGTACGCTTGGATAGCTATACAGCGAAGCCAAATCGAACGGAAAATAAAGCGCCAAGAAAATCTGGCAGAGTCAGAGCCGCGCCACTTCAGGATCATCTGCTTGGTGCGAAAATCTTTCGTGGCTTAATTCAAGGGGAAACATCATGATCACTTCTCGCCTTCTGATCGCCTCGGCGGCACTCGCTTTGATGACTTCGGTGGCCTCGGCGGCTTGCAACGGCTGCGGCAACGGCAACGGCAATGGCAATGCTGGTGCCGTGAACGGCAACGGCAACGGCAACGCGAACACAGGCGCCCTGAGCGGCAACGGCAACGGCAATGCGAACACAGGCGCGTTGAACGGCAACGCCAACGGCAATGCGAACACCGGGGTCGCCAATGGCAACGTGAACGGCAACGGCAACCGCGGCCTCGCCAATGGAAACCTGAACGGCAATCGCAACTTCGGCGTCGCCAACGGCAACGTCAACGGGAACCAAAACTTCGGGATTGCTAACGGCAATCTGAACGGCAACCGCAACTTCGGCATCGCCAACGGCAATGTGAACGGCAATCGGAACTTCGGCATCGCCAATGGCAACCTGAACGGCAATCTCAACGCCGGCTTCGTCAACGGCAATGTCAACGGCAACCGCAACTTCGGCATCGCCAATGGCAACGTCAACGGGAACGCCAATCTCGGGGCCTTCACCGGCAACCTGAATGGAAACGCCAATGCTGGATTCGGCAACGGCAACATCAACGGAAACTTCAACCAGTAAGGTTGTACCGCGGGGACGCCCTTGGGATCTCCCAGGGGCGTCCCAGTTTCAACTCGGCCCTGCCTGGTGCTGTCTCAGGGCGTCTCACTGAGCTGCGTTGTCCCGGCTCACGGCGGGGAGCCCGCCATCCCCAGTTGTCTTCCATCCTGCGAAGCGCAGGCTCACAAAAGGAATTTCGAGATGAAACAGATTGTTTCCGCCATGGCCATTCTTGGTCTGATGGCGGTTCCCGCCTCCGCCGTATCGATCGGCAACGGCAACGGCAACGGCAACGGCAACCGCGGCGCCCTCAACGGCAACGTGAATGGCAATGCTAATACCGGCTTCGGCAATGGCAACGGCAACGGCAACGGCAACAGGGGCTTCGTGAGCGGCAACGTCAACGGCAACCTGAACGGTGGCACAGCCAATGGCAACGGCAATGGTAACGGCAACAAGGGGGCCTTCAGTGGCAACGTCAACGGCAATGCCAACACCGGCCTGAAAAACGGAAACCGAAACGGCAACGGCGTCCCGGATGCCAACGGCAATGTCGGATTCGCGAACGGCGGAACCGGAAACGTCGGCGCCTTCAACGGCCTCGGGAACACGAGCCTCACCAGCGGCAACAACAACACGGGTGCTGCGAACGGTAACTTCAATGGAGGCTCGTACAATGGCAACGGCAACATTGGCTCCTTCAATGGAAATCTCAACGGGAACTGACGCTGACGTGTCCTCTCGTCTATCGGGTGCCAGGTTGACCGTAGGCCTGGCGAAAGCAGGAGCGCCTTGTGCTCCGTTGCACGCACTGGCGGTGGTCGCGGCTCTGATCAGCGCGCAGGGAGCACTCGTGTCTGCCCGGCCGGACCGCGGCCTGTCCTCTCATGTTTTGATTGCCGCCGGCATGGGAAACAACAACGGCAATGGGAATGTCGGAACCGGCAACGGCAATGGCAACTCCGGCAACAATAACGGCAACAACAACGTCGGCAACGGCAACGGCAACAACAACTCCGGAAACAATAACGGGAATGAGAACGTCGGTAACAACGACGGCAACGGCAATTCCGGTAACAACAATGGCAACCGGAACATGGGCAGCGGCTTAGGCAACGGCCATGCCACCGACAACAACGGAAACGGGATGCTGCTCCACAAGAATTGACTGGAGCCGAAACAGAGCGCCGGCCGCCGACAGTAGACACACTGGCCGGCGGTCTTTCTGCCCGTAGAGCCTTGGGTTTTGCGCTCGGCCATCAACGCGAGGGGGTTTGGACGCCACAGAAGCAAGGGCGATCCTTGTTTGCGTCCGAAGTGCTTGAGGAGCTCTCCATGGAGCCTCACCGACGCATCTGGCTGCACCAGACCACGACATGGATCATGGCCTCCCCCGTCCATGCGGCTCTCGACTATCTGAGGAAGGTAGCCGCATCACAGCCCGTGCGGGCGTTCGGGCCGATCCGCGAGATCGTCGGCAAGGTCTGGTCACGCCCCGCCTGGTCACTCCGCGGGCCACGGTGCGGGCGAGCCGTGGCCAGGGACGCTGACAGGCTCATGCTGGATCACGGTGAGCAGAGCTATGACATCGCGGAAGCCAATTCGTGGCGAGAGGACGCCGGGCTGCTGGCATCCAAATCGCCGGCCCATTGGCATCGGGTCAAACTGGAGATCGGACGCCGGATGAGACCCGACAAGGCCCAGGACCCGCCTGTCGGTCCGACGCGCGGGACCCCGGAGTTATGATCCGGGTCAGGGCCTCGACTCCCACCTGCATCTGGCGAAGTCTTGCCATCGCGCCTCTTCGGACTGACCGGGCCGGGCACTGAGCCAATTCGATTGCCTGCAGGTTCCCTGTTGGCGGGTCTGGGATGCGACCTGCGCCGAAGTCGGACTGGCGGTCGCGGGACCCCCCGCGGCCGCAACGGTTTGTTCCGTCGGGTTCGCGGTTGGCCGGTTCTTCCGGTTGCGTCCGCCATTGGTGCCGCCACCCTTATGGCCGTGGTCGAAATTGCGGCCGTTGTTGTTGCCGTTATCGTTGCCATTCAGCGTGCCGGTATTGTTATTGCCGTTGCCGTTGCCATTGAAGGCACCGACATTGCCATTGCCGTTGTTGTTGCCATTGAATGTGCCGACATTGCCATTGCCGTTGAAGTTCCCACTCGAGGAACCAACGTTGTTATTGCCGTTGCGATTGCCGTTAAACGCGCCAGTGTTGTTATTGCCGTTGAAATTACCGTTCGTACTACCTGGCAAAGCGCCCGTTCCGTTGAGATTTCCGTTGAACGCACCAACGTTGCCGTTTCCGTTGAACGCGCCGCCGTTGAAATCTCCGTTGAACAGGCCCGTGTTGTGGTTTCCGCTCGTCGGGCTCGCGTTGCCGAGCCCGTCGAAAGCCCCGACGTTGCCGGTCCCGCCGCAATCGAAGCAGCCGCCAGGGCCCGAAAGCATTTGCCCATCGGGCCCGAACCGCTCAGACACTACGGTTCCGTTCTCAGAAAACTTGAAACTCAGGACCTGATTGCGGTAGCTGAACCGCCCCTTCGCATGAAGGCTGCCGTCACGAAACGCGAAGCGTCCGCGCACGGTGCCGTTGTCCATAGTCACGACGCGACCCCTGACGTTCACGGTCCCACTATGGATGGACACATGTTGGACGCCCAAAAGGCCGACCCCGTTCTGACCAGCGTTCATTGCGGCATGTTGCTTGCCCCCGCCCAGGTTGGCATTTCCCAGACCTCGGCTTGCTTGGGACCCCCGCGTTCCGCTGTGGTGCGCGTTGCCCTGACCCCCGCGGCCTCCAGGTCCTTGATTCCTGCCGTGATCGCCAGCGTAGGCCGGAATGGTGGTCATGGCCGCGCCAAGAGCCAGCGCGCAGGTTGCGAACCCTGGAAGGACAGCAGTAATGATGTCTCGTTCGGTTGCCATGATGCTCCCCCGGCGCTGCAACGCGATCCTCGGTCTTAGGCCGTCGCGCCGGTGTTGAGAATAGTTAACACGGCATCGTGCAGTCGACATATAGGATCGAATTTCAACCAGAGTTGCATTCGACAATTGTTGCTGTCTATATTGCTTTCAGTATAGGATTGGCGGTGCCAGGAGGCTGCGATTTCTGTCCGGAGCCGAATATCAGTGCTCGCCTGAGCGTGCCGCTACTATTAACCATAAAGCAATAATTGCGCGTCCGATGGGTACGATCACGGGGCCGAGCCCGGGTCGACCTAACCTGGACGACAGTCCAGACGTCCCACGCCTACGGGTCTTGCCAGCTTCTTGGGAGTTCTGGGCGCAAGGGAGCTTCAGCGCTCCCCTATCAGGGCCATCGTATCCTTCCGCGACCGTCTGCGCGCGACACGGTATCTGCGCTTCACGCCGATTGCGGCGCTGCGGGCATCCGCCGCTGAAAATCGCCGGATGCGGCCGTGTTCCGCGATCACACCAGTGCTTTGAACGCCATCAATTGGTTGTGGTGGTTCCGATCGTCGTTGCTCCGGTCGTGCCCAGGGTCGTAAAGCCCGTCGTTGTGAACCCCGTGCTCGTGCCGATGGTTGTGAACCCGGTCGTCGTGAGGCCGGTGGTCGTGCCAAAGGTCGTGAAGCCAGTGGTGGTCAGGCCAGTGGTCGTGAAGCCGGTGGTGGTCAGGCCAGTGGTCGTGAAGCCGGAAGTCGTAAACCCGGTCGTGGTCCCGAAAGTCGTAAATCCCGTCGTGCTTCCAAATGTGGTAAATCCGGTCGTGGTCCCGACGCTTGTGAACCCAGTCGATGTGCCTGATGTGGTGGTCGTCGCCATTGCGGTCTTCCCCATAGTTGCCAGCGAGCCTTTGACTTGCCCGCCTAGATGCGCCTTGGACCTTCAACGCAGATGATGCAGGTCAAGATCCAAACAGGAGCCTTCGACCACCCCGGCTTACTCCGAGGCGTGGCTCGGGCCAAGTGCGAACATTGGTTTTGGGCATAGTGCCCGCTCCGCCTCGGGGGAACATCGTCGATTGATGTGCCCACAAGCCCCGCGGACCTTAGAACGTTAGAGGTCGAGCCCTTGCGGCAGGATGACCATGTCGCGGATCACCACATTGCGCGGCCGGGTCAGCATGAAGAGCACCGCATCGCCCACCTCCTTGGGTTCCATGAGGCTGCCCGAGGCCAACGCGTCGTCGAGCTTTGCCTTGGGCCAATCCTTGAGCAAGGCGGTGACCACCGGCCCGGGAGCGACTTCGCCGACCCGTATGCCGTGCTTATTGACCTGCCGTCGCAGCGTATGGACGAAGGCCTGAATGGCATGTTTTGACGCAGTATAGACCGGCTCCCATACCACCGGGATGAAGCCTGCCACCGAACTCGTGACGATGATGTCGCCGGTCTTGCGCTCGACCATGTGGGGCAGCACGGCGTGGATGCACCTGAACACGGCATTGATGTTGAGGTTGAGCATGCGGTCCCAGGCGTCGGGATCGCCGCCCAGAACTTCGCCGCCGACATACGAACCCGCATTGGCATGGAAGATGTCGAGGTGCCCGGCCTTCTCGAGGATCTGGCCCATCATGCCCGAGACGCTGTCCGGCTCGGTCAAGCTGATGGGCAGCGGAATTGCCCGGGGGCCGAGTTCGGAGGCGAGTTCACGCAGCCGCGCCTCGTCGCGATCGACGAGGACCACGCGTGCCCCGGCACGAAGTAGCGTCCTGGCGCATTCAAGACCGATCCCGGAAGCCGCACCCGTGATGGCCGCGACCTTGTCCGACAAGTCTTGGGTCATGCGAAATCCCTTTCCATGGTCGGCATTGATTGCTGCGCCGCGGTGTCGCTGCGCAGAGCGTCAACGAGGCCCTTAGGCTCGGCCGTGAGACACGCGCGAGCGTCGGGCCAGAGAGTCGACGATAACCGCGATCGCAAGCACGCCGCCGGTGATCATGTAGCGGAGCGACGAGGACAGATCGAGCAGGGTTAGTCCGCTGGCGATCGACTGGATCACGATGATGCCGAGCAGGGCCGAATAGGCGTTGCCCCGCCCGCCGAACAGGCTGGTCCCCCCGATGACGGCCGCCGCGATGGCGTTGAGGTTGACGTCGCCCGTGCCGGCCTGCTGGCTGGCCGAGGCGAGCCGTGCGGCCGAAAGAACGCCGCCGAGCGCCGCCAGTGTCGAGCACAGAACGAAAGCGCTCATGTAGATGCGGCGCACGTCGATGCCGGCCCGACGCGCCGCCTCGCGGTTGCCGCCGACGGCCGTCATGGAGCGGCCCCATTGGGTGCGCCGGAGGGCGTAGTTCATGGCGACCACAAGTCCCACGAACAGGCCGAACATCCAGGGAATGCCGCGATCGCCGTTGAGGTAGAACACCACTACCTCGAGCGCGGCCGTCAAAATGATTGCGCGCGCCAGCAGCCCGGCCGTCGATCCCGGGGTGAGGCCGGCGGCGCGGCGGCGCACGTCCGTCCGATACCCGGCCAGGAAATAGGCGAGCCCGGCGATCGTCACGAGTGCGTAGGCGATGGCGTGCGGCATCACCAGGCTTTGGCCGAGATTCACGACCCATGAGCCGTAGGGCAGATTGATCGAGCCCGAGGCGCCGAGCAAATAGAGCTGAAAGCCAAGAACCGCCAGCAGCCCGGCCAGTGTCGAGACGAAGCTCGGCATGCCGAGCCGATTGTACAAAAGCGCGTAAAGGATGCCCATGATGGCCCCGGCCGCCAGCGCGACCAGGACGGCCAGGGCGAAGGGCCATCCGGCATTGACCCACAGGACGCCCACGACCGCCGAAGCAAAGCCGCTGACGGAACCGACCGAGAGATCGATCTCGCCGACCATCAGGATGCACACGATGCCGAGCGAGATCACGCCCGTGGTCGAGCAGTCGAATAGCAGGTTGACGAGGTTGTTGCTCGACAGGAAGACCGGGTTCAGGCTCTGGAACACCGTCCAGATGATGGCCAGCCCGACCACGACAGGGAGCGATCCGAGATCGCCCGAGCGGACCCGGTCGAGAAAGCCTCGGATCGAGCCGGCAAAGCCCGCATCGTGCCTGACACGAACGTCGGCACGGTCGAGAGCGGCGGGTTTGGGATTGGTGTCGCTGCTCACGGCCGCTCCTCCCGGGTGATTTCGCGCTGTGCCTGGCGCCGGGTCGAGCGCCGCGAGACGGCGTTGTCGGCGGCCCCCGTTATGGCACTGACCAGTTCCTGGTTGGATGCATCGGGGTAGAATATTCCATTGTTGCGGCCGAGCCGCAGCACGACGATCCGGTCCGCCACGGCGCGCACATCTTCCATGTTGTGGCTGATCATGATGACCGCGAGCCCCCGGTCGCGCACGCGCTCGATCAGGTTCAACACCTCGGCCGTCTGGGCGACGCCGAGGGCCGCGGTCGGCTCGTCCAGCATGATGAGCTTGGGTTCCAGCAAAAGCGAACGCGCGATGGCGACCGTCTGCCGCTGGCCGCCCGACAGGGAGGCGATCGGCTCGCGGACGCTCGGGATTCGGGCCGACAGCTCGTTGAGCAACGTCCAGGCCTTGATCTCCATCGACACCTCGTCGAGCGCGAGGGGCTTGAGTTCCTTGCCGAGAAAGATGTTCGCGACGACGTCCAGGTTCTCGCACAGCGCGAGGTCCTGGAACACGGTCGCGATGCCGAGCGCCAGCGCGTCATTCGGCCCCGCCAATTGCACCGGGGTGCCGTTGAAGCTCATGGTGCCAGCGGACGGCTGGTACACGCCGGCCAGCACCTTGACGAGGGTCGACTTGCCGGCACCATTGTCGCCGACGAGCGCCACCACCTCGCCGGCATGGACGTCGAGGTCGATGTCGGTCAGGGCCGAAACAGCGCCGAACTGCTTGCCGATACCGCGCAGGCTGAGCACCGGTTCGCCAGCGGATGGCGTACGTTGCGCAATGGTGGTCATCGTCACTCCCTCTGCTCGGTCAGTGAACGGAACCGTCCGCAATGCTGCGGACGGTTCTGTGCCGGTGTGTCAGGGCGTGATGCCGAGCTTTTTGCAGCCTTCCGCATAGCGGTCCGTGCAGAGGACCGCCGGGCTCTCGATCGGCTTGCCGTTGACCTGCTTATCGACGATCTCCGCCTTGAGATTCTCGCTGGTCACCAGGGCCGGCACGAAGAGCTTCGACGGGGTGTTGAACAGGGTTGCTTCGGCCTTGGGGCTGTCGCCGCTCAGGAGGGCGACGACGACGTCCGCCGCCGCGGCCGCGACGATCTCGCTGGGTTTCGAGATGGTGTTGTACTGGTCGCCCGCGATGATCAGCTGCAATCCGGCAATGGTCGCGTCGTTGCCTGTGACGGGCGGTACCGGGTCCACCCCGGCCGCCTTGAAGGCCGCGACCGCGGCCCCGCCCGTGCCGTCATTGGCTGCGACCACGCCCACGATCTTCTTCTGGAAACGCGAGATCTGGCCACCAACCCATTGTTGCGCCTTGGAGGGCAGCCATTCGGGCGTGTCGTATTCGGCGAGCGTCTGGTAGCCGCTGTCGGCCAAACCTTCGTGGACGCCTTTCTTGATCAGGCCGGCGGCCGCGTCGGTCGGGGAGCCGTTGACCTCGAGCAGGCCCACATCCGCGGTGGCAACGCCCTTCGCCTTGAGGTGATCGACCAGGGACTTGGCGATCGCCTTGCCGATCTCCTCGTTGTTGAACGATACATAATAGTCCGCCGGGGTCGACGGGATCGGCCGGTCGTAGGCGATGACCTTGATGCCCTGGCCCTGCGCCTGCTTGACCAGCGAGGCTGCCGCGGTCGAGTCGACGGGATCGAGCACGATGGCCTTGGCGCCTTGCGAGATCACCGAGTTGAACTGCTGCTGCTGGCGCGAAGCGTCGCCGGCGGCGTTCTGGTAGAGCACCTTGCAGGACGGGCAGAGCTTGGTCATCTCGGCCACGAAGCCCGGGTGGTCATGCTCTTCGTAGCGGGTCGAGCCCTGGTCGGGCATCAAAAACGCGACGGTCACGCCGGAAAGAGACGCGGCGTGAACCGCCGTGCCCGCGAGAAGGCCGGCGACGAGAGCCGCGGCGGGGGCGCCGCACCGGGACAAAGAACTAAACCGTTTCATGAGTGCTTCCTCTTCCTGCTGTATCAGTTTTGTCTTGGGCGTTCGATCGAGGTCGAGCGGCGGCGCGAGAACGCTGGTCGCGTCGCCGTAGTGGTCCGCATGTCAGGCCGCCACGGAGAGGCGGGCGCCGTGTCGGCGCATGGTGCGGAATTTCGACGGCGGCATCCCCTTCTGGGCCAGGAACTGCCGGTTGAAGTTGGATACGTTGTTGAATCCGACCTCGTGACAGATCGCCGTGACGGTCAGATCGTCCTGGCCGAGATGCTGGCAGGCCAGTTCGATCCGCAAGGAATTCACGTAATGGACGAAGGTCATGCCGGTGTGCTTGCGGAAGGAGCGGGCGAAGGTACTGACGCTCTGCCGGCAGATCTTGGCCAGCTCGGTTTCGCTCAGCTCACGGGTGAAGTTCCGTCCGATATGTTGCAGCACCAAATTCATGCTGGTCGACAGATAGGCCGAGGGCTGAGGCTGAAAGCCCACGCTGGCGAGCGGCGTTCGTTTCTCGGCGTGCCCGATCACGTCCAGAATGTCGATGAACAGCACGATCCGGCGCGCATCGGATGCGTCGAGGAGGGCCCGCATCAGAGGACCGACCCGCTCGGCTACGCCCTCATCGAAGCGTATCCCCCGATAGGAGTCCTTGAGGAGCTGCTGCAGAAAGCGGAGTTCGGGAAAGGTCGCCATGCATGAGGCGACGAACGCATCGGTGAACTGGAGCACGACACAGCGTTCCTCCACGGTCTCCCCGTCCGGAACTTCGCTGATCCAATTGTGCGGCAGGTTCGGTCCGACGAACACCAGATCGCCGATCTGGAAGGGGCCGATGTGGTCTCCGACGTAGCGATCGCCCGAGGTGGCGGTCACCAGATGCAGCTCGTATTCCGGATGGAAGTGCCACCGGACCGTGCGAAACGGATATCCGTGCGACCAGATCTTGAATGACTGGTCGGTGCGCACGCCAACTAGTTCGAGATCGGGCTCCACCCTGACGTCCTCCCGCCTGCACCCCTCGTCTCAGCTTCGCCCGTCGTGCATAGGGCACGTCCAGGCTGCCGAAATCTTGCTCAGGCCATCTTTGTTGTTCGATGACGACGCTGCCTAGTCGACAGCTGCCATGCCGGCCTTGAGATTAGGGATAGGCGCGAATTGTCGGAATGACTACGTGCTTTGCAGCGCACCATCGATACTTTTTCGGCATAGCGTGCACCGCGTGCAGATTATCATGGGGCGGAAGCATCGAGCTGAGGCGCGAACGGATGAAAGGGGGCCAGGGCCGCTCCAGCGCCGAGGACGAACCCTCGAGTGCCGTGCACTTCAAGATTCCGTGACAAAGCCCCCTTTCGCCGATCAGGACTGCATAGGCACCCCGCGCGTCGCGTGCGCCGCGAAGGGTCGGGCTGGCCTTGCCGTCCCGCAGCCGTCGCAACACGCGAGAGGCCGGTCGGCCGACAGACCGGATGGAACAAAAGCCGACCGCTATCCGCAGATCACGCTGCTACCAGCCCCCAAGCTCTATCGCGGCGGCGGCGCAGTTCGAGTTCGACGCCGGGCGGCAAGGCCGCACTCGGACAGGGCGGCGGGTCGTCGTCATCATCATTCCGGCCGCGCAACTGTCGACACCATCTCGGCAGCGGGACAAGGTGCGCCTTGAAGGATCTCCGGACCGGCAGTTTGAGTTTTGCCGCGTCCTCGGTCGCGTCCAACGCCCGCAGCGCGCCTAGGACCGCGTCGATGCCGACGATTGCGCCGCTGTTGAGCTGACGCTTGGCAGGCCGGTTCGGCACTGCATGGGCGTCGGACGCCCAGGCCGCAAGGAGTGCGCGCTTTTCGCAGAGGCTCAGGATCTCGCTATCAAGCACGTCGTCGGGATGCGTGAAGCTGATCGCCACGCCCGAGAGCCCGTCTGTCTCGTTCGCGACGTTTCGGGAAAGATCGCTGGTGTGAAGCATCTCCATTCTCCGCAATTGAAGCCTCCCGGCACGAGCCGGGAGGCTGGACTGCAGCGTTCGAAAGGACGGATGGGCGGTCAGGCGACCTGACGCTCCCCGCCATTGGCGATCTGGACGGGCTGGTTGTCCTGCCCCACAGCGCCGGATTTGGAACCGCCGATCTCGATACGGCGAGGCTTCAACTGTTCGGGAACCTGGCGCTCCAGTTCGACGGAGAGCAGGCCATTGTCGAGGTTCGCTCCGACAACCCTGACATGGTCCGCCAAGTTGAAGGAGAGCTTGAACGCTCGGGCCGCGATGCCCTGGTGCAGCATCTCCCGGCCCTGTTCCTGACTTTTCCTTTGGCCGGAGACGAGCAGGGTATTGCCATGCTGGGTCAGCTCGATCTCGTTCGGGCCGAAACCCGCAACCGCCATGCTGATCCGATACCGGTCGTCGCCCTGTTTCTCGATATCGTAAGGGGGCCAGTCCGGGCGGGCTGTGCTGGCCTCGATCATGTCGAACAGCCGGTCGAAGCCGACGGTCGAACGGTATAGAGGAGCGAAATCGAAGGTTCTCATAGCCACATTCTCCCTTGAGCAACATGGGTACGGAGCACGTCGCGAACGTCTGCCGCGACGCTCGTGCCAAGCCCTTCAGGCCTTGACGGGCCGCGATCTGGGAATGGTGAGATCGCCGTTCAAGAGGGTTTGGGCATTTTTTTTTTGCTGAGTTCGGCAGGAGCTTCGGACCGGGACAACCGCGGCTAAGGCCGAACCCGCTCGCCCGGCACCGCTTGCCGCCTTAGGCAGGCGACCTTTTCAGAACAGCCCACAAGGCTGGCTGGCGATGCTGATGGGAATCGCCGGCTTTCTGCCTCCTACCGTCGGCGCTTTCGCGGCTTGCGGACAATGGAGCGTGCAGGGGGCGATCATCCTTCGGCAATCGAACAACACGACCGTACGCTTGCGGCTCCAACAGAACGGAAGCTGGTTTACAGGGCTCGGCAGCTTTCCCCAGGACAGCGGTGCCGTTAGGGGCAGCATCGTCGGTCAACGATTATCGATAAGTCGCATCTGAGCGGCAGACATCCCCGAGCCCGCACGCGCCAAGTAGGTCCAGAGGGTCGACGGGGCTGATGCCAGATCATCGTCCACAAGAACCAGCGCACGGCGAAGCTGGCGCCTGCCGAATAGAAAAGCATCGGCCGAACGGCTGATGCAGAGCCCATATGCGCGAGCTAGCATCGACCTTTTAAGGAGACCGATCGATGAGCTTGATACCTGCCAGGAGAGAAACGTTCGGCGCGGCTTTGCTTGCGGGCGTTCTCGCCATGAGCTTCGCCGGCCAGGTGACGGCCCAAACGCGCCAGTTCTTTCCCACTCCATCGTCCCCTACTCGACCGTACAAGACCTATAGTTGCCTCGTGAAGACCTGCTATTACCTGAAGAGCCCGGTCTCGGGTGGTTTCGGCAATTATCAGGAGTGCCCCTATTCGGGCAGTGGGGGAGCGGGAGCCAGTTGCGGCTGCTATTCCTCGGGCCATGGGCATCCCGGCACCGTGAGGGTGAAAAATGCTTGCGGACCCGGCCCGGTGGTGCGGTAGTCGCGACCCGAGCTTCATCTGGTCTGACGGAAAATCTGCGGGCAGACCCGAAAGCTTCCTCGTCCGTGCAACTCGACGCAGGACCGGTCGGACGCGAGGCAGCGGGCATAATGGCACCCGAGGGCCTGGTACACGGTTCCTCGCTTGGGCCCCGGCAACCCGGGCAGGCCTTCGGTGCCCCTCGGGCCGAGTAGCGGCCCCTCTGGGCCGAGATCTTGACCCGAAGCAGGGACAAGGGAGAGGGCCGCGAGGCCCAGTCCGGCGCAAGCCGCCAAGGCACTCTGTCTAAACCTGCTCATGGGTCACTGGCTCCAGCGGTTCCTCCCACTTGGCCTGGGATCAGTTCGACCGACGTGTCCTCGGGGGCAGCGGCTGAGGGTTGAGCATGACCTTTCCACCTGGGTTGCCGATTCCGCGGAAGACTTTGTGCCCGCGCCCGCTGACGATGATGATCGCCCTGCCGGTCAAGGGATCGCGACGGATCACGCGGGAGGCGACCCTGGGCGGCAGCGGCTGCGGGTTCAGCGCGACGACAATGGGCTGATCGCGGCCGCTTGCAGGGACTTCGGCGGAAAACCCCGACCCCCCGCATGCCAAGCCCGTGACACAAGCGAGCGTAACGGCAATCCAGCGAAGCATGGCAGCATCTCCGATGCATGATCCTCGAAGCTCGGCAGTCTAGCCGCGGACATAATGCCCAGCATCGGCCGTTCGGCCGAGGAGCCAATCCACAGCCGGCCCCCGATAATTATCGGATGGCCCCAAGGTGACCCCGGCAAACGCAGGGCTGTCCGTACCGGAAGCTGGTGCCCTCAAGGGTGCATGTGCCTCCCGTGGCGCCAAATCGTCCACCAGGGGGCGCGCTCCAGACGCAGAGGAACTTTCTGGTCGGGCGGGGCTGCAACTGAGGGGGCACTCGCCCCACGAACCCACTGCTGACAGTCAATGGCGTCCTCGGGCGCGGCCTGTTGCCCGGCCCGCCGCCGGGCGTTGGGTGCTCCTCCTGGGCCTGAACATGGGAGATTCCTGCGCCAGGGATCACGCCGAGGCCGATGCCGAACAGAAGCACTATCTTGACGAAGCGGATCATGATCGCTCCACATTATTCAATGCGCGGAAGACTTGCCCGATCCGGCTTTCCGTCGCGCGATGTCTCGACACCGCTTTGATTCAGTACCGGATCGCGCCGGCCGGAAGCCGCGATCCGGGCTTGTTCGTGCACGCAGTGCCGTTGCGACCCTGGATGGTGACGTGCACGGTAGTGGAATTGCCCACGCCTATACGTCCTCGAGCAGAGTATAGGGGTCGCGGGGGAAAACATCAGCCGTTCGGCCGATGCCGCTCGATTTGCCAGCCCGTTCCAGAACCGGAATATTCGGCCCCGAGAACGGCAATGGAGCAACTTTTGGCAGGGGTCCACAATGGCGTTCCCGCCCGGTCCCTGAACAAGAAGCAAGACCCCGGCCGATCAGGTGTCATTCCAAAGCATCGGCCGTTCGGCCGACAGAAAGCCTGCCCCGATTTGGCGTTTCGTCAAAGGCATGATCTAACCACGGAGCGGCTTCTGGGGGAGCCAATGATCGACGAAGCGCTTTGCGGAGCTCTTATCGAGGCGATCTATGACGCGGCTGCCGATCCAAGCCGGTGGCCCGAAGCGCTCTGCCTCATTGGGGACGCCTATGGCGGATTTCCCGTCGGGCTTGGACGGCAGGGCAAGGCGCCGGGCGAGTTCTGGGGCGTTGCGCCGCGCGTAGACCCGTCCTGCCTGCAGAGCTACGCAGCCTACTACCACACCGTGAACCCGATCTGGTGCCGAGTACAATCCACGCCGGCCGGAACCGTGCAGACGGACTCCATGGTGATGCCGAAGAGCGAATTCGTCCGCACGGAGTTCTACAACGATTTCCTCCTGCCCAATCACATCCAGGCGATGCTCAACGCGGTCGTGCTGCTGGATGAGGGGCGGCAGACGGTGGTGACCGTGCAGGGCCTGCGGGAGTTCGAGCCCGAGCATATCCGGCTTCATCGGCTTCTTGCGCCGCATCTGCAGCGTGCGATCCAGCTCAACCTCAAGCTTGCGCAACTGGAACTGAGCCGATTGGCCTCGCTCGAGGCCTTGAACCAGCTGAATCACGGCGCCATCCTGGTCGATGCGACAGGCGCCGTATTGTTGGCCAACCGCGAGGCGGAGCACCTTTTCAGCAAGGGCGGCGGACTGGGGCTGAGCCACGGAATCCTGCACGGTGCGTCCCCCGGCGACACGGCCCGGCTGCACGCCCTTCTGGCGCAATGTGCAACCCCCGGGAGCGAGGCGGGCGCCGGGGGCTCTCTCACCCTGTCGCGCGGGCCGGACCGGGCGCCGCTATCGCTCCTGGTCGTACCGCTGCGTTGCCAGGGGCTGCCAGCGTTCATGACCGACCGTCCGAGCCTGGCACTGGTGTTCGTTACGGACCCTCATCGCAAGACCAAACCGCTGGCGACGCAGATCCAGCGGCAGTTCGGATTGACGAGCGCCGAAGCGTCCTTCGCGGTCGAGATTTTGGACGGCGATGGTATCCAGGCTGCGGCGGACCGCCTGGCGATCTCACGGTCAACCGGCCGCACGCATCTGGCTCGCATCTTCGAAAAGACGGGAACGCATCGGCAGGCCGAACTCGTCCGGCTCCTTCTTCGCTGCACGCACGGCGCGAACGGAAGCGAGCCATCGGTGCGCAGCCAACTCTAACCCGTTTCGAGAGCGGGAACGTCGCGTGGTAGCCGCACGCGTCATCGCACCACCCGGCAGTTGGTGGAACGGCCGCCGGGCTGCTCGAGCATGGCCTCCTCGCCCTTCAGCCAGAAGGCGATGCCCTTTCCTTCATAGCGCGACCCAGAGGCCGCCATGGTGTTGCGGAGCCGCCACTCCCGGCCGCCCAGCCTGAGGACGGCACGCAAGGGTCCAAGGAAGCGGGCCGTGAGCCGCGCTCCGTCTTCGCAGGCGTAGGTGACCGGCTGGCCGCCGGCAGCCTGCCCGGGTGAGTGTGTCACGGCCAGCGTCGCAAGGCTCAATGTGAGAGCGACCCCGACCGGAAAAGTGCGTCTGCCCATCATCGAAGCCCCTCCGCAGGGTCAAGCATAGCGCGATCAATGCTGCCCCTGTTCCTTGCCCTGGCCATCGAGGATCGTGATGTGGCCGCCCGCCGCACCGGCCGACAAGGACAGGCGCGTGGTGCCTTTCGGATCCGAAAGCGTCAGCCAGGAATCGTCGCTGTTCACTACGAGGCCAACGCGCAATGTTCCGTCGGCCCCATTCAGGCGCACCACCGGCAGGCCGTCGCGGGCCATGCCGACCAGGAACCGGAGCGACTGCTCGGCACCATAGAACGCGAGCTGTGGCTCCCCGGTGCTCGTCAGTCCCACGAACATGCGCAGGCTCTTGTCCGGACCGTAAAGGCTGAGCGTGGGTGAACCGTCCTTGCCGGCCGCCAAGAGGGCGGCGATGTCGCCCCGGGAATTGCGCAGGATGAAGCGGTTCGCCTCGGCCGAGTGCATGGGGCCGAGCAGCGCAGCCGCGAGTGCCGCCGCTCCAACCCCGACGACGCTGGCCAAGGCCGCAACGCCTGTCAGGGCCCGGCGCAGTCGGAGGCTTTCGCGTTCCATCCGCTCGAGCCGAAAGGCAAGCGGGTCCGTCTGGGCCTCCGTGTCGCCTGCCGCGCCTGGATCGACGATCGGCTTGGCTCGCACGAAATCCAGGTAGAAGAAGCGGACGGCCAATCCGCCCAGCAGGATCGCCAGGAACAGTGCCGAGAAGGACGCGCCGTCCTTCCACGCGAGGTGCTGAGCACCATGGGTCCTGAACAGAAACGCGAAAACATTGGCCGCGCAGCCGACTGCATAAAGGGCGCCGAGGAGTACGGGCTCGAGGAAGGGGGTCGCGCGCTGCGCAGAACCGCGGGCCGCCGCAAGCCTCTCGCGGAAGGGGAAGCGCTCGGCGGTCTCGGTCAGGCCGGCCGTCAAGGGCGCTAACGCCAGGATGCCGCTCACCTGCAGGCTTAGGACCAGGAGCACCAAAGCGAGGACGAAGACGACCAGGAAATCGGCGATTGTCGGATCGTCATGCCCCGTAAGGTATGCGGTCATCCCCACCATCCCGGCGACCAGCACGAGCCAGACGCCCAGGACGATCAGCAAGCCGCGCGTTCGGTGACGCTTGAGGCGCGCGAGAATTGCCTCCTTCTGGGCCGCGTCCACCCGATAGTGGCGGGCGGGACGGAATGGCCACAAGCCGGGCGTGCGAAACACAAAAGCATCGCCGACCGGCTTGAACATGGCCGCTTCGACCATGTCGGACGACCTGATGCGAGGTGGGGTTGGCATGCGCGACCTAGGCCGGCGTTGCTAGAACGTTATGCCGAAAAGCCGGCACGGGTTTTCGGGGGACATGAGGCTCCATCTGGCTGGAACCCACCACGGTCATGAAGTCTGGATCGATGGGATCCGAAATCATCGTGATTTAGCGCATGCATCCGACGATCCGGCAAACCGAACCGTTCTTCATGCACTGAGCCATCGCAATATTCATCGCCCGCTCGGAACTGTCGCTGCGGCCCCATCCGGTGGCGTGCGGCCCACGCGCACGGCAATAGGCGGCCGAGGCCTCGAAGGAGGTCGACGCGAGCACGCAGGCCACGCCGATCGAAAGCGCAAGCAGTTTCATGAGACCCCCATTCGCTCGTCTCGGCTCGCCGTCGTGTAAGCCGGCAAGCGACCGTTCATGCATGCTAATAGCCGCGCAGTCGGTCCGCATCCGCCGAACGGCTGATGCGGCTTCCCAGAAAGTCGCGGGAGCGATAGCGGGTGTAGGAGATCGGCTGCATGGCTGACTTCGCGGATTCATAGGCTCGGGTTGCCGGCCTGCGTATCGCGCCGGCGTAATCGTTGAGGTGACGGTGGTCTGCGTCTACTGCTCGCGTTTCCGGGAGGGAGCGGTTCTCGCGACAGCCGAACCGGTCGAGGTCGCCTGCGCGACCGGAAAGGAGGCCGCCAATGGCGTTCGCTAAGCTCTGGATCGGTACGAGCTGGAAGATGAACAAGGTGCGGGCCGAGGCGCGGGCCTACGCCAGCACCCTCGCCAAGGCCGACCTCGCCCACAGCGACGCGGTGCAGCTCTTCGTCATTCCCCCGTTCACGGCAGTGGCCGAGGTGGCCGATATCTTGCGCGGCACGCGCGTGATGGTCGGCGTGCAGAACATGCACTGGGCCGAGGCCGGCCCTTGGACCGGGGAGATTTCCGGAGCCATGGCGGCCGATTGTGGTGCGACGCTGGCCGAGATCGGACACAGCGAGCGCCGCACCTTCTTCGGCGAGACCGACGAAACCGTGGCCCTGAAGGTGGCCGCCGCCCTGTCGCACGGCTTGACGCCGCTCGTCTGCGTGGGCGACACGCGGGAACAATACGACGCCGGCCGAACCGCCGAAGTGCTCGACCGGCAGGTGCGGGCGGCGGTTTCGCGCGTGTCGCACGAGGACGCCGAACGCGTGGTCATCGCCTACGAGCCGGTATGGTCGATCGGCGAGGGTGGCACGCCGGCCGAGCCCGGCTTCGCGGACGAGCAGCATGCCCTGATCAAGGCGACGCTGCGCGACGCCGCGGGCCGGGAATTGCGGGTGCTTTATGGGGGCAGTGTCAACCCGGGCAATTGCGTTGCCTTGGCGGCCCAGCCGCACATCGACGGCCTGTTTATCGGCCGATCCGCCTGGCAGCCGGAAGGCTACCTCGGCATCGTTGCGCAGGTTTGCGAAGCAAACGCTAATCTGGGCTGAACGGAGGTGCCGCGGGACGCTGGCGTGGCTCCGCAGCTCGCGACCGAAGAGCGGACTGCTCGTCCCGTCAGACGATGCCGTCCCGGATTTTCGAGAAGTAGCCGTCGTCGCCGACCTGGCCGCCCTTGAAGGCGATCTCAAGGCCGTTGAAGGCTTCGGCTTCGCTGTGCGCGACGCAGAGGGGTGAGCCGGGCGAGGCGGGCAGGGGCATGCGGGTGGTCAACGCGAAGGTCTCGAGTTCGCGAAGGGCGTGACTGGACGTATCGCCCCCGGCCACGACGGCGCGCGTAAGTCCCTCGGCCTGCACCAATCCGCTGAGAATGCGTCCAAGACCCCGCCCGATAGCATGGCGGCCGCCTTCCATGCCGTCGACCGCCGCCCCGAGATTGGTACTCGGGCCAAGGGCCGTGTAGACGAGCGCGCTGCGTCCACGCCGCAGGATCTTGGCGCCGTCATCGATCGCCGCGGCGATGACGGAATCGCGCTGCGGGCCGATGAGGTCGCGCGGGTCGAGCGCCATGCCTTCGAAGCCGTCGGCCAGAGCGGCGCGGATCTGGGCCTCGGTGGTGGGCGAGCAGCTGCCCGAAACAACGGCGAGGCGTTCGACCGCGCCGATGGGTTGGAATGCGGCATGGCCGGGCGCGAGGCCGAGCCGTTCCCATTCGGCCAGCAGCGCGTATTCGATGCCCGATGAGCCCACCGTGAAGCGCCGGCCCTCCGCGGCGAGCCGCCAAAGCTGCCGTCCCGCCTCGGCCTGGGTAACCGGGTCCGCCACGTCGAGGAGCAGCAGGCCGGGTCCGGCGCCCAGTGCGCGGGCGACGGCCGCGGCCGGGTCGGGGCCGGCCAGGGCCGCGAGATCGATCAGGCCGACCGGCCTGTCGGTCTGCGCCCCGAGGTGGAGGCGCAGGTCGGCCTCAGCCATGGGCGTTACCGGATGACGGCTCATGACGGGGTGTCGGTCGATCCGGTAAACCTCGCCCCTGAAGGCGGCGAACAGGTTTCCATAGGCCGTGTAGCGCTTGAGCTGCGGCGCCCCGACCACGACCGGCACGACGTCCTGCGCGAAGGTGGTTGCGCCGATCTCGGCGGCCTTGCCGATATTGCCGATCGCCGGGCCGGAGTCGAAGGTCGAGCAAACCTTGTAGTGGCTGACAGCCGCCTGGAGGTCGCGCAAATGCTCGAAAACGGGCCCCAGGTGCTGTTCCATCCAGGCCGGCGTCTCGCTGCGGCTCGTGCCAGCAATGCCGATCGCCCGCGCCTCGGGGAAACGCGCCTTCTGGTCGGCGGTCGGGATCCCTGTGAAGAGCACGGTGGGCACCCCGCGCGACGCCAGCGCTTCCATCACGTCGGTCGAACCGGTCAGGTCGTCGCCGTAATAAGTCAGGAGGAGCTGTGAGGGCATGGTCGATCCGAGAATTCAGGCCGCCGCATCCGATGCGCCGAACTTTTCGAGCGACTGCGCGAGTTCGCGGTGGTGGCGCGCGTAGACGTCGAGGGGAACGCCGGCCACCGCGGCTTCCCAGCTCTGGCGCACCGCCCGGACCCCTGCGGCGGGTCCGCCGGGATGGCTTACGATGCCGCCCCCGCAAAGGTAGAGAAGATCGGTGGTCCGTCCGGTGCGGGCGAAGGTGTCCGGTGCCTGGCCGCCCCACTGGCCGGAACCGACCACCGGCAGCGCACAATCGGCGGGCGAGAACAGCGGCGTGGTGACGGCCTCGAAGCTGCGCACGAAGCTCTCGTCGGGCTCCCAATATTTCACCCGGATGCCGTTGATCTGGAACTGGTCGATGCCGAGCAGGCGCCAGAACTGCTGATATACCGAAAAGTCCATGCCGAGCCCGGGATGCCGCGTGAGGATGTCCCATCCGGCCCGGTGAGCGTGCAGCGCCAGGCGCGAGCGCTTGCGCAGGAATTTCAGACCGCCGAACCCGACCGCATTGATGCAGATCACGGCAGCATTGCCGCCCGCCTCCGCCACGATGTCGTGATCGCGCAGCATCTGCTCGGGGTCGTCGCCGGAGATGTTGAAGGCGTACATCACCTTCTTGCCGACCTTCTGCTCGTGATCGAGGATGATCGGCATGATGGCGGCCACCCTTTCGGGGAGGCTCGAATAGGCTGGGCTCATCAGCTTCTCGTCGTCCTTGATGAAGTCGACGTCCGCTTCGACGAGTTCCTTGACCAGCGTGGCCGTCTCGGGTGGGCGCAGACCCAAGGCGGGCTTGACGATCGAGCCGATGATCGGGCGTTCGTACACGCCGGTGAGGCGACGCGTGCCGCGGTGTGCCGAATTGCGGGCCGGGATGCGCCTTGCCGAACGCGGGCGGCAGGTGCAGCCCGACGACCCGGATGCCGGAGAGACTCTTGATCGAGTAGACGCCGCCGATGGCAATGGTCATCAGGGCCGCGAGATCGGTGCCGACGGCATCGAGCGGGAAGTCGATATCGGCCTCGGCCCGGCGATATGCCGCCAAGCCTTCCGCCCGGTCCTGCGGAAACGACGGTGTTTCGGCTGGCGGCAGTTCGCGGACGGCGACGACGCGGGCCGCGACGCGGGCCTTCAGTTCGGGCGTTTCGCCGGGCAGCGGCACGAACGTCCCGGTCGACTGGTCGCTGGCGATCTTCGCTGCGAGTGCTTCGGGCTCGCCCGCCGCGGTCTCGATCAGATAGGTCAGCCGGATCACATCGTCCGGCGCCCTCGATGCAACGCTCGTCATATCGGCCCCTGGCCCGTTGGTTTTCGAAAAGCGCGCCTCCGTCCGCCGGTCGGGCATCGGTCTCGTTATCTCATCATACCAGGTGCCGCAAGCCCGGCGTGATCATATATAGTTATAGACTCATCACACCAGTTTGTTTAAGGCTGTCGCAAATCTCTCGGGAGGCGCGCTATGACCGCGGTGGCATTGTTCGGGGCTGGCGGAAAGATGGGATACCGCCTCGCCTCCAACCTGAAAGGGTCGCGGTTCGACGTGCGCCACGTCGAGCTGAGCGAGTCCGGACAGAAGCGCCTCAAGGACGATCTCGGGATCGAGGTGGTCGATGCCGATCGGGCGCTGGAAGGCGCCGAGGTGGTGGTGCTGGCGGTGCCCGATACTCTGATCGGCAAGGTGGCGACCCAGCTTTCCCCGAAGCTCAAGTCCGGCACCATCGTGGTGATCCTCGACGCCGCCGCGCCCTATGCCGGTCATCTGCCGGACCGGCCCGATCTCACCTATTTCGTCACTCATCCTTGCCATCCGCCGATCTTCAACGACGAAACCGACATGGCCGCCAAGAAGGACCATTTCGGCGGCGTGGCGGCCAAGCAGCATATCGTCAATGCCCTGATGCAGGGGCCAGAGGAGCATTACGCCCTCGGCGAGGAAGTGGCCCGAACGATCTGGAAGCCCGTGATGCGCTCGCACCGGGTCACGGTCGAGCAGATCGCATTGCTCGAGCCGGGACTGTCGGAAACCGTCTGCGCGACGCTGCTCGACGTCATGCGCGAAGCCATGGACGAAGTCGTGGCGCGCGGCGTACCGGCCGAGGCGGCCCGCGACTTCCTGCTCGGACATTTGAACATCCTGGGCGCGGTGATCTTCAAGGAGCGCGAGGGCGTGTTCTCGGATGCCTGCAACAAGGCCATCGAGTTCGGCAAGCCGGTGCTGATGCGGCCTGACTGGAAGCGAGTTTTCGAGCCGGATGAAATCGCGGCGAGCATCCGTCGCATCACCTGAAAGGCCAGATCTCGGCGTGCCCGCCCTGTCGGGACCGTCGAGCAAACCAAGGCACAACACAAGAGGGAGGACCTAACCATGAAGCTCAACCACGTATTCCTTTCGGCCCTGCTGGCCGGCACTGTCATGTTCACCGCCAGCGTTCAGGCCAAGGATCTGATCGCCATCGTCACGCCGTCGTTCGACAATCCCTTCTTCAAGGCGGAAGCGGACGGCGCGAAAGCCAAGGCGGAGGCGCTCGGTTACGACACCGTCGTCCTGTCGCACGACGACGACACCAACAAGCAGAGCCAGTTGATCGACTCGGTCGTGGCACGCGGCGCCAAGGCGATCATCCTCGACAATGCCGGCGCGGATGCCACCGTTACGGCGGTCCAGAACGCCAAGAAGGCGGGCGTGCCCGCGTTCCTGATCGACCGGGAGATCAACGCCACCGGCGTCGCAGTCTCACAGATCGTGTCGAACAACTACCAGGGCGCCCAGCTCGGCGGGCAGGAATTCGTCAAGCTGATGGGCGAGAAGGGCAATTACGTCGAACTCGTCGGCAAGGATTCCGACACCAACGCCCATATCCGGTCGAAGGGCTACCACGACGTGATCAACGATTATCCGGACCTGAAGATGCTGGCCTCGCAATCAGCCAACTGGAGCCAGCCGGAAGCCTTCACCAAGACGGAGGCCATGCTGCAGGCCCATCCGGACATCAAGGGCATCATCTCCGGCAACGACACCATGGCCATGGGTGCGGCCGCGGCACTCAAGGCGGCCAATCGCAACGATGTGATCGTGGTGGGCTTCGATGGCTCGAACGACGTGCGCGATTCGATCAAGGCCGGCGCCATCAAGGCGACCGTCCTCCAGCCTGCCTACCAGCAGGCGCAGCTTGCCGTGGAACAGGCCGACAAATACCTGAAGACGAAGTCGACCGGCCAGCCCGAAAAGCAGCTCATGGATTGTGTGCTGATCAACAAGGACAATGCCGGCAAGCTCGAAACCTTCGCCCTGAAGCCCTGAGCAGCAAAGCAGCGGTCCTTCTCCCAATCAGGGGAAGGACCTCGATCGGCTTGCGAATGCCTCCGAACATCATGCGATCCCGCGTCGATTCCCCATTCCGTCCAGCGGTCCTGGCCCTTGCGACACTCGCCCTGGCGGCCTGCAAGATCGAGAAGACGCCGGTCAGCGATCCGTCCCAGACCGCGACATCCGTGTTCATCAACGATGCGTCGTTCAACCCGGACGCGATGGTGGATGCGGACTGGGACAAGAAGATCCTGCCGATCCTCAAGGACAAGGCCGGTCCTTATGCGGAAGTGGCAGCCGCCATCGCCAAGAACCCCGACGAGGCCGGGGCGCGCTTCGGTTATCGTGAGAAGCAGCCGGGTGCGGTATGGACCTATGCGGCGCGATTCGACGGATCGATCGCGGCCGCCAACACCGAGTCGCGGGCCGCGACCATTACGGTCAAGACCGATGGCGCGCCGGATGCGACCCTGCAGATCGGCCCGGTGGTGCGAGGCACGGCGATCCGCGACATGCTCGCCTACATGCCGTTCGGGGCGTTCAAGAACCAGGTCGACTATGCGCAGTTCGGCAAGGCGCTGAATGCCAAGGCCAATGCGACGGCGCTCTCCAAGCTGCCCCGTTCCGACCTCGTTGGGCACGGGGTCACGGCGCTCGGCGTGTTCCAGGCGGGGTCGGGCGGCGCCCCGGCGCTGGTCACGCCGGTCGAGATCGCGATCGGGCCGAAATCGTGAGCGAAGGCCACGACCAGGACGTGGTGCTCACCCTGGAGGATGTCTCCAAGGCCTATTCCGGCACGCTCGCGGTCAAGCACGCGACCTTCGAGGTGCGCCGCGGCGCCGTCAACGTGCTGGTCGGCGAGAACGGGGCCGGCAAGTCGACCCTCATGAAGATCATAGCCGGCGTCGAACAGCCGACCCTCGGGCGCATCGTGCTCGACGGCAAGACCGTGCAGTTTCCGAGCACGGCCGATGCCGTCGCGCACGGCATCGGCATGGTGTTTCAGGAACTCAACCTGTTCGGCAACCTGTCGGTGGCCGAGAATATCTTCGTCACCCGCGAGATCATGCGCGCCCCGCGCGGCATCGACCACAAGGAGCAGGAACGGCAGGCCGGCGCCCTGATGGAGCGCCTGCAGACCGGCATCGACCCCCGCGCCATGGTGGAGGATTTGCGGATCGGCCAGCAGCAGCTCGTCGAAATCGCCAAGGCGGTGGCCCAGAATGCCCGCATCCTGATCATGGACGAGCCGACCTCGGCCTTGAGCGCCACGGAGGTCGAGGTGCTGTTCCGGGTGATCGCGGACCTCAAGGCGCAGGGCGTCGCGATCGTCTATATCTCGCATCGGCTCGAGGAACTGGTCCGCATCGGCGATTACATCACGGTTCTGCGCGATGGGCGGATCACCGGCCAGGCGCGCGTCGCCGAGATCGACACCCACTGGATCGTCCGGCAGATGATCGGCCAGGATGCCAAGGACTTTGCCAAGGGCATAGGCCACACGATCGGCGAGGTGGTGTTCACCGCCGAGAATGTGACCCTGCCGCGCGCCACGGGCGGGCTCGCGGTCGACCATGTCACGCTCGACCTCAGGGCCGGCGAGATCCTCGGCATCTACGGCCTGATGGGGGCAGGGCGCAGCGAACTGCTCGACTGCATCATGGGCCGCCAGCGGCTGGCGGCTGGCACGATCACCGTCCAGGGCAAGGCCGTCCAGGGGCTCGACACGGCCGCCCGGATCGACAGCGGGCTCGCCCTGATCCCCGAGGACCGGCAGCGCGAGGGCCAGGTCGGCATGCTGTCCATCGCCGAGAACCTGACCATGGCCAGCCTGTTCCGCTACGTCCGGGCGTTCCACATCAGACGATCGGCCGAGAAGCAGGCCGTCGGCGGCGCCATCAGGGACCTCACCATCAAGGTCATCGATCCCGACCTGCCCGTCTCCTCGCTCAGCGGCGGCAATCAGCAGAAGGTGGTGATCGGCAAGGCGCTGTTGACCGATCCCAAGGTGCTGCTGATGGACGAACCGAGCCGGGGCATCGACGTCGGTGCCAAGGCGGACGTCTTCCTGACCATGCGCCGGCTCGCCGCCAAGGGGCTGGGCATCATTTTCGTGACCTCCGATCTCGAGGAGGTGATGGCCCTCTCGGATCGCATCGCGGTCATGAGCAATGGCAGGCTCACGGCCCTGTTCGGCCGGAGCGAGGCCACCGAAGCCAAGATCGTGGCTGCATCCGCGGCCGGCCACGGGCCGGCCAAGCCATCCCACTCCGCCCTCGAAGGGGTTCCCGCATGACCGCTGTGACGCAGACCAACGCGCGCAACGGCGCGACTGGCGGTACGCTGCTGCTCACGCTGATGAAGCTCCGCACCTTCATCGCGCTGATCGCCGTGCTGGTCGTGTTCACGATCCTGGCGCCGAACTTCATGTCGACCGCCAACCTGATCCTCATGTCGAAACACGTGGCGCTCAACGCGTTTCTGGCGATCGGCATGACCTTCGTGATCATCACGGGCGGCATCGACCTGTCGGTCGGCTCCATCGTGGGCCTGTCGGCCATGGTGGCGGGCGGTCTTCTGATGAACGGCCTGGCGCTGCCCATCGGCTACACGGTCTGGTTCAGCGTGCCCGAAACGGTGGTCCTCACGCTGATGCTCGGCGTGCTGATCGGCGCCGTGAACGGCCTTCTCATCACGCGGCTCAACGTTGCGCCGTTCATCGCCACGCTCGGGACGCTCTATGTGGCGCGCGGTGCCGGGCTGCTGATGTCCGAAGGCCGCACCTTTCCGAACCTCGCCGGCTCGCCGGAACACGCCAACCAGGGATTCGACGTGATCGGCGGAGGCCGCTTTCTCAACCTTCCCTATTCGGTCTGGGCCCTGATCGTGCTGGCGATCGCGGCTGCCTATCTGGCCCGTTCGACGCCGCTCGGCCGGCACATCTTTGCGGTGGGTGGCAACGAACGCGCCGCGGCGCTTTCGGGAATCCGGGTCAACCGGGTCAAGATGTTCGTCTATATGTTCTCCGGCTTCTGCGGCGCCATCGTGGGCCTGATCATCGCCTCCGAACTCATGGCCTCGCATCCCGCGACCGGCGAGACCTTCGAACTGAACGCGATCGCGGCGGCTGTGCTGGGCGGCACCTCCATGTCGGGTGGCCGGGGCACGGTGGGAGGCACGGTGATCGGCGCCTTCGTGATCGGTATTCTGTCCGACGGGCTGGTGATGATGGGTGTGAGCTCGTTCTGGCAGACCGTGATCAAGGGCCTCGTCATCATCGCGGCCGTGGTGGTCGACCAGGCCCAGCGCAAGCTGCAACAGCGGGTCACCCTGATGCAGGTGACCCGGCAAACATGACGCTGTAGGCGCGTCAACCCGTCAGGCCGGCTGGCTGTAGAGGGCGGCCGAGCGGTTGAGGTGGTGCGCCATGGCCTCGTCGGCGGTCTCGGGATCACCTGTTTCGATTGCCGCCACGATTGCCGCGTGCTCGGCGAGCGTAAAAGTCTCCTTGCCGCTCCAGATGAGCAGTTCGGTGTGAAACTGCTTCAGCCAGCTCAACATGGATTCGCTGACCGCGGCGAAGATCGGATTGCCCGAGATTGCTGCTATGGCGGTGTGGAATTCCATGTCGGCCTGAATGAAACGCGCCGGATCGCCGCCGAGCAGGGCCGTCTGGGCCTCCACCAGTTGGTTGAGGTAGGCGATGTCGGCGGGATTCGCCTTGGCGGCCGCGTGCCGGGCCATGCCGCGCTCGAAGAACAGCCGCGCATGCTTGAGGTGGTCGAGAGAGCCGGGCGAGGTGGCCAGCATGATCTGGGCCGCCATGTCGACCTGTTGCGTAACCGAGCGCGCCGTGAGCGCCAGCACCCGGGCCCGCTCGCCGTGCGAGATCGTCAGCAATCCGAAGTTGCTCAACGCCTGCATGGCCTCCCGGATGGCCGGCCGGCCGACGCCGAACCGCTCCATGAGTTCGCGCTCGGACGGCATCGCATCGCCCGGCCGCACCTCGCCGGACGTGATCATGGCCTTCAATCTGTCGAACACCTCGTCGGACAGCTTCCGCCGGGTAATCGGCTCGGTGGCGGGCAGGACCATTGATGACCTCGTATTGCGAAGTCATCATACCACTTCAAGGCCTCCGGTCATCATCGAAGGACGGCCATGGCGGCGGTAGCATTTTACCGGGAGATGCTTTGAAACGGGACATTGCAGGGAACGGCAGCGAGCAGTTCCGCCCCCGGCACTTGTCTACCCCTTGAGTTCGCGCTCGAACTTCGCGGGATCGTAGTGCTCCGGGTCTTTGTATTGTTCGCGAACCGCCGCCTCGGTGACCTTGTCGTTGGATCTGTTCCGGCTGCGGCTCATGCGAACCCCGTAGGCGATCGCAACGAACAAGACCAGGATTCCCAGGCCGAAAAACGTTTCCCACATCGCCGTTCCCTCTTGGAATCCGTGTGGACCCTTCGCTTGAGCAATTCTGCGCTGCTAGGCGCGGTTCCTTGGGCCGCAAGACGGACCGCCGCACTGAAGTGCTGATAGAGAGAACAAGGCAACACATCCGAGAATTATGCGCTGTTGCTCCTCGGCGGGCTTACGGATCAACCCTGCTTCACGCGAAGCTGCGAGCCAAGCTGGCCTCAAACTGTGCGGGGCACCCCTGCATCGGCGGACGCAGGTGCAAGAGCCACGGCCCGGGCCTTTGTGTAGGCGCCGCCCAACACCCGGGAGCGCCAGTCTTCGACAGATCGAAGGTAAGCGGCCATTTCGCTGAGGAGAAGCCGTCTCGCATCGGGAGAAAGGACTCCCGCGTGGTCGCTGGGCTTTGGGCCAGTCTCGTATCCCATCCGCTCGCTCCCCTCCCATACGCCAGAGATGAACTCCGCTCCTCCCAACGCATACGCGTTGGCAAACGCCTATGTTCAAGCCCCTGCGCTTGCTCAACAAGGAAGGCCGGAGCGCGGTTCCAGCGGCCTGAGGCCACGCTTACGACCGCGCGGGACCTACCTGGGCGGGGCAGCGCCGGGCCGCCTGAGCCGACAGAAACTTCCGTGCGGCGACGGCCGAAATCATGCTCGGTCAGAATTCGACGCGATCCGCCCACCTTGCACCGAAGGCTCGATGGGGTTCGCGAAGTCCGTGTCTTCGGCACAAGCGAGGCGGAGGTCGAGCAACGGCACGGCGCGGCTGGCAGCTCCCCTGATGACGCTGTCGTTGCTGACGCAAAGCGCCGTCTCAAGGAATAGGACTTTTCCAGCCGCCCGATCGAAGCAGGGGAGCAGGTCCGCGCCGCCCTCGCTGCCCTCTGCCGTCATTCATCGGCGGTCCTGGCCGGAGCGGGCGCGGGAGTTCGGTCTTCAAGGTCGATCCCGTGCCGCTCGGCAGCGGTTCTGACAAGGCTGTCGATCTCTCTCGCGCGCCGCTCATCGCTCCAGCCGAGCGCCTCGCCCGCGATGGTCGCGACTTCGGTTACTGCCGCTCGCGTGAGCTGGCCCGAGATCGCGATCGGCAAACGTCGGAAAACGAGATCGGTCAGATGCACGACCTGTTCGTGCTGCGCGATGAAGCGCAACTCCCTTGCGCCATAGCCCGGAAGTGAGACGAGCTCTCGGTCGCCGGATTGCAGGATGGCCTCGGCCCGGGTGCCGTAGCGATCGAGGCAGGCCTCGGCGCGCACCGGGCTGACGCCCTGTTCCCGGACCATGCGTGCGATCCAGGCCTGACGCTCCTCTTCCGTCCCGGGGTAGTCGCGGCCGCCTCCGATCGGCACGGACGTCGTGTCCAGCCCGCGGGCGAGGCCGAGGCTCGCCAGCACCTCGTCGGTGACCTGCGCCGCGAAAGCCCGGAACGTCGTCCACTTGCCGCCGACCAGCGACAGCACCGGAACCTGGCTTCCCGGCAGAATGTCGCGTGCAATCGAATGATCCCGGCTGATCTCGCCGGGATCGTCGACCTGGGCCCGCGGCAGCGGGCGGATGCCGGCGTAGCGAAAGACGATCTGGTCCCGCGTCAGGGTCAACCCCGGAAAAACCTGGCCGACCATGCCCAGCATGTAGTCCGCTTCCGTGTCGTCGCAGACGACCGTGTCGGGGTTGTCGGCCTTGATATCGGTCGAGCCGATCAGCGCCTTGCCAAAGAACGGGTAGACGAGGCAGATCCGGCCATCGGGAGACCCGAAATAGACCATGTGGCCCGCAAGCTGCCGCACGAGGTCCGGGTGGTCGAGGACGAGGTGCGATCCCTTGGTGCCACCGATATAGGGGCGCTGGACGCCCGCGGCCCGGTTCACATGGTCGATCCAGGGGCCTGCCGCATTGATCACGATGCGCGGCTCGACCGCGATGCTTTCTCCCGTGACCTGGTCGGTCAAGGTCACCCGGCCTTCGGCGGCCCCCGTGAACGCCACATAGTTCAGCGCCCGCGCTTGCGGGTTCGCCTCCATACCATCGGCGATGAGTTCGAAGCAGAGCCGTTCGGCTTGCGTGACCTGCGCGTCGTAATAGGTCGAGACGGCCCGGATGTCTGGGGCCATGGCCGGAAAACGGCGCCGCGTCGACCTCCGCAGCGCCACGGAGTGGCGCGGCATCGACCGATGCTTGCGTCCTAGCAGGTCATAGAGCGCAAGCCCAAGCTCGACGATGAGGAGCCCACGGTCGGCGAGCTTGGCCTTCAGTCCAAGGAAGCGCTTGATCGAGGGGAGTATCCCGCCGAACAGCGAATGGATCGGCACCACGGTCGGCAGCGGCTTGACCAGATGGGCGGCGTTCCGCAGCAGGAGATTGCGCTCTCGGGTCGATTCCGCGACCAGGCGGAACTCGCCGGTTTCGAGGTATTTGAGGCCGCCATGGATGAGCCGCGAGGGCGCAGCGCTCGTGCCGGAGCACCAGTCCCCCTTGTCGACGATGAGGCAATCTATGCCCTGGAGCGCCAGGTCGCGGAACGTCCCCGCTCCGTTGATGCCGCCGCCCACGATCAGCACCGACACCTTTGGCGACGCCCTGAGGTGGGCAAACGCCGCGGCGCGGTGCGCCTGGGAACCGGTCTCCGTCACGCGCTGAGCTTGCGTGCCGCGGTCGCACCGCGGGGCGAAACGGTTCGCAGAGCCCCGGCCAGGGCGAGATAAGCCGCATAGCGCTCGTCGAGCGCCGCCTGGCGTCCGGGTTCGGGCTCATAGCGGGCCGCCACCCGGCAGGCGGCGCGGACCGCCTCTTCGAGCGACGCATAGGCGCCCACGCCGACCCCGGCCGCCAGCGCTACCCCGAGGGCCCCGATCTCGGTCGCTTCAGGCACCTCGACCGGCAATCCGAGCGCATCGGCGAAGAGCTGCGCCGGGCGGGGCCGCGATGTGCCCCCGCCCGTGATGCCGGCCCGGGTGACCGGAAAGGCGGAGCGCAAGCAGTCCACGTGGTGGCGGTGATTGAACACCACGCCTTCGGCGACGGCGCGCAGCATGTCGGCCCGATCGTGCCAGGAGCGCAGGCCCAGGAAGGCTGCGCTTGCGGGCATGTCGTCCGGGCCGCCGTAGAGGAACGGATGAAAGAACGGCGCGTCGGCGGTGGCTGGCGCTGCCAGATCGCCTTCGACCGTCTCCCACAAGGGCGCACCCCCCTTGGCCGCGCTCGCCCATTCGGCGCCATAGGCCTGCCGCAGGAACCAGTCCATGTTGTTGGAGGAGGCCGGCGAGATCGCCATGTTCATCCACTGGCCGGGCCGAAAGCCCGCGCGGGCGGTCCACCTTTTGTCGATGACGAGGCGATCCGACAGGGTCTCGTTGATGCTGAAGGTCCCTGCCGTGATCGAAAGCGAGCCCGGCGCGAGATTGCCGAGCCCGACGGCGCTTGCGGTGACATCGTGCATGCCGCCCGATACCGGCGTCCCCGGGAGCAGACCCGTCCGGCCCGCCGCGGCGGCCGAAACGGTGCCGATCACGCCGCTGCTCGGCGCAACAGGCAGCAACGCCGGCCTGATGCCGCCGAGACCGAGCAGCGACAGGAGATCGTCCGCGTAAGTCTGGTGGTGCGGTTCGGTGAAAGAGGTGCTGGCATCGGTCGGGTCCGTAGCCAGGGCCCCGGTCAGGCGATAGCGGATCCAGTCCTTGCAGAACATGACGTGGCCGATGGCCGCGAAACGGTCGGGCTGCCGGAGCTTGATCCAGGCCAACAGCGTCGAGCCCGCGTAAGGGTAGGGCCGCTGGCCGGTGATCGCCTCGATTTTCTCGAGGACGCCCGAGGTGGCCCAGGCTGCGGTCACGTCGCGCGCGCGGCTGTCGACGGATTGAATGCCGGGGCCGAGCGCTCGACCGGCTCGGTCCGTCAGATAAAGTCCATCGCCATGTCCCGTGACGCCGATCGCGTCCACGCCGCGGGCGCCCGCCGGGGCCGCGGCGAGCACGTCGGCGACCGCTTCGCAGGCGAGGTCCCAGAGCCGCTCCATGTCGTGTTCGACATGGCCCGGAAGGGGCTGCGTCGGTTCCGTCCGCCGGCTGCCCATCGCCACGGTCGACCCATCCGACGCGAACAGAACGGCCTTGATGGCCGTGGACCCGCAGTCGAGCCCTAGCAGCATCGATGCCCCTCGCTGGCCGAAATCTCGCTTCGTCGAACGCCAACGCGGCGGGCCATTATGCGGGCCCGCCGCGCCTAGAGCCCGTTACTTCTCGAGCGTGAACGGCGCCGTCATCTTGTCGGCATTGGCCTTGGTGATGAGGGCGCAGTCGAACAGCTGCTTCTCGCTCGCCGCACCGGTCTTGCCGGTCTTGATGAACGAATCCGCCTCCTGTACGGCCTTGGCCGAATAGACGGCCACGGGCTGCAGCACGCTATATTGCAGTTCGCCCCCCTTGATCGCCGCGACCGCGTCGGGCGACCCGTCGAAACCGCCCACCTTGATGCTGGACAGCTTGCCGGCTTCCTTGAGCGCCGCGATCGCCCCGAGGGCCATCTCGTCGTTGCCGCTGATCACGCCCATGATGTTGGGATTGGCCTGCAGCATGCTCTGCATCTTGTCGTGCCCTTGCGTGCGGTCCCAATTGGCGACCTGCGAGGCAACCTTCTTGAGGCCTTCGTACTGGCTCAGAACGGTTTCGTAGCCGTTGGACCGCGTCGCGGCGTTGTTGTCGGACGGGGCGCCGAGAAGCTCGACATAATTGCCCTTCTGGCCGATGTCCTTGACCCACTGCTGCGCGCCGAGCGCCGCGCCCTGTGCGTTGTTGGACACGAGCTGCGCCTTCGCCAGACCCTCCTGGTTGATCTCGGCATTGACGAGGAACACCGGGATATTGGCCGCAATGGCCTTTTTCACCGCACCGATCGACCCGCTCGCGTCGGCCGGATCGAGGATGATCGCCACCGACTTGTTGGTGATGGCGGTGTCGATGAGCTTGCTCTCGGTGTTGGTGTCGCTCTTCGACGCGCCGACGGTCGCCTCGTAGCCGAGCTTCTTGGCCTCCGCCGCCGCCACATTGCCTTCGGTCAGCCAATAGGGATTGGCCGGATCGATGACGATGATCGAGATGAGCCCGCCCGCCGCCCAGCCGTTGGTCGGGGCCCCGACCACGAGCGCTGCCGCCAGGGCCAAAGCCGAGGCCGCCAGGATCTTTGCCTTTTTGGACATGTTTATCTCCCTTTCGTTTCGATGGTGCCGGTTGCCGGCCCTTTCACGAGGGTGAACCACCCCCTGCTTCACACCGCCTTCTGCGGCGAAGTGGATGAGCCGCCGATCGGTCTCGGTGCCTTGACCCGGCGGCGGTATTGGACGGCATTGAGCAGCACGGCGAGCACGATGACGGCGCCGGTGAAGACCGTCTGCCAGTAGGCCGAGATGCCGATGATCACCAGTCCATCGGACAGGAACCCGATCACGAAGGCTCCGAGCAGCGTTCCCCGGATGTTGCCGCGCCCGCCCGTCAAGGCCGCGCCCCCGATGACCACCGCCGCGATGGCGGTCAGCTCGTAGGTGGTGCCCGCGGTGGGCCCGGCAGAGGTCAGCTGCGAGGACAGGATCAGGCCCGCGACGGCCGCGCAGGCGCCGGACAGCATGTAGACGGCAATCTGCACCAGCTTGATCGGCACGCCGGACAGCTCCGCCGCCCGCTCATTGCCGCCGGACGCGTAAAGCCAGCGGCCGAAGGGAGTCCGGTTCAGCATGAGGCTGCCCAGGAAGGCGATCACCACCATGACCACGACCCCGATCGGCACCCCGAGCAGACGGTTGAAGCCTAGCCAGTCGAAGCCGGTGTTGCCCAGCTCCGGCCGGCCGCCCAGGTTGTTGTAGGTGAGGCCATTCGTCATCAGCAGCGCAATGCCGCGCACCATGTACATGACGCCGAGCGTAGCCACGAAGGCCGGCACCTTGAACCGTGCGATCAGGACGCCGTTCACGAGACCGATGAGGGCGCCGAGAGAGCAGGCCAGCACCGCCACGACCCAGACCGGCGGATAGAGCACCACCCCGAAGGCATTCAGCGTAATGCCCTGCATCAGGAAGCCGGCGACGACGCCCGACAGGCCCAGGGTGGATCCCACCGAGAGGTCGATCCCGCCATTGAGGATGACCAGCAGCATCCCGATCGCCAGAATCCCGAACAGGGCGACGTGGGACGCCATGGTCAGGAAGTTGTTGACGGTCAGGTAGTAGGGCGACAGGGCCGAGAACACGATCACGATGACGACGAGCGCGAAATAGGCCCGGCCCTCGAGCAGCAGTCTCCCGATGTCGAGGCCATCGCTGAACAGGCCCGGACGGGAAGCCTTCTGGGAGGAACTGACGCCGGTCATGGTCGGGGGCTCCGATGGTCTCATGATGCTCAGGCGACCACGGCTTCGCCGGAGGCGGCCATGATCTGCTCCTTGGTGACATCGGAGCCGAACTCGGCCGAGATCCTGCCCCGATGCATGACGATGATGCGATGAGCGATGCTCAGGCATTCGGAGACTTCCGAGGTCGAGAACACCACCGCGAGCCCGTGCGCGGCCCGCTGGCTCAAAATCTTGAACACTTCGGACTTCGCACCGACATCGATGCCGCGGCTCGGCTCGTCGAGCAGGATGACCTTGGGATGGGTCGCCAGCACCTTGCCGATGACGACTTTCTGCTGGTTGCCGCCCGACAGGGAACCGATCGGGGCGCCCCCACCGCTCGTCTTGATGTGGACCTCGCGGATCGACCGGTCGATCACGGTCCGCTCCTGCGGCCGCGAGAGGAACAGATGCCGTGCGAAGCTCCCGATGCTGGCGAGCGAAAGGTTCTGCCCGACCGACATGGTCTGCACCAGGCCATCGCGCTGACGGTCCTCGGGCACGAGCACGAGGCCCTTGGCGATGCGTTCGGAGATGGAGAGGTGGGAGATCTCCCTGCCTTCGAGGTGGACCTCCCCGCTCGTCTTGGGCACGCGCCCGGCGATGCATTCCAGGAGCTCGGTCCGTCCCGCGCCCATCAGGCCGTAGATGCAGACGATCTCCCCGGCCCGGATATCGAGCGACAGGTGATCGACCACCAGGGCGCCTCCGCCGGAGGCGTCGTCCACGCTGACATCGCGCACGGAAAGCGCGACCTCGCCGAACCCGTAGCCCCGCGGCGGCGCGCCGAGGTCGAAATTCTCGCCCACCATGTGACGAACGATCCACGGAAGATCGATGTCCTTGGCCTCGGCATTGGCCGTTACGGCGCCGTCGCGCAGCACCACGGCGTGGTCGGTGATCTCCAGCGCCTCTTCGAGGTGATGGGAAATGTAGACGATCGAGACGCCCCGGCCCGTCAGTTCCCGGACCACCTTGAACAGCACTTCCACCTCGGCCGCGCTCAGGGCAGAGGTCGGCTCGTCCATGATCAGGATGCGCGAGTCGACCGAAAGCGCGCGCGCGATCTCGACGATCTGCTGCTGCCCGAGGCGCAGGTCCTCGACGAGGGTCATCGGGTCGATGTCCTCTTCGAGTTCGGCCATCAAGGCCCGGGCCTGACGGGCTTCTTCGGCGAAGTCGATGCCGGTCGGTGTGCGGATTTCGCGTCCAATGAAGATGTTGTCGCGGACGCTCAGGTTGGGCGCGAGGCTCAGTTCCTGGTGGATGATCGAGATGCCGCGGTCCCGCGCCTCGGCCGCGGACGCGAAGACGACCGGGTTGCCGTCGAGTTCGATCGTGCCCGAGGTCGGCTTCACGACGCCGGACAGGATCTTCATCAGGGTCGACTTGCCGGCGCCGTTCTCGCCGAACAGGGTCGTCACCTTGCCGCGGTGGATGTCGAAGTTCACGCCCTTCAACGCGTGGATGCTGCCATAGGATTTCGCGACGTTGCGGGCCGACAGCACGGCGTCCTCGGCTCGGCGGTCGCTGGCAAGCGCGCTCATCATCGCACCTCGACCTTCGCCGGAGTGACGAGCCACTTGTTCGGATCACTGAGCTGGAAGGCCCCGGTGACCGCAATGGTCTTGCCCGTGAGATTGCCCGTGTCGATCTTCGACAGGACCTGTTTCTTCATCTCCTTGTTCAGAGCCGAGCCGGCGTTCTGATACTCGATCTGATTGGTGAACTGCCCGAACGAGATCGTGCCCGGGGCGTCCCGCAGGTCGGTTCCCATGATGGCAGGCCCCGTCTGAAGCTGGATCTGCACATTGTCCGGGACGCCTTCGGCCTTGACGTCATAGACGCCGAAATCGTTCTTGCCCGCCACGCCGACGAACTTGACCGGGAACTCCGGGCCGGTGCCGGTGGGGGTGCCGTATTGCTTGGCTGCGGCGCCCTGGTCCTTGGCGATCGCCGCGGCCAGCGTCGGCGCATCGACCGCGCGGCTCTCGATGGTGGACTGCACCTTCGGGAACTCCGAGGCACCGAAGGCGGCCGGGGAGAACACGCCGGGTTGCACATCGGTCGGCGAGCCGATCCTGACCACCTTGGTGTCGAGCGCCATCGCGGCCACCAGAATGACGGCTGCGAGCGATGCCAGAATCAGGCGCAGTCCGGGTCTGGCGGACCTTGGCATTGCTGCGCCGGGCTGTGTGCTCATGGACCTGACCTGTCGATGGTGAACGATGAACGCAAAAGCCTCAGGCAGCCTCCATCCAGCGCTCGAACTCACGCTTCTGGTCGGCGCTCAGGTGCAGACCGTGCTTGGTGCGGCGAGTGAGGACGTCGGCCGGCGTTACAGCCCATTCGGTTTCGCGCAGGAAGTCCACTTCGCGCTGATAGAGCAGCCCGCCGTGGTGATGCCCGAGCGCGTCGATTGTCCCGGCGCCGGCCAGCAGGAGCCGCGCCCGCGTGCCATAGAGATGCGCGTAATGCTCAGCGAGGTCAGCGGGCAGGAACGGATATTCGGCCCGCAGGCTCTGAAGAAACGCGGGAAAATCGGCGTTCGGCAGATCGCCGCCCGGCAAAGGCGCCTGCGCGGTCCATGGCTTGCCCAAGGCCGGGAAGGTGCTGCCGAGCCGGTCGAGCGCGTGTTCGGCGAGCTTGCGGAAGGTGGTGATCTTGCCGCCGAAGACGCTGAGCAGCGGCGGTTGTCCGGCGGGGTCGTCGACCTCGAAGACATAGTCGCGCGTGACCGCCGAGGCGCTGGCATCGGCGTCGTTGTCGTAGAGGGGGCGCACGCCCGAGAAGGACGAAACGATGTCGGATTGCCGCAAGGGCTTGGCGGCGTAGCGGTTCACCACTCCGAGCAGATAGTCGATCTCGCTCTGGTCGATCGCGACGTCCTCGGGCTTGCCCTGGTAGGGAATGTCGGTCGTGCCGATGAGACACAGGTTGCCTTCGTAGGGATTGACGAAGATCACCCGCTTGTCGTCGTTCTGAAACAGGTAGGCCTGGGGCCCGTCCCAGAACTTCGGCACGACGATGTGGCTGCCCTTGACGAGCCGCACCCGGTAGGACGAATTGCGCCCAGCGACGCGACCGACAACGTCCTCGACCCAAGGGCCGGCCGAGTTGACGAGCGCGCGCGACCGCACGGTGCTCGCAGCCCCCTCGGCGGACCTCATGGTGACGGTCCAGAACCCGTCCTCGGTGCGCCTCGCCATGGTGGCGGCGGTCCGGGTCAGGACGATGGCGCCGCGCTGCTTTGCGTCGAGCGCATTGAGCACCACGAGACGGGCGTCGTCGACCCAGCAGTCCGAATATTCGAAAGCGGTCGTGAACTGCTTCTTGATCGGCCGCCCTTCCGGCGCCTTGCGCAGGTCCAGCTTGCGCGAGGGCGGCAGCATCTTGCGGCCGCCGAGGTGGTCGTAGAGGAACAGACCCGTTCGGACGATCCAGGCGGGCCGCTGTTCGGGAGAATGCGGCAGCACGAAGCGCATCGGCCAGATGATGTGGGGCGCAGCGCGCAGCAGCACCTCGCGCTCGATCAGGGCTTCGCGCACCAGACGAAACTCATAATATTCGAGGTAGCGCAGGCCGCCGTGGACCAGCTTCCCGGATCGCGAACTCGTGCCTTCGGCCAGGTCGCCTTTTTCGCACAGCAGCACGGAGAGGCCGCGGCCTGCCGCGTCCCGGGCGATGCCGGCGCCGTTGATCCCGCCGCCGATGATTGCGAGATCGACCACTCCATGGTCCGTCATGCCTCGCGTTCCTTCACGGCACGGTTCCGGGCGATGTCGCCGATCGCGCTGGCCTCGCGGGCCGCACGCATGGCATGCCAGACGGGCGCCGAGGCTAGGCGGGACTCCACATAGGCCGGAAACAGCCTGTCGTAGCGCAGAACCAGGGAGGGGTCCGGCTCCGCGACATCTGCCAGGGTAGGGGTGACCCAACGCTCGATACAGGCCTCCATATCGGGATAGGCGCCGGTCGCGACGGCGGCCATCATGGCGGCACCGGCGGCGCCCGCCTCCTCCCGGGTCGAGGTGCGGATGCGGGTGCCGAGCGCGGAACCGAGAATGGTGCGCAAGGCCTTGGAGCGCGCCGCCCCGCCGGTGACCCGCACCTCGGACGGAATTTCGCCCATGGCGGCGTAACAGTCGCGCGCCGCGAAGCCCAGCCCTTCGTAGACGGCCCGCATCAGGTCGTTGAACGTATGGCGGGCGGAAAGGCCGTGGAATTGCGCCCGGGCGGCGGCGTCCACGAAAGGACCCCGCTCGCCCGCTTCCGAGATGTAGGGATGATAGAGGATTGCACCGGCTTCGGCCGCCAGCACGTGGTGGTCGAGATCCGAGAGGATGTCGGCGCGGGACTTCTCGACCCCATGCTGTTTCAGCACGCCGCGAGCGAGATCCACCAGCCAGTCGATGTTCAGCGTGGAGGCCATGTTGGACTGCAATTGCACGAACGTGCCCGGGACCGGAAAGGACAGCGTGTAGCCGGTCGCCTCGGGGTTGAGCCGCACATCCTCGGCCGAGCGGGCGATCCGCATGTGCATGCCGGTCGAGCCCACGATGGTGCAGCCCGTGTCGCGCTGCGGGGTCGTAGAGGCCGGCCCCGAGCGCGGTCGCCACGATGTCGATGGGGCCGAGCGACACCGGCAGTCCTTCGCCGAAGCCGATTTCGCGTGCGGCCGCGGCGCTCAGGGGGCGAGTGTCGCGCGAGCCGTCGATGATGGGAGGAAGAAGCCGGTCCAACCCGTCGAGGCCCAAGACGCCGAGAAGGGCCGGCTTGTAGGCCCCGGTGCGGAAATCGCCGAAGGAATGTACGCCTTCGGAGGCGTCGGCGGCGCGCACGCCGGTGAGCTTGAAGAACAGCCAGTCCTTGAGGTGGAACGCGGTCGCGGCACGCTCGGCAACCTCCGGCCGGTTGTCGACCAGCCACCGAAGTTGCGGCCCCATCTGACAGGCCGCGAGACCCGAGCCGGTGCTTTCGAAATGGCGCCGTCCCGCGGGATCGGCGCGCAGCGCTTCCGTGATGCGGGCCGCTCGGGCATCGAGCCAGATCAGCGCAGGACCGGCAGGTTCGCCCTCGGCATCGACGAGCCACGTCCCGTCGCCCTGTGCGGTCACCGCGATGGCGGCCGCCCGCGCCGAAAGGTCCGGCACCACGCCGGCGAGGCCCCGGAGGGTCGCGGCCGCATCGGCCCAGGTGGAGGCCATGTCCTGCTCGGCCCCGACCTCATCGACCACCCGATAGCTGTTCGGGCGCGCGAAAGCACCGACCTGCTCGCCCTCCGGCGTGAAGGCGACCGACTTGATCACCGATGTGCCGGCATCGATGCCGATCAGAAGGTCGCGGGCCATCAACCGAGCGTCCCGCGAGGCAGGGCGGCGAAACGGCAGCGCACGAGCGGCCGGCCAGCCCGGATGGCGGGTGCGTCGTGCTGTTGTCCTGCGCGTCTCATCTTGGCTCGTCGCCGGCCTGGGGACCAAGCAGGGCATCCGCGGTCTTCTCGTCGGTGAGAAGCCCGTGAAGGAGCCCGCTCGACAATACCGCGCGTATCGCATCGGGCTTGGCGGTGCCCCCCGCGACTGCTACGAGCTTGCCGCTCCCGAGGTCTTCGTAGTCGAGCGAGGCGATCCTCCCGGAGAGTTCCGTCTCGACCCGCCGCCCCTGGATGTCGAAGAAGTGGCCGAGGATCTCGCCCCGTGCTCCCGCCCGCGCCGCTTCGTCGAACTCGTGTGGTTCGATCATCCCGGACGTGGCCAGCGAGGCGGAATAGCCGTCGATGATGCCGATCCCCGTAAAGCGCAGCGTGGCGCTGCGCGCCAGGTTGAAGACCTCGTCGATCCCGCGTTGCGCCATCAGAACGGCGCGGTCGTCGGCCGAGTTGAGACAGAAGGGGACCGGCAGCACATAGGCGTCCGCCCCCGTACGCTCCGCGATGCGATTGATGACGTCGAACGGATTGGCCGCGAAGCGCCGGGTGAAGCCGCCGAGCAGCGAAACGAACCGGGTGTTGGTGACGTCGACCCGGGGAAGATGCTGGACGCAGGCCGCGAGCGTGCGGCCGTGGCCGAGGCCGATGACCGGATCCTCCTTCTTCTCGCAGGCGAGGCGCAGGAAACGGGCGCCCAGCACGCCGAGCGAGCGCAGGGGCAGGGGCTCGTCGTCGACGTTCGGGGCCACTTCGCAGAAGGCCAGCCCGTAGGCGCGGCAGAGCTGTTGCTCGAGGCGAACGCAGCGCGCGATCTGGCCGTCGATGAACACCCGCACCATGCCTTCGCGGCTCGCCCGGGCGATGAGCCGGTGAGCCTTGACGGTCGGAACGTTGAGGCGCGTCGCGACCTCGGTCTGGGTCAGCCGCCCGACGTGATGCAGCCACGCGGCGCGAGCCGCGAGGCTCATCTCGTCTTCGCTGGCACCGTTCGGCTCCGCTCGGGTCACGTGTCCAGCCCTGCAAAATCCTTCTTATGCTGCAAAAACTTTCACGTCGGAGCGGGGTCGTCAAGCGCTTATAGCGGGTGGGCTCTCGACGGCCCGGGGGCCGCCTCGGCCTGCGCAGCTTAGCGGCGAAGCTGGGAGCTTAGGCCGGCGGCGAATATTTGCCGTCGAGCTTCTCGATCGCGGCGACGTTGGGGGCGGAGGAACCGTTCGCGTCGAATTCGGAGGCGAGCCAGGTGTCCACGACGGCCTTGGCGAGTTCCGGTCCCACCACCCGGGCCCCCAGCGTGATGATCTGGGCGTTGTTGCTCTTGGCGGCCCGTTCCGCCGAATAGGTGTCGTGGGTGAGGGCGGCGCGAATGCCCGGAACCTTGTTGGCCGAAATGCAAACGCCGATCCCGGTTCCGCAGAACAGGATGCCGCGCTCGAACTCGTGGTTCTTGATCGCGAGGCCGACGCGCTCCGCCGTGTCCGCATAAAATTCGGGCGCGCTTCCCGAGGGCGGCGACATGTCCGTCACGTCCACGCCCTTGCCGGCGAGATGCTTGGCGATGACGTCGAGGAGGGGCTTTCCTGCGCTGTCGGCGCCGATGACGAGCTTCATGGTGGTCTCCGTGTCGGCCCGATCCGCTGGGCTCATGTCAGAGATTTCAGCGATTGCAAAAAAATTTCAACGCTGCAAGGCTCCGCGCGATCGCTACCGCCGCGCCGCGGACGAGCCCGGAGGAATGACGGCATGGGTTTGAGGCTTTCGCTGAGCACGAATCCTTTCGTCAATCGCTTCGCCGATCCCGAGGATCTCGTCGAAACGCTGGCGGGCGATGTCGGCATCGGCCGCATGCAGCTGACCCACGAATTCATCGACCCTGCCTGGCCCAAACCGCTGATCCGGCGGATGACGGATCGGATGGCCAAGAGCTGCGCGGCCGAACGGCTTGCGGTCACCTCCATGATGACCGGCCCCTACGGCCGGCTCAACCACTTCGGCCATCCGGACCCGGACGCCCGCCGCCATTCCGTCGCCTGGTTCAAGACGCTGGCCGATATCGCGGCGGACCTGGGCTGCCCCGCGATCGGCACCCAATTCGCGATCCTGACCTTCCGCGATTACGACGATGCCGCGCGGCGGAAGATCATCATGAGCGAAGCCATGGAGTGCTGGCGCGCGGTGGCCGAGCATGCGGCCCTCCGCGGCCTCGGCTACCTGTTCTGGGAGCCGATGTCGGTCGGGCGCGAACTCGGCCACACACAGGCGGAGACGTGGCGGCTGCAGGCCGAGATCGATGCCGCGGATCTTCCGCTTCCGCTCGTGCCCATGGTGGACATCGATCACGGCGACGTGTCGTCCTCCGACCCGGTCGATACGGACCCCTATGCCTGGGCGCGCAACTTTGCGGCCCGCTCGCCCATCATCCACATCAAGCAGAGCTCGATGAACAAGGGGGGCCACTGGCCCTTCACGGCCGAGCGCAATCGCGACGGCCGGATTCAGCCCGAGCCGCTGATCGCCGCCGTGCGCCAGGGCGGCGGAACCGATAACGAGCTCTGCCTCGAACTCGCCTTCAGGGAGCGGGAACCGTCGGACCGGGCCGTGGTGGCGCAGATGCGGGAGTCGGTCGCCTTCTGGGCGCCTTATGTGGATGCGGGCCGAGCGAGCGCAGCCTGACGGAGAACGGGACAGGTCTCCGCCCCGCTGTGGATCGGCACCAGCTGGACAAATGAATAAGCTCACGCGGGGAAGTCAGGGCCTTCGCCCAAGGCATTTGGCGGCAGGCACACCCGGCCGGCTTTCACGGTAAACAGCAAATTCTCGAGTGTCTGGTTGATCCTCCCCCACGGAAGTGGTCGCCCTGATGCATGGCCTTCGAGCCTGGACGAGGACGGATGAGATGTCGAGAAAGAGACACAAGCCTGAGGAAATCGTCGCCAAGCTAACCCCTCGTATTCATGACGCGGCTCTCGGAGCTTGGCCGGCGGTTCCGAGCTGCGGGGATGCAAGCGCCTGCGGGCGGCGCTTTGCTCCGCTTGTCTGACCAGCACTGATGGAACGCGTTGGAGGGCTGAGAACGGCGGTCGGGGCTCTTGCCCCGCAGGTTAGGGTCCGCCGCGGTTCAGCGCCGATGCCATGCTGCGAATGAGGTCGGCCTCGGGGCATGCGGCCGAAAAGGCGAGGCGGACGCGACTGACCGTTTCGACGACGCGGACCGCCACCTTGAGAAGCCGCAAGCGCAGGGTCGCGAACTCGGCCACGGCCAGGTCGCGCATCTTCGGAATGGCGTCGCGCGCCGTGAGCATGAGCCAGTAGGCGGCGGTGTGGAGCACGAGTCGCATCTGGTTGGCGGTGGCCGACCGGCAACTCGTGCGGTCGGAGGCGAGCTGCGTCTTGTGCAGCTTGATCAGGTTCTCGGCCTGCCCGCGGGCGCAGTACAGGCTGTCGTAAACCCATTCCGGCGAACCGTATTCGAGGTTGGTGACGACGAAGCGGATGTCGAGACCGAGCCGGGTGGCCTCGATGCGCGCGACCGCGCGACGCTCTCGGTTCCATGATTTGGCGCGGTGTCGCGTCTCGGTGAAGCCGCGAACGACGGCGGCATCGGTGAAGGCGCGCTCGGTGCGGATGCGGTCGGCCACCTCCTCCACCTTGGCGGACAGGGGTCTGTTGCCGGCAAGGCCGAACACGTAGCGTACGTCGTTGGCCTCGCACCAGGCCATGGCCTCAGAACGGGCATAGTGGCTGTCGCCGCGCATGGTGATGCGCGTGGCTCTCCAGCGCATCCGGATGCGGCGCACAAGCCGGCGCAGATGCGCCCTCACTTCGACCCCGCCGGGTGTCCGGCCGGGCCGCAGCACCACCGCGACCGGCCGGCTTCGATCGGTGTCGTAGACGTGGATCGGCAGAAAGCAGCGCTCGTCGTAGTGCGCGTTGAACAGCGACAGCTGCTGCTGGCCGTGCACCACGTCGCAGGTATCGTCGATGTCGAGGGTGACGGCGGCGGGCTCGCGCGGGTAGCTGTCCATCCAGGTGTCCACGAGCGCATAGGTCAGCCGGATCACGTCCCGCAGACCCGGCGCGTTCTCGAGCCGCGACAGGGTCGGTTGCGAGGCGAGGTCGTGGTCTGTGTCAGGCAAATGCCCGCAGGCAAGCTTGAACGCCGGATCGCTGCGCAGATGGTCGAGGTCATCGGCATCCGCGTAGCCGCAGCAGATGGCAAAGACCCGCGCCCGGATCATGTCGGCCAGCGTGTGGGTGATGCGCGTCGGATCGCGGCGGTCCGGAACAAGCCGGGCGAGCCGGTCGGCGATGCCGATCCGCCGCTCCGCAAGGCCAGCAGCATCACCCCGCCGTCCGAACTCAGCCGGCCACCGTCGAAAGCAGCGGTGACCTTCTTGCGGCTCACAGCTGGAAAGTCGAACGGCAGACTCGTATCGTCGGTCATGGCGGGGGTGGCGCGCGCTGTTCGGTGGATGGAGTTGGCTTCGACACCCAAATCCTACGCTGCCGCAACAGGTTATGCCACGCCCGCCAACCCGTCAGGCAGCGGCTCGTGAATAAGACGGGCTAACCCCTCGTATTCATGACGCGGCTCTCGGAGCTTGGCCGGCGGTTCCGAGCTGCGGGGATGCAAGCGCCTGCGGGCGGCGCTTTGCTCCGCTTGTCTGACCAGCACTGATGGAACGCGTTGGAGGGCTGAGAACGGCGGTCGGGGCTCTTGCCCGCAGGTTAGGGTCCGCCGCGGTTCAGCGCCGATGCCATGCTGCGAATGAGGTCGGCCTCGGGGCATGCGGCCGAAAAGGCGAGGCGGACGCGACTGACCGTTTCGACGACGCGGACCGCCACCTTGAGAAGCCGCAAGCGCAGGGTCGCGAACTCGGCCACGGCCAGGTCGCGCATCTTCGGACTGGCGTCGCGCGCCGTGAGCATGAGTCAGTAGGCGGCGGTGTGGAGCACGAGTCGCATCTGGTTGGCGGTGGCCGACCGGCAACTCGTGCGGTCGGAGGCGAGCTGCGTCTTGTGCAGCTTGATCAGGTTCTCGGCCTGCCCGCGGGCGCAGTACAGGCTGTCGTAAACCCATTCCGGCGAACGGTATTCGAGGTTGGTGACGACGAAGCGGATGTCGAGACCGAGCCGGGTGGCCTCGATGCGCGCGACCGCGCGACGCTCTCGGTTCCATGATTTGGCGCGGTGTCGCGTCTCGGTGAAGCCGCGAACGACGGCGGCATCGGTGAAGGCGCGCTCGGTGCGGATGCGGTCGGCCACCTCCTCCACCTTGGCGGACAGGGGTCTGTTGCCGGCAAGGCCGAACACGTAGCGTACGTCGTTGGCCTCGCACCAGGCCATGGCCTCAGAACGGGCATAGTGGCTGTCGCCGCGCATGGTGATGCGCGTGGCTCTCCAGCGCATCCGGATGCGGCGCACAAGCCGGCGCAGATGCGCCCTCACTTCGACCCCGCCGGGTGTCCGGCCGGGCCGCAGCACCACCGCGACCGGCCGGCTTCGATCGGTGTCGTAGACGCGGATCGGCAGAAAGCAGCGCTCGTCGTAGTGCGCGTTGAACAGCGACAGCTGCTGCTGGCCGTGCACCACGTCGCAGGTATCGTCGATGTCGAGGGTGACGGCGGCGGGCTCGCGCGGGTAGCTGTCCATCCAGGTGTCCACGAGCGCATAGGTCAGCCGGATCACGTCCCGCAGACCCGGCGCGTTCTCGAGCCGCGACAGGGTCGGTTGCGAGGCGAGGTCGTGGTCTGTGTCAGGCAAATGCCCGCAGGCAAGCTTGAACGCCGGATCGCTGCGCAGATGGTCGAGGTCATCGGCATCCGCGTAGCCGCAGCAAATGGCAAAGACCCGCGCCCGGATCATGTCGGCCAGCGTGTGGGTGATGCGCGTCGGATCGCGGCGGTCCGGAACAAGCCGGGCGAGCCGGTCGGCGATGCCGATCCGCCGCTCCGCAACGGCCAGCAGCATCACCCCGCCGTCCGAACTCAGCCGGCCACCGTCGAAAGCAGCGGTGACCTTCTTGCGGCTCACAGCTGGAAAGTCGAACGGCAAACTGGTATCGTCGGTCATGGCGGGGGTGGCGCGCGCTGTTCGGTGGATGGGTTGGCTTCGACACCCAAATCCTACGCTGCCGCAACAGGTTATGCCACGCCCGCCAACCCGTCAGGCAGCAGCTCG
>CAWKNU010000003.1:0-526222 GCA_963851175.1 uncultured Alphaproteobacteria bacterium | reverse complement strand
GTGGCACGCTGGCGGCCTGGACCATGCTCCGACACATCGAGCCTGCCGTGGTGGTGGGATTCGGGGGCTATCCGACGGTTCCGCCGGTGGCCGCGGCGGCGCTGAGCCGGATACCCGTCGTGCTGCACGAGCAGAACGCCGTGCTGGGCCGCGCCAACCGCTTCGTGGCCGGCCGCGCCGTTGCGCTCGCGACGGGTTTTCCGACCCTGGGGCGCGCCTCGGCGGCGATCTCGGCCAAGGCTACCCATACGGGAAACCCGCTCCGCCCCGCGGTGTTCAGTGCCGCAGCCGATCCCTTCCCGCCGCTGGAGCAAGGCGGAACATTGCGGATCTTGGTCACCGGCGGTTCGCAGGGCGCCCGGGTCATGTCCGAGATCGTCCCGACTGCGATCGAACAGCTGGATCCGGGTTCGCGCGCCCGCCTCAGCATCGTGCAACAGGCGCGCGGGGAGGACGAGGCGCGCGTGCGCGATGCCTATGCGGCCGCTGGCGTCCAAGCCGAAGTGGCGGCATTCTTCCCTGATTTTCCGGCCCGCATGGCGGCCGCCCATCTCGTGATCGCCCGCGCCGGAGCTTCCACGGTAAGCGAACTCGCCACCATCGGCCGGGCCTCGATCCTGGTGCCGTTCCCGTTCGCGCTCGATCAGGACCAGGCCGCCAATGCCGCGGTTCTGGCCAGCAATGGTTCGGCGGTCGTTTGCGCCCAAAAGGACTTCACGCCCGATTGGCTGGCGGTCGAGTTGATCAGGATCGTGTCGATGTTGCCGGAGTTGGTCCGTCGGGCCCAGGCGGCGCGCGTCCACGCCCGTCCGGATGCCGCCGAGCGGCTTGCCGACCTCGTTCTCGGGGTCGCGGGCGGCCATTCCCAAGGCCATAATCAATGAAATTACCGCGTGAACTTGGTCCGATCCACTTCGTGGGGATCGGCGGCATCGGCATGTCCGGGATTGCCGAAGTCCTGAATACGCTCGGCTATCGGGTGCAGGGGTCCGACGTTTCGGAAAGCGCTAACGTGCTGCGCCTACGTGACAAGGGCATTCCGGTCCGCGTCGGCCACCATGCCGATAATCTTGCAGACGCTGAAGTCGTGGTGGTGTCCACCGCCATCCGGCGTGACAACCCCGAGCTCGCGGCAGCGCGGGAACGGCGGCTGCCGGTCGTGCGGCGCGCCGAGATGCTGGCCGAATTGATGCGTCTCAAGGCGTGCGTGGCGATCGCCGGCACGCATGGCAAGACCACGACCACGTCGCTCGTTGCGGCCCTGCTCGATGCCGGCGGCTTCGATCCCACGGTCATCAACGGCGGAATCATCAACGCCTACGGCACCAATGCCCGGCTCGGCGAAGGCGAATGGATGGTGGTCGAGGCCGATGAAAGCGACGGCACCTTCCTCAAGCTTCCGGCCGACGTCGCCGTCATCACCAATATCGATGCCGAGCACCTCGATCATTTCAAGACGTTCGACGCCATCAAGGACGCCTTCCGGACCCTGGTCGAGAACCTGCCCTTCTATGGCTTCGCCGTGATGTGTCTCGACCATCCGACCGTGCAGGAACTGGTTGGCCGCATCGAGGATCGCCGCGTGGTAACCTATGGCGAGAACCCGCAGGCTGACGTCCGGCTGCTCGACATCGACCTTTCTGGCGGCATGTCGCGCTTCAATGTGCTTATCCGCGACCGCAAGACCTCGACTGCCACCTACGTCGAAAACGTGGTCATGCCCATGCCCGGGCATCACAATGCGCTCAACGCCACCGCCGCAATCGCTGTCGCGGTTGAACTCAAGGTCCCGGTGGAAACCATTTGCGAGGCCTTGCGCAGCTTCAGCGGCGTCAAACGCCGGTTTACCCGCACCGGAGAGTGGAACGGCGCCACCATCTTCGATGACTACGGCCATCATCCGGTTGAGATCGCGGCCGTCCTCAAGGCGGCGCGCGCCTCGACCAAGAACCGGGTCATCGCCGTAGTCCAGCCACACCGCTATTCGCGCCTCCAATCGCTGTTCAACGACTTCTCGACCTGCTTCAACGATGCTGACGCGGTGGTCGTGGCCGACGTCTATGGAGCCGGAGAGGCACCCGTTGAGGGGGTCGACCGAGACCATCTGGTGGCCGCCATCAAGGCGCACGGGCACCGGCAGGTGATGCCGCTTGAGTCGCCTGCGGGGCTCGCCGGGATCGTGCGGCAACTCGCCGGGGACGGCGACTACATCCTATGCCTCGGAGCCGGCAATATCACCCAATGGGCCTATGCGCTGCCTGGAGAGCTTGCAGCCGGAGACGCGAGGTGATGTCGCCGGAGCTTTTGCGCCGCCTGCGAGACCAACTGCCCGAGCTACGCGGGCGGTTGTCAGGACCAGAAGAGCTCGCGCCTTTCACCTGGTTTCGGGTCGGCGGGCCGGCCGAGGTGCTGCTTGTCCCAGCAGACGAAGCCGACCTCGCCTATGCGCTCGCCCGAATTCCGATGGAGGTGCCGGTCACGACAATCGGTCTTGGCTCGAACCTCATCGTGCGCCAGGGCGGCGTGCCGGGTGTCGTCGTCCGCTTGGGGCGGGGTTTTGCCGAAATAGTTGCCGAGCCGAGTTCCCGGCTCCGCGTCGGGACGGCCGTGCCCGACGTCAAGGTGGCCCGTGCCGCCGCGGATGCGGCAATCGACGGGCTTGCCTTCTTTCGCGGCATTCCGGGCTCGATAGGGGGTGCGCTGCGGATGAACGCCGGCGCGCATGGCGGCGAAACCAGGGACGTGCTGATCGAGGCGCGGGGCGTCGATCGAGACGGCACCATCTGGACCTTCAGCAACGCCGAGATGGGGTTCAGCTACCGTCATGCGGACGCACCCACGTCGGTCATCTTCACGCAAGCGCTCTTCCAAGGGCGGCCCGGCGATCCGGCGACGATCCTCGGCGAGATGGATCGCATCACGGCCGCCCGGGAGGCGTCGCAGCCGATCCGGGAAAAGACAGGCGGATCGACGTTCAAGAACCCTGCAGGCGGCAAGGCCTGGCAATTGATCGATGCGGCCGGCTGTCGCGGTCTCGAGATGGGCGACGCCCAGGTCTCCCCCATGCACTGCAACTTCCTGATCAATCGAGGCCGCGCCACCGCTGCCGAGATCGAGGCCCTGGGCGAGGAGGTCCGTGACCGTGTCAGGCAGACCAGCGGAATCGAACTCGAATGGGAGATCAAGCGCATCGGGGTCGCTTGATGGAGGGGCGCGGCATCAAAGCGACCCGATATTTCCAGGAGCAGGTGCTTCGCAAACGACCCGACATCGATCAAAGCTGGTGTGTTGCCATCATTGCTGCCCCTTTGAAGCGCGAGGTTCAGCCGGACGGCCGTATCCGGTTCTGGGGAGAAGTGAGACGAGCCGAAGACCCACCCGCGGGTTCTGCGCGTGGTCACGCTCGAAGACGGCGAAACCGTTCACAACGCCGTCTTCGACCGGAATTCCGGAAAGGACACCTGCCATGAAGCTGCATTATTACCCGGAAACCGACAGTCTTTACATCGAGCTGAGACCAGAGCCGGGCACTGAAACGCGTGAAATCGCCCATGCTCTGAACGTCGACCTCGATGCCTCGGGGTCGGTCCTCGGCTTCGACATCGACTTCGCTTCCGAGAAACTCGACCTGTCGACATTGGAGACCATCGCGCTCCCACTCCGCGCCACCAGGGTCGCCTGAGGCCTCAAGGCGACGCCGTACCGGACCATCGGTCCCCGAGGTACGAGCGATCTGACGCGACCTCCTTTTGCCCCCAACTCCCTCGCACTTGTCTCGCGGAAAAGGCACATGACCAAACACGTTGCGGTTCTGATGGGCGGCTGGTCCGCCGAACGGGAAGTGTCGCTGTGGTCAGGCACCGCCTGCGCCAAGGCCCTGGAATCCGAGGGCTTCCGGGTGACTCTGATCGATGTCGACCGGACCATCGCCGAGACGCTGGGCCGGCTCAAGCCCGACGTCGCGTTCAACGCCCTGCACGGCCGCGTCGGCGAGGATGGCACCATCCAGGGCATCCTCGAAGTGCTTCGCATTCCCTACACGCATTCGGGCGTGCTGGCCTCGGCCCTGGCGATGCAGAAGGACAAGGCCAAGCTCGTCATGGCGGCGGCGGGCGTGCCCGTGGCGCACGGTTTCACGGTCAACCGCTTCGAGGCCGCCAAGCGGCACGTTCTTCCGCCGCCCTACGTGCTGAAGCCCATCAACGAAGGGTCCTCGGTCGGCGTCATCATCGTCAAGGAGGACCGGACGCATCCACCCCAGGAACTCGGCCGCGCCGATTGGCCCCATGGCGACCTTGTCCTGGCAGAGACGTTCGTGGCCGGGCGCGAACTGACCTGCGCCGTCATGGGCGACCGGCCGCTGGGAGTCATCGACATCCAGCCCGCGCACGGGGTGTTCTACGACTTCGACGCAAAATATGCCCGCGGAGGCTCGATCCATGTGCTTCCGGCAAATCTTAAAGAAAATATTTACCAAAATGTCCAAGAGTTAACGCTCAGGGCACATCAAGCGCTCGGCTGCCGTGGAGTGAGCCGTTCCGACTTCCGCTATGACGACCGACCCGATGGCACCGGGGCTCTCGTCGTACTGGAAGTGAACACTCAACCCGGGATGACCGAAACCTCGCTTGTGCCCGAGATGGCGGCGCATGCCGGGTACTCCTTTGGTGAGCTTGTTCGATGGATGGTGGAGGACGCCTCCTGCGATCGTTAGGAGAGGCCGGCGACGGCTTCTTCCCCCAGACATATCCTAGGTTCGCTGGCCCTTTCGCGATTCTCGCTGGCGCTTCGGCGCTTCCGGCCGTGCCGGTCCGTACGCGCCGGATGTCTCGGCTCAAGGGAGCCGGCAAGGCACCTCGGCGTGGCTGGGGCGTCGTGCTGCTCACCGCGCTGTTCGGTGCGACCGGCCTTTATGGCGCGATCCATGGCGGCGAATATCAGACCTTCGTCGAGGAAAACGGCTCGGTCGGAGACGTCCTGGCCAAAGGGCTCGGCTTTTCGCTGAACACCGTGGAGATCACCGGTGCCAAGGAACTGACTCCGGCCGAAATCCTGGCCGGAGGCGATATTTCGCCTAAGAACTCCCTTGCCCTCCTGGACCCGAACGCGCTGCGCGAAAAGCTCAAGGCGATGCCGTTGGTAAAGGACGCGACGGTCCGCAAGCTGTTTCCCAACGACCTTGCCGTGACGGTGGTCGAACGCGAGCCCGTGGCGCTCTGGCAGAACGACGGCCAGGTCGCACTGATCGCGGCCGATGGCGTGCCGATCGATCGGGTGCGAGACACTCGCTTCAACGAATTGCCGTTCGTGGTTGGCACCGACGCGAACGGAAGACTGAAAGAATATCAGGCCCTGCTGTCCGCCGCCGGTGAACTGCGCGACAGGATTCGGGCCGGCATCCTCGTGGGTGACCGACGCTGGACGCTGAAGATGGAATTGGGCGTGCAGGTCGAACTTCCCGAGATCGGCGCCGAGGAAGCGCTCCGGCGCTTCGCCGAGGTCGAGCGCCAGTCCAAGGTGCTCGAGAAGGATGTGATCTCGCTGGATCTGCGCATCCCGGGACGGATCACGGCGCGACTGTCCGAAGATGCGGCCGCTCAGCGCGCCGCGGCACTTGCCAAGAAACCCAAGAAGGCGAGCGCCACATGAACCAACGCTTCATGCCCCGCCGCCTACGGCCTTTGTCGGCCCGCAAGAGCGCCCTGCTCTGCGTGCTCGACGTAGGCACCTCCAAGATCGCCTGCCTGATCGCCAAGCTTGCGCCGGCGGAACCGTCCGAATGCCTGCCGGGCCGCACCCATCGGTGCCGGATTCTGGGCATTGGGCATCAGCGCTCGCGCGGCATCAAGGGCGGCGCCGTCGTCGACATGGACGAAGCGGAAAGCGCCATCCGGCTGGCGGTCGATGCCGCAGAACGCATGGCCGGCGTCGAAGTGGCCAGCGTCATCGTCAATGTCACGGGAGGACGGCTGTCGTCCCAGCACTACAGCGCCAAGGTCGCGGTCGGCGGCAAGGCCGTGTCGGACTACGACGTACACCGTGTGCTCGAAGCCTCCTGCGCCACCATGGCGCGCCAGGGTCGCGCCGTGCTGCATTCGCTTCCGACCGGCTTCTCCCTCGATCGGACCCGTGGCATCCGCGACCCCAAGGGCATGATCGGCGACGAACTCGGCGCCGACATGCACGTCGTGGGCTGCGACGCGGCGGCCTCGCGCAACCTCGTTCTGGCGATCGAGCGCTGCCATCTGTCGATCGAGGCCATGGTGGCAACTCCCTACGCGGGAGGGCTATCGGTCCTGGTGGACGATGAGGCCGAACTCGACGTGGCGCTCATCGACATGGGCGGGGGCACAACCTCGGTCGGCGTGTTTTCGGGCGGCCATCTGGCCCATGTCGACGCGATCGCGGTCGGCGGCAACCACGTGACGACCGATATCGCGCGCGGACTTACGACCAGGCTGTCGGATGCGGAACGGCTGAAGACGCTGCACGGCACGTGCATCGCGTCGAGCTCGGACGAGCGCGAAAGCATTGCCGTGCCGCAGGTCGGGGATGACCACGACCAGCCCAATCACCTGCCAAAATCGCACCTCGTGCGCATCATCCGGCCGCGCGTCGAGGAGATCCTCGAATTGGTGCGCGACCGGCTCGCGGCCGCCGGTTTCCCGGCGCATGCGGGTCGCCGGCTGGTGCTTACCGGCGGCGGCTGTCAGCTCACCGGCATGCCCGAAGCGGCGCGCCGCATTCTTTCGCCGCAGGTGCGGATCGGTCGGCCTCTGGGCATCCAGGGCCTGCCGGAATCGGCCAAAAGTCCGGCGTTCGCGGCCTCGGTCGGTCTTCTGATCTACCCCCAGGTGGCGAACATCGAACATTTCGAGCCGCGGCGGGAGAGCGCCATGCAGGCGACGGGCACGGACGGCTACGTGTCCCGCGTCGGCAGGTGGTTGAAGGACAGTTTCTGAACACGGAAGGGCGGCAGGCGGCCGTTTCAACCGAGGAAAAACCAGGGCCGACGCGAGAGGCCCGCACGAACGAACGAGAGGCCAAACGATGACGATCAATCTCAAAGCGCCGGAACTTCGGGAATTGAAGCCCCGGATCATGGTGTGCGGTGTCGGTGGTGCCGGCGGCAATGCGGTCAACAACATGATCGTGTCGGGGCTCGTCGGGGTCGATTTCATCGTCGCCAATACCGATGCCCAGGCCCTGACGAGTTCCAAGGCGGAACGAATCATCCAGATGGGGCTTCAGGTCACCGAAGGTCTCGGGGCCGGCTCCCAGCCGGAGGTCGGGCGCGCCGCGGCCGAAGAGGCGATCGAGGAAATCCGCGATCACCTGGCCGGCGCTCACATGTGCTTCGTCACGGCCGGCATGGGCGGGGGCACCGGGACTGGGGCTGCACCCGTGATTGCGCGCACGGCGCGGGACATGGGCATCCTCACGGTCGGCGTGGTGACCAAGCCCTTCCAGTTCGAAGGCGCCCGGCGGGCCAGGGTGGCCGAAGCGGGCATCGGCGAATTGCAGAAGGCGGTCGATACGCTGATCTGTATCCCGAACCAGAACCTCTTCCGGGTGGCCAACGAGCGCACGACCTTCGCGGACGCGTTCTCGATGGCCGATCAGGTGCTCTACTCCGGGGTCGCCTGCATCACCGATCTCATGGTCAAGGAAGGTCTCATTAACCTCGACTTCGCCGACGTCCGGGCCATCATGCGCGAGATGGGCAAGGCCATGATGGGCACCGGCGAAGCCTCGGGCGACAAGCGCGCCATCCTGGCCGCCGAAGCCGCTATCGCCAACCCGCTGCTCGACGAAGTCTCGATGAAGGGCGCGCGCGGGCTCCTGATCTCGATCACCGGCGGCAACGACCTCACGCTTTATGAAGTGGACGAAGCTGCGAGCCGCATCCGCCAGGAAGTCGACGAAGACGCCAACATCATCCTGGGCGCGACCTTCGATTCGAACCTCGACGGGATCGTCCGCGTCTCGGTGGTTGCGACCGGCATCGACCAGCCGCTCGGCATCAAGGACATGACCGGTGGCGAATTGCGCATCGCCGAAGTGGCCCAGAAGCTGCGCGCCCAGACGGCCGCGCGGCAGGCTGAGATCGCCAGCCGCTCGCATGCTCACGCCGAAGCCGCCGCGCAATCCTACGAGGCTGCACCGGTCGCTGCCTCGGCCCCGCAGACCTATTCCCCGCAGCCCGCTCCCGTACATTACGCGTCGGCGCCGGTGGCGTCCGATGTCGAAATCGTGCCGGCAGCCCCCAAGCCGGCCACTTACGCCGCTCCCGCGCAGGAGCGCCCCCCGGCCGAATACCATGACCAGGGTCCCTTCATCCCGCCCGCGGCCGTGCAGCCCCAGCGCGGCCCGCGCATGCCGCAGATCGAAGATCTGCCCATGCCGGTGCAGAATCAGATCCGCGCCCAGCGAGGCGAGCCTGCGCCCGAACCGCAAGCCGACACCAAACGGCGGACCTTGCTCGAGCGCCTTGCGTCGTTCGGCATGAGCCGGCAGGAAGAAACCGCTCCGACCCGGGCAGCGCCCCCGCCGCCTCCCGCGGTGCCGAATCAGCGGATGCAGCCGGCGCCCGTACAATACGCGCCGCCCCAGCAAAACCATGCTCCACGCGCACCTCAGCCAAATTCGGCGCAGGCCGAATATGGCAAGCGTCCGACGCTTCCGGCTCAGACTCGGCACGCCCCCGCCCCTACCGATCATCACGGACGCGCCATGCCGCAGGCGCGATCCCTTGAAGACGACCAGTTGGAAATCCCCGCCTTTCTGCGGCGACAGTCCAACTGAACGCTTCTGGAGCCTGCGACAATTTGCCGGCGTCTCCCGAACCAGGAGGCACCGGTAACCTTTTGTTAAGCTTTGATTTCCGCATCGGGGAAATTTTTCGGCCTGGGCGGATCTTTTGTAACAGAACGTAAGAAAGCGTGATTTGGCGCCGGGGGCTGCTCCGCGTAGTTTGGTTACCGAAACGCAGACGTAGTTGTGTGTGATTCCTTTCCTGGCCTTGGTTCTTCCTTGACGACATGTCCAAAACCCAGCCGCGGTTGGGGCAGCAAGTCGACCGGATTGAGGACCAAAGCAGGCGGCCTTGAGGATCAAGGCTCTGTGCCGGGGACTGAGTGGAGCAGGGTGGAATGAAATTCGGAAAACAGACGACCCTGCGCAAGCGAGCCATCCTTTCGGGGAATGGTGTTCACTCGAATGCTCCGGTTCAGCTTGTTTTGCATCCCGCCGAGGCCGACAGCGGCATCGTGTTTTTCCGGACCGGTTTGCCCGATGGCGCTACGCGGCGAATAGAAGCGAAATGGTCCCGCATCTCCGGCACCGATCTTTGCACCATTCTGGGCGACGCCTCGCTGGGTTCCGTGTCCACGGTCGAACATCTCCTGGCTGCTCTGAGCGGCCTCGGGGTCGATAACGTCACGGTCGAGATCGACGGGCCCGAAGTGCCGATCATGGATGGATCGGCCGCCAGCTTCGTGGCCGCGATCGACCGGGCCGGCATCAAGCCACTTTCGGCATCACGCCGCTATCTCAAGGTGCTCAAGCCGGTTCGGGTCGAGCAGGGCCGCTCCTATTCGGAGTTGCTGCCGGCCGAGAGCGGATTCCGGCTCGACGTGGAAATCGACTATCCGGTCGCCGCGATCGGTCGCCAGCGCAAGTGCGTCGAGTTGCAGCCTACCCTGTTCCGCCGCGAGGTTGCCCGCGCCCGCACCTTCGGCTTGTTGAGCGATGTCGAGCGCCTCTGGAAGATGGGCTTCGCACTCGGTTCGTCGCTCGAGAATTCGATCGCGGTCGATGCCGAGCGGATCCTCAATCCCGAAGGCCTGCGATCGACCGACGAATTCGTCTCACACAAGATCCTGGATGCGATCGGAGATCTGGCTCTGGCAGGCGCACCGATCATCGGCACCTATTCTGCCTTCTGCCCGGGGCACAAGATGAACTTCCTGGTGCTCAAGGCCCTCTTCGCCGACCGCTCGGCTTTCAGGTTCGTTGAAGAGCCAGTCGAGACGCACAGCTTCTATCCCGAATTCGGGCTTGCCCCCTTCCCGGCCTTCGCGGCGGAAGTCGGCTGAGCTTGGGGAAATCCGGCAGCACAGTCCAATAGCGCTGGCGCTCGTCGAATTTCCGTTTCCGACAGTGCTTGTTGCAGGATTGCAGCACTCCGCAGAAATCCGCCAAACCGGAACCGATCCGGCCGGCAATTTCGGAACTTTGCGAAAGTTGCCACAATTTCAGCCGGCCCGAGCCTTAGTGCGGTACCGGGGAGCGGCGCGCCTCCAGGCTCGATCCGCTTGCATTACAACGTCATAGAACGAGTACGTCCTGATGGTTTGTGACTGGTTGCATAAGGTCACCCGCGTGGCCCCGCTTGCGGCGATCCTTGCTGTCACCCTCTCAGGCTGTTCGGCGCTCGACGCCATGAACCCGTTCGGCGGCGGAGAAAAATACGAGACGAAAATTCTCGCCGACGTGCCTGCCAATGATATCTACGACCAGGGTGTCGCCCGCCTGCATAAGAAGGACAGCGCCGGCGCGGCCAAGAAGTTCAGCGAGCTCGAAAAGCAATATCCGTTTTCGGAATGGTCGCGCAAAGGTCTGATGATGACGACCTATGCGCAGTTCGAGGGGGGTGATTACGACTCGGCGATTGCCTCGGCCAAGCGCTATTATGCGCTGTATCCGACTTCGGCAGACGCACCCTACGCGCTGTATCTGCAGGCCATGTCCTACTACAGCCAGATTCCCGACATCTCGCGCGATCAGGATCAGTCCGCCAAGGCGCTGGACCTCTTCAACCAGGTCGTGACGAAATATCCCACCTCTGAATATGTCAGCGACGCCAAGTTCAAGATCCAGGTGACGCGTGACCAATTGGCCGGCAAGGAAATGTCGGTCGGCCGCTTTTATCTCAATCGGCACAATTACATCGCGGCCATCAACCGGTTCCGCGAAGTTCTCGCCAAATATCAGACTTCGCGGCACACCGAGGAAGCTCTCGAGCGCCTGACCGAGGCCTATCTGGCGCTCGGCATCACCAACGAGGCGCAGACCGCCGCGGCGGTGCTGGGCCACAACTATCCTGACAGTCCCTGGTACAAGGACGCTTTCGCCCGCCTGAAAGGTGACGGCTTGGAGCCCTCCGAGGATAAGGGATCCTGGATTTCTCGGACCTTCCACGGCTTCGGGCTCGGCTAGGTCGCGGTATCTCGGACGCGCAGGCGCGATCCCGTTCATCCGCGCTGACAAACGCCCGGGCTTGATCGTCCGGTCCGGGGTTCTGGTTTGGCGCACTGAAATGCCATATGGGCTGTCATCATGCTGGCCCAGCTCACCATCCGCGACATCGTCCTGGTCGACACTCTCGATCTCACCTTCGGGCCTGGTCTGACGGCCCTGACGGGCGAAACCGGCGCCGGAAAGTCGATCCTGCTCGACGCCCTCGCCCTCGCGCTCGGCGGTCGGGGCGATGGCATGAGCGTGCGCCACGGCGAGAAGCAGGGCCAGGTCACCGCAGTGTTCGATGTGCCGCTCGACCATCCGGCCTGCGACGTGGTGCGGGCGCAGGACATCGAGCCGGACGGCGACCTTATTCTGCGGCGCGTCCAGCTTGCGGACGGGCGCACCCGAGCGTTCCTGAACGGCACTCCGGTCAGCGCGCAAATTCTGCGCGACGTTGGTCGCAAGCTCGTGGAGATCCACGGCCAGCATGACGACCGCGCGCTGATCGATCCTGCGGCCCACCGCCTGTTGCTGGATGCTTTTGGGGGCCTCGAGGACCAGGCCAGGACGGTGCGGCGCTGCTTTCAGGCGGCGAGCGAGGCGCAAGCGCGCTTGACGCAGGAACAGGCGCGGCTGCGCAAGGCCCAGGAAGAGGCCGATTACCTGCACCATGTGCATGACGAACTCGCCAAGCTTAAGCCGGCGAAAGACGAAGAGGCTGAGCTGGCTGAGCGCCGGGCCGTTATGATGCAGGCCGAAAAGGTCGCGGGCGATCTTCGCGATGCCAGCGAGACCCTCGGCGGCGAAGGCTCTCCCGTGCCGACCTTGTCGGCTCTCCTGCGGCGGCTGGAGCGGCGTGCCGCACAGGCTCCGGACCTGATCGAGCCCTGCCTGCGTGCCCTCGATGCTTCGCTGCAGGCGCTCGATCAGGCCCAGGCAACGGTCGACGAAGCGTTGCGGAGTTCGGCCTTCGACCCGCGCGAGCTCGAAACCGTCGAGGAGCGCCTGTTCGCCCTCAGGGCAGCGGCGCGCAAGCACTCCACCGTTGCGGACGCCCTGCCCGAGCTGCTCGAACGTTTCGCGCAGGACATCGCGGCGCTCGATGCCGGCGAGGCGCAGCTCGTCGTGCTGGGCGAGGAGGCCGAGGCCGCCGCAGCCGCCTATAAGGTCGCGGCCGAAGAGCTGTCACGCGCCCGGCAAGATGCCGCCGCCAAGCTCGACAAGGCTGTCAACCATGAACTCGCGCCCCTGAAGCTCGATCGGGCACGGTTCATCACCCAGGTCGAGACCAAGGCCGAGGGCGGCCCCGAAGGCATCGATCGCGTCGAATTCTGGGTGTCCACGAACCCCGGCACCCGCCCGGGACCGTTGACCAAGGTGGCATCGGGGGGCGAGTTGTCGCGATTCATGCTGGCCTTGAAGGTCTCGCTCGCCGACCGCGGTTCGGCCCCGACCCTGGTGTTCGACGAGATCGATACCGGGGTGGGGGGCGCCGTGGCCGACGCGATCGGAACAAGACTTGCGCGTCTGGCCTCCCGGGTCCAGGTGCTGGCCGTGACCCATGCGCCCCAGGTCGCGGCGCGCTCCGGACACCATCTTCGAATCAGCAAGGCCGCGACACCGGGCGAAGACCGCGTGGCCACGCAGGTGACCATTCTGCACAACGAGACGCGGCGCGAGGAAATCGCCCGCATGCTGGCCGGCGCCAAGGTCACCGAGGAAGCCCGGGCCGCGGCTCAGCGGCTGATCGAAACCGAATCCTGAGTCCCTGCCCCATGGTCCCCATCCCGACCCGACGCGGAACCCCGATCGCGCGGCATGCCCTCTCTTTCGAAGAAGCACTGGACGGAACCGGGCGGACCACCGATGTGAAAGGCGCCTGTGCTGCGATGTCCGGAGCACGGGGCGCGCCAGCCCCGGCAGCTCGGTAGCGGGGGAGCGGGACCGCAATGCAGCGAACGAAAGTCGTCCTTGAGGTGCTCGTGGACGCCTTCTACCGCTTGGCGGAGGACGACGGCTGGGCGATCGCCAGCCATCTTGCGATGACGACCCTGACGTCGCTCTTCCCGTTCCTGATCTTCGTGACGGCGCTCGCCGGCTTCATCGGCTCAGGCAATCTGGCCGAGGCCGCCGCGGCATTGCTGTTCGACGTTTGGCCGCATCAGGTCGCGGCGCCGATCGCGCAGGAGATCCACGCCGTGCTCACGACCCCGCATGGCAATCTGTTGACCATCGGGGCCTTGCTGGCCGTCTATTTCTCGTCCAGTGGCGTCGAAGCGTTCCGGATCGGTCTGAACCGCGCGTACGGCGTACGTGAACGCCGTACGTGGTGGCTGCTGCGCCTCGAATTGATTGCTTATGTGCTGGTCGGTGCCCTGGCACTGCTGGCGCTGGCCTTCCTGGTGGTGCTCGCGCCTCTCATCTGGAGTGCCATCGTGACATTCGCGCCCGAAGCGGCGTCACTGAGCGGGGTGATCACGTTGACGCGCTATGGCCTCGTGTCGCTGATCCTGGTGCTGGCCCTGATCATCGCGCACAAGTGGCTGCCCGCCGATCGGCGAACCTTCGCGCAGATCGCCCCGGGCATCGCGCTCACGGTAGTCCTGTCGCTGCTCTTCAGCTTCGCGTTCAGTGTCTACCTCGACCAATATGCCAGAAACTACGTTTCGACCTACGGTGGCTTGGCGTCGGTGATGATCGCCCTCGTGTTCCTCTATTCGCTCGCCGGAATTTTCGTGTACGGCGGGGAGCTCAATGCTGCGATCATCCGGCGCCGCAAGGCCGGCGAGGCGGAGCCCCGAACGATCAGCAATGTGACGATGCTGTCGACGCGCCGCTCCCGATTCCCTAAGCCCTGACCGGAGAAGGCGCCGCCGCGCCGCCTACGGCGCCCGATGCTTCGAAGAGCGGGAGGGCAGCCTCGCCTCGCTCATGGGCCAGCAGCCATTGCTTGCGGGGGAGACCACCGCCGTAGCCCGTGAGGGTGCCGTTGGCCCCGATGACGCGATGGCAGGGCACGATGATGGCGACCGGATTGGCCCCGTTGGCGAGCCCCACGGCACGGGTCGCCGTGGGGCGCCCGATGCGCGATGCGAGCGTCCCGTAGCTGATCGTCTGGCCCGTCGGGACCTGCCGCAAGGCGGTCCAGACCTCCTTCTGGAAGGCCGTTCCCCCGGTGCTGACCGGCAGATCGTCGATGGCCGCCAGGTCGCCCGCGAGATAGGCGTCGAGCGCCCGCCGAAAGGGCCCTACACCGGCGGCCGGCACAAGGCTGTAGCGGCCGTAATGCGCCCGCAACAGGCGGTGCAGCCGATCTTCATGGTCGAGGAAGTCGAGCGCGCGGACGAACTGGTCGTCGAAGACGAGCTGGATCACGCCGACCGGAGAGGTGAAGCGATCGAGGTAGAGCTGCATTGGCGGCCTCGCCTCCCGGGTTATGCCTCCGCGGCCGCCAATTGTGCCGCCTGCTGCTCCGTCGCCAAGGCGTCGATGACCTCGTCGAGCGCTTCGCCGGTCATCACCTTGTCGAGCTTGTAGAGCGTCAGGTTGATCCGGTGATCCGTCAAGCGCCCCTGCGGAAAATTGTAGGTGCGGATGCGCTCGGATCTATCGCCTGACCCGACCTGGGCTTTGCGGTCCGCCGCCCGCTCGCCGTCGAGCTTCTGGCGCTGCATGTCGAAGATGCGGGACCGGAGCACGCCGAGCGCCTTCTGCCGGTTGCGGTGTTGCGAGCGTTCCTCCTGCATGAAGACCACGATCCCGGTCGGCAGGTGGGTCAGACGGATGGCCGATTCGGTCTTGTTGACGTGCTGGCCGCCGGCGCCCTGCGCCCGCATCGTATCGATCTTGAGGTCGGCGTCGTTGATCGCGACATCGACCTCCTCGGCCTGGGGCAGCACCGCCACGGTCGCGGCGGAGGTGTGGATGCGCCCCTGCGTCTCGGTATCGGGCACGCGCTGCACCCGATGCACGCCGCTTTCGTATTTCAGCCGGGCAAAGACCCCGGTACCCTGCACTTCCGCGACGATTTCCTTGTAGCCGCCAGCCGTCCCCTCGCTGGCCGAGAGCACCTCCACCTTCCAGCCGTGCAGGTCGGCATAGCGCACGTACATGCGAAACAGGTCGCCGGCGAAGATCGCGGCCTCATCGCCGCCGGTGCCGGCCCGCACCTCGAGGATGGCGCTCTTTGCATCGGCGGCATCCTTCGGCAGCAAGGCGAGCCTGATCGAGGTTTCAAGCTCTGCCACCGCTTCGAGCGTAGCGCTGCGCTCTTCGGCGGCCAGGTCGCGCAGGCTTTCGTCGAGCGTGGGATCGGCCAGCATCGCCTCCACCCCCTCGAGTTCGGCCTGCTTGGCCCGGTAGGCCCGCACCGCTTCCACCAGCGCCTCCGTTTCGGCCAGTTCGCGCGACAACGCCACGAAGGTGCCCGCGTCCAGGTTCTCGGACAGGCGGGACGAAATCTCGTCGTGACGGCGGAGGATGAGGTCGAGCTTTGTAAAGGGGAGCATGAGGCAGTCGATTATGCCGGCGTCGAGCGGCGATTCGGGGGCGAGTGCGGAGCTTGCGACGGTCCCGGACGCGAGCGAGCCAGGCTAGATCACGATGATTTCGGATGAAGTCGAGCCAAAATCGCGAACGTGGTCGATGGCAGTACCATAAAGCACGATGCGGTTCGAAGGCCCGTGCCGAGTTCCGGCATTACGTCCAGCAAAGCCCTACACGGGAATTGTGCTCCGAGGCGAACCGCCGAAGGTGCTGGCGCATCGAAACGGCGCCGTCACTGCGGGCCATGAATGTCTCGAGGCCGCGCGCCGCCTCCCCGGCGTCGAGTGCCGTGATCATGGCCTTGACGGGTCCGATCGAGGACGGCGACATCGACAGATGGCGATAGCCGAGGGCCACCAGCGCCATGGCGGCGAGCGGCTTGCCCCCGAGTTCGCCGCAGAGCGTCACGGGAACGTTCTTGGCACGCCCGACATCGGCGATGGTCTTCAAGGCTCGCAGCATGGCCGTCGACAGCGGATCGAAGCGGCCCGACACACGCTTGTTGTCGCGATCGATCGCGTAAAGATACTGCATGAGGTCGTTCGAACCCACCGACAGGAAGTCGACGCGCCTCGCCAGTTCGTCCAGCTGCCAGAGAAGGGATGGCACCTCCACCATGGCACCCAGCTTGATCTCGGTCGGAACCGGGTGGTCGTGGCGCGCCAGATAGGCGGCTTCCCGATCGACCAGACGCTTGGCAGCGTCGAATTCGGCCACGTCGGCGATCATCGGGAACATGATGCGGGTTTCACGCCCCGCACCGGCGCGCAACAGGGCCCGGATTTGCGAGCGCAGGAGCCCGGGACGGTCGAGCCCGATCCGGATGGCGCGCCAGCCGAGCGCCGGGTTCTCCTCGTCGAGGCTCGCCATATAGGGCAGGACCTTGTCGCCCCCGATATCGAGCGTGCGGAAAGTCACCGGACGGTCGCGCACCGCATCCAGCACGGCTTTGTAGAGGGAATATTGCTCGGCGATCCGCGGAAACTTCGGGGCCACCATGAATAGCAGTTCCGTCCGGAACAGCCCGATCGAGGCCGCTCCGGTTTCCTCGACATGCGGAAGATCGAGCAGCAGACCGGCATTCATGTGCAGGCCGACCTCGACGCCGTCCCGCGTCACAGCCGGCACGTCCCGCAGCTTGCGGTATTGTTCCTGTCGGCGCGCGCCGAGCCGCGCCTTCTCGGCATAAGCGGCCTCTACGTCGCTTGAGGGCCGGACCTGGACCTCCCCCAAGGAGCCATCGACGATGATGGCATCGCCCGGTTCGACTAGGCTGGAGATGTTGGCGACGTCCCCCACGGCCGCGATGCCGAGTGCCCGGGCCACGATCGCGACGTGACTGCCGACACCGCCGTCTTCGAGCACCAGCCCGCGGATGCGCGAGCGATCATATTCGAGCAAGGCCGCCGGACCCATCGACCGGGCCACGATCACGGCATTCTCGGGCAGCAGATCGTGCGACGCCACGAGACTCTGGCCGGTCAACTGGTGCAGCAGTCGATTGGCGAGATCGTCGAGGTCGTGCAGCCTGTCGCGCAGATAAGGATCGGTCTGCCGGATCATCTTGGCCCGCGTGTCGCTCTGGACCCGCTCGACCGCCGCCTCGGCGGTCAGGCCCGACATCACGGCCTCGCGCAGCCGCCTTAGCCAGCCGCGGTCATGGGCGAACATCCGGAACGTCTGGAGCACCTCTCGATGCTCGCCCGGGCCGGCCTCATCGCCCCGATCGACCAGCCGGTCGACCGACTCGCGCAGGGCCATGATTGCATCATCGAGACGCGAGGCTTCCGCATCGACGTTCTCGGCAACGATCTTGTCGACGACCACGCGCGGCTCGTGCAGCACGACATGCCCGAGCCCGACACCTTCGTTGACGCACGATCCCCTGAGCGCCAGAGGCTGGCGCAGCACCGCGGGACCGGGCAGCAAGGACTGCAACTCACCCCCGGCGATCATCTCGGCCAGCAGCATGGCGGTCGTTTGCAGCGCCTCCACCTCTTCTTCCGAATAGATGCGCCGCGCCCGATTCTGCACGACCAGCACCCCCAAGGTGTTGCCGCCCCGCAGGATCGGCACGCCCAGGAAGGACTGGAAGATCTCTTCGCCGGTCTCGGGCTTGTACGAAAAAGCCGGGTGCGCCTGCGCGTCCGGCAACGCGAGGGCTTCGGCGCTGGCGGCGATCAGCCCGACGAGACCTTCCCCCTTGCGCATGGTGGTAAGGTGGACGGCCTCATGCTTGAGGCCCTCGGTGGCGTAGAGTTCGAGCCGGCCGTCCACGTGCAGCACATAGACCGAGCAGACCTCGGCCACCATATTGAGCGCGATCTGGACAACGATCTTGTCGAGACGTGCCTGGGCGCCGATCTGCTCCGCCATGACTTCCCGGAGCCGACGTAGCAGCAGTCGCGGTCCGGCCAGAGAGCCACGCATAGCCCGCATCCTCAAAGCTTGCGCGACACAGCGCCCAGCTCGTCCGCGCGCGGCGACGATCCGGCGCGTGCAACCTCAAAGCCCGTATAGCCGCTGCACAAAGACAACGGCAAGACAAACCGACCTGTCGCCATCCGGGGTCGGTGCTTCTTCGTAGCCTGCACCTTGAGCCCGGGATTCTGGCCAGGCCAATGAGGTCATACCATCCAGCGCCAAAGCGTGGTTGTCAGGTGCGGTCCAACCCGTACAGCGAATGCAAGGTTCGAACCGCGAGCTCCGTATAGGCGGAATCGATCAGGACCGAGAACTTGATCTCCGAGGTGGTGATCGCCCGGATATTGATGCCTTTCTCGGCCAAGGCACCGAAGGCCCGCGCCGCGACACCCGCATGGCTGCGCATGCCGATGCCGATGGCCGAGACCTTGACGACGTCGCTCGTGCCCTGAAGGACACCGAAGCCGATGCTGCTCTTGGCACCTTCCAGAATGGCGCGGGCACGTTCGAAATCCGCGACCGGCACCGTAAAGGTCAGGTCGGTGGTCACCGTATCGTCGGACACGACCTGGATGATCATGTCGACGTTGATGCCAGCCTCGGCCAAAGGCATGAAGATCAGGGCCGCCACCCCGGGCTTGTCGGCGACGCGACGGAGCGTGATCTGGGCCTCGTCCTTTGAAAAGGCGATGCCGGTGACGACCTGTTGTTCCATGATGTCTTCCTCAGCGCAGATCAGCGTGCCGGGCTTCGGGTTCTCCGGATCGTCGAAGGAGGAGCGGACGAACACCTGCACATTGTGGTTCATCGCCACCTCGACCGACCGCACCTGCAGCACCTTGGCGCCCAGCGAGGCCATTTCCAGCATCTCCTCGAAGGCGATCCGGTCGAGCCTGCGGGCCTTCGGGACGATGCGCGGGTCGGTAGTATAGACGCCATCGACATCGGTGTAGATGTCGCAGCGGTCGGCCCCGATGGCCGCCGCGACAGCGACCGCGCTGGTGTCGGAACCGCCGCGTCCGAGCGTCGTGACACGCCCGCTGTCCTGGTGCTTGCCCTGGAAGCCGGCGATCACGGCGACCTCCCGGCTGTCCTCGAACCGGCGGACGATCTCGGCGCCATCGATCGAATGGATGCGCGCCGAGCCATGTGCATCGGAGGTCAGGATCGGCAATTGCCAGCCCTGCCAGGAGCGCGCCTGGATTCCCATGCCCTGAAGCACGATGGCCATCAGCCCGGCGGTCACGAGTTCGCCCGAGGCCACCACGGCATCATATTCGCGGGCATCGTGCAGCGCGCCGGCTTCGGCGCACCAGGCAACGAGTTCGTTCGTCTTGCCCGACATGGCAGACACCACCACGGCGACATCGTGGCCGGCGTCGAGCTCCCGTTTGACGTGGCGCGCGGCGTTGCGGATGCGATCGATGTTGGCGACCGACGTGCCGCCGAATTTCAAGACAAGTCTGGCCATCGGTTTCGGAGGAGGCAGGGGCTGAGGCGGGCACGGCTGCAGGGCGCCGCCCAAGACGAGCAGCGGCGGCCTGAAGGGCTCGCACCCGGCCCGAAGGGGGCGTATAAATGCCGGCCTCGGAATGGTGTGTCAACGCTTGGTCCTGGAGATTGATGAATGGACGTCGACCTCACCCGCGAACAACACGACTTCATTCGTCTGGCGGTCGAAACGGGCCGCGTGAACAGGCCGGAGGCTGCAGTGCAAGAAGCTGTTGCGCTGTGGGTCGATCGCGAGCGACGCCGCCTCGACCTGTTGAGCGCGATCGATGAGGCGGACGCTTCAGCGACCAGAGGAGAAGCAACCACAATGACACAGCAAACTCTGAAGGATCTCGCTGCCGATGTGCACCGTCGCGGATTGGCCAGGTTGGCTGAAAAGCGATCGCCAAATTCCGAGTGAAGCTTCGTGTCACTCCGAGAGCCAAAGTCGACCTCGACGAGATCTGGCTCCATGTCGCCCTTGAACGCTCCGATCTCGATGCGGCCCGGCGCGTGGTGGAGTCGCTCACCGACCGCTTCTGGCTACTCGCCGAACATCCGCGAGCAGGTCGTCAGCGTGATGATTTGCGAGTTGGATTGCGCAGCTTCAGCGCCGGTATTCACGTGATTTTCTATCGCATCAACGATGATGGCTTGACCGTTCTGCGAGTGCTCGACGGCCGACGCGATCTCCACAGCCTGCTTCAGGGCTGCTAGCTTGGAGACGAGAGATATGCTCCCGAATACTAAAAGCCCTTCAGACCGCCGACTGACAGGGGCAGTCGATTCCGAAGACGTAGCCCGCTTCGACCGGCTCGGCGACGAATGGTGGGACCCGCGCGGCTCGATGGCGGCTCTACACCGGCTGAATCCCGTCCGCATAAGATATCTGCGCGACCTGATGGTTCGCCATTTCGCGCCGCCAAGGCAAGAAACGGACACCCGGAGCCTGCCTCTCGCGGGCCTGCGGCTGCTCGACATCGGGTCGGGCGGAGGCCTGCTGTCCGAGCCCCTGGCCCGGCTCGGGGCGGATGTCACGGGGATCGATCCTTCGCCCCGCAACGTCGCGACCGCAGAGCGCCACGCGGCGGCGCTCGAGGTTCAGGTGCGCTATCGCGCCGTGACGGCCGAAGTTTTGGCAGAGGCGCGGGAGAGCTTCGACGTGGTGCTGGCCATGGAAGTGGTCGAGCACGTTCCGCAGCCCGACGCCTTCGTGCGGACCGCCTGTTCGTTGGTGCGGCCCGGCGGCCTGCTCGTGCTCTCGACGATCAACCGCACCGCCAAAAGCTTCGTGCTGGCCATCGTGGGGGCCGAATATGTGCTCGGCTGGGTGCCGCGCGGCACCCACCGCTGGGCGCAGTTCCGGACGCCCGAGGAGTTGGCAGGCCCGGTGCGCGCATCGGGCCTGCGGATCCTGGATCGGACCGGGGTGGTCTACAACCTCGTCGAGGGCGCGTGGACCACCGCGCGCGACACCGATGTCAATTACATGATGGCCGCCGCCAGACCGGCCGGTTCAGCGCTGGTGCGGCCCGATCGCGTCGAGCCCCATCAGCACGCCTCCCGCGACCAGGCCCCAAAAGGCCGCCCCGATGCCGAAGAAGCTGACGCCCGACGCTGAAACCAGGAAGGTGATCATCGCCGGAACACGGTGTTCGGACTCGGCCAAAGCGGTCGCCATTGCGCCGGCGAAACTGCCGATCAGGGCCAATCCCGCGACCGACTGGATCAGCAAGGGAGGCGAGGACACGACGAGCGCCGCCGCAAGGCCTGCCGCGAGGCCGAGCCCGAGGTAGACGAGCCCGTTGACCACCGTCGACCAGTAGCGTTTCGCGGGGTCTGGATGCGCATCTGGGCCGGCGCAGAGCGCTGCCGTGACGGCTGCAAGGTTCAAAAGGTTGCCGCCGAACAGGGCCGAAACCACCGACGCGAGCCCCGTCGCAAGAAAGATCGGACCGACTTCCGGCCGGAAACCGTTGGCTCGGAGCACCGCCAACCCGGGCACGTTCTGTGACGCCATGGTGACCACGAAGAGCGGCAGTCCCAAGCTGCCGAGGGTCGACCATGACAGACCCGGGGCCGTGAAGCTGAGGTGCGGCCAGGCGTTCGACAGCGCGCCAGGCGGCAGCTTGGTGACGAAGATCACGATAAAGCAGGTGACCACGAGCGCGATCGGTACGGCGTAGGGCCGCGCAAAGCGCCAGGCCAACACCCAGGCGATCACGATCGGGGCGGCGTAGAGGGGGATTTCGCCCATGGCGCGCACCGGGGCGAGGCATAGGCCGAACAGAATGCCGGCCAGCATGGCGCTGGCCAGCGCCTTGGGGATGGCGCCCACGGCCCTGCCAAACGGCTTCCAGAGACCCGCGACGACGATCAGCACGGCGGCGAACAGCATCGCTCCGACGGCGGCCGGGTAGCCGCCGTTCGGCAGGCCGGTCGCGATCATCAAGGCCGCGGCCGGCGTCGACCAGACGATGCTGATCGGCTGGCGCAACAGGAAGCTGAACACCAGTGTCAGCGCGCCCTGGAGAAGGCAGATGGTCATCAGGCCCGAGGCCGCCTCGACGGGACTTGCGCCGACGCTGGTGAAGCCCTGAAGCACGATCGTAAACGTGCTGGCGAAGCCTGCGACCGCGGCCAGGATGCCGGTCGAGAAAGGCTGCACCCACGACCCCTCGGGCGGGTCGGCCGGGCCTTTGGCCGGCAGGGGCGCAGCATGGCCACGCGACATCGGGGCAGACGTCATGGGTGTTCTCGAGATCGGTTGAATTGATGCGGTGGTGCCGGTTGTCACCGGAAGATCACGGCTGCGCCGAGGAGGCAAGGAGTAGGCCGGCTCCCCTCCGGCGTCAGCGCGGGATGTCGAGCACCCGGCCCGTCTCGTGCCGGACCGAATCAGCCAGCGCCCGTCGCATTATCGCGGGAACCTCAGATTGACGGCCGATCAGATCGGTTCCGTCCAGGCGAACGACGCGGTCCAGAAGACGCACGCTGTTGGTGAGGAAGAGCGCGTCCGCACCTTGCAGATCCCGAGGCGCCAGGGAGACTTCCGCGACGGAAAGGCCCTGCTGGCGCGCGAGCACCAGCACCAGGGCGCGCGTAATCCCGGGCAGCACGCCGTCCTGGATCGGCGGAGTCAGCAGGGTCGAGCCCTTCACCGCAAACAGGTTGGCGGCGCTCGAACAGGCGACTGCGCCGGCTCCGTTGAGCATGAGCGCATCCTCGGCCCCGCGGTCCAGGGCTTCTTTCAGGGCCAGAACATTGTCGAGATAGCCGAGCGACTTGATACGCGACAGCGGCGACCCGCTGTTCCGCCGGATGCTCGATGTGGCCAGGGTTACGGCGCGAAAGGCCATGGCGGGCCGCCACGGCGCCAGGGTCCCCAAAACGGTCGGCACCGCATCCGGCGCCGGTGCGAGGCCGCGTGGCCCTGCCCCGCGGGTCAGGGTGAGGCGGAGAACCCCGTCGTCGTCGGCCGATTCGGCCACGAGCGCCGCAGCGGCAGCATCGAGCGCTGCACGATCGAACGGAATGCCGAGCCGGGCGGCTCCGGCCTCCATGCGGTTCCAGTGCTCGGCGAGCCGGAAGGGCGTGCGATCGAACGCCGCGACCGTCTCGAAAAGGCCATCGCCCAGGAGGAGCCCGCGATCACCGGCCTCGAGCGTGATCGCGGTCCCCTCACGCAGAGCGCCGTTATGCCAGATCACGCCCAAATCTTTCCGCGATCGCGAGGAAGTTGGCGAGAAGCCGGTGGCCGCCGTCGGTCAGAACGGATTCGGGGTGGAACTGCACCCCAAAAGTCGGATCTCGGCGATGCTCGAGGGCCATCACTTCGTCGTCTTCCGACCAGGCGATCGGGGTCAGTAGGTGGCTGGGCTCACCGGCGAGATCGACCACGAGCGAGTGGTATCGTCCCACTCCCAGAGGGCTCGGCAGGCCACCGAACAGGGCTCCCCCGTCGTGGCGAACGGCCGAGCTGCGACCGTGCATGGGCCGGCGGGCCCGGCCGACCCGCGCCCCGAAGGCTGCCCCGATACATTGGTGGCCGAGGCAGATCCCCAGGATAGGGACTTGCCCAGACAGGCTTTGCACCAGGGCCGTCGAAATTCCCGCCTCGGCCGGGGTACAGGGTCCCGGCGAGATCACGATGGCGTCGGGGGCCAGGGCAGCAGCCTCTCGGGTCGACAGCCGGTCGTTCCGGATGACGAGCGGCTCGGCATCGAGTTCGGCGAAATAACGCGCGATGTTGAAGACGAAGGAATCGTAATTGTCGATGACCAGGATCACGCCGCCGCCTCGCTGGACGCGGTCTCGAACGCCGCGAAGATGCGGCGGACCTTGGCCAGGGTCTCGTCATATTCGGCGGAGGGGTCCGACAACAAGGTGATGCCGCCGCCCGCGTGGACGCTCGCCTCCCGGTTGCGGAACACCACCGTCCGGATCGCGATATTGCTGTCCATCGCGCCGTCGAAACCGAAATAGCCGATCGCCCCGCAATAGACGCCGCGCGGCACCCGCTCGAGTTCGGCGATGATTTGCATGGCCCGCACCTTGGGGGCACCGGTGATCGAGCCGCCCGGAAACGCAGCCGCCAGAAGATCGAGCGCGTCCTTCCCGGGGGCGAGTTCGCCCGTCACAACGGACACGAGGTGGTGCACGGAGGCGTAGGATTCAGGCCCGCAAAGAACCGGCACCTCGACCGAATGCGGACGGCACACCCGGGAGAGATCGTTGCGTAGCAGATCGACGATCATGACGTTCTCGGCCCTGTCCTTCTCGGAGGCCAACAGGGAACCGAGGGCTTTCGCATCCTCGGCCGGATCGCTGCTGCGCGGCGCAGTCCCTTTGATGGGCCGGGTCTCGACACGAGTACCCTGCACCTTGAGGAAGCGCTCCGGCGAACTCGACGCGACCGCGATGTCCCCGAAATCGAGGAAGGCCGCGAAAGGGGCCGCATTGATGGCCCGCAAGCGCTCGTAGAACGCCAGTGGATCGAAGCGGGCCGGACAGGCGGCCCGGAAGCGCTGGGCGATATTGGCCTGGAAGATGTCGCCCTCGAGGATGTAGGTCTTCACCCGATCGACGGCCGCTCCATAGCCGGAGCGATCGAAGTTTGACTCCCAGCGAAGCTGCTGACCGGGCATCGCGGGGCGAAAAGTGGGCTGCCGATCGGCGCTTTCGAGCCAGGCCGCGAATGCGTCGGCCCGCCGCTCTGCCCGCTCGCGCCGCTTAGCTGGGTTCTGCTCGGGCCACCCGGTCGAAATCAACCAGGCGCGGTCCTCGACATAGTCGATCGCGACCACGACGTCGTAGAACCCGAGCTGCACCTGGGCGATGTCGTCGTCACCGCCGAGGCGCGGCAGCGTCTCGAGAGTGTTGCCGAACTCGTACCCGATATAGCCCAAAGCACCGCCTTGGAACGGGGGCAGATCGTCCCGGGCCTGTTGCGGATAACGGGCCAGCAGGGTGCGCAAGGCGGCGAGCGGCGCGCCTTCGAGCGCCGCGCTGTTCCAAAAGGCCCGACCCTCACGGACTTCGAACAACCCGAAAGGATCGCAGGCCACGAAGGAATACCGGCCCAGCGCCGGGTGTCGCATGGCACTGTCGAGCAACGCCAGATGCGGCTGCTGCCGCAGGCGCCGCGCATAGACCAGCGGATCGGTCGAGGGCAGGCAGCGCACAATCATCGAAGGCTGGTTCTCCCCACCCGAACGCCGCGCCGATCACCGCGGAGCTGCCAGGCCTCTTCCGCCACCCACCCTTAGCGCCGGCGGCGTCCGCGTCACAATATGAAGCGCGACAGGTCGGCATTCTTGGCGAGATCGCCGACGTTCTTCTGCACGAAGGCCTGATCGATCGTAACCGTCTCGCCGGAGCGGTCCGGCGCCGTGAAGCTCACCTCGTCGAGCACCCGCTCCATCACGGTCTGCAACCGCCGCGCGCCAATGTTCTCGACCGAGGAATTCACCTCCACGGCGACCCGCGCCAAGGCGTCGATGCTGTCGGGCGTGAACACCAATTCGAGCCCCTCGGTACGCATCAGAGCCACATATTGCTTGACGATGCTGGCTTCGGTTTCGGTGAGGATGCGACGGAAATCGTCCTCGGTCAGCGGGGAGAGTTCGACGCGGATCGGCAGCCGGCCCTGCAGTTCGGGCAGCAGGTCGGAGGGCTTCGAGAGATGGAACGCACCCGACGCGATGAACAGGATGTGGTCCGTCTTCACCGGGCCGTGCTTGGTAGGCACTGTGGTGCCCTCGATGAGGGGCAACAGGTCGCGCTGAACCCCCTCACGCGAGATCTCGCCGCCGCCGCCCCGACCCTCGCGGGCACAGATCTTGTCGATCTCGTCGAGGAACACGATGCCGTTGTTCTCGACCTCCCGGATGGCCTGCTGCACCACCTGTTCGAGGTCCAGCAGCTTCTCGCTCTCTTCGTGAAACAGCGGCGCATGCGCGTCCGCCACGCTGACCCGCCGCGTCTTGGGGCGCCCGCCCATCGCCTTGCCGAAAATGTCGCCGATCGAGATCGCGCTGATGGAGGCGCCCGGCATGTTGGGCAGTTCCATCATGGGGAACGAGGGTCCGGCCGGGGCAACCTCGATCTCGATCTCCTTGTCGTCGAGTTCCCCTGCCCGCAGCTTCCGGCGGAACGAGTCTCGGGTAGCTGCCGAGGCGTTGCTGCCCACCAGGGCATCGAGGATGCGCTCTTCGGCGGCGAGTTGCGCCTTCGCCTCGACGTCCTTGCGCTTGGCTTCCTTGACGAGCCCGATGCCGATCTCGACGAGGTCGCGGATGATCTGCTCGACGTCGCGACCCACATAGCCGACTTCGGTGAACTTGGTGGCTTCGACCTTCAGGAAGGGTGCGTTGGCGAGCTTCGCCAGGCGCCGCGAGATCTCGGTCTTGCCGCAGCCCGTGGGGCCGATCATGAGGATGTTCTTGGGCAGCACTTCGTCCCGCATCGCCCCGGTAAGCTGCAGCCGCCGCCAGCGATTGCGCAGCGCGATAGCCACGGCCCGCTTCGCGTCGTTCTGACCGATGATGTTGCGGTCGAGTTCGGACACGATCTCGCGCGGCGAAAAATCCGTCATTCTGCAGTTCCTGGCATGCTGGTTCGGACCGGCGTGCGCCCTAGGCGTCGCCGATGGCTTCGATCACGACATTGTTGTTCGTGTAGACGCAGATCTCGGCCGCGATCGCCATGCCCTTGCGCACGATGGCCTCGGGCGGCAGGCCCGTGTCGAGGAGGGCGCGCGCCGCCGCCAGGGCATAATTGCCGCCCGAGCCGATCGCCATGGCGCAGCCATGCTCGCTGGCCTCCGGCTCGAGCACGTCGCCGGTGCCGCTGAGCACCAGCGAGGTCGACTTGTCGGCCACGAGCATCATGGCTTCGAGGCGCCGCAAATAGCGATCCGTCCGCCAGTCCTTGGCGAGTTCCACGCAGGCCCGCATCAGCTGCCCGGGAAATTGTTCGAGCTTGCCTTCGAGCCGCTCGAACAGCGTGAAGGCGTCCGCGGTCGCGCCCGCAAAACCCGCGATCACGGTCCCCTTGGACAGGCGGCGCACCTTGCGGGCCGTTGCCTTTATGATGGTCTGGCCGAAGCTGACCTGCCCGTCTCCCCCGATCACCGTCAGGCCGGCTTTCTTCACGAGCAGGATGGTGGTCGCGTGAAAGGGAGAGCTCGGCTCGTTGCCGCTATGCATGAAAAACTCCGGGAGCGCTGAGGCCCGAAGTATGGAAAGCTGGCGCTGCTTACAAGAGCGGCCTCTTCCGTGCTCGGCCGCGCGGCGCTATTCCTCTGGGAAGGGTCTGATTCGGCGTTTGTCGGAAGCCGGAACCGCCGACCAAGTGTTGGGACTATCATGTACAAGCCAATCCCGGCCGCCGCCGGTCTCATCCTGGCCCTGCTCGCCGCCACAGGCGCCCAATCGGCGCCGCCCGGCAAGAGTGCCCAAGGGTCGCGACTGTTGCGGCTGCACTATGCGGTCAGTCTGATCGGCCTGCCGCTCGGCACCGCTTCGGTGATCGGCACCGTGGGGCCGGCATCCTATCGGCTCGAGGCGAACGGCAAGTTGACGGGCCTCGCCGGCGTCATCGTCAACTCGAAGGGCGCCGCCACTTCGACCGGCAGCCTCGCCGGCGGACGGGTCAATCCGGCGACCTTTGCGGCGACCGCGGCGACCTCCAACTACCTCCTCACGATAAGGATGGCCATGGCGGGCGGCACCGCCGAAAAGATCGAGATCACCCCGCCCTACCCGCAAAGGCCGGACCGCGTCGCCCTGACCGATGCCGACCGTCGCGGAATCGTCGATCCGCTCAGCTCCTTCGTAATGCCGGTTCCAGGCACCGGCGACCTTGTCGGTCCGGCGGCATGCAATCGCACCCTGCCGATGTTCGATGGCGGCGTCAGGTTCGACATTACCTTGGCGTACACCGGCATCCGGCAGGTCAAGGGACCAGGCTATACAGGACCGGTTGCGGTATGTTCTGCGCGCTACCGGCCGATCGCGGGTCATAGGCCGGATCGTCCGGCCACCAAGTTCATGACCGACAACAAGGAGATGGAGGTCTGGCTCGCGCCGGTCGAAGGCACGCGCTTCGTGGTGCCTTACAGGATCTCGGTGCTTTCCATGCTGGGCACCACAGTCATCGAGCCGACCGAGTTCGACATCACGCCCGAAACGAAGGCGGCGGCCGTCAAGCGCTGATCCGGGCACGTTTCAAACGCAACCGCGCGCCGCTTTGCCGGCTCATCTTGCGGTTGCGGCCGGGCGGTCTTACCTCATGAGGGCCCGGAGCCCTGATCCGGAGCAAGGCCCGCCGATTCGACCGAGGCGGATTCTTGGCCTATCCATGGCCGACGACCCAAGAGCGACCGCGGCCGAAAAGCGATCATGACGAGTTCCTATTCGGCTCCGGGTCGGGGCCAGGCGGACCGGGCGAGAGCGCGTGCCGCCAGTGTCACGGCCATCCTGGGCCCGACCAACACCGGCAAGACCCATTACGCGATCGAACGCATGCTGGCGCACCCCTCCGGCATTATCGGGCTGCCGTTGCGGCTGCTGGCGCGCGAAGTCTACGCCCGGGTCGTGGAAAAGGTCGGCACCGAGGCGGTGGCGCTGATCACCGGCGAGGAGAAGATCAAGCCCAAGAACCCGCGCTACTGGGTGGCCACGGTCGAAGCGATGCCACGCGATCTCGACGTGTCCTTCGTGGCCGTCGACGAGATCCAGCTTGCCGCCGATCTCGACCGCGGCCACGTGTTCACGGATCGCCTGCTGCATCGTCGTGGCATCGACGAAACGCTGGTGATCGGCGCCATGACGATGAAGCGCGCGGTCGAGCAACTCTTGCCCGGCGTCACGGTGGTGTCTCGCCCGCGACTGTCGAAACTGACCTTCGCGGGCGAGAAGAAGCTGTCCCGCTTGCCGCATCGCTCGGCCATCGTGGCCTTCTCGGCCGAGGAGGTCTACGCCATTGCTGAGCTGATCCGGCGCCAGCGCGGCGGGGCCGCGGTGGTTCTGGGGGCACTCTCGCCGCGCACCCGCAACGCCCAGGTGGCGATGTACCAGAACGGCGATGTCGACTATCTGGTCGCCACCGATGCGATCGGCATGGGCCTCAACCTCGATCTCGACCACGTTGCCTTCGCGGGTGACCGCAAGTTCGACGGCTGGCAATATCGGCGGCTCAATCCGGCCGAGATGGGCCAGATCGCGGGCCGGGCCGGCCGGCACATGCGCGATGGCACGTTCGGCACCACCGGTCGCTGCCCGCCGCTGGAAGAGGAGCTGATCGAGGCCCTCGAGGATCATCGCTTCGATCCCATCCCAATCCTGCAGTGGCGCAATAGCGACCTCGATTTTTCCTCGATTGAGGATCTGCAGGCGTCGCTGGACCGCTTGCCGAACGAGCCGGGACTTACGCGGGCCCCAATGGCCGAAGACGTGATGGTGCTGGAGATCGCGGCACGCGACGCTTCGGTGCGCCGGGCCGCCAAGACCAGGGCCGACGTGGCGCGCCTGTGGGACGCCTGCCAGGTGCCGGATTACCGGAAATTATCCCCGGCCGCGCATGCCGAACTCGCCCTCGCCCTGTTCGGCTTCGTGGTGCGGGCGGGACATGTGCCGGACCTCTGGTTTTCCACCCAGCTTGCGGCGCTGGACCGGACGGAAGGCGACATCGACAGCCTCTCGGCCCGCATCGCGCAGGTCCGGACTTTGACCTACATCGCCAACCGGCCGGACTGGTTGGCTGATCCGGAGCATTGGCAGGGCGTCACGCGTCAGCTAGAGGACAGGTTGTCGGATGCCCTGCATGAGCGGCTCGCCCAACGTTTCGTCGATCGGCGAACAAGCGTGCTGATGCGCCGGTTGAGAGAGAACGCCATGTTGGAAGCGGAGATTACGGCCCAAGGGGACGTGCTGGTCGAGGGGCAGCACGTGGGCCAGTTGCACGGCTTTCGGTTCACCCCGGACCCTCAGGCCGCCGGGGAGGCTGCGCGCGCCCTCAATGCGGCGGCCCTCAAGGCGCTAGGGGGCGAAATCGAGGCCCGGGCCGAACGCTTCAGCGCCGCGGTCGACGAAAGCTTCGCCCTGGCCAACGACGGCACGATCCGCTGGCTCGGCGACCCGGTCGCCAAGCTGGCACCGGGCGACAAGCTGCTCAGCCCCCGCACGCGGATCATTTCCGACGAACATCTGACCGGCGCGGCGCTGGAAACCGTGCAGCGTCGTCTCGATCTCTGGCTCGCCAAGCACATCCAGAAACTTCTCGGACCGTTGAACGATCTCGAGACCGGCGAGGGACTCGAAGGCATCAGCCGGGGCATCGCCTACCAGACCGCCGAAGCGCTCGGGGTGCTGGAGCGGTCCCGCGTCGCCGACGACATGAAGAGCCTCGATCAAGCCTCCCGGGCTACGTTGCGCAAGCTGGGCCTCCGGTTTGGCGCGTATCACATCTATCTCCCGGCACTCGTGAAGCCGGCACCCCGGGCGCTCGCGGCGCAGCTCTGGGCCTTGCGGCACGGCGGGGTGGAAACGACCAAGGGGCTCGACGAAGTGCCGCATCTGGCGGCATCCGGCCGCACTTCCTTCGCGGCCGATCCCACGATCCCCAAGGGTCTTTATCGCGCGGCCGGGTTCCGGGTCTGCGGCGCGCGCGCGGTACGAGTTGACATCCTCGAACGACTCGCCGATCTGATCCGGCCCGCCATCGCGTATCGCCCGGGAACGACGCCCGGGGCCCCACCTCCGGGTACTGCGGACAATGACGGCTTCGTGGCGACCGTCGGCATGACGTCGCTGGCCGGCTGCTCGGGCGAGGATTTCGCCTCCATTCTGCGCTCGCTCGGCTACGTCCCGGACCGCAGGCCGGGACCCGCCATCACGGTCCCGCTCCTGCCGGCGGCCCCGACCGAGCCTTTGAAGCCAGCCGTTGACGCAGCGGCCCAGGCTGCGTCGGATACGGCCGCGGGTTCGCCCGAAGACATCGCGAACGATTCGGCTGCGCCGGCAGCGGACGCCGAGCCCCCGCCCGTCGCCGAAGCGCACGAGGCGCTCGCGGCGGATCACACCGGGGCCGAAGCAGCAGAGGCGGACGCGATCGAGGCGGCAGAGGCGGACGCGACCGAGGCGGATATTCAGGCGTCTGCGGCCGAAGCCCCGATCGCGGCAGAATCTGCTTCTGAGCCCGAAGCAGCGGCCCCGGCCGAAGAGCCGGGTGCCGAAACGTCGGCGCAAGCCGAGGCCTCGGCTGCACCGGAGCTCGAACCGGACGTGGCGGCTCCGGCTTCAGACATCGCGGCGAGCGCCGAAGCGCAGGACGCCGACCCTCTGCACGACCATGTCGCGGCGGTCGAAGCAGCCGGACCCGAAAGCGCCGCCGAGCCTGCACAGGGCGTTGGGAGCACCGAGGCGCCTCCAGCCCCGGACGCCACAGCGCAGGACAGTGCTACAGCCGAAGAAGCAGCCGCGCCCGCCGAACCCATCCTGATCGAAGTTTGGCGCCCGCACCGCGTTCATCACCACGCCAACCGACGCCCGGAACGCAGCCGGCAGCGGCCTGGTTCTCGCACCCCGGCCATCGCGGCGGCCGGTGAGGAAGGGCAAGCCTCGACCGAAGGGCAGAGGCCCGAGGGTCGCGCCGCCCGGCCCGGCCAGTTCAGGCCGAACGAACGGCATCGCAACCGCCGGCCCGGCCCGGATCGAGCACCCGGAGCCGGTGCGGCACCAGGGTCGGACCGGCCCGGCGCCGAGCCGGCGAGTGCTGCCCTGGCTAACGCCGGTGCCGCGCCCTTTGGCGGCCGGCCGGGCCCGAAGGACAGCCGCGGCCCGCAGCGCAACGGCGGCGGCAAGGGACGGTTCGAGCCGCGACGCGGGGACGAGCGACGGGGGAGTGACGACCGGCGCGACCATCGCGGCGACGGCGGGCGCGGCGAAGGCGGCCGTCCACAGCATTTCGCGCAGCCTGAGCGGGCACCGCGCGAGCGCCAGCCCGACCCCAATTCGCCCTTTGCCAAGCTCCTGGCCCTGAAGCTGGAAATGGAGCGCAAGAAGGAGCCGTGATGGCGCGCGCCGACCATGCCGGTTGACGCGGCCGAACCGGAAGCCCGGCAGCGTCTCGATAAGTGGCTCTGGTTTGCACGCGTCGTGAAATCGCGCTCGCTGGCGGCCAAGCTCGTGGAATCTGGCCACGTCCGGATCAATTCGGCGCGTGTGGAAAGCCCGGCCAAGACGCTCAAGATCGGCGACGTCGTCACAATCGCGCTGGAACGGAGCGTGCGTGTTCTCAAGGTGCGGCAACCGGGAACACGACGAGGGCCCTTTACCGAAGCCCAGGCGCTGTTCGAGGATCTTTCTTCCGCGGGTGACGCCGGCGCGCCCGTGGAATGATCGCTCGATCAAAGGCCGCAGCGCGTCGCGGGCTCGCAACCGAAACATCGTCCGGCTGCCTGCCGCTTGCCGTTGCTGCGGCCCCCGGCCGTACTTGCACGCGCCCGGCAAAGCCGCTAGCACGTTTCTCCAATCAAGATGCGCTGGCGGGTTCCTGCGCCCTGCTCGAAGCGCCAAAGGACAGGATATGACCTACGTCGTCGTCGAAAATTGCATCAAGTGCAAGTACATGGATTGCGTCGAAGTCTGCCCCGTGGATTGCTTCTACGAGGGGGAAAACATGCTCGTGATTCATCCCGACGAATGCATCGACTGCGGGGTCTGCGAACCGGAATGCCCGGCCGAGGCGATCAAGCCCGATACGGAATCCGGCCTTGAGAAATGGCTGACCCTCAACGCCGATTATGCGAAGAGCTGGCCCAATATCGCGGTCAAACGTGACGCGCCGGCCGACGCCAAGGAATTCGATGGCAAGCCCGGCAAGCTCGAAGCCTATTTCTCTCCGAACCCCGGCCAGGGCGACTGAGCCGATGACCGGCGCCCAAAGGGCGCCGCTGCCGGCCAAAGTCCCGTTCTACTCGCCCAGGGCGCGGGCCTCCTCGGGTAGCATGATGGGAATCCCATCGCGGATCGGATAGGCCAGATTGGCGGCGTGCGAGATCAATTCCTGGCGCACCGCATCATAGACCAATCCCGTCTTGGTCAGTGGGCACACGAGAATCTCGAGCAGACGCGGATCGACCGCACTCGCCCCGGTGGCGGCGTGGCTCTGCGGCGAGGTGTCTTCGCTGGCGTTCATGCACAATCGTCCTGGCTGGTCGGCATGGGCACTCATGGCCCACAACGCCGTTTCGGGCAAGGTGGCCTTGGCCCGGGTGCTACTGCAATGTGGAAGGGGCGCCTTCGCGCATCAGGTCCATTTCTGCAATGGCGATCAGCACGTCCGCCCGTGTCTTGAGGTCGGGCGCTTCCAGCAACGCCTGCTTCTCCTTCGGCCCGAACGGCGACATCATGGCAAGGGCATTGACCAGAAGATCGCTGGGCGCGGCGTCGATGCCCTCCCAATCGACCGAAAGGCGATGCGCCTCGGCGAACCGGTTGAGCGCCCGAATGACGCCATCTCGGTCGATTTCATCCCGATCCGTTTCTTCGTCGAGGTCGCGGGCAAAACAGCGGAAATCGACTCGGCACTGCCGGTACGGCGTGATGGCCGCCAATTCCTCCTGGATCTTGTAACGGGAGATCCCGGTCAGGGTCACCAGGTAGCGCCCGTCGCCGGATTCCTCCAGCGACGTGATCCGGCCGGCGCAACCCATCGAATACAAGGGGGGAGCGTCAGCTTTCGCCGACGCTTCTCCGCTGATCTGCACCATCCCGACGATCCGGTCGGCCTTCATGGCATCGTCGATCATCGCCAGATAGCGCGGTTCGAAGATGTTCAAGGGCAGTTGCCCTCGCGGCAGGAGAAGCGCCCCATTCAGCGGAAACACGGGAATGATCCCGGGCAGGTCGTCCGGCCCGCGATAGGGCTTGTTGATGCTCATTTCCAATCCTTGCTCCGGACTACCGGAACAGCAGCCCCGACAACTTGCGTCGACCACTGACCGAGGCAGCGTCCATCGGACCCCATTCCTCGAAAAACTTCAGCAGCTGCAGACGTGCGCCGTCCTCGTTCCAAGTGCGGTCCTGCCGGATGATTTCAAGGAGTTCGCGTGCGGCGTCCTCGCGCAGGTTCTTGGCGTTGAACGCGAGCGCGAGGTCGAAGCGGCTTTGCCGATCCTCGGGATCCGCCTGAACCTTGCGCTGGAGATCCGCGACGTCACCCACATTGGCGCTCTGCTCGGCGTTCTCGATGGCGGCCCGCACCGCCGCGACTGCGGGATCCTGCGCGGCGCTCCCGGTTGCCAGCTGAAGGACGGCCTTCGCCTCCTCGATGTTGCCGGCATCGAGTTGGAGCCGTGCGAGGCCCGCGAGCGCAGCCGCGTTCCCTTCGTCGGTGTCCAGGATCTCGGCATAGATGCTGGCAGCCGTTTCCGCGTCACCCGCGGCGAGCGCCGCCGAAGCTTCCTCGAGCAGATCCTTGATCGGGTCGCCCATCGGGCCGGTCAGCCGTTCGAGAAACTGCTTGATCTGGGATTCAGGCAGGGCGCCGACAAAGCCGTCCACCGGCTGGCCCTTTTGGAATGCGATCACGGCCGGAATGGATTGCACGCCAAGCTGTCCGGCCACCTGCGGATGCTCGTCGATGTTCATCTTGACGAGCTTGACCTTGCCCTGCGACGCCGCAACGGCCTTCTCGAGGATCGGGGCCAAGCTGTTTGCAGGGTCCGCACCAGGGTGCCCAGAAATCCACGAGCACCGGCTGGCGCATGGATTCGGCGATGACATCCTGCCGGAACGTAGCCGTGGTGACGTCCTTGGCCGTGGTGTCTCGCCCTGCCACGGCCGTCGTCGCGGTCGCGCGCATTTCATTCCCGAAAGACATTGGTACTCCCCACCTGCGCCTGGCTCTCTGAGAGCCCGCATTCTCACGAAAGATGGGGCGGATTGGCCCCTATCGCAACTCGTGCCCGAGGAGAATGCTGCCGCGCCAGAAGGGATCTTCGCCCGACGCGCTCCTAGTCGAGATCCTGGTTGTGCAAGCGCCGCTCCCAGCGCAGGGCTTGGGCTACGATCTCGCGCAGATCATTGTGCTGCGGCTTCCAGCCGAGCGTCCGCTTGATGCGATCGTTGGCCGCTACGATTGCCGCGGGATCGCCGTCCCGGCGGCCCGACAGCTTGACCGCGAAGTCCACGCCCGAAACGTCCTTCACCACGTCGACGACGTCCCGCACCGAGAAGCCTTGGGCGTAGCCGCAGTTGCAGGTGAGGCTCTCGCCTCCCGCCCTGAGATAGCGCAGTGCATCGACGTGCGCCCGGACAAGATCGGTAACCTGGATGTAGTCACGCAGGCAGGTCCCGTCCGGGGTCGGATAGTCGGTGCCGAAAATCTCGAGCACTGGGCGCCGTCCCAAGGCGGTCTGGACCGCGACCTTGATGAGATGGGTGGCATGGCGGGTAGATTGGCCCGAGCGCCCCTGCGGATCGGCACCAGCCACATTGAAATAGCGCAACACGACGAAGCGCAGATCGTGCGCCCGCGCCGTGTCGGCGAGCATCCATTCCACCATCAGCTTGGAGCGGCCGTAGGGCGACACGGGAGCCGGTGTCCTGTCCTCGGTGACAGTCCCGAGATCGGTTTCGCCATAGACCGCGGCCGTCGAGGAGAAGATGAAGTGCTTGACCCCGGTTCGCACCGCGGACTCTATGAGATTTCGCGCCTTGCTGGTGTTGTTGAGATAATACCCGAGCGGGTCGGCTACCGAGTCCGGAACCACGATCTTGGCCGCGAAATGCGCGATGGCCTCGATGCCGTGCTCCCTCACGAGCCCCTCGACAAGATCCTGGTCGCCGAAATCCCCGATGATCAGCTTGGCACCCTCGGGTATCGCGGCCCGGAACCCCGTCGACAGATTGTCGAGCACCACGACCTGCTCGCCCGCGTCCAGCAGCTCGAGCACCATGTGGCTGCCGATGTAGCCCGCGCCTCCCGTGATCAGCACCGCCATCGGTTTCTCCCTGCTGTTGCGCCGTCTATCGTCCGCACTTGGCTGACCGGCCGCCATAAGCCTTGTCAGGTGGCGCACCGGACGTTAGCTCCAACTCCTGAACAAGACGTCTTATCGGTTGCAGCACTGCAGCCGGATAGTCCCTCGACTCTGGCCGGACGGTGGCATGAAAAAGATCAGGAAAGCAGTGTTTCCGGTGGCCGGGCTCGGCACCAGGTTTCTTCCCGCGACGAAATCGATCCCCAAGGAGATGATGACGGTCGTGGATCGGCCCGTGCTCCAGCACGTCGTCGACGAGGCCCGGGAGGCGGGAATCGAGCATTTCATCTTCGTCACGGGCCGCAACAAGGGCGTGATCGAAGACCATTTCGATATGGCGTTCGAGTTGGAAGACACGCTGCAGCGCCGCGGCAAGCACAAGGAATACGAGGCCCTGATGGCCGATCTCCCGGCCGCAGGTGCCACGAGCTTCACGCGCCAGCAGGCGCCGCTGGGGCTTGGCCATGCGGTTTGGTGTGCGCGTGAGATCGTTGGCGATGAGCCATTCGCCGTGCTGCTGCCCGACATGATCACGATGAACGGCACGCTCGGCAATCGGTGTCTGGCCCAGTGCATCGCGGCCTACGACCAATATGGCGGCAACGTCATCGCGGTCGAGGAAGTCCCGATGGAGGAAACTCACCAATACGGTGTCGTGGCGATCGGCGAAGACCGGGGCCACACGTTCGAGATCACCGGCATGGTGGAAAAGCCGCCGCAGGGTACCGCTCCCTCGCGGGCCATCATCTCCGGGCGCTACGTGCTCGACCCGACGATCTTCGAGTTGCTGGAAAAGGTCGAGAAGGGCGCGGGCGGCGAAATCCAGTTGACCGATGCCATGATCAAGCTGATCGGCCAGTTGCCGTTTCACGGCGTGCGGTTCGACGGCAAGACCTACGATACTGGGTCCAAGCTGGGTTTCCTGGCCGCCAACGTCGCCTTCGCGATGGCCCGGCCGGATCTCGCGGGGCCGCTCAAGGCGGAACTGCGCAAGATCCTCGGAACGGCCTGACGTCCGGGCGCGGGTGCGAGCCGCGGCCTCTTTGATCCACCCTGAGAGCTACAATATAACACCCGGGCAAGGTGACGGCACGGCCGGCCCTTTGGAGATGAACCATGGACAAGATTCCTGTCACGGTACTCACGGGTTACCTGGGCGCCGGCAAGACGACGTTGCTGAACCGCATCCTCACCGAACAGCACGGCAAGCGCTACGCCGTCATCGTCAACGAGTTCGGCGATGTCGGCATCGACAACGATCTCGTGGTCGGGGCCGATGAAGAAGTGTTCGAGATGAACAATGGCTGCATCTGCTGCACGGTGCGGGGCGACCTCATCCGCATCATGGAAGGCTTGATGAAGCGGAAGGGCAAGTTCGACGCCATCATCGTCGAAACCACCGGGCTTGCCGATCCGGCCCCCGTGGCGCAGACCTTCTTCGTAGACCAGGAGGTGCAGGACGCGGCGCGTCTCGACGCTGTGGTCACGGTCGCCGACGCCAAATGGCTGAGCGCGCGCCTCAAGGATGCGCCGGAAGCCAAGAACCAGATCGCCTTCGCGGATGTCATCGTACTGAACAAGACCGACCTCGTCGACGCGGAGGAACTGCGCGAAGTGGAGGGCCGGATTCGCGCCATCAACCCCTATGCCAGGCTGCACAAGACGCAGCGCTGCGCCGTACCGCTCGACGCGGTGCTTGAGCGCCATGCCTTCAACCTCGACCGCATTCTCGAGATCGAGCCGGCCTTCCTGGACCAGGACGAACAGGCCGACGACCATTTCGGGCACCACGACCACGATCACCATGGGCACGACCACGACCACCATGGCCACGACCATAACCACGATCACGATCACAAGCCCGGCGGACTGAAGCATTACCACGACGAGGACATGCAATCGGTCGCCATCGTGCACGACGGCGACCTCGATCCTCAGAAGTTCATGCCCTGGCTGAATGACCTCGTGCAGCGCGAGGGGCAGAAGATCCTCCGTTCGAAGGGCATCCTGGCCTTCAAGGGCGAGCCCAAGCGCTTTGTGTTCCAGGGCGTCCACATGATGCTCGACGGCGACATGCAGCGTGACTGGCAATCCGGTGAGAAGCGCGCCTCCAAGCTCGTCTTCATCGGCCGCGACCTGCCCGAAGAGGCTATCAGGAAGGGGTTTTCGGCCTGCCTGGCCTAGCGCGCACCGCCACATAGGGCGGAGGCGGCCGGCGAGCCTGCCCTCGGGAGCAACCAACCGCCGCGGTCCAGCTCGCTTCGGGAACATTAACGTTTCGATGCGCAGAATAGGGTCGCCACACTCTTGGCGAGTGCGGCGTTCGCCGGTTGAGCTGCCATGGGGTCCGATGACTTGCCCGCCTGTACCGGACTTCGCCCCGGCAGAATCACTGCCGGGCTCGCGTCCCTATGGCTGTTGGGTATCGCGGTCGCATCCCTGACCGCGATCTGCGCCATTGTGGGCCTGATGCTTTATGCCTCGCGCCTGGATATCGCCAGGGACGCGCAGATCGATGCGGGCAATCTCCTGGAAGCCGTTTCCCAGGACGAAGAGCGCAACATCGAACTGCTCGACCTCTCACTGAAGGCAGTGCGGGATGGAGTGCGGGACCGCGACGTCATGGCATTGCCTCCGAAACTCCGGCGCGAGATCCTGTTCGACCGGGCCGCGACGGCCAAGGACGTGGAAGCTCTCCTGGTCCTCGACCAGGACGGTCGCGTCGTTATCGATTCCACAGCCAACTCGCCCCGTCCCGCGAGATTTGGGGATCGCGACTTCTTTCGAGCCCATAGTCATCGGGCCGACACGGAGCTGTTCATCAGCCGGCCGTTTCTATCGCCGTTCGATGGCGAGTGGTCGGTCGCGCTGAGCCGTCGAGTCGATGCCGAGGACGGCGGCTTTGCCGGCGTCGCGGTCGCCATGATGAAGCTCGGCTATTGGGATAAGCTCTTCAGCAAGCTGGACTTGGGCGCAAACGGCACCATGGCCCTCTTCAGGCTGGATGGAACGCTGTTTATGCGACATCCCTTGGACGAGCATGATGTGGGTCGGGTTCGCGATCCGCATCTGTTGTTCCCGGCGCTCGAAAAGAATCATCGAGGCACGTACGAAGGATCGTCGAAGTCCGACGGAATCCGTCGGATTTTCTTTTACAGGCAGGTCGGCGACCTTCCCCTCGTACAAAGCGTCGGATTCGCGGTCGACGACCTCTACGCGCCGTGGTGGCGCAAGACGGCCGTAACGGTCGCGGCCCTCGTCCTGCTTTGCACGACGATCCTCAGCCTCCTGGCGTTGCTGCAGGCCGAACTGCGCCGCCGCACCGCCGCCGAAGCGGCCTTCGCGCAACTCGCAGCCACCGACAAACTGACCGGATTGCCCAACCGTCGAAAGTTCGACGAGGTGCTCGAAGCCGAATGGCGCCGCGCGGGCCGATCGGAAACGATGCTCGCCTTGCTGTTGATCGATGTGGATCACTTCAAGGCCTATAACGACGACTGCGGCCATCTCGGCGGCGATGCCGTTCTGGCTGCATTGGGCCTATGCTTGCGCGACGCGCTCAAGCGCCCATCCGATTTTGCTGCGCGGTACGGTGGCGAGGAATTCGTCGTGCTGCTGCCCGACACGGACGCACGAGGGGCGCTCAAAGTGGCGGAGATGATCCGCAAGAACGTCACGAACCTCGGTCAGCCACACCGTGCCACGACGGAAGGGCATGTCACCGTGAGCGTCGGCTTCGCGGCCATGGTGCCGCGATCCGGCCAACCCGCTTCCGAACTTGTGACCGCAGCCGACGAAGCTCTCTACAGGGCCAAGGACAGCGGCCGGAACCGGGCCGTGCTGGGCCGGTCGGAACAGGGGCAATTCGCCGCCTAGGGAGTTCGGCGCCGATGCAGGGCGACGCGCCGTCTACATCTTCTTGAGCGACAGGCTCTTACCTTCGGTGGCATCCTTCATCCACGAGCCGTCTTCCTGCAGGTCGAGCCTGGTGGTGTGCCCTTTGCGGGCCGTCAGCACCAAGCGGCCGCCTTGCACCTGCCATCCGACCGGATCGAAGATCACGATGCCCTGGTCGCGACAGGCTGGCGCAAGGTGCGCTTTCAGCGACCCCTTGGGCCCGTGCGCCTTGTCGTCGAAGGTCACCATGCAGCCCGTATCCTTGGTCTTCTCCCGCAACACCGCGTAATGGCCCGCCATGTCGGCGATGCTGGGCAGTGGCAGCTTGGGCGCCGGCGGCTTCGCGGCGGCTTTCGGTGCCGCACCGGCGGCCTTGGCTGCAACCTTGAGGATCGTCGCCCGGTGCTGGCCCACCGGCTCGAGCCGGATGATTTCACCTTCCGGACTGGTGCCCGTGAGGACGCCGCCGGCCCCAGGTTCGAAGGCCAGCACGGGCTGACCACCCGCGTCCTCGAATTGCAGCCTGCCCTCGCTGCCATCGTTCCAGAGCGCGACTTTGTCGAGGACCGGGAAGGCGCGCCGACAGCCGGCCGGCATGGCCAGATCGTAGCCGGACCCGGCCGCGACGGCGCGCAACGTCACCCGGCATTGCCGCTGTCCCGTGTCGAGCTTGAGATCCCAGGCGCCGACGCTCTGTGTAGCCGTTCCGATCTCGACAGCATGGGCACGATGGCTCCCGACCAAAGCGGCCAGCCCGACCATGCCAAACACGGCAGCGCGGACGGGGCCGACGCGGCTCTGACGGATGCAGACGTTGACCATGCTTCGACCTCGACCGTCACGCCGGCTGGTCGCCCCTACCGGGCCAGGGCGTTTCGGCCACCGGCGTCAGAGGACCCTTGCCGGCCGCCCATGAAAGAATGTTGTCTACCACGAGCTGCCCCATGGCGTCTCGCGTGTGCTGAGACGCGGAGCCCACGTGCGGCAGCAGGACCACGTGGTCCATGTCTATCAGCTCCTGCGGCACGCGCGGCTCGTCGGCGAACACGTCGAGCCCAGCGGCCAGAATGATGCGCACCTTCAGGGCCCGGATCAGCGCCTGCTCGTCGACCACGGAACCCCGTGCAACGTTGATCAGGATACCCGTGGGGCCAAGCGCCTCCAGCACCTCGGACCCCACGAGGTGACGCGTCTCGGAACCGCCCGGCGTGACCACGATGAGGATGTCGCAGGCCTGGGCCAGGCCGACCAGCGTCGGATAATACAGAAAGGGCACGTCCGGCTGCGGGCGACGGTTGTGATAGGCGACCGCGAGCCCGAAGGCCGCGACGCGCTTGGCGATCGCCTTGCCGATGCGGCCAAGCCCCAGGATGCCGACCGTTCGCCCCCGCAAAGTCGGCGTGAGGGGGAAAGGCTCCTGCAACCACCGACCGGCACGCAGATGGCGTTCCGCGGCGGGCAACTGGCGCACCGTCGCAAGCACCAGGCCGAGAGCCGTATCCGCAACCTCTTCGTCAAGCACGCCCGGCGTATTGGTGACGATAATGCCGTGCTTCCCCGCCCAGGCGGCGTCGACAGTGTCATAGCCGACGCCGAAGTTCGCCACGATCTTGAGGTTTGGAAAGCGGCTCATGAAAGCGCCGTCGATCGCAACGTGCCCTCCGGTCGCGATGGCCCGAACCTCGGATGCGATTCTCGACAGAGTGCCTTCCCTGTCCTCGGTTTCCCAGAGCTTGATCAGCGGAAGGTGCTCGGCGAGCCCTTGCATTACCAGCGGCGGCATGGCGGCAGGCATAAGGACGGTGGGACGATCCAAACCAGAACTCCAAAGGTCGGCGCGACAGCGGGTCGCCTTGTCGCCATGATGGGGCAAGCGCCCTGAAGCGGCAACCGACAATGGCGGGGCCGGCGTGCACGGCGTTCGAGGCGCCAGGCGCCGGGACGATCCGGACCGTGGGTCCCAGCTTGGCTCGCGACGGTAAACCCTTACCCGCCGGTCCTCGCCTCCGAGTCGCGCAGGCGCTGGGCATAGACGTTGATCACCAGGGCGGCGAGCAGGATCAGCCCGCGGATCAGGATCTTGAGGAAGCTATCGATCTGCACGTGGTCGAGGCCATTGTTCAGCACGCCGAGCACGCAGAGGCCCACGATGGTGTTGCCGATGCCGCCGCGCCCGCCGAAGAGGCTGGTGCCGCCCACCACGACCGCCGCGATCGAATCGAGCAGGTAGGTGTCGAACTCGTTCTGCTGGGCACTGCCGAAATGTGCCACGCCCACCATGCCCGCGACCCCGGCGCAGACCGCAGAGATGACCAGCACGGCGTTGAGGATGGTCTTCACGTTCACGCCCGAATATTCGGCCGCCTCGCGGTTACCGCCCACCATGTAGACGTAGCGGCCGAAGCGCGTGTAGCCGAGCACCACATGGGCGACCAGCAGGAAGAGCCCGAGCAGTAGCACGATCCAGGGCACGCCGTGGATCGTACTGCCGCCAAGCGTCGAGATCACCGGCGGGACCGCATAGGCGATCTGGCCGCGCACCAGCAGGGCCGAGATGCCGGCGCCGATCTGCATCATGGCCAAGGTCATGATGAATGACGGAATGCCGATCAGCGTCAGGCCGAAGGCGTTGACGAGACCGAGCGCCGCGCAACTGACGAGCGCCAGCAGGATCGCGGCCCACCCGGGCAACGGCATGTTGGCGATGTTGACGTAGGTATCCTGCGCCGTGAAATAGGCCACCACGATGCCGGTCGCATTGGCCACCGCGGCGACCGACAGGTCGATCTCGCCGCACAGGATCACGAACGTCAGCCCCACGGCGATGATCCCGGTCACCGAGATCTGCGTGAGGATGTTGGCCAGATTGTCGAGCGTGGCGAAGGACGGGCTCGCCAGCGTGAAGAAGACCACGAGGCACAACAACGTCGCAAAGGGCGCGATGTTGCGCATTTGGTGGCGCAGCCACATCGTCGTCCCGGGCCGTGAACCCGCGCTCGCCTGCTCCACCTTTATCGACACGGGATTGATCTCCTTCATGCCGCTTCGAGCAGCCGGTCCTTGGTGACGCCGCCCTCGCCGAACTCGCGGACGATCTCACCCTTTTTCATGATCAAGATGCGGTCTGCGAGCGACAGCACGGTTTCGGGTTCGGTCGACATGACCACCACGGCGAGCCCCTCGTCGCGCAACCGGCGCACGATACGCACGACATCGTCCTTGGCCCCGACGTCCATGCCGCGCGTCGGCTCGCTCAGCACCAGCACCTTGGGTGGGTAGTTCAGCCATTTGGCCAACGCCACCTTTTGCTGGTTGCCGCCCGACAATGCGCCGAGCCGGGCCTCCACGTTCGGCGGCCGGATGCCGAGCGCTTCCACCTGGCGGCCCGCGAGGCTGCGCTCCGTGGCTGGCTGCAGCCAGAGGCGCCCGATGCGGTCCAGGATCGAGATCGAGACATTCTTGTAGACGGGCTCTTCGCCGAACAGCATGGCCCGGCGGCTTTCGGGCACGAAAGCAATGCCGGCCCGATGGGCCGCGGCCGTGTTCGGCAGGGCCTGGGGCTTGCCCGCGATGACGAGTCGACCGCGATCCGGGACGATCTTGCCGAACAGCGCCCGGGCGAGCTCGATCTGTCCGCATCCCATGAAGCCGTAGATGCCGAGGATCTCGCCGGCCCGGATGTCCATGGTGACGTCCTGAAAGGCCCGACCGAAGCCAAGGCCCTCGGCCTTCATCACCACGGGTGCATGGGGCTTGGCGGCGAGCTTGATCGCGCCGGTGTAGCTTTCCTCGAGATCGGTGTGGCCGCGACCGATCATCTGCTCGATGACCCAGCCCTTGTCGATCGATGCCGCCGGGCTGGTCGCGACATGCCGGCCGTTGCGGAACACCGTCACGCTGTCCGAAATGCGCAGGATGTCGTCGAGGAAGTGCGAGATGAACACGATGCTCTTGCCGCTCTCCTTCAGGCGGCGCAGCACGCTGAACAGGAGCTCGACCTCCGGCGGCGAGAGTGCCGAGGTCGGCTCGTCGAGAATGATGATGCGCGCGCCGGAAAACACCACGCGCGCAATCTCGATCAGCTGCTGCAGGCCGATCGGCAGCGACCCGATGCGCTGGCCCGGGTCTACGTCGAGGCCGAGGCGTCCGAGCTGCTCGCGCGCTTCGGCGCGCATCCGGCTCCAGGCCACGAAGCCGGCCGGCCCTGTGGGCTGCTTGCCCAGGAAGACGTTCTCGGCGACGGTAAGGTCCGGCACCGTGCTGAGTTCCTGATGCACCATGCCGATGCCGGCCGCGAGCGCATCGCGCGGGGCGCGGAAATGCACCTCGCGTCCGTCCACCATCATGGTGCCGCCGCCGGCCGTATGGACGCCCGCGATGATCTTCATCAGGGTCGACTTGCCGGCGCCGTTTTCCCCGACGAGACCGTGGATCTCGCCGGGCTGGAGCACGAAATCCACACCCCGCAAGGCCTGAACCCCGCCGAAGCTCTTGGTGACGCCGATCATCTCAAGAGCAGCAGGGATCGTCGAGGATTTTGACATCGGGCTCTGGGGCAAGCGGAACCTGGAGCATGCGGGCGGCGCCCGGGGGCGCAACCCGCACGTTTGACGAAGCGGTGGCTCAGATCAGGAAGTGCGATTCCATCCACTGCATGCCAGGAGCATTGGCCTTGGTGACCACCGGCCCGTCGGTGACGATGTTCTTGGGAATGCCGTCACCGGTTTTTTCGCCGTTCATGACCGCCGCGACACCCGCCAAGATGGACCAGCCGTGGATGCGGCAGGAGGGGTTGCGCACGGTGGCGTGCATCCGGCCGTCGGCAACGGCCTGGATAGCGGGTGGCATGGCGTCGCAACCGCCGATCAGGATGTTGGTCCGGTTATGGGCCTTCATGATGTTGTACGCCGCGAGCGCCATGTCGTCGTTGTGGAAATAGGCGGCATCGATCTGCGGATATTTGGTCAGGTAGGTTTCCCACAGGCGGGCGGTCTTCGACACGTCCCAGTCGGCGGGCTGCGTATCGAGAACCTCGATGCCCGGGTTCAGCTTGACGATCGAGTTGAAACCCTTGGCGCGACCCTGCGCGCCCGTGTGGCCGAGGGCGCCCTGCGTCATGATGACCTTGCCCTTGCCGTTCAAGGCGGTGACCAGCGCCTGGGTGACCGAGGACCCCATGAACTCGTTGTCGGGCGCCAGGAAGGCATGCACGTTGATGGTGTCGAGGGGCGCGATCAGCGTGTCCATGTCGATCACCGGGGTACCGGCCTCGATCATCTTGTTCACCGGCTGGGTCAGGGTGCCGATGCCGAAGGCCTGGATGGCCACGAAATCCCATTTCTGGGACGCCATGTTGTCGATGGCGGCGCGCTGCTTGACCGCATCGAGCTCGCCGTCGAACCAGGTGACATCGACGTTGAACAGCTTGCCCCAATATTCGGCGGCCTGCTTGCCCTGGGCGCACCAGGTGGCCTGCAGCCCGGCATTGGAGAAGGCGGCTTTGAGCGGCTTGGACGAGCGGTCGACGGCCTTGGCGGCCTCGGCAGCGATCGCCGGATCGAGACCGGCCCCGGCCAGCATCGCGGCGCCCGCCGACAAAGCGGCGGTGCGCATGAAATCACGCCGCGAGTGCGGCATCCTTTCGGATTCGGACATTGGTTTCCCTCCCACATTCCCCGCCATTCCGGCTGAGGATCAAAGCTTTATTGTCGACGAGGCGGCGATTGCTGCCCTTCGCAACCAGAGTTAAGAACATCGCGGACGGCAGGGCAACCGGGAACTGATGGATCGCGGGACACGTAGGCCTCGGCAGTTCCAAGGGGCAGGACCGAACGCATGAAAGTTGCCGAAATCATGAGCACCACGATCGATTTCGTGGGTGCGAACGCGTCCGTGAAGGAAGCCGCGGAACTGATGGGTGAACTTGATGTCGGCGCCGTGCCGGTCGGATCGGCGACGAGCCTCATAGGCATCCTGACCGACCGGGATATCCTGTATCGCGTGGTCGCGGCAGGTCTCGACAATTCGGCGGTGCTGGCGCGGGACGTCGCCTCGCAATCGCCGATCGTGTGCCGCGAGACCGATGACTTGCGATCAGTGATGGATCTGATGGCTGCCAACCACATCCGGCGTCTTCCGGTGGTGAGCGACCGGGGCCACGTGGTGGGCTGGATCACGCTCGCCGACATCTCCCGCAAGCTTCTCGTCGACGATCGCCGGCTGCAGACGGCCTTGAGCGAAATGACTGAGGACGAGGTGCCGGCGGGCCCGGCTCAGCGTCTATAGCGCCTGTCTATGGAACGCACCGCGTCGGCCGGCAGCGCCAGTCGCGCCGCCACGTAGTTGGAAAACAGGCGACCGGCGACTTCGTGCTGATCGGATGCAACAACTGCTGCAGCATAGGCATAGGGTCCGAGATCCTGCTCGCGAATGGAATCGAGAAGCAGGCTCAGTGGCCGGGGCGAGGCGACCGCACGATCGAACGTCTCGATCGCGTGATCGTCGGCCCCCAGGGTCCGGAGCCAACGCGTCACCGCATTGCGTCCGGCATCGGTTGAACTCGCGCCGCCCAAAAGCGCGACGGCCGCGAAATTCACCAGGAGCCCGACCTGTTCGGGCGCGAGCCTGCCAAGATTCATGGCCAGGGGAACGAGCGTCTGGTGACGGTTCTGCAGCCAGCCGTCGAGCACCTTCTGGGCGAGGCTTCGGACCAAGATATCGTTCGGCAAGCCAGGGAGGCGATGCCGCGCGGTGCCCTCGCCAGCGGATTCCGTTTGCGCCCAGGCGGCGGGGATCGCGCTCGGCTCCAGCGCAGCGGCCTGCCCGTCGCGATCGGCCCGCGCCTCGAGCATGCGCGACAGGAAGCGGCCAACCATCCGGCCAGCCATGGCGGGGCTCAGGCCCGCGCCGTTGCGCTCGTGCCTCCGAGTGCTTCGATCTGCGCGAGCAGCCGCGAAAAGTCGACCGGCTTCGGATGGTAGTCGTTGCACCCCGCCGCGATGGCCTTTTCTCGATCGCCCGACATAGCGTGCGCGGTCAGGGCGATGATCGGCACGTGCGCGGTCGCGGCATCGGCCTTGATCATGCTGGCCGCCGTCCAGCCGTCGATGATCGGCAGGTTCATGTCGAGCAGGATGATGTCGGGCGCCTCGCTCCTCGCCTTGTCGACGCCCTCCTGACCATCGGTTGCGAGAACCACGTCGAAACCACGTCGCCGAAGACGCCGGGACAGGAAGTCCCAAATCTCTTCGTGATCTTCAACCAAAAGAATGCGCATCAAGGAACTCCGAAACGGATTCACCTAGCGGGGTGCCTCGCTCCTGGCAATATCGGCCATGATCGAACCCTTCGGCTGTCTCCCGAGATGATGCGATACCCGGAACCAATCAAGACAGGCGGTCGCGTTGCGCTGCAGATTGGGCCAGCAATGGCATGTTCCTCCTCCCGGTGGTTCCGATCTAATACCAGTTCCGAACGTTGAAGGGCGGCCGAGACGGTTCGGTCCGGCTCGTGGCGCTGGCGGCGCTATTCGTCCCGGGCGCGCCGAAGCCGTCTTCACCGAGGAACCTATGACACTCGACCAGGGACTGGCGTTCGGCCTCGTTGCGGCGACCATCGGGATGTTCGTCTGGGGCCGGCTCCCCTACGATCTCGTCGCGCTTGCGGCGCTGCTGATCGGCGTCGCGATCGGCATCGTGCCGCAGAACCACGCCTTCGAGGGCTTTTCCGACGAGATCATCATCATCGTCGGCGCGGCGCTCGTGATCAGCAGCGGCATTGCCCGGTCGGGCGTCGTGGAAGCCATGATGCGCCCGATATTGCCGCGCCTGCGCACGACGGCCATCCAGGTGCCGGCGCTCGCGGGCTGCGTGCTGCTGCTTTCCATGGTGACCAAGAACGTGGGAGCGCTCGCGATCTTCATGCCGATCGCCATGCAGGTTGCCCGGCGCCACAAGACCTCGCCCTCGGCGTTGCTGATGCCGATGGCGTTCGCGTCCCTGACCGGAGGCCTGGTGACGCTGGTGGGCACCTCGCCCAACATCATCGTTTCGAAGGTGCGGGCCGATATCCTGGGCAAGCCCTTCACGATGTTCGACTTCACGCCGGTCGGACTCGGGGTGGCCCTGGTGGCCATCGCGTTCCTGACCCTCGGCTGGCGCCTGCTGCCGAAGCGGCAGCCGGCCTCGTCCATGGATGCGGCCTTCACGATCGAAACCTACACGGCCGAGGCGCTTGTCGGCGACACGTCGCCCGCGATCGGCCGCACCGTCGGCGAAATCGAAGGCAAGCTCGAGGGCGACGTCGAGATCGCGGGCATCGTACGGGAACGCTTCCGACGCTACGTGCCGACGCCGAACACGCGGCTGCACGCCAACGACGTGCTCCTGCTGCGCGGCGAGCCGGCCGACCTCGAACAGTTCATCGCCCATGCCCATCTCGAACTCGCTGCCGGAGGTGACACGGAGGATGCGAGCGAACTGACCGTGGTCGAAGGCGTGGTGACGGAGAACTCGCCGTTGATCGGCCATACGCCTGCGCAACTCGCGCTGAAATCGCGGCACGGCCTCGGTCTGGTAGCGGTGAGCCGGCGGGGCCAGGCCATCCTGCAGCGTCTCGCCACCATCCGGTTTCGCCTCGGCGACGTGATCGTGCTGCGCTCATCCTCGCCCACCCTCCCCGATGCGCTAGGGGAGTTGCACATCCTGCCTTTGGCCGAACGCTCCATCGCGCTCGGGCTGAGCCGCCGCAGTTGGCTGCCTATCGCGGTGCTGGCTTTCGCCATGGCCCTCGTGGCCTTGCATGTCGTACCGGTGGCGATCGCGTTCTTCGGCGCCGCGGTGGTGCTGCTGCTGCTGCGCGTCATGACCATGCACGACGCCTACAAGACGGTCGAATGGCACATCCTGGTGCTGCTGGGCGCGCTCATTCCCCTGAGCCATGCCATCCGGGATACCGGTGGCACGGACCTTCTGGCCGGATTGATGGAACATGCCGTGCGCGGGGTGGGGCCGACCGGCGCGCTCACCCTGTGCCTGGTCATTGCCATGGCGGTGACGCCGTTCTTCCACAACGCCCCCACTGTGTTGGTGATGGGACCGATCGCGGCGAGCCTGGCCATGAAGCTCGGGCTCAATCCCGATGCATTTCTGATGGCGGTCGCGCTCGGCGCCGGATGCGATTTCCTCACCCCGATCGGGCACCAATGCAACACGCTGGTCATGGGTCCGGGCGGCTACCGGTTCGGCGATTATGCGCGTCTGGGGTTTCCGCTTTCGGTGCTGGTGGTGCTGGTCGGAATTCCGCTGATCTGCCTCGTATGGCCCCTGTCCGCTGCGGTGCGCTGAACGTTCATCGATGCATGCGGTTGCCCAGCACATAGCCGAAGAGGCCGATAAGCACGATTCCGATCGCGCCCTGCATGCTGGTCAAAAGGTAGAACACGGGGCTGATGGGGCGCAGTCCGATATCGGGCGCGCTCGTCGAGAGCATGTTCAGGAAGCTGTAAACCAGCAGGTCCGCGGGATTTCGGGTCACGACCCGGGCCGGGCCCGCCACCCCCTCGACCAGGCGGGTCAACGAGCCCGTTGCCCCGTAGATGGCGGCGAAGACCAGGATCGTCACCAGGAAGGCGCGCAGCACCCGCCCGAGACTTTCGCCGTAATCACAGAGCCATTCGACGAAACAGTCGGACGCCCAGGCCAAGGCTTCCGCCAGCGCGGCTCGCCACGCGCCGGCGTGCCGGGCTCGCCGGGCCGCCGCCAGGGCATGGCGCTTGCGCATGCGACGGCCTTTGCGGAAGGCCCAACTCGCATCGTCGCTGTTGCCCAGCCCGCGAAAATTCTGCTCAAGCACCACATAGGCCTCGCGAGCCGCGTCGAATTCCCCGGCAAGTTCCTCGCCGACGGCGCCGCCGAGCTGATCGACCCGCATTCGGGTATTCTCGAGCCAGGCGCCGGCAAGGCGCACGTGCCGCAGCGAGCAGCCGAGGAGGTTGAGGCGCGGCATGCTCGCATTGGACAGGTCGGCTTCGTCGAGGTGGGCGCCGTCGAGATTGGCGCCATCGAGGGTGACGCCGCGCAGCTTGGCCTTGGTGAAGCGCGTTTTCTTCAAGCTGGCGCCGGCGAAATCGGCACCCGACAGGTCGCTGCCCGAAAGGTCGGCTTCGTCGCATCGTGCTCCGCGGAACAGCGCGTCATCGGCTTCCGCACCCTCGATGTTGGCCCCCCAGAGATCCGCATCCGTAAAATCGGCGCTGTCCAGCAAGGCGCCCCGCAAGACGGCATAGCGCAGCGAGGCGCCGGCAAATCCCGCATCCTCCAGCATGGCGTCGGAGAAATCGGCTTCCCCGGCCTGCGCCTGGCCGAAGCTGCTCCCCCCAAGGTCGGAGCGCTCGAAATGCGCCTGCTCGAGGATCGCCTGCGTGAAATCCGCCGATCGCGCCACCGCATCGGCGAGCGTGGCGCTGCGCAAATTCGCGCCGCGCAGGTGCGCCGAGGACAGGTTGCACCCCGCAAGATCAGCCCCTTCGAGCTTCAGCCCAGACATCCCCGGGTCCCACCAGGCGGAATTTTCCGCTCCCTTGAGCTCCAACTGATCCCGGTCGCATTGCAGACCGCTGAGGTCGAGGCCGCTGTCGGATTGGCCGCGCAACACCAAAGGCTGATCCGGCGACGCCGCGATGACGGCGAGAAAGGCGGCCGTTCGGGCCTGCGGCGTCGTGGCCTCCTCGAGCGCCGTTTGGAGCCCGGCGTGACTCGGCCCTGCCGACGGCTCCTGGTCCTGGTTCGTCATCGTCATCCGGCTGCTTTCGGTACGCGGGCTTCTGCTCAACCCGCGTCCGGAGCCCTGGTTCGTCGGCCTCGACCGAATGTGCGGCCGTCACGGGCCTGTTTGCCATGCCCGATCAGAAAATCGGGGGTGCCGGGGTCGGCCGGTCCATCACTTGGCGGCCGAACAGGCTGGCCACGAGATCAACGAGGATCAGCGCGCTCTTGCCCCGGTCATCGAGGAAGGGGTTGAGCTCCACCACATCGAGCGAACCAAGCAGGCCCGAATCGTGGATCATCTCCATGATGAGATGCGCTTCGCGATAGGTTGCGCCCCCCGGCACGGTGGTGCCGACTCCCGGGGCCAGGGAAGGGTCCAGGAAATCCACGTCGAGGCTGACGTGCAGGGCGCCGCCGCGATCTCGAACGCGATCGAGAATCCTGCGGAGCGGCAGGGCGACGCCCAATTCGTCGATGGTGCGCATGTCGACGACGTCCACCCCACGGGCGTTGAGCAGGGCCCGCTCGCCGCGATCCACCGAGCGGATTCCGAACAGGTGCAGGTTGGCCGGAGGCAGGATTGCTCGCCCTTCGGCAAAGAACATGTCGAGGCCCGGCTCGCCGCACAGGGCCGCGAGGGGCATTCCGTGCAGGTTTCCCGAGGGCGATGTTTCGGGCGTGTTGAAGTCGGCATGGGCGTCGAGCCAAAGCACGAACAGTTCCTTGCCGAGGCTTCGGCAATGGCGCGCCACGCCGTCGACCGAGCCCATCGAGAGGCTGTGATCCCCGCCCAGCACCAACGGTGTCCGGCCACCCGCCAGCACCTGCGCCACCCGGGCGCTCACGGCGCGCGTCCAGCCGACGATCTCGGCGAGGTTGCGCATCTGCGGGGCGTGATCCATCGCGGGCTCGGCAACAAGATCCGGCCCGAGGTCGCCGTCATCCTCCACCGCACAGCCGAGGTGTTCCAGTTCGGACACGAGACCCGCGGTACGCAGCGATGCCGGTCCCATCAGGCACCCGGCCTGGTGGGTTCCGGCCTGCACCGGCACGCCGAGCAGTGTGACGGGCGCGTGCGGAGCCGTGGTGAGGGGAGCGTCAGGCGGCATGATGAACTCTCAAATTGCAGGTCGTGTCCGCCGGGGTCGTGGCCGCGTCATCGAACCCGCGCATCGTTCCAAAGGGCGCGGCGCGCCTAGCAGGCGTCGGCCAGCTTGCCGGCCAGGGACGCCTGGGGGCAGGCTTGGCCGAGCGCACGCCATGAGGTGACGTTGAGCTCCAGGACGCATTCCGCCGTTCGCGGACCCGCGGGTGTTTGCAGGCAGCGCCGCCCACCGAGCGGCACGTTCTCACCCTTGAAGCGGCAGGTGCATTCCGGGTTGTGGATCGGCTCGCCGTGCCGCGGGTTGCGAAACTCCGCCGCCCCTGCGCTGAGCCAAGCCGAAACAAGGGTCGCCAAGATTGCAAGCGGCAATATCCGCCGCGTCGACGCTCCCATGCTCCGGCCTCCATTCGACACGATCGGGTTTGCTACACCGGCCTGTCCAACCACGTTGCACACCCCGAACCGTGGGAGCCTCGCCATCGTGCTCCGCCGAAACCGAACATGCAATCGATCAGCAACAAAGGTGTGTCGGCCCTCGGAGGCGCGGCAATCGGATAAGCCCTGATCGCTTGCCGAGCGACCATCATGGAGAGTAGCACCGGATGATCCTGCCGGCGCACATTCGCGAGGACCTCATGACCGACTTCGTGGACGCTCCTGGCCGCCCCGGCATCCCGCCCACTTGGACGTCGAGCGCCAAGACCGGCGTCGGCACCGCTCTGTCGGCGTTGAGCCGGGTGTCGTTCACGCTCAGCCACGGCATTCTCAACGAGGTCTATTATCCCCGCATCGATGAAGCCTGCATCCGGGATTGCGGGCTGATCGTCACCGACGGTCGTGGCTACCTGTCGGAGGAAAAGCGGCACACGATCGGCACGGTCGAGCAGATAGCCGACGGCGTGCCGGGCTACCGGCTCCACAACCGCAGCCACGATGGGCGCTACACGATCGAGAAGCGGGTCGTCGCCGATCCGCAGCGCGATGCCGTGCTCCAGCACATTCGCTTCGAGGCGCACACGCCGGGCGACTACCGGGTCTTCGTGCTGCTGGCCCCGCACCTCGTCAATGCCGGGGCGCACAACAGCGCCTGGGTCGAGACGATCAAGGGCTGGCGCATGCCCTTCGCCACCGGGCGCGGCGTCACGCTCGCCATGGCGGCATCGCGCCCGTTCCGGGCGGTCTCGGTCGGCTTCGTGGGCGAGAGCGACGGCTTCACCCTGCTGCACCGGCACTTCTGCCTCGCTGACACCTACTCCCGGGCCGAAGACGGCAACGTTGCGCTCTGCGCCGAACTCGACCTCGCACCAGACAATGAGCTGGTCCTGGCGATCGGCTTCGGGCGCGACAAGCACGATTCCAGCAATCGTGCCCGCGGTAGCCTGATGAGCGGCTACCCGGATTCCGAGCGCGCCTATACGGCGGATTGGCTCGCCTGGCAGGGTGGTCTCGTGCGGCTGGACGAGGTGGCCGGCGTGCCTAGTCGCGACCTGGCGCGCACCTTGCGGGCCATCAATCCTTACCGGGTCTCGACCGCGGTGCTGCGCACCCACGAAGCCTTGTCGTTCGGAGGCGGCATGATCGCGAGCCTGTCGATCCCCTGGGGGGCCAGCAAGGGCGACGACGATCTCGGGGGCTATCATCTGGTCTGGCCGCGCGATCTCGTGGAAAGCGCGACCGCGCTGCTGGCCATCGGCGCGCACGCGGAAGCCAAGCGCGTATTGACCTTTCTCGAAGTCACCCAGGAAGCCGACGGACACTGGCCGCAGAACATGTGGCTCGACGGCGCGAATTATTGGCCGGGCCTGCAGATCGACGAGACGGCGTTTCCGATCCTGCTGGTCGGCCAAGCCTATGCGGAAGGCGCGCTCGACAGCGCCGGCGTCGAGCGCTTCTGGCCCATGGTGCGCCACGCGGCGCGCTACATTGTGCTGAACGGCCCGGTGACCGGCCAGGACCGCTGGGAAGAAGACGGTGGCTACTCGCCTTTCACGCTCGCGGTCGAGATCGCCGCCCTGGTGGTCGCGGCCGATCTGGCGAGCCGCCTCGGCCATGCGGAGGACGCGGCCTTCCTGCTGGAAACCGCGGACCTGTGGAACGCCTCGGTCGAGCGCTGGACATATGCGATGGGCACGCCCCTCGCCCAGGGCCTTGGTATCGAGGGCTATTACGTGCGGATCACCCCGCCCGAAACGTCCGACGCACCTTCGCCGCTGAGCGGCTTCGTGGCCATCAAGAACCGGCCGCCGGCCGATGGCAGCCAGGCCGCGGCCGCGACAGTCAGCCCCGATGCGTTGGCGCTGGTGCGCTTCGGGCTGCGGGCCGCCGACGACCCGCGCATGCGCAATACGGTCGCGGTGATCGATCACCTGCTCAAGGTCGACCTGCCCCAGGGCCCGCTCTGGCATCGCTACAATGGCGACGGCTACGGGGAACATGCCGACGGCGCGCCCTTCAACGGCGTCGGCATCGGCCGTGCCTGGCCGTTGCTGGCGGGCGAACGGGCGCATTACGAACTGGCGCGCGGCGACAGAGCCGAGGCGGAGCGGCTGCTCGGCGCGCTCCAGGGTTCGGCCAGCGAGGGCGGCCTTCTCCCCGAACAGGTGTGGGACGCCGACGACATCCCGACGCGAGAACTGTTCCGCGGCCGTCCGTCAGGGTCGGCCATGCCGCTCGTCTGGGCCCATGGCGAGCACGTCAAGCTGCTCCGCTCGCTGCGCGATGGCCGGGTTTTCGACATGCCGCCGCAGGTGGAAAGGCGCTACGCACTCGGCAGGACCGGCTCGGATCTCGCGGTCTGGCGCTTCAACAATGTCGCGACGGCGCTGGTCGCGGGGAAGCTGCTGCGCATCGAAGTGATGGCGCCGGCTCGCGTGCATTGGAGCCAGGACGGTTGGGCGACGACCCGCGACACCGACACACGTCCTACCAGCTTCGGCGTGCATGTAGCTGATCTCGACAGCGCCGGACTGCCGGTCGGCGGCACTCTGGTGTTCACGTTTTTCTGGCAGGATGCGGGTCACTGGGAAGGGCGCGATTTCACGCTGCGTGTGGTCGAGGCGGACGAGCGATGCCCGGCCAATGTGGCCAGGGGTATGGCGTAGCCGGGCTCCCGGGGCACCGATCTCCTCTGCCGTCGGAAAAACGTGCATCTATCGTCAGTACGCGAGCGTTGCTCCGGGGCATTGGCGGTCGGATCGGTGCTGGGTTCAAGCAGGCTGCGCAGAGTGCTTGCTCGCCCGCATCTCGACCACGTTCCGCCTCAGGAGATTATATGACCCAGGCCTACGAGCCCGAACGCCGGCCGGTGCTTCTGCATCCGGGGCTGATCGGTTGCGGCGCATCCTTGTTGATCGCCGTGTTTCTGACGGACCTGCTCTACTGGCGGAGTCTGCTGTTCCAGTGGAACAACTTCTCGTCCTGGCTGTTGCTGGCCGGCCTGCTGATGGCCGCACTTTCCGGGATCGCCTTCGTGATCGATCTCGTTCGCAGGCGCATCGCCAAGGTTTCGTGGCTGCGCCTCTTGGGGCTGACCCTCGCGGCCCTGCTCTCCATCCTCAATGCCTTCGTGCATAGCCGGGACGGCTATACGGCGGTGGTTCCGGAGGGAATCATTCTTTCGGCCGTCGTGGCCGTCATCCTCGTCATGATGGGGGCGGGCGGCTGGACCCTCGGTTCGCCCCGCGCCGTAAAGGCTCCGCAGAGCCGGGAGACCCGTCCATGATCCGCGTTTCGGCTCGGCCCGGCCTCGTGCTCGCCTCGCTGCTTCTGCTCGGAGCCTGCAACGACAAGGCCGGCGATCCCAGTCAGCAATACGGCGCGGATCCCAAACTGCCGGATCCGCAGCAATATCTGCTCCCGCCCATGAAAGTCATGCCCGCCAGAGGCTGGAGCACCGGCGAGACGCCCAAAGTCCCGGCAGGGATGCGGGTCCAGGCTTTCGGGACGGATTTCGAGCATCCGAGGATCGTCTACACTCTGCCGAACGGCGATGTCCTGGTCGTGGAGGCCAATGGCCCGAAGGCTCCGGTTTTCCGGCCGAAAGACTACATCGAAGGCAAGGTGAAGGGCTTGGCCGGTACGGCAGCCCCCGGGGGCAACAGGATCACCCTGCTGCGAGACACGAAAGGCGACGGGGTACCGGACGTTCGCACCGTGTTCATCAACCACCTCGATTCGCCCTTTGGCGTCGTTCTGGTCGGGAACGATCTTTATCTCGCCAACACCGGCGCGCTCCTCAAGTTTCCTTATGAGGCCGGCGAGACGCAGATCACGGCGCCCGGCGTGCAGGTGACGGATCTGCCGGCGCAATCGCCCGACCACCATTGGACCAAGAGCCTGACCGCCAGCCCGGACGGTACGAAGCTTTATGTGGGCGTGGGCTCGAACAGCAACATCGTCGAGAACGGCATCGGGGTGGAAGAAGGTCGTGCCGCGATCTGGGAAGTGGACCGGGCAACCGGGATGAAGCGGATCTATGCTTCGGGCGTGCGCAATCCCACCGGGCTGGCGTTCGAGCCCACCACCCGGAAGCTATGGGCGATCGCCAACGAGCGCGACGAAATCGGGCCCGACCTCGTGCCGGACTACCTGACCTCCGTCCAGGAGAACGCCTTCTACGGCTGGCCCTATAGCTACTACGGCCAGCACGTCGACGAGCGCGTGCAGCCGCAACGGCCGGATCTCGTGGCCAAGGCGATCCCTCCTGATTACGCGCTGAGTTCGCATGTCGCGCCGCTCGGAATGGTGTTCACCCAAGGGACGAGCCTGGGGGACCAGTACCGAAGCGGCGTGTTCATCGGGGAACACGGCAGCTGGGACCGCGACCCCCCGGTCGGCTACAAGGTCGTCTATGTTCCGTTCCAGAACGGTCGCCCGAGCGGCCCGCCCCAGGACGTGGTGACGGGCTTCGTATCGGAAGACGCACATACGCTAGGACGGCCCGTGGGCGTGGCGCTCGACAAAACGGGAGCGCTGCTGGTGGCGGACGACGTCGGCAACACGGTCTGGCGCGTATCGGCTGGCCCGGCCAGCACGGCGGCAGCGCCGGCCCCCTGACAACCGGCGCTGGGCTCGATCGATGCCATTAGGGGGTTCGCTTTGCGCGACCCCCCATTTCCGTCGAGCCTTCGATTCTGAGCTCGAGCCTTGGTCGCAGCCGGGGCGAAGGGCTGCGGTGACCGGCCCGAACCAGGGTCGATAAGTGGACGGCCCTCTGCTAAAGCTCGGCCATGTTCCGCCCCTTCGCCCCCCTGAGTCCCCCGGCGCGCGTCTCGCTCGGAATCGCGTTCTTCATCGTGTTTTTCGCAGCCTGGGCGGCCGCCACCTTGAGTGGCGCCGTGTCGCGCACCTTTCTGGCCGACCCGCTCACCATGCTGAGCGACGGGTGGACCTTGCTGGCCCGCTACGACTTTGCCACCGACATCGGCATGACGGTCTGGCGCGTGCTGGGCGGCTTCGTCCTGGCCGCGATCATCGCGGTTCCGCTCGGCATCTTGATGGGCGCGTTCAAGCCCATGGAGGCGCTGCTCGAGCCCTTCGTGTCCTTCGCGCGCTACCTTCCGGCTTCCGCCTTCGTGCCGCTGCTGATCCTCTGGGCCGGCATCGGTGAACTGCAGAAACTGCTGGTGATCTTCATCGGTTCGGTGTTCCAGCTGATCCTGATGATCGCCGGCAGCGTCGGCCAGACGCGGCGCGATCTCGTCGAGGCCGCCTATACGCTGGGCGCCGGGGAACGCGGTGTCATCCGCCGCGTCCTGCTGCCCGCCAACGCGCCCGAGATCGCCGAAATTCTGCGGCTCGTCCTCGGCTGGGCCTGGACCTATGTGATCGTGGCCGAACTGATCGGCTCGTCCTCGGGCATCGGTCATATGATCGTCGACAGCCAGGCGCTGCTGGCCACCGGCCAGATGATCTTCGGCATCATCACGATCGGCGTCATCGGCCTGATCTCCGACCTCTTGTTCAAGGCCGTGAATCGACGTCTGTTCGCCTGGAAGTTCGTGTGAGCGCGCCTGTGACGCCCTCCCCCAAGCTGCTGATCGAAGGCGTGTCACGCACCTTCACGGGGCCGCGCGGCGCCGCGACGCCGGCGCTGGCGCCCACGGACCTTGCGGTCGGGGCGAACGATTTCATCACCATCCTCGGCCCGTCCGGCTGCGGGAAATCCACCCTCCTGAGGATCGTTGCGGGGCTGGACCAGCCGACCAGCGGCCGGGCCCTTCTGGACGGCCGCGAGATCCGCGGCCCCGGCCGCGACCGCGGCATGGTGTTCCAGTCCTACACGCTGTTTCCCTGGCTCACTGTGGGGCAGAACATCGGCTTCGGGCTGCGCGAGAGGGGCGTGCCGCCCGGGCAACAACGCGACATCATCCAGTCCTATCTCGAAAAGATGGGCCTCGGCGGATTCGAGAACCACCTGCCCCGCCAGCTCTCGGGCGGCATGCAGCAGCGTACCGCGATTGCCCGGGCGCTCGCCAACGAGCCCGAGGTGTTGCTGATGGACGAGCCCTTCGGGGCACTCGACAACCAGACCCGCGCCCTGATGCAGGAATTGTTGCTTAATGTGTGGGAAAAGGACCAGAAGACGATCTTGTTCGTCACCCATGACATCGAAGAGGCGATCTTCATGGCGTCACGCGTGGTGGTGATGACCGCCCGGCCGGGTCGCATCAAGGCCGATGTCGCGGTCGACCTGCCGCATCCCCGCTCCTACAAGATCAAGACCACGCCGGAATTCAACGCGCTCAAGGCGCGGTTGACCGAGGAAATCCGCGTCGAGGCAGTGCGGGTCGCCGAAGCTGGGTGAAAGAGACGCATAGCCGCCGCTCGGCGGGTCAGCCGTTGTCCGAAATCGAGTAATCCTCGTTGACCTCGAGCCAGTAGCCGTCCGGGTCCTGCATATAGACCGACCGCACGCCATCGGCCCGGGTGTGTTCCTTGCCTGGCTCTCCAGCGAGATTGCAGAAGGCCGCGCCGCTGGCCCTGAAATGCTCGACCATGCCGTCGAAATTGGCAGCCGAGATGCAGAAGTGCGTGGACCGTTTGACGAAGGTGTCGCCCACGTCGCCTTCGATCAGATGCACGGATTGACCGTTCCCGAGGCCAAACCAGCGAATATGCGCCTTGCGGGCACCGCATGCGATCTCAGGCAGGCGCAGGACGTCCTGATAGAACCTGGCGCTGTCCTCAAGGCTCCGCACCTGCAGCGACATATGATTGAGACGAAGTTGCTCGGCCATTCGCTTCCTCCCGCCTGCTGGTTGCACAACCCTACAGGGCGGCCTGACTGGGCGAAACCACGATTTCGGAGCGCTATGTCCAGACCCGGATGGACCAGATCTTCAGGCGATCGCTGGCCCGCATGGTCGGGCATTCGGGCGACCCTTCACTCCTTCCCGAACGTCTCGTCGAAGGAATAGCCAGCACCGCGCACGGTGCGGATCGGGTCGCGCTCGCGGCCGCGCGACAGCGATTTGCGCAAGCGTCCGACATGCACGTCGACGGTTCGCTCGTCGATCTCGACCGACTGGCCCCACACGCCGTCGAGCAATTGCGAGCGCGAGAATACGCGGCCGGGCCGTTCCATGAGGTATTCGAGCAGCCGAAACTCGGTCGGGCCGAGATGGATGTCGCGGCCTGCCCGCCTCACGCGGCGCGTCTCCCGGTCGAGCTCGAGGTCGGCCGCGGAAAGCTGGCTGGCAACGCGCTCCGGACGCGACCGGCGGAGCAGCGACCGGACGCGGGCCATCAGTTCGGGGACGGAAAACGGCTTGACGACATAATCGTCCGCGCCGACCGAAAGTCCGCGCACCCGCTCGCCTTCCTCGCCGCGCGCGGTGAGCATGATCACCGGGAGGGTACGGGTCGATTCCCGGGCGCGGAGCCGGCGGCAGATCTCGAGACCCGAGACGCCAGGCAGCATCCAGTCCAGGATGAGCAGGTCCGGCGGCAGTTCCCTCAGGCGCAATTCGGCTTCGTCGCCGCGCTCCACCCGCTCGACCGTAAACCCCTCCGCCTCGAGATTGTAGGACAGCAGCAGGCCGAGCGCCTGCTCGTCCTCGACCACCAGAATATGCGGGGCTACGCCAGCCGACGCCGGCCCGGTTCCGTTCGCGCGCTGGGGTTTCATGGCTCGGAATTCCGTTCCGCCGAAGGCAATCAATGTTCGGTCAGCGCAGCGGAAAAGACCGCGGCAGCGTTGCGATCCTTGGGTCGGTTCAAGGGAAGCGTGCCGCCGGTGACCAGGTAGAATACCGTTTCGGCGATGTTCGTGGCGTGGTCTCCGACGCGCTCGATGTTCTTGGAGCAGAACAACAGGTGCGTGCAGAACGAGATGTTGCGCGGGTCCTCCATCATGAATGTAAGGAGGTCCCGGAACACCGAATCCTCAAGCGCATCGAGTTCGCCGTCCCGCACCCACACGGCCTGGGCCCGCTCGGTGTCCCGCTGGGCGAAGGCGTCGAGCACGTCCTTGAGCTGCATGGCAGCCAGTTCGTTCATGTGCTTGAGGCCGATCACGGCGCGCGGAACCCGGGGTTCGGCCGCGATTTTCACCGCCCGCTTGGCGATGTTCTTGGCAAGGTCGCCCACCCGTTCGAGATCGCCCGACACCCGCACGGCAGCGATGATCTCCCGCAAATCGACCGCCATGGGCTGGCGCCGCGCTATGGTCATGATCGAGCTTTCCTCGATCTCGCGCTGCAACAGATCCAGGCGCGGATCACTCGCCACCACGGCTTCGGCAAGATCGATATCGAGAGCGATCAAGGCGTCCATGGCATCGGACAGCATCTTCTCCGCGATGCCCCCCATCTCGGCGATCTTGCGGCCGAGCGCTTCGAGTTCCTTGTCGTAGGCGGTTACGATGTGCTCGGGCATGGCATTGTCCTCAAACCCGCAGGTCAGCCGAAGCGGCCGGTGATATAATCCTGCGTTTGTTGTTTCGACGGCGACGTGAAGATCTTCTTCGTGTCGTCGAATTCGACGAGTTCGCCGAGATACATGAAGGCCGTGTAGTCCGAGACGCGGGCGGCCTGCTGCATATTGTGGGTCACGATGGCGATCGTGTATTGCGCCTTCAATTCGTCGATCAGCTCTTCGATGCGCGCGGTGGAAATCGGATCGAGCGCGGAAGCCGGTTCGTCGAGCAGGATGACTTCGGGGTGGATCGCCACGGTGCGGGCGATGCACAGGCGCTGCTGCTGTCCCCCCGAGAGACTGAGCCCGCTGGCGCCGAGCTTGTCCTTGACCTCGTTCCACAGCGCCGCCCCGCGCAGCGCCTCCTCGACCCGCTCGTCGACCGCCTTCTTGGGCAGCTTTTCATAGAGCTTAATGCCGAACGCGATGTTGTCGTAGATCGACATCGGGAACGGTGTCGGCTTCTGGAACACCATGCCGACGCGTGAGCGCAGCAGGTTCAGGTCCTGATCGGGCCCGAGAATGTTGCTGCCATCGAGAAGCACCTCCCCCTCGGCTCGCTGGTGCGGGTACAGGTCGTACATGCGGTTGAGCACGCGCAGCAGCGTGGACTTGCCGCAGCCGGACGGACCGATGAACGCCGTGACGTTGTTGGTGCGCAGCGGCAGCGAGATGTTCTTCAGGGCCAGGGTGTCGCCGTAGAAAAACTTGAGATCCTTGACGGTGATCTTGGCAGGCGCGGCCGGGTGGCTCGATCCGTTGTCGGTCATTTCGCAATCCTTGCAGACCCGAGCGCGCGCGCCACGATACTGAGCAGAAGAACGGTCGCGGTGATGATCAGGGCTCCGGTCCAGGCAAGCTGCTGCCACTCCTTGTAGGGACTCAAGGCAAACTGGAAGATCACGGCCGGGAGGCTGGATGTAGGCTGGTTGAGATTGCTGTTCCAGAACTGGTTGTTGAGCGCCGTGAACAGCAAGGGGGCGGTCTCGCCGCTGATGCGTGCGAAGGCCAGCAGCATGGCCGTGATAATGCCGGCCCGGGCGGCCCGATAGGCGACCCGGGTGATCACATAGGCGCGCGGCAGGCCGAGTGCGGCCGCCGCCTCGCGCAACGAGTTTGGCACGAGCAGCAGCATGTCCTCGGTGGTGCGGGCCACGATGGGAATGACCAGAATGGACAGCGCGACCGCGCCCGCGACCCCGGAAAAGTGGCCGAGCGGCGCCACCATGATCTCGTACACGAAAAGCCCGATGATGATCGAAGGCGCGCTCAGGAGGATGTCGTTGATGAAGCGAACAATCAGCGTCAGCTTCGAGTAGCGGCCGTATTCGGCCATGTAGGTTCCGGCCAGCAAACCGATCGGCGCGCCGATCAGGAGACCGATCGTGGTCATCGCCATGCTGCCGTAGATGGCGTTGAGAAGACCGCCGGCGCTGCCGGGAGGTGGCGTCATCTGGGTGAACACCGCGAGTGAAAGTCCCGCGATGCCGTTCCGCAGCAGCGAGCCGAGAATAAACACGAGCGCCAGGATCCCCAGGAGCGCCGCCCCGATGGACAGCCCCAGGAAGAACAAGTTGGTGCGACGCCGTCCGGCGTAGGAGGCCATGCTCAGCCCTCCCTGCGTTGGATGCGCAGCAGCATGTAGCGGGCGATCGCCAGCACCACGAAAGTGATGAGGAAGAGGATCAGGCCCAGCGCGATCAGGGCGGAGGTGTAGAGATCGCCGACCGCTTCGGTGAATTCGTTTGCGATAGAGGCCGAGATCGTCGTGCCCGGGGCCAGGATCGAGCCGGAGATCCGGTGGGCGTTGCCGATCACGAAGGTCACGGCCATGGTTTCGCCGAGCGCGCGACCAAGGCCGAGCATGATGCCGCCGATGACGCCCGACCGTGAATGGGGGATCACGATGTGGCGAACCACTTCCCAGGTCGTGCCCCCGACCCCATAGCCGGCCTCCTTGAGCATGGGGGGCACGGTTTCGAACACGTCGCGCGAGATGGAACTGACGAAGGGCAGCACCATGATGCCCAGGATGATGCCGGCCGTCAGAACCCCGATACCATAGGGGGTACCGGAGAACAGAATGCCGAGGCCGGGGATCGAGCCGAAGGTCCCGATCAGGGCCGGCTCGACATATTCCTGCATGAACGGGGCGAACACGAAGAGGCCCCAGATTCCGTAGATGATACTCGGAATGCCTGCCAAAAGCTCGATCGCGATGCCGATCGATCGGCGTAACGCAAAGGGGCAAAGCTCGCTGAGGAAGATCGCGACCCCAAGCCCGACCGGAATGGCAATGGCCATCGCGATGATCGAGGTAACCACCGTGCCGTAGATGGCGGCAGCGGCACCATAGACGTCGTCGACGGGGTTCCAGGACTGGTTGGTCAAGAACCCGAAGCCGAAAGCGCGCAGCGCCGGCAAGGAGCCATGGACCAGCGACACGATCACGCCGCCCAGCAACACCAACACGCCGATGGCGGCGGTGCGCGTCAATGCCGAAAAAACGACGTCGGTGTTTCTCAGCCGGCCGAGCGCCGCAGCACGCCCCTTGGCGGCCGGCCTGGAGATAACGGCTTCGTCGAACGTTACGTCGGCCATGAAGGCTTTCCGATGCCGAAACCTGTCGGGTTCGACGTGCAGAAGGAGAGATGCGGGGCGATAACGGGGGCCTTCGCCCCCGGTCGACGATGTTTACTTGAGCTCGAAGACGGGCTTGCCGTCAGCGGTCTTGATGTCGGTGTTGACCTCCTTGCGGATGAGGGTCACCACCTTCTCGGGCATCGGGATGTAGTCCAGGGCCTCGGCTTCCTTGCCGCCCTTGTCGAACGCCCAGGAGAAGAACTTGAGCGCCTCGGCCGAAGCGGCGCTGTCCTTCGGGGTCTTGTGCATCAAGACGAATGTCGAGGCGGTGATCGGCCAGGATTCCGCCCCGGGCTGGTCGGTCAGGATCTGGTAGAAGCCCGGAGCATCGGCCCAATCGGCATTGGCGGCGGCAGCCTGGAAAGCGGCCATCGTGGGCTCGACAGTCTTGCCTTCCTTGTTGACCATCTTGGTGAACGTCAGCTTGTTCTGCTTGGCATAGGCGTATTCAACGTAGCCGATCGACCCTTTGGTGTTGCCGACGTTGTTGGCCACGCCCTCGTTGCCCTTGGCACCGATGCCCGACGGCCATTCGACCGCCGTGTTCACACCAACCTTGGTCTTCCAGTCCGGCGAAGTCTTCGCCAAGTAATCGGTGAAGTTGAAGGTCGTGCCGGATCCGTCGGACCGGTGAACGACCGCGACGGCGGTCGAGGGCAGCTTGACGTTGGGATTGAGCTTGGCGATCGCCGGGTCATTCCAGGTCTTCACGTTGCCGAGGAAGATCTGGGCCAAGGTGGCGCCATCGAGCGTCAGGTCACCGGGCTTGACGCCCTCGAGGTTGACCACCGGAACGATGCCGCCCATGACCATCGGCCATTGCACGAGGCCGGCAGCTTCCAGATCTTTCTGCACCAAGGGAGCGTCACTGGCCCCGAACGTCACGGTGCCAGCCTTGATCTGCTTGATGCCGCCGCCCGAACCGATCGACTGATAGTTGACCTTGGTCCCCGTGTCCTTGTTGTAGATGTCGGCCCACTTGGCCAGGATCGGGTAGATGAACGTAGAGCCTGCGCCGGAAATTTCGGCGGCCTTCGCCGAATGCGGCCCGGCCGACAGTGCCACGGCGACCAGGGCCGCCCGCGCGAATTGGTTAATTTTCATCTCTGCCTCGTTCACTCAGAACAGGTTCGCCCACGCTTCGGCAATGCCTGAAAAGCGGCGCCGAACGCTGACCCGCCCTGTCTAGCGGAGCGGCGAGTGGGTTTTACGACATGGCGATGACAGAAATAAAACGCCTCAAATCATTGAAATCACGGCTGGTTTAGCCGGAGTGGGATCACCACCGTAAAACATGCACCTTGCAGCGGCTCGCTTGTGACCTGCAGGCGACCCCGGTGGCGGGCCACAATGTGCTTAACGATGGCCAGTCCGAGGCCGGTTCCGCCCTTGGCACGGCTCTGTCCAGCGTCGATCCTGTAGAAGCGCTCGGTCAAGCGCGGCAGGTGCTCGGGCGCGATGCCTGGGCCATGGTCCCGAATGGTCAGGACACCATCGCGGCCTCGCAGCATCGTGGCGATGTCGACGGTGTCCGCCGGCCCGGCGTCCCTGGCCTCGCCTCCCTTCATGGAACTGCCGTACTTGATCGCATTTTCGATCAGGTTCTCGGCCACGCGCACCAATTCGTCGCGCTCGCCGTCGACGATCACGGGGTCGGAGGTCGACAGGTTCAGGCGGACACCGCTCTCAGCCGCGAGTGGGGCCAGTGTGTCGGCGACATGGCTCACCACCATGCTCAGATCGACGGGGGTATCGGGGCGAACGTGAAGATGCTGCTCGATCCGGGAGAGCGAAAGCAGATCGTCCACAAGGCGGGCCATGCGACGCGCCTGTTCGGCCATGATGGCGAGGAATCGCCCGCGTGCGCGAGGATCGTCCCGGGCCGGACCTTGCAGGGTTTCGACGAAGCCGAGCAGCGAGGCGAGCGGGGTGCGCAGTTCATGGCTGGCATTCGCCACGAAATCGACCCGCATGCGTTCGACCCGGCGCGCCTCGGTCAGGTCCCGCAACGTCAGCACCAGCGCGGTATCCTGGCCGGGAACCACCAGGGGCGCCACGGTGACATCGAAGGATCGCTCCACCGGGACGCGGTCCCGCCAGGCGACCGTTTCCATGTGGCCCGACCCGTAGACCCGGCGCACGGCATCCAGAATGCCCGGATCCCGCAGGGCGAGGGCAAGCGCGCCTCCGGCCCGCACGGCGGGCAGAACGATCCTGGCCGGTTTGTTGGTCGCAATGACTCGCGCGTCTCCGGAGACGACCAGCACGGCCTCCGGCATCGCCTCGATCAGCGCGACGACAAGGGCCGCAGATGAAGACGCGGTTTTGACGTCGAGCATCGGACGTGACAGTTCCAAAACGCGAATCCGTTAAAACGGCCTCGATTCTCGATCCTGAAGCATGACCATCGCATGACAGGCAGCGATATTCTCCCGCCTTTTGCGACAAGCCCCGGTTATTGACGCTTGGAAGCCCGAGAGGCTAAGCAGCGACCCTCATAGCGCAGAGACATCCATGCAGGTTACACGGCTTGATATTCCCGACGTTGTCCTCCTCCGCCCTCGAAAGCACGGGGACGCGCGGGGCTATTTCGTAGAAACCTTCAACGAGCAGGCCTTCCAGGCGTCCGTGGCGCAGGCCCGGTTCGTGCAGGACAACGAGGCGCTGTCGGGTGCGGTGGGGACGGTGCGGGGCCTGCATTTCCAGCGTCCGCCGACCGCCCAGGGCAAGCTGGTGCGAGCTTCGCGGGGGAAGATCTTCGATGTGGCGGTCGACATCAGGCGCGGCTCGCCCAGCTTCGGGAAGCATGTTTCGGCCGTGCTCGATGCGGAAGCGGGGGACCAGCTTTGGGTGCCGCCGGGCTTCGCCCACGGCTATTGCACGCTCGAGCCCGGCAGCATCATCGCCTACAAGGTGACGAATTTCTACAGCGCAGCCGACGACGGCGGAATCGCCTGGGACGATCCGGATCTGGGGATCGACTGGCCCGTGAAGCCCGGCGAAGCGGTTCTCTCTGCAAAGGACAAGGCCTTGCCACGCCTGGCCGATCTGCCCCCGGTGTTCGACTTCGAGGCTAATGCCGCGAGCGTCGCCCAATGAGGCGCGTCCTCGTCACCGGCGGAGCCGGCTTCATCGGTTCCGCGGTCGTGCGCCAACTGGCCGGCGAAGGAATCGCCGAGGTCCTGAATGTCGACAAGTTGACCTATGCGGGCAACCTCGAGACGCTGCGCTCGGTGTCGAACCTGCCCCATTACCGGTTCGAACAGGCCGACATCGCCGACGCTCCCGCCATGCAGGCGCTGTTCGAGCGCTTCCGACCCGAGGTGGTCATGCATCTGGCGGCCGAGAGCCACGTCGACCGCTCGATAACCGGCGCCAAGGCCTTCATCGAGACCAACATCGTCGGCACCTTCACGCTGCTCGAAGCGGCGCGGCACTACTGGTCGAAACTCGACGGCGCCGAGAAGGACGGCTTCCGCTTTCTGCACGTGTCCACCGACGAGGTCTACGGCTCTCTGGGAGAGGACGGCGCCTTCACCGAGACGACGCCGTACGATCCCTCCTCGCCCTATTCGGCCAGCAAGGCAGCCTCCGACCACCTGGCCCAGGCCTGGATGCGCACCTATGGCCTGCCGGTTGTGATCTCGAATTGTTCGAACAACTACGGGCCGTTCCACTTCCCGGAAAAGCTCATTCCGCTGGTGATCCTCAATGCGCTCGAGGGAAAGCCTCTGCCGGTCTACGGCAAGGGCGAAAACATCCGCGACTGGCTTTTCGTCGAGGACCATGCCAGGGCTCTCTGGACCATCGCGACGCGCGGGCAACTCGGCGAAAAATACAATGTGGGCGGCCGCAACGAGCGCACCAACCTCAGCGTTGTCGAGACGATCTGCGACGTGCTCGACGAAATGGTGCCGACTGCGCGGCCGCGCCGTGAGTTGATCGGCTTTGTCACCGACCGACCGGGACACGATCATCGCTATGCGATCGACGCCAGCAAGCTCGAAAGCGAACTCGGCTGGCGGGCCCGCGAGGATTTCGAGAGCGGCATAAGGCGCACCGTGCGCTGGTATCTCGACAACGACTGGTGGTGGCGGCCTTTGCGCGCCAAGGTCTATAGCGGCGAACGTCTCGGCCTTGCCAGGCAAGGCTAGATTGATGCGCGTCGCCGTCATGGGACACAATGGGCAGGTTGCGCGCGCGCTCGCCGAGACGGGCGCGGGGCTTGGCATCGAAATCCTGCGGCTCGGCCGCCCGACGGTGGACTTCGCACAGCCCGAAACCGTGCTGCCGGCCTTGCTCGAGGCCCGGGCCGACATCGTGGTGAATGCGGCGGCCTATACGGCCGTCGACAAGGCGGAGAGCGAACCCGAACTCGCGCAGGCCATCAACGTCGAAGGTGCCGCCGCCGTGGCGCGTGCCGCACGTGAACTCGGCATCCCGATCATCCAGATCAGCACGGATTACGTCTTCGACGGCAAGCGTGAGCGGCCCTATCGCGAGGACGATGATACGGCGCCGCTCGGCGTTTACGGCCGGACCAAGCTCGCCGGCGAGGAGGCCGTGGCGCACGAAAACGCGCAACACGTCATTGTGCGCACGTCCTGGATCTACGCTCCGTTCGGCAAGAACTTCGTGCGCACCATGCTGCAGCTCGCGGCAACGAAGTCGGAGGTGGGCGTGGTGGCCGACCAGCACGGCTGCCCCACGGCGGCGCTCGATGTCGCGGTCGCGATCCTGGTCATGGCCGAGCGGCTCCTGGCCGAACCTGAGCCGCCTCGCGAACTGACTGGCGTCTTCCACATGGCGGCCCGAGGCGAAGCCGTGTGGGCCGACGTCGCCCAAGCCGTGTTCGAAAGGTCGGCAGCGCTAGGCGGCCCTTCGGCCTCGGTAAAGCGCATCAGCACGGCCGATTATCCGACCCCGGCCCGCCGGCCCGCCAACTCGCGGCTGGACTGCGCCAAACTCGCGGCGACCTATGGCACCGTTCTGCCACCCTGGCGCGAGTCGCTCGACCGCTGCGTGGCGCGGCTCGTGGCTGAGATGGAAAAGGCCGGCTAGCTCCGCTCCAAACGCATGATTTCGTTTGATGACCCGTGCCGACTCTCCGGCATCATGCGTTAGGACGGCGCGGGGGCTCGTTCCGGCTCCCAAGAACACCGGTCCTGCAATGAGCCCCCAAGTCCTCTCGGTGAACCCGGCCGACGACGCCCTGCTCCACCTCGCGGCCGCCGTACGGGCGGCGGGGTACCGCTTCGTCACCGTAACGCCGGCCACGCATGCACGCGTCAACGCGCGGCCAAGCAATGCAGGGGCGCGCGACCTGCGCGACGTGTTCGGCTGGAGCCGACCTTTCGGGCCCGGGTTGCTGCCCGACCCGATCCTGGATCTGATGCGCCAGGCCGAGGTCCTGGTCGAGCATGAGGGTGGTTGGCGCAGCGCCATCCGCCTCTCCTCCCTGGACGGAGCGCTGTTCGTCCACTCCGCGTTTCCAACGATTGCGGCCGATGCGGTGTTCTTCGGTCCCGACACCTATAGGTTCGCGAGCGCCATCAAGGCGGGGCTGGCGCCCCGCAGGAGCGGAATGGCGGCGCGAACCAAGCCCATCACCCGCGCCGTGGATATTGGCTGCGGGGCCGGGCCGGGCGGCATTCTGGTGGCCAGGGCCGCACCCGATGCCGAAGTGCTGATGGTCGACATCAACGACCAGGCGCTCCGCTACGCCAGGATCAATGCAGCGCTGGCCGGGGTGGGCAATGCCGCGTCCATCCGCAGCGATCTTCTTTCCGATGTCGAGGGTTTGTTCGACGTGATCGTGTCGAACCCGCCCTACCTGCTCGATCCGGCCCAGCGAACCTACCGTCATGGCGGGGGCGAGCTGGGGGCGGGCTTGTCGCTGTCGATCCTCGATGCTGCCCTGGAGCGGCTGGCCCCGCACGGAACCCTGATGCTTTATACCGGGTCGGTCATCGTCGACGGTGTCGATCGGTTCAGGCAGGCCGCATCGGAACGGCTCGGCACCGCGTTGGCGCAATGGACCTACACCGAAATGGACCCGGATGTGTTCGGCGAAGAGCTTGAAACCGGCCCCTATGGGCAGGCGGACCGGATCGCCGCCGTGGTTCTTACGGTCACCAAACAAGGATGATCGCACATGCTCGAGCTTTCGCACCCCGGGCTTCGGTTTGATGCCGCCTCGGAAGATGATCTCCAGCGCTGCCTTGCGGCGTTCAACCAGAGGCGTCTGACGCCTTCGCTGCCCTCACCGCGTTGGCGGGAAGACATCGGGGAGATGGCGGAGCTCCAGCGCATCGAAGGCGAGTTTTTGGAGCGGGAACGCACGGCCGTGCGGGACAGGGCCGCCGAAGCCCCCACAGACGTCGCGGGCTTCGCGGTCTGGTTCGAGGACCTGAAGGAGATGGGACCCGGCCAGGGCGACCCGTTGTTCCCGTGGCTCGCCGAAGCGGCGACCATGGACGATATGAAGTGGTTCCTGACCCAGGAGGTCGCAGGAGAAGCGGGGTTCGAGGACCTCACGGCCCTGACCCAGGTCAAGTTCCCGACCCGTCCCAAGCTCGAATTCGCGCGCAACTATTGGGACGAGATGGGCCGTGGCCAAGCCAAGGGGATGCATGGGCCGCTGCTCGAGACGCTGGCCGATCGGCTCGGCCTCACCCCGAAGGTTGAAACCACCGTGTGGGAATCGCTCGCGCTCGCCAACACCATGGCCGGGCTCGCTGCCAATCGACGCTACGCCTATCAGTCGGTCGGGGCGCTCGGCGTGGTCGAGATGACCGCGCCGGATCGCTCTGCCGCGACCGCGGCCGGGCTGAAGCGCCTCGGCGTGCCGACCGCCTACCGGCACTATTTCGATCTGCACGCGATCCTCGACGTGAAACATTCGATGGCCTGGAACGCCGAAGCCATCTATCCGCTGGTCGAAGCCGATCCGCGTGTGGCGCCGGCGATCGCCGAGGGCGCGCTGATGCGGCTCACATGCGGGGCGCGCTGCTTCGATCGGTATCGACAGGAGTTTGGTCTCTGAATCCACTTGGGAAATAATGAACCCTCGTGCTGAGGAGGTCGCCAGGACCCTCTCGAAGCACGGCTGACCACCTAACAAAGGGGCGATGATGGAGCGTCAAAGCACGAACACGTACCGGCAGGCGCTCGACGAGCTCGGGGCGGTTCTCGACCGGGTCGACGACAAGATGGTCGACCAGGCGGTCGCGCGCATGGCTGGCGCGCGCAACATCGTGGTGTTCGGCGGCGGGCGCGAGGGACTTCAGATCCGCGGCTTCGCCATGCGGCTGTTTCATCTCGGGCGCGCGGTCGCCGTGGTCGGCGACATGACCACCCCGGCGGTCGGCCCGGGCGATCTGTTCCTCGTCACCGTGGGCCCGGGTGAGATTTCGACGGCCGTAGCGCTCGTCGGGGTTGCCAAGGCAGCCGGCGCGGAGGTCATGGTCATCACGGCCCAGCCGAATGGCCGCGTACCGAAGATGGCCGATTTCGTCCTCGTCCTGCCGGCCCAGACCATGGCCAACGACCAGGCGCCGAGCGGCCTGTCGGTGCTGCCCATGGGGTCGCTCTACGAGGGGGCGCTTTTCGTGCTCTTCGAGGTGATGATCCTCAAGCTCAAGGCATCCCTCGGCGTCTCCGCCGAAGCCATGCGGGCCAACCACACCAACCTCGAATAGCTCACGCCCGGGACATGCGGTTCCAGGCGTCGAGTCCGGCGATCTTGTAGGCTTCGGCCAACGTCGGGTAGTTGAACGTATTCTCGATGAAGAAGTCTATGGTCCCCTTCAGGTTCAGCACCGCCTGGCCAATGTGGATGAGTTCGGTCGCCCCCTCCCCGACGATGTGCACGCCGAGGAGACGCCGGGTCTCGAGCGAGAAGATCATCTTCATCATCCCGGAATTCAGCCCCATGATGTGGCCGCGTGATGTTTCCCGGAAACGCGCGATGCCGCATTCGTAGGCGATCTCGCGCTTGCGGACCTCTTCCTCGGTCAGGCCGACGGTCGAGATCTCCGGGACCGAGTAGATGCCGTAGGGGAAAAACTCGGGTGGCGGCGGGGGCGCCAGACCGAAGGCGTGGCAGGCCGCCACCCGGCCCTGTTCCATGGATGTCGAGGCAAGACTCGGGAAGCCGATAACGTCGCCGGCCGCATAGATGTGCGGCACGCTGGTCTGCAAGGTTTTCGGGTCGACCCCGATGCGTCCGCGATGGTCGACCGCGAGACCCGCAGCCTCGAGGTTCAGCGCGTCGGTGGCACCGACCCGCCCGGCCGCAAACAGCAGCATCTCGGTATTGACGGTCCGGCCATCGGCCAGTTTCGACACGGTCCGGCCGTTCTCGCCGACCTCGATGGAGGTTACGGCGGCGCCGAGCCGCAACGCGACATTGCGGTCCCGCAGATCGTGGATGAACTCGTCGATCAACTCCTTGTCGATGAAGTCGAGAAAGGTCGCGCGCGGCTCGACAAGGGTGACTGCGACATCCAGCGCGCTGAAGATCGTCGCATATTCGACCCCGATGACCCCTGCCCCGATCACGGTCAGGCTGCGCGGGAGTTTCGGAAGGTCGATGATCTCATCGCTGTCGAAGACGTTGACGCCGTTGAATGGCACGTAATCGGGGCGGAACGGACGGGTGCCGCAGGCAATGAGGATGTTGGCGGCCGTGACGAGGCGCGTTTCGCCGCTTTCGGCCGTAACCTCAATGCCGTGCGGGGCCACGAACCTGGCCTCGCCGCGCGCGGTCTTGACCGCGTTTCGGCTGAACTGGTGTTCCAGAACTTCGACTTCGTGGTCGAGGGTCTTGTGCAGGCGAGCGATGAGATCGGTTGCCGCTATATCCTGCTTGACCCGATAGGAGCGGCCGTAGAAACCGCGTTCGCGCCAGCCCGACAGGTTGAGCACGGTTTCGCGCAGGGTCTTGGACGGAATGGTCCCGGTATGGACCGATACGCCGCCCACCCGGCGGCCTTTCTCGATCACCAGTACCGAGCGGTTGAGCTTTGCCCCTTGCACGGCGGCGCGCCGTCCGGACGGGCCGCTGCCGATAACGATCAGGTCGTGGTCGTACATGGACCGGCCATCCTTCCCCACAGGAAGAGAGCCGTGCCCGCGATCGTGCAGGATGCCGCGCTCACAACCTCGCATCAGTATTGTTCGAGATGCAGGTCCGATGCCAGCCCCGATGCACGCAGGCCGGGGTACGGGCTTGCAGTTCAGGTTTCGATGCGATCGGCGCCGTGGAACACGGTGACGCTGTCCCGCCGGGCGATGCCCAGCAGGGTAACGTCGAGTTGCCGGGCTCGGCCCACCGCGAGCGCCGTCGGGGCCGAAATCGCGACCAGCGTGCGGCAGCCGAACGTCGCGGCCTTTTCCACCATTTCGTAAGAGGCGCGGCTCGTCACGACGATGAAGCCCGTGGCCGGCGCCGTTCCGGCGCGCAGGCAGGCGCCGACGAGCTTGTCGAGCGCATTGTGCCGGCCGACATCTTCCCGCACGGCGAGGATCGATCCATCGGCCGCCACCCAGGCTGCGCCATGCACGGCGCGCGTCACGGCGTTCAGCACCTGCCTCGTCTCGAGATCGATCAACGCCCGCTGCACGGCCGCGAGCGCGACCTGGGGCGCGATCCCCTGCGGGTTCGAGGCGCGTGGGAGCGCCTCGAAATCCTCGATGCCGCAGAGCCCGCAGCTGGTGCGGCCCGCCATGGCGCGGCGGCGCGCCAGATGCGCATGGAGCCGCGCCGGCACGAGATCGACCCGGAGCGCGATGCCCTCCTGTCCCGCCTCGACCGCAACGCCACGGATGTCGGCCGCCTTCTCGATGACGCCCTCAGTCAGACTGAACCCGAAGGCGAAATCTTCGAGATCGGCCGGGGTCAGCATCATGATGCCGAAGGGCATGTCGGCGAAATTGACCTGGACCGGCACCTCGGTGGCCACGGCCCGCTCGATCGGGTGGCGAACGCCATCGCCGAAGCCGATGGTGACGGCCGCGAAGGGGCGCGAGGGTTCCGGGAGCGCACGGGGATCGGACTGGCTCATGGGCAGGCTCTCGGCCGCGACCTCTTGCAAGCTGCCTCCTGCGGGTTTCGTCACACAGCGATTCGGGCCGACCCGATCCCGAAAGGCGCGCGTGGGGCGGCACGCGCCCGGTACATTGGGCCGAGCTTCGCCGGCCGCAAGAGGCGATCTTGCCCAACCTCACTCGGGCGGGTTACCACCGTGGACGGGTCCGATCGGAGCGTTCCGTACAAGCCATGCCGCTCACCCAGCCCAGTTTCGCCAAGCTCGACGACGTCGCCCATCTCATACAGGTGGCGCTGACGCCGGTGTTCCTGTTGACCGGCATCGGCACGCTGATCAACGTATTCTCGACCCGCCTCGCCCGGGTGGCCGACCAGGTGGACAGGATCGCCCAGGCGGTCGAAGAGGCCGAGGACACCCAGAAAGCCGCCCAGCAGGCGCGACTTCACTCCCTGCGAACGCGATCGGTGGCGCTGGACATCGCGGTCATTCTGGGCGCCGTCGGCGGCGCGGCGACCTGCGGGGCGGTGCTGACCCTTTTTGTCGGCGCGCTGCGGGACGCGGCGGTCGCCGGAGCGCTGTACGGATTCTTCGGCCTGGCCATCGTGTGCACCATCGGCGCCCTTACGGCCTTCCTGTTCGAGATGCTGCTGGCCAGCCGCTTCCTGCGTGTGGTGCTCGACAAGAGCGAGGACGACGCCCGGCGCTGATCCGAGCGGGGCGCGGCGGCCGGGTTATTTCGTGCCGAACATGCGGTCGCCGGCATCGCCCAGGCCGGGCACGATGTAGCCGTGCTCGTTGAGCCTTTCGTCGACCGCCGCCGTCCAGATCGACACGTCGGGATGCTCCGCATTCAGCTTGGCGATGCCTTCGGGGGCTGCCAGAAGACACACGAACCGAATCTCGCGCGCCCCCCGCTGCTTGAGCAAGGCGATTGCCGCGACAGCCGAGTTGGCCGTGGCCAGCATCGGGTCCATTACGATGGTCAAGCGCTCGTCGATGTCGGTCGGCGCCTTGAAATAATATTCCACCGCCTGGAGGGTTTCGGGATCGCGGTAGAGCCCGATGTGGGCCACACGGGCCGAAGGCACGAGATCGAGCATGCCATCGAGGAACCCGACACCGGCCCGCAGGATCGGCGCGAACACGAGCTTCTTGCCGGCGATCCGCGGGGCCATCATCTTCGTGAGCGGCGTCTCGACTTCCACGAGTTCGATCGGCAGGTCGCGCGTGACCTCGTAGCAGAGCAGCATGCCGATCTCGTTCAGCAATTGCCGGAAGCCCTTGGTGGACCGCGAAACGGTACGCATCAGGGTCAACTTGTGCTGCACCAGGGGATGATCCACGACGACGACGTTGTTCATGTTGATCCCCTGGCGCGTCGCCGATCCGGCGACGGGCCGCCCTAGCACGAACCAGAGCCTGCACGAAGCGCCGGGATCCGAGGTAGCGGAGAGATCCTTGCGCGAGCTCTGCGGCTCACAGCACGATGTCTTGCGAGAAGCGCTCGCGCGGGATCGGCTTGAGGAATTCGAACGCCAACCCGTCCTCGGTGACCCGGACCGCTCGGGCCGGCGTCGAGCCGATGAGCAGGGCCGTCCCGACCGGGAGATGGACATCGATCGTGAGTGCGACACCCGAGCGCGAGATATCGCGGATCGTGGCCGGCCGACGCTCTCCGTCGGGCAGGATGCAGATCACGTTCGTATGGCGGACCTTTAGACGACGATGCCGCCGCTCCACGACGAAGTCCACGCTGTCGAGCGCCTTGCGGCCGTCGACAATGGTTTTGAACTCCTGAAGCAACCCGTCCAGTACGCGCCGACCGAGCGGCGTCCGCAAATCCTCTTCCCGAAGAGCCTGGATCTGTCTGATGATGATGCTGCAGCGAGCCGTGTCGGCCGCCAAGGCATCCCAATAGCCCCGGCGGTTCAGGACAAGGATCAGCAGGGCCGTCGAGCCGCTCAGCAAACCGAGGAGGAGCGCCGTTGGTACCAGATAGACCCACCGGCCGACATCGAGGACCATGGCCAGGTTCGCAAGTGCCGCCGCGAAGCCGGCGCCCGCGGCGGTGAGTATCGCGTTTCCCCGCAGTTCCAGGCGGCGGTCGAGCGCTTCGTTCAGGATGCGGCGCTTGCGGCCGGCATCCATCATGGTTTCGGCGAGGTCGCGACCCGATCGCCTCTCGAACTGATCCACCGCCCCGAGATCGACGCTCTCGGGCATGGCCGCCCTGGTCTGCGTGCGCAAAGAGATACCGTGGTCCATGGTCAAGCGCCGAGCTTTGGACCCATCGGGTTAAGGAGAGGTTTCGGCTCCGCCACGGACCCTCAGCGAAACGTCTTGCGGGGGTCGAAAGCGTCGCGCACGGCCTCCCCGATGAAGATCAGCAGCGACAGCATGATCGCGATGGCGAAAAAGCCGGTGAGACCGAGCCACGGCGCCTGCAGGTTCGATTTGCCTTGCAACAGGAGTTCGCCCAGCGAGGGCGAGCCTGGTGGCAGGCCGAAACCCAGGAAATCCAGCGACGTCAAGGTGGTGATCGACCCGTTCAGCACGAAAGGCAGAAAGGTCAGCGTGGCCACCATGGCATTCGGCAGGAGGTGCTTGACCATGATCTTGGCGTTTGACAGCCCCAGCGCCCGCGCGGCGGTCACATATTCCAGGTTGCGGGCACGCAGGAACTCGGCCCGCACCACGTGCACGAGATTCACCCAGGAAAACAGCAGCAGAATGCCGAGCAGCACGAAGAACGACGGCGTGATGATCGCGGCCACGATGATCAGAAGATAGAGGTGCGGCAGCGACGACCAGATCTCGATCACCCGCTGCATGATGAGGTCGGTCCAGCCACCGAAATAGCCCTGGATGGCGCCGGCCGCGATGCCGATCACCGACGAGATTCCGGCCAGGATCAGCCCGAACAGAATCGAGATCCGGAACCCGTAGATCAGGCGAGCCACCACGTCGCGGCCCTGATCGTCGGTACCGAGCCAGTTCGATTCGATGGCGCGGCACGGGTGGCTCTCCGGCACCGTGCCGTGGTGGCGCTCGATCGAAGCCGCGCACTGCCGGTCGCTGAGCAGCCAGGTTGGGGGCGATGGTGCCGGAACCGGCAGGTCCAGATTGTGGGTGTTGTAGGAATAGCGGATCGGCGGCCACACCATCCAGCCGTTGTCGGTGATCTCCTTGCTGACGACCGGATCGCGATAATCGGTTTCGGCCAGGAATCCGCCGAACTTGTCTTCCGGGTAATCGTGCAGGAAAGGAAACAGGATCTCGCCCTTGTAGGAGACGACGATCGGCTTGTCGTTGGCGATGAACTCCGCCCCGAGCGACAGGAAAAACATCACGGTGAAGATGACCAGCGACCAGTAGCCCCGGCGATTGCGCCGGAAATTATCCAGCCGGCGCTGGTTGATCGGCGAAAGCCTCAGCAGGCCCTTGCGGGGCAAGGGTGGCGCCAGCGGTCGCGAGCCCCCCGGGACGGCCCCATCCACGAGCGCGTCCATCACACGCCTCGCGTCTCGAAGTCGATGCGCGGATCGATCCAGGTATAGGTCAGGTCGGAAAGGAGGTTCACCACCAGCCCGAGCAGCGCGAAGATGTAGAGATTGGCAAATACGACAGGGTAGTCGCGATTGAGGATCGACTCGTAGGACAGCAGCCCCAGCCCGTCGAGCGAGAAGATGCTCTCGATCAGCAGCGCGCCGGTGAAGAAGGCCGACACGAAGGCGCCTGGAAAGCCCGCCACCACGATCATCATGGCGTTGCGGAAGACGTGGCCGTAGAGCACCTGCCGCTCGCTGAGACCCTTCATGCGGGCGGTCTGCACGTAGTTCTTGCGGATCTCGTCGAGGAAGGAATTCTTGGTCAGGAAGGTCGAGGTCGCGAAGGCGCCGATCGACATGGCGATCACGGGCAGCGCGATGTGCCAGAGGTAATCGCCGATGCGCGCGGGCCAGGACAGATCCTGCCAGTTCTCGGAGGTGAGACCGCGCAACGGAAAAATCTGGAAGAACGAGCCTCCGGAAAACACCACGATCAGCAGGATTGCGAAGAGAAAACTGGGAATAGCGTAGCCGATGATCACGACGCCGGAGGTCCAGACATCGAAGCGCGAGCCGTCGCGCACCGCCTTGGCTATGCCGAGCGGGATCGAGATCGCGTAGGAGATCAGCGTCATCCACAGGCCGAGCGAGATCGAGACCGGCAGCTTTTCCTTGATGAGCCGGAGCACCGGCACGTCGCGAAAATAGCTCTGGCCGAAGTCGAAGACCGCATAGTTGCGGATCATGATCCAGAAGCGCTCGTAGGCCGGCTTGTCGAAGCCGAACTGTTTTTCGAGATCCTTGACGAATTTCGGGTCGAGACCCTGGGCGCCGCGATATTTCGACGATTCGCCTCCCACCCCGGCCTGCGCCTGGGTGGCGCTGCCGATGTCCGAGCCGCCTCCGCCGAGCCGCGAGGCATTGCCGCCGTCGAGCCCCTGAAGCTGCGCGATGATGCGCTCCACCGGCCCGCCGGGAGCGAATTGCACGATCACGAACGAGACCAGCATGATCCCGAACACGGTCGGGATCATCAGCAGGAGGCGGCGGGCGATATAGGCGAGCATCGGGGTCCTAAAGCATCAGCCGCCCAGCTTCAATTTGCTGGCCTTGTCCTGGTCGAACCACCAGGTGGAGAGCACGCCCGGATCGAATTTCGGCGGTGTGGCGGGCCGGCTGAATTGATCCCAATAGGCAATCCGGTGGGCCGGGTTGTTCCACATCGGTATCCAGTAGTAGCCGGCGCGCAGCACCCGGTCGAGCACCCGGCAGATGGTGTTGAGTTCCGGCCGCGAATTGGCCACCAGGGCCTTGTCGATCAGCGCGTCCACCACCGGATCGGCGATGCCCGTGAAATTCTGCGAGCCCGGCGTCCTGGCGGCCTCGGAGCCACTGGAAATCCGCAGGTCCTCGCCGGGTGTTAAGCTCGCGCCATAGCGGAAACTGACGATGTCGAAGTCGAAATCCTGCACGCGCGACTGATATTGGGCCGCGTCGACGACCCGGTAATTGGCGTCGATGCCGAGCAGGCGCAGGTTCTTGATGAACGGGTTGGTGTGGCGCTCGAGCGAGCCCTGGAAATCCAGGAATTCGATGCGGAACGGCTCGCCGCTGGGCAGCTTAAGGACATTGCCGTCCCGCTTGCACCCGGCACTCTGCAGCAGCTTGAACGCCTGGCCTAGCAGCGCCCGGTCCTGACCCGACCCGTCCGATTTCGGCGGCATCACGGCCTCGCCGAAGGCGGCATCCGGGACCTTGCCCCGGAACGGCTCGAGTATCGCGAGCTCTTCCGGCCCCGGAAGACCCGTGGCCGCCATCGGCGAGTTCTGGAAATAGGACCACGTGCGCTGGTACAAGCCGAACATGATGTTCTGATTGGTCCATTCGAAATCGAAGGCGAGCCCAAGCGCCTGGCGGATGCGCGCATCCTTGAACTGGGCGCGCCTGGTGTTCATCCACCAGGCCTGAGCGCCACGGGGCGCCTGATCGGGAATGCTCTCCCGTTTGACCCTGCCCTCCAGCACGGCCGGAAAGTCGTAGCCCTTGACCCAATTGATCGAAGTCACATCTTCGCGGAACGTGATCAGGCCGGACTTGAAGGCCTCGAACCCGACCTGCCGCTCGCGAAAGTATTCGTAGCGGATCGTGTCGAAGTTCCCCTGCCCTAGATTGATCGGGAGGTCCTTGGCCCAATAATCCTTGACCCGGTCGAAGCTGATGAACCGCCCCTGTTCGAAAGCCCCCACCTTGTAGTTGCTCGAGCCGAGAGGCGGGAGTGAGCGTCGTCTCGTCGAACGGGTGGGCCGTGTAGAACGCCTTGGAAAAGATCGGCTGGCCGGCCACGATGAGCGGCAACTCGCGGCTGCGCGCCGGGTTCAGCCGCACCATGACGACATCGTCGGCCTCCGCCTCGGCCGCCTCGAGGTGGCGCAGGCTGGTGCGGATGTTGGGGTGGCCCCTGTCTTTGAGGATGTTGAGCGAGAACGCGACATCGGCGGCGGTCAGCTTCGAGCCGTCGTGAAAGCGCGCCTCGGGCCGCAGCAGGAACCGGAAGGTCAGTTTGTCTGCGGACCATCGCACCGCCCGCGCCACAAGCCCATAGAGCGCATCCGGTTCGTTGAGCGTCCCGGTCATCAGGCTGTCGAAGATCGCGCTCATTCCGGCGGCGCCATTGCCCTTCAGGATGTAGATGTTGAGCGTATCGAAGGTCGTGAAGTTCTGGTTGTTTCCGGCCGTCGAAGGCTCGATCACGATGCTGCCGCCCTTGGGCGCATCCACCCTGACATAAGGCAGCGACTTGAAGTCCACCGGCAGACCCAGGTCGCCGAACACCGAAAGGCCGTGGCTCTCGATTTCGCCCTCGGCGGCCGCGACCCGCGGGAGCCCGTGCAGCAGCGGTGAGGCGGCAAAGGCGCCGCCCAGGGCGAGCGCCGAGCGGCGGGTGATGAATGGCATGGAAGCGGATCTCTCCTCGGCTGCTGGCCGGTTCAGTCAACAGCCGATTATGTCGCTTTTGGGAGTGGGCGCCAGCGCTCCCGAGGCGCCGATCTTTCCGCTTCGTGCCGCGGACAGCAAAAAGGCCCGGGCCACATTCGGCCAGGGCCCAGATGCACTTGAAAGGATGTCTACCGCTCTCAGCCCTTGCTGGCGGGATCGGCGGGCGCAGCCGGAGCCGCAGGCGCAGCCGGCTCTGGAGACACGGGCGCGGCGGCCGGAGGATTAGCTGCCGGAGCCGCCGGGGCATTGCCGGCCGGAGCCTTGGCATTAGGAGCGGCAGGCGCAGGGGCATCGGCAGCCGGAGCCGTCGCGGCTGCCGGGGTCGTGACGGCAGGCAGAGGCTCGGGCGTATCCGACAACGTATGCAGGTAATCGATGATGTCGGCCCGCTTGTCCGGGTCGGACTCGCCCGCGAAAGTCATCTTGGTTCCGGGCGCGTAGGCCTTGGGCGAGGTGATGAAGGCGTTGATCTTCTCGTAGTCCCAGGTCCCGCCCTTGCTCTTGAGAGAATCCGAGTAGCTGAACCCAGGCACCGAGGCGACCTCCCGGCCCACCACGCCATAGAGCGGCGGCCCCACCTTGGCGGCGGCACCCTTCTCGAAATTGTGGCAGGCGCCGCATGCCTTCGCGAAGCCCTGGCCCTTGCCGATATCGGCTTTGGCCAGCAGCACAGGCAAGGGCTCGGCAGGCGCGGCGCTCTTGGCCTGCCCTTCGCCGCCGCCCTCGGCCGGCGCGGCGGGCAGGTCGTAGCCCGGCTTGGTCGGTACCGGCGGGGAGTAGATGAAACCCGAGAACAGGCCGAGTGCCATGGTCAACAGGAGCGTCCCCAGGACACCGCCGGCGATCTTGTTGACTTCGAAAGAATCCATGACCCCGAAGGCTCCATACCGATTGGTCAGCGCGAAACTCGCCAGAACCGTGGCGGCGCCTCGGTCCAATAGCCACTTTGCCGAAGGCTTGGCAACACGTATAAGCGCGCGTCCTCGCTACTTTTTGACGCCCGAATTAGCCCATCGCGGGCCTCCATCGAGCCAGCTCCCATCACGGCCATGAAGCCCATTATCCTTATCCCCGCCCGCATGGGCTCGACGCGGCTGCCCGGAAAGCCGCTCGCCGACATCAACGGGACGCCGATGATCGTGCACGTGTGGCGGCGCGCCCGGGAAGCGGATCTCGGCCCGGTGGTGGTCGCGACCGACAGCCAGGACATCGCCGACGTCGTTGCGGGGGTGGGCGGTCACGCGGTGATGACCCGCGCCGATCATGCGGCGGGCTCGGATCGAATCCACGAGGCCCTGGAGCGGGTCGATCCCGCGGGCGAACATGATGTCGCGATCAACCTTCAGGGCGACCTGCCCACGGTCGAGCCGCGCGCCGTGCAGCGGGCCCTGCTGCCGCTGGCCGATCCCACGGTCGCGATCGCCACGCTGGCGGCGCTCATCCGCCGCGATCATGAAAAGGCCGATCCGAACGTCGTGAAACTGGTGGGATCGGAGACCGCATCGGGGCACCTGCGAGCGCTCTATTTCACCCGCGCCACGGCGCCCTGGGGCGAGGGGCCTCTCTATCACCACATCGGGCTCTACGCGTACCGCCGGGACGCTCTCCGGCGCTTCGTGGCGCTGCCGCCCTCCCGGCTCGAGCAACGGGAAAAACTCGAACAATTGCGCGCACTCGAAGCGGGCATGCGCATCGACGCCGCGATCGTCGATGCAGTGCCGCTGGGCGTCGATACGCAGGCCGAACTCGCACGGGCCCGCACCATGCTGGGAATGCCATGACGTCGCAGAAAATCGCCTACCAGGGCGAAGCCGGAGCCAATTCCCACATCGCTTGCCAGGATGCCTATCCGAGCCTGGAGCCGCTCCCCTGCGCGACCTTCGAGGATGCCTTCGCGGCGATCTCGGAAGGGCGCGCGACCCTCGGCATGATCCCGATCGAGAACTCCATCGCCGGACGTGTCGCCGACATTCATGCGCTGATGCCGAACTCGGGCCTGCATATCGTGGGTGAATATTTCCTGCCGATTCACTTCCAGCTTATGGGTCTCAAGGGCGCTAGGCTGGACGCACTCAAGCACGTGCACAGCCACGTGCATGCACTCGGGCAATGCCGGAAGGTGATCCGCCGTCTCGGGCTGCGGGCCCATGTGGCGGGCGACACGGCCGGCGCGGCGCGCGAGATCGCCGAATGGGCCGACCCCGTCCGGGCCGCGCTGGCGCCGCGTCTGGCCGCCGATATCTACGGGCTCGACATCCTGGCCCAGGACGTCGAGGACGAGGCCCACAATACCACGCGCTTTGTCGTGCTCTCCAGGACGCCCGCGGTCGCGGCACCCGGCAACGGCCCGGTGGTGACGACCTTCGTGTTCCGGGTCCGCAACGTGCCCGCGGCGCTCTACAAGGCACTCGGCGGCTTTGCCACGAATGCGGTGAACATGACCAAGCTCGAAAGCTACATGGTAGAAGGCGAGTTCACGGCCACGCAGTTCCTGGCCGATGTCGACGGCCATCCCGAGGACCCGGCGCTGCGGCTGGCCCTCGAGGAGCTCGCCTTCTTCTCCCGCGAGGTGCGAATCCTGGGGGTCTATCCGGCGCACCCGTTCCGCAGCGAAACCAGATCCTTGGAGCATGGCTGAGAGGGCCTGCTCGGCGCACCCGATCCCGTCCCGAACCGCATGGATGGCCCATCGTCCCGGTTTAGGATAGGACGAGGCGAGTTCGACGCCCTTTCACCGCGGGTCATGGGTCTCCGAAGGGGACCGGTCAGACCCGTCTTTGGAGGCGCTTGAGGAGCCCGATGTCCGAAACTTCCACGCGACCGTCGCTGGACGATGGTCAGAGCTTCGGGCTGATGCGGCGGCTCCTGGCCGAACACGCCTGGGCCCACCTGCCCTCCTATGTCGCGGCCTTCCTGCTCATGGCGGTCAGCGCCGGCGCAACCACCTTCTCCGTGTGGCTGCTGCGTCCCGTGGTCAACGGCATGACGGGGTTCAGCGTGACCGAGCCGGGCGCGTTCAAGCACCTCCGCTTCCTCGCCCTGACCGTGGCGGCTCTCTATATCGTGCGAGGCCTCGCCACCTTCGGCCAGCTCGTCCTGATGTCGCGGACCGGCAACCGTATCGTGGCAGCCTTGCAGGAGCGCGTCTACGATCATCTGCTGCACCAGCCCGTGGCATTCTTCTCGGACCGCCATTCGAGCGAGCTGATGTCGCGCTTGGCGCTCGCGGCCAACAGTGTGCGCGACATCGTCCAATTGATCGTGACCTCGGTCGGTCGCGACGCGCTGACGGTGCTCGGACTGCTGATCGTGATGATCTACGATGATCCGCTGATGTCGGTCATCGCGCTCTCGGGCCTGCCCCTCGGGGCCCTTGTCATGGGGCGTCTGATGGGACGCGTCCGCCGGTTTGCGCGCCGCTCCTTCGATGGATCCGCACGCATCATGCAGCACATGGGCGAGACGGTTCAGGGCGTCCGCATTATCAAGTCCTTCAATCTCGAGGGACTCATGCGAACCCGGATGAAGGGGGCGGTCCGCGAGGTCGAGAAGGCGGCCAACCGCATGGCGCTCGGGATCGCGATGTCGAGCCCTGTCAGTGAAACGCTCGGCGGCGTTTCGGTGGGCCTGATCCTGCTCTACGGATCATGGCGGATCACCGTGGCACACAGCGACCCCGGTTCCTTCTTCGCCTTCATCGTTTCGCTGCTGGCGGCCTACGAGCCCGCCAAGCGCCTGGGGCGCTTCAACCTCGACCTGCAAAACGGCCTCGTCGGCGCCCGCCTGGTCTACGAGCTTCTGGACGAGCCCTTGCCGGACGCGCAAGACGCGTCGAAGCCGTCGCTCGCCACCGGCCCCCGGCGCATTACCTTCGACGATGTGCGCTTCAGCTATCGTCCGGGGGAGCCCGTGTTGGCCGGGATCGATCTGGTGGCCGAGCCCGACAAGACGACCGCCCTCGTGGGTCCCTCGGGGGGTGGGAAATCGACCATCATCAGCCTGCTGCAAAGGTTCTACGAACCCGAGGCGGGACGCATCTGCATCGACGGTCAGGACATCTCCGCGGTAAACATGAAATCCCTGCGCGACGCGATCGCCTTCGTGGCGCAGGACGTTTTTCTGTTCCGCGGCACGATCCGAGACAACATCGCGCTCGGCAAGGCGGACGCGACCGAGGCCGACATCGTCCAGGCGGCCAAAAGCGCCCACGCGCACGATTTCATCATGGGCTTCGAGGAAGGCTACGCGACGAGCGTCGGGGAACAGGGCGCCAAACTCTCGGGTGGACAACGCCAGCGCATCGCCATCGCGCGTGCGTTCCTCAAGCACGCCTCGATCATCCTGCTCGATGAGCCGACCGCGGCACTCGATTCGGAATTGGAGCGGGAGGTCCAGAAGGCGCTCGCGGATCTGCGGGTGGGGCGGACCACGATCGTCGTGGCCCACCGGCTTCAGACCATCATGGACGCAGACCGGATCTGTGTGGTGGAGAACGGCCGGGCGGTCGAGTTCGGCACCCACGCGGATCTCATGGCCCGGCACGGCTCGTATCACGGCTTCTTCGCAACGCAATTCGGCGACCGGCAACGTCGTATCGCCTGACCGACCTCGGGCAAAAGCCCGCCGCATGGCGTCGAAAGCCTGGCGCGGCGTTCCGACGCCGTGCGGATTTTCCGGCGTCTTGCGCTAGGCGCGGGGCGGAGAAGCAGCCCGTGGGGCAAGCCTGGCACCGGCCAGCTGGGCGGCTGGCCGGTCGGTCCGGTATTGACCCCGAATTACCGTGGCGAAGGCGACGCTAGCGACCCCCAGAAGCGTGATCCACCACAATTGCGTCGCGTCCATCTCCCAGATCGAGATCACGAAACCCGTGGTGATAGCCGCGAGGAGAAACGGAGCGAGTGCCTGGGAGGCCTTGCCGGCGGCGAGCGAGCCACCAAGGAACAGCAATGCCGCGGCAAGCGCACCGACGAGGCCGAGCTCGTACCAGATCTCGAACAGCAAGCTCCGGGGGGCATCGGCGGGAATGAAGCCCGACATCACGGCCCGCGTGATCATGTCGAAGCCATGGCCGGTCAGCAGCCGCAACGGCTCCTGCATAACGAGCGCGCCCCAGACATGCAGGGCCTGGGCGATGTCGTTCAGCGCCGGCAGCCTGTCCCCGAGCACGTCGGCAAGCCCGGCCATGATGGGCTCGAACACCAGCGGCACGGCAGGCGCGGCAAGGATCAAGATCGCAGTGATAAGCCCAAGCAAGAGCCCCACCCGTGCCGGATTCAAAGTCGCGACCGCGAACACGACCGCGCCCAGCGCCAGGGCAGCAAGCGCGATCGATGTCCAGGCCGCCATGGCGGCAAGTGCCGTGCCGACCGCGAGCCACCCGGCCGCGGCCCAGCGCTCGCGAATGGCCAGGGCGCACATCGCCGGCCAGGCCAGCATCACAAGGCTGATGACGGCCCGTTCCAGCGTCGAATCCGAGGCCTGGAAAGCTCCCAGGGTCTCGGGCCCGGCAAGGGCGGCGATGAATGTCGCCGCGGCTGCCGCGCCTAGGCCCAGCGGAAACAGGTAGAGATTGGAAGTCCTGGTGCGCTCGGGAAGCAGCGCCGCCGTCAGCACGACCAGAATCAACGTGCCGACTTCCTGGCCCCATCGCTGCGCCGCGTCGAACGGGAACGGAGTCCACATCAAGGACAAACCGCTCCAGCCCAGCAACGCGAGGCCTCCGAGGCCGGCCGGGGAACGCACGGCGCGGCGCAGGCGGCTCAGCGCTGGCGGGCGTGGCAGCAGGGTCGCGGAGACCAGCAGCAGACCAGTGCCGACCGGAAAGAGCGGAAACAGGGCACGTCGGAAAACGACCGCGCTAAGCGGAACGGCAAAGGCCAGAACCACCAAGCCGAGCCGGATCAGCAACACCGCCGCATCCGCGGCGGGATCATCGAAGGGTCGTTGCGAAGGCGATTGCATGGGGCGTGGCGGACCGGATCAAGCCACCTGTAGTGGCTGGGAAATCTAACCTGAAAGCACGCTCTGCACTGTGGGAGTTCCGCAACAGGTGAGACTCAATCATCACACTCCGCCCCTGTCCGAGGCGGGTGCGACAGGGTGGACGCCCCCTCGTGTCGGCTATCGTTGTGATAGGCCCTGGGCTATCGTGTACCCGTTCCGTTCTGGTCCGGATAAAGCATGAGCTCGCATTCGCCGGGAGAGCAGAATTTCTGGTCGGTCCCCCCCGAAGAGCACGCAGCTTCGGCGGTTGCGGCCGCGTCCGGCCCGGATTCTGATGACGTCCCGGCAAAGGACGATGCCGCCCGCAAGATCATCCATATCGACATGGACGCGTTCTATGCGTCCGTCGAACAGCGAGACAATCCAAGCCTGAGAGGCCTGCCTGTGGCGGTCGGCGGGACCCGTGAGCGGGGCGTCGTGGCGGCCGCAAGTTACGAGGCCCGACGCTACGGCGTTCGTTCCGCCATGCCCTCGATGTCGGCGCGGAGGCTCTGCCCCGACCTCATCTTCGTCAAGCCCCGGTTCGAGGTCTATAAAGCGGTCTCCCGGCAGATCCGCGACATCTTCCACAGCTATACGCCGCTGGTCGAGCCTTTGTCCCTGGACGAAGCCTATCTCGACGTCACGACCAACCTCAAGAACATCGGCTCTGCCACCGAAGTCGCGCAACAGATCCGGCACAGGATCAGGCAGGACACCGGGCTCACCGCATCGGCGGGCGTTTCCTACAACAAGTTCATCGCGAAACTCGCCTCCGATCAGCGCAAGCCGGACGGGCTTTTCGTCGTGACGCCAGCCAGAGGCCTCGGCTTTATCGAAGGGCTGCCGGTCGGCAGGTTCCATGGCATCGGACCGGTGACGGCCGCCAAGATGAACCGGCTCGGGATCGTGACCGGCCTCGACTTGCGGGAACAGACCGAGGCCTTCCTGACCCATCATTTCGGCAAGGCAGGCCGGTATTATTTCGGGCTCGCCAGGGCGGTCGATCATCGTCCCGTGAACCCCAACCGCATCCGCAAGTCGGTGGGATCGGAAACGACGTTCTTCACGGACTTGACCACGCCCGAGGCCGTGGCTGAAGGGCTCGGGCCGATCCTGGGCACGGTTTGGGAGCATTGCACCCGCGTCGGAGCCCCGGGCCGCACCATCACCTTGAAGGTGAAATTCTCCGATTTTCGACAGCTCACCCGGAGCCGCACATTGCCCCGCCCGGTCGCGTCCGAGACGGAGCTCCGCATGATCGCTCTCGAGCTCGTCGCATCGATCCTGCCGCTGCAGCGCAGCGTGCGGTTGCTCGGCATCTCGTTCTCCGGCTTCGACGCCGCGGACCCCGCCGTCGACCGGCAGCTCGAGCTGGTTCTTTGAGGCTGTCCGCCGGTGTTCAGTACCGCTTGAGCAAGCGCTCAAGATAATCCTGCTCCTCCTGCGGCCGCATGCGGTCGCCGAGCCGCCGGCGGAGTTCCTCGAGAACCTTCTGGGCGCGTTCTGCCAGCCCCTCCCCGGGGTTGAACCCGCCCTGGGCGTCGGTGCCCCGGTCCCGACTGCCGCGTTGCCGGCCGAGCGGATCCGTTCCGTCCCGCTGGCCCGTTCCATCGGCCCGCCCCATCCCGCTCTCGCCCTGGTGGCCGTCCTCGCCCTGCGCCATCTGGCCCTGCAAGCCACGCGCACCCTTCTGAAGCCCCTGCAGGGCCCGGCCCTGCGCTTCGACGGCCCGATCGTTTCCGGCACCGCCCTTGCCCAGCGCCTGCTCGGCATCCTTCATGGCCTGCTGGGCTTCGTCGAGCCCCGGCTCGCCGTTCAGGCCGAGTTCGCGCATCTGTTTCTGCAACTGCCGCAGTTGTTCGCTCAGAGCCTGCTGCTGGCCCTGAAGATCCTGCTCGCCCTGCCCGTCGTCGGCCTGCGATTGCGAATCGTCTCCGGCTGGCGGTTCATCGCCCGACTCGCCGTCGGCCTGATCCTGTCCATCCTGCCCAGATTTGCGCTTTGCCTGCCGACGCTGATTGCCGCGTTGGAACGTCCGATCGCGCAGCCCTTGCTGATCGCGCATCATCCGGTCGAGCGCGCCCATCGATTGGTTCATCTCCTGCGAGCCCTGGTTTCCGGCATCGCCGCGCTGCGCCGATCGGAGGTTTTCGAGGATGTTCTGCAACTGGTCGAGCAGTTGCTGCGCCTCGGCCATGTCGCCGTTCTCGGCGCTCTTTTCCATGCGGTCGAGCAGGGATTGAAGGTCGCGCGGCGTCACCATCTTGCCGTTACGGTCGGAGGGGCCGCGATCCTGGCTTTCCTGCGACTTCTGGGCCATCTCGGCCAGGAATTTTTCGAGCTGCTGCTTGAGCGCTTCGGCGAGCTTCTTGATCTCATCGGGCGGCGCTCCCCGCGCAATCGCGTCGCGCAGCTCCTTCTGCAGCGCCCGAAGATCGCGTTCCGTCGGGCTGAGATCCCCCTCCTCGATACTCAGCGCCATGGACCAGAGGAGGTCCGCGACCTCCAGCAGATCGGCATCGCCCTTTGCATCGCGCAGCCGCGTCTTGGCTGCATCGAGACCAAGGAACACCGACGACGTCACGCCGAAGAGGTCCGGGGCGATCGTCAGCGCATCGAGGGACGTGGACACGTTGGACCGGTGATCCGGATCGAGCACGAGGTCTCGTCTCTGCTCGACCAGCGCGCGCGCCAGCGGCTGGTGGAAGATCCGTGCCGGCAGCGTGGTGGTGACGGGAGCGCTATGGCCCACGTTGCCGCCCTCGTCCTTGGCGCTCAGAATCATGGTAACGGCGGCACCGGCCCAAGGATGTTCCGATAGATCGGCGGTGGTCTCGCCGGTGCCGAGACCGCGACCGCCGTTGGGCAGGGTCAGCGCCATCGTGGGCGGGCTCACCAGAGAGCGTCCCTCGACCTTCTTGCCGTGCAGGATCGGGCTGGCGAACGCCGCTTCCGCACCGACCACCCCGTAATCGTCATCGATCTTGTAGCTCACGCTCAACGAGCCGCGCAGATTGCCGGCCGGCGGCTTGGTGACCGCAATGGTCGGCGGCAGGTCGGGGATGGCGTGCAGGTCGAAGGCCGAATAAGGGGCTCCGTCCCGCTGCACCTTGAGCTGGCCGTCGCCGGACAGAACAAGGCGGTGTTCGCCGCCGGCAGGATCGGCCGCGTGCGGCACGCTGCTTCCCGGGGATGGCACGGCGGGCGCCGCGGGCTTCAGCCCGCCTGCGGCATCGACGTCGACCTTGCCTTCGCCAGCCGAGCGGATCACCACGATCGAATTCACCGGCGCCGCGATCTTCTGCGGCGTTCCGCCACTTCCGGAGCTACCCGGGGCCGGGAGAAGCAGCGGTGCTCGGCCCGTATAGGGCGGCGGGTCGATCCAGGCGTCGAGCCGGAATCCCGCCGCGCTCGCACCTGCGCTTCGGACATCGAACGCCGCCGCGAGCCGCCCTTGCTTGTCGACCCCGGCCACGAAACCCGAAGCCACGAGCGCCAGCACGGCAGCGGCCCGCAGGGCGAAGCGATCCCGCTCGACGAGCCGTGGGGATGGCTTGCGCACCTCGACGCGCCCGGCCGCCTCGGCAAGTCTGCGGCGATGCAGGTCCCAAAGGGCCCTGGTGGCCGGGTCGGCATCGGGGTTGGCCAGCCGGTCCTGGCTCGACGATACCGGACGATGCCGATGCCCTGAGTCTCGGTCGAGCCGCGCAAGCGCGTCGGCGCGCGACGGCACCCCGGCCCGGACCGCCAGAACGCCCGCCCCCGCAAGGCCCACCGCGAAAGCCGCGAGACCCAGGATGTGTGCCTGGCGCGGCAGAGCGACCCACAAGCCCAGCCACGCGCAAGCAACGAAGAGCCCGACGATAACAAGCGCGAGTACGAACGGCGGCCAGAAGCGCTCGAAGGCTATGACCAGCTTCGCCCGCCCGATCAGTCGTTCAAGCCGATCTTCTCGGTCTGCTCCGTCCGGCACGGTTCCCACTCGGTTAGGCTTTCAGCGCTTGCTCGGCGGCCATGCTACGCGGTCCTTTGGCCCGGTGCGATGGTCAGGCCGGGCCGTTGCGGCGGCATGGTGACACACGGCAACCCTCGCCTTTCGAGCTCGTCCAGGAGCCCGGCACGCGCATTACTGGGTGGCGATCTGATTCTTGATCTGCTCGTACAAGTCGCGACGCAATACGCGCTTCTTCACGAGATCCTCGACCGATCGGTAAGGGCGGTGGCGCGCGATCGCCTGTCCGATGTGGCCGCCCCCGCGCAGATGGTCCAGCGCTTCCACCGACGCATTGTTGATGTTGACGCCCCCTGCCGAGACGCGCTTGGCCTGCGGCCCCGGAGCGGCGGTTTGGCGGGTCGGGGCGCCGCCCAGAGAGGCGACTCTCTGCGGCGCCGCCGGCGCAACGGGGCTGGCCGCCTCGGTTTGCCGCGCACTGACGCTCGTCGTCGCGGTAGCCAGGGTCTGATCGGCACCGGATTCGGCCGGCTCGGGACTCCAGTGTGCCGGCTGCGGCTGGGCATCCGCGGCGGGCGGGGCTGCCGGCGACCCCGGGGCGGCTGCGGCTGCATCATCGGCCGGCGGTGTTGGCGCGATGCTGGCCGAAGCGGCGGCGGGGGCCGGGTCGGGAACCGGAGCACTGGCGGGAGAAATGGCCGGTGCGGGCGCCGCGGTGAGTGCCACGGCCGCGGGTGCCGGGACCGAGGGGAGAACCGGGGCGGTGGCAACCGCGCTGGGAACCACGAACGGCGCGGCTTGAGGCTGCAGGGCGACGGACGGAGCAGCGGAAGGAGTCGGGGAAGCGGGCGCCGGGGCCGGTGTCGGCGCGATGGGGAGCTTGGCCGTCACGGGGTCATCGGATGCCTTGGTGGTCGTCTTCGGAGCCTGCAGTCCTTGCTCGGGTGGGTAGACGACCCGGACCGAGGGCGTGCTGGGCGCGTCGGACGCGACCGGAGCTGCGGAGGGCTGCCGTGCCGGAAGGACGGCTTCGGCCTTGTGCACGACCGTCCCCTGCCCCTTGGATGTCAAAAGAACCGTCAATTGCCATGCCAGGCCGGCTGCGCACACCACCGCGGCGAGGATGAGGATCCGGTCTATGATGGATTTCGTGACCATGGCAAAACTCGCTTCCGCCCTTTCCGAAAGACTCCCCGATCGAACGCAGTCACCGCATCGAGCTCCCCAGGGCGGTACTGGACATCGGAGCGCTCGAAGAACGCGGAACCTCGAACGAGGTAACTAGCCATTTAGAAACAGCAAATGTGTGGCAATACTGCGAGAGCCGATTCGAGTTGAATACCATCGCGCTCGGGCCGGCAAGCCGCTGCGCCCTGCACCTCCTGTTCAAGGTCGGCAGTCGCACCTCGGAGCGATGTCTTGGAAATCATTTCGGGCTGTATGCCGCCTTCGACGAATTTTGCACTGAATAGAAACTCCGCGGGAGAGCATGATTGACCAGCGGCGCGGTATCGGGCTTGGATGAATTCGGCTTCGATCAAGAACGTCTCAGGCAATTCCTGACCGAGCACGTGTCCGGACTCGCCGGGCCCATGACATTGGAGCGCGTTTCCGGCGGTCAGTCCAATCCAACTTTCTTCCTCACCTTCGATAGCCGTCGTCTGGTGCTTCGCAAGAAGCCCGCCGGCCCCCTGCTGCCCAGGGCTCATGCGATCGACCGGGAATTCAGGGTTTTGACCGCCCTGACGGGCACCGCCGTGCCGGTACCCCGTCCCGTGCTGTTCCATGGCGATGACGATGTGATCGGCACGCCCTTCTACCTGATGGAGCGGCTCGAGGGGCGCGTGTTTCACGATTGCGCCCTCCCGACCCTCGGCCCAGATGAGAGGCGCTCGATATATCTCAGCATGGCCGACACCCTGGCCGAACTTCATCGCCTCGATCCTGCGGCTCTGAGCCTCGGCGATTTCGGACCACCGGGCAACTACTTCGAGCGGCAGATCGCACGCTGGTCCAGGCAATGGGCCGCCTCGCCGAGTGCCGGTATCCCGGCCCTCGACCTGCTGGCCGGCTGGCTTGCCGCTCACCTTCCGGTCGATGACGGCCGCCTTGCCGTTGCGCACGGCGACTACCGCCTGGGCAACCTCGTCATCCACCCGACCGAAGCGCGCGTCATCGGAGTCCTCGATTGGGAACTCTCGACCTTGGGCCACCCCTTGGCCGACCTCGGTTTCTGCTGCATGGCGTGGCACACCCGGCCGCATGAATATCGCGGCATCCAGGGCCTGGATATTGCGGCGCTCGGCATTCCAACCCAGGCCGAGTTCGTCGAACGGTACGAGGCCGGCGCGATGCCCGCCGGGCCCCTCCGGCGGTTTCACCTCGCGTTCTCGCTGTTCCGCTTCGCGGTCATCTTCGTCGGGATCGCGGACCGCGCACGGGCCGGCAACGCGGCGTCCAGCGAGGCCGGCGAACTCGGGCAACTCGCGGAGAACTTCGCGACGCGCGCCCTCGATCTCGCCGAGGGCCGCGTGCCATTCTGATCCCCCAAGGGGCTCGACGGCTTGCCAGCGACCTGTCGACCGACCCCACCAGGAAAGCAATGCGGATGGATTTCGCCTATTCAGCCAAGGTCGAGGCGCTTCGAGCCCAGATCACGTGTTTCATGGACGAGGAGGTCCTGCCCCGCAACCGGCGCTGGCTCGACCTCGCGGAAGCCGGCACCTACCCGCTCGAGGTGGTCGAGCCTTTGACGGCCAAAGCACGGGAGCAGGGCCTGTGGAACCTGTTCCTCCCCGGGCTGCGCCCGGACGAGCCCGGCACGGCGCTCTCGAACCTCGAATATGCGCCGCTCGCCGAAATCATGGGCCGAGTTCCCTGGGCCTCGGAAGTGTACAATTGCAGCGCCCCCGATACGGGCAACATGGAAGTTCTGCACCTATTCGCCACGCCCGAGCAGCGCCGGCTCTGGCTCGAGCCGCTTCTCGACGGCACCATCCGATCCGTCGTGTCGATCACCGAGCCCGATGTCGCCTCCTCCGACCCGACCAATCTGCAGACCACGATCCGCAAGGATGCCTCGGGCTACGTGGTCGACGGCCGCAAATGGTTCAACACCGGGGCGCTCCATCCCAACGCCCGGTTCCTGCTCGTCATGGGCGTGTCCAATCACGACCCCGAGGCACCGCGACATCGGCGGCATTCGTTCGTCATCGTGCCGACGGATGCGCCCGGGTTCAAGATCGTGCGCAATGTTCCGATCATGAACCACCATGCGATTGAAGGCCATTGCGAGGTGCTGTTCGACAATGTGCGCGTGCCCGCCGAAAACCTGCTCGGCGAGGAACACGCGGGCTTTGCCATCGCCCAGGCACGGCTCGGGCCGGGTCGCATTCACCATTGCATGCGCACCATCGGCCAGTGCGAGCTGGCGCTTGAACTGATGTGCGGGCGCGCCCTGGAGCGCCGCGCCTTCGGGCGGCTTCTGGCCGACTACGCCAACAACCAGGACGAGATCGCGCTGTCGCGCCTCGAGATCGATCAGGCCCGGCTGCTGTGCCTGCGCGCCGCCTGGCGCATGGATAAGGAGGGGAACCAGGCGGCCCGGGTGGACGTCTCGGCCATCAAGGTGGTGGCCGCCCGGCTGCAGACCCGGGTGCTCGACCGCGCCATGCAGGTGTTCGGCGCCATGGGCCTGTCGAACGACACGCCGCTAGCCGCGCTCTGGACCTGGGGCCGGGCCCTGCGCTTCATCGATGGCCCCGACGAGGTCCATCTGCGCGTGGTGTCGCGGCACGAGATCGAGAGAGCGCGCAGGAATGGCGAGCGGCACCGGGACTACCTGACGACGCCGGATCGTGTGTCGCGGGAGACTATGTGATTTGGCGCGCTGGCGGCGGGATTGCTTTTGCAATCCGTCAGCAGCCGGCCAGGCGCAAGCGCCGATATGAATCGGCATTCGTCAACACGGAGGGGCTCGGCAAAGCTCACGTGGGGATCGAGGCGATCCTGCACGCAGGGGTCGAGCATTCCTGGGCCCTCGCGCCGCGTCTCCGGCCTCTGAGACAACGCCAGAGCCGCTTCAGCCTCCTTGCGGCGCTGAGGGTCGGAGCATAACCTGACCCTGCTCGAGGCGGTCGAAATCGTCCTCGGGCAATACAAACGAAGGTCCGCGTCTTGGGGTGGACCAGTTCGCCGAAGCGGGCCTGGGCTTGCTCCGGTTGAGGGAATCGGAGAGCCAGGCCTAGTGGCCCAAATCTGACGCTTGGTGCTCACCCTTTTGGTCCGTCATGGGCGTACGGCGGAGCGCAAGGGCCTTCTCACAGAGTTTACGCCAGGGTTCGACCGGCACGTTGTGCAAGCCCTCCTCGACATAGCACCGACCCAGATAGCCCACCATTACTCCTGGTCTAAGTATTTCGATGCTGCCTATCGGGTGCCCCGGCTCGTGCGGCCGAGTGATAAGAAGCGCATTCGGCGCATGCCGGCAAAGCGCATCGTGGAGCTTGAATATCTCCTCATCCGAAGGCCGCACGTCCCAATACTTGTACACAAAAATCTTTTCGCCGGCCTTGAGATCTTCGAGAAACTTTCGCCGTAGATAAGTCAGCCGGCGGAATTGCTTGTTCAGAAACGTGGTCTCGTCGACAGCTCCCACACGAACGAACGTGTGCATAGCGAACTGGTCATCCCGATCCCGAATTACATACTCGTCTTCGTAGCGTACCAGCTCAGTCTGTAGCGGGTCCTCCAGTACTCTTACGTCATTCTCCAGCAACTCTATGAGATGGCCCAGATAGATACGCGTCCAGCGGAATAACCCGAGCGGCTCCGCACCGAACCGCCGCTGCACCAAGCCAAACTCGCAGGAGCCTCCGAGGCTCTCGAAGGCTAGCGCAAGGTCCCGTGTGCTGACAGCGGTAAGGTCGGGCTTGGCATCATCTCTCGGCACCGTACCGGCCTGTGCAGGCACCCGGTCCAGCGCTTGTTTGGCATGCTCATCCGTAGCCGCGTCGAGCTGCGCCGACCAGGCCGCAATGGACTTCAAACGCAAAGTGTCCGGATTGAAAAGGTCGGGAAAAAGTCTCCAAGCCACCTCCCAGCGGCGGTGTGCCTCGGGCCAGTCTCCGCGATCGTGAGCTACCAGGGCGGAAGCAAAAAGAACCTCGCTGTCCCTGGGGTACTGCTCGATCCCGCGATTGACCACAATCTCGGCCTCGTCGAACAGCTTAGCTTCGCGCAAGAACCTGACGGCCAGCAGCATCGCGGGCCGGCTGTCAGGAAAGCGGATGAGCACATCGTGCTGACGCCGGGCGGCCTCGATCAGGTCTCCGCGCTGATGAGCAGTTACGGCATAGTTCGAGTGGAGATGCACATCATCCGGTATCTCTGCCATTCCTTCCCGCAGCAGCCGGTCACATTCATCGAACCGCTCGAGCTTACGCAGAGCGGTTGCCTGGCCGACATAGGCATCGACCTGGCCAGGGGCACGCCGCTGCAACTCGCGCCAAAGCGCCAGGCTGGCATCCCACTTGTTGTGCAATTCGGCCTCGGAGGCATCCGCAACTACTTCTTCCAGGGAACGAGGTCGTTCGAAATCAACTGGACCAAGCTTCGGCGCGACAAATTTGGCCATGCCCATTTGCTCGCATGCCCGGCGATTAAGTGGTTTAAGATGTCGATTAACGAGCCGCAAAAAACAGCGTTTCAAGCCGGGCATGGGGCTCCTAAACGGCGCTTCGGTCATTGCATCAACCCGTCCGCAGTCAGGGCAACGCCGTTGTTCCTACTCCGGTGGCGGCCTGAGTCGCCTCCCGCAATCCCCATTGCTTATCGTACGCGCATTGGTCGTCGCAACGGCCGCGTAGCGCCATGATCGCCCACAGAGCCGCATAGGCGATCAGGACCACCAACAGAGGACCCGCGACCGCTGCGGCCATGTCCCACTTCCAGCTAGGCCAGGTCACTTTTTCGACCTCTCCGGTTCCTGGCTGCTCCGGTCTTCGATGAGCCTACGCACGTCCTCTTTCGCGTTCTCGTGCCGTTGCAGCTTGGGAGGCAGGGCGGGTTCGTCTCGGCTTGGAGCCGCATCTGCCCTGGCCGAGCAAGGGCACCAATTCGCGGTTCCGGCCCGGCGCACATTCGCAGCGGTCGAGCGGGAGTTCGCGGCCGAGCGCGGGGCACGGGTCCAGCTGTCGGCCGTGGAGGCGTGAATAATGCGTCAAGGCGACGCCTTATCAGTGTTCGGGTGTCCGCCACCCACCGTCACCGTTCCTCCCGGTTCTCAGTCGGAACTAGGGATGAAGCAAGAGTTCAATCCGGCATGAACGCTAAGAGGCAGCAGGATCAAAGGCTTACGCAGGGACAATGGCGCGCCTCGCAGGATTCGAACCTGCGACCCTCGGGTTCGAAGCCCGATACTCTATCCAGCTGAGCTAGAGGCGCTTAGAACTCGTATGCCATAAAGCGAGCGGCGGTGCTCGCATTTTTTCTCATCATGGCCCTGCCACCGTTCAAAATGCGGCCGCACCGATCTCCGGCGTACCGCCGTTCCGGCCGGCCGCCTGGATCGCACTTTCGGGTTTCGCTGCGGCGCCGCCGCGGTGGGGATGTACGGTCACATGGTGGGGGGCGAACAGAAACCGGCGCGCCACCTCCCCGTAGCCCTGGTACACGAGGCCGCCGTTCTCGCGGACGAGCCGATCCCGGTTGGCCTTGTACCAGCGCGGCAGTTCGAACCACGGGATGGACGGCCGCTCGTGATGCGCGGCATGCAGGTTGTTGAACAGGAACAGGAAGCCGAAGATCGGCGCGTGTTCCACGATCGCGGTGCGCTCGAACACCCCGTCATTGGCCCGGTGCTCGGCGAAGGAGCGCAACAGCAGGATCGAGGCGCCCGGGTAGACCATGCACAGGACGTAGAGGAGCGGATTGATGCCGCACACCGCGACCACCCAGACCAGCACCGCAGCGACGCCAAAGCTGTGCGTAAGCCAGATCTGGCGGGCAGCCCGGTCACCGCGCACCAAAGCCGCGGCTTCCTTTCGCAGGTAGCGCCCGATGTTCCAGGCCGGGCCGAACACAAGCCGTCCGGCAAGCGTCGAATGCACCCGGATGAAGCGCCGTCCGAGCGGACCCAAGGCCGTCCAATCCTCCTCGGCCCAATATTGGGTTTCCGGGTCGTCGAACGGGTCCGTCAGCCGCTCGTCGCAATGGTGCACGAGATGGCTGCGGCGGTAGGATTCGAAGGGCAGCCACAGGCTGAGCGGCACGAAGCCGAGGGCCCGGTTGACCTTGCGCCAGGGCGTCGGGTGACCGTGGATGAATTCATGCTGCATCGAGGATTGCAGCGCGAGGAGCGGCGCCCCGAGAAGCACCATGCCGACCCAAGTCAGGGCGTCGTGAAACCATGTGAGAGCCGCGAAGGCTCCGTAGACTGCGATGCACAGGGCGACCGAGGGCCATTCCAGTCCGCGACGGGGCGCTTTGCCTTCCGCTCGGGGGAGACCTGCCGGCACCATGGGTCACATCCAATCTGCTCGAATCGCGTTCAAGCAACATACCCGACCCGAATGTCTAGCTCAACGCTATACATGTAACTTTGAGCGACATCGGTTTACATTGCATCCTTTCTGTTTACCTATGTAACGGTCCGATTCACGTCTTCGGAGAATGCTGCCCTGTGTCACGGACGACAACCATTGCCCTGTTTCGGCGCCGGCTCGAAACCGTCATGGCCCGGGCCGGTCTCAGCCCGTCGGCCTTCGCAAGGCGGGCCGGAGTCGACCGCTCGACGCTGTCGCAACTGATGAGCGACGACAATCCGCGCCTGCCGCGAGCCGAAACGCTCATCGGGCTCGCCGGCGCCGCGCATGTCTCGGTCGACTGGCTGCTTGGGCTCAGCCAGCGCGAGGAGATCGGCGCCGAGATCATCGAAGCGCTGCTGCAGATCGAGACGCATGACCGCCTCCCGGCGGACGATCACTTCGTGGAATGGTTGAAGGAGGCCGAGGGCTACCGGATCCGCACCGTGCCGGTGGCGCTCCCCGACTTCATGAAGACCGAAACGCTGCTGCGCTTCGAATATCGGGCCGCCTTCGAACAGGCCGCGCCATCAAGGCTGGAGGCCGTCCAGGCCCGGCTCGACTTCATGATCGAGCCCGAGAACGACGTGGAGGTCTGCGTTGCGCTCCAGGCGCTTTGGTCTCTCGCGGCTGGCCAGGATCTTTGGCAGGGCTTGCCGGCGCAGGACCGGATCGACCAGATCAGCCATATGGCGGGGCTCTATGGCCAGGCCTATCCGGCCCTGCGGCTCTATCTCTACGACCAGCGCGACATCTATTCGGTGCCGTTCACGGTTTTCGGGCCAAAACGGGCCGCCTTGTTCCTCGGCAATTCCTATCTGGTGCTGAACGGTTCGGACCATATCCGCATGTTCGCGCGCCGCTTCGATGAGATGATCCGGCTCGCCGTGGTCCAGCCGCATGCCGTGGAGCAGACCATACGAGAACTGGTCGGTATGGTCGGGTGAGCCTGCAGGCCTCGAGCTATCCTGCCCTCTGCTCGCCGGTTCCGGTGTCGCCTCCACGAACCGCGCAGCAACCATCCTTGATCCCCTGACCGCGCAGCGCAATCCGGCGCCCTGCCCCGCGACTGGCCGGCCGGCATCGAAGATCGAAAAACGGCCCGCTTCGGCCCAGCGCACCTCCACGTCCGCCGGGTCGCGCAGCAGGCCGGTGCCGCACGCCTTCAGATAGGCCTCCTTGGCGGTCCAATGCCGCAAGAAAGCCGCCGCGCGCTCGTGTTCCGCCAAGCCTTCGACAAGGCCGCGTTCGGCAGCCGTAAGTACGGCCCAGGGTATGGCAGCCTCGGTCTCCAGCGGTTCGAGATCGATGCCGATCGGCGCGCTCGACACGGCGAGCCCCGCTATCGGCCCTCGTCCCGAGACCGACACGAACACCCCGCCGCGGGGCGCACGCACCCGGGGCATCCCCTGCCCGTCATAGCCGATCACCACGGTCTCGGCGTCCAGCTCGAGTCGCTGCCCCACGAGGTGCCGCAAGGCGGCGCGGCGCGCGAGAAACAATCGCCGTGCTTCCCCGGACCTCCGGCCCGCGTCGTCGAGATCGGACGGGGTCGGAGCGAGCCCCGGCCGCTTTATCGCGTCGATGTCACCGAGCCACGCCGCGGTTCCGGCTGGACCGTAGCGCAGGCCGCCGGGCCAGTCGGAGACTCGCGTCACACGCTGCCGGTCGGCCGCCATTCCAGCCGCTCCTTGATGCGCGCCAGAAGCGCGTCGCGTACACCGCGGTAGGCGTCGAGGATGACGCCCCGCGACCCCTCGGTCGCGGTGGGATCGGCGGTCGGCCAATAGATCACTTCGACCGCAGACGTCCGGGTGAATTCGAGCGCCCGGTGGTGCGCCTCGGGCGACAGGGTCACGATCAGGTCGAAATTGGTGTCTTCGAGATCCTCGAACTGCTGCGGGCGATGGGCCGTCAGGTCGATGCCGATCTCGTCCATCACGGCGGCCACGAAAGGGTCGGGTTCGCCCGGGCGCACGCCGGCCGAGGCCAGATGGAGCGAGCGCCCGAACAACTGCCGCGCCAGGGCCTCGGCCATCGGCGAGCGTACCGCATTTTCCGAACAGGCGAAGAGCAGCGATTGCGGCCTCATGCGCGGAGCACACGACCGCATGGGCGCAACTTCCGGGCTCACCCCTTCCAATGCAGAGCCGTAACCAAGGTGAAGAGCCTGCGCAGCGTGTCGGAATCGCAGTCGATCTTGCCCCGCAGGCGCTCGCCCAAAATGCTCGGCGCCCTCGTTGTGCAACCCGCGCCGACCCATGTCGATGGCTTCGATCTGGGCCGGGGTCGCGGTGCGGATCGCATCATAATAGCTGTCGCACAGCAGCAGATAATCCTTCACCAGCGACCGCAACGGCGTCATCGACAGCAAGTGCGACATGACCGGCTCGCCGGTCTCGGCCGAGACCGCGAGCACGAGCTTGCCGTCCTGCAGAGACACGCCGAGCCGATAGGGCCCGCCCTCGTGGCCCGGAACCGTGAAGCTGTTGCTCTCGACGAGATCGTAGATGGCGATCCGTCGCTCGTGCTCCTGGTCGGGATTGCCCCGGCCGATCGAGGCCTCGTCGAGCGTCACCGACAAGAGACGGCAGCGATCTGCGGTCCCCGGGCACCGCCGCTACCGCGTGTTGGTGCGCATCGCGACCGAGCGGGCATGGGCCGTCAGGCCCTCGGCCTCGCCGAGCGCGATCGCGGCAGGGGCCGAGCGCCGCCGAGCGATGCCGGGCCGCATTTGAGGATCGAGGTGCGCTTCATGAAGTCCAGCACCCCGAGCCCCGAGGCGAAGCGCGCCGACCGCGCCGTCGGCAGCACGTGGTTCGAGCCGCCGACGTAGTCGCCGATCGCCTCGGGCGTATGAGGCGCCGACGAAGATGGCGCCGGCGTTGCGGACCCGGAGCGCAAGAGCATCGGCGTCCGCGGCCATGATCTCCAGATGTTCGGGTGCGAGCCGGTCGACCAGCGGCAGCGCCGCCGCGAGATCGGGCACCAGGATGATGGCGCCGAAGTCGCGCCAGCTCGCGCTCCGCGATGGCCCGCCGGGGCAGCCGGCGACAATTGGATCGCCACCGCGGCCTCGACCTCGCGCCGCAAGGGACGCGTCGTCGGTGATCAGGATCGACTGGGCGGCCGCGTCATGTTCGGCCTGGGCCAGCAGGTCGGCCGCGATCCAGTCCGGATGGCCGGTGCGGTCGGCCAGGATCACCACCTCGGACGGGCCCGCGATCATGTCGATGCCGACCGTGCCGAACACCCGCCGCTTGGCGGCCGCCACATAGGCGTTGCCCGGGGCCGACGATCTTGCTGACCGGAGCGATGGTTTGCGGTGCCGAAGGCCAGGGCCGCGATCGCCTGGGCGCCGCCGACCCGATAGATCTCGTCGACCCCGGCGAGCTTGGCGGCCGCCAGAACCAGCGGGTTGAGCCTGCCGTCGGGGGCCGGGACCACCATCACGACGCGCTCGCATCCCGCCACCTTGGCCGGCACCGCATTCATCAGCACCGACGAGGGATAGCTCGCGGTTCCGCCCGGAACGTAGAGCCCGACCGCCTCGATGGCGGTCCAGCGCCAGCCGAGTTCGACGCCCTGCGGGTCGGTCCAGCAGCATATCGGACGGGCGCTGGCGCTCGTGGAACGCGAGAATGCGGTCGCGGGCCAGCGTCAGCGCGGCCAGGGCTTCGGACGGAACCGCCGCCCAGGCAGCCTCGATCTCGCCAGGGGTCACGCGCAGGCCCAGTTGGCCGAGGTCGACCCGATCGAAGCGCGCCGAGGCCTCGATCAGAGCGGCGTCGCCTCGGGCCACGACGTCGGCGATGATTGCCGCGACTGCCGCGTCAACATCCTCCGAGACCTCCCGCTTCGTGCCCAGAAAGCGCGCGAAAGCCCCGCGCAAAACCGCTCTGCCGTGCTGTCGAGCCGCATCGGCCGAACCGGGACCGCCGTATTCGTCTCGGTGGCCCGCTCAAGCATGCTGGACCTCGAGGGTCACATGGCCAGGCTTGTCCTCGACGGACCAGCGCGGTCCGATGTCGCTGAGCGCCGCCTCGATACATTCGACATCGAGCCGGATGGCCGCCCCGCCGGAAAACGTCAAGGTGATCGTGCCGGACGGCGCATCTCCGGGCGAGAACATGATGGCCAGCAGATTGAGCACGCGATCGGGCTCCTGGTCGAAGCCGGTGCGCACCACCTTGAACACCCGTTCGAAGTGCAGTCCGGTCCGGCAGCGTTCGCAGGCTCCCGCCAGGGCCCGCACCCAGTCGAATCGGGCCGCGACAAACACGAAACGCAGCGATTTAGGCAGGTAGGCCATATCCCCGATCCGGACCGTCGCATCCTGCAGGTGGGCCGAGATGACGGCCAGATCCTCGGCATCGAGGGCCGCCAGCTTCAGCGCCGGCATGTCCTCGGATCGGCCAATTTGGTGGTTCATGGAATCTTCCGAAGCGTCGAGGGTCGGTCAAGGCGCAGATGAGGGCGTCGGCAGCGCCCCTGGCGCGACCTCTATCGGCTCCCCATTTACGTCAGCCTTATAGTGGTGTCGTCTGCCTTGCTAAACCCTGCGGCGAGGAAAATGGACGCAAGTGAACAGAGGAGATCACGATGAACAAGCTTTCGGCAACTGGCCTCGCCGGCGCGCTCCTCATCGCTGCGAGTGTTCCGGCCCTGGCTCAGGCCTACCCGACCGACCCCGGCTATGACCAGGGACAGGATTACGGACAGCCGGGAGCGCCGGCGGAAGATCTCCAACCCGGCGCAGCCTATGGCGGCGGCCAGGACTACGGAGTCGACCCAGCCTACGGCGGCTATCCTGACCAGGGAGCCGATCCCGAGGACGACAGCGGTTATGGGGCAGCCGACCGCGGTCCAGCCTATGCAGACGAGAGGCTGAGCCTGCGTCCCCGCTATCGCGTTCAGCCCCGATACCGCGAAGAGTTTCGCGAGCGCCGCGAGGGGTACCGGCGCGACGAGCGCCGCCGGGTCGAGGCAGACCATGGACCTGATCGCCGCGACCGCATCGGCGGCGAGCCGCAACGCCACAGGCAGTACCGGTCCGACCAGGACATGTCGGACCAGTAAACCCAGGGGTAGGTTCAGCCGGGGCTCGACAGGCGCTCGACCAGAGCCCCGCACTGGCTGAGCTTGTGCTCGAGATGCTCGAAGCCTCGGTCGAGGTGGTAGACCCGGTTGACGATGGTCTCCCCCTCGGCCGCGAGCGCCGCGATGACGAGCGACACCGAAGCGCGCAGGTCGGTGGCCATCACCGGGGCGCCTCGCAGGAGTGGAACGCCCTCGACCACGGCGGCATCGCCTTCAAGGCGGATCTTGGCCCCGAACCGGCTCAGTTCGCCGACGTGCATGAAGCGGTTCTCGAATATTGTTTCGGTGATCCGCGACGTGCCGCTGGAATTGGTCATCAAGGCCATGAACTGGGCCTGAAGATCAGTCGGAAAGCCGGGGAACGGCGCGGTGGAAATGTCCACCGGGGAAATCCCGGCACCGTTGCGCAATACCCTCACACCCTCGGGGCTGAGCTGGATCTTGGCTCCGGCGCTTTCGAGCGCCTCGAGCGCACCGGCCAGAAGCTCGGGGCGGGCGCCCTCGAGGAACACCTCGCCCCCGGTCATGGCGACAGCCATCGCATAGGTACCGGCCTCGATTCGGTCTGGCAGCACGGCATGACGAGCGCCGCCGAGTTGCGCCACGCCCTCGATCTCGATCACCTCCGTGCCCGCACCCGAGATGCGCGCCCCCATCTTGTTGAGACAATCGGCGAGGTCGATGATCTCCGGCTCGCGGGCCGGATTGAGGATGGTTGTATGGCCGTGCGCCAGCACGGCACCCATCAGCGCCGTATGGGTCCCGCCCACCGTCACCTTGGGGAAATGGATCTCGGCGCCCTTGAGGCCGTTCGGCGCCTTGGCGATCGCGTAGCCGCCTTCGCTGTCGATCTTGGCGCCGAGCCGCTCCAGCACCATCAACAGCAGATCGACCGGGCGCGTGCCGATCGCGCAGCCGCCCGGCAGGGACACCTTGGCCTCTCCCATGCGAGCCAGCAACGGCGCGATCACCCAGAAGCTGGCACGCATTCTGGACACGAGGTCATAGGGCGCCGTGGTGTCGACGATGTTTTCAGCACGAAGGTCGACGGTCTGGCCCGAAACCACCGCCTCCCCGGGGCGCTTGCCCTTGAGCGTGTAGTCGACGCCGTGATTGCCGAGGATGCGGACCAAGAGGTTGACGTCCGCGAGGCGCGGCACGTTCTCGAGCGTCAGCGTCTCGCTGGTCAGAAGGCTCGCGATCATCAACGGCAGGGCAGCGTTCTTGGCGCCGGAAATGCGAATAGTGCCGTTGAGCGGGCGGCCGCCGACCACGCGAATACGATCCATCATGCCTCACTTCGATTCAGCGCCGCCCAGCGCGTGTATGTGATGTTTACGCCCGCTGATCAATCCGGGCCGGAATTTTCGCCTCGAGGTGCCTCGGGCTTCGGCTCGGCCGCGGCATCCGCACGGCCCCGTGTTTGCGCCTTGCGGCGTTGCAGATTGGCCCGCAGCGCCGCGGCACGGCGCTCGTCACGCACCGAAGATGCGGGCCGTTGGCCGCCGCTCCCCCGAGCCTCGTCCGGCTGATCAGGACCCATGCCGCTATCCTCGCCCCCAGCTTCAGCGAGTCCTTAGAGCCTCGGGCAGAGGCGAGCAAGCCGCATGCTCTCGATAACGCCGGCCGGCCTTTGGCTTCGGATCCGCCCGGGCGAACTTTTACAGATAAGCTGAAGTTGAACGGGAGCGAGCGAGGTGGACAGACGGATGACCCTTTTCTTCTTTGACGTCGACGACGGCGAGCGCCGCACGTTCGATGACCAGGGCACCGAATTCCCCGGCCTCAAGGAAGCCCGCGAAGGCGCCATCAGGGCACTCCCTGACGTTGCCCGAGACCTCCTCCCCGATGGTGATCGGCGTGACTTCGTAGTCACAGTGAAGGATGCGAACGGACGCGCCCTCTTCCGGGCATCGCTTTCGTTCAGGAGCGAATGGCTGAACGGCGAGCCTGCGCCTGATCGCGCCTGAGATGGAGATAGGTCGGGTCGAACTCGCCGGCGCCCTCGAGAGCGGCCCAATTCTCGACCAAGACCGCCCCCTTGCTGGCGCTGATCAGGCCGTCGGCTTTCAACTGTTGCAAGGTTCGATTCACATGCACGGTCGATAGCCCGAGCGCGTCGCCGATCTGGGCCTGGGTCACCGGCAAGTTGTAGGCGAGTGCGTCGGTCAGTCCGACCGCGCGCAGGCGCAGGAACAACTCGCACAGCAGATGGGCGATGCGCGAGTAGGCAGGCCGGCGACCCAGGCTGACCATCCACTCCCGAAACACGGCGGCATCGATCAGCGTGTCGCGCCACAATGCGTCGCCGATCCGCGGGTGCGACCTGATGAGCGCGCGAACCGTCGTGTGCGCGATGAATGCGACCTTGCTCGGCACCAGCGTGGCAAGGTTGTGATCCATGACTTTTAGGTGGAGGCTTTGCAGATCCGGGATGTCGCCCGGGATGTGAAACGACAGGATCTGCCGCTTGCCGCCTTCGACGAGCTTATAACGGCACGCAAATCCCTCGAGGAGGATGCAGCACTGGGTCGGGCGATCCTGGTCCCGAACGATGTCCTGGTCGGCCCTGAGAGAGCGGACCGTTACAGGCAATGCCAGGATGGCGTCCCGTTCCTCGGCCGAGAGATCGAAGATGCTTTCCAGCTTGCTGACAAGTGGATGCGTGTTCGGCGGCGAAAGGGACAATCGGAGCGCTCCTGCTCGAGGGCGGAGCACGACCTCTCAGCCATCAGACCAGCGACCGATGGTAAGTTTAGGTAGCACAGGCGCCGACCGAAGACCTTAGCTTAGGTTAGGATGGCCGTCATCGGCCGGAATCCGACAGCCGGTTCGGCGAGCCCTGTCCGGCTATCGCCCCGCCGCCGCACAGGGTTCGGACCACCTGCGGCTCCGTTACCGGGAACAGTGCCGCCCCGAAGCTACACTCACAGCTTCCTGAGTGCCACCTGCTCGATGCGGTGACTCGGGCCCTTGGTCAGGATCAGGCTGGCGCGCGCCCGGGTCGGGCGCACGTTCTCGACGAGATTGCGCAGATTGATGCGCTGCCAGATGTCGCGCGCGATCGCCTCGGCCTCCTCGTTGCCGACCTCGGAATATTTCTTGAAGTAGGACAGCGGATCGCGAAACGCCGTTTCGCGCAGGCGCATGAAGCGGGACACGTACCATTCCTCGAGCAGCGTCTCGCCGGCGTCGAGATAGACCGAGAAATCGAAGAAATCGGACACGAATGGAATGCTGCGGCCGTCCTTGGTGGGGCGGTTCGGCAGCAGCACGTTCAGACCCTCAACGATCAGGATGTCGGGACGATCGATGACCACGTGCTCGTCGGGCAGAATGTCGTATTCGAGATGGGAATAGACCGGAGCCCGCACGCTGCGCTTACCGGCCTTCACGTCGGACAAAAAGCGGATCAGCCCCGCCTGGTTGAAGCTTTCCGGAAAGCCTTTGCGGTCCATCAGGCCATTTTCCGTCAACACCCGGTTGGGGTGCAGGAACCCGTCGGTCGTGACGAGATCCACCTTGGGCGTGTGAGGCCAGCGCGACAGCAGCGCCTTGAGCACGCGGGCGGTGGTCGACTTGCCGACCGCCACCGAGCCCGCAACCCCGATCAGGTAGGGAACCTTGCCGTCCTCCGCGCCGAGAAAGCGCTGGGTCGCCTTGAACAACCCTTGCGTTGCCGCGACGTAGAGCGCGAGCAGCCGCGACAGGGGCAGATAGATGGCCACCACCTCGTCGATCGAGATGGGATCGTTGGTGGCGCGCAGCTTGCGCAGATCTTCGGCGGTGAGGGTCAGCGGCGTATCGGCCCGCAAGGCGGCCCATTCGTCACGCGAGAACTGCCGATAATGGGAGGCGGACGCCTCGGTCTCGCGGGCCTCTGCCGGCGCTTCGGCCTGCAGGAGGCCCAGCACGTCGTGGCTCACGAGGCGCGCGGCCGGGCCGCCTTCTCGTCGTGGCCGGATTGCTGGGTTCGGCGCCCCAGTTCGGCAACCACCTGGTCGAGCGACAGGTTCGACGCGTGCAGCATGACGAGAAGATGGTAGAGCACATCGGCAGCTTCGGCCACGAGATGGGCCTTGTCGCCCTGCACGGCCGCGATCACGGCTTCGACCGCCTCCTCGCCGAATTTCTTGGCGATCCGCGGAATGCCGGCATCGAGCAAGGTCCGGGTGTAGGACCTGTCCGCGAGCGCGCCGGCGCGGCTTTCGATCAGGGCCGACAGATCATTGAGGGTGAAAGCACTCACGCAGGTCTACTCGGGCTCGTGGTGAGAGGCTGCCGGACAGCTCCGATATCCCTCATCCTGAGGATCGAGGGTTTCCAAACAGCTTCGAGGGCTTCGTCTGCAACGGCGAAAGGTACTGCTCTCGAGCTCCGCGGAGCACGAAGGCGAAAACACCCTTACGCCGCAGACCGGAGAGGGTCCAGCCGCATCGGCAACCCGGCGGCTGCCATGTAGCGTTTGGCCTCGCCGATGCTGTGCTGGCCGAAATGGAAGATCGAGGCGGCCAGCACGGCGCTGGCCCCGCCAAGCCGGATGCCGTCCACCAGATGATCGAGGCTGCCGACGCCCCCGGAGGCGATCACCGGTACGCCGACCGCGTCGACCACCGCGCGGGTGAGTTCGAGGTCGAAGCCGATCCGCGTGCCGTCACGATCCATGGAGGTCAGCAGGATCTCGCCGGCACCGTGCTCCACCACCTCCCGGGCATAAGCGACGGCGTCGAGGCCGGTCGACTTGCGGCCGCCATGGGTGAAAACCTCCCAGCGGGCCGGCTCCTCATCGGTCGAGACCTTCTTGGCGTCGACCGCCACGACGATGCACTGGCTGCCGAATTTCTGGGCTGCCTCGGCCACGAAAGCGCGGTTATGCACAGCCGCGGTCATGATCGAGACCTTGTCGGCCCCGGCCAGCAGCAGTTGTCGGATGTCCTCCACGGTCCTGACCCCGCCTCCCACGGTCAGGGGCATGAAACAGGCGGCCGCCGTGCGCCGCACGACATCGAACAGGATGCCGCGATCCTCGTGGCTGGCCGTGATGTCGAGAAAGCAGAGCTCGTCCGCTCCTGCCGCGTCATAGGCCAGCGCCGATTCCACCGGGTTGCCCGCATCGCGCAGATCGACGAAATTGATGCCCTTGACGACGCGCCCGTCTTTCACATCCAGGCAAGGAATGACGCGGCACTTCAACATGGTGGTGGTGGCTCGAACGGGTCAGGCAGCCCGCACGAGCCGCAAGGCCCCTCTGAACCACGAAGCCGGTGCCGGTGCAAATGGCCGGCCCACCATTCAGGGCGGTCGGGTGAAGGCCTTTCCGCCGTCATGCGGAGCCGAATGGCGACAGCATACGCGTTGAAACACGAGGGCGGCCGCAATGGCGCTCACACGGCGGGTGCCCGGGCCCCCTTGAGCACGGTCAGCGCCTCGGCCGGATCAAGCCGGCCGTCGTAGAGGGCGCGGCCCGTGATCGCCCCGGCAAGCCTGGCGCAATCCGGCCGGGTGAGCCGTTCCACGTCGGCGATCGAAGCCAGGCCGCCCGACGCGATCACCGGTATCGTAATGGCGTCGGCCAGCGCGACCGTGCCCTCGATGTTGAGCCCCTTCATGGCGCCGTCCCGCCCGATGTCTGTCGACACCACGGCCGCGACCCCAGCGTCCTCGAAGCGGCGCCCGAGCTCGATCGCGGTGAGGCTGACGGTCTTGGCCCAGCCTTCGACCGCCACCCGGCCGTCCCGCGCATCGATGCCGACCGCGACGGCTCCCGGAAACAGTCGCGCCGCTTCTCGCACGAGATCAGGGTCACGCACCGCGGCGGTGCCGAGGATAACGCGCCTTATGCCGCGCGACAGCCAGGCATCGATGGCCCGCAGGTCGCGGATGCCGCCACCGAGCTGCACCGGAATGCTCACCCGGGCAAGGATCGCCTCGACGGCCTGCGCGTTCACGGGTGACCCCGCGAAGGCGCCGTCGAGATCGACGAGGTGAAGATATTCGAACCCCTGACGCTCGAAGGTCTCGGCCTGGGCGGCCGGATCGGGATTGAACACGGTGGCCGAGCGCATATCGCCATGCACGAGGCGGACGCATTCGCCGTCCTTGAGATCGATCGCCGGGAAGAGGATCACGGGCGCCACCGCAGGAAATTGCCGATCAGGGTAAGGCCGAGCGTCTGGCTCTTTTCAGGGTGGAACTGTGTACCGGCGACGTTGTCGCGCGCCACCACGGCCGTGACCGGTCCGCCGTAATCCGTCACTGCCACGACGTCGGCCTCGGCCTTCGCTTTCAACCCATAGGAATGTACGAAATAGGCGTGCAATCCGTGCTCCCCGGTCGGAATGTCGTCGAAGAGCGGATGAACCGAGCGGATCTGCAGGGTGTTCCAGCCCATGTGCGGGATCTTTAGCGCGGGATCCGTGGGAGCCAGAGGCGCGACGTCGCCGGCGATCCAGCCGAGGCCCGGCGTGGTTTGGTGTTCGAGGCCGCGCGAGGCCAGGAGCTGCATGCCGACACAGATGCCGAGAAACGGCTTGCCGGTTTCCACAACGGCTTCGGTCAGTGCGTCGTGCAAGCCCGGCACGGCATCGAGACCGCGCCGGCAGTCCGCGAAGGCCCCGACGCCGGGCAGCACGATGCGGTCGCTCCGGCGCACGTGATCGGGATCCGCCGTCACCTCCACCTCGGCCGCGATGCCCGCCTCACGAGCCGCGCGCTCGAAGGCCTTCGATGCGGAATTGAGGTTGCCGGACCCGTAATCGACGATGACGACCTTCACGCAAATTCGCCCGCGGACGGGAACAGCCCGATCACGTCGGTGTCGGGGGTCTTGCTGCCCGGCGCCGGGCGATGCGCCGGCACTCGAAGCCCCTCGCCCTGGAAGAAGGCGCGTTCGGCATGTTCCCGGGTCGGGCACGCCAGCAGGGCCGCGAAGATGTAGCCGCGCCGCCCAAGGGCGGCCTGCCGGAGCGTGCTGGCCTCGAGCCCGGTCAGCAGGGCCAGGAGGAAGAACATCCCGGCCTGCGCCGAAGCCGGCAGGTGCAGGACCTGCGCCAGCGCACCGAGCAGGACAGCCAGCACGCACCAGCCGAACGTCGCGAGCCACAGCCGCCGATAGATCAGGAACACAGGTCCGAACAGAAAGGCCGGAAGGCTGAAGCCCTCCTTGACGAAGATCGTGCCATCGGCGCGACGGGTCGCATTGGTTGCGCCGGGCGGCACGTGGACGGTGAAGACAGCCATCGGTTCCGATCCTTCTCAGCCAGCCAGCGAGCCCTTGGTGGAAGGCACGCGATCACGGCTGCGCTCGTCGATGCTGATGGCGCTTCGCAAGGCGCGTGCCAAGCCCTTGAAGCAGCTTTCGGCGATGTGGTGGTTATTGTCCCCGTAGAGGGTTTCGACATGCAGCGTCATTTGCGCCTGCATGGCGAGAGCCTGGAAGAATTCGCGCACCAGCTCGGTGTCGAAGTCGCCGATCTTGGGGCGCGAAAAGCTGGTGCGAAACACCAGGAACGGCCGGCCGGAAAAATCCAGCGCCACCCGGGTCAGCGTTTCATCCATGGGCAGGTGCACGTCGGCATAGCGCGTGATGCCGCGCTTGTCGCCGAGGGCCTGGTGGATGGCCTGGCCAAGCGCGATCCCGGTATCCTCGACCGTGTGGTGCATGTCGATATGCAGGTCGCCCTTGGCCCGCACCTTGAGGTCGAGAAGGCCATGCCGGGCCACCTGGTCGAGCATGTGGTCGAAGAAACCGATCCCGGTCTCGATATCGGCCGTGCCGATGCCGTCGAGATCGATCTCGACCTCGATGGCGGTTTCCTTGGTTTGACGCCTGACCGACGCGCGACGCATGTACCGGCTCCTGTTCTGGCGCGCTTGTAGCAAGCGCCGCGGCGCTTGGCCAACGCGGCGGGATCAGACCGCGCCCCGCGTCGGACAGAGCCGCCATGCCCTGCTGCGGCTCACGAGATCGTCTCGACCACGCCCCCGTCGACCCGCAGGGCGGCCCCCGTGGTGGCCGAGGCCTGCGGCGACGCGACATAGACGACCAGATTGGCCACTTCATCCACCGTGGCGGCGCGGCCGATGATCGAGCTCGGCCGGTGTGCCTGCACGAAGGCCCGGGCCGCGTCCTCGACGCTCTGGCCCGGCTCCGTCGCGCCCTTCAGCATCTCGGCGACGCCCTCCGACAGGGTCGGGCCCGGCAGCACGGCGTTCACGGTGACCTTCGTTCCAGCCATGCGCTTGGCAAGGCCGCGCGAGACGGCCAGCATGGCGGTCTTGGTGAACCCGTAGTGGATCATGTCGGCCGGGATGTTCAGCGCCGATTCCGACGAGATGAAGATCACCCTACCCCAGCCCCTCTGCTCCATGCCGGGCAGGTAGGCCCGAGACAGGCGCACGCCCGACATGACGTTCACCTCGAAGAACCGCGTCCATTCGCTATCCGGTATGGCGAAGAAATCCTGCGGACCGAAGATGCCGACATTGTTGACGAGGATGTCGCAGCGGGGCTCGGCCCGAACCAGCGCGGCGCAACCCTCGGCCGTGCCGAGATCGGCCGCCACGCCGCGGACCTGCGCGCCGGGAACCAGCTTCTGCAACGTGGCCACGGCCTGATCGACCGCCTCCTGCTTGCGGCCGTTCAGCACCACGAGCGCGCCTGACCCGGCAAGACCTCTGGCGATCGCGTGGCCGATGCCGACCGTCGAGCCGGTTACGATCGCGGTTTTTCCGGAAAGATCGATGTTCATTGATGCGCCTCATGTTGCAATTCGGGCCGGGCTTGCGATCATCGCGGCCGGGCTGGATTGCCCACAGACCAACGCCCGAAAACGCCAATGGGCGCCTGATGGGAGATGACGATGTTCGGCAGGATGATGGACGTTCCCCTGCTGGTGTCATCCATGCTGCGTAATGCGGTGAGGACCCACGCCGAAACGGAGATCGTGTCGCGCAATGCGGCGGGAGAGATCCACCGCTACACCTACAAGGATCTATGGCGCCGCAGCCAGCAGCTCGCCCATGCGCTCGTCGGGCTTGGGCTTGAGCCGGGCGACCGGGTCGGCACCCTGGCCTGGAACGGCTACCGTCACCTCGAGCTTCTCTACGGGGTCGCGGGCGCAGGCTTCGTGTCGCACACGATCAACCCGCGACTCTTTCCCGATCAGATCGCTGGCATCATCCGGCACGCCGAGGATCGGGTGCTGTTCGTCGACCCCGATATGCTGCCGCTCGTCGAATGCCTGGCCGACCGCCTGGACGGCGTCGAGAGGATCGTGGTCCTGGCGGACCGTGCCGGCATGCCGGTATCGGCGCGCTTCCCCGACCTCCTCTGCTACGACGAATTGATCGCCCGCCAGCCGGAGCATTTCGACTGGCCGGAACTCGACGAGCGAACGGCCTGCGGGCTTTGCTACACGTCCGGAACCACCGGCGCTCCCAAAGGCGTGCTCTATAGCCACCGCTCCTGCGTGCTGCTGGCCATTGCGGTGTCCATGCCGGACACGTTCGCGCTGCGGGCCGTCGATTCGGTGATGCCCGTGGTACCCATGTTCCACGTCAACGCCTGGGGGCTGCCCTATGCGGCGATCCTGGTCGGCGCCAAGCTGGTGCTGCCGGGCCCGAAGCTCGACGGCGCCAGCCTGCACGGGCTGATCACCAGCGAGGGTGTGACCCGGACCGCCGGCGTGCCGACCGTATGGATGGGGCTGCTCGAATGGGTCGCGGCCAAGGGGGAGAGCCTCGGCACTTTGCAGAAAGCCGGGATCGGCGGCTCCGCCTGCCCGCCGATCATGATCGAGCGCTTTGCCGCGCTGGGGGTCGAGGTGGTGCATGCCTGGGGCATGACCGAGTCGAGCCCCGTCGCGCTCGCCTGCCAGCCGACCCGCAAGCATCATGATTGGTCGGCCGAGGCAAAACGGACGTTGGGCCGCAAACAGGGCCGGCCGCTGAACGGCATCGAGTTCAAGGTTCTGGGGCCGGATGGCCAGGAGGTGCCGTCCGACGGCGCGACCTTCGGCCGGCTGCTGATCCGCGGCCCGACGGTCGCGGCGGGATATTTCAACTCGGAAAACGACGAGGCCTTTGCCGAGCCGGGCTGGTTCGACACGGGCGACGTGGTCACGCTCGACGGTGACGGCTTGGTCGAGATCGTCGATCGCACCAAGGACGTCATCAAGTCGGGCGGCGAATGGATCGGCTCGATCGAGCTCGAGAACATTGCCGTGGCCCATCCGGCGGTGCGCGAGGCCGCCGTCGTGGCCCGGCCCGATCCCAAATGGGGCGAGCGCCCGGTGCTGTTCGTGGTGCTCAACCCGGGCCAGATCTTCACGGCCGAGGACGCTTGCGCCCATTATCAGGGCAAGGTCGCCAAATGGTGCATCCCGACAGAAATTCGGGTTGCGAAGTCCCTGCCCCATACGGCCACTGGCAAGCTGCTCAAGAGCGAGATCCGCCGGATGGTGTAGTGGTGTTAGCCCGGTGCCCGCTCCGGCAGGCCATCGGCGATCACGTCCCAGGCCAGCCTGCTGCCGGCGCGCGTGTGGTCGCGCGGCGGGACGGCGTTCGGATCGTCGAGGCTGGCCGTGGTGACATCGATCTCGGCCGGCGAGGAAACCGCCTCGAAGGTGAGTTGCGTGCCGCAGTCGGGACAGAAGCGCCGCGTCGCACGCGCGCTCGACCGGTAGCGTTTGGGCTCGCCCGCCGTGAACCGAAACGTGCTGGCCGGCACGGAAAACCAGGCGACGGTCGGTGCTCCCGCGGCGCGGCGGCAATCCACGCAGTGGCAGAGCGTTTCGTGGAACGGCGTGCCGCTCGCCTCGTAGCGAACCTGTCCGCAAAAGCAGCCGCCCGTGAGTGGGGCGCCATCCGGTCGCGTGTTTTCGGTCATGACGGTCTCAGGCCTCGACGATGGGCAAGGCGTCCAGCATCACGGGTCCGGTCTGGCTGGTAAAGGCCAGCGCCGAACAGGTGCTCTGCTGCTGCGAAAAGCCGGAAATGCGGTGCTGGCCCGTGTCGTAGATCGTGACCGCGCCGTCGCGTTCGACCGCGAGCCGGCGCCGGTCGGGGAAACAGGCGTAGCGCGTGCCGTCCTGCGCGCCACTCGACGCGGGCTGGCCAAGAGCGGCGGGCCACCACGCATCCGCTTTGCCATAAGCGAAGGAACTGGGACCGCCCGATCGGCGCCGCGCCTTGATGCTGCGTCTGGAATGAGGCCGCGGACCCGCTTGCGTTCGAGCGCGTCGCCAAGGGGGCGAGATCCGCGCAGAACGCCGCCACCCTGGCCTTGAGACCATGATTGAACATGTCGCCGATCTGGGTCATGCCGCCGGACCACTGGCCCATGCCGCCGAGCTCCGGATGACTGAACTGCGCCTGCCCGCCCCGCCCTGCGACCAGGGCGTCCCAGAGGACCCTCCCGGCCGCTTCGCTCAGCCCATGCTTTTGTGCGCTCGCCGCGATCGCTCGATCCGCCTCCGTCATCTGGTCCTCGTTCAAAGCGTGGCCCCCCGGCCTCCGTGCCTCCTGATGTGGTCTTCCCTTGGCAGCGATCCAGGCCTCCGTGCGGTCTTATCCGATGCGCGCGCAACGGAGCGGCGAAAGAATTGAACCCCGCTTTGCTAAAGCAGGGCGGGTTCCTGTACATTACAAACACTCCTGCCGGCCCGCGATCACGCAACAAAGAGCAGTGCCGCATGGCGGTTGACACAGGTCCGCTCCCGTCTCCCATCGGCGCGGAGGCGCGAGAGAGTGACGCCACCGAGGCCATCCTTCGTTCCGCCAAGCCCGGACCGGTGCGCCTGGTCGCACGCGCCCTTGCACTGGGAGCGCGGCTCGACACCGCGGGCCTCGAGCGGCCCGACACCATCTCGGTCAATCCCCTGGCATTCAGCGTGGGCCATTCCGGCTTCGTGGCCCTGTACCGGTTCGGGGTCGCGGTGCTGGTCGGCCTGTCGCCCGTCGAGGAAGATGATTTTTTGCGCCAGATCCGGCCGCGCATCTCGGGCAAGCGGGAGCGGGTCGACGACGAGAGCGCGATTCTGGAGATGTCGCCGGACGGCGCCGACCAGATATCGCCGGCTGGCGCCATCCAGGTGAAGGACCTGTCGCCGCCGCGGCTGCTGGTGGTGGCCGATGCCCTCGCCAAGAACGTGTCGCTCGCCCGCGACGAACGTGAGGTCAATGCGGTGCTGGACATCGTCGAGCCTTTCGCCGCGACCCTGAGCCGGACCGGGCGGCCGCCCAGCACGCGGCGCGCGATGCTGCGGCTGATCGGCCAGGCGCTGCTGGTCCAGCACCGGGTTTCTGGCAGCGTAGCGGTCGAGGAAAAGCCCGACGTGCTATGGGACCGGCCGGATCTCGAGCGGCTCTATGCGCGGGTCGAGGACGAGTACGAACTCAAGGAACGCACGCTCACCCTGAAACGCAAGATCGAGGTGGTGGAGGAGACCGCCCGTGCCCTCACCGAGGTGATCGAGGCCGACCGCGCCACGCGCCTCGAAGCCACGATCATCTTGCTGATCGTGGCCGAGATTCTGCTGACGCTATTGCAGATGTTCTATTTCCGGCATTGAAGGGTGGCACCGGCCCGCATGACAAGCCGCCGCATGATGCGCGTCGCCTCGATTTCCTCATCCTGAGCCCCCCTGAAAGCGGCAGTCGAAGGATCGGAAATCGAGTCTTCCTTGGACCCCTCGGTCCTTCGACAAGCTCAGGACGAGGGGATTTGCGCCTGTGACGCAGTTGAATTGGGCGGCTTGCAGCTCACGCGTCATCGTTGATCTCGATCCAATATTCGTCGGGATCCTGGATATAGATCTGGCGCACGCCGTCGAGACGAAAATTGACCTGGTTCTTTTGCCTGGCGACATCGCAGAACTCGACGCCGAGGTCGGTGAAATGCGCCTTGAGCTCGTCGAAGCAGTTGGTCGAGATGCAGAAGTGGGTGGAGAATTTCACGGCCGTATCGGCGAAATCACCCTCGATCAGGTGGACGCTCTGGTTCTCGCCGACGCCGAACCAGCGGATGTGCGCCTTGCCGACCTTGCATTCGATTTCGGGCAGCATCAGCACGTCCGCGTAGAAGGCGGCACTCCGGGCAAGGTCGCGCACCAGGATCGACATGTGATCGAGACGTAAGCGGGCGCCCATTGCTCCTCCCCTTCGCGGCACAGACGTTTGCGGAATTCAGCTAATCACGTCGGCGCGTTTCGCGCACCGGCCTTCTCTGGCGCCGCCCAGGCCTCGAGAACGGACCCGTTGGCGTGCTCCAGCGCGGTCCAGGCAAAACCCGGCAGCTGGTGGCGCGCGAAGGTTTGCTGCCGCTTGGCATAGGCCCGCGTCTCGGCCTTGGCCCGGTGGACCGCCTCCTCGAGGCTGAGCCGGCCCGCAAGGTGGTCGAGCAGCGGCGGCACCCCAAGCGCCCGCATGGCGGGCAGCGCCGGGTCGAGGCCGCGTGAAGCAAGGCCCCGCACCTCGTCGAGCGCGCCGGCCGCCATCATGGCATCGAAGCGGCAGTCGATGGCGGCCCGCGAACTCTCCCGCTCGACCCCGATCACGAGGCCGATATAGCTGTTTGCCCCGAGCAGGGGCGGCAGACGATGGTCCTGGAACGCGGCGAGCGGCCTGCCCGTCGCCTCGAGCACTTCAAGGGCACGCGAAACCCGTTGCGGATCGGTGGGGCGCAGGCGCGCCGCGGTCTCCGGGTCCCGGGCCACCAACCGGGCGTGGAGATCGGCCGGGGAAAGGCGCTCCGCCTCCTGGCGCAGCTTGGTCCTGACATCCGCCGGCACCGCCGGAATGTCGGAGAGCCCTTGCGTCAGAGCCTTGAAATAGAGCCCGGTCCCGCCGACCACGATGGGCACGCGGCCGGTTCGGCCAGCCTCCGCCAGGACCGGGCCGATCTCATCCAGCCACATGCCTACCGAATAGGGTTCCGCGGCATCCCGGTGCCCGTAGAGCGCATGCGGCGCCCGCGCGAGATCGGCCGGGCCCGGGCGCCCGGACAGAATCGAAAGATCCCGGTAGACCGCCATCGAATCGGCATTGACCACCGTTCCGCCGAGCCGCGCCGCCAGTTTCACGGCCAGGGCGGACTTGCCGCTGGCGGTTGGGCCTGCGATGAGGATCGCCCTGTTCCGTTCCAAATCCGCATCCCGATGACATCCGACTCCTCATCTTGTGTCGCGACATTCGTGGCACGTAAAGGCCATGCCGAACTCGACCCCGCTCGGCTCAAGCTGCTGCGGAAGATTCTCGGGACCACGGAAAAGCCGCGCTGGCTCGAGCGCGGCATTGCTGCCGACATCGCCTTCACGGTGCCGGGCGATGCTCTTCCGGGGATCAGGGCCGAGATCGCCTCGGCTGTGAGCGATCTCGCTATCGATGCCGTGATCCAGCCGTCCGGCCAACGCCGGAAGAAGCTGCTGATGGCCGACATGGACTCGACCATGATCGAGCAGGAGTGCATCGACGAACTGGCCGATTTCGCCGGCCTCAAGGGGCGGGTCGCCGGGATCACGGAGCGCGCCATGCGGGGCGAGATCGCCTTCGAGCCCGCCCTGCGGGAGCGGGTCGCCCTGCTCAAGGGGCTGCCGGCGGCCGTCATTGATCAAGTGCTAGCCGAGCGAATCTCCCTGATGCCGGGCGGCGCGACGCTGGTACGTACCATGCGGGCCAACGGAGCCTATTGCGCGCTGGTGTCAGGCGGTTTCACGGCCTTCACGGGGCCGATCTCGACGCGGCTCGGATTCGACGAGCATCGCGCCAACACGCTTCTCGTCGAAGCTGGAATGCTTTCGGGAGAGGTCGCAGAACCGATCCTGGGCCGCGAAGCCAAGCTCGATCGCCTGCTGGCCCTGCGCACCGAACTGCGCCTGGCGGCTGAGGCCACGCTTGCGGTCGGCGATGGCGCCAACGACCTCGCCATGCTGGCCGAAGCCGGGCTCGGCGTGGCTTTTCACGCAAAGCCGGCTGTGGCCGAAGCCGCGCGGGCCCGCATCGACCATGCGGACCTCACGGCTTTGTTGTTCCTGCAGGGATACGAGCGGCGCGAGTTCGTGGAGGGCGAAACGCGCCGCCCTGCGGCTCAGTCGAGGCTCAGGGCCACGTAGCGGACTTCGCCCTGCCCGTTCGACACCAGCAACAGCGCGCTCTTCTTGCCCGCATCCTTGATGGCCTTGATCTTCAGCGCGACATCGGCAGGGTCCGTGACCGCGATCTGGTTGATCTCGATCACCACGTCGCCCGGCTTGATCGCCTTGTCGTTGGCGGCCGAATTGGGGTCGACGGACGTCACGGCGACGCCCTTCACCGTATCCTTGATGCTGAACTTCTTGCGCACATCGTCGGTCAGCATGGAAAGCTCCATGCCGAGTGCACTCTGCACTGCGTTCTTGGGCAGGTCTTCGCTCTGACCTTTTTCGAGCGACGCCTGCTTGGTGTCCTCGAGCCGGCCCAGCTTGACCGTGACGTCCTGATCCTTGCCGTCGCGCACGATGCTGACCTGGACATCCTTGCCGACCGGGGTCGAGGCGACGATCTTGGGCAGGTCGCGCGACTCCTTGACGTCCTTGCCGTCGAACTTGACGATGACGTCCCCCGCCTTGATGCCGGCCGGCTTGGCCGGGCCCTTGTCGTCGACGCCCGCGACCAGCGCGCCGCGCGGCGTGCCGAGCCCCAGGCTCTCGGCGATCCCCTCGTCGACGTTCTGGATGCGCACGCCGAGCCACCCGCGGCGCACTTCGTGGAACTCACGCAACTGGCTGATGATCGGCATCACCGTATTGGCCGGTGTCGCGAAGCCGATGCCGATGGAGCCGCCCGAAGGCGACAGGATCGCCGTGTTGATGCCGATCACTTCGCCGGCCATGTCGAACAGCGGACCGCCCGAATTGCCCTTGTTGATGGAAGCGTCGGTCTGGATGTAATTGTCGTAGGGCCCGCTATCGATGTTGCGGTTGCGGGCCGAAACGATGCCCGCCGTCACGGTGCCCCCGAGCCCGAACGGGTTGCCGACCGCCATCACCGGGTCGCCGACCCGCATCTTGTCGCTGTCGCCGAACGGCACCGCCTTGAGCGGGTGGTCGGACTTCACCTTGAGCACGGCGACGTCGACCTTCGCGTCCTTGCCTAGAACCTCGGCCTTCAGCTTGGTGCCGTCGGTCAGGATCACGGTGACGTCATTGGCGCCTTCGATCACATGGTTGTTGGTAATCACGATCCCGGACGGGTCGACGATGAAGCCCGAGCCGAGCGAATTGCTGCGATGCGAGCGCGGCAGGTCGTCGGGGGCGCCGTTGTCACCGCCCCCGGGTGCGCCGCGCCGCTGGAGCTGGCGCTTGAAGAATTCCTCGAAGAGATCGTCGAAGGGCGTGCCGGGCGGCAGCTTGGGCATGGCGCTCGCCTGCTTCTGCTCGACCACCTGCGAGGCGGAAATGTTGACCACCGCATCGGTCACGCTGGCCGCAAGGTCGGCCAGGGAATCGGTGCCTTTGGCCAAGGCGGGCCGGGGCGCGAGCGGGGCCGGCAGCAAGGGCCCGGCGAGAAGGCCACAGCCCAGGGCTGCGGCAGCAACGCCGCGCAAAACACGGGACGGCCGCGCCGCGTGGCGGCCGGCGAAGGGAATAGTGTCGACGCGCATGGAGGTGTTCCGTTGAAGCAAGGCGCCGCGCGCGGCGCAGCAAGGGGTTGGGTCGATCATACACGAGCCTCGAACGGCGGCAATTTTCCGGCCCCCCGGTCAATTTTGCCGGGTGATCATCATGTTCTTGATCTCGGAAATGGCCTTGGCCGGATTCAGCCCCTTGGGACAGACCTTGGCGCAATTCATGATGGTGTGGCAGCGATAGAGCCTGAACGGGTCCTGCAGCGTATCGAGGCGTTCGCCGGTGGCTTCGTCGCGCGAGTCGATAAGCCAGCGATAGGCCTGCAACAGGGCCGCCGGCCCGAGATAGCGGTCGCCGTTCCACCAATAGCTCGGGCAGGACGTGGAGCAGCAGGCGCACAGAATGCATTCATAGAGACCGTCGAGCTTGTGCCGTGCCGCCGGCGACTGGCGCCATTCCTTTTCGGGCTGCGGCGAGTCGGTCTTCAGCCAGGGCTCGATCAGCGCGTGCTGGGCATAAAAGCGCGTCAGATCCGGCACCAGATCCTTGACGACTTCCATGTGCGGCAGAGGGTAGAGCCGCACCGCGCCCGCCACGTCGTCCATGCCCTTGGTGCAGGCCAGCGTATTGGTGCCGTCGATGTTCATGGCGCAGGAGCCGCAGATGCCCTCGCGGCACGAGCGGCGAAAACTCAGCGTCGGATCGATCTTGGCCTTGATCCAGATGAGGCCGTCGAGCACCATCGGGCCGCAATCCTCCCGGTCGACCCAGAACGTATCGGTGCGCGGGTTGTCCCCCGTATCCGGGTCCCAGCGATAGATGCGAAATTCCTTCAGTGACGTCGCACCGGCCGGCTTCGGCCAGGTCTTTCCGGGCTTGACCTGCGAGTTCTTGGGAAGCGTGAGTTGGACCATACCTTAAGGCGCCTTCAATGAAGCTTCATGCCCTTGAGCCGCTCCAGCACGCGGACGGGAGCTTGTTCCGGATTGGCCATGCTGGCGATCGCCAGCGTGAAGGTTTGCTCCAGCGCATGCTGGCCTGACATTGCGGCGTGCGATACCTGGTCGGTGAACACGATCCAGGTCGCGCCCGGGGGAAATTCCACGACCTGATGCGGCACATTCCGTTGGTATTCGTCGTCGAACTTCATCTGGTCGTGCATCTTGAGCATGTAATGGTCCGCCGGGCTGCGCAAAGCCTTGGTGATGCCGACCATCTGCATCAATTTGGCGCTGCCCGGGATGGGTGCGGCGATCCTGGGAAGAAAGCGGGATGCGACGGTCTCGAACGGCTCGCCCACCCGCCACACCCGCGGCGTGCCGCCGGGATGCACGTTGGTGAAGACCCGCATGATACGTTCGCCGTGGCTCGGCCGGGACGGGAACGCGTCGACATGCAACAGGGTGTCGTCGTGGCGCTTGCTTTGCGGACGTCCCTTGGCCTCGACGGGGCGGAAGGATGTGTTGCCGATCTTCAGGGCCGTGCCGTAGGCGGGAATGAGCCGGTCGAGCAACCCCCGGGTGAATTCGGCGTAGCGGCTCAGCATGGATTTGACGGCCACCGCGTCCGCGGCTTCGGCCTGGCCCCAGACCCGCCCTGTATCCGGGTCGAACTTCACGGTCTTCGTGCCGTCCTTCACGCTCGCGGCCGTCAGCAGCTTCTGCTCCTCGGGCGACAGCACGAACGGCAGGCTCGGAAACAGCAGAACGTCGCCGCGCTCGAGGGCCGTCACCGCCTCGGCCCGAGTAGCGGCATCGGGGGTCGCGTGCCAATCCGTCACGGGCAGCGAGACGCAGACGCTGGTGGTTCGACCTTCCAGCATACCCGACGTCGGCGATGGCGTTCCGCTGACTGGCATCACATCTCCGTCTGTGCTGTCTTGCCGGCTCGGCAGTATTGCCGGTCTGGCGACCCCCTCATCCGGCTTCGCGTTCCGCGAGAGCCACCTTCAGGGGCTGTGGCCGCACCGGCCCTCATTAGTACACCCGCGCCTTGGGCTCGATATATTGGACCTCGTTGGTCATGGTGTAGGTGTGCACCGGCCGGTAGTCGATCGTCACCTTGTGCTGATCCTCGTCCAGCCAGGCCAGCGTGTGCTTCATCCAGGTCTTGTCGTCGCGGTTCGGGAAATCCTCACGGGCGTGCGCACCGCGCGATTCTTCGCGGTTGGCGGCGCATTCCATGGTCACCACGGCCTGGGTGATGAGATTGTCGAATTCGAGGGTTTCGATCAGGTCCGAATTCCAGATCAGCGACCGATCGGTGACGCGGATATCGGCCGCGTTGCGCCATACCTCGTGGATCAGCTTGACACCTTCCTCGAGCACCTCGCCAGTACGGAACACCGCGCAATTGTTCTGCATGGTGCGCTGCATGTTGAGCCGCAACTCCGCCGTGGGCGCGCCGCCGCCGGCATAGCGGAACCGGTCGAGCCGCGAGAGCGCGAAATCGGCCGAGCCCTTCGGCAGTTCCATCTGCTTTTCGCCCGGCGTCACCAGTTCGGCGGCCCGCAACCCGGCGGCGCGGCCGAACACCACGAGGTCGATCAGCGAGTTGGACCCGAGCCGGTTGGCGCCGTGCACCGACACGCAGGCCGCCTCGCCGAGTGCCATCAAACCGGGCACGACCGCGTCGGGGTCGCCGTCGCGCTTGGTCAGAACCTCGCCGTGATAGTTCGTGGGTATGCCGCCCATGTTGTAGTGCACGGTCGGCAGCACCGGGATCGGTTCCTTGGTGAGGTCGACCCCCGCGAAGATCTTGGCACTTTCGGTGATGCCGGGCAGCCGCTCGGCCAGGATCTTGGGATCGAGATGGTCGAGGTGGAGGTGGATGTGATCCTTGTTCCGGCCAACCCCGCGACCCTCGCGGATTTCCATGGTCATGGCGCGGGACACCACGTCGCGCGAGGCCAGATCCTTGGCCGAGGGGGCATAACGCTCCATGAAGCGCTCGCCCTCGGAATTGGTCAGGTAGCCACCCTCGCCGCGTGACCCTTCCGTGATGAGGCAGCCCGCACCGTAGATGCCGGTGGGATGGAACTGCACGAATTCCATGTCCTGCAGCGGCAGGCCCGCCCGCAGCAACATCGCATTGCCGTCGCCCGTGCAGGTGTGGGCCGAGGTCGCCGAGAAATAGGCTCGGCCATAGCCGCCCGTGGCCAAAATCGTGAGGTTCGAGCGGAACCGGTGGATGGTGCCGTCGTCGAGCTTGATCGCGACGACACCCCGGCAGCGTCCGTCCTCCATGATCAGGTCGATGGCGAAATATTCGATGAAGAACTCGGTCTTGGCCCGCAGCGCCTGGCCGTACAGCGTGTGCAGGATGGCATGGCCGGTCCGATCAGCCGCCGCACAGGTGCGCTGCGCGGTCCCTTTCCCGAAATCCGTCGTCATGCCGCCGAAGGGACGCTGATAGATGCGCCCATCCGCGGTGCGGGAGAATGGCACCCCCCAATGTTCGAGTTCGTAGACGGCCTCGGGCGCGTTGCGGCACAGATATTCGATCGCGTCCTGGTCGCCCAGCCAGTCCGACCCCTTTACGGTGTCGTACATGTGCCAGCGCCAATCGTCCGGTCCCATATTGCCGAGGGCCGCCGAAATGCCCCCTTGGGCCGCCACCGTGTGCGAGCGGGTCGGAAAAACCTTGGTGATGCAGGCCGTCCGTAATCCGGCCCGGGCGCAGCCCACGGTGGCGCGCAGGCCGGCTCCGCCAGCGCCGATCACGATCACGTCGAAGGTGTGATCCGTGATCGGATAGGCTGGGCCAGCCTTGCCGTTGCCGCTCGCGGCTTTCCCATTGCCTTGGCCCATCCAAATCCTCCGGAACCGGCGCCCAAGCGTGCGGGCGCGCCTGTCAAACGAAACTGAGCCGCAACACGGCGTAGACGCACGCGATACCGACCGCGACCGCGAAGAACAGGTTGGCCGTGAGACACCAGTCCCGGCTGTGCGTGCCGTGCACGTAATCCTCGATGATCGTGCGCATGCCGAGTTGCATGTGGTAGACGCCGGCCAGGATGAACAGCAGCATCAGGATCGCGGCCAGCGGGTGCGACAACGTGGTGTAGACCTCTGCGTAGGGCCGTCCGACAAGCGACAGCACCAGCCACACGAAGCCGATCGTCAGCGGAACCAGCGCCAGCGAGGTCAGACGCATGTGCCAGGCCGCGGTCGTCCCCGAATGGGCGGACCCGAGATAGCGGACGCGACGCATATCGTCGTGCATGGTGCGAGGATTGTCGCTCAAGCGGGCTCTCCTCAGCGCACCCAGAGGGCAAGGGCCCAGACCACAAGCGTCAGCACGATGCCGCCGGCCAGCGTGCCCTGGGCAAGCCATTCGCGCTCGGGATGATCCATCCCGTAACCCGCGTCCCAGATGAAATGCCGGATGCCGCCCAGCAGATGGTGGAACAGGGACCAGGTGAATCCGAACAGAACGAGACGTCCGATCCAGGAATTGAGCACCCCGGCGACAATCGCAAAGGCATGCCCACCGGTCGCCGCCGCTATCAGGAACCATGCCAGAAGCAGCGTTCCGGCATAGAGTGCAATGCCGGTGATGCGATGCACGATCGACATCACCATGGTCAGCATCGGCCGAAAGATTTGCAGGTGCGGAGACAACGGTCTCTGCCGGACTGCCGCAGAGCGCTGGTGCGCCTCGGCCATTGTTCGCCTCGCTTGATCCTCAGGAACAGCAGCCTGAAATATAAGACTCGTTGCCGCACTGCAACAGGCGCGGCACGGGACCCTGATGCGCAAATGCGCACGCGTCGAGTCGGTCCTAGCGTTTTCGGCTGGCATAGCCGCGACATCCGGGTTATGAACCCCGCCGTCGGCTGCCCTGCTCCGCGGGACGGCCCGAAAACTTTTGGAGAGCGAGATGGCCGTTCCGAAACGGAAAACATCGCCGATGAAGCGCGGTTTCCGGCGCTCGGCGGATGCTTTGAAGCAACCCACCTATGTCGAAGACAAGGATTCCGGCGAATTGCGCCGCCCGCATCACGTCGATCTGAAGACCGGCATGTATCGCGGCCGGATGGTGCTCAAGCCCAAGGCGACGAACGTCGACGCGGAGTAAACTGGGCGCAATTGCGGCCGTCCCTTTTGGGGGCGACGGGCGCTGCACTGGAACGGGCGCTGCATTGGGCGGACGGCTTCGGGTTGACCTCGTGGCGGCCCGATTTCGGTGGTTCGCGGGCCGCCCTGCGTGCCTCTCCGGCACCTCGCGCCAGCCTCCGCGATGATGATATCGAGGGTTGGGACACCTAGGGCTCGACGGTCCCCCGCGTGAACGCGGCGGACACACCCGGCAGGCCCTCGCAACATTCACCGAGGATCGACAAGAACGCATGCGTGCGCTCCGGCGCGACGCGGCAGCGCTGGACCCGCCCTTCGCGGGTCTGCGTGACCAGGCCTGCGCCGACAAGGCTCGCCAGATGATGGGCCAGCGTCGACCTCGGAATCGCGAGTTCGCGCTCGATCTCCCCCACGGCCATGCCGGTCTCCCCTGCCCTGACCAGCAATTGAAATGCCTGCAGACGATGCGGATGGCCGAGTTCGGCCAAGCATCGCGCCGCCTCGTCGAAGCCCATGGTGGCCCGGCCCATCATCCGCAGCCCTGAAGGACCTGCCGCGGCACATGCGCGACCTCCGCTTCGAACGCTTGCCATGGCAGTGCCTCGCCGACATGATCCTCGATGGTTCCACGGTCGATTCCGATATCGAGCAGTTGAGCGTCGCTGAGCCTGCACAGGCTCTCGATGGCAAGGCGTCGCTGGCGGGCGGTCCGCGCGATGGCGAACCAGTGGCTGAGGATGGCGAGCATGGCTTGCTTCCCTGAGAACGAGACTATATGACCGGAAATATAGTCATATTATGATCGCGCAACAAGCCCGGGGTATCAGCCAGAATGGTAAATTCATCAGAAACCTTCGAGGCGGCGACGGGCGGGTGTCTGTGCGGCGCAGTGCGGTTTTCGATCCGGGGCAGCCTGCGAAGCGTGACGGTCTGCCATTGCGCCATGTGTCGACGCGCCTGCACCAGCGTCGGCGCCTATACGGCCTGCGCGCCGGATGCGATCACGATTTCCGGAAGCAAGCTGCGGTGGTACCGCTCCTCGCCGGTCGCGCGGCGCGGATTCTGTAGCAAGTGCGGATCGCAACTATTCTGGGAGCCTGCCTCCGGCGATCACATTTCCGTATCGCTCGGCAGCCTTGATGAGGCCGCGGGGCTGGCCATCGGCGAACATATCTTCGTGGCGCACGATCCCACCGCTTTGCGGTCCTTCGCGGCCGCCAAGCTCGGATAAGGCGCAACGCTTGAGCGGCATCGATCTTGGCCTGCGCGAGGCCCGGCGCATCGCGCTTCGCGCACAAGGGCTGACGCGCGCCCGCCCCGCTCAGCCGACGCGTCGAGACGTGCTCGGCGTCGTGAACCGCCTCGGCCTTGTGCAGCTCGATTCCGTCAACGTGCTGGCCCGCGCGCATTACATGCCGGCCTTTTCCCGCCTGGGGCCGTATGACACGGCGATCCTGGATCAGGCCGCCTGGTCGGGGCGCCGCCGCCTGTTCGAATATTGGGGACACGAGGCCTCGCTGCTGCCGGTCGGAACCCAGCCCCTTCTGCGCTGGCGCATGGAACGAGCCGCGCGCGGCAAAGGCACCTGGTCACATCTGCAACGTTTCGCGGCCGAACAGCCCCATGTGGTGCGCGAGACCCTCGCCGAGATCACCGATCGAGGCCCGCTGGCCGCGGCTGACCTCCAGAACGCCGGAAAGGCGAAGGGCCCATGGTGGGGATGGAGCGACGGCAAGCTGGCACTCGAATATCTGTTCTGGCGCGGCGAGGTCGGCGTTCCGGCGCGCCGTGGCGCGTTCGAGCGGGTCTACGATGTGCCGGAGCGGTTCATGCCGCCTGCCGTCCTGGCGCTGCCCACGCCCGCGGAAGCCGATGCGCAGCGCGGCCTCGTTCGCATCGCAGCCCAGGCGCTCGGGGTTGCCACCGCGACAGATCTCGCGAGCTATTTTCGGCTGCCGCGCACGGATGCGGGCCGCCGGATCGACGAACTGGTCGAAGCCGGCGAACTCATCGGCGCGGCCGTCGAGACTTGGCGCGCCCCGGCCTTTCTGGCAGCCGGTGCGGACGTACCGGCACGGGTCCGCGCACGCTGCCTCCTGTCGCCGTTCGACCCCCTGCTGTGGGAGCGCGACCGCGCCGAACGCCTGTTCGGCTTCCGCTACCGGATCGAAATCTATACGCCGTCCCACAAGCGCGAGCACGGCTATTACGTGCTGCCGTTTTTGCTCAACGATCGCCTGGTCGGCCGGCTCGACCTCAAGGCTGATCGCGCAAAGCGCTGTCTCGTTGTGGCGGCCGCCCATAACGAGCCCGATTGCGGCCCGGAGACCGTCGCCGAGGCCATGGCCCCAGAGTTGCGCAGCCTCGCGGCCTGGCTCGATCTGGAGACGATCGTCACCGAGGCCAACGGGAGCTTGGCGCCGCTCCTGGCGAAACGGCTCGAGAGCCGGAACGGGGACGCCGAGCAAGCCTCGATCCCGTGAGGCGCGTGCGAGCGACGCGCCGTTCACGCCGGCCTGGGCCCGGCATTCGACACAGGCGCGCTCAGGCCCGCGCGCGGCGGTTCTTGGCCTCGCGCCGCGTCCTGGTCATACGCGTCGGCGCATGGAAATCGTCCGGCTTGCGCCGCACCCAGCTCAGGAAGTCGGCGAGCGCAGGATCGTCTCGCAGGCGCTCCACGTCGGGGAGGCGACGCGCCAGTTCGGTCTCCGAGAAGCGGGCGTGGATGGCGCTGTGGCAGATCTGGTGGAGCCGGACCATCCCGAGTTTCGCGCCGCCCTTCAATTTGGGAACGAGATGATGTCGGCTGGCGCGTGCCTGCGCAGGAATGCGGCGCTCGCACAAGGGGCAGATGTCCGGTTCGGCCGTGTTCGGCTTGCCCACTCTCGATTTTGCCCCCATGTCCGAACGTTCCCGATCGTCTCTGCAAGGCAAGATGGCCCGGCCGATATTCAGATCAAGCAGAATCGCGGCCACGCGTCGCACCGACCGGAACGCCGGCGAAACGTTGACTTGGACTGAATATGCGGGGAGCATCGGACTGGCATGCCATCCAACACGCTGAGCGACAAAGCTATCGCGGTTTTCGCCTTTGCGGCCTATCATCAGCTCGCATCCGGCGAGACGGTGATCGATGTCGTGCTGCATGACGGAGCCGGACATGCGGCCGACCCCGAGGCGATCCGGGAACTCGAGCGAAACAATCTCGCCAAGGTCGAAGCCGAGCGGACCGTCTTCACCGACAAGGGCAAGGCGACCCTCGACGCGATGATCGGGGCATTGCGAACAGCAGCCTAAGCGGGCCGGCGACGGCGCGCTTCGGTTGCCACCCCGTCCTGATCGAGGGCGCGCGATCAGGACGGGGGACGTTTCACGGAGCCGTCAGCGACACGTTGTTGAATTTGGCGACAAGGTCGGACAGTGTCGGGACATAATCGTCCCCGTGCCCGGTACCGACCGCCAGCGCAAAGCTGTTGCGCACCGCCGCGCCAATTGGATTGGCAGCCCCCATGGCCTGCGCGAACGAGGCCAGATAGGTGACGTCCTTGTGGGCGTTGCTGAGTGTGAATCGATGCGCATTCGGGTCGCGATCGATCACATAGCGGAAGAACGTCTGGTAGAACGGGCAGTCCATGCGGCCACCCCGGATGACGCTGTCGAACACCTTCGGGGTCAGCCCGGCCTTGGCACCGACCATCAGGGCCTCGGCATACAGCGCCGCGTACCCCATGGACAGGAAATTATTCAGCAGCTTCATGGTGTGACCGGTCCCGACCGGACCCGTCGGCACGACCCGTCCCGCGAAACAGTCCAGCACCGGGCGGGCACGTTGCACGGCGGCAGGGTCGCCGCCCACCATGACGTCGAGCGTGCCTTCCCAGGCGTCCTTGGGGGTACGGCTTAGCGGGGCGTCGATCAGCGTGATGGCCTTCGGAGCGAGTTCGGCTGCAAGCCTCGTCGTGACGGCGGGTTCGGAGGTGGAGCAATCGATGATCATCAGCGGCTTGCCGGCCGCCGCCAGCCCATCCGGACCGTTGATCAAGGCCTCGACTTGCGGCGAGCCGGTCACGCACAGGACCACGATGTCGCTGGCTTCGGCAAGTTCGCGGGCCGACGACACCTCCGTGGCGCCCCGGGCCTTCAGGTCATCCACCGCCTCACGCTTGCGATAGCCGAGTACGGCCAGCGGATAGCCCTTTTCGACGATGTTCTTGGCCATGCCGTGACCCATCAGGCCGACGCCGGCAAATCCTATGCGTTCCTTCATTGCTTCCTCCCAGATCACGATGGTTTCGCATCGAGTCGCGACCAAAACCATGACCGTGATCGATCTCGCGACGCGGCAAACTAAGCCAAGTCAAGGCGGCATCGAAGGGAGAAAGTAGCGGGTCAGGCGCTCCGCCCCGAACCTAACCCGCTCCCTCGCGATTGATTTGGCAGACCAGGGAGTTCGAACATGCCGAAGGAATCCCCCAAGCAGAAAGCGATCGTCGAGCGCGTCATGCACGAGTTCAAGCACGGCGAACTCGATCAGCGCGGTGGCCAGCCGGTCAAGAATCCCAAACAGGCGATCGCCATCGCGTTGCACGAGGCGGGCGCCAGCAACCAGGAAAGCCCGCAGAAGAACGACGCCAACCTGCGCAGGACGGCGTCGCGCGAGCGTCAGGGCAAGACTGCCAAGGCCCAGAAGGACGGGAAGGCGAAACCCGCTCAGAAGGATAAAGGCCGCTCACGGGAGGAACTTTATGCGGAAGCCAAGCGCCGCAATGTTGCGGGTCGCTCCAAGATGACCAAGCCGCAACTCGAGCACGCGCTGCACGGCTGAAGGCAGCCAGCCCGTGAGGCGGCCGAAGCCGCCTCCGCTGCCTGGGCCTAGCGCTCGACCGTCATGGCGATGCCCATGCCGCCGCCGATGCACAAGGTCGCGAGACCCTTCTTAACGTCGCGGCGCTGCATCTCATGCAGCAGGGTGATCAGGCAGCGGGCCCCCGATGCGCCGATCGGATGACCGAGCGCGATCGCGCCCCCGTTGACGTTCACGATGGACGGATCCCAGCCCATGTCCTTGTTGACTGCCAGCGCCTGGGCCGCAAAGGCCTCGTTCGCCTCGATGAGCTCTAGGTCCTTGACCTTCCAGCCGGCCTTTTCGAGCGCCTTGCGCGAGGACGGAATGGGACCCGACCCCATCACGGCCGGATCGACCCCCGCCGTGGCCCAGGAGGCGATGCGGGCCAACGGGGTCAGCCCACGCCGCTGCGCCTCGCTGGCGGTCATCAGTACCACGGCGGCAGCCCCGTCGTTGATGCCCGAAGCATTGCCGGCCGTAACCGACCCTTCCTTGGAGAAGGCGGGCTTGAGCTTGGCCAAAGCCTCGAGCGTGGTTCCGGCCCGAATATATTCGTCTTGGTCGACCACGATATCGCCCTTGCGGGCCTTGATCGTGACGGGCACGATCTCGTCCTTGAAGCGGCCGGCCTTCTGGGCGGCTTCGGCCTTGTTCTGGGACGCGCAGGCGAACTTGTCCTGATCGTCGCGGCTCAACTGCCATTTGTTGGCGATGTTCTCCGCCGTGTTGCCCATGTGGTAGCCGTGGAACGCATCCATCAGCCCATCCTTCAGCATCGTGTCGACGAACTTGAGGTCGCCCATCTTGGTGCCGGAGCGCAGATGCGCGGCGTGCTGGGCCTGGGACATCGATTCCTGCCCGCCGGCCACGATGATCTGGGCATCGCCGTTGGCGATCTGCTGCAGTCCGAGTGCCACGGCCCTCAAGCCGCTACCGCAAAGCTGGTTGAGGCCCCAGGCTGTTTTTCCTTGCGGAACGCCGGCCGCCATTGCGGCCTGCCGGGCCGGGTTCTGGCCCTGGCCGGCGGTCAGGATCTGGCCGAGGATCACCTCGTCCACCTCGCCGCCCTCGACCTTCGCCCGCGCCATCGCGGCCTTGACCGCCTCGGCCCCGAGTTCATGAGCCGGGGTATTAGCGAAAGCGCCGTTGAAGGCGCCCACGGGGGTGCGCGCGGCGCTGACGATGACGATATCGGTCGACATTCGGTGCTCCTTGATCGTGGCGTCGGCGGTGCTGGGCCGGGCAGGACTTGGTCGATGGACCGCGAACCTATAGGACAACCCAGCCCCAGCGCCAAAGCCAAAAGGCCGCCGCCGCGCGCGTCCTGAACCCTCGCCGCCTATGTGGAAAAGGCGCCCGCGCCGTTCAAGCTCGAAAATTGATTTCCATGCTACTTCCGATAAGCTTATCTTCGTTGCTGGGCAGACACCTGACCCAAGCGGCGAAGCCTTGATGCGAGCGGGCAACGATGACGGTGAATGAAAAGCTGCCGATCACGGTCAAGAAATACGCTAATCGCCGGCTCTACAATACGGATACCAGTACATACGTGACCCTGGAGGACCTCGCCTGCATGGTGAAGCGGGGCGAGGATTTCGTGGTCTACGATGCCAAGACCAGCGAAGACATCACCCGCTCGGTGCTGGCGCAGATCATCTTCGAACAGGAAGGCAAGAGCGGCCAGAGCCTGCTGCCGACCACCTTCCTGCGGCAGCTGATCCGCTTCTATGGCGACAGCATGCAGATGGTGGTGCCGAGCTATCTCGAATTTTCCATCGACAAGCTCACCAGCGAGCGGCACAATTTTCGCGAACAGATCGAGAGCGCGTTCGGGGCCAAGATCCTGCCCGGACAGGCGTTCCGCAATCAGCTGTTCGATCAGCTCGAGGATCAGACGCGCAAGAACATGAAGATGTTCTCGCAGGCGTTGGCCATCTTCAATCCATTCGTGCCCTTGGCCGAGCCCCCCACCCCTGAGGCCGGCGCCGCGGCGGAGGGCACCGACGATCTCGAGACCATCAAGCGCGACATGAGCGAAATGCAGAAGCGCCTGGACCGCCTGTCCAACAAGGGCTGAAGCCGACGGCGCTTCGAGAGCAGGCTTCGCGGACCGCCCAGTACAATGCGGCTCGCGTCATCGGCCTTGCGCCTTGCCGTTGCGGGCCGCACTGCGCTACAGGGCGACTTTCCCTCGCGGTTCCCGAAAGTCCATGGCCTCCATTCCCCGTGTCTTTTCCGGCGTGCAACCGACCGGCAACCTGCATCTCGGCAACTACCTTGGCGCGATCACGCGCTTCGTGACGCTGCAATCGGATCACGAGTGCCTGTATTGCGTGGTGGATCTGCACGCCATCACGGTGCCGCATGATCCCAAGCAACTGCTTGCCACGACCCGCGAGGTTACGGCCGCGTTCATAGCCTGCGGCATCGATCCGGTGAAACAGATCATCTTCAATCAGAGTCGTGTGCCGGGCCATGCCGAGCTCGCCTGGGTGCTCAATTGCGTGGCACGACTCGGCTGGCTCAACCGCATGACCCAGTTCAAGGAAAAAGCCGGCAAGGACCGCGAGAACGCATCCATCGGGCTTTACGACTATCCGGTGCTGATGGCCGCCGACATCCTGCTCTACCATGCCCAATTCGTGCCTGTCGGCGAGGACCAGAAGCAACATCTGGAACTGTCGCGCGACGTGGCGCAGAAATTCAACACCGATTTCGCGGCCTCGATCGGCGAGGTACTGAAACGCGAAAAATTCTTCACCCTGCCCGAGCCCCTCATCCAGGGGCCGGCAACGCGCGTCATGAGCCTGCGCGACGGATCCAAGAAGATGTCGAAATCGGACGTGTCGGACAATTCCCGCATCAACCTGACCGACGACGCGGACACGATCGCGCAGAAGATCCGCCGGGCCAAGACCGACCCCGATGCCCTCCCCTCCGAGACCGCCGGGCTGGCGGGCCGACCGGAAGCCGACAATCTCGTCGGCATCTTTGCGGCGCTTGCCGAGCAGACCAAGGAGGCCGTGCTTGTCACCTTCGGGGGCAGCCAGTTCTCGGCCTTCAAGAGCAGCCTGGTTGATCTCGCCGTGGCCAAGCTCGGGCCGATCGGCCAGGAGATGAACCGGCTCGTGGCCGACCCGGCCTATATCGACGGTGTCCTCGCCGACGGCGCCACCCGGGCCCGGGTGATCGCCGACCAGACCATCCAGGACGTGAAATCCATCGTCGGGCTGCTGCATTAGGCAGTGCCGTTCCGGCGATCTTTGCGTTAGACCGTGCGCCCGCCCTATAAGCGGGCCTGCAGGCACACCATCTTATTCACCTGAGGCCGGCTTTGAACCGGCTGGAGGCTTCCATGTTCATCGAAACCGAACCGACACCCAACCCCGCAACCCTGAAGTTTCTGCCCGGCAGGACCGTGATGGAAGCCGGAACCCTCGACATCCGCGACCCGCAGGCGGCCGGCCAATCCGGGCTAGCCCAGGCGCTGTTCTCGATCGACGGCGTGTCGGGTGTCTTCTTCGGCTCGGATTTCGTTTCGGTGACCAAGTCCGAGGGGGACTGGGCACACCTGAAGCCCAGCATTCTCGGCGCCATCATGGAGCACTTCATGTCGGGCGCGCCTCTGATCGAGAGCGCCGGCCATGTGCCCTCCCAGGGTGATGAGGACGACGAGTTCTTCGATCCCAAGGACGAGGAAACGGTCGAGACGATCAAAGATCTCATCGAGACTCGGGTTCGTCCGGCCGTGGCGGGCGATGGCGGAGACATCACCTTCAGGGGATACCGCGAAGGGATCGTCTACCTGAAGATGAAGGGAGCCTGCTCGGGCTGCCCCTCCTCGACCGCGACCTTGAAGAGCGGGATCCAGAACCTGCTCAAGCATTTCGTTCCGGAAGTTCACGCGGTCGAACAAATCTGATAGGCGCAGAACAGGCGGTGTCGGCAGTTTGGCGGCCGCGATAACGTCTCCCGCGCGCTTGCTGCGCAACGGGCGCAACTGGCTTGGGGAAGGTCCGGCGTGATCCTGGCGATCGATACCGCGCTCGCCGCAACATCGGCATGCCTCCTGGTTCCGGGCGAGGCCGAGCCCCTCGCGTCCGACACCCTCTCGGCCCAGGGCAGCCAGGCCGAAGGCTTGATGCCCCTCCTCGACCGCATCGTGGCGCATAGCCCGGATGGATTTCGTTCGCTGACGCGGGTCGCCGTGTCGATCGGCCCAGGGTCGTTCACCGGCATAAGGATCGGGGTTGCCGCCGCCCGAGGCATCGGCCTCGCCTGCAAGGTGCCCGTGGTGGGGGTTTCCACCCTCGCCGCACTCGCGGCGCCCGCAATCACCGCGAAGGCCGGTGTGCCCATCGTGGCCGCGATCGACGCCCGGCACGGGAGCGTCTATGTGCAGAGTTTCGGTACGGCGGGCGAAACCCTGTTCGGCCCGGTCCACATGGCGGTGGCCGAAGCCGGGCGGGCGTTCGGAAGCGGGCCGCTGGTGCTCGTGGGCTCGGGCGCTCCGCTGATCGCGGTTGCAGCGCGAGCGGCCGGGATCGCGGCCGAGGTGCGTCAGGACAGCCAAATACCCGACATTGGCTTCGTGGCGCTGCTCGGCGGTTTGGCGGATCCCAACCAAGCCCAGCCACGCCCGCTCTATCTCAAGCCGCCGGATGCCAAGCCGTCTTCGGCAGTATCCCTCCTGCGCGCAACCTGACCACACCTCATGTTCGGCAGGCCGAAACCCTTCCATGTGCAGTCGCTGGTGCAGGATTTCGCGGAGGATTGCGCGACCCTGCATGCGACGGCGTTCCCCCATCCCTGGAGCGCGCCGGAATTCGAGCGGCTCATCGGCGCCGAAACGACCTTCGGCGAGGCCGCGGTCGAGACCCGGTCGAGACGGCTGCTCGGCTTCGTCCTGTCGCGCCGTGCCCTCGACGAAGCCGAAATCCTGACCGTGGCGGTCGACGCGGCGGCGCGCCGGCACGGCATCGGCCGCAAGCTGCTCGACGTTCACCTGCCCAGGCTGGGGCGGCACGGCGTCAAGCAGGTGTTCCTCGAAGTCGGCGAGACGAATGTTGCGGCCTTGCGCCTCTATGCGCGCTTGGGTTTCGTCGAGGTCGGACGCCGCCAGGGCTACTACCGAGCCACTGCGGGCGAACCCGTGACCGCCATTGCCATGCGTTGCGTCATTGCCTGACATCGAGACGGGAAGCCGATGCCGACGAGGTTTTTGCTGTCCGGACGCGTTTTTGTTCGTTTTGTCGTCGAAAAGCCGTAAGATAGGGCTCCTAGGCCGACGTTCTGGCCTTAGCGCGGACCCATGGCGGATCAGATTCTTCAACGAGATTTACTCCCCGCGCCGGGGGATGCTGAGTTCGGCGTGGCTGGTCCGAAAGGCCGCAAGCTGTTCATCAGGTCGTTTGGCTGTCAGATGAACAGCTATGATGCGACCCGCATGGCGGACATCATGGCGCCCGAGGGGTTCACTGAGACGAGCGTCATCGAAGACGCCGATCTGATCGTGCTCAACACCTGTCACATCCGGGAACGCGCGGCGGAAAAGATCTATTCCGAACTGGGCAAAATCCGCGAGATCAAGCAATCGACGCCGGACCGGCGGATCACCGTCGCGGTCGCGGGCTGCGTCGCGCAGGCCGAGGGCGGCGAGATCATCCGGCGCCAGAAGGCGGTCGATCTCGTGGTCGGGCCGCAGAGCTACCACCGGCTGCCGGACCTCGTGCGGCAGGCGCGACAGGGCGCGGCGGTCGTCGAGACCGAGTTCCCGCTCGAAAGCAAGTTCGACCATCTGGTGGCGCCCACGCCGGCCAAGACCCGGTCGCGCGGCCTTTCGGCCTTCGTCACCGTCCAGGAAGGCTGCGACAAGTTCTGTACCTTCTGCGTAGTGCCCTACACCCGCGGCGCAGAGAGTTCGCGCCCTCCCGAGGCCGTCCTGGCCGAGGTCGAGACCCTGGTCGCCGCGGGAGTGCGCGAGGTCACATTGCTCGGGCAGAACGTCAATGCCTATCACGGCTGCGATCGAGCGGGTGCGCCCTGGTCGCTCGCCACGCTGGCCCGGCGCCTCGCCGAGATTCCGGGGCTGCGGCGCATCCGCTACACGACCAGCCATCCCGGCGACATGGACGACGACCTCATCGAAGCGCATGGCAGCCTGGGCGCGCTGATGCCTTTCCTGCACCTGCCCGTCCAGTCGGGATCCGACCGCATTCTGACGGCCATGAACCGCAAACACACCGCTGCGGATTACCTCCGCCTGATCGCGCGTATCCGCGACATCCGCCCGGACATCGCCCTCTCGTCGGATTTCATCGTCGGGTTCCCGGGCGAGACCGAGGAGGATTTCGCTCAAACCCTGGCGCTCGTCGAGGCGGTCGGCTTCGCGTCCACGTTTTCGTTCAAATATTCGCCGCGCCCCGGCACGCCCGGCGCCGGCCTGCCGCAAGTCGACGAAGACATCAAGCGCGAGCGGCTGGCGCGGCTCCAGACGGTTCTCGAGAGCCAGCGCCAGAGCTTCAATGCGGCGGCGGTCGGACGCACGGTCGACGTGCTGTTCGAGAAGGCCGGCCGACGAGCCGGCCAGATCGGTGGCCGGACACCCCACATGCATGCCGTACATGTCGACGCGGATGCCGCGCTGATCGGCACCGTTCAGAGCGTAGACATCGTTTCCGTCGGCCCGAACTCGCTGTACGGCCGGCTGACGGACAAAACCGCGATCGCGACGGGACCCTTGACCCAATGAGATCACCGGACCGCACTTCGACCCAGCGACGCGCGATCCGCGACGGCCTGCCCTCGCCCGGCAATCCGGCTGCCATCGCTGCGGCTCCGGACCTCGCCGAATCGGGCGCTGCCGAGGTGACGCTGGCGTTCGACGACAACCGCCTGACCTCGCTGGTGCTCGGACAGTACGACCAGAACATCGCCAAACTGGAGCGACGCCTTGGCGTCGTGGCAAATGCCAACGGCAATCACGTGGTCGTTCGAGGCCCGGCCGAAGCGTGCGAACATGCCCGCCGCGTGCTGGAATCCCTCTACGACCGGGTCAGGATGGGGAATCCGATCAGCCTCGGCGATGTCGATGGGGCCATCGAGGAAGGCATCCTGCAGGGCACGCTGTTTCCCAAGGAGGCAGAGCTCGAGCGCCAGGTGTTCGATGAGATCCGCACCCGCAAGCGAGGCCCCGTAAAGGCACGGACCATCGCCCAGGACCTTTATTTGCGCGCCCTGAAGAAACACGAACTGGTCTTCGCCGAGGGCCCTGCCGGCACCGGGAAGACCTGGCTCGCGGTCGGCCACGCTGTGGCGCTGCTGGAGCGCGGTGCGGTCGAGCGGCTGATCGTGTCGCGGCCCGCCGTCGAGGCCGGCGAGCGGCTCGGCTTCCTGCCTGGCGATATGCGCGAGAAGGTCGACCCCTATCTGCGGCCGATCTACGACGCCCTGCACGAGTTCATGGATGCCCGCACGGTGGAGCGCGGGTTGCAGACCGGCATGATCGAGGTCGCGCCGCTTGCCTTCATGCGCGGCCGCACGCTGACCAATGCGGTGGTGCTGCTCGATGAAGCCCAGAACGCCACGTCGGTGCAGATGAAGATGATGCTGACGCGGCTCGGCGAGGGGTCGCGCATGATGATCAACGGCGACCCGAGCCAGACCGATCTTCCCCCGGGGATCAAGTCGGGCCTGAAGGAAGCCATCGAGCTGTTGTCCGGCGTCGAGGGCATCGGCCATGTGGTGTTCCGCGAAGGCGATGTCGTACGGCACGACCTCGTGCGGCGCATCGTGGCCGCCTACGAGGCCGGTGCACGGCGCAACGCGGAGGCCGCGAAACCACCCCGATGAGCCTGATCGTCGATGTGTCGGTCGAAGAGCCGCGGTGGTCCGCGGTGGACGACCTGCCGGGCCTGGCGGAACGCGTGATCGCGGCCGCGTCGGCCGAAGCCGGTGCCGCGCTTCCGCCGGACTGCGAAGTCTCCTGCCTGTTTTGCGACGACCAGACCATAAGGGCGCTGAACGCCCAATGGCGCGGCAAGGACCAGCCCACCAATGTGCTGTCCTTTCCGGCCGGCGGCTCCGAGATACCGGGCGCCGCCGCGCTGCTCGGCGATATCGTGCTGGCCTATGAAACGGTCGAGCGGGAAGCCTCGGCGGAGAACAAGCCGCTTGCCGGGCACGTGACGCACCTGCTGGTGCACGGGTTTCTCCATCTCATCGGCCATGACCATGAGGATGCGGCCGAGGCCGAAGCCATGGAAGCACTCGAGTCCCGCACGATGATCCGGCTCGGCTGTGCCGATCCCTACGCCGAACTGCCTGCCATGGATGCGTCATGAAAGACCAGGAGCGCGAGAGCGCGGTCAAGGTCGGCGAGGTCCGGCCGAAAGCCGGTGAGGCGAGGTCCGACAAGCGGCACGCCAACCTGACCCTGCTCGATCGGCTGCGCTCGCTGTTCGGGCTCGGGGCCGGCTCGATCCGCGACGAGTTCGAGGATGCGCTCGAGGGGACGGACACGGCCGGCGTGTTCTCGCCGCAGGAACGGGCCATGCTCCGCAACGTGCTCGGGCTGCACGAAGTGCGGGTCGAGGACATCATGGTGCCTCGCGCCGATATCATCGCGGTCAGCCTTTCGATGACGCTGACCGAAGTGCTGTCGGTGTTCCGTAGTGCCGGCCATTCACGCCTGCCGGCGCACGGCGACACGCTCGACGATCCGCGCGGCATGATCCACATCCGCGACTTCGTCGACCTGCTGGCCGGACCCGCGTCGACTGCGGACGCAAGCCGGCCCGATCTTTCGATCCCGGTATCGCAGGCCGACGTCATCCGTCCCGTCCTGTTCGTACCGCCCTCCATGCAGGCCATCGACCTGCTCGTGAAGATGCAGGCCTCGCGCACCCACATGGCGCTCGTCATCGACGAATATGGCGGAACCGACGGTCTCGTCTCGATCGAGGACATCGTCGAAGTGATCGTGGGCGACATCGAGGACGAGCACGACGAGGACGAGCAGCCATTGATCGATGGTGCGACGGACGGCTCCTTCATGGCCGACGGACGTGCCAGCCTGGAAGACGTCTCGGCCGCGATCGGGATCGATCTCGCGGGCGACGACGACGCGGAAGAGATCGACACGATCGGCGGCTTCGTCACATGGGTCGCGGGACGGGTGCCGAATCGGGGAGAGGTCGTTTCGGACGACGGCGATCTGGAATTCGAGATCATCGACGCCGATCCGCGCCGGGTGAAGCGGGTAAGAATACGGCGCCGCAGCGCCGCGCCGCCCCAGGGTCGAGCCGCCGCGGCGCAAGATTCGCAAGAATTGCCGTCGCAATCGGGCGTGGATGCGGGTATGCCTTCAGCTTGACCTGAACCGTTCACACCCTGGTGCCGCTCCCCGGCCCTGGCGGCCCAGTATCCCCCAATGTTCTCGAACACCTTCTCTCCAGCAGGCCTCCGGCTTGACCCGGGCCTCGTTTTCGCCGCTCGTACCAGGGTGAGCCGCGCCTCCATGGTGGCCGGGCTCGGCCGGTCGTCTGTTCCATGCACGCAGCCGCGAGACGGCCTTCAATGATCGGTCTCGCTCACCGGGTTGCGCTTTCGTCAGGCTGGCAAAGACGGCTCATCGCGATGGCAGCGGGTGCGGTGGGTGCGCTGGCCATGGCGCCGGTGAACATCGTTCCGGCCATGGTTGTCCCCATGACGGTTGCGGTCTGGTTGATCGACGGCTCGGATCAGGCATCCCTGACGCGATCCGGCGCGCAGCGGCATTTCTGGCCCTCGCTGCGGGCAGCAGCGAGCGCCGGCTGGTGGTGGGGGTTCGGCTATTTCCTGGCCGGCCTCTGGTGGCTCGGCGCGGCCTGCCTGGTCGAGCCGGATCAATTCGCCTGGGCGCTTCCTTTCAGCGTGCTCGGCGTCCCGACGCTGCTGGCGTTTTTCCCGGCATTCGGCTTCGCCATTGCCCGCGCCCTCTGGATGCCGAACGCCGGGCGCGTGCTGTCCCTCACCCTAGGCCTCGGCCTGTCCGAATGGCTGCGCACCAATGTCCTGACCGGTTTTCCCTGGAACGAATACGGCATGGCGCTGGGCGACCATCTGGTCCTGGCGCAGATCGCCAGCGTCGTCGGCCTGCATGGGTTGACGCTGATCACGGTCGCGGTTTTCGCCTCTCCGGCCGTGCTGGCCGACCGCGGCGAGACCGGCGCGACGGGTGGTTCGGGCTGGCCCCAATGGCGGTCCGTCCTTTATGCCGTCGGCGTGCTGATCCTGATCGGAGGATTCGGCGGATGGCGGCTCAGCCTTGGCGACCCCGGAACCGTGCCCGGGGTCAAGCTCCGCATCATGCAGCCCAACGTGGCGCAGGACGACAACTTCTCCTATGCCAACAAGGACGAGATCCTCCGGCACTATCTTGCGCTGTCAGACAAAGCGACTTCGGCCACCACAAGCGGACTCGCCGACGTCACACACCTGATCTGGCCGGAAAGTCCCTTCCCGTTCATACTTTCCCGCGACCAGGACGCGCTGGATAGGCTCGCTGCGGCTTTGCCGGCCGGCACCGTCCTGGTCACAGGCGCTGCCCGTGTCGAAGGTCAGCCCGGCACCTCATCGCCGCCGCACTACTACAATTCTATCGAAGTGCTGAACAAGAACGCTGACATCGTCGACAGCTACGACAAGGTGCATCTGGTTCCGTTCGGCGAATACCTTCCGCTGAACGGGTTGCTCAGCGCACTCGGGCTGCACCATTTCGTGCATGTTCCTGGCGGGTTCACGCCCGGAACCCACCATCATCTGATCAATGTGCCCGGACTGCCCCCCGTCGCCCCGGCGATTTGTTACGAGGTCATCTTTCCGGGCGAGATCCTGCCCGACTTGGCGGCCGGCAGCACCCGCCCCGGTGTCATATTGAATGTCACGAATGACAGCTGGTTCGGCACGACGGCCGGGCCGTATCAGCATTTGGCGCAGGCACGACTGCGGGCTATAGAAGAAGGGCTGCCGCTGATCCGTGCCGCGAATACGGGCATCTCGGCGATCATCGATCCTTACGGACGTATTGTCGCACAACTACCGCTTCTAGTTGAGAACGTACTCGACGGGCCCTTGCCGCGCCCTATTGATCCTACTCCATTCGGGCGCTTTCACGATCTCGCCGCCGTTGCAATAAGCGGACTGTTGTTGACGACGGTTTTATTGTTGCGCTACCGAAGACGACGAAGTTTTCGTTAGGTTGAATAGCACCCAGAAAATATCGGTCGAAATCAGAACGACACCGTCCTTACAGTCCGGCCTAACTGCACCGGAGGATGGCAACGCTATCCAGTCGGAGATGATCAGCACCTTGTCAGGAGAAAAATCTTGAAGAAAAGTCCAAATCCCATCGACAAGCATGTGGGCGGCCGAGTGCGGATGCGGCGCGTCCTGATTGGAATGAGCCAGGAAAAACTGGGGACGGCACTCGGCCTTACGTTCCAGCAGGTGCAGAAGTACGAAAAGGGAACCAATCGGATCGGTGCGAGCCGCCTGCAGCAGATCTCGGGCGTCCTCAATGTTCCTCCCGCCTACTTCTTCGAAGAGATGCCCGCCATGGAGGGCGCCGGGACCCAGGCGAGCTTCGCCGAGGATGGCAGCAGCTTCGTCGTGGACTTCCTCTCCACCTCCGAGGGGTTGCTTCTCAACAGGGCCTTCGTGCGGATCAAGGAACCACGGGTACGCAAGAGAATCATCGATCTCGTGACAGCCCTCGCTGACGAGTTGGCCGGGACGGCCGGGGCCCATTCGCCCGAGGTGGCGGACAGCGCGGACGGAGCCTGATCCCAGCGCACGAGCCATGCCGGGGCGTTCGGTTTATCGAACGAATCCGCCCATAACGCTTGACGGAACGAACCCGGCCTGCCAAACAGGCCGCCGTTTCGTGAACCTGTTCGCCCGATCATGGCGTGCGGTTTCTGTCCGCCAAACGTACAGCCGGAGCCGAACGTGGTCCGTCCAAACTATCTTTTCACCAGCGAATCCGTCTCCGAGGGACATCCCGACAAGGTTTGCGATCGTATCTCCGACGAGATCGTCGACCTCTTCTTCCGTGAAGGTGAAAAGGCCGGCCTCGACCCGTACAAGGTTCGCGTGGCCTGCGAGACGCTGGCCACCACGAATCGCGTGGTCATCGCGGGCGAGGTTCGCGGCCCGACCATCGATTCGAGCGTCATCGAGAACGTGGCCCGACAGGCCATCAAGGACATCGGATACGAGCAGGACGGCTTCCACTGGGACAAGGCCAAGGTGGAGATCCTCCTGCATGCTCAATCGGCCGACATCGCGCAAGGCGTCGATGCGATCGAGAACAAGGACGAAGGCGCGGGCGACCAGGGCATCATGTTCGGCTACGCCTGCCGCGAAACGCCCGAGCTGATGCCGGCGCCGATCTTCTATTCGCACAGAATCCTGCAGTTGCTCTCCAACGCACGTCGGTCGGGTGAGGAAAAGCGCCTCGGGCCCGACGCCAAGAGCCAGGTGACCGTCCAGTACGAGAACGGCAAGCCGGTCCGGGCCACGCAGATCGTGGTGTCTCACCAGCACGTCGATGAGAGCCTGAGCTCGGACGATATGCGCGCCCTCATCGAGCCCTATGTGACCGAGGCCTTGCCCGAGGGCTGGGTCGGGCCCGAGACGACGTGGCACGTGAACCCCACGGGTAAATTCTTCATCGGCGGCCCGGACGGTGATTGCGGCCTGACCGGACGCAAGATCATCGTCGATACCTATGGTGGCGCAGCGCCGCACGGCGGCGGCGCATTCTCGGGCAAGGATCCCACCAAGGTCGATCGGTCGGCAGCCTATGCGGCCCGCTACCTGGCCAAGAACGTGGTCGAGGCCGGGCTCGCGAACCGATGCACGATCCAGCTGTCCTATGCGATCGGGGTCGCCGAGCCGCTGTCGATCTATGCGGATCTGCACGGCAACGGAGAGGTGGACGCGAGCCGACTCGAGAAGGTGCTCATGGAAGTGATGCGCTTGTCGCCGCGCGGCATTCGCGAGCACCTGCGTCTCAACAAGCCCATCTACGCCCGGACCTCGGCCTATGGTCATTTCGGTCGCAAGACAGAGGCCGATGGCGGCTTCTCCTGGGAAGCGACGGATCTCGCCGAAACCCTGCGCTCCCACTTCAACTGAGCGGCGCCGCGGCACGGCTCTGGCGGTTCCGTTCGAGGATCCGTTGAACCCCGATCGCGCGACAACCCCGGGCGTCCTGCATGGTCGCCGGGCCGGGCGGCCGTTGCGCTCGGGCCAAAGGGCTCGCGTCGACCGGAGTCTGCAGACCTACACGCTCGATCTCGAAGCGCTCGGCGAGCCGTTCCAACTCTTTCCGGCCGGTCTCGCCGAATTGCGCATGGAGATCGGCTTCGGGGCCGGCGAGCATCTGGCCGCAGAGGCGCAACGCAATCCCACCACGGCGTTCATCGGCTGCGAGCCGTTCCGCAATGGCGTGGCGAAGATGCTCGACCACATCGAAGCGCACGCCTTGCGCAATGTGCGGCTCCATCCGGATGATGCCGTGGATGTGCTCGATCGTTTGCCCGCCGGCGCATTGTCGGGCGTCGACCTGCTCTATCCCGACCCGTGGCCCAAGCGGCGCCAGCGCAAGCGGCGGTTTGTCTCCGACGAGACGGTCGAGCGCCTCGCACGCGTCATGCGCCCTGGGGCGGAACTTCACTTCGCGACCGATATCGACGACTACGCGGGCTGGACCCTGTCCCGTATGCTGCGATCCTCCGCCTTCACTTGGCGAGCCGAGCGCGCCGAGGACTGGCACCGACCCTGGGCCGACTGGCTTCCGACCCGCTACGAGGCCAAGGCGTTGCGGGAAGGTCGGCAGCCCGTCTATCTGAGCTTCGTGCGCGTCTAAACCGAGGGAGTCCCGCCCTTCGGCTGCTCGCGTCGGGAGCGCTCAGGGCAAAGCGTAGCGGTGCAGCACGGGGCCGTGGGTCTTCAGCCAGAGCTCCGCTTCCGGCATGCGCGGCGCGAGCCGCCGCGCCAGCGCCCAGAACTCCGGCGAATGGTTCATGTGGGCCAAATGGGCCACCTCGTGGGCGACGAGGTAGTCCAGCACGAAAGGCGGCGCCAGCACGAGGCGCCAGGAAAAGCTGAGCGTGCCTTTCGACGAGCAGGACCCCCACCGGCTCCGCGTGTCCCGCACCGCTATGCGGCTATGCGGCTTGCCGAGCGCCAGCGTATGGACGCGAACCCGCGCTTCAAGCTCGCGGCGCGCTTCCCGCCGCATGAAGCCGAGCAGCCGCGCGCCAATCTCGTCTTCGGCGCAGAACACCTGGACTAGAGGAAGAGACGCGGGCGCGCTCGGGGGACAGAGCACGACCGAGGCGGAGCGCCCCGGCGCCACGGATCGATGGACGATCAGGTGGTCCACGCCGCGCACCGGCAGCAGGGTCCCGGGCGCGACAAGGATGGGGCCGGGAAGTCCTCGCAGCCGGGCCCCGATCCATTCGGCATGCCGTTCGGCAAAGACCTGCGCGGTTCGCATCGAGGCGCGCAGCGGCATTGTCAGGACGGCGTCACGAGTGGCGGCGCGGACCCGCAGCGTGAACCGGCGTGCCGTACCGACGCGCTTGACCGCGATCCGATACATCACCCCGGCATCGACCACTTCAAGCGAACGCGGCTGCTGCCTGCTCCGGGTGCTCCGAAAATCAAGAAGCCGGCGCATGGGAACGGTTCACCGCTCGATCAACGTGCGGCTGGGCCGCTCGGCAACCGGATGCTCCCTTCGGCTCATTCGGCCGCGACCGGCACCGCGGCTTCCCGCTCCACGTGCCGCGTGAAGGCTACGATGCGAGGCGCGATTTCGCGCCGGAACCGCGACCCGTTGAACACGCCATAATGGCCGACACCCGCCTGGAGGTGGTGCGTTTTCAGCGAGTCTGGAAGATTGCAGCATAGGTCCTGGGCCGCGTAGGTCTGGCCGACACCCGAGATGTCGTCCTTCTCGCCTTCGACGGTCATCAAGCCCGTCCGGCGGATCGACCCGAGGTCGACCCGCTGTCCGGCGTGCCGCAATTTTCCGTCCGGCAAGGAATGACGAACGAAGACTTCCTCGATGGTCTGCATGTAGAATTCGGCCGTGAGGTCCATCACGGCCAGGTATTCGTCATAGAAGTCGCGGTGTTTCTCGGCCGAGTCGCCGTCCCCGGAGACGAGGTGCCGGAACATGTCGAGGTGCGCCGTGACGTGGCGGTCGAGGTTCATGGCCATGAAGCCCGACAATTGCAGGAAGCCGGGATAAACCTGCCGCCCCATGCCCGGATAGGGAAACGGCACGGTCGCCAGGCAATTGCGCCGGAACCATTCCGTGCCCCGCTCCTTGGCCAGTTGGTTGACGGCAGTGGGACTCTTGCGCGTGTCGATCGGTCCGCCCATCAGGGTCATGGTGGCCGGATGGTACGGATTCCCGGTCGCTTCCATAATGGCCACGGCGGCGATCAAGGGAACGGCCGGCTGGCACACGCCGAGCGTATGGACCGGCACCGCGCCGCTCTTGCCGAGAAACGTGCAGATCGCGATGAGGTAATCGATGTAATCGTCGAGATCGAAGCTCCCGATGGTGGATGGCACCATGCGGGCATCGGACCAGTCCGTGACATAGACGTCATGGCTCGGCAGAAACGCTTCCACGGTGCCGCGCAACAGGGTCGCGTAATGGCCCGACATCGGCGCAACGATCAGCAGCTTGGATTGGGGCGCCATAAGGCCGGAATTCTGCTTGGCGAAGCGCAGGACGCGGCAGAACGGCCTCTGCCAGACCACCTCTTCGACGATCGGGACCGTTCGGCCATTCACTTGCGTGGAATCGAACCCGAAGATCGGCTTTCCGTAGCGGCGCGTCATGCGCTCGAACAATTCCGCGGAGGCCGCAGCATTGCGGCCGAATTCGGTGTAGCTCCAGGGATTGAACGGGCTCTTGAAAAACAGCCGGGTCGCATCCGAAACCGCCCTCGCCGGCGCAAGCGAAAGGTGGGCCATTTCGTACATCGGATAGGACAAGGTCATCGGCTCTGCTTTACGCGGCGAACCCAACTCCGCGAACGGCCACGCACGCGAGACGGAGCGGTCGGCGACGGATCGCCGGCCAGAACGATATCCTTAGAAGTAGAGCTTGGTTCCCGCACGATCAACGATGGACGCGGCAGCGGGACGGAAACCGAACGGGTAGCCGCATTTGTGCCACACAGGCCGTGCGATCGGACTGTCATTCGCCCATTTGCAGCAGGGTCCCGGCAACGCGCGCGCGTCGCAGTAGCCACAGGAAAGCCAGCACGCTCGACCCGAACAGCACAGCATTGATGGCCAAGGCCCGAATCATCAGGTCGCCCCGGAAGATGTGCTCGGTCAGGGCGGCCCTCAGCCCTTCGAACACGTAGGTGGGCGGCAACGCCCAGGAGACGAGTTGCAGCCAGCCCGGCAGAACCTCGACCGGGTAGTAGACGCAGCAGAGCGGCATCAGCAGGAACATGAAGGTCCAGGCAAGCCCCTCCGCGCCGAGGCCGTTGCGCAGCAGAAACCCCGACACCACGAGGCCGACGCTCCAGCTCGTGAACATCAGGTTGGCAAAGAAGGCGCCGAGCCCGAGCCCCAATCCCCACAGGTTGAAGCCGAAGAACCAGACCGCAAGACCGGTGACCGGGATGACACCGATCATCAGCCGCATGACGCTCATGACCATCAGGGCTGCCACGAGTTCCAGCGGCCGCAGCGGGCTCATCAGAAGGTTGCCGATATTGCGCGAATACATCTCCTCGAGAAACGACATCGAGAAGCCGAGCTGGCCCCGGAACAGCACGTCCCAGAGCAGCACGGCGCCGATCAGCGTCCCGGCCGCGACGCCAGTTCGCCCGAGACCGGCACCGTTCTGGCCGACATAGGTCTGCACGAAACCCCAGGTGACCATCTGCACCGTCGGCCAATAGATAAGGTCCAATATGCGCGGCCAGGACGAGCGCAGGAGATAGAGATAGCGCGTCACCATGGCGACCACGCGGGCCGACGAAAACGCCGCGTGTGGATGGGCCAGCCCTCGCATCAGCCCTGTGCCCTTTCGAGGCGCGCCGGTCCGTCACGGCCCCGCGCCACGTCGAGAAACACCTCCTCGAGCGTCTCGCGATCGTAGTGGCGGAGCAGTTCGGCCGGCGACCCGTCGGCCACGAGCCTTCCCTGCTTCAGCATGATCACGCGGTCGCACAGGCGTTCGACCTCGGCCATGTTGTGCGAGGCCAGGAGAATGGTCGCGCCGTGCTGGGCCCGGTAGGTCTCGATCACGGTGCGGACCCAGTCGCCCGTGTCTGGGTCCAACGACGCCGTCGGCTCGTCCAGCAGCAGCACCTCCGGCGTATTGATCAGGGCTTTGGCAAGCGCCACCCTGGTTTTCTGGCCGGCCGACAGATTGCCGGACGGACGATCGAAGAACGGCTCGAGCGCCAGTTGCTCGACGATCTCGCCGATGCGGCGCTCGCGGTCCCTGATGCCGTAGAGCCGGGCAAAGACACGCAGGTTCTCCCGTACAGTCAGGCGATGGGGCATGTCGACGTAGGGGCTTTCGAAATTCATCCGTCCCAGCACCAGATGGCGATGCCGAGCCATGTCGGTGCCGAGGACCTCGACATTGCCCGATGTCGGCAGGATCAAGCCCATGATCATGCCGATCGTCGTGGTTTTTCCGGCTCCGTTGCCGCCGAGCAGTCCCACGATCGCGCCGGGCTCGACGTCGAACGTCAGCCCGTCGACCGCAGCACGGCCCTTGTAGATCTTGGTCAGCTGCCGGACCATGATGGCCGGCGAAGACGCACGGGCGGTTGCACCCGAGCGATCGGAGCTTTCCGGCATCAGAAGCCGACCAAATCGGCGCAGACCCTAACCTGCATGGAACATCGACCCTAGATCGTAGCGGAACGCTGGCGATGGATGTCGCCATTGGGCGCGCCAGACCGTAACGCCTGCGGCCGCGTTCAACCAGGAGCGATAAGGAATAGATGCACGATCTCACCGACATCGATCTCGGGCGCCCGGCGCGACGCCTGCGGGTCGACACCCTGTCTCGCCTACGCTGGCTCGCTGTGGCCGGCCAGGCGGCAGCCGTGCTGTTCACCTATTATGGCTTGGGGTTTCCGCTCCCGTTGTTCCCCTGCCTGTTCGTGATCGCCTTGTCGGGCGGGGTGAACATCTGGCTGCGCCTGCGCATCCCGGTCAGCCACCGCCTGGACGACACGCCGGCCACCATCCTGCTCGGCTACGATCTTCTGCAGCTTTCGGTCCTGCTGTTCCTGACGGGTGGCCTCGAAAACCCGTTCGCCATGCTGTTCCTGGCCCCGGTGATGATCTCCGCTGCCTCCCTGTCACCGATGCGGACCCTGTTCCTCGGTGCGCTGACAGGACTTGCCGCCACGGTCCTGGTCAACTGGCATTTCCCCCTGCCCTGGCACCCGGGGGAAGAACTCAAGCTGCCGTTCCTGTTCAGTGCCGGCATCTGGGTCGCGATCGTGCTGGGGGTTGCCTTCATCGGCATCTATGCGTCACGGGTCGCCGAGGAGGCACGCCAGTTGTCGGACGCGCTGGCCGCGACCGAACTGGTGCTGGCCCGCGAACAGCACCTGACCCAGCTCGACGGCCTTGCTGCGGCCGCGGCGCATGAGCTCGGCACGCCGCTCGCCACCATCACGCTGGTGGTCAAGGAGATGATGCAACTCGCCAAGGTGACCGGACCGGCCCTCGAAACGGTCCAGATCCGCGAGGATCTCGATCTTCTCGACCAGGAGGTTCGGCGATGCCGGACGATACTCGGCAAGATCGCCTCGCTGGGCGACGAAAAGTCCGGCCCGCTGGAAGAGATGTCGTTGAGCCATCTGCTTGAGGACGTGGTTGGGCCGCAGCGCAATTTCGGTGTTGGGGTCGCGGTCTTTCCGCATGGCACCGGACCCGAGCCGATCTGCCGGCGCAATCCCGGCATTCTGTACGGCCTCGGCAATCTGGTCGAGAACGCCATCGATTTCGCGCGCCAGAGCGTGCAGCTCGAAGCTCATTGGACCCGGGATATCGTGTCGGTGGCGATCCGCGACGACGGGCCGGGGTTTGCAGCCGATATCCTGTCGCGCGTCGGCGAGCCTTATGTCACGACGCGCGGATCGGGGCGGCGCGCCAAGGCGGAAGCGGGCTCCGGGCTGGGCCTGGGCCTGTTCATCGCCAAGACGCTCCTCGAGAGATCCGGCGCAACCGTGTCGACCACCAATGCGGCGCTGCCGGCAACCGGCGCGATCGTGACCGTGGCCTGGCCGCGCGCCACCTTCGAGCGCGACAGAATGCGACGCGCCGGAAGTGGCAGTCGCCGCCCCCCTATTCTCTTCATGCGGGCGCATTAAATAAGGCTGAAAGGGCCTCGCCCGGCCAAGGAACCAGATCATGAGCTTGCAGACAACGCCGCCGCCGAACGACCTCGATCGGCTGGGTGCCGACGCCACCCTGCTGATCGTCGACGACGATAAGCCCTTTCTCACGCGCTTGACCCGCGCCATGGCGTCCCGCGGCTTCCAGGTCGAAGCGGCCGAATCCGTTGCCGAGGGCTTGTCCGCCATCGAAGCTCATCCGCCGGCCTTCGCGGTGATCGACATGCGGTTGGGAGATGGCAACGGGCTCGACGTCATCTCCGAGCTCAAGGCGAAACGTCCCGATGCGCGCGGCATAATCCTGACCGGATACGGCAACATCGTAACGGCCGTCACGGCCGTGAAGCTTGGCGCCTTCGATTACATCGCCAAGCCGGTCGATGCCGACGAGATCTACAGTGCCCTCATGGCGACCCGCCACGACAAGGCGGAACTGCCGGAAAATCCGATGTCGGCCGACCGGGTGCGATGGGAGCACATCCAGCGCATCTACGAGCTCTGCGGCCGCAACGTGTCGGAGACGGCACGCCGGCTCAACATGCACCGTCGGACGCTGCAGCGTATCCTGGCCAAGCGGGCGCCCCGGTAGGATCGTCTCAGGGCGGCGCGGTGCCGGCCGCCTCGCACGTCACCGGAATGATGCTCAGCCGCGCCCCGGATACCACATCGCCGAAGCCAAGCATGGGCCGCAATGCCGCCGCGCCCGGTGCCAGGCCGCTGCTTGCGAGGAACGCCGCGATGGGAGCCGCACCGGTCGCCCGGTAATCGGCCTGCAGCACCGTGCCGGCGATTGCGGGCGGCGTTTTGCCTCCCCTTTCGGTTATGCCGGCGAGCGCCCCCGAACGATCGAACAGGAATGCGGCGCGGCCTTGCAGCGGCGCCGACACGTCGAAGGCGACCGAACTTGGCTCGGGGGTGCCGCTCACCTCTACCGAGGCCGCCTCCAGCGGAGTGCCTGGCCCCGGCCCTCCCGGCGCCGCGCCACGGAAGAGAGCAATCAGCGCCTCGCCTTGCACCACGTCCTTCGTGGCCATCAATACCGGCGAGTCCGGCCGGCGCGGCACATTCAGCAGCGCAAGACCGGTTTTCCGGTCTTCGTTGCGGAACGCGGCAGAAGCCCCATCCACCTTCGGGTTCCCGCAGGTTCCGCGCGAGACCCTGGCGAGTGCGAGGTCGGGACCGACCAGAACCGCATCGATCAACCTGGGCGGGACCGGAGCCGGCGGAGGGACGGGCACCTCGGCCGCGGCAGCCGGAGACTTTTGAGTCTCTGGAGCTTTCGCGGCCGAAGGGAACGGCTCGAACGAAGCCGCGACGGCCAGCGTCACCGGATCGAGCCGCACCGCGGCGGCCTTCGGGTAGCTGATGGTGAAGCCGCGCACGACGTCGGCCCCCTCGTCCTTCCCGACCGCGAAGCGCGCGTAGAAGGACCGGTCGCCGACCTCCCCGGACACGACGAAAAAATCCGGCCGCAACAGCTTGTAGGCCACTTTGCGACTGCCTGCCGTGTCACTCATGCGGGCGAAAATCTCTGGCAGGCCGCCGGCAGGCGCGGGCCGGCTCAGCGTGTCGACCACGAGTTCGCCATCCGCCGAAGAGAAGCGCGTGCCGGCGTCCGTCCCGATCTCCCTTTGCAGCAGCTTCGTCGGCAGGGACATCGCCACCCCGGCCCGCTTGTCCTTGACCGGCGCGAAGCCCACAGCCTGCCGCCGGGCCCTGGCATCGGCGAGCAGACGCGCGCGCGCCGCGGCATCGAACGCGGCCGTCGGAGAGGTCCCATTGCGCTTGAGATAGGCCGCAACAGCGTCCCGGGTGCGAGCCCCAGGAATGCCGTTGGCCAGCCCCACATAATCGCCGGTCCAGACCAGGGCGTCTTGCAGGGCCCGTATCTCCGGGGCTGACAGCGCGTCGAGATCGCCCTTGCCCACGGCCGCGGCCGGGGCTTCGGCAGCATCGCCGTGGCCCGTCGTGGCAGCCCAGCCAAGCGGGCCGATCAGAAAGGCCAGGAAGACGGATGCCGGAAGGGTGGCGCGCATCGCAGGACCCTCAATCCAGGCGGCGCAGGGTCGTGCGAAACCGCCGTGCATTCTCGACATAGGCCCGCGCGACCTGCCGCAGCATGTCCGGCGCCGAGGCGTCGAGCGTCCGCACCGCTCGGGCCGGGGATCCGACGATGAGACTGTTGTCGGGGAAGCTCTTGTTCTCGGTCACGAGCGCATTCGCCCCCACGATGCTGTTCGCACCGATGCGGGCGCCATTCATAACGGTCGCGGCCATGCCGATCAGCGATCCATCGCCGATCGTGCAGCCATGCACGATGGCTCGGTGGCCGATCGTGCAGGCACGGCCGATATTCATCGGAAATCCCATGTCGGTGTGCAGGACCGCGCCATCCTGGATGTTGGTTTCCGGCCCGATCATGATCAGTTCGTTGTCGCCGCGCAACACGGCACCAAACCAGATCCCGACGTCATCCCCCAACGACACCTTGCCGATCACATGTGCATCGGGCGCAATCCAGACCCTCCCGGCTTCGGGGAGCGTCGGTTCGTGTGCGCCGAGCCCATAGACCGGCATATTGTTCTCCGTCGAACCAGAGGGAGGCGGATGCCGCGAAACCGGACCTTACGCCACCGGCAGCGTCGTGCTCTGCCCTTCCATGCGCTGGCGATAAAGACCGGCGAAATCGATGGGATCGATGAACAGGGGCGGGAAGCCGCCGTTGCGCACGGCATCGGCGACGATCTGACGGGCAAAGGGGAACAGCAGCCTCGGGCATTCGATCATCACGACGGAATGAACCTGATCGGCAGGGATGTTGCGGACCCTGAACAGGCCGGCGTAGTCGAGCTCGAACTTGAACAGCGTAGTGGCGCCCTCGCCGGCCGAGCCTTCAAGCGAGAGGCTCACCTCGAAATCGGTCTCGGACAGCTGCCGGGCGTTGACGTTCACCTGAATGGAGATGTTCGGCCCCTTCTCCTGCGGGCCGAGGGAATTCGGCGCATTCGGGTTCTCGAACGACAGATCCTTGGTATATTGCGCCAGCGCATTAAGCTGGGGACCCATATCGCCGCCCATCCCACCGCCATTGCCGTTGGTCTCGGCCATGAACACTCCTCCTCGGCGCCGCATCGACCTCGCGCGCGGCGGAGGGCCGGGTAACACGGATCAGAGGGAGGGACAAGCAAGTCGGAGAACGCGCCAGGGTGGCACGACGCGCGGCATCGGGGCCGCCCGGATCTGCTCGGAAACTGGTGGTCCCGGCGTGATTCGAACACGCGACCTTCGGTTTAGGAAACCGCTGCTCTATCCTGCTGAGCTACGGAACCACGCACGTCTTTCACCATACCAAAGTCCGCAACGCAATATGGCCGTGCCGGTGATCGTTCGGCGCCGCAGGGCGTGGAAGCAGCACCCCTCATCCGGCGCTTCGCGCCACCTTCTCCCGCAAGGGGAGAATGGCGCCGCTCACCCAGACCTGGGCACTCTCCTGATCCCCTACGCACCGGGTTCGCTGAGTTCCACCACCTCGCTGCGCCGAACCCCGACCGCATTGGCCAGCGATTCGAGCCGATCCGCCACCACCTCGCTGTCCGGCACACGGGCCGCGCGGCCCACTTCGAGGCGCACGCAATCGGCCGAGATCCGCAGGCGCGAGCCGGCCAGGACCTCCGAGGCGCCCGCCGACAGCCGGTAGGCCAGGGTGATGGCCCGACCCAGGATCTGGGCGCGCCGCCGGCCGGAGCGCGTGGCAAGCTCGCTGGCCGGCGCCAGATAGGGATCATCGCTCTTGCCCCCGTAGCGGGCGTGAATGGTGGCCGCGATGAACACCCGCTCGGGATGGTCGATGCCGATGAACGGGAACTGCAGCAGTCGCCTATAGCTTTCCTCGGCCCGCAGATCCGGGTGGTCGCGCCAGGCGAGGTCGGACAAGGCGCAGGCGGCCACGCGCAGGCGCGTTTCGGCCGGCGTCTCGCCCGGGAATAAATCGGCGGTCCAGCGCACCAGGGCGGGCGCGAAATCCGGCACCCGCGCCAAGGGAAGCCCGATCAATTGCGCGCCTTCCACGAGGGGATCGAGGTAGCGTTCCGCTGTCGGCAGTTGCGAGTACAGCCAGCCCTCGCGCAGGCCGAGGGCGGAGAAGACCACCTTGTCGGGCGCGAGCCGCTTGAGCACGCGATCGAGCACCAATGCGGCCGCCGGCAGCGTGCGGGCCCGCCGTGCCGGGACGCCGCCGAGCGCGGCCGCTTTCCCGGCCGGGGCGCGCCACAGGCTCTTGGCGAAATCGCGCGCCGCCTCGACCTCGAGCGTGTAGCCGTGCACCACGGGAACCGGTGTGCCGTAAGCCGCCATATGGGCCTTGGCCAGAGCACGCCAGCCGCCCCCCACCGCGTAGAACACCGAATTGGTCAGGCCCGGCGGCAGACCGTCGAGCAGGGCGTCGACGCCGCGCTTGGCCTGGTCGGGCCCCGTCTCCAGCAGCGCCTCGACCGGCAGCGCACCCAGCGGCAGGCTGACCCAACGCTCGCCGACATCATCGTCGATCGCCTCGGCCACTTCGAGGCTGCCCCCGCCCATGTCGCCCACGAGGCCCACGGGCCGGAAGAAGCCCGAAATCACGCCGAGCGCCGCATAGCGCGCCTCCTCGGCGCCGCTGAGGATGCGGATCTCGAGGCCCGTCTCGGCCGTGATGGCGGCCGCCAAAGCAGGGCCGTTGCTGGCCCGCCGCATCGCCTCCGTCGCGGTCGCGTCGAGGCGCGTGACCCCCATGGCGTCCGCGATGGCACGGAAGCGTCGCACAGCCTCGACGGTGCGCCGGAAGTTTTCGGGCCGGATGGCCCCGGTCTGGGCCAGGCCTTCCCCAAGACGACAGAGGGATTTTTCGTTGAAGCGCGGGAGAGGTGCCCGGGCCATCTGGTCGTAGACCACCAGGCGAACGGAATTGGAGCCGATATCCACGATCCCGTACGGAGACCGGTCGGGACGGCCAGCCCGCTCGGGGTCGAGATCGAGCGGCCGGGACACCCCGTCGTCCGCCATGGTTGCGGCCTTGCCCATGCGCCCTCCCGTCTCTCTATGCAGATTTATGAAAACGCCGGCGGCCTCGATGCCCTGGCAGCCGTCATGTGCCGCAAAACGTCTGGTACACACGCTCGCTCGGGGCGGGCGGTTCGGCGTAGTGGTCCGCGTCCGGCCGATCGTCGTACGGCTTCTCCACGACCCCCAGCAGTTCCTCGAAAGGTGCGAAGTCGTCGCGCTCCACCGCGGCTTCGATGACGGCTTCGACCCGGTGGTTGCGCGGGATGAATGCGGGGTTGACGGCCCGCATGGCCGCGCGGCGCGTGGCGGGGTCGTGCGGCTCCTGCTCGAGCCTCTGTCGCCAGCGGGCCGCCCAGGCGTCGAAAGCCTCAGGGTCGGCGAACAGGCTGCGCACCGAAGCCTCCGCGTCCGGATCTGCCGCGGCTTCGCCGAGGCGCCGGAAGGTGAGCGTGAAGTCGGCGCGGTTCTCCGCCATTGCCTTGAGAAGATCGTTGGCCAGCACAGGATCTTCGTCTCGTGTCGTGAGCAAGCCCATCTTGGCCCGCAGCCCGGCGTGGTAGGTCGCCTCGAAGCGCGGCGCGAAGGTTTCCAGCGCCTCCTCGGCCGTTGCGATGGCCTGCTCCTGCTCGTCGGCCAACAGAGGCAGCATGGCTTCCGCCAGACGGGTCAGATTCCATAGCCCGATGCGGGGCTGGTTGGCATAGGCGTAGCGGCCGGTCTGATCGATGGAGCTGAACACGGTGGCCGGGTCGTATCGGTCCATGAAAGCGCAAGGACCATAGTCGATGGTCTCGCCAGAGATCGACATATTGTCGGTGTTCATCACGCCGTGGATGAAACCGACCAGCAGCCAGCGCGCGATGAGATCGGCCTGCCGGGCGATCACCTGATCGAGCAGCGTCAGATACGGGCGGTCGGCCTTTGCCGCTTCGGGATAGTGTCGGGCGATGACGTGGTCCGCCAGCAGGCGCAGCCCTTCGGTGTCGCCGCGCGCCGCGAAGAACTGGAACGTGCCGACCCGGATATGGCTCGCTGCAACCCGGGTCAGGACGGCGCCGGGGACGTGCGTGTCGCGCAACACGGTTTCACCGGTCATCGCGGCCGCGAGCGCGCGCGTCGTGGGGATGCCCATGGCGAACATGGCTTCGCTGATCAGGTATTCGCGCAGCACCGGACCGAGCGCGGCGCGGCCGTCGCCCCGGCGGGAAAACGGCGTCGGTCCCGATCCCTTGAGCTGGATGTCGCGGCGCACGCCATTTCGATCGACGATCTCGCCGAGCAGGATGGCCCGACCATCGCCGAGTTGCGGAACGAACTGGCCAAACTGGTGGCCCGCATAGGCCATCGCGATCGGCTCGGCCGTGTCCGGAACCTGCTTGCCGGCCAGAATCGCGACCCCCTCGGGGCTGGAGAGCCAATCGGGATCGAGGCCGAGCGCGAGCGCGAGCGGCCGGTTCAGCTTGACTGAGCCGCGGCGCCGAGACAGGTGTCGGGACGGTGCGGGTGAAGAACCGGCTGGGCAGACCGGAATAGGTGTTGTCGAACGGAAAATGGACCGTCATCGCTGGTTCGCCTCTAGGACAAGGCCATGAGTGCTGCGTCGAGAAACGCGCGACACAGCTGTTCGGGTCAGCGCGCCTCGCGCCTATTCTGCACGCCCGGCCCGTCGACGCAGGCACATCTTGTCGGAATCTGCATGGTTTTTATGCAGGCTCAGGTGGCGCTCGCCTCCGAACCCATTGTAGAGCCTCCAAACGCGGACAGAAAGCCTGGCCGCGTCCGAGGCGCGTCAGCGCGCCCGCCCAAGTCGAGAATCTGGCGTGAAATCAACCTCTCGGGCCGGTACCTTGGTCCACCTGCCCCTTTCCGTCGAACGTGCGCCGCGCCCGTGGATCACGGAGATCCGGGCCACGCTGGTGCTCGGCTGGCCGCTGATTGCGACCAATCTGGCCCAGGTTGCCATCACGGCGACCAACATGCTGCTGATTGGGCGGCTCGGCCCCGACGATCTCGCCGCGGCGGTCCTGGCCGCGAGCCTCTACCAGTCGCTGCTGAACTTCAGCATGGGTCTCGTGTCCGCGACCATGCCCATGATGGCCATCACGCTCGGCCAGAACCGGCACGCCGTCCGCGACGTGCGCAGGACCGTCCGACAAGGCTTTTGGAGCGCGGTCCTGATCAGCCTCCCGGCCTGGGCCATCATGTGGAGCGTCGAACCGATCCTTGTCGCCATGGGCCAGCAGCCAGCGGTTGCGGCGCGCGCCGCCGTGTTCATGCACACCCTGCAGTGGGGATTACTGCCCTATCTCGGGTTCGTGGTGCTCCGCTCCTTCCTCGCAGCCGTGCAGCGTCCCTTCTGGACGCTGGCCGTGGCCGTGCCGGTCATTGCGGCCAATGTCCTGATCGGCCTCGTGGCGGTGTTCGGCGCCTTCGGCCTGCCCGGGTTGGGGCTGGCCGGCGCGGGTCTCGCTAGCACATTGTCCAGCGGCCTGATGTTCGCTGGCACGGGCCTGATCGTGCTTCGCCACAAGAGGTTTCGTCGCTATCGGCTCTTCGGACGCTTGTGGCGCCCGGATTGGCCCCGCTTCAAAGCGCTGTGGCGCATCGGGCTGCCGATGGCGATCACCTTTGGGTTCGAGACGGCGATTTTCTATGCCGCCGTGATCGTGATGGGCTTGTTGGGGCCGAACGCGCTGGCCGCGCACGCCATCGTGTTCCAGATCGCGACGCTCAACTTCATGGTGCCGCTCGGTCTCGGACAGGCCGCCACGGTGCGGGTCGGCCGGGCCTTCGGAAGCGGCGATGCTGCGGGGGTCCGGCGCGCCGGGTGGGCCGCCTATGGGCTGGGGGTTGGCTTCATGGCCGCCATGGCGGCCGTGATGCTGCTCGCGCCGCGGCTTCTCATCGGCATGTTCCTGGATCTCCAGGCCCCGGAAAACGCCAGCGTCGTTGCCCTCAGCGTCACCTTCCTGGCCTATGCGGCATTGTTCCAGATCGTGGATGGTGCCCAGGCGGTTTGTTCCGGCATGCTGCGGGGCCTCGAAGATACGCGCCTTCCCATGCTGATGGCGGCTGTCGGTTATTGGGCGATCGGGGCGCCTTGCGGGGCCTTCCTGGCCTTCCGCATCGGTGGAGGCGGCGTCTACCTCGGGCTTGCCACCGGTCTTGCAACCGTGGCGGGCCTGATGACACTGCGCTGGATCGCCAAGACCCGCTCGACCCCCGCGCCGGCTTAAGGCCGCCAGCGAGGCTGCGGGACTTCAGCCGGCCTCGCCGCCGAATAAGGCGTCGTATTTCGCCGCCATGATGAAATCGTTTTCGTGCAGGCCTTTGATCTTCTTGGTTTGCAACGACACCGACGCGTAGCCCCAGCCGAAGCAGATGTCCGGGTGGTGACCCTGTGCTTCGGCGAGATCCGAAGCTGCCGCGACGAACGCGAACGCGTCCGCGAAGGCCTTGAAGCGATAGCGCCGTTCGAGCCGCATAGCGCCGTCGAGCGTCCACTCGGGCACGCCCGCACGCAGGCGCTCGGCGTCCTCGTAGCTCAGGGGCGGTACCCCGCCCCGGCAGGGCACGCAGGATTTGGTGGCAAGGTCGGACATCGGCGGCTCCGGGCTGGGCCAAGACTTCGACGGACAACCCGGCGTCGGGCGAAGCCGATCGGTGCTATCCCGTCCTGCGGACCAGGATAGCCGAACGGCCATGAATTCCATCATGGAGAGGTCATCGGCCCTGCCCTAAAGGCTGCTAGGTCGCGGTACGGGGGCGGGTTGTTATCGACGCCCGTCGTGTCGTGATCCGCCCATACGTTACACGAGATGCGGCCGGCCCCACGGAACCCCGCTACGGTGGCCGTGCTTGCCGCATTCGGCTCAAGCAAGGGAACCTTCCAGGATCATGGATTTCAGCAGCGACAATATCACGGGTGCCAGCGCCCAGATCCTGCAGGCCATCGTGGCGGCCAACAGCGGGCCGGCCCCGGCCTATGGCAACGATGTGTTCACGCGCGAGGCGGAACAGCGCCTGTGCGAGCTCTTCGAGCGGGAGGTCTCGGCATTCCTGGTGGCCACCGGCACGGGTGCCAACGCCCTGGCGCTCGCCGCCGTGGCGCCTCCCGGCACGGCCGTGTTTTGCCATGACGAAGCCCATGTCATCGAGGACGAGTGCGGGGCTCCTGAATTTTTTGCAGGCGGGGCCAAGCTGGTCGGCATAAAGGGCGAAGCGGGCAAGATCCCGCCCGATGCGCTTAGCGCGATGCTGGCCCGATTTCCGCGCGGCGTCGTGCGGCAGGTGCAGCCCGCGGCCTTGTCGCTGTCGCAGGCCACCGAAGCCGGAACGGTCTATGCGTGCGGCGAGCTCGCCGCCCTGGCCGAAATCGCTCACGCGGCGGGTTTGGCGGTGCATATGGACGGCGCCCGCTTCGCGAATGCGCTTGTGGCTAGCGGCGTGAGCCCGGCCGAGATGACCTGGAAGGCCGGCATCGACGTGCTCTCCTTCGGGGCCACCAAGAACGGTGCTTTGGCCTGCGAAGCCGTGATCTTTTTCGACAAGGCCCGGGCCGAGGACTTCCTTTTCCGGCGCAAGCGCGGGGGTCACACTGTCTCGAAGGGCCGCCTCCTCGGTGCCCAGATGAACGGCTATTTGGCCGAAGGCCATTGGCTCGATCTCGCCCGGCGGGCAAATTCCAGCGCTCGCCACCTGGCAGAGGGCCTGGCCGCCATCCCGGGGCTGCGCTGCCCCTGGCCGACGCAAGTCAACGAGGTCTTCGTGGTCCTGCCGGAGCGGGTCGATGCGGCGCTGCGCGGCGCTGGGGCCCGGTATCACGCCTGGCAAACGCGGTCGCTGGCGATCTCCGAGGAACTCCATGCCGGCGAGGTGCTGGCGCGCCTGCTGTGTTCGTTCGAAACGACGGACCATGCGATTCGCCGGTTCATCGAAGTCGCGGCAGCGGTGTAATGTTCATGCGCAATTCAGTTGACCCGGGCTAAAGGTTGCTGCTTGTTGATGCAGATTTCGGTTCCCGCCTTTCCGGTCGGGAACGCGGAACTAATTGCCCGTCGCAGACTTGCCGCATTGAATCCGCAGCTTGCCGGCGGAGAGTTGCCGAGATTGGAGGCGTCGATGCGTCGTCTTTTGAAGAACACATTCGGACGCACTGCAAAACGCCTTCTCCCAGCTGCGGCGATCGGCATGGGACTGGCGATGGCCTCGATGCCGAACGTTGCGCATGCGCAGTTCTTTGACGGCTGGGGCAGCGGTGGCGGCGGCTGGGGTGGTTGGGGCGACACCATGGGTCCCAGCCAGATCTATAATTCGATCACGGACCGCGGCTTTCGCGTAATCGGACCGATGCGGCGCAACGGATCGGTATTCGTTGCCGATGTCGTGGACCGGCGCGGCCGGCGTGAACGGCTGATCGTCGCAGCGGCGGACGGCGAGATCCTTCAACGCTTCCTTCTGCAGGACCCGGGCTTTGGCACCTCGCCACGTAACGACCTCGCACAGCCCCGGCAAGAGTTCGGCCAACCGGTCGAGCGGGCCGACCGCGGCGATCTCGTCCCACCGGCCTCGATCCCCAACGTCGGGGACGGTGAAACGGCCGTCGAGCCCCAGCGTCAGCGCGCCCTGCCGCGCCCGATCAAGCCGCAGCGCCCGCGCGTAGTCGATCGCACCCCGGACGAAACTCAGCACCGCGATGTGGTGCCGAGCCACGCGGGTCCACGGGTCAAGCTGAGGGTGCCCGCGGACGCTGCGGCTAAGCACCCGAGCGAGCCTGCGACGTCGACCGCGAGTCGACCCGCCGACACGCCCGAGAAGCCGAGCGTCCCTGCCCCGACCCCGGCAGCACCGACCACCACCACCACCAAGCTGTCCGATCCGCTGGCCATTCCGGGCGGGGAACCGAAGGCCGCCAAGCCGCCCGCCGAAGCGCCGAAGGCCAGCGCGGCCGCAGGCACGCCGTCGAATCCGCGAGTAATCCCCGGCACCGTCACGGGAGCGCCCGCGCCGGCAACCCCGCCGCCCGCCCCGGCGCCTGCCGCCCCGGCGAAATCGAGCGACGTTCCGGTTGCGCCGCTGGACTGAGCCAACACAGGTCTGCCGCTGCTGAAGCGACCTATTCCGACAGGCCGCTTCCTTCAAGGTCGCGAAGACGCCCAAGCAGGGCTGCCTTCGAGGCCGCCAATTATCGGACAATCCGGCCGCTCATTCCCCTCGCAGGCTTCCGCCAGCGCGTGCAGCGTGCGGGCCATCTCGCGCATATGCTCGATCTTCAGCTCGAGCTCGGCGACATGGGCCAGAGCGATGGCCTTCACGTCCGCACTGCTGCGGTTCCGGTCGCCCCACAGCTTGAGCAGCTCACGGATGCGGCCCATCGAGAAGCCGAGATCGCGGGCACGGCGGACGAATTTCAGCCGCTCGACATCTGCCGCCCCGTAATCCCGATAATTGCTGGCCTGCCGGTTTGATACCGGTATCAGGCCAATCTCCTCGTAGTGACGGATCATTTTGGCGGACACGCCGGAACCGGCTGCCGCCCGACCGATATTCATTGGACGCTCTCCGTTTCGTCTTGACCTTACCATGATGGGAAGGTTCACAACAAGAGCGAGGAGAGACGCGATGGACCATTCCCACCCGATCGAGCCGCACAGCCATCACCATCACGGGCCTGGGCCCTGCACGCATTCGTCCAACGCACTGCAGAACGCCGGGCCCGCCTGCGATCCGGTGTGCGGCATGACCGTCGATCCGAACAAGACGCCCCACAAGGCCGAGAACGGCGGCCAACCTTTCTTCTTCTGCTCTGCCGGCTGCCGGACGAAATTCCTGGCCAATCCAGGCAAATACCTGGCGCCGCCGCACCCTGAGCCCGAGGCTGCGCCGGCCGGCACGCTCTACACCTGCCCGATGCATCCGGAAGTCGAGCAGGTCGGCCCTGGCGCCTGCCCGATCTGCGGCATGGCGCTGGAACCCGTGCTCGTTTCGGCGGAGGCAGGTCCCAACCACGAATTGATCGACATGACGCGGCGGCTGTGGATCGCCGCCTCTCTTTCGGTTCCTGTCGTGGTCCTGGCCATGGGCTCTCACCTGTTCGGTCTCGACCGCCTGATCGGCGCCGAGGTGTCGAACTGGACGCAGCTGGTGCTCGCGACGGCGGTGGTGTTGTGGGCAGGCCGTCCCTTCTTCGTGCGGGGCTGGCAGTCCCTCGTGACGCGCCACCTCAACATGTTCACGCTCATCGCGATCGGGACCGGAGCGGCCTGGGCCTATAGCGTAGTCGCCACCGCCGCCCCCAGCCTGTTCCCGGCGGCTTTCCGCCAGGCTGACGGGACCGTGGGGACCTATTTCGAAGCAGCGGCGGTCATCATTGTCCTGGTACTGCTCGGCCAAGTTCTCGAATTGCGGGCCCGCGACAGCACCAGCGGCGCCATTCGGGGCCTGCTCGACCTCGCCCCCAAGACGGCGCGCCGCATTGCGGCGGACGGCACCGAGCAGGACGTCCCCTTGGACTTGGTCCACGTCGCGGATCTTCTCCGGGTGCGGCCCGGCGAGAAGATACCGGTCGATGGCTCGGTGGCCGAAGGCGGCGGCAGCGTGGACGAGTCGATGGTGACAGGCGAATCCCTGCCGGTCAGCAAGCGCCCGGGTGACAGCGTCATCGGCGGCACGCTTAACCAGTCCGGCAGCCTCGTCATCCGGGCCGACAAGGTCGGGCGCGACACCGTGCTGGCGCAAATCGTCCAGCTGGTCTCGCAGGCGCAGCGCAGCCGTGCGCCGATCCAGCGCGTGGCCGACCAGGTCGCGGGCTATTTCGTGCCCGCCGTGATGGCTGTTGCCGTCCTGGCCTTCGTGGCCTGGGCCGTCTTCGGGCCCGAGCCCCGCCTGGCCTACGGGCTGGTGGCCGCCGTGTCGGTGCTGATCATCGCCTGCCCGTGCGCCCTCGGTCTCGCCACCCCCATGTCGATCATGGTGGGGGTCGGACGCGGGGCGGAAACGGGCGTCCTGATCCGCGATGCAGAAGCGCTCGAGCGCATGGAGAAGGTCGACACGCTGGTGCTCGACAAGACCGGAACCCTGACCGAGGGACGTCCCAAAGTGACCGCTGTCCTGCCAGTCGCGAGCGCCAGCGAAGCGGACCTGCTGCGCTGGGCGGGGGCCGTGGAAAAGCTGAGCGAGCACCCGCTGGCCCGCGCCATCGTGGACGCGGCGCGCGAAAAAGGCCTGCGCCTGCCCCTCGTCGAGGGCTTCGATGCTCCCGCCGGCCGGGGCGTTTGCGGAACGGTCGAGGGTCGCGCCGTCATGGTCGGCAGCGCCCGTTTCCTCGAGGAACAGGGAACCGACACCGGCGTTCTGGTGCAGGCCGCCGACAAGCTGCGCCAGGACGGCGCGACAATGGTGTTCGTGGCCGCGGACGCCAAGCTGGTGGGCGCCATCGGGATCGCCGATCCGATCAAGGCCAATGCCGCGTCGGTGCTGGCCGAGCTAGGCCGGCAGGGCTTGCGGGTCGTGATGCTGACCGGCGACAATCGTGCCACCGCGGAGGCCGTCGCGCGGCGCCTCGGGCTTGCCGAGGTCCGGGCCGAGGTCCTGCCGGAAGAAAAGAACAAGGTCGTCGAGGCGCTGAAGCGGCAGGGGCGGATCGTCGCCATGGCAGGCGACGGAGTGAATGACGCTCCGGCGCTCGCCGCCGCCGATGTCGGGATCGCCATGGGGACCGGAACCGATATCGCGATCGAAAGCGCCGGCATAACTCTGCTGAAAGGCGATCTCACAGGCCTGCTGCGGGCCCGGCGATTGTCGGTCGCAACCATGGCCAACATCCGCCAGAACCTGCGGTTCGCCTTCGCCTATAACGCGATCGGAGTGCCGGTCGCGGCTGGGATTCTGTATCCGGTTTTCGGGCTCACCCTGTCCCCCATGTTGGCCGCCGCCGCCATGGCGCTCTCCTCGGTCAGCGTCGTGGGCAATGCGCTTCGCCTGAAGACGGCCGCCCTGGACTGAGGACCGTGCCGAAGGCGCCGTAGCGGATCGCCAACGGCCGAGCATCGAGCCGACGTCAACCCCGGAGACACCCGATGAAACTTCGATCGATCCTGGCCCTGATCCTACTGCTCGCATCCTCGGCGTCTGTCCTGGCCGACGACATGGCCATGGGCTCCCATGCCGGCCCGGCCGACAAGGCCTTCATGGAGTCCATGCAGAAGATGCAGCACGACATGGCCATGAAGCCGACCGGCAACACCGACAGAGACTTCGTGCGGATGATGATGCCGCATCATCAGGGTGCCATTGACATGGCCAAGGTGGAGCTTCGCTACGGCAAGGACCCGGTGCTGCGCAGAATGGCGGCCGGGATCGTCATGGCGCAGAAAGCGGAAATCGGCACCATGAAGGCCTGGCGCGCCAAGCACGGCAGGTAGCCCCGAGCCAAGCGCCACCCCCCAAGCCCTCCTCCTCGGTCAGGACTTCCCGGCGTTGGGGAAGAACAACTGCTCGCCGCCGACCTTATAGGCAGCGATGGTGGACTGGCCCTCGGGCGAGATCAGCCAGTCGACGAAGGCCTGACCTTCCTTGGCCTTCACGTTCGGATGCTTTTCCGGGTCGACAAGCATGACGCCATATTGGTTGAACAGCCGCTTGTCGCCTTCCACCAGGATATCGAGGTCGCGGCGGTTCTTGAACGACAGCCAGGTGCCGCGGTCGGACAGCGTATAGGCACCGAGCGCCTCGGCCGCATTCAGCGCCGGCCCCATGCCCTGGCCGATGTCCTTGTACCAATCGCCTTTGGCGGCCTGGATGTCGATTCCAGCGTCCTTCCAATAGCGCAGCTCGGCGGCATTGGTTCCCGAGCGATCGCCGCGTGAAATGAACGGGGCGCGCGACGCCAGGACCTTCCTGAAGGCCTCAACCACATCCCGGCCCCCGGCCACGTGGGCCGGGTCGCTCTTGGGGCCGACAAGGACGAAGTCGTTGTACATGACGTCGAACCGCTTCACGCCCTGCCCTTCGGCCATGAACTTGTCCTCCGCGGCCCGGTCATGGACGAACACCACGTCGGCATCGCCCCGACGCCCGATATCGAGCGCCTGCCCGGTGCCCACCGCCACCACCTTGACCGCGATCCCGGTCTTGGCCGTGAAAGCGGGGAGAAGGTGGCCGAAAAGCCCCGACTGCTCGGTCGAGGTCGTGGACGCCACGACGATCGAAGCTTGCTGGGCCAGGAGCGGTCGCGCGGACCCAGCGAGTGTCAGCGCGGCAGCAAGGGCGAGAAGCGTACGTCTAAGCATGCGGGGTTCCTGCGGGAGCACTTCGGCGAGCCACACCTTTAGCGGCGTTTCACGGGCTCGGCGCATGAAAAAGGGCGCCCCGAAAGGCGCCCCGTATTCTGTCCGTTACGGCCGGGATTACGCGGCCTGCTTGGACTCGACCTTGGCTTCGACGACCTTGGGGCCGCGCTCGCCAATCGGGATCTGGCGCGGCTTCTGGGCTTCCGGGATCTCGCGGACGAGGTCCACATGGAGGAGCCCATGTTCGAGCGCAGCGCCCGTGACCTGGACATGGTCGGCAAGCTGGAACCGGCGCTCGAAGGCGCGGGCCGCAATGCCCTGATAGAGAATTTCGGACTTCGCCGCCTCACCCTCGCCATTGGTCCTGGCGCCGCGGATGAGCAGCGTGTTCTCGCGAGTCTCGATGCTCAGGTCCTTGTCCGAGAAGCCAGCGACCGCGACCGAAATGCGATAGGCATTCTCGCCGGTGCGCTCGATGTTATAGGGCGGATAGGACTGGGCCGAGGCGTCCACGCCCGACATCTGGTCGAGCAGGGTGAACAGCCGGTCGAAACCCACGGTGGAGCGGTACAGGGGGGAAAGATCATATTGGCGCATGACACATCCTCGTTAAAGCGACATGTGCTCCCGGCGAACCGGTAAGCGTCTGTTTACGCGTCCGTTACGGCCCGCGTAGCCGAGATTTGGGGATGTTTTCGGCGGCGTTCAAGAGCTCCCGGAAGGCAAAATCGGGGATTTTTCGACGCGGAGGCGGCGCCTCGATTTGCTCATCCTGAGCCCCGCTAAAAGCGGCAGTCGAAGCATCGGAAATCGAGCCTCGCTCAGCCCCTCATCCTTCGACAGGCTCAGGACGAGGGGCTCTTAACGGCGCTCGTCCCGGGGCCTCCCGCCCTCTTCCCCGTGAACCTCGGGTCGTTTAGGCCCGGAGCAACACATCGGGCTCGGCCTTCGATTTCCTCATCCTGAGCGCCGCTGAAAGCGGCAGTCGAAGGACCGGAAATCGAGCCTCGTTCAGCCCCTCGATCCTTCGACAGGCTCAGGACGAGGGGCTCTTAAACAACGCTCGGCCCGGCGCCTCCCACGCTCTTACACGTGAGCCTCGAATCGCTTAGGCCCGGAGCAAGGCCATCAGGCCCGGCCCTCGATTTCCTCATCCTGAGCGCCGCTGAAAGCGGCAGTCGAAGGACCGGAAATCGAGCATCGTTCAGCCCCTCGATCCTTCGACAAGGTCAGGATGAGGGGCTCTTAAACTGCGCTCGGCCCGGCGCCTCCCGCCCTCTTCCCCGTGAACCTCGGGTCGTTTAGGCCCGGAGCAACACATCGGGCTCGGCCCTCGATTTCCTCATCCTGAGCCTGTCGAAGGACCGGAAATCGAGCATCGTTCAGCCCCTCGGTCCTTCGACAGGCTCAGGACGAGGGGCTCTGCGGCGCAGCCAAGTAGAAGTCAGCCGACGTGTTGCTTGAAGAACGCCAGCGTGCGCGCCATCGCCTGTTCGGCACTCGGCTTGTCGTAGCTGCCGCGCGCATCGCAGTTGAAGCCATGGTCGGCGTTGTAGGTATAGACCGGCACATCCGGCACCGCTGCCTTGATGCTGGCGACGTCGCTCTTGGAAATGTGCTGGTCGAGCTCGCCGAAGTGCAGGATCAGCGGCACCTTGGGCTTCTTGTCGAGCATCTTGGCGATGTTGCCGCCGTAATAGCCGACCGCCGCCGAAAGCCCGGTCAGATCGGCCGCGCTCGCAAAGGCCAGGCTGCCGCCCCAGCAGAAGCCCACGACCCCGACCTTGCCGGCCTTGGAGGCTTCCTTGATGGCGGCCTGCACGTCCAACATCGCGGCCGTCTGGTCGACCTGCTGCACGATCCGCATGCCTTCGGCGATATCGTCCGGCGTGTAGCCGATCTCGACACCTGGCTGCACGCGGTCGAACATGGCGGGTGCGATCGCGAGGTAGCCTTCCGCCGCGAACCCATCCGCCACCCGGCGGATATGCGAATTGACGCCGAAGATCTCCTGCAGCACCACGATGCCGCCGCGCGGCTTGCCGGCCGGCGTCGCCTCATATGCCGAGATGGTCACGCCATCCGAGGCGGTGAGCTTGATGTTTCCGCTCATGGTCTATCCTTGCTGAGATGTGAAAAAAGGGGGAATCGGAGCAGGAGCCTTCAGCTGGCCCGCAAGGAGGCGGCGGTCTGGCCGAACAGGATCTTCTTCTCGGCCTCGCTCATTTCGGCCGGGCGATTGATCCCCTCGGCCTTTGCGTAGGCCGCGATCGTCGCGGGCCGCGCCTTGATGGCATGGAACCAGCGCTTCAGATTGGGGAAGTCGTCGAGGTTTTGGCCCTGGCGCTCATGGGACACGGTCCAGGGATAGGAGGCCATGTCGGCGATCGAATAATCGCCGGCGATGAAGTCCCTGCCTTCGAGCTGGCGGTCCAGCACGCCGTAAAGGCGATTGGTTTCCTTCTGGTAGCGCTCGATCGCGTAGGGAATCTTCTCGGGCGCGTAGGCCGAGAAATGATGGTTTTGGCCGGCCATCGGGCCGAGGCCTCCCATCTGCCAGAACAGCCACTCCAGTGTCTGCACGCGTCCGCGCAGATCCTTGGACAGGAAGCGGCCCGTCTTCTCGGCGAGATAGAGCAGGATCGCGCCCGATTCAAAAACCGATACCGGGGCGCCCCCGTCCGCCGGATCGTGATCCACGATCGCCGGCATGCGGTTGTTCGGAGCGATTTTCAGGAAATCGGGTTTGAACTGTTCGCCCGTGCCGATGTTCACGGGAAGGATGGTGTAGGGGGTTGCAGTCTCTTCGAGAAAGAGCGTGATCTTGTGCCCATTGGGGGTGGGCCAATAGTAGAGGTCGATCATCCGATGCTCCGGTTGTGACGCTCGGCCCGGCAGGCCACGTCCCGGCCGGACCGGCCGGAGCCCGTGCAAGAGGGCCGGTAGGGCGTTGATGCCTATCTAGCACGGGCGGGCGGTCTCTCAAGCTTTTCGGTTGCACGGACCCGAACGGCCCGTCTATCCAGGCAGCAACAATGACCCCTGGGAGGGATCCATGATCGAAGGGCGCAGCGAAAGCCTCGGCCGAAAAATCCGGCTCGGCATGGTGGGCGGCGGCGAAGGCGCCTTCATCGGTGCGGTGCACCGCATGGCGGCGCGGCTCGACGACCAATACGAATTCGTGGCCGGCGCCCTGTCGTCCACGGCGGAAAAGTCGCAACGTTCGGCCGCTGCCCTCGGGCTGGCGCCGGAGCGCAGCTACGACGATTTCGCCAGCATGGCCAAGGCCGAGGCGGCGCGGCCGGACGGCATCGAGGCGGTCGCCATCGTTACCCCCAACCACATGCACGGGCCCGCCGCGCTGGCGTTCCTCGAGGCGGGCATCCACGTCATTTCGGACAAGCCGCTGACGACCTCGTTGGCCGAAGCATTGCGGCTGCAGGCGGCGGCGAAAAAATCGGGGCTGGTCTTCGCCCTGACCCACAACTACACCGGCTACCCGCTGATCCGCCACGCCCGCAGCCTCGTGGCCTCCGGCGAACTCGGCGAGATCCGGGTGGTGCAGGTCGAATACCCGCAGGATTGGCTGACCAATTCGATCGAGGGCAGCGGCCACAAGCAGGCCGAATGGCGGGCCGACCCGGCGCGCGCCGGCGCCGGCGGTGCCGTCGGGGACATCGGCACGCACGCCTATAATCTGGCGGATTTCGTGGTCGGGGTTCCGGTCGATCAGCTATGTGCGCAACTGACGAGTTTCGTGCCCGGCCGGCGGCTCGATGACGACGTGCAGATCATGCTCCGCTACCGGAACGGCGCGCGCGGCCTGCTGTGGGCCAGCCAGGTCGCGGTCGGCAACGAGAACGGCCTGCGGCTGCGGGTCTATGGCGCGAAGGCCGGCCTCGAATGGGGCCAGAACTGCGCCAACCAGCTCCTGTTCACGCCCTATGGCGAATCCACCCGCATCGTGACGCGCGGCGGCCCCGACATGAACGCGGCCGGGCGCAGGGCGACCCGGGTGCCGCCCGGCCACCCCGAAGGCTATGTCGAGGCCTTCGCGACCATCTACACCGAGATCGCGGCCGCGATCCGGGCCGCGCGCGAGGGCCGCAAGGCGCCCGAGGACGTCGTTTTCCCCACCGTGGACGATGGCGTGAAGGGCCTGGCCTTCATCGAAGCCGCGGTAAAATCCACCGCAGGCCGGGTCGACCTGGGTGACGCTGTAGGGGTGAAGGCCGGCAGGCCAGACGGCGCCACCCGCACCTAAGCCGGCTGGCCCATCCGGCAGGCCTGATCGTAGCGCTCCAGGACCTGCTCGATCGCCGCTAGTGCCAGACGGCGCGGGTGCGCGACCAGCGCGCCTTCGGCCACCCTCGGGTAAAGGCCGCCGAGATACTGGCTCACCAGCGGGCTCGGGATCACCCGATCGCCCAGCCGGGCAAACAGCCGGTCCACGGCGCCTTGCGCCTCCTTGTGCGGCCAGTAGTAGCGAATGCGATCGCTGAAGCTGAAATGGCGCTGAACGCGGAGCTCGTCGGCGTCGCCGTCGTAATATTTGCGCCAGTTGTCGGGCGCGCGCAGCATCAGCGCTTCCATGACGGCCGGCAGCCGGTCGGCACCGGACGACGGAGCCAAAACCTCGGCGATGGCATCGAGGCCATAGAGCGCCTCGCGCAGCGCGAACGTGAGCCACGGGCCGACTTTCAGGATGGCGAAGCCATCGCGGACCAGGGCCGCCAAGGCCTTCGCCGGCTGGTAATCGGTCGAATGAGCCTCGAACACGAAGCCCGGCAATTCTGTCAGCGTCGCGGCTAGCTCCCGCGCCTTGGCGGGCGCATAGGCGATCACGTCGGCGCTGGCGAACTCGACCCCCGGCTGGACGACCACGCCGATGGCACGCGCGAAGGCCTCGTCGAGCCCCAAGGCCTGGAAGGCGCGCCGATGCACCTCGACGGTGCGCAACGCGGCGTCCGGCCGCGTTACCTCGAGATTGTCGAGAGCGTGTTGCGCGCCGCCCGGCACCGGAACCTCCGTGCCGATGACGTAGACCGGACGCAAGCCCTCGCCCGCGGCGGCTTCGGCGGCCTTTGCGAGGCGGGCTGCGCGCTCGGCCGTCACCTCGTCGGCCAGCGCGACCGGCTTCGCCGGCGCAGCCCATGCTGGTGTCGAGATGCAGCTTGGTGAAGCCGGCCTTGGCATAGGCCGAGATCATCACCTCGGCCCTGCCCATGGCTTCCTCGGGCGGCAGATGCTTCCAGGGATTGGGGCCGAGATGATCGCCGCCGAGAATGATCCTTGCGGGATCGAAGCCGACCTTCGTCGCGATGCCTTCGACGAAGCCGCGGAAGTCGGCCGGCGTCATGCCGGTGTAGCCGCCATCCTGGTTGACCTGGTTGCAGGTGGCCTCGATCAGCACACGCTGCCCGGTCCGCAGTCCGTGCGACAGCGCCGCTTCGATGACGAGCGGGTGGGCCGTGCAGACCGAGGTGACGCCGGCCGCACCATCGGTCAGACGGTCGCGCACGAGCGCGGGCAGCGCTCTGCTCATGGCGAAGCTCCTTCACGACGAGACGCCAGGAAGACGTCGAGCTCGGCCTGGCTGGCGGCACCCTCCATCGGACCCTGCCTGGTCACCGCCAGGGCACCGCTCGCGGCCGCATAGGCGAGGCAACGCTCGGGCGGCATGTCGCGCAGCCAGCAGCTCACGAAGGTGGCCCCGAAACTGTCGCCGGCGCCCGTCGGGTCGACCTCGTCGACCGCGAAGCCGGGCTGAGTCAGTTGCGTGCCAGCCTCGAAATAGGCTGCGCCCTCGGCGCCGCGCTTGTGCACGATCGCCCGCACCCCATGGCCGAGGATTTCGGCGATGGCGGCCTGTTCCTGCTTGGCGGCCGTGAACAGGTAGAGCTCCGGGCCGCTCGGCAGGAAAACGTCGCAGCGGCGAAACAGGGCCTCGCAGGCCTCCCGCAGGCCCGGGCAGGGCCAGTATCTCGGGCCGCAGATTGGGGTCGAAGGAAACCGTGCCGCCGCGGCCCTTGATGGTTTCGACAGCCTCCATGACGATGTCGACGATGGCCGGCGAGAACAGGGCCGTGCCCATCACGTGCAGGTGGTCGCTGCGGTCGAGGACGGCCCGGGCGGCGGCGTCGAGCGCGATCCGGCCCGACGCGCTGTGCTTGATGTTGAACACGAAGGCGCGCGAGCCGTCGGGGCGGTAGCGCACGAAGGCGCTCCCGGTTGCGGCCTCCGGGTCGATCCGGATGCCGCTCACATCGACACCGTCCCGCCGGAGCCGCTCGAGATTGACGCGCCCGAAATCGTCGTCGCCGACGCAGCCGATCATGGCGGCCGGCTGGCCGAACCGCGCGGCCTGGTCGATGAAGATGGCCGGCGCTCCCGACGGGAAGGGCCCTCGCAGCGCGATCGGCTCGAGGAAGCCGTCGCCGCGCTCGGTGGCCATGATCTCGACCAGGATCTCGCCGATGGTGAGGACCGACTTCATGGCCTCAACTCATCCAGTTGCCGCCGTCGATGTTGTAGGTCTGCGCCACGATATAATCGGCGTCCTCGCTGGCCAGGAACGTGGCAAGGCCGCCGAGCTCATCCGGACGCGCCATGCGCCCGAAGGGCACCGATGCGCCGACCATGCGCTTCTTTTCGCCCGGCTTCAGGTTCTCGTATTTGGCGAACATCGCGTCGACGTGCTCCCAATGCTCGTTATCGACGACGCCCGGGGCGATGGCGTTGACGTTGATCCGGTGCTTGATGAGATCGAGGCCGGCACTCTGGGTGAGGCTGATGACGGCCGCCTTGGAGGAGCAATAGATGGCCACGAGCGCCTCGCCCCGGCGCCCAGCCTGGGAGGCGAAATTGATGATCTTGCCGCCGCGGCCCTGCTTGATCATCTGCTTGGCCACCGCCTGAAGGGTGAACAGCAGCCCCTCCACATTGACCGCGTAGACGCGGTGATAGCTTTCGCGGGTGATCTCCACGATGGGCGCGAGATCGAACAGCCCCGCATTGTTGACCAGGATATCGATGCCGCCGAACTGCGACACGACGGCGGCCACCATGGCGTCGATCGAGGCCTGGTCGGTGACGTCGAGTTTCAGGCCGATCGCATCCGATCCGATGGCCGCGGCAGCCTCCTTGGCGCCCGCCTCGTTGATGTCGGTCACGACGACCTTGGCGCCTTCCTTGGCATAACGCTCGGCGATTGCCTTGCCGATGCCGCGCGCCGCACCGGTGATGACCGCAACCTTGTCCTTGAGCTTCACGAGCCTGTCCTCCGCCAGCAGTCGCGCCAAAGGGGACGCGCTTACGAACCTAACAAACACTGGCGGATCGATGGAATAAAGCAACTCTGCCGCCTGCGCAGGATCCGCAGAGCGCGCACCGGACTTGTCTCATCTCGCCCCGACTTCGATCACCCCTCGCACCGGCGGCCGGCTGCCGAAAATCGCGCTGCCGACCCGCACGTGGGTGGCGCCGAGCTGGATGGCGAGTTCGAAGTCGCCGCTCATGCCCATCGATAGGTCCGGAACCCCGTTGCGGGCCGCGATCTTGTTCAGCAGCGCGAAATGCGGCGAGGCCTGCTCGTCGGCGGGCGGGATGCACATCAGGCCCGCGATCGACAGCCCCAGCGTTTCGCGGCAACGCCGGACGAAGGCATCGGCCTCCTCGGGCAGCACCCCGGCCTTCTGGGGTTCGGCACCGGTATTGACCTGCACGAACAGTTTTGGCGTCTTGCCGGCCCTGGCGATCTCGGTCGCCAGCGCTTCGGCGATCTTGGGGCGGTCGACGGTCTCGATCACGTCGAACAATTCCACAGCCTCGCGGGCCTTGTTGGATTGGAGCGGCCCGATCAGGTGCAGCTCGATCCCGGCAACATCGGCCCGCAACCCCGGCCATTTTGCCTTGGCTTCCTGGACGCGGTTTTCGCCGAACACGCGCTGGCCCACGGCCAGGGCCGGGGCAATCTCGTCCGCCCCGAAAGTCTTCGACACGGCCACCAGCGCGATCGTATTGGGGTCCCGGCCGCAATCGCGCGCCGCCCGGGCGATCCGGAGCCGAACCTCGGCCAGCCTGGCTTCGAGGTCGTCTGCGCCCTGCTGGTCGATCATGCTGTTCTCCTCGCCTCGTGGGCACGCCTTGGTAACGGCCCGGTGCGGCTTGCGCCTCAGGAATTTCGCCCTGCCCTGCCGTTCAGCCTAATTCTTGCCCAAAGCGCGAAACGGCCGCATAAGATCCGCGAGCGTCCGACGGACGCCCGAGGAGGACGCGACCCGGCCGGGCTGGCTTTTCGGCTTGCTCCTCCTCATCTGAAGTTTTGTGGCGTAGCCGCCACCAGAGAACCGAGCCTGCCCCATGACCATCGCTGTGACGCCTCCGGCCCGCACCCTCCGCCTGCAGCCGCAGGACAACGTCGTGGTCGCTGTGGACGTGCTCGAAGCCGGCAAGCCCACCAGCGCCGGGCTTGCGCCGCTCGCACGCGTGCCGAAGGGCCACAAGATGGCTGTCGCGGCGATTCCCGCCGGGACGCCGGTGCTGAAATTCGGCCAGATCATCGGCTTCGCCACCCAGGACATTGCACCTGGCCAGTGGGTGCACGAGCACAATCTCGCCATGGGCGCGGATTTCGCGCGCGACTATCAGTTCGCCGAGGGGGCAAGGAACGAGCCGATCCTTCCGCTCGATCAGCAGGCCACGTTCCAGGGATTCCGGCGAGCCAATGGCAAGGCCGGGACCCGCAATTACCTCGCCATTCTTACCAGCGTGAACTGCTCGGCCTCGGTGGCGCGCTTCATGGCCAAGGAGATCGAGCGCTCCGGCATTCTGGGGGATTACCCGAACATCGATGGCGTGATCGCCCTGGTGCACGGCACCGGCTGCGGCATGGCCGACAAGGGCGAGGGATTCGAAGCGCTCAAGCGCACCCAATGGGGCTATGCCACCAACCCCAACATCGCCGGCGTCCTGCTGGTTGGCCTCGGCTGCGAGGTGTTCCAGATCGGCCGCATGAAGGCGGAGTATGGCCTGGGCGAGAGCGACCATTTCCAGACCATGACGATCCAGGACACCGGCGGCACCAAGAAGACCGTGCAGCAGGGAATCGAGCGGCTGCGCGCCATGATGCCGGCCGCCGACAAGGCCCGGCGTGAAACCATCCCCGCCTCCGAACTGATGCTGGCCCTGCAATGCGGCGGCTCCGACGGCTATTCCGGCATCACGGCCAATCCGGCGCTCGGCGCTGCGGCGGATCTTCTGGTGCGGCACGGCGGCACCGCGATCCTGTCCGAAACGCCCGAAATCTACGGGGCCGAACATCTGCTGACCCGGCGCGCCGCGACCCGCGAAGTGGGCGAGAAACTGGTCGACACCATCCATTGGTGGGAGGCCTACACGAAGCGCAACGGCGGCGAGATGAACAACAATCCCTCGCCCGGCAACAAGGCCGGCGGCCTGACCACGATCCTCGAAAAATCGCTGGGCGCGGCCGCCAAGGGCGGCACCTCGACCCTCAGCGGGGTCTACCACTATGCCGAGCCGGTGACGGCCAAGGGCTTCGTGTTCATGGATACGCCCGGCTACGACCCGGTTTCGGCCACCGGCCAGGTCGCAGGGGGCGCCAACATCCTGTGCTTCACCACGGGGCGCGGCTCGGCCTACGGCTGCAAGCCGACGCCCTCGATCAAGCTCGCGACCAATTCGGATACGTACCGCCGCATGGTCGACGACATGGACATCAATTGCGGCGACGTGCTCGACGGCGTTTCCATCGAGCAAAAAGGGCCAGGAGATCTTCGACAAGATCCTGGCCGTGGCCTCGGGCGAACATTCGAAGTCCGAGGCGCTGGGCTATGGCGACGCGGAATTCGTGCCCTGGCAGATCGGCGCCACGATGTAGCAGCGGCGCGCGGCGCGCCGCTAGATATCGTGCGCGCTGTCGCCTGCCGTGGCCTCGTATTCGGCGCCCGTCACCATCGCGGCGGCATCGGAGGCGAGGAACACCGCGACCGGCGATACGTCGGCCGGCTGCATCCAGCCGACCTTCAGCGGCACCTGCACCTTGCGGGCATCCCAGGCCTGTTGCGGGGTGGGGTGCTCGGGCGGATTGGGCTGTGTCTCGCCGATCGCCTCGCGAAAGCGGGCGTCGTAGCGGGTCAAGGCCGTGTCCACGAGTCCCGGGATCAGGGCGTTGACGGTCACGCCATGCGAGCCCAACTCGATCGCGGCCGATTTCATCAGGCCCAGAATGCCCCATTTCGACGCCGAATAGGAACTCGCGTCCTTGGTGCCATGCTTGCCCTGCATGGACGACACCAGGATCATCCGGCCGTACTTGCGGGCCACCAGCTTGGGCGCGAAGGCCCGCACCGTGTTGGCAGTGCCGTTCAAATTGTTGTCGATGACGTCGCGCCAGTCCGCGTCGTCCATCTCGAGCAGCGGCTTCCAGCGCTGGATCGCGGCATTGGCGACCACGATGTCGATCTTGCCGAACTCCTTTTCGATACGATCGGCGCTTGCCCGCAGTGCCCCGATGTCGCGGATGTCGGCCTGGATCGGCAGGCATTTGCGGCCGTAAGCCCGGATCTGCTGTTCGGTCTCGGCGAGTTCGTCGGGCTTCGCGGGCTCGGCGTTGGAGGCAGTCGAAACGAAACCACAGATATCCAGGATAGCAACGTCCGCGCCGTTGGCCGCGAGTTCGACCGCGATAGCACGCCCGATGCCCCGCGCCGCACCGGTGACCACCGCCGACTTGCCCTGCAGCTGTGAGCCCCGCCCGGGCTTGATCGGGCCGGCGCTCGGCGTCTCAGGGCCGGTCTGGGCCTGTGCGGCGCCAGCCGCCGCCGCGTTTGCGACCGTCGCGTTTGCGACCGCGATCCCGGCCAGGGCTCCGCCGATCAGGACGGAACGGCGCGCCATGGCGGCGGGTAAAAACTCTTCAGCAGGGATCATCACGGCCTCGCGTAGCGGTTCGAACCAAGGGAACGCCAGGCCGCAAAGGGCGGTTTCGGGGCATATTGCCGCTTGGCTTCAGGGTTCGCGGGCTGGGCACGTGCTGGTAAACGGTTCGCGAGAGCCCATCTCGGAAAGCAACGGAGGCGTTCCATGAAAGCGATCATTTTCGCGGCTTTGCTGGCATCGGCAGCGAGCGGAGCCCGGGCTGAGGCGACCTGCGACTCTGTCGGTGACGATCTCACGGGCAAGAACGTCTATGGCCAGCATACGATGATGCAGCTTTTGCAGGCCACGAAGACGGGTGATTGCAGCGCCGCTGCCTATCTGTCCCGCCGCGCCAAGGACGCCGAGGGCTTCCTCGGAGTCCATTGCCCGGCGCAAGCGTCCCTGCTGAATACGGCGACTGCTTATGTCAGAGCCGCGCAGGAAACCTTGCACACGGCGGAATGCCAGGACTGAACCGGTTGGGCGTTCGGAGTTGACGCGCCGGTCCCGGCATGGGACCGCAGGCGCCATGCTCAACGAGGCCCATCCCCTCCCCGGCCGCATCGATTCCGTGCTGGTCGGCGAACCCTTGATCGATGTCGAGATCGACGAGACGCCGATCCCGGCTCCTGTCCCGCCACCTGCCCTCACTGGCGCCGGACAGCTGCTCCTGGGCGCCAGCCTAGTGCTGATCGCCTTCAACCTGCGGCCGATCTTCTCCAGCCTCGCGGCGGTTCTGCCCGAAACCATGCGGAGCACCGGCATCTCGGCCTCGACGGCTAGCCTGATGACGACCCTCCCGGTGCTCTGCCTGGGACTGTTCTCGCCCATCGCGCCCAAATGGGCCGCTCGCTTCGGCTCCGAACGCGTGATCCTGGCGTGCCTCTGCGTCCTGGCGCTGGGCACCGCCTTGCGAGGCCTGGCGAGCGTACCGGCACTGCTGCTCGCGGGTCTGCTGGCCGGCAGTGCCATTGCAATGGTCAACGTGCTGTTGCCGGGCCTCGTGAAGCGCGACTTCCCGGACCGGATCGCCCCCATGACGGGGCTTTATTCGATGGCGCTGAGCGCTGGCGCTGCCGCGGCGGCCGGCCTCACCGTGCCCATCGAGCGCGGGCTCGGCGGCTCGTGGTCGGGCGCGCTCGCGGCCTGGGCCGTCCCGGCCGCAGTCGTTGCGTTGCTCTGGGCCCCGCAGGCCTTGTGGGCCCCTGCGCCGCACAGATCCGCAAATCGAACGGGCGGCGCTCCGTTGTGGCGCGACGGCCTGGCCTGGCAGGTGAGCCTGTTCATGGGGCTGCAATCCGCCCTGGCCTATTGCGTGTTCGGCTGGCTGGCTCCGATCCTGCGGGAGCGCGGGCTCGAGGCCGCGGAGGCCGGCTTTGTGGTCACGGTGGCGATCGTCGGCCAGATGGTGGCCTGCCTCGTGGCACCCTCGCTGGCCGTGGCGGGCCGCGACCAGCGCGGCATCTGCGTGGCGCTCTTCGTTCTCATCATCGGCAGCTTTCTCGGATGCTTCTACGCCCCGCTTTCGACCGTCTGGGTGTGGGCGGCACTGCTCGGCCTCGGCCAGGGCGGCGCGGTGGCCGTGGCTCTCACGCTGATCCTGCTGCGCTCGCCCAATGCAGCCGTGGCCGCCCGCTTGTCCGGCATGGCACAGGGGATCGGCTATACGCTCGCCGCGGTTGGGCCGCTGCTGGTCGGCATGCTGCGCCAATGGTCCGGCGATTTTCGCGCGGTCCCCGTCCTGTTCATCGTTCTCGGCAGCGCGGGAGCGCTGGCCGGGGTCGGGGCCGGTCGGGCCAGGTTGGTGAGGCCTTAGAACAATGTACTCGCGCCTCGAAACCGCCGAACTCGGACCGCAAAGCCTCGAACCCCGCGGTCGCGATTCGACCGGGTTCGATCTTTGGCCGAGAGCATCGGCACCTGGATGTGTGATGCGCGACAGTTGGACCAGATCATCGAGACAGGGCGGGCGGGCCATCGCGCTCGCGGCGGCCCTGCTGGCGCCGAAAGCCGCCCTGGCCCACCCGCACGTGTTCGTCACAGCCAAAGAGCAGGTTATCTTCGCGCCGGACGGCAAGATCAGCGGTATCCGGGCCGCCTGGACGTTCGATGATATGTATTCATCGTTCCTGGTGCAGGGAATCGGGGCGCCCGACGCCATTCTCACCGAGCAGCAATTGGCGCCGCTGGCCAAGACCAACGTCGAGTCTTTGGCGGAGTTCGGCTATTTCACCGTCGTCAAGGCTGCCGGCAAGCAGCTCGAGTTCAACCCGCCGGTGGATTACGTCCTTTCCGAAGGGCAGGACAAGCTGCTCACACTGTCCTTTACCCTGCCCCTGAAGGAACCGGCGAGCGCCGCCCGGGCCTTTACGGCCAGCGTCTATGATCCGACCTATTTCGTCTCGTTCGAACTCGCCGACAAGGACCCGGTGAGCCTGGCCTCCGCTCCGGCCGGTTGCTCGGCGAGCGTAATGCGGCCGAAGCCGCTGGAGGCCAGCGACAGCCAGAAGCTCTCGGAATCCTATTTCACCAACATGTCGCCCGGCATGGATTTCGGCATCAAGCTGGCCAGCCGCGTGATCGTTGCCTGTCCTTGAACAGCGCGCGCTCTCGCTCCCGGCTGGTTCCAGCACTGCTGGCTGTTGCTCTGGCTGCTTTTGCGCTGACGGATCCGGCCCTGGCGCAGGCCCACAATCCGTTCAGCGTCGGCATCTCGGAAGGCGGCGGCGCCCCGACCGGCTTCATGGGCTGGGTCATGTCCCAGCAGGGCCTGTTCGAGCGTTCCATCGCGGCCGCCGTGCGGGCCAGCAAGGCCGATGGCTCGGCCTTGTGGTACCTCATCGGCCTGAGCTTCCTCTACGGGGTGCTGCATGCCGCCGGCCCAGGCCACGGCAAGGCCGTGCTGGCCTCCTACATGGTGGCCAACGAACGGGCCCTGAAACGCGGCATCGCGCTGTCGTTCCTGGCCGCCCTTCTCCAGGCGCTCGTGGCCATCGTCCTGGTGGGTCTGCTGTCCCTCGTGTTTCATGCCACCGCACTCGGCATGCGGGGCACGGCCGCCGCAATCGAGAAGGCGAGCTATCTGGGGATTGTGCTGCTCGGCCTCGTCCTTGTCTGGCGCAAGGGGCGCGCCTTCTGGCGGGAAGTGTCGCAGGCAGCCCACGTGTTGGCGCCGCCCGACGGAATGCCGAATCTGGCCTTCGTGGGTCTCGGCTCGAGCCAGCCCGGATCGGGCCAGCCCGGATCGGGCGAACCCGCATACCGCCTGCGGCCTTCACCCGCCCCGTCGCGCTCCGCGCGACACGCGTTCGTGTGCGATGCCGCCCATGAGCACGGGCCCGGCTGCGGGCATTTCCACGCACCGGATCCGACAACGCTTGGCGAGAATTTCTCGTGGCGCCAGTCGGTCACCACCGTCGTGGCGGCCGGCGCACGGCCTTGTTCGGGCGCCATCCTGGTCCTGGTTTTCGCGCTGGCTCAGGGCATGTTCTATGCCGGCGTCGCAGCGACGCTCACCATGGCCCTCGGTACCGCGATCGTCACAGCCGCGCTGGCAGCGACAGCCGTGCTGGCCAAGACGCTCGCCGTGAAACTCACCGGAGCCGGTTCCCGGCGCGGCCTGCTGGTGGCGCGGGGCTTCGAGGTGGCGGCGGCGGTGCTGGTTCTCGCCGTGGGGTTGTCGCTGCTGTTCGGGGTCGGGCCGCTGCAAGCCCTGTCGTGAGGCCGCTCGGAGCTGCACGATAAAATTGCGTTACTTAGATTTGCAACTGCAGGTTTACACGCTCTTATCTCAACTCTAAGTTGCTCCCCGGCGGCGCATTCTGCGCCGAGCTTGCCCGCCGGACGCCATGCCCTCCTGTCCCGTCGCCGACGCTTTCATCGCACGCTGGCAGGGGCGGGAAGGAGGTCAGGAGCGCGCCAATTACGCCCTCTTCCTGACCGAGCTTTGCGAGGTTCTCGGGGTTCCCCGTCCCGAACCGGCCGGGGCTTCGAGCGTCGCGAACGATTACGTGTTCGAACGGGCCGTGAAGGACCCGGGCCGCGATGGGGCCCCGTCCTCCCGGCGCATTGATTTTTACCGGCGCGGCTGTTTCATCCTGGAAGCCAAGCAATCGCGCCAGAAGGGCAGCGACAAGGAGGTTCTGGGTCAGGCCAACCTGCCCTTGATCGAGACCGCCCCACGCGGCCGGCGCGGCGCCGAAAAATCCTGGGACGTGTTGATGTTCAACGCGCGCCAGCAGGCCGAGAACTATGTTCGGCTTCTGCCCGCAGGCCACGACCCACCGCCATTCATCGTCGTGTGCGACGTCGTCCATTGCTTCGAGGTCTACGCCAACTTTCGCCGCGACGGCAAAGTCTATGACCAGTTTCCGAATCGCCAGTCCTTCCGGATTTTTCTGGAGGACCTTCGCAACCCGGACGTGCGGGAGCGACTGCGCCGCATCTGGACCGACCCGGCCTCGCTCGATCCGTCCCAACGCGCGGCCCGTGTCACGCGCGCCATCGCGGAGCGGCTTGCCGCCGTGTCGAAGGCGCTCGAGGCTGAGGAGCATCCGGCCGGAGAGGTCGCCATGTTCCTGATGCGCTGCCTTTTCACCATGTTCGCGGAGGACATCGGCCTCCTGCCGCAAGCCTCGTTCAAGAAGGTGTTGGACCGTTGCGAGGCCGACACCGGCAGGTTCGTGCCGATGGTCGGCCAGCTCTGGGAGGCCATGGACACCGGCGCCTTCGCTTATGCGATCGAGGCGCGCGTCAAGAAGTTCAACGGCGCGTTCTTCAAGTCCCGCAAGGTCCTGGCGCTCGGCCGCCAGGAGATCGGCGAGTTGCGCCGCGCCGCCGAACATGACTGGCGCGATGTCGACCCTTCGATTTTCGGCACCCTGCTGGAACAGGCGCTCGATCCGAAGGAGCGGCGGCGCCTCGGCGCGCATTACACGCCCCGCGCCTATGTCGAACGCCTGGTGGTCGCGACCGTGATCGAGCCGTTGAGGGCCGATTGGGCAGGCGTGCTGGCGACGGCAGAACGCCAGAAATCTGAAGGCCGCCCCGCGGACGCGGCCGCTACCGTGGCAGGCTTTCACGAGATTTTGTGCAGGACCCGCGTGCTCGACCCCGCCTGCGGCACGGGCAACTTCCTGTATGTGGCACTGGAACTGCTGAAGCGACTTGAAGGCGAGGTGCTGGACGCCCTGAGCGGTCTTGGCGGCCAGGAGGCCTTGTCGGGCCTGGAGGGTCACGAGATCGACCCGCATCAGTTTCTGGGGCTGGAGATCAATCCGCGCGCCGCGGCGATTGCCGAACTGGTGCTGTGGATCGGGCATCTGCAATGGCACGTCCGCACCAAGGGTGGCGTTCCCAACGAACCGATCCTCAAGGCCTTCCGGAACATTGTGGCGTCGGACGCGGTGCTCAAGGCGGAGGTATCGTTGGCCAAGGATGCTTCAGGCCGGCCAATCCGGCGCCCGGGGCCGGAGGGCGATCCGATCGAGACCTATGCTTACGGGAACCCGCGCCGGCCCGAGTGGCCCGCGGCGGAGTTCATTGTCGGCAACCCGCCCTTCATCGGTGGCAAGGATCTGCGAGCGCGGCTGGGCGACGACTATGCCGAGGCGCTCTGGGCCGCCAACCCAGGCATCAACGAGAGCGCCGACTTCGTCATGTATTGGTGGGACCGGGCCGCAGAACTCTTGACCCGCCAAGGCACGGTTTTGCGCCGCTTCGGCTTGGTCACCACCAATTCGATCAGCCAGGTATTTCAGCGGCGGGTGGTGGAGCGGCATCTCAAGGCCAAGGCACCGCTCTCGTTTGTGCTGGCCATCCCCGACCATCCCTGGACCAAGGCAGCACCCGATGCCGCCGCCGTGCGCATCGCCATGACGGTCGCACAGGCCGGAACGGCCGAAGGCGTGCTGCGCGAGGTGGTGGGGGAGGCCGCACTCGATACGGACGCGCCGTTGATCGAGTTCTCCGACCGGATCGGCATCGTCAATTCCGACCTGACGGTGGGGGTCGATCTTGCGACCGCCATGCCGTTGCAGGCCAATGAAGGGCTCAGCTCGCGTGGCATGTCGCTTCACGGTGCCGGCTTCATCATCAAGCCGGAAGAGGCTGCTCATCTGGGCCTTGGCAAACACGCTGGGCTGGAGCGTTACATCCGCCCCTACCGGAACGGTCGCGACCTGATGGCGACGCCGCGCCAGGCGATGGTGATCGACCTTTTCGGGCTCGCAGAGTACGAGGTGCGGCAGCGCTACCCAGAAATCTACCAGCACATCTTAGCAACGGTTAAGCCCGAACGCGACACCAACAACCGGCGAAGCTATCGATCGATCTGGTGGACCTTCGGGGAACCACGAAAGGAACTCCGTCCCGCGCTGGCCGGTCTCGACCGCTACATCGCGACCGTGGAGACCGCGAAGCACCGCGTCTTCCAGTTCCTGGATGCCGCGATAATTCCGGACAACATGCTCGTCGTCGTCGGCTCCGATGACGCCTACGACCTGGGTGTCTTATCCTCGCGCATTCATGTTGTCTGGGCGCCTCGCGCAGGGGGATGGCTCGGGTTGGGGAACGATCCGCGCTACTCCAAATCCCGCACCTTCGATCCGTTTCCGTTTCCGGCCGCCGACGACCTGCAGAAACAGCGTATCCGCGCAATCGCCGAAGACCTCGACGCGCACCGCAAGCGCGTGCTGGCCGAGCATTCCCACCTCACCCTGACCGGCCTCTACAACGTGCTCGAAAAGCTGCGAGCCAATGCTCCTTCTCCCCTTGCGGGAGAAGGTGGCCGAAGGCCGGATGAGGGGTTCGAGCGCGCGACCTCTCATCGGCCCGGTCATGCCGGGAACCTTCTCCCGCAAGGGGCGAAGGGAACATGGCTAAGCACGGGAGAGCGGCGCACCTTCGACGATGGTCTGGTGCTGATCCTGAGGGAACTGCATGACAGGCTCGATGCGGCAGTCGCGGGTGCCTATGGCTGGGCGGTCGACCTCTCGGACGAAGATATTCTGGCCCGGCTGGTGGCGCTCAACCGAGCGCGCACGACCGAGGAGGCACGCGGCCTCGTACGCTGGCTGCGGCCCGACTATCAGGTCCCGCGCTTCGGCTCGGTGAAGGACAGGGCCGAACTTGATCTTGCGGGCGGCGCCATGCGGGCCGCGAGCGCCACAGCTGTGACACGAGGGCCGAAACCCAGCTACCCGGCCGATGAGGTCGCCCAAACCGCTTTGGTCATGGCGGCTCTGGCCCGGGCCGGCGGGCCGCTCGACGCGGGAGCCATTGCGCTCGTCTTCAGCCAGGGGCGCAGGATCGCGCCCAAGGTCGGGGCCGTGCTGGCCTCCCTGAGCCGCATGGGCGTGATCGGCACCGGCGATGGCGGCCGGACATTTTCGCTGAGACGGGTGGCATGAACGGCCCCGCTTGACGCGGGCGCTGCCCTGATGCGACAGGCGGGCTCCCATTCCCGCACCCCGAGTTGCTGCATGCCTGCCGAACCCTACGACGTCCTGTGCCTGGGCAACGCCATCGTGGATGTCTTCGCGTCGGTCGAAGAGGATTTTTTGGTTCGCCAACAGGTCGTGAAGGGCTCGATGGCGCTGATCGATGAGGATCGCGCCGCCGCGCTCTATGCCGACATGGGCCGCGGATCGCTGGTGTCGGGCGGGTCGGCGGCCAATACCGCGGCCGGGCTGGCGAGCCTGCAAGCCAAAGCCGCTTTCGTGGGCAAGATCAAGGACGATGCGCTCGGCCGCATCTTCGCTCATGACCTGCGCGCCACCGGCGTGCATTTCGGCACGCCGATGTCGGATGAGGGGCCGGCCACCGCTTGTTCGTACATCCTCGTGACGCCGGACGGCCAGCGCACCATGAACACGTTTCTGGGCGCCTGCCAGAACCTGACGGTCCACGACGTAGACGAGGATCTCGTTCGGGCGTCGCGGATCGTTTATCTCGAGGGGTACCTGTGGGACCCGCCGGCCGCCAAGGACGCCTTCGTCAAAGCGGCGGGCCTGGCCCATGCGGCGGGCCGCAAGGTGGCGCTGTCGCTATCGGATTCCTTCTGCGTCGATCGCTACCGCGCCGAATTCCTGCATCTGATCCGCTCCAAGACGGTCGACATCGTGTTCGCCAACGAGAGCGAACTCCATGCGCTCTACGAGACCGCGGATTTCGAGACCGCGCTGGCGGCGCTGCGGGAGGATTGCGGGCTTGCGGCCGTAACGCTCGGCGCGGCCGGCGCCATGGTGGTGGAACGGGACGGAACCCAGGCCGTCAAGGCCTTCCCGGTCGAGCGCGTGGTGGATTCGACCGGCGCCGGGGACCTCTTCGCGGCGGGCTTCATGGCTGGCCTGGCCCGCGACCAGGATGCCGCCGATTGCGTTCGGCTCGGAGCGCTCGCGGCGGCGGAGATCATCCAGCACGTCGGGGCCCGGCCGGCGGTCGATCTCGCGGCCCTGGCGGCCGAAAACGGTTTTTCGGCCTGAGCCACAGGCCGACTGCGCCGCATGCTCACCCTCGCCGAGATCAGGATCTATCCGGTAAAGGGCCTGCGCGGGGTCTCGGTGCCCGAGGCCGAGGTCGAGCCTTGGGGCCTTCGCGGTGACCGGCGCTGGATGGTGGTGGACGCCCAGAACACGTTCATCAGTCAGCGCCAAGTTCCCGGCATGGCCCGCATCGATGCCACTCTGATCGATGGCGGGCTGCGGCTTTCCACCGCCGACGGCGGATCCTTCGAGGTGGCGATCCCCGACGCGGCGACCCCGACGCTCGATGTCGCGATCTGGAAGAGCCGCGTCTCCGCTGTTTCGGGCGGCGGCGCGGCCGACCGCTGGCTGTCCACCCTGCTCGGCCTGCCCTGCCGGCTGGTCTATATGGCCGATGCCGCCGGCGCCCGTCCCGTCGACCCCGATTATGCTCGCCCCGAGGACCGGGTAAGCTTCGCGGACGGCTACCCACTGCTCGTCACCAACGAGGGCTCGCTGGTCGATCTCAATCGGCGCCTGGACCGGCCCGTGCCGATGGACCGGTTTCGCACCAATCTGCGCGTCGCGGGCGCGGCGGCCTGGGCCGAGGACGGATGGGGACACCTGCGCGTCGGCGGCGCGGAATTTTCCGTCGCGAAAACCTGCGACCGCTGCGTCGTCACCACGGTCGACCAGGCGACCGGCTACAAGGCCGAGAGCAACGAACCGTTGCGCACGCTGGGCGGCTTTCGCCGCGACGCGCGCGGGCGCACCATCTTCGGCCAGAACCTGATCCCGCGGCGGCTCGGCCGCATCGCGGTCGGTGACGCGGTCGAGGTGCTCGGCTGAAGTCCGCAGCGATCCGGCGCTAGCCTGCCTCGGCCAGCGGCTCGACGATGCTCGGATCATCCACCCCGACGCCAGTCTTGTTGACCCGCCGCGACACCAGCCATTCGCGCAGCGCGCTCTCGGCCGCAGGCTGGAGCACGTCCGTTCCCGCCTCTCCCGAGAGCCAACGGGCAAAATCGGCCTCTGCCAGCAGCACCGGCATCCTGTTGTGGAAGGGAGTCATCCAGGCGCTCGCGCCGGAGACGATCATGGTGCAACTGAGAAGCTCCTCGCCTGTCTCGGGATTGCGCCAGCGGTCCCAAAGCCCCGCAAAGGCCAGGAGCGCTCCGTCCGCCGCGCTGAAGTAATGCGGCTGCTTGCCGGTCGCCTCGTCGGTCCATTCGAAGAACCCGGACGCCGGGATGATGCAGCGCCGGCGCTTGAAGCTGTCGCGAAACATGGGCTTCGTGGCGATCGTTTCGACACGCGCGTTGAATGTGGCCGGCGCCTGTTTGAGCGGCTTCGACCACCAATAGGGCACGAGGCCCCAGCGCATCGCGACGATCTCCCGCCCCTGCCCGCGATCGATCACGACGTCGACCGTGTCGGTCGGTGCCACGCTGTATCGCGGCCGTAGATTGAGCGGCGGACCGAATACGCTGAGGAATGCGTGCACCTCGGTCCACGTATAGGCTTGGGTAAAACGTCCGCACATTTGACACCTGAATTCGCCGGCCGCCGGGGCCGGCCCCTGACTACCGGGGGCGGTCCGGGGCCCATTCTTGCAGAAATGCACTATGCGACACCATATCTGGGCTGCGGGCATTCGGCCCGTTGCAGGCTTGTACAATGACCAGGTTTTTCTCCCCCACGTCGCCTAGCCGCGCCGCGCTCAGGGGCACCCTTCTGGCGCTCACGCTGGTGCTCGCCGTGCCGCTCGGGACCTCGTCCGTCGACGCGCGCGCCGGCGGCGGCTTCAGCTTCGGTTCGCGGGGCAGTCGCACCTTCTCGATGCCCCCTTCGACCAACACGGCGCCGCGCTGGTCGCAGCCGATGCAGCGGAGCGAAACGCCCAGTTCGGGCTTCGGCAGCTCGGGCTTGGGCTCTGCCGCCCAGCCGCGCCGCTTCGGGTTCGGCAGCGGGCTCGCGGCAGGCCTTCTCGGCGCTGGCGTGCTCGGCATGCTGACCGGCAATGGCTTCTTCGGCGGCCTCGGTGGCGTGATGTCGCTGTTCGGCTTCCTGCTTCAGTTGGCTCTCATCGGATGGCTGATTTCGTTGGCGCTGCGGTTCTTCCGTGGGCGCTCCAGCCCGGTCCTGGCCGGCGCTGGCGCCGGCTTCGCGCGCACACCCTATGCGGGACCCCCCGGCAGCAGCTACCCGGGAGCGGCTGCGCAGACACGCGGCGGTCAGCCGATCACCATCGGGCCGCAGGACTATGCCGCCTTCGAGCGGGCGCTGACGGAGATCCAGAATGCCTATGGGCGCGAGGACATCAACGCGCTCTCCCGCCTGACGACAGGCGAGATGCTGCGCAACTTCGGAGGCGAACTCGAAGAGAACCGGCGGCGCGGCGTGCGCAACGCGCTTTCGGAGGTCAAGCTGCTGCAGGGCGATCTCGCCGAGGCTTGGCGTGAGGGCGGCACGGACTATGCCACGGTCGCCATGCGGTTCGCCGTGCTGGACGCGATGGTGGACAGGGCCACGGGACGGGTGGTCTCGGGCGACCCTACCCGTCCGACCGAGGCGACCGAACTCTGGACGTTCCGGCGCGAGGGCGGCAGCCCCTGGCTGCTCTCCGCCATCCAGCAGGCCGGCTAAACGGGACTCTCTTCTCCCCTTGCGGGAGAAGAAATAACCAAGGAAAAGCGGCGAAGCTTGGACAAAAGCTCTATGCTGAACTCGGCTACGCCGTGCCCCCGAAGCTCAGCCAGCCTTCCGGCGCGCATCGACATAGGCGCGCAAAACAATGTTCATCCGCTCGGCGTAGTTCGTTCCTTGTGCCTCGAACCAATCTATGATCTCGGCATCGAACCAGCGATCGAGTTCCCGGTCTGGCGAAGGATGACCGACGAAACTGTTGGTCCATTCGGCCACGCTGGTCGGGGGATTGTCGGCATCGGCGAGAGCCATGTCTTCTATGTCGGCATCGCCTAGCCGGTCGATACGAGCCCAATCGGTCTTGCCGTCGTGAAGTTTACGAGCCTTCTCGGTAGACATGGAAAACCTTCCGCTCTTCGCGACTGGCGGGACGGGCAGAAATCAAGTGTGCCTTCCCCAAACGTGGGGTGTAGGTAACGTTGATGACCCGTAGGTCGAACTCGACCAACATATTGTAGCGTCGCTCGCCATAGTCAAAGCGACGGTCCTCCCGGGTTACCACAAATCGACCATCGAACACGTCGGCAAGGTCAGCGAAATCATATCCGTGGCTTCGCAGGTTCGCGGCGCGCTTACCCTCGTCCCACGAACATCTCGCGTTCCCACCCATCTGATCCGCCAGTCGCTCAGCCAGGCTTACCTTCCGCCTGCTGTCTCGCCGCGATGTCCCGGGCCGCCCGGAGATCGGCCACGAAGCGCTCGTACTCGAGCTTCTGCGATTCGGGGTCGGGCAAACGCAGCAGGAACGAGGGGTGCACGGTGACGAACACCGGCCCGGCGAGGGACGAAGATAGCACCGTGCCGCGCGTGCTCAGCACCGATGCGGTCTGGCCCGTCAAGGCGCGGATCGCCGTGGCGCCGAGCGCGATCGTCAGACGGGGCCGCAGCACGGCCAGTTCCTCCTCGAGCCAGGCATGGCAGGCGTTGATCTCGCCGATGCCCGGCTTCTTGTGGATGCGTTTCTTGCCGCGCGGCTCGAACTTGAAGTGCTTTACGGCATTCGTCACATAGGCGCGCTTGCGATCGATGCCGGCGTCGCCCAGCGCGCGGTCGAACATGGCGCCGGCCGGACCGATGAAGGGCTTTCCGGCGAGATCTTCCTTGTCGCCCGGCTGCTCGCCCACGAACACCAGATCGGCACTCGGCAGGCCCTCGCCGAACACCGTCTGGGTCGCAAACTTGTGAAGGTCGCAGCGTTGGCATCCGGCCGCCGCCCGCCGCAGGGCCTCGAGGCTGTTGCCCCCCGCGGCCGGCGGGGCCACCTCGCGCAAGCCTTCGGCCTGGGCCAGAATGGCGGCGGCGCGCTTGGGCACGCTGCTTTGCGGTGCTTTGACCATTGCGGCCTCGCTTTGGCCGGCGGCGCGGATCAGGGGTGCGATCAGCGACGCCTCCGGCAAATTCTTCCAATACTTGACCGGCATCTCGCGTTTCATCGCATCGACCTTCAGGCGCGCCGGATTGAAGATGCTGCCGTAGTATATGCGCCAGTCCTCCTCGGCTGCATCCTCGGCCGGCACGTCCTCGCGCGAGCCTCCCGGGCCGAAGTTCAGGCGCTCGCCGTCCCAGTTCACGGTGGCGAGCGGCGTCACGATGGTCCAATCCATCGCCCTGAACCGTTCGACGAAGAACGGCGCCGTCAGGGCCACGATATGGTGCTCGGGCTCGAACCAGGCGAGGTAGCGGGTGCCCTCCCCGGCCTTCAGCTCCCGGAAGCGCACGAAGGCCGTCATCTTGTGCCGGTCGCGCCGCACCGATTTGGCCATCGCCTCGGCCCGGAACACGTCCGAATCGGTTGCAATGTCGAGCAAGCTCGGCTGGTCCTGCAGCCGGCACAGCAGCCTGTAAAGCAGCGCGAAGCGTTCCGGGTCGCGGTGGCACGCCACGAGCTCGGCAAGAGCAATGAAACGGCGCGGCACCCGCAGAGCGCGCTTTTCGCCCGGAACCCGGGATGCACGGGCCTTTGTAGCCGTGTTGGTCGCTTCGGACGCGAACAGGTCGGAGGCCTCGCCCTCGACACGCCATACCACGTCTTCGGGCGGCACACCGGCCTCGGCCAGTTGCCGCGCGGCGTCCCGCCATCCGGGGAAATCGTCGGGGGTTTGGAGGACGATTTGTTGCATCGGGTTTCAGCGATCTCCAATCCGGGGCTCTACCGCTCAGTCCCGCGGAAGCGGGAATCCAGGACAGAGTGGTGGGATGTGCTCGGACCGGTCTGGACGGCAGACCGCTCCACTGGATTCCCGCTTGCGCGGGAATGAGCGGCAGCCTTAGCGATCCAGGCAACGACGCGCGATGCATCAGAACAAACTCAATTGCTGCGCCGGGGGCTTCAAGGAGGCAGCCAAGCTGGCTGCGTCGAGGCTCCTGCCCGGAGTCCAGTCGAGCGCCGCGACGAACTTGCTCATCACCTTGGCCGAACCGGCCAGCTTGGCGATGTCGTCGAGCCGCAGCGACGTCAAGCGGCGGATCTGCAAAATACGCTTGACGGACTTCACCCCAAGTCCCGGCACGCGCAGCAAGTCCTCCCGCGAGGCCGTGTTGACGTCCACCGGGTAGCGCTCGCGATGGCGCAAAGCCCAGGCCAGCTTGGGGTCGATGTCGAGGTCCAGCATCCCGTTTTCAGTCGCGGCCAGAATGTCGTCGACCGAGAATTGGTAGAAGCGGTACAGCCAGTCGGCCTGATAGAGCCGGTGCTCGCGCATCAGCGGCGGCTTGCGGGCCGGCAAGGCGGTGCTCGATCCGGGGATCGGGCTGAAGGCCGAGTAATAGACCCGCTTCAGGGCATAGCCGCTGTAGAGGTTCGTGCTCGACCGGATGATGTCGCCGTCGGTCTCGCCATCGGCGCCGACGATCATCTGCGTGCTCTGCCCGGCCGGCGCGAAGGCTGGGCGCATGGCGCGAGCGCCGCGTCTCGTCCTTCGCCTCCTCGAGCCGCAGACGCAAGCCGCCCATCGCCTTGCGGATGGTGCCGGCCTGCTTCTGCGGCGCGAGTTTCTGCAGGGAATTCTCGCGCGGCAGCTCGACATTGATCGAGAGGCGATCGGCATAAAGCCCCGCCTCCTCGATCAGGGCCGGGTCGGCATCCGGAATCGTCTTGAGGTGGATGTAGCCGCGAAAACCGTGCTCCTGGCGCAGCATCTTCGCGACCCGCACCAGTTGCTCCATCGTGTAGTCGGGCGAGCGGATGATCCCCGAGGACAGAAACAGCCCCTCGATGTAGTTGCGGCGATAGAAGTCGAGCGTCAGCCGCACGACCTCCTCGGGCGTGAAGCGCGCCCGCTCCACGTTGCTGGTGACCCGGTTCACGCAATAAAGGCAGTCGTAGATGCAATGATTGGTGAGCAGCAGCTTCAGGAGCGAGATGCAGCGGCCGTCCGGCGCATAGGAATGACAGATGCCGTCGCCGGTGATCGAGCCGATGCCGCCTGCCTTGACCGGGTCCTTGCGGGGCTTGGCACCGCTGGAGGCACAGGAGGCGTCGTATTTCGCCGCGTCGGCCAAGACCGCGAGTTTCGATCGAAGATCCAGCCGTCCCATCGCGCCCCTCGGTTCCCTTTATGTTCTATAGGGCACGAGGGGGCACCGGGCGAGGCGCCGCTTTGTCACATGCGATCGAAACTAAGACCGGCAGTGCGCAACTTTGAAGTGTGCATAGCGTTCTTAGCAACGTAAGATCGCGATCCTGGGGATGACGGGGAAGCGAGGCTCAAAAGCGGAGTTCGATATGGCCCTGTATAAAGAACCCAAATATCTGGCCCCTAGTGACGACGGGGTGTTCGATTCTGTTCACAAGCCCGGCACCACACCTCCCCGCTCCGGAATTTATCGTTGTGTGGTGTGCGGCAAAGAGGTGGTTGGTGAAGAGGCTCGGGCGCTACCGCCCCAGAATCATCATCAACATAGCGCGGGTGCGGGGCCAATAAGCTGGCAGCTTGCGGTCTATGCTGATCACAGAGGTAAGTAAGCCGAAGGTTATCCGGGCTTGCGACTGCCCAGAAACTCAGCCATTCGGCGCAGCGCTTCGCGAATGTTCTCGGTGGAGTTGGCGTAGCTGAGGCGCAAGAAGCCTTCCCCGTATACGCCGAAGTCGGGGCCGCCGATGGTGGCGACCCCGGCTTCCTCGAGCAGCGCCGACGCCAGCGGTTTTGCCTTCCAGCCCGTCCGCGAGATGTTCGGAAAGGCATAGAAGGCGCCCTTGGGGGTCGCGGCCGAGACGCCCGGCAAGGCGTTCAGCCCTTCGCACGACCACGCGGCGGCGGCGGTCGAACTCGGCCACCATGGCAGCGACGGCATCTTGCGGGCCGGTCAGGGCCGCGAGGCCGGCCCATTGGCTCGGCGCGTTGACGCAGGAATAGGAGTTCACGGCGAGCTTGCGCATCTTGTCGAGGAGCGCGTCCGGCCACACCGCATAGCCCATGCGCCAGCCCGTCATGGCATAGGTCTTGGACCAGCCGTCGAGCAGGATCAGGCGGTCGCGGATCGCCGGATAGGCCAGCAGCGTCTGGTGCGCCAGGCCGTCATAGGTCATCTGGCCATAGATCTCGTCGGACATGATGGCGACGTCCGGGAACCGCTCCAGGCCCTCGACCAGCTTGTCGATCTCGGCCTTGGGAGTGATGCCGCCGGTCGGGTTGGCGGGCGAGTTGAGTATCAGCAACCGGGTCTGGGGCGTGATCAGCGCCAGCGTCTCATCGGCCGAGAAGGCAAAGCCGTTCTCCTCGCGCACCGGCACCGGGATCGGCCGTGCCCCCGTGAACTCGATCATCGACCGGTAGATCGGAAAGCCCGGGTCGGGATAGAGGATGTCGGCACCCGGCTCCCCGAACATCAGGATGGCCGCGAACATCGTCACCTTGCCGCCCGGCACCACGACGACATTGTCGGGCGAGACCTTCACCGCGAGCCGGCCGTGCAGGTCGGCCGCCACCGCCTCGCGCAGCGGCAGGATCCCGGTCGCGGGCGTATAGCCATGATGACCGTCGCGCAGCGCCTTGATGGCGGCCTCTACAATATGGGGCGGGGTGGAAAAATCCGGCTGGCCGATGCCGAGATTGACGATGTCGCGGCCCTGGCGCGCGAGGTCCGTGGCCCGGGCCAGCACCGCGAAGGCGTTCTCCTCCCCCATACGGTCGAAGGCGGCGATGGTGGAAAGCATGGGGCGGTTCCGCAAAGGATTGGTCGATCGGTTCCGCCAGAACCGTGTTTCCAAGTCAAGCGGAACGGAGGGCGCCGGCTTCGAGCGTCGAGATGAACCGGCGGCTGGTGCCTTCGAGAGCCACGCAGGTGAGAGCGCCCCACTTGAACGCCCCCGTGTCGACATTGATGCGGCGCGGCTCGTTTTCAGGCCGGCGGTGCGGCGTGTGGCCGTGCACGATCGCCTTCCCGAAATCGAAATCCGAGCCCGAAAATTCCTCCCTGATCCAGAGCAGGTCGGTCTCGACCTGCCGATCGAGCGGAACGCCGGGGCGAGCGCCGGCATGGACGAAGAAATAGTCTCCGGCCTCGAAGAACAGCTTCGTGGCGGCCAGGAAGGCCTTATGCGTCTCGGGCATCCGTTCGATCAGGTCCTTTCGCAACTTTCCGAGCCCCTTGCCGCGGGCGCCCCTCGCGACGTCGATGCCGTAGGACGCGATCGTTTCCAGGCCGCCCATGTCGCACCAATGTTCCATGTCTCCGGAATGGGCGAGCGCGCGCATCATCATGTCCTCGTGGTTGCCGCGCAGCGTGACGATGGGGGTGGGAAACCGGCCCTGCACGAGCCGCTCGATGACGCCGGCGGAATCGGGCCCGCGATCCACATAGTCGCCGACGAACACGGCCAGGGCGCGGTCCGGTGTCCCATTCCGCAGATCGGCCTCGATCTTGCGAGCAAGGACTTCCAACAGGCTGGAATAGCCGTGGATGTCGCCGATCGCATAGACCCGCAAGCCTGGCGGAAGCGCAGCCGTACCGCCGCGCGGCATGCCCCTGATGCGGTCGAGAAGGCGCTGCCAGAAACGCATGTTCATTCGGGCCTTTGACGATACGCGCCGGATCAGGCGCAAAGCCCATATGGGGCAGCCCTCGCCGATCCGAAGGGTGCGCGGTGCGCGGACCTTTGTTCGCATACGGCGCGTCAGGTCCCTCGCGCCACAGAGGTCGCCCCTGCACAAATCCAGGTCTCTGGCGCCTGAATCTACCTCTCGCTTCTCGCGATAAGCTGGTCTAGCCTTTGCTGGCAGAGGTCGCCGGGGCGGGTTCGGAGAATCCAGCCAAACGGTCGGCCCAAGGAGGGAAGAGATGCGGAACTGGTTGATCGGAGCCGCCGCGGCGGCCATGGCTTTGATGCCCTGCGGGGCGGCCTTCGCGGGCGATCCCGCGTCCTGCAAGACGGTGAAATTCTCGGACGTGGGCTGGACCGACATCACGGCCACCACGGCGACCACCTCGGCCATCCTCAAGGGCCTTGGCTACACGCCGCATACCGACGTGCTGTCGGTGCCGGTGACCTATCAGTCGATGCACAACAAGCAAGTCGACGTGTTCCTGGGCAATTGGATGCCCACCATGGAGGCGGACCGCAAGCCCTTCGTCGACGACAAGACCGTCGAGGTGCTCGGGGCCAATCTCGAAGGCGCGAAATATACGCTCGCCGTGCCGGCCTATACCTATGATGCCGGGCTGAAGAATTTCGCGGATATCGCCAAGTTCAAGGACAAGCTGGAGAACAAGATCTACGGCATCGAGCCAGGCAACGACGGCAACCGGCTCATCCTCGACATGGTCAAGGCCGACAAGTTCGGTCTCAAGGGATTCGATCTTGTCGAATCCAGCGAACAGGGCATGCTGGCCCAGGTCGAGCGGGCCACCAAGCGCAACGAACCGATCGTGTTCCTCGGCTGGGAACCCCATCCGATGAACACCAAGTTCAAGATGAACTATCTGCTGGGCGGGGATGACGTGTTCGGCCCGAACTACGGCGGCGCCACCGTCTACACCAACGTGCGGGCAGGCCTGACGACCGAGTGCCCGAACCTCGGCAAGCTTTTGACCAACCTCAAGTTCACCCTGCCGATGGAAAACCAGATCATGGGCTCGATCCTGTTCGACAGCGTCGAGCCCGACAAGGCCGCGACCGACTGGCTCAAGGCCAATCCCACGGTGCTGGACGGCTGGCTCGCGGGCGTGACCACCTTTGACGGCCAACCCGGTCTTCCCGCGGTCAAGACCAGCCTTGGCATGTAATCGGGCGTCCCCGCGCGAGCGGGGAGTCTCTTTCGGATCGGCTCGACACGCCAGGTTGGGCCTCCTCCGCTCTCATGCTGAGCCGAATGCGACAGCATTCGCGCCGAAGCGCGAGGGCGGCTCCCCGTCCTTCGACACCGTTGCTCCGCAACGCGCTCGGCTAGGGCTTCCCATCGGCGTGGGAACGCGCGGGGCATATCGGCATGGATAGTCTCACGGCCTTCATCACGGCGCACAAGATCCCGATCGGGCCGGGGCTCAATGCCGCCATGAACGCCCTCAAGGACAATTCGGGCGCGTTCTTCGACCGGGTATCCGACAGCCTGAGTTTCCTGATCGACCATACGGTCGAGCTCTTGGGCGGCGTGCCGCCGCTCTTGTTTTGCGTGCTCGTGGCGGCGCTCGCCTATGTGATCCGGCGTTCCTGGATCATCACGGTCTTCGCGTTTCTAGCCCTGCTGTTCATCCTCAACCAGGGCTACTGGAAGGATACGGTCACGACGCTGGTGATCACCTTCTATGCGACCGCGGCTTCGATGGCGGTGGGCGTGCCGATCGGCATTCTGGCCGGCCAGAACGCCGCGGTGGCCAAGGCGCTCCGCCCCGTGCTCGATCTGATGCAGACCCTGCCGACCTTCGTGTATCTGATCCCGATGCTCTCGTTGTTCGGCCTCGGGGTGGTGCCCGGCATCATCGCGACCGTGATCTTCGCCGTGCCGGCGCCGATCCGCATGACCCAGCTCGGCATCTCGTCCGTGCCCTTGCCGCTGCGCGAAGCCGGCGAGGCCTTCGGGGCCACCAAGTGGCAGCTTCTGCGCAAGGTCGAGATCCCCCATTCGCTGCCTGCCATCATGGAAGGACTGACCCAGGCCATCATGCTCGCCCTGTCGATGTCGGTCATCGCCACCATGGTGGGCTCGGGCGGCCTCGGGGTGCCGGTGCTGCGCTCGCTCAACCAGGTGCGGCCCGCCATGGGGTTCGAGGCCGGCATCGCCATCGTGCTGGTCGCCATCCTGCTCGATCGCTTGTTCCGCAAGCCCGCCGCTGACGCGAGCCACGCCCGATGAGCGCGGTCACGTTCCGGGATGTCGACATCGTGTTCGGGCCCTCGCCCAAGCGCGCCCTGCAGATGCTCGACCAGGGACGCAACCGCGAGGAGATCCTGGCCGCCACCGGCCATGTGATCGGCGTCTCCAAGGCCAATCTCGCGGTCGAGCCCGGACAGATCTGCGTGCTCATGGGCCTGTCAGGCTCGGGCAAGTCGACGCTGCTGCGGGCCGTCAATCGGCTGAACAGGACAGCGCGCGGCGACGTGCTGGTGCGGCACCGCGATCGCGAGATCAATGTCACGTCTTGCGACGCCAAAACCCTGCGCGACCTGCGCTCCAACGGCGTCGCCATGGTGTTCCAGCAATTCGCGTTGCTTCCCTGGCGCAGCGTGCGCGACAATGTCGGCATGGGGCTGGAGTTGCGCGGCATGGGCCGCCCCGAACGCGACCGCATCGTCGACGAGAAGCTCGATATGGTGGGGCTGACGCCCTGGGCCGAAAAGCACGCACATGAATTGTCCGGCGGCATGCAGCAGCGCGTGGGGCTGGCCCGCGCCTTCGCGACGGACGCCGACATCCTGCTCATGGACGAGCCCTTTTCGGCGCTCGACCCGCTGATCCGCACCAAGCTGCAGGACGAACTGCTGCAGCTCCAGGCGCGGCTGAAGAAGACCATTCTGTTCGTCAGCCACGATCTCGACGAAGCCATCAAGCTCGGCAACCGCATCGTCATCATGGAAGGCGGCAGGATCGTGCAGGCCGGCACCGTGCGCGACATCGTGCTCAAGCCGGCCGACAGCTACGTGGAGGAATTCGTCCGCCACATGAACCCGCTCGACGCCTTGCGGGCCGAAACCTTCATGACCCCGCTGGCCTCCCACAAGCGCGACGGCGCGGTGCTGCTCACCGGGCAGGATCATGCGATCCGGGTGGAACTCGGCGAGGACGGTTGCGCGCGCCGGGTGACCATCGGCGGCCAGCCGGGACGCATCGCGTCCATGGCGGAGTTCAACGGAGCCGGAGGCGAAACCGCCGTCACGGTGCCGATCGACCTTCCCCTGAAGGAGGCCGTGTCCCTGCGCCAGCGTGGCGGCACGGCCCTGCTGGTCGTCGACCACGCCGGAGTGCTGGTCGGGACGGCCTGCGATCAGGATATTTTTCGCGCGCTGCTCAGGCACTGAGCCCTGGTGCCGCGTGCCGAACAGAAGGATGCAAGTTGGGGCAATTCTTTGTCGGCGGGCGGCATCGGCGGCTTGCGCAGCCGCGTGGGAGCCGTTATAGCGCTGACTTCCCGGGCGCGTAGCTCAGCGGGAGAGCACTCCCTTGACATGGGAGGGGTCACAGGTTCAATCCCTGTCGTGCCCACCATCTAACTTCGTCTGAAAACATTGGATTTCCGCCTTGTGGCGGACCAGTTGTCGTGCAGAACGGCGCGCGGACGTGCACGTTCGATCCGTGCGAAACCCTTGGCAGCCATGTTCGCGGCTCTGTGACCGCGAGCGCTATCCGATCGTGCCCAGACACGGGTCGGACATCTCCGCCGCGTTCATCGCAGCGTCGCCAGCTTTTAGTTCAAGGCTGTCGAGATATTGGTGAACTTGAGGTTCAGATTGGTGCCAATCGTGGTGATGACCGTGATGATCACGACGCTGATCAGGCCGGCGATCAAGCCATATTCAATGGCGGTCGCTCCGGACTCGTTTTCGATGAACCGAGCAAACATGCAGATTCTCCCATGATGACACAAAAGGGGTTTGAACCTGACCTCCTTTTAGCATCATCTTCTCGGATCGTCCCATAGAGTGCTAATTTTTGAAACTGGAAGGTGGTGGGAGCATCATTTCGGTTCAGCAGGTTAACCCCCGGCTACATAACGATCTGCTCTTTACTGGTTCTATTGAGGTTCTATTCGGCTGCCGACACTGCGGCCCATCAAGAAAACGGGTCTACGGTCACCACCGCGAAGACGAGAGCGATCGCGATCGCGAATACGCTGCGCTTCATTGCTGCTTCGAAGATCCAACATGCGGCCAGCACGCCTGAGCAGATGCTCGCATAGCCCGGCGGTACTATGTTTCCGAGAGACAATGCGCCAAACGCGACGCTTGCAAAGAACAGGGCCAGTTTGAAATGGTAGAGCCATCCGTATTCCATGCACGCAGGATGCAGCGGAGATCTTAAGAGATCTTGATTCGAAGGGAGACGAAAACGCCGGCCCGGTGTAGCCGATCATTGGGGATGGTCGACACCACCCCCGCTCGGTGCCCTGTCCCATGCCACCATCGCCCAATGGCGGATGTCGGCTTCCGTGGGCGCGTGATTTGGACCCGATGCCTGCTCGACGGGCGGGTCGTAGATAAGCCGGCCGCTCTTGACCTTGAGGCTGCCCAGACGGATCTCACCCCGCCAAAGAATGTGCTGGTCATCGATCCGGAAAGGGCCTCCCGCTCCGGCCTGGAGCTGCAGCGTGCCAAGGTGATTCGCCCTGAACCGCTCGATGAGGCGCTTGAGATTCTTCTCTGAAAATTGAACACTGGCGGTCATCGGAGTCCTCCCCCTCTGGACGCCGGTAGCTTACATCTTCCTTCAAGTTTCGTGCTAGCCGAGTGCCTTCCAAAAGCAAGGCGGCGGAAATGAGGGGGCGCCGGATAACAGCCTATCCGGCCTGCCTGGCCACGAAATTCATGATCCGCAGCGCCGCGCAGGCCGCCCCGTAGCCGTTGTCGATGTTGACCACCGGCACGCCCGGCGCGCAGCTGGCCAACGCCGAATGCAGCGCCGTCGTGCCTCCCGCCGCCACGCCGTAGCCCACCGAGGTCGGCAAGCCGATGACCGGCGAGGCCACGAGCCCCCCGACGACACTGATCAGCGCCGCATCCATGCCGGCCGCCACGATCACCACCGGGGCCTGGCGGATTTCCTCGATCCGTTCGAGCAGCCGCCACAGGCCCGCAACCCCGATATCCGTGAATTCCTGGGCCCGTTGGCCGTTGAAGGCGAGCGTGCGCGCAGCTTCCCGGCCCATCGGCACGTCGGAGGTACCGGCCATCACGATGGCAACCGCAGCTCCATCTCGGAACGTGTGCGCCGGGCCAAAAATTCCGGTGCGCGACACCGGGTCGTAATCGAGCTTCTCGCGCTGCACAGGGGGCAGCGCCGCCTCGACGGCCGGCTCGAGCCTGGTCAGCAGATATCCCTCGGACCGCCCTGCGACGCTGTCCAGGATGGCCGCGATCTGGTCCCGGCTCTTGCCGGCACAGAAGATCGCCTCGCCGAGGCCGATGCGTTCGCGCCGGTCGAGATCGAGCTTGAACTCCGCCACTTTAGGCGGCTCCGGTCAGAAAGGCGCTGCCGACCCGATAAGGCGCGAACGACAGATCGACTGCTGGGAACGATCCCGGCAAACAGCGCCTCGGCCTGCTGGCGCACGAGGTCCGCGCCGGGCCTCGTCGAGGGCGGCCAGCGTGTTCGGATCGAGTTCGACCACGACCCCGTTTGCCCGCACCCGGCAGCGCACCGTGCCGCTCGGGAAGCTTTGGGCGAGTTCCCGTTCGACGCTGTGGATGGCGCGCAGCACATCGGCCCGGATCGCGATGCCGGTCTCGACCCGGCTCGACAGGCAGGGCGCCGCCGGCAGTTCGGAGAGCCCACCGAGACCGAGGGTTCGCGCCAGGCGCCGCACGGCCTGCTTGTCGATCCCCGCTTCGAGATAGGGGTGGCGCACCGCGTGGTCGCGCGCCGCATCGAGGCCGGGACGGTACTCGCCGAGGTCGTCGAGATTGGCGCCCGACACCATCTGGCCGTCCGTGTGCTTGCCGATGCTGCCGTAAAGGTTGGTCTTGCAGAAGAAGCAGCGGTTGAGCGGGTTGGCCATATAGGATTGGTCGTCGAACTCGCCCGCGTCGACGATCCGCAGCCGCCACCCTCGCTCGGCCGCAAGGCGCTCGACCCGCGCCGTGGCATCGCCCGGCACGGCTGGCGAGACGGCATGGAACATCTCGGTGCCGGGCAGCGCATGCGCCATGGTGGCCAGCGTCAAGCTGTCGATCCCGCCGCTCACCGCGACCGCGATCGGCCGGCCGATAGCCCGCAACACGGCCTCGAGCCGCTCCGCCTCGCGGCCGGGGGCTTTTGCGTCATCCATCATGGTCGGCGTCCTTCGCCTGCTCGGTTGTGCCGTCCTTCGCGGCCCGACGCAAGACGGCCGCCTCGCCCTTCCGCCGCAGCCGGACGCGCGCCCCGTGCCCCCGCGTGCCCGCGACGTCGGAGGCCTCCGTCTTGGCCGTCACCTGCCCATCGGGGCGCCGCACGGATTTGACCCGCAAGGCCTGGCCCTCGACGTTCGCCTCGTCGAAGGACCGGGTCAGCGCGGCGCCATGCACGAGCTGGTAGCGCAGGCCGATCGTCGTGGTTTCCTCGAAACAGGCCGCGATGGCCCTGTCGCGCGCATCGGGCGCGGCGAGCACCTGGACGTGGGTCGCCATGCGGCCCTTCTTGCCGAAGGCGACGCTCTGGATGACGTCGTGAATGCCCGGCAGGGCCCGGATATGGTCGAGGCCGGCCGCAAGATCCTCGCCCGATTGGTCGTCGACCTCGAACGCGATCACGGCCAGCTCGCGATGGCTGAACTCGCCGGTTGCGGGCCCCGTCCCGGCACCGGGCTCGAAGGCCAGAACCCGCAGGCAATTGCTGATGCCCGGCATGGTCCGGGTCCCGAACCCGATCCCGGTTCGGGTCAGCCGCCGTGCATGATTGGTGCGCGAGGCCCGGCCGGCCAGCAGATGGCGCGCCACCGCGGCGCCGGTCGGGGTCACACGCTCGCCCGCGATGCCGTCGTCGATCGTGCTGAGGCCGGCCATCAGCAGCGCCGTCGCGGGCGCCGGCACGGGAAGTATGCCGTGCGCGGTGCGGACCCGGCCGGAGCCGAGCGGCAGCGGCGCCGACGACCAATGGGTCGCGCCCACCAGCACGATGAGCTGCGCGGCCGCCACGATGTCGACGATGGAATCGACCGCACCGACCTCGTGGAAGGTGACCGCGTCGGGTTCGACCCCGTGCACCTTGGCTTCGGCCTCGGCCAGCAGGCCGAAGATCGCGATGGCGTGGTCCTTGACGGCCTGGTCGAGGTCCGAGCCCGCGAGCATGGCGCGGATCGAGGCCCAGGCCCGGTGGCCATGCGGTGCATGCTCGTGGTGCTCATGGTCGTGATGCCCATGAGCATGGTCGTGGTCGTGGTGATCATGGTCGTGGTGATGGTGCTCATGCGCATGATGCTCATGCTGGTGTCCGGCCTCGCCGGCTCCGTGCTCCGCCGCCACGATGAACCGGCGGCCCGTCAGGGCCGTGTCGCGATGGGCCACCAGCCGGCAGGCCGAGTCCGGACCGAGATCGAGCGAAAGGACGGCCGCCTCGACGGGCGGCCAGAACTCGGGAAACGCGTCGAGCATCGCGGCAACGAACATGTCGCCCGACCAGCCGCCGAGCGGGTCCAGGTGAATTTCCAAGCGACCTCCGAATTCGGGCTCTGACTAACGTCCCGCGGCCGTGGGGGATCCCGAAAACCTCGTGAAGGTAAGGCGCGGGAGCCTTGCTGTGTGATCTCGCATTGCGTTCTATATGGGTCAACGCATTCGGCCGTCAGGCCGTCCCCCGCCGTTTGAAGGAGCCGATCGATGACCGCGAGCACGTCCCAGACCAGCAACGGCAGCCTGCCGTCGGCTCTTCCGGCGGGATTGAACCGGCCGCTCGACCCGGCCGACCTGCCCTTTGCCAAAGATCCGGGCGAGAAGCGCGGCGAGATGCTCTACCGGCCGCTCGGCAAGACGGGCCACACGGTTTCGGCGATCGGCATGGGCGGCTTCCACATCGGCAAGAAGGCGCTCAGCGACAAGGACTCCATCCGGCTGATGCACCAGGCGATCGATCGCGGCATCACGTTCATGGACAATTGCTGGGACTACAACGAGGGCCGCAGCGAGGAGCGCATGGGCACGGCGCTCGCCCAGGGCGGCTATCGCGACAAGGTTTACCTGATGTCGAAGATCGACGGCCGCACTAAGGAGGAGGCCGCCGCCCAGATCGACACGTGCCTCAAGCGGCTCAAGACCGACTACATCGACCTGATGCAGCACCACGAGATCCTGCGCTACGACGACCCGGACCGCATCTTCGCCGAGGGCGGCGCCATGGAGGCCTGCGTCGAGGCCCGGCAGGCCGGAAAAATCCGGCACATCGGTTTCACGGGCCACAAGGACCCGCGCATCCACCTGCAGATGCTCGATGTCGCGGCCGAGCGCGGCTTTCACATCGATGCGGTGCAGATGCCGCTCAACGTGATGGATGCGCATTTCCGCTCCTTCGCGCATCTGGTGCTGCCCTATCTGGTGGCCCAGGGTATCGGGGCGCTCGGCATGAAGACCTTTGCGGACGGCGTCATCCTGAAGAGCCACGCGCCGATCAAGCCGCTCGAATACCTGCATTATTCGCTCAACCTTGCGACCTCGGTGGTGATCACCGGCATCGAGAACCAGGAGAACCTCGACCAGGCGTTCGAGGCGGTGCGGACCTTCAAGCCCATGGGCAAGGACGAGGTCGCCGAACTCTTGTCGCGCTCGCGCCCCTATGCGGTCGAGGGCAAGTACGAGCTGTTCAAGACCAGCGCCACCTTCGACGGCACGGCCAAGAACGCCGCCTGGCTCGGCGACGAGGTGCCGGGCGTGCAGGAACTCGCGCCCACGCTGGGGTGAAGGAACAGGAAATAGGCCGATCGCCTCAGGACGGCCGGATCAGGGCCAGCAGGCTGGCCAGATCATGCTGGCGCGTGGTGTTCGTCTTGGCGAACACCCGGGCGAGGTATTGACGGGCCGAATCGGTCGTCAGGTTGAGGTGCTCGGCAACTGCCTTCAGTTCGCGACCCTTCGCGATGCCGATCGCGACAGCCGCTTCGGACGCCGTGAGCTGGAAGAGAGACTTCAACTGGTCCACCGTCGGCGCTTGGCGCAGGTCCGGATCAACGATTGTGACGATCGCATGCGGCAAGGATAGAGCGAACCGCCCATGCTCCAGCGTGATCGGCGAAACAAGTAGAAGCGGCGCGGCGAGGCTAGCCGGACAGGGGATCGACACGGCACCGGACACGCGATGGCCGTTCTTGTCCTGCGTGACCGCCCTGTCGATGCTTTTTGCCAGAATGGCGTTTGTGGCGGGATCCGTGGCCTGCAGTTCGCCGTGTATGAGCTTGATGCAATTGCCGCGCCTGACCAGTTGCTCGGCAGCGACGTTGGCATGCACGCAGCGCCCGATCCGGTTGAGCAGAAACGTCGCGCGCCCCGAAAGCTCAAGCCGCGCCCTGTCCAGAGCCGGCGCGCCCTCCGCCAGTGCCAGTCCTTGGCTGATGGTGAAGGCCCGCAGCAGATGAGGCCGAAAAAGGTTCAGCAGCCGAAGCTCCTCGGGCTGGAAGGGCCCTTGTTGTGCTGCACGCGAGAGGCTGAGCACCCCATTGCTCTGGGGCGTCTCCCAGAGCTTGACCCCGAGCGCGTGGTGAAAGTCGAACTTCGCCAAATGCTCGTTGTAGAATGTGGTTCGAGCAAGCGCTTCGTTGCTGATGAACATGTCGTCTGTACAGATACTCCCCGGCGGCTGTGCGCACGTGAGCCGGATGATGTCGGGGGGAGGCTGTTCTCTTGCGGATTTGGCGTTGTCGCGAAAGAGCGGCTCGGAGTTTGCCGCGTTGCACCCACTCGCCCAGTTGCGCGTGTAATCATATCGATGCTTTTCTCTCCGCCGAAGCTATTATCTCAGTCGTTTCGCTTCGGGCGGCATCGATGAAGATGACCCCGCCGACATTGGCGTTGAAACTACTGCCAAAGTCGGCCAAAAACTGCGACCATAAAGAAGCGTCGAGCGTCGCGTCATAGATCCTGTGCAGCAGCGAATCGTATTTTTCCGGGCTCACGTTCCAAACTCGCAACCGATAAGCAAGCCCTTTCAAGGGTCTGGAGCATTGCTAAAATCATACGCATATACCCAATGCATGAAAACCCAAGGGAGTTGCGAGCTACCAAGAGACGGATCGGCTCTCCTGTCAATTCTTGCCGGTTGTTCTGGCTCTGCCGCGATGCCCGAGCCATCCCAGGGTCAATCGAGAGGTTCGCCCCTGTAATCCAGGTAGATGTCGATCACCTCGAGCATCCGCTCTCGCCCAAAGGGTTCGCGGTGGCCGCCGAGCACCAGGGTGGCGGGCAGGTCGCGCAGGCGGCGCAGCGAGCGGCAGAAATCGGGATGCTGGCGCCCGTGATGGTGTCGAGGAGCAGGCCGTCATAGAGCGTATCGCCGGTGAACAGCACGCCGGTTTCGGCCTCCCACAGGCCGAGCCCGCCCGGCGAATGGCCCGGCAGGTGCAGCACCGCGAAGCGCCGGTCGCCGAGGTCCACAACCTCGCCCTCCCCGATCAGCCGGGTCGGCTCCACGCCCTCGCACAGATAGGCTGTCGGGATCGTAGCCCGCGCACGGCACCGCATCGACCAGCAGGCCTTCGGTGCGAAACCCCATGGCGGCGAGCTCCGCCCGCAGCTGCCGGCTCGAAATGGTCGAAGCTCAGGCCGCGCGGCACCGGCGGCTCGCGCAGGTCGCCGACCTCGGCAGGATGCACCAGGATCTCGCAATCGCGGAACTCGCGATGGCCGCCGATATGGTCGACATGGGTGTGGGTGCTGAACACGACTAATGGTTTGTCGAGCAGCGGCGCCAGGGTTTCGCGCAGCGGGCCGATCCCCATGCCGGTGTCGACCAGCATGTCCCGGTCCCGCCCTTTCACCAGGTAGAAATTGGCACGGATCAGCCGGTCGCAATGCGGCTCGGTGATCCGGAAGATGCCCGGCCCGACCTCGTCGATGGCGAACCAGGGGTCGGCGACCGGCAGTCCGCTCAACGCTTCATCTCGATCTCGACGAAGGCCATCGGGTGGTCGGTGCCGTTCATCACGTCGTGCTTGATGCCGGCCGGCCGGCGAATAGCTCTGGCCGGCGGCGAGCGGCACGCGCTTCACCTCGGTCGCCGTCGTGGATGGCCAGCGTGCCCTCGGTCAGCATCACCACGCAATACCGCATGGCATGTTCGTGCCAGCCCGTATTGGCGCCGGGCGCGAAATCCCAGCGGGTGATCCGCACGTCGTCGTTGTCCTCCTGCAGGGTCGGCACGGCGGGCGTGGTGCAGGTGAAAGCCATCAAATCCTCCTCGGCGCGCCCACGAACGGCCGGAACGGGTCCGGCCTGCCGGCGCACGCGACACTCTATACCGGACCTGCGGACGTGGTCGCGGCGTTGTCGCGGCAATGCTCTTCAGCGCAGCGAGACCATCATGGAACGACGCACCTTCATCAAGGCCGTTGCCGCGGCCGGTATCGCGGGTGCCGCCACGCAGGCCGGGGCGGACGAACGGCGCCCAGACCACGCTGCCCACCACCGGCCAGCCGATGGCGGCCGCGCAGGCCGCGGCCGCGCTGCCGAAGGTGGTCGACGTCGGCGAGCTCAAGGGCGAGATGCTGTACCGCAAGCTCGGCACCACCGGCGAGACGGTCTCGGCCTTCGGGCTCGGCGGCTCGCATATCGGCAAGCCCAAGCTCTCGCGACGACGAGAGCATCAAGATGATGCACGAGGCGATCGATCGCGGCATCACCTTCATGGACAACAGCTGGGACTACAACGAGGGCCAGAGCGAATTGCGCATGGGCAAGGCGCTGGCCCAGGAGGGCTATCGCAAGAAGGCCTTCCTGATGACCAAGCTCGACGGCCGGACCAAGGAAGTCGGCCACGAGCCAGCTCGAGGATTCCCTCAAGCGCCTGCAGACCGACCACATCGATCTCGTGCAGTTCCATGAGATCATCCGGTTCGACGATCCGGATCGCGTGTTCGCCGAAGGCGGCGCCATGGAGGCCGTCCTGCAGGCCAAGCAGGCCGGCAAGCTCCGCTACATCGGCTTCACGGGCCACAAGGACCCGCGCATCCATCTCTACATGCTGGATGTGGCGGCCCGGCACGGCTTCCACTTCGATACCGTGCAGATGCCGCATCAACGTCATGGACGCCCATTTCCGCAGCTTCGGCCAGCTGGTGGCGCCGCGCGCGGTGCAAGAGTGGCATCGGCATCCTGGGCATGAAGTCGATGGGCGACGGCGTGATCCTGAAGAGCGGGACCGTCACGGCCGTCGAGTGCCTCACGTTTTCGCTGAGCCTGCCGACCTCCGTGGTGATCACGGGCATCGACGATCGCCGCTCGCTCGATCAGGCCTTTGCGGTCGCCAAGAGCTTCAAGCCGCTCGCCCAGGACCAGATGGCGGCCCTGCTGGCCAAGACCGAACAGGCGGCCTCGCAAGGCAAGTACGAGCTGTTCAAGACCACGTCGTTCTTCGACACGACCGCCAAGCACCCCGATTTCCTCGGCGGCGACACCACGGAGGTTATCCACCTCGCCCCGATGGGCAATGGCTAACGGCTCGAGGCAGAAGTCCCTAGCGGGATCGCATGTTGTCGATGCGGGTCCAGTCGTCCGCGCCGAGCTCGATCGTCTGCGAGCCGGTGTCCGGCCGCTGCGCTGGCACGAGCGGGCCCACGCCGAGGCGCCGCATAAGCCATTGCCGGCCCGATGGTGCGATCAGGACGAGGCCAACGAGATCGGAGATAAACCCCGGCAGCATCAACAGCAGCGCGCCGAGCCCGCCCAGCATGCCGTCGACCAGAGCCCCCTCCCCGACCAGGTGCTGGCCCGAAAGCTCGCGCAGCCTGGCCAGCGCGGACGTGCCCTGCTGTCGCAGCATGGCGGCGCCGAAGAGGCTCGACGCAAGGGTCAGAAGCAGCGTATCTGCCGAAGCCGATCCGCTCCGCCACGAGCGCGAAAACCACCACCTCGGCCAAGAAGGAGGCCATGAGGATGGAACCGAGATTTCCACGACGAAACATGTAAGTCGTCCTGAACGCGCCGGCGCGAGGGATGGCCCGGGCCGTGGTGCGAAGTCCCTTTTTCGGGATCTCCGCCCGTCTTCCTGCCTTGGCGAGTAGATATTCCGCGCGCAACATCCACATTAGAACCAGATATGGGCGCCTGTGCGCTTTCCCGCAACTCGCATCGCCAGCGAATCAGTTTCCGAGACCCTCTGCCATGCATGAGCCGTTCGACATCTCGACAGTCATCTTTGCGGTCCTGGCGGTCTTCGTCGTGTGGAAGCTGCGCTCGGTCCTGGGGACCCGCACCGGCAGCGAACGCCCGCCCCAGGATCCTTTCGCGGCACGCCGCAAGGCGCGGGAGGGCAACCCCAATGCCCCCGGCGAGACCGGCACGGTGATCCGCCTTCCCGGGCGCCGCAGAAGAGCGACCGAGCGAGACCCTGCCCCGACCGCACCGGTCGACCCCTGGCTGGGCTTCGCCAATCCGGAAACCCGAGCCGCGGACGGCCTCGCGCGGATCAAGGCGGCCGATCCTGCGTTTTCGGTCGAAGGCTTCATCGAGGGTGCACGCGCCGCCTATGAAATGATCGTCCTGGCCTATGCGGCCGGCGACCGCAATACGTTGGTGCCGCTCCTGGCCAAGGACGTGCTCGACAGCTTCAGCGCCTCGATCAGCGACCGCGAAGCGCAGGGCCGCAAGATCGAGACCACCTTCGTGTCGATGGACAAATCCGTCATCGAGGACGCGCAGCTCAAGGATCGCTCCGCCCAGATCACTGTGAGGTTCCAGCCTAAGCTGATCACGGTGACGCGCGACCGCGACGGGACCGTGGTCGAGGGCAGCCCGGATCAGGTCGCGGACGTGACGGACCTGTGGACCTTCGCCCGGGACGTCGGGGCGCGCGATCCGAACTGGCGACTGGTGGCCACCGAAACCATCGGCTGAAGTCGACAGCCGGTTTTGTGCCGCCGTGCCCACACTCGCCTATCCGACGCCGGGCCTCTCGACCGCGCCTTTCCGGCTGTCCGAGACCCGGTTCAACGCTTTGGAGGGCTTTGCGGCCGATGAACTCCTCCGAGGCCTACCGGGCTTTCGCGCGCATCGGCCGAAGCCTTGGCGGAAGCCCAGACCGCGTTGCGCCCCGGCAGAGCGCCGAGCGAAGCCCTGCTGTGCTTTGCCGGACCCAAATGCAAGGCGGCGGCCCGGCAAGCGATGTCGAGGCGCCGCCGATTCTTCGAAATCAATTTCGTGCCCCTACCGCATCCAGCCGAGCGGTCCCGGAGCGGACGGCGGCTTTCTGACCGGCTATTACGAGCCGGTGGTCGAGGGTGCCCTGGAGCGGACGGCGGATTTCACGGCCCCGATCCTGGCGCGCCCGGCAGCCTTTCGAACGGCTCGGCCCCGGTGACGCCGAGGAGCCCTACCCGGCCCGCGCCGTTCATCGAAGCGGAAGCGCTCGCGGGGCGGCATCGCGGCCGTCGTCTGGCTGCGGGATTGGGTGGAGGTGTTCTTCGTCCACGTCCAAGGCTCCGCCCGCGTGACGCTGCCGGACGGCCGGATGATGCGGCTGGTCTATGACGGGCGCAACGGCCAGCCCTACACGTCGATCGGCCGCATCCTGGTGCAAATGGGCGAGATCGCGGCCGCCGACATGTCGCTCGAGCGGGTGAAGGCCTGGGTTCGCGCGACAAGGCCAGAAGGAGGGAGAGCCCGGCAGAGCGCTCCTGCAGCGCAACCGCTCCTATGTGTTTTTCCGGGCCGAGCCGGCCGTGGCCGACGAGGGTCCGATCGGCGGTGCCGGGGTTCCGCTCACGCGACTGCGGTCGCTCGCGGTCGACCGTACGATCTGGTCCTATGGGCTGCCGTTCTGGGTCGAGGCCGACCTGCCCTGGCAAGGTCCGTCGGAACACCGCTTTCGCCGCCTGATGATCGCCCAGGATACCGGCTCGGCCATTCTGGGGCCGGCCCGCGCCGATCTCTTCTTCGGCTCGGGAGAAGAGGCGGGGCGCACGCGCAGGCGACATCCGCCACCCGGCCCGACTGACGGTGCTGCTGCCGCGCGGCGAGACGATCGACCCCTCGGGGGCGGGCCGATGAGCCGGTCTCGTCGCCTTACCGAGGCCGATATCGACGTCTGGCTCAAGGTCGTGCAGACCGTGGTGCCGCGAGCCGGCGCTGCGGTTCCGGCCCGCGCGGCGCCGCTCGAGCAGCCGGTCTCCCGTCCCAAGCCCAGCCCGGAACCGAGCCGGCGCGCCACGGCCCCGAGCTATACGCCGCCGACGTCGGTGCCCCGGGCGCCACCGCTGGCGGCCTTCGAGCGGCGGTTCAAGAAGAAGGTCGCCGGCGGCCGGGTCGGCATCGACGCCACGCTCGACCTGCACGGCATGACCCAGGCCCAGGCGCACGGCGCGCTGCTGCGGTTTCTTCTGCGCGCCCAGGGCGAAGATGCGCGTCTGGTGCTGGTCGTCACCGGCAAGGGCCATCCGGACCGGCCAAGGCCTGACGGCCATGGCGAAGCCGGCATCTTGCGCCGCGCGGTACCGATGTGGCTGCGCGACGCCGCGCTGCGCCGGGTCGTGGTCGGCTTCGAGGAGGCGTCGCGCCAGCACGGCGGCGCCGGCGCGCTCTATATCCGGCTGCGGCGAGCCGACCTTTGATGGCTACGTCACGGCTTGGACCGACCGCGAGGCTGCACGGCCACAACTCCGAGCAGCGCCACCGCCCCACCGGCCAGAACAAGGCATCCGATGGCGACCCGCAGCCCGGCAAACGATGCGATCCCGCCGATCAGTGGCGGCCCCGACAGGAATCCCACGAAGCCGACGGTCGCGACCGTGGCGATCCCGCTCGCGACCGAGGTTCCGGTGCGGGCGGCGGCGCTGTAGACGACCGGAGCCACATTGGACAGTCCTATGCCGACCATCGCAAAGCCCAGGCTCGCCGTAACGGCGCCCGGATAGGCGACCGCGAGGCCGAGACCGAGCACAGCCAGAGCGCCGCCGGTCGCGACGACGCGCCGCGGGCCCAGAATCGCCACGATCCTGTCCCCGATGAACCGCCCCCCCGCCATGCAGATGGAGAACGCCGCATAGCCGGTTGCCGCGACCGCAACCGTGCTGCCGCCCACCGACGTCAGGTAGACCGCGCTCCAGTCCGCCATGGCGCCTTCGATGATGAAGCAGAACAGCACGATGGCGCAGAGCGCGAAGGTTGCGCGCGTGGGCCAGGCGAGCGTGAGGCCGCCCTGCCGGCGCGGCTGGCCGTGGCCCAGTGCGGGCAGCGCCATCAGGTTGAGCAGCGCCGCCATGGCGACGGGTGTCCACAATTGCCCGGCAACGGTCCACCCGGATGCCGCCAGCAGCCCGCCGAAGGCGGCGCCTGCAAGGCCGCCCAAGCTGAACGCGCCATGGAAGGACGACATGATGGGGCCGTCCCAGCGCTGCTCGATATGGCCCGGCATGGCCGTTCATGACCACCTCGAGCGCGCCGGTCGAAAGCCCCACCACGAAGGCCAGGGCGATGAACTGCCCAAGGGAACTCGCCAGCGGCGGAAGCATCAGAGCGAGCACCACCGCGAAGGCCGCGACCCCAGTGGCGCGGCCCGTACCGAACCGGGGTCCGATGATCCCGGCCGCCATGGTCGAGAAAACCGAACCGATCGCCAGCGCGAACAGGGCGAGGCTCAGGCCCTGGTCGGTCAGGCCGAGCTTCACCTTGAGGGCCGGCAGCGCCGCGGCCCAGGCGCCGATGCCGATACCAAGGGTCAGAAACACGATGAACGTGCCGCCCCGCTCGGCCCAGGACGCGGCGCGCGTGCCGCCCGCGATCTCGGCCGTCATGGCATGCACCTCGGCGAGCGTCTCGGCTTTCCGGGGGCCTGATGCTTGTGCGGCCCCGCCCGCAACATCCGGGGCAGCCAGTGCCACCCGCGCCGCGCGATGCAGCCGCAGGCCGCTGCGCTCGAAGCCCTCGAGCCGCTCGTCCGGAGCATCGGCCTCGACCACCAGATCCGCGACGGCCGACAAGGGCGCCACGCCGAACGGCGCCATGGTGGCGAGCTTGCCGTTCTCCAGGGCCACCAGGGCTCTGTCGCTCTGCTCCAGCATCTGGCGCTTGAACTCCGCCTCCTCCGGATCGAACGCCGTCAAGCCCGTCGCAAGGCTGGCCGCACAGGCGCCAAGAACGCAGACATCGGCCCGCAGGGATGTGAGATCGCGCAACGCACGAGGACCGATGCAGCCGCCGACCCGTCCATCGACCCGGCCGCCGAGAACGATGAGATCGCAGTGGGGCCGGCCGACATTTCGGCCGCGATCAGCGGCGCGTTGGTGATCACGGTCAGCCGCAGGTCTGGCAGGAATGTGTCGCATGATCTGCAGATTGGTCGATCCGGCATCGACGAGCACGATCTCGCCCGGCCTGATCAGGGATGCGGCGGCCCGCCCCAGCGCAGCCTTGCGGTCCGGATTCTGCTGTTTCCGCTCCCTCAGCGATCCCGAAGCGGGCGAGAGCGGCAGCGCGCCGCCATGCACGCGCCGGCACTGGCCGGATGCCGCCAAGTCGCGCAGATCGCGCCGAACCGTGTCCTCGGAAATGCTGAACTCTCGGGCGAGTTCAGTCGCGACCACGCGGCCATGCTGGCGCAAGCGGCCTTTGATGATCTGCTGACGTTCTTCGAGGAGCATGCGAGCCCAAACGTGCAAGAGTCCGCTCATCCATGCACAATCGCGCACAAAGCCGCAAGCACGTTTATCTGGCAGGCAGAAAGATGCGAGCCGCGACGGCTAAGAAACGGCCGGAGTTGCCGGCACCGGCTCCGCCCGCTCACCACGGGCGCGTTCGGCCGAGGCTTGGCCGATGCAGAACGCCACCGCTTCCGACAGCGTGGCGGCCGAGGTCTCGGCGGGGGTGTCGCTCGGCTGCTCGGGCCGGCCCTCCACGCTGCGCCACCAGGCGCAGATCAGGATCTTGGCCGCGGGTGCCTTGCGGCGAAGACGGCGCATGATGAACCGCAGATAGGCGGCCCCGCTCGACGTCCAGGCAGGACAGGCAGATCAGGCGCGACCGGGACAGATCGAGCTTGTCGATGTTGGCCTTCAGCAAGGATTCGTAGGAGGCCGAGGCGGCGCCGAAATCGTGCTTGACCAGCAATTGGGTCAGCAGCATCGCGGCGGCATCGTCGAGCGGCCCCCGGCTGCCGACGCAAAGAATGGCGTGGCGGCTCCCTCCATTCCGGGCCGAGCTTCGGCTCGGGCGCCATGTCCAGCAACGTTTCCTCGTCGTGGGCCTCGCTGCGGTGGGTGATCTTCGCTATCATGGCCTGCGGGCCCGTCGCAGGTTCGGCCTGTTTGGCGGCCTGCTCGCGTTCCGTTTCGACCAGATCTTCCATGAGTTCGGCGGTCGCATCGGCGATCTTGCGCTGCCGCTCAGGGTCCAGCTTGTCCTGGGCCACATCGTCCTGGGCCAACAGGAGGCCCGGCAGGACCACGCTGTCGAAATATTCGGTCAGGCTCATGGTTCGCAGCAGTTCGTGCGCCTGATCGGCCGCCTCGACCGGGTCCTTGGCCAGCATGCGCTGATAGAACACCTCCGGAGGCGACAAGGGAGGCCGGTCGCCGAGAAGCACGTCGAGGAAGCTCAACTGTTCGACATGCCGGCCCAGCACGACCAGGCACACGGTCATCGGGGTGGACAGAATAAGCCCGATAGGACCCCACAGGGCGGTCCAGAAGGTGGCCGCGAGCACCACCGCAACCGGCGACAGGCCGGTATTGTGGCCATAGAGGAACGGCTCGACCACCTGGCCGACGACCGCTTCGGTCACCACGAATACGGCAAGGGTCCACAGCGTCACCGACCAGCCCGGATCGACCGCAGCCGCAAGAACGAGCGGCATCACGGCCGCCAGAGGCGGGCCCACATAGGGGACGAAGCGCAGGCAGCCGAACAACACGCCCCACAGGACCGGGCTCGGCACCCCGACCATCCATAGCGCGACCCCGACCAGCAGGCCGGCCCCGGTGTTGACGGCGAGCTGCGAGAGCAGAAACCGGCTCAAGCGGCGCGCCGCATCGTCGATCGCGGCGGTGCTGCGGTGCAGGTCACCGGCGCCGAACAGGCGGATCAGCCGATTGCGCAGGTCATCCCGCTGCAGCAGGATGAAGATGACGAACACCACCACGATGGCGGCGGTCGCCAGCGGGTGGATCAACGGCGCCAGGATGCGGCTCAGGGTCTGAAGCGGCGTCGGCTCCGGTTGGCGTACCACCACCGTCGTCGGCTTGGTCCGGGCGTGCCGGCGGTTTCGGGCGAAGCGCCTGCCGTCCTGTTGCTCTGATCCAGGCTTTGCGAAAAGCTCGTGGCGAAGTCCATCGCTTTCTGCAACGCCCCGCCTGTCGCCATCCCGCGCAGCGCTTCCACCTTCTTCATCATGGTGGATTCGTATTTTGGCAGTTCCGTCGCGAGTTCTTTGAGCTGCGTCGCCATCAGCCCGCTGAGCGCGAAGATGACGCTGAACGCCAAGACAGTCATCACCACCACAGGGAAGACGCGGCCCAGGTGCCAGGAGTGAAGCAGGCGCACCCCCGGCGCGAGCACGAAGCTCAGCAGGATGGCCAGGGCGATCGGAACGAAGACCTCGCTGCCGAAGTACAGGGCCGCGATGATGGCGCCGATCGATAAGAACAACCGTGTTTTGTCCTGCGGCTCTCCATCGATCGCGGATGATATTTGCGGCATCGCTTCACTCACGCCCAATGGTTCGATCCGCCCGCCCAGAATGCCTCACGGCGCAAGGGCGTTCCCCCGTCCCGGTAGCAGTTCACACCGCCTGCAGCACCTGGATCTCAAACGACGAAGGCCTGACACCATCGTGCCAGACCTTCGGCCTTACTGTACGAACTCTAGCGCCACCAGTGGAGTTGCAGCTTGGCTCCGTCTTTAATGGTGGAACAAGGCGATCAAGATGATGATCGGTATCGGAACTCCGATCAGCCAAAGTAATACTGAACGTCCCATATCAGCCAACCCCTTATTGGTCTTATGAAAACGAAACGCGGGACATAGCGTCGCGGTTCCGGAACAATTTTACAGGTCGGCTCGATATGGTTAACGAGAAGCGCGTGGCGTCGGCGAGCATATGTTCAGGAGCCGACCGACCTGCGGCGGACCGGCCTCAGAACGGATGGTATTGAAACAGCCAGGTTTCGGTCAGCACCTGATCACCGTTGCGCAGGAAGCACCGGAGTTCGACGGGGTCGGGCCCCTCGACAATCAGATCGAACTGCGTGCGCCAATGGCCCGCAATGCCGTCCGGCACCGCTTCGGTCAGCTTGTAGGTGCCGAATTCGCCCCGCGAAGTCGACATCACCGGCTCGGGCTTGACGCCGAAGGGCAGGTTTTCCAGCGGGCCGCCGAGGAACTCGACGAGGAACTTGCGCACGCCTTTGGGCCGGGGCTGGCCGGGCTGGCCGCCGCGGCCGAGCCGGGTTGCCACGCACCTTGGCGAGCGCCGGCGGATAGGGCTCGTAGGCGAGCCAATGCTGCTTGTACTTGAATTCGTAGCTCTTGCCCGCCGTGGCGGGCTCGGCCGGCACCCACATGGCCACGACATTGTCGTGGATCTCGTCGTCGGTCGGGATCTCGACCAGCTGGACCGACCCCTTGCCCCAATCGTTCAAGGGTTCGACCCAGACGCTCGGCCGCCGGTCGTAATAGACCCCGTCGAGATAATGGTCGAAGATCCGGTCGCGCTGCATCGTCCCATATCCCTTGGGGGACTGGTCGGAAAAGGCCGAGGCCGTGGTCCGTTCGGGATTGTTCAGGGCGCGCCACAAGCCGCTCGCCCGATCCGGTCCACATCGAGAGCCCGTCCGAATCGTGCACCTCGGGGCGCCAATCGATCGCCTTGTCCTTCACGGTCTCGGAGAACCAGTACATCGTGGTCAGCGGCGCGATGCCCAGCCGATCGACCGGCTGGCGCAAATGCAAGGTGTGCTCGATGTTCATCACCACGCCCTTGCCCCGCGTCATCCCGAACCGGTAGGCGCCGGTCACCGAAGGGCCGTCAAGCAGCGCATAGAGCACGATGGTGTCGGTGTCGCCGGCAGGGCGTCTCGATATAGAATTGCGTGAAATCCGGAAATTCCTCGTCCTTCCCGGCGACCGCGACGTTCACGGCGAGGCCGCGCGCCGACTGCCCATACTGGAAGAGTTCTCCGATGGCACGGAAGTACGACGCGCCGAGGAACGCCACCCAATCGTTCTTGCGCCAATCGAGCTTGCCGTCGCGCGCCTCCTGAAGGCGGAAACCCGCGAACCCGACCCCCTTGGGCAATTGCTGCGCCGGAGAGCCTGCCGGCACGTTGAACATCGCCTGGTCGTAGACGATCTCGCGCGATTGGCCGTCCGCCACGACCAGCATGTCGACCGACTTCTGGAAGAACATGCCGAGATGGAAGAACGTCACCGGGAATTTGCCCGGCCCATTGGCGAACAAGGCCTGGTCGGTGTTGAAGGTGAGCTTGCCCCATTCCTCGTAATTGAGCCTGGTGACGATCTCCGGCGCCGGCCGCATCGGGGGCTGGTAGGGCTGGGTCGCCATGACCCGGGCCTTCTCCTTCAGGAGATCGAACGAGAAGGGTTGCGGAGCACCCAGCTTCAGGCCGCTCTGGGCCTGGGCCGGGGTTACGGCGTCGGGCACCAGGCCCATGGCGGACGCTGCAGCCATCGCCTTCAACAGCGAGCGGCGGTCGAAATCGTGCATGGGGGAGAGACCTAGCCGCGGATGGGTTCGACTTTGACGGCGGCGCGCATGAAGTAATACAGCGCCACAAAACCGAGCAGGCCGAAGATCACCTCGACCGAACGGGCGATCACCGGCGCAAGACCGAACAGACCGCCGAGCGCCCATCCGGCCGCCCAGGACATGCCGACGAGTTCCGTGCCGACCAGGATGGCCACGCAGGAAATCGTCGTGAAATTGGCCCAGTGGATCGGCTTCGGCTCAGGCAAGGCACTCTCCGTCGACAGCTTTGCTGCAGCTATAGCACGGAATGTGGCCATGCAAGGCATGGGAGAGGGAGTGAGCCAGGGCAATCGGGTTGAGGCCTCGTCCGCCCCTCATGCTGAGCCGAATGCGGCAGCATTCGTGTCGAAGTACGAGGACCCTGCGGCGGAACGGCTCGGGAACCTCGCATGTCCCGGAGCATTGAAACAACCGCTGGGGAGTTGAGTAATGGCGTTCGCGCAGGCCGAGCAGGCAGAATCCGACATTCACGAAGTCGTCGATCCGCGCGATGCTGCCGAAAGCGCCGGCTTGGCTTACGTCAGCGACGACGAGCCGGGGATCACCCGGCGCAAGGCCGGCAAGGGCTGGTTTTTCCGCTGGCCCGACGGCCGGAAAGTGACCGACCCGGCCACGGTGGCACGCATCAAGAAGCTGGCCATCCCGCCGGCCTATACCGACGTGTGGATCTGTCCGAGCCCTGACGGCCACATCCAGGCAACCGGGCGGGACGCCAAGGGCCGCAAGCAGTACCGCTACCATGCGGCCTTCCGCGAAGTGCGCGACAGCGTCAAATACGAACACGTGACCGCCTTCGCGGCGGCCCTTCCCCAGATCCGTGCGACGATCAAGAAGGACATGGCCCTGCCGGGGCTGCCCCGCCGCAAGGTCCTGGCCACCATCGTGTACCTGCTGGAAACCACCTTGATCCGCGTCGGCAACGACGATTATGCCAAGCAGAACCATTCCTACGGGCTCACCACCCTGCGCAACCCGCATGTCCGTGTGAACGGCGGCGAGCTCAAGTTCGAGTTCAAGGGCAAAAGCAACAAGGTCTGGAAGCTGCAGGTGCGCGACCGGCGCATCGCCAAGATCATCAAGTCGTGCCAGGATCTGCCCGGGCAGCAGCTGTTTCAATACGTCGACCATGATGGGACGCGCCACGGCATCCACTCGCACGATGTGAACGATTACCTGCGCGAGATCACCGAGCGTGACATCACGGCGAAGGATTTCCGCACCTGGGCCGGCACCGTGCTGGCCGCCTTGGCGCTGAAGGAGTTCGGCACCATCGACTCGCAAGCTGGCGCCAAGAAGAACATCCGTGCCGCGATCGAGAAAGTCTCGTCCAGGCTCGGCAACACGGCCACCATCTGCCGCAAGTGCTACGTGCATCCGGAGGTGTTGAACTCCTATATGTCGGGCGACCTGCTGCTCGAAGTAAAGGAGGAGGTCGACACGGAACTCCGCGAGAACCTGCCGAGCCTCAAGCCCGAAGAGGCGGCGGTCCTGGCCCTGCTGGAACGCCGCTTGCAGCACGAGATCCAGGGCCAGGCTCGCGCGGTGCATTGAGAGGCACGGGATATTACGGTCGACCGATCCCCTGTTGCCGCCATCACCGATGCGCCATAAAGCCGGACGAGGCTTGTCCATAAGCCCCAGGAAGGACGCACGCGGGTGAGCGACTTCTTCGAAGATCTCGTGATCGGAACCCACCTCGACCTCGGAACGTACACGTTCTCCCGCGAAGAGATCGTCGCCTTTGCGCAACGCTACGATCCCCAGCCCTTCCACCTCGACGAGGCGGCCGCGGCCCTGAGCCAGCTGGGGCGGCTTGCGGCATCCGGCTGGCATACGGCCGCCGTATGGATGAAACTCTATGTCGCGCATCGGCAGGCCACGATGGCGGCTCTCCTGTCGCGGGGCGAGACCCCGTCGCGCCCCGGCCCCTCGCCCGGGTTCAAGGAGCTCAAGTGGCGCAAGCCGGTCCATGTCGGCGATACGATCCGCTATGCCTCGGTGCTGATCGGCAAGCGGATCGTGTCCAAGCCCGGGTGGGGCCTGGTGTTCCACCATAACACCGGCACCAACCAGGACGGGGAGCTCGTCTTCGAGTTCGACGGGACGGTGTTTTGGGAACGGCGCTCCTGAGGCGATCGCGCCTCAGCCGGGACGGCGCATGTCGCAATGGACGATGCCGTCCTCGAGATAATCGGCCGAGACCCGCCTGAATCCGAGCGCGGCATAGAAGCCCTCGACCTGCACCTGGGCTGAAAGCTCGATCGGTCCCGTGCCGAAGCGCCGGCCGATCTCGGCAAAGGCCTCGTGCATCATCCAGCGGCCAAGCCCGGTTCCCCGAAACCGGGCCGCGGTGGCGACGCGCCCGATCCGGGCGGGGCGACCTGGTCCCGGAGCGAAGACCCGCAAACACCCGGCCATCTCGGTCGCATCCTTGAAGCGAACCAGCAGGTGGATGGCGGCTCCGTCGTTTCCGTCGATGTCGGCATAGGGGCAATTCTGCTCGACCACGAACACGGCGCAGCGCAGCTGGAGCAGCGCATAAAGCTCAGCTGTGTCGAGTTCGTCGAAGGTCTTCCAGAGGCTCAGCAATCCGGGCCGAGCCCCCTGCCCTGGCGTCGCGTTCGGTCGCAATTCAGCCCGGTCTGACACAGCCCCACCTCGGTTCGCTCATGGCCTTCTAATGACCTGTTAAGGTCAACAAATCAGATTGCCGCAATCGCCAGTCCGAGGCGACCAGCTTCGATTCCAGCCAGATGCGCGGCCCATGACCTCGACCAGAGCACCGATCGACCATTACGCAGACACCGAGCTTCACCGCCGGATCCATGCCGAGAGCCCCTATTGGGACATGATGTATCAGGCCATGCTGGGCCAACTGGCGAACTACGTCGACCTTGCCGTGGCCGAGGCGCTCGCGGCTCATGGGATCGGTCCGCAATACGGCCGCAACCCTGTCCCGGCGCAGGCCGAAATCCGGGGGAACGGGCGGAGTTCCAATCACCAGAGGATTGGTGCGGACCACGCGGCCGCTGCGGGCCCGAGCGGCACGGCGGCCTCGGCCGTTTCACCGCGGCTGCAGCCGTTCAAGCTGCCCGAGCAGGTCCGGTTCACGCGCACGCCGGACGCGTTACTGCGCAACGGGCGCACCGTGCCGCAGGAGCAGCCGGCCGAGCCGATCGACTTCGCGGAGGCTGAACCAGCCGAGCCGATCGCGCTGTTCGAGTCGGACCTGCCGTCGTGGCGCAAGCCCTTCACGCTGCCCCCGAACGTCCGCATCAACCGCACGCCGGAGCGTCGTCAGGTCGAACCGGAACATTCCGGCAAGGCGAGCGACGCGGAGGTCCAGGACGAGGCTGCGGCGGGAATCGTCGAACACGCCACCGGAACGCTGTCGTCGGCGGCGCACGAAGCCCCGGCCAACATGGGCGAGGCTGTCGAAGCCGCGCAGGATGATGGGCGCGTGCCGGCCTGGTTCGGGATGATCCACCCCGAGACCCGCGACCAGCTCCAGCACGTCGCCGAGCAGGACAATGGGCAAGCGAGACTGGAAGCCTTGGAGCCATCGGACGACGCTCATCTCGACGACCTGATCGCGGAAGCCTGGCTTTCGAGCCAGGGCGAGCTTGAGCGCGCAGGCCCAGTGGTCGAGCCGGAGGCGTGCGAGAGCGAGCCGGACCAGCATCTCGAGCTCGACGGCATCGACGAACCCGAGCCTGAAGCCGCTGCCGTCGTGCCCATCGAGCCAGCGAGCCCGCGCTTCGCAGCACGGATCGCCAAACTCGACAGAATTTCCGCCAAGAGAGGCCACGAGATACCGACGGCCGCGCCGCTCGACACCGTCGCTTCGACGACTTCCTCTCCGGCCGCCCTGCCGGTCGGGCCGCTGCCCGAAGGGCCGATCGGCATCGCGTCGCCGGAAGACGCCCGCGCCTTCGTCGGGCCATCCCGGGCCGGCACGCGCCGCACCGGGGCACCCCCGCGCGGGCTCTCGCCCTTCGAACAGGTGAGCCGCGTTGTCGCCGACCCGGAGTTCTGGGAAGACCCGCCGCTGGAGCTGCTGATCGACCCACCGCCCGCCGCCGAAGCCGAGGAGCTGTCGAGCGGCGCCCTCGAGCAGAACGCGCGCCTTCTCGAAGGCGTGCTGGAGGAATTCGGCATCCGGGGCGAGATCATCGACGTACGGCCCGGCCCGGTGGTGACCCTCTATGAGCTCGAGCCTGCGCCGGGCACCAAATCCTCGCGCGTGATCGGTCTCTCGGACGACATCGCCCGCTCCATGTCGGCGGTCTCGGCCCGCGTCGCGGTCGTGCAGGGCCGCAACGTCATCGGTATCGAACTGCCCAACCAGCGGCGCGAAACCGTGTTCCTGCGGGCCCTGCTGGGCACCGACGATTTCGGCGGCTCGAAGCACAAGCTGGCGATCGCGCTCGGCAAGACCATCGGAGGCGAGCCGATCATCGTCGACCTCGCCCGCATGCCGCATCTGCTCGTGGCCGGCACGACCGGCTCGGGCAAATCGGTGGCCATCAACACCATGATCCTGTCGCTGCTCTATCGGCTGCGGCCCGACCAGTGCCGCCTGATCATGATCGACCCCAAGATGCTGGAATTGTCGGTCTACGAGGGCATTCCGCATCTCCTCACGCCGGTGGTGACCGATCCCAAGAAGGCCGTCGTGGCCCTGAAATGGGCGGTGCGCGAGATGGAGGACCGGTACAAAAAGATGTCCAAGGTGGGCGTGCGCAACATCGATGGCTTCAACGCCCGGGTTGCCGAGGCCGCCGCCAAGGGCGAGGTCATCACCCGTACCGTGCAGACGGGCTTCAATCGCGAGACTGGGGAATCGATCTTCGAAACCGAGGAGATGGAACTCTCGCCCCTGCCCTACATCGTAGTCATCGTCGACGAGATGGCCGACCTGATGATGGTGGCCGGCAAGGACATCGAAGGCGCCATCCAGCGCCTGGCACAGATGGCGCGCGCGGCCGGCATCCACCTCATCATGGCGACCCAGCGGCCTTCGGTCGACGTCATCACCGGCACCATCAAGGCCAATTTCCCGACCCGCATCTCGTTCCAGGTGACCAGCAAGATCGATTCTCGCACGATCCTGGGCGAACAGGGCGCCGAACAGCTGCTCGGCCAGGGCGACATGCTCTACATGGTCGGCGGCGGGCGCATATCGCGCGTGCACGGCCCCTTCGTCAGCGACGGCGAGGTCGAAAAGGTGGTGGCCCACCTCAAGCTGCAGGGCCATCCGGATTACCTCGATGTGGTGGTGGCCGAAGAGGAAGCCGGCGAACAGAAGGCCGAGACGCCGGAAGAAAAGCAGGTGTTCGAGCGCGGCGCCATGGGCGAGGAAGACAACGACCTGTACGAACAGGCCGTCAAGGTCGTTCTGCGGGACAAGAAATGTTCCACGTCCTACATCCAGCGCCGCCTGCAGGTCGGCTACAACAAGGCCGCGTCGCTGGTCGAGCGCATGGAAAAGGAAGGCCTGGTCGGGCAAGCCAACAACGCCGGCAAGCGCGAGATCCTGGTCTACAGCCGCGATCTTCGCTTCACCGAAAGCCGGGACGGGGAAGACTGAGCCCGGCTGCACGGTTCGGAAACAAACAATCGGCGCTGATTTTCGCGGCGCCGGGACACTTAGGTCACATTGTCGGTTTATGAAGGGCTCGAGACGGGCCTTGGCTCGCCGATACATGTCCAGATCGAACGGCTCGGGCCGGCGACGAGCTCGCCGGCCTCTTTGGCGATCAACAGCGTCGCTGCGCCGCCTTCGCAAAAGAGAAGTGTTCAGATGACGGCTTCCGCCGCGCTTGCCGCGCCATCGCGACCCTCGATGGGGTTCCGGCAATTCGTGTCCCTGATCGCGGCCTTGATGGCCGTCAATGCGCTGGCGATCGATTCGATGCTGCCGGCCCTGCCCGCGATCGCCCGGTCCCTGGGTTTCGCCAGCGGCAACGAACAGCAATGGATCATCACGGCCTATCTGCTCGGCTTCGGGGCCGCCCAGATCGTCTATGGGCCGCTGGCCGACCGTTTCGGCCGCAAGCCCGTGCTGCTGACCGGGCTCGCCATCTATGTGGTGTTCAGCATCGTGTCGGCCTTGGCGGGCTCGCTCGAAGCCCTGATCCTGGCCCGCATGGCCCAGGGCGTCGGGGCCGCCGCGACCCGCGTTCTGGCTACCTCGATCGTGCGCGACTGTTATGCCGGAACCCAGATGGCCCGGGTGATGTCGCTGTCCTTCATCGTGTTCTTGGCCGTGCCGATCATCGCCCCGACGCTCGGCCAGATCATCATGCTGGTCGGGCCCTGGCGCTGGGTGTTCGCGGCGCTCGCCACCTTCGGCCTCGTGGTCACGGCCTGGGTGGTGCTGCGCCTGCCCGAGACGCTGCATCCCGAGGACCGTCTGACCATCTCGCCCGGGCGGGTGCTGAAGGCCTTCCGGATCACCCTGACGAACCGCATCGGGGTCGGCTACATGCTGGCCATGACCCTGATGATCGGCAGTTTGTTCGGCTTTCTGAACTCGGCCCAGCAGGTGTTCGGCGAGGTGTTCCAGGCGCCGAAATTTTTCACGGGGATCTTCGCCCTGATCGCGGTATTCATGGCCATTTCCGCCTTCCTGAACTCGCGGATCGTGGGCCGATTCGGCACGCGACGCGTCTCGCACACGGCCTTGCTAGGCTATCTCGCTTGCGCGGTGCTGCATGCGGGCGTGGCGCTGAGCGGCCACGAGACGCTCTGGGCCTTCACGGTGCTGCAGGGCGGGATGATGTTCGGCTTCGGGCTCGTGGCCTCGAACTTCGGTTCGCTTGCGATGGGGCCGCTGGGCCATGTGGCGGGCACGGCCTCGTCGGTGCAGGGCTTTGTGACCACCGTCGGGGGCGCGCTGCTCGGCTTCTTCATCGGACAGCAGTTCAACGGCACCGTGGTGCCGCTGACGCTCGGCTTCGCGGGCTATGGCCTGTTGGCCTTGCTGGTCGTGATCTACACCGAAAAGGGCCGGCTGTTTCAGCGCAGCCCGGGTGGCATCGCGCCCGATGCCGGCGGGGTGCATTGAAAGGCGCGGTCTCGTTTGCGACACGCTGTGACGGCTCGACGCCCCGATTTCCTCTTCCTGAGCTTGTCGAAGGAGCGGAAATCGGGGCGCGTTAAAATCCCTCGATCCTTCGACTGCCGCTTTCAGCGGCGCTCAGGATGAGGGAATCGGGTGCTTGTCGAGCGATGGATCAGCAGGAGAAATGCTGGCCTCTTGTCAGCAGAGCCAACGTCGTCACCTGATGTCCGCCTGCCAGCGTTCGGCGTATCGGAGAAGCTGCTGGCCGAGGCGGTAGCGGGGCAGATGCGGCGCAGGTTTGCGGTCCGTTGAGCGTTCAGCAAGACCCGTCGCAAGCCCACCCATGAGCGCCAGCTTGGCGGCCCCGGCGCTGGTGCCGGTGGCGGTCCGCGACTGCAGCACGGCACGCCCGGTCAGGGCCTCGACCGCGTCGAGATAAAGGTCGTTGCGACCGAACGGCCCCTCGACTGCGGTCGGACCCGTCGCGCCGAGCACATCGAGGGAGGCCGCCGTCATCAGCCCGGCATAAAGGCTGGCCACCACGACGCGCTCGGCCGGGTGCAGCGTTGTGGCAGGCTCGCTCCAGCGCGCCTGTGCCTTGGGGAACGGCCCGCTCCCGGGCACCAGGGTCGGCAGCACCATCAGCCCCCGCTCGATCACCCGGTCGACAATGTCCTGGTCCGGCAGCGGCCGCTCGGCGCCCGCGATGAGATCGAACTCACGCCCGCCCATGAAGCGGGCGGAGGGCACCGGCCGGCCGAAGACGTCGACATTGGCCAGCGTATCGCGCTCGGGATCGAGATGATCGAGCGTGCCGCCGAGCGCGAACAGGATCACCCAGGTCCCGGTCGACACCACCGACAGGGGCGTTTTTCCTCCCATGACGTGGGGCAGCAGCGCGGCATTGGAATCGTGGATGCCGCAGAGGACCGGCACCGGATGTTCGAAGCCCAGTCTCGACGCGAGATCGGCCCTGAGCATGCCGAGCCGGTCGAAGGCGGAACGCAGCGGCGGCATCTTGCCAGTCCATCCGGCCTTGTCGGCCAGGCTCGAGAGCTGGCGCAGCCGGGGGTTCCACAGGTCCGTATGGGCGCCGAGCGAGGTCGGCTCGATCGCCCGCACTCCGGTGAGCCACCAGCTCCAATATTGCGGGTAGGTCAGGAACGTCTCGGCCCGCGCGAACGCGTCGGGAAAGGTTCGCATCTGCCAGAACAGCTGCGCCCCGAGATTGAGCCCGCCCGGCAGACGCGGCGAGCAGGTCTCGGCAAAACCGGGCCGGATGTTGTCGTAATCCTCCGCCAGGGTGCCGGGAGCCTCGTATTCATAGTCGAGCACCGGCGTCGCGAGGTCCTCGGCGCCGAGCAAAGCTCCCGCGGCACCATGGGTCGTCACCGAGATCGCATCGAGCTGCGCGCCATCCGGGCGCAAGAAGTCAGCCAGGGCGTCGAGGAAGAAGGCCTGGATCGCAGCCGTGTCGAAATGCGGATAGAGCCCATCGCGCCGCACCAGGTTGGAGATCGTCCGGGTCGCGACGTCGGTCTCCGTCGCAAGGTCGTGCAGCACGGCCTTGACGTTGGTCTTGCCGACGTCGAGCACCGCAACGCGGCGCGGCGCTTGCGGAGCCCCGGTCATGGCAGGTGGAACAAGGTGGTCAGCGGCGTGACCACGGGCTCGTTGTTCGGGTTGGTTTCCATGATGTCGGCCATATGGGCCCACCAGCGCTTCATCACGGGATGCGACGGCAGATCCGCCATGGTGTGGTCCCGCCGGCGCCACAGCACCGCGAACAGGATGCTGGTCTCCGGGTCGAGGTGGATCGAATAATCTGACACGCCGGCGTCCCGTAGCAGCGTCACCAGTTCGGGGAAGATCGCGTCGTGCCGACGTCTGTATTCGGCCTCCTGGCCGGGATTGAGCCGCATGGTGAACGCGACCTTCTCGAGCCCGGAATGGCTCCCATCCTCGTGCGTCACCATCGTTCCTCCGCTATGCTGGCGTTTGACAAGCGCGTCGCAAGCGCAATCGTGACCGGCTTTGCGGCCGCGTCAACCGAACAGAGTTCGGGTGCGGGAGGGATCATGGATCAGGCCGTCGCAACGCCGTTGCTGCAGAGCCGCTGGGACGACGAGGCGGCTGCCGCCATGGACGAGCCCGGGCGCCTGCTCTACCGCTCGAACCTTCTCGGCGCCGACAAGCGCATCACCAATTTCGGCGGCGGCAACACCTCGGCCAAGGTGGATATGCGGGACCCGCTGACCGGACAGACCGTCAAGGTGCTCTGGGTCAAGGGCTCGGGCGGCGACGTCGGCACCATGAAGCTCGACGGTTTCGCCACCCTCTACTTGGATAAGCTCGACCTTTTGCACGGGCTCTATCGCGGCGTCGAGCATGAGGACGAGATGGTTGGGCTGCTGCCCCATTGCACCTTCAATCTGAACGGCCGGGCCGCCTCCATCGACACGCCGCTGCACGCCTACCTGCCCTTTCGGCACGTCGACCACATGCACCCTGATGCGGTGATCGCCATCGCGGCCACGCGCAACAGCCGGGCGCTGACGCAACAGATCTACGGCGACGAGATCGGCTGGCTGCCTTGGCGTCGCCCCGGTTTCGAGCTCGGGCTGGAGCTGTCGCGTTTCGCGGCCGAGCACCCTGGGGCGAAGGGTGTCGTACTCGGGAGCCACGGGCTGTTCACCTGGGCCGAGGACGCCAAGGAGTGCTACGAGACGACGCTGCGGATCATCAACAAGGCGATCGCCTGGCTCGACGAGCAGACGCGCGGCAAGCCCCTGTTCGGAGGAGAGGTCGCGGCGCCGCTACCAGCGTCCGAGCGGCGCGCCGCGGCGGCACGGCTGATGCCTGAGATCCGCGCGCGCATCGGTGGCGCCGAACGCAAGATCGGCCATTTCGACGACAGTGCCGCCGTGCTCGACTTCGTCGGCTCCAAGCGCCTGCACGAGTTGGCCGCCCAGGGCACAAGTTGCCCGGATCACTTCCTGCGCACCAAGATCTGGCCCCTGGTGCTGGATTTCGACCCCCGCTCAGCTTCGCCCGAGACGCTTAGCGCAGGGCTCGACGCGGCGATCGCGACCTATCGCGACGATTACGCGGGCTATTACCAACGCGGCCAGCATCCCGACAGCCCGGCCATGCGCGACCCCAATCCGGTGGTCTACCTGGTCCCCGGCGTCGGCATGATGAGCTTCGCACGCGACAAGGCGACAGCCCGCATCGCCTCCGAATTCTACATCAATGCCATCAATGTGATGCGCGGCGCCGCCACGGTCGACACTTATGTGGGCCTGCCCGAACAGGAAGCCTTCGACATCGAATATTGGCTGCTCGAAGAGGCCAAGCTGCAGCGCATGCCCAAGCCGAAAAGCCTCGCGGGCCGGGTCGGCTTCGTGACCGGCGGCGCGGGCGGCATCGGCCGCGCCATCGCGACAAAACTGCTGGGCGAAGGCGCCTGCGTGGTGCTGGCCGACATCGACGCCGAGGCGCTCGAACGCGCCGGCGCCGAGTTTGCCCAAAGTTTCGGTCGGGATCACGTCCGCACGGTCCGGATGGATGTCACCGACGAGGACGCGGTTGTGGCCGGCTTCGCGGAGGCCTGCGTGCACTATGGCGGTGTCGACATCGTGGTGTCGAATGCCGGTATTGCCTCCTCCGAGCCGATCGAGACCACGACCCTTGCCATGTGGGACCGCAACATGGACATCCTGGGCAAGGGCTATTTCCTGGTCTCGCGCGAGGCCTTCCGGCTGATGCGCCGCCAGAAGCTCGCCGGCGCGGTGGTGTTCATCGCGTCCAAGAACGGGCTCGCGGCCTCGCCCAATGCCGCCGCCTATTGCACCGCCAAGGCGGCCGAGATCCATCTGGCGCGCTGTCTGGCCCTGGAGGGGGCTGAGGCCGGCATCAGGGTCAATGTGGTGAACCCCGACGCTGTGCTGCGCGGCTCGAAAATCTGGACCGGCAATTGGCGGGAGGAGCGGGCCGCCGCCTACAAGATGCAGCCGGACGAACTCGAGGAACATTATCGCAAGCGCTCGATGCTGAAGCTCTCGGTATTTCCGGAGGACATCGCCGAAGCCGTGTATTTTTGGGCCTCGGATGTTTCGGCCAAATCGACCGGCAACATCATCAATGTCGACGCCGGCAACGCCCAGTCGTTCACGCGATAGGGAGTAGCCTTCAGCGGTACGGCGCCCGAGAATGCCGGCGTACGGCGTTTCGTCTGTGTCGTCTGTTTCTTTCGTTGCGATTATTGCGAATATCCGCTATCCTTGTCTGGGGAGAAGAGTCCATGACGGTGCCAGCCTTGGCCGCCCAGCTTGATGATCGCCTGCCGTCGGCGCACGACAGGGAAGCGGCAAACCAGCTACGCAAGATCATAGCCGCCCGTGCCGCCGGGGGCGGCATGCTGCGCGTGACCGACGAACGAACGACATCTTCCTCGGAAATCACGCTTACGCCAGCACTGTCTAGTTTGCTGTTGGAGTTGCTACGGCATGTCGGTCGCGGCGATGCGGTGACACTCGTTCCTCTCAGTCAAATGCTGACGACCCAACAGGCCGCGGACATTCTGAATGTATCGCGCCCGTATCTCGTGTCGTTACTCGACAAGGGCGACATCGAGCATTCGCTCGTCGGACGGCATCGCAGAATCAAGGCGGATCACCTGTTCGCCTACAAGCGAGCGAGAGATAAAAGGCGAAGCAAAGCGCTCGCCGACTTGGCCGAAGTGGATGCGGAGCATCTTTAGGCCTTGCTGGAGGACAGCTCGACAGTATTCGTGGACGCGTGCGCCATCGCCGGTGCCTTGAAGAGGAACCTGCTTTTGACGCTGGCCGAGGCGGAGTTCTTTCGCATTCGATGGTCTGAGATCGTCCTGGACGAAACCGAAAGCGCGATCAGGAGCATTCTTGAGGCCAAGGGCGTAGTGGATGCGGGGCAGAGGGCATCACGGGCCAGGCGCAGTATGGAAGCTGCCTTCGAAGAAGCCATTGTCAGCGACTTCGAGGCATTCTTGGGCCTTTGTCACGGATTACCCGACGCAAACGACACGCATGTACTCGCTGCAGCCCTGAAAGCCGGCGCCGCGGTGATCGTGACGGACAACCTGAAGCATTTCCCGAAGGCCAAGCTTGCGTCGCTGAACGTTGGGGTGCGCTCCTCGGATGCCTTCATCGCAGACACGATAGCCCTTGACCCACGGCGCGCGCTGGCCGCGGTTCGCCGAATGCGAAGACGATTGAGCCGTCCGGACAAGACCGCGGAGCTGCTTCTGCTGGATATGGACGCTGCCGGGCTCAGTGAGACCGTGGAACTACTGGGACCGCACATTTCGTCTCTTTAGCGCATGGCGGGGCTATGGACGCCTCGCTCCGTGTTTAACCCTTCCCCCGCCCCATAGCCGGAACCGGCAATCTTGGCCCGGACGCGCTCGATCTCCTCGACGGGCAGCAGCCGCGGGCCGCCGATCTGCAGGCAGCCATGGAACTGGCGGGCCAGCATCTCCACCTCCACCGCGAGCCACATGGCCTTGCCGAGCGAAGGGCCAGTCGCAATTAGCCCATGGTGCTCGAGCAGGCACGCGCTACGGTGCCGCAAGGCCGCGACGGCGTGCCGCGAGAGTTCCTCCGAACCATAGATCGCATAAGGTGCGAGCGGGATCGTGGGGCCGCCCGCGACCGCCACCATGTAGTGCAGCGGCGGGATCTCCAGGCCCATGATGGCGATGATCGTGCAATAGATCGGGTGTGCGTGGACGATGGCCTCGACCTCGGGCTTGGCTGCCATGATGTCCCGGTGGAAGCGCCATTCGCTCGAAGGCTTGTGCAGCCCCTTTGCCGCGCCATCCATGCCGAGAAACACGATGTCGTCGGGCGTCATTCCCTCATAGGGCAGGCTGGTCGGCGTGATCAGCAACCCGTCGCGCCAGCGCAAGCTGATGTTGCCGGACGTGCCCTGGTTGAGGCCCGACCGGTTCATCTCGAGGCAGGCGTCCACGATGCTTTGTCGCGCGTCCAACTCTGACATTTTTACTCCCTTGCTGCGGCCTTGCCTCGAAGGGACCATGGCTCGGCCCTCCCTCGATCCTATAGGGTAGTGTCGCGAGCCGCCAAATGGAGCCGGTCCACCCGGCGCGACACGGGCCCGCGGATCGCGTCGACCGGAATGAGAGCACGCCTATGCAGCACACGCGGGTTCGATCATTGGCGCTCGGTGCCGTGGCGATTCCAGCCCTCGTGCTTTCGGCCGTCTCGCTGCGCTACCTCCTGCCCCACCCGCCTTCGGCGCCGGCCAACGTCATGGGAAATCCGTTCGCGGCGCCCTGGCTGCCAGTTCACGCGACGCTGTCCGCCGTAGCCCTGCTGCTCGGCGTGTTTCAGTTCATCCTCCGCCCCTTCAGCCGGCAAACCTGGCACCGAATGTGCGGCCGCCTCTATGTCGCGTGCTGCCTGCTGTCCGCACCCACAGGGTTGCTCCTGGCATTCGGGGCGACCACCGGCCCGATCTCGACGGCCGGCTTCGGCTCCCTGTCGATCATCTGGTTCGCGACCACGGCGCTGGGCTTCAAGGCCGCCCAAGAGCGCCGATTCGTGGCGCACAGACGATGGATGATCCGCAGCTATGCACTGACGTTCGGTGCCGTCACGCTCCGGCTCTACCTCGCGATCGCGCTCGCGACCCACATGGACTTCGACACGGCCTATCGGGCCATCTCGTTCCTGGCCTGGGTGCCCAATCTGATGCTCGCAGAATGGCTGCTGCGGCGTGAGCGGGCCGACCCGACACTGCACAAGCAGTGACTGAGTGTCGAAACGTCAACGAATTCTCATTGCGCCCTTACCATTGGTAAATCCGCGCCTTCTAAGGTGAGCCCGACCAGCCGGCCCTTGCGGCGAGAAGAGCGTCACCATGAGACATTGTCCCATGCCCGACACCCATCGAGCCCGCGAAGAGCTTGTGGAGGGGCTCGGCTCCGCGCCACTCTGCCAAGACACTGAGTTCGGCTGCATCATCGCCCTGGCGAGCCGAACCTTCGAGGTTCCGCTGGCTTTGATCACCCTGGCCGCCGACGGACCTGCCTGGCTAGAGGCCCTCGAAGGCATCGATTCCGGCGTTTTGGAACCGAAGAACGCGTTTTGCACCCATGCGGTCACATCAGGACGCTTGCTGGTGGTCGAGGACGCCTCCCTGGACAGCCGCTTCAGCGACCATCGCCAAGTCCGGGACGGGCCGCGCATCAGGTTCTACGCCGGCGTCCCCCTGGTCGTGGAGCCGGGGATGCATGTCGGGACCTTGTCGCTTGTGGACACCAGACCGCGCCAGTTCACGGAGGAACAGAAGCAGCTCCTGGTTCAAATGGCGACCATCGTGACCGCGATGCTGCGACATCGGCGAGACGCCGGAACCATCACCCGCATGGCCCTCGAACTAGGAGACAGCACGCGTCTCATTGAGGAACAGGCAGCCGCGCTAGCCCAGAGCAGGAAGGTCTTCGAGCGTTCTTCGGCCGTAGCCAAGATCGGCGTCTGGGAATGCGACTTGGCATCGGAGACGCTGCAATGGACCGATGGCGTCTATGACCTCTTCGAACTGCCGCGAGGCTCTGTGATCGACCGTGCCCAGGCATTGGGGTTCTACGCCGAGGATTCACGGAACCAACTCGAGGTGCTGCGGGCCAGAGCGATCGAGCAGCGTAGCGGCTTCACCTTCGACGCGCGGATCAAGACCGCGAAGGGCAATGATCGCTGGATGCGCTTGACCGTGAATGTCGAGAGCGAAAGCGGCGTCGCTGTGCGAATCTTCGGGATGAAGCAGGACATCACCGCGGAAAAGACGCTTTGGGACCGGACCCGCTACCTGGCGGAATTTGACACGCTTACGGGGCTCGCCAACCGGGCCATGTTTCAAGCCAGGCTGGTCGATCTGCCGGCGGAGGGCTCCGACCTCTGCTTGGCCGGGGCGCTGCTCCTGATCGACCTCGATGGCTTCAAGCATGTCAACGACACGTTCGGCCATGCGCTGGGCGACCAATGCTTGCAGGAGATGGCGCTCCGTCTCCGGTTGCTGTGCCACGACGCGGAGCTCGTGGCGCGCATCGGCGGCGACGAATTCGCTGTCCTGATGCGCGCCGGCATGGACCGGCAGGCGATCGAGGACTTTGCCGAACTGATGCTCGAAGAATTGCACCGCCCCATCCAGCGGTTCGAGCAATCCTTCCAGCTCGGCGCCTCGCTCGGCATCGCGGTTCCCGAGCCCACGCGCCCCTACCATCCGGCCGAGCTCTTCACCGAGGCGGATCTCGCGCTCTACGCCGCCAAGGCGGCCGGGCGGAACACGTTCCGTGTCTTCACCCCGGAGATGAAGCGCAAGGCCGATCAGCGGTCCAAGACGGTCCGCAACATTTCCAAGGCGCTCGCGGCGGAGCAGCTCGACCTCTTCTATCAGCCTAAGATTGGCCTAGCCGACGGACGCCTGGCCGGGTTCGAAGCGCTGTTGCGCTGGCGCCGGCCCGACGGCCAGGTACTCGCCGCCGGTTCATTCCAGCCCGCATTCGAAGACCCCGAGCTCTCGAACCGCATCGGTCTCTGGGTTATCGACAAGGCGCTCTGGCAGGCCCGCAACTGGAACCGTGCCGGCTGCGATTTCGGCCATATCGCGATCAACCTCAGTTCCTCGCAATTCCGCAACCCGCGCTTCGCCGACGACCTGATCGAACGGATCGCGCGCTTTGGTCTCCGTCCCGACATGATCGAAGTCGAGGTGACCGAGGGCGTGTTTCTCAGCCAGGAGACCGACCGCGTCAGGAAGCTGTTGGAGCGACTCAAAACCAGCGGCGTCCGGATCGCCCTCGATGATTTTGGGACCGGCTATGCATCCCTGGTCCACCTGCGAACCTATCCGGTCGACATCATCAAGATCGACAGATCCTTCGTGCTGAATTGCTTGGACTCGACGCATGACCGGGCAATCCTCGAGGCTATGATCGGCCTAGGTTTGCGGCTAGGGAAGGACATCGTGGCCGAGGGCATCGAAACCAGCGAGCAGCTCGAGTGGCTCAAGACCTCCGGATGCCAGATGGGGCAGGGATTCTTCATCTCTCGCCCGGTTCCGGAAGCCGAGGCCGCCCGTTGGCACCGGCCCACGGGGCTGGCGGACGAAATGGTGGCGGCCCTCCCGGCCGTCCGGCGCGCCCGCGCGTGAAGTGGCCGCGCCGGCGGCGTGAAGGATGAGCCATGGACTGGTCTGCGGCCCAATATACGAAGTTTGAGGAGCAGCGGACCCGGCCGGTGCGGGACCTGTTGGCCCAGGTCCGGACCGCGACAATCAACAGTGCTGCGGATCTCGGATGCGGCCCGGGCAATTCGACCGAGATCCTGCAAGCCCGTCTCCCCGAGGCCGTGATCACCGGCCTCGACAGTTCGCCCGACATGATAGAGGCCGCCCGCAAGCGGCTTCCCGGCATCGGCTTCGCGGTCGCCGATATCGCGACATGGCAGCCGGCAAGCCCGGTCGACCTCATCCTGGCCAATGCGTCCCTGCAATGGGTGCCGGATCACGCGGCCGTGCTGCCGCGGCTCATGGCCCAGCTCGCGCCCGGCGGCAGTCTGGCGGTGCAGATGCCCGACAATCTGGACGAGCCGGCCCACCGACTGATGCGCGAGATTGCCGGCGGCGGACCCTGGGCCAAGCGGCTGGCCGGAGCCTCCGAAGCCCGGGCGATCCGCCGAAGCGCCGATTGGTATTTCGGCGTGTTGCGCGAGCGCGTCGCCGCACTCGACATATGGCGAATTACGTACCACCACCCTCTCGCGGGCGCGGCCGCCGTGGTCGAATGGTTCAAGGGCACCGGCCTGCGCCCCTATCTCGACCGGCTGGATCCGGGGGAGCGTCCGGCATTCCTGGCCCGCTATCAGGCCGCGATCGCGGAGGCCTATCCGGCCCTGCCGGACGGCACCGTGCTGCTGCCGTTTCCGCGGCTCTTCTTCGTCGCGACCCGCTGAAGCGGCTCGGCAAAGACGCCGCGCCTCTCACCCAATCGCCATCAGGGTGGCATTGCCACCCGCCGCGGCCGTGTTGATGCTGACGGTCTTTTCTTCCACCAGCCATTCGGTCGAAAAGTCTTGCGTGCCGGCCGCAAGCCCTTCCGGGGTGACCGCATGGACCGGCACCACGGGCCCGGGCGCCGCGGCCAAGGCCTCGTTGACGCGCTGCAAGCCGTCCGCATCACCTTCGTAGAGCACTGCCCTCGCGCCGGCCTGGGCCCAATCCACCGGCGCCGCGCCGATCATTTCGGCGGCCGCCTTCGGCAGGCTGGCCAGCATGGTGTGCACGGCTTTCGGGGCGACGACGAGCGCGCGATTGCCGGTGGCCAGCGCTGCCGCCAGCGCCGCGAACAGGCCGCGGGCGCTCTCCGCCATCACAAGCACGGCACCGCGCGGATGGAACCCATAAAGGTTGCGCTCGCCGACCGGGCCGGGCAGTTCGATCTCGCTCTGCAGCAGCGAACGCCCGAGATAGCCGGAGGCGCGCGCCGCCGCGGCCTCGTGGCCCTGCTTGGTCAGCCAGTCGCGCAGCGCGATGGCGGGCAGGCTCGGCGTCCCGGCCGCGAGGTCGGAGGCGGGCGCCTCGCTCAGCAGCCGCCGCAGGTAGAGCGGTCCGCCGGCCTTGGGTCCCGTGCCCGACAGGCCGTTGCCTCCGAAGGGCTGCACGCCCACGACCGCGCCGATGATGTTGCGGTTGACATAGATGTTTCCCGCCTCGATCCGCTCCGTCACCCGGGCGACGGTCTCGTCGATGCGGGTGTGCAGCCCGAACGTCAGGCCGTAGCCGGAGGCGTTGATGCGATCGACCAGCGCATCGAGTTTGTCCCGCCGATAGCGCAGCACATGCAGCACGGGGCCGAACACTTCGCGCTCGAGACTCGCAAGATCTTCGATCTCGATGAGGGTGGGCGGCATGAAGGTGCCCAGCTCGGCATCCCGCCCGAGCGGAGCCTGGGTGATGCGGCGCCCGGCGCGGCGCATGGCTTCGATGTGGTCCTGGATGGAGCTTTGGGCTTCGGCCGTGATCACCGGCCCCACGTCCGTCGAGAGCCTGTCCGGGTTGCCGACGTCAAGTTCGGCCATGGCGGCCTTGAGCATGGTGAGCACGCGCTCGGCGACATCCTCCTGCAGGCAGAGCACGCGCAGCGCCGAGCAGCGCTGGCCAGCCGAGTCGAAGGCCGAGGCCAAGACGTCGGCCACGACCTGTTCGGGCAGCGCCGAGGAATCGACGATCAGCGCATTCTGGCCGCCGGTTTCCGCGATGAACGGCACCGGTCGGCCATCCGGGTTGAGCCTTCCGGCGAGTTGCCGCTGGATCAGCCGCGCCACCTCGGTCGAGCCGGTGAACACCACCCCGCAGGTCCGTGGATCGCCGACAAGCTTCGCCCCGATATCGCCGGCCCCTGGCAGGAACTGCAAGGCTCCGGCCGGAATCCCGGCCTCGCGCAACAGCTGCACGGCCTGGAAGGCGATCAGCGGCGTTTCCTCGGCCGGCTTGGCCAGCACCGGATTGCCGGCCGCGAGCGCCGCCGCGACCTGGCCCGTGAAAATGGCGAGGGGAAAGTTCCACGGGCTGATGCACACCACCGGCCCGAGCGGCTTCGAGCCGCCCAGCTTCTCGGCTTCGGTCGCGTAATAGCGCAGGAAATCCACCGCCTCGCGCACTTCGCCCACCGCATTGCCGAGCGATTTGCCGGCCTCGCGGATGATCGTGCCCATGAGGGACGGCATGGCGGCCTCGAAGACGTCGGCGGCCCGGCGCAGCATGGCGGCTCGTTCCTTTGCCGGGGTGGCGGCCCAGGAGGAAGCGGCCTCGATGGCGGAAGCGAGCGCCTGGTCTACCTCGCGCATCGTGGCGTCGGCCACCGTGCCGACCTGATCGGCCAAATTGGCGGGATTGGCGATGGAGCGAAGGCTCCTGTCGAGCCCGGCCGGCAGCTCGAAGGGCGTCGCCAGCAGCGGCGTTGCCCGCAGAGGCGCATGGGCGCCGGCCAGCAGGATTCCGGCGAGTTCGCCGAGGCGATCCTCATTGGCGAGATCGATCCCCGCCGAGTTCTTGCGGGCCGGGCCGAGCATGGCACCCGGCAGCGCGATGGCGGGGTGCGGGGCCCCGGACGGCCGGATCTCTTCCGCCTCGATGGCCGGATCGGCGGTCAGTTCGTCCACGGTCACGTTCGGGTCGGAAATTCGGTGCACGAACGAGGAATTGGCGCCATTTTCCAAGAGGCGCCGCACCAGATAGGCGAGCAGCGTCTCGTGCGTGCCGACCGGCGCGTAAATGCGGCAGGGACGGTCGAGCTTTTCCGGCCCCACGACCTCTTCGTAGAGCGGCTCACCCATGCCGTGCAGGCACTGAAATTCGTATTGGCCAGGATGCCACGGCCCAGCCATGGCATGGACCGCGGCCAAGGTCCGGGCATTGTGGGTGGCAAACTGCGGAAAGATCGCGCCGGGCGCCCCGAGCATCTTTTTCGCGCAGGCCATATAGCTGAGGTCGGTGTAGATCTTGCGCGTATAGACCGGATAATCATCGAGACCATCGACCTGGGCGCGCTTGATCTCGCTGTCCCAGTAGGCGCCCTTGACCAGTCGCACCATCAGCCGATGATCCGAGCGCTGCGCAAGGTCGATCAGAAAATCGATCACGGCGGGCGCCCGCTTGCCATAGGCCTGGACCACGAAGCCGATGCCGTTCCAGCCCGCGAATTCGGGCGCGAAGCACAGGGCTTCGAGAAGGTCGAGCGAGATTTCCAGCCGATCCGCTTCCTCGGCATCGATGTTGAGACCGATGTCGTAGCGCCGGGCCAGCACCGCGAGGCTTTTGAGGCGCGGCAGCAATTCGCGGAAGACGCGCTCGCGCTGGGCCCGCGAATAGCGCGGATGCAGCGCCGAGAGCTTCACCGAAATGCCGGGACCATCGATGACGCCCCGCCCCGCCGCCGCGGTCCCGATGGCGTGGATCGCGGTCTCGTACGCCCGATAATAGCGGTCCGCATCCGCCATGGTCAGGGCCGCTTCGCCGAGCATGTCGTAGGAATAGCGGAAGCCGCGTGCCTCCCATTTGCGGGCGTGCGCCAGGGCCTCGCCGATTGTCTGGCCGGTGACGAACTGCTCGCCCATCATGCGCATGGCCATGTCGACGGCGCGGCGGATCAGCGGCTCGCCACCCTTGGCAATGAGACGCTGCAACGCGGTGGCAAGCCCGGTCTCGTTGACCGAGCCGGTCAGCTTGCCGGTGACCACGAGGCCCCAGGTGGCCGCGTTGACGAACAGCGAGGGACTGTGGCCGAGGTGGGCATACCAATCCCCCGAGCCGATCTTGTCGCGGATCAGCGCATCGCGGGTGGCGCTGTCCGGCACGCGGAGCAGCGCCTCGGCGAGGCACATCAGGGCCACGCCCTCCTGGCTCGACAGCGCATATTCCTGCACCAGTCCTTCCACCCCGCCGCGCTTCGGCTTTGCCCGCAGCGCCTCGACGAGGCGGCGGGCGGTGGCGCTGGCCTTCGCATCCGTCGCTGAATCGAGTTTGGCAGCTTCGATCAGCGGCGGCACGCATGCGGGCTCGGGCGGCCGGGTCGCGGCCGTGATGGCGGCCCGCAGGGGGATCTGGGTTTCGATATCGCGAGCGAAGGCCGCGAATGGCCGATGCAGGTTGTCGAGCGCCACAGGATCGACGTCGGGCAGGTTCGTCGAGAGCGGATCGCCGTCCGCCGGCCGGCGCGGGGATCGGGCTTCGACGATCGATTTGTCCATGGTCCACCCCGCGGGTTGCATGGAGCATAGTTAGGCGCTGGAGCGCGGCGCCGCTAGCGGTTGCCGGCCCGGCGCCAACGCCGCCTAGGCCTCGTCGCTCCCAGTGCGCCGCTGGCCGATCGCGACTGCCAGCGTCATGGCGAGCGCGAAGGTGCCCGACACTGCCCGGAACGCACCGAAATCGGCCTCGGCCACCTCGAACCAGACCTTGGCGCTCTGGGTCAGCGGCGAGAAGGCCGAATTGGTGATCGCCACAACGGGGACCTTCTGGGCTAACCGAGCGGTGATCTCGACCGTGGCGGGCGTATAGGGCGTGAAGCTCACGGCGAGCAGCGCGTCGGTGTCCTTTACGAAGGCCACCTGCTCGGGCCCGAGCGACGCGATATTGTCGACCAGCACGCTGCGGATCTTCAGTTTCGCGAACGCGTAGGCGAGGTAGGCGGTCACCGGGAAGGCCCGCCGCTGGCCCAGAAGATAGATGGTTTCAGCGCCGGACAAAACGTCCACGGCCCGTTCCAGCGCCTCGGCGCTGATCCGCTCGCGCACCCGGAGCAGCGACACCGCGGCGCTTTCGCAGAATCCTGCCAGCAGCGCATCCACGCCGCTTTTGCCTTCTGGAGAAAGCGATTTCAGGCGCTCTTCGTAGTCCGGCCAGCGATTGCGCAGCAACGAATGGAACACCGTCTGCAGGTCGGAAAAGCCCTCGTAGCCAAGCGCCTGAGCGAAGCGCACCAGGGTCGAGGGCTGCACCTTGGCGAGTTCGGCCACCGTCGCGACCGTTCCGAAGGCCATGTCCTCGGGGTTTTCGAGCGCGAAGGCCGCCACCTGCGATAGGCGCTTGGGCAGACTCGCGCGGCGTTCCAGCAGCAGGTCGCGTAATGCCCCGAACGAGCGTGGTGCGCCAATGGTGGTCGCGTCGGACTTGTTCTGCATCTTTGCCCAGTCCAGACGAAAGCAAGCCGGCGCGGCTCACGGAACAAAAATTCCGGCCGCGCGGCAATCTAGCCGACCCTAACCGAAGCGTCCCGCTGATTCTGCTACGTCTCACGCTGCCCTGGAGGCATGGCCCTCAGCTGAGCCGGATGCAGCAGCGTCCATGTCGAAACACGAGGGAGGCTCTCCGTCCCTTCGGCGAGCTCAGGGCAGACTCTTCGACACCGTTGCTGCGCAACGGGCTCAGGCGGAGGAGACTCGGGAGCATCACTCGATTGCTCTGAGCAAAGCGTGCGCAATCCTTGATTTCCGCTCGGCAAAATCCTAAACAGCGGACGATACGTTCGAAAGAGCGAACACGTGTTCGGGGATTCGCCGTGGCACTCCTCTCGCCTTTCCGGGCCCGCCATCGGGAAACCGATCAGCCCACGAGTTCCGTCGTCACCTTTGCGGCCGACCAGCCGCTGGCCCTCGACGCCGGCGGGCTGCTCTCGCCGCTGACCATCGCCTACCAGACCTACGGAACCCTCAACGCCACGAAATCCAACGCGGTGCTGATCTGCCATGCCCTTACGGGCGACCAGCATGTGGCCAACATCCATCCGGTGACCGGCAAGCCCGGCTGGTGGAGCACCTTGGTTGGGCCCGGCAAGCCGATCGACACGGACCGGCTCTTCGTCATCTGTTCCAACGTCGTGGGCGGCTGTCTCGGCACGACCGGGCCGACCTCGCTCAATCCCGCGACCGGCAAGACGTACGGGCTGGACCTGCCCGTCATCACTATCCGCGACATGGTGCGGGCCCAAGCGATGCTGGTTGATCATCTCGGCATCGACACGCTGTTCTGCGTGGCCGGCGGCTCGATGGGCGGCATGCAGGTGCTGCAATGGGCGTCGCTCTATCCGGAGCGGGTGTTCGCCGCCATGCCGATCGCGGCCGGGGCGCGGCACTCCTCGCAGAACATCGCGTTCCACGAAGTGGGGCGGCAGGCCGTCATGGCCGATCCCGATTGGCGCGGCGGACGCTACCTCGACGAAGGCACGCGGCCCGAGAAAGGCCTGTCGGTCGCCCGCATGGCGGCGCATATCACCTATATGTCCGACCAGGCCTTGCACGCGAAATTCGGGCGCAAGCTGCAGGACCGGGCCGCGCCGACCTTTTCCTTCGACGCCGACTTCCAGATCGAAAGCTACCTGCGCTACCAGGGGCGCAGTTTCGTCGAACGCTTCGACGCAAATTCCTATCTCTACATGACCCGGGCGATGGATTATTTCGACCTCGCGGCCGATTTCGGCGGGCAGCTCGCCGGCGCGTTCAGGAAGACGCGCACGCGGTTCTGCGTCGTGTCCTTCACCTCGGACTGGCTGTTCCCGACATCGGAATCGCGCGCCGTCGTTCACGCCCTCAACGCCGGAGGCGCCTCGGTGTCCTTCGTCGAGATCGATACGGACAAGGGACACGACGCCTTCTTGCTCGACGTGCCGGACCTCTTCGCAACCACGCGAGGCTTCATCGACGCCGCGGCGCGCACCCGGGGTCTCGACCTCGCCGGCCCGTCCGCCCCATGAGCGTTCCGGCAAGAACCGCCGGCATACGCTCGGCGGCCCGCCTCGACCTTCTCCTGGTCGCCGACATGGTCGAACCTGACAGCCGCGTGCTCGATCTCGGCTGCGGCGACGGCGCGCTCCTGACGCTTCTTTCGGAGACGCGCGGCGTGGATGGGCGGGGGCTCGAGCTGTCGCAGAAGGGGGTCAACGATTGCGTCGCCAAAGGGCTGTCGGTGATCCAGGGCGATGCCGATACAGACCTTTATGCCTATCCGGACGACGCCTTCGATTACGTGATCCTGTCGCAGACGCTGCAAGCGGTGCGTCGCCCCAAGGACGTGCTCGAGAACATGCTGCGGATCGGCCGGCGCGCCATCGTGTCGTTCCCGAACTTCGCCCATTGGCAGATCCGCTGGGAGCTGGCTTCGCGCGGCCGCATGCCGGTGACCGAGCACCTGCCCTGCTCGTGGTACGAGACCCCGAACATCCACTTCTGCTCGATCCGCGATTTCATGGACACGGCGAACGAGATCGGCGCCACGATCGAGCAAGCCGTAGTGCTCGACCGAAAGGGCCGGCCGCTGCGCGACCGCGCGCCCTGGGTGTGGAACGCGCTCGGCCAGCAGGCCGTGTTCATGCTGAAAAGGTAGCGGCGCGCGTCACCCGACCTTCTTCTGGATGTCGGCCAGCAGCGTCAGATGTTCCTTGATCATGCCTCTGGCCAGCTTGGCCAGGTTGGTTTCCTCGAGGTCGTCGGCCACCTTGAGATAGGTTTCCTGGATTTCGAGCAGGTCGTGGTGGCCCTGGATCTGCGCCTTGACGTAGTCCCGGTCGAAGTCGGGTCCCGCCTTCATGGCCCGCATCTTCTCGATCAGGTCCTTGCCCTTCGGGTCGAGATTGCCCGCCAGTTCGGCGTCGGTCGGCGCCTTCACCTCACCCCTCGGCTTGACGTCGGGCATCATCTTGCCCTTGAGAACGTCGGCGATCGTATCCTGTTCGGCGGTTTCGAATTCGGCGAATTGCTTCACGATTGGGTTCTTGGCCTTGCTCACGGCCAGACGGCTCGTGGCGAGCGACAGCGACCCTGCCGCCATGGTGCGCTTCATGTGATCGGTGACAGCTTGCGACACGCCCCCTCCGGAGGGCGGCGCCACCTTCATGGCCGGAGTGGCGGGCGGCGCTTCGGAGACCGGAGCGGCAGGCGTCGGCACCGTAGCGGCGGGAGCATCGGTCGGCGGCGGCGGATTCGATTGGGCCAGCGCGGGGCTGCTCGCCAGGGCGGCCAAGCCTACCAGGACAAAGCGTCGTTCCATCATCGGTCTCCGGCACAGGAAAACCCGGCCGCGGGGCCGGAAGGTCTATGGTGGAGAAACTCGGCCTGCTTGCGAATGGTTGCCCACAGGTAGGCAGCACCGACACGCCTCGCGGCCGGAGAGGACGCGTGCGGGCGATTGAGGCCTTCTCATTGACGCTTGGGCCCGCGCGAACTTACATGATGCAAGCTGGCCGGGCCGGGCCGCGCTCACGGAAGGAACGATCTTTCAGCATGGGGAATACGCAGCGCGTCGGACCGCGGGTCGGACTTTTCGTGACCTGCCTGGTCGATCTGTTCAGGCCTTCGGTGGGGTTTGCGGCCGTCAAGCTGCTGCAGGACGCCGGTTGCACGGTCGAGGTGCCGAGCCAGACCTGTTGCGGCCAGCCCGCCTATAATTCCGGCGACCGCGCCACCACCCGGGACATCGCGGCCCAGGTTTTCAAGGCCTTTCGGCCGTATGATTACGTGGTCGCGCCCTCGGGCTCTTGCGCCGGGATGATCAAGCGGCACTATCCCGAGCTCTTCGACGACGATCCGAACCTCGGCACCGAGGCGCGCGCCCTCGCAGACAAGACCTATGAGCTTGTCTCGTTCCTGACCGACGTTCTCGGGGTGACGGCCGTCGATGCCGCCTTTGACGGCGCGGTCACGTACCACGATGCCTGTTCGGGCCTCCGCGAGCTCGGGGTACGGACGCAACCGCGCGCCCTGCTCGGCACGGTGCGCGGGCTCGACCTCGTCGAAATGAAGAACACCGACACCTGCTGCGGTTTCGGCGGGACCTTCGCGGTGAAATATGGCGAACTGTCCAACAGCATCGTCGACCGTAAGGCCGATGACGTGATCGCCTCGGGGGCCCGAACCTTGGTGGCCGGGGACCTCGGGTGCCTGATGAACATGGCCGGCAAGCTGTCGCGCCGCGGCGCGACCACGCAGGTCCGGCACGTGGCCGAGATCCTGGCCGGCATGGCCGAAGGGGCGCCGATCGGCATGCCCGACGAGGTGCGACGATGACCCTTCACGCCACCTCGCCGCAGTTCAAGGAAAATGCGCACCGGGCGTTGCACGATCCATCGCTCCAGCAGGCGCTCGGCCATGTACGTACGGAATTCATAGGCAAGCGCGCCAGGGCGGTCGCGGCCCTGCCGGAATTCGAGGCCCTGCGCGACAGCGCGCGCGACATCAAGGCCCACACGCTCCGGCATCTCGACCTCTACATCGAGGCATACGAGAAGAAGGTAGTCGAGGCGGGGGGCGTGGTTCACTTCGCGCGTGATGCGGAGGAGGCCCGCCGGGCCGTGCTCGACATCTGCAAGGCCCGTGGCGCCCGGACGGTGACCAAGGGCAAGTCGATGATCTCCGAGGAGATCGGGCTCAACCAGGCGATCGAAGCCGCCGGCCTCGTCCCGATCGAGACCGATCTCGGCGAATATATCGTCCAGATTCGCGGCGAGACGCCCTCGCACATCATCGCGCCGGCCGTGCATTTGACCCGCGAGCAGGTCGAAGCCGATTTCCGCCGCACGCACGACCATCTGTCAGCCGATCGGGACCTGTCCGAGCCGGCATACCTTCTGACAGAAGCGCGCGGCATTCTGCGCGAACGGTTCCTGGCCGCGGATGTCGGCATTACGGGCGCCAATTTTCTCGTCGCCGAGACCGGAACCTCCATCATCGTCACCAACGAGGGCAACGGGGACCTGACCCAGATCCTCCCGAAGGTGCACATCGTGATCGCAGCGATCGAAAAACTCGTGCCGACCCTCGCGGATGCGAGCCAGCTGTTCCGCGTCTTGGCCCGCTCGGCCACCGGGCAGGAGATGTCCGTCTACACCACTCTTTCGACTGGGCCGCGCCGGCCGGACGATCCGGACGGCCCGGAAGAATACCACGTCGTGCTGCTCGACAATGGGCGCTCGGCCATGCTGGGCACCGCGTTCGAGGACATGCTGCGCTGCATCCGGTGTGGCGCCTGCATGAACCACTGCCCCATATTCCAGTCGATCGGCGGGCACGCCTATGGCTGGATCTATCCGGGCCCGATGGGCGCGGTTCTGACGCCCAGCCTGATCGGGATCGACAAGTCCGCGCATCTGCCCAACGCATCGACCTTCTGCGGCCGGTGCGAAGAAGTATGCCCGGTGCGCATACCCCTGCCCAAAATGATGCGGCATTGGCGGGAGCGCGAGTTCGAGCGCCACCTCTCGCCCGCCACCGTCCGTTCCGGCCTCAAGGTGTGGGGCTTTTTCGCCACCCGGCCGAAGCTCTACCGGGCGGCCTCGGGCATCGCCATGCGGGCCCTCCATCTTCTGGGGCGCACCAAGGGACGGTTCGCGTCCCTGCCGCTCGCCGGCGGATGGACCCGCTACCGCGACATGCCGGCCCCGCAGGGCGAAACGTTCCAAAGCCGCTGGGCCCGCGAACGCACCCGCGGAGCACGCTGATGGAGGCCAGGGAGGGCGTTCTTGCCTCGATCCGGCGCTCGCTCGGCGTCACCGGCCAGGAGGCACCGCGTCGCGCTGCAGTCGATGCGCGCCTCGCGGCAGCACCCCGGGGCGTCGTCCCGGCCCGGGGCCAAGTCGACCTCGAGGGCCGGGTCGCCCTGTTTCGCCGCCAGGCCGAGGGCGCGGCCGCTACCGTGGCCATCGTCGAGCACGCCGATGCGGTGCCGGGCGAGGTCGCGCGGTTCCTGCGGGACAACAACCTGCCCGCGACCTTGCGCATGGGCAACGATACGCGCCTCCGGGCCATGCCGTGGGGCGAGACCGCGCTGACCACCGAAACCGGCCCCTCGCTGGGCGACGATCCGAATGCCGTGTCGCACGCGCTGGGCGCTATCGCGGAAAGCGGGACCCTGGCGCTGGTGTCGGGAAGCGACAATCCCAGCACGCTCAATTTCCTCCCCGACACCCATGTGGTGGTCGTGGCGGCCCAGGACATCGCCGGCGATTACGAGACCGTGCTGGATGCGGTACGGGCCCGCCTGCCGGATCGCCAGATGCCGCGGACCGTCAACTTCGTAACCGGCCCATCGCGTTCGGCCGATATCGAGCAAACATTGATTCTCGGCGCACATGGGCCGCGCCGGCTGCACATCGTCGTCGTGAAACCCTGAGGGGCTTTGACGAGTTCGGGTTCACGGCCAGGGTTATGCTTGGTTCTGCGTGCCCTGAAGCCTGAAGTCGATCATCGACACGGTTTTCGGGCCGCATCATTATGTATCGTGGAGCCGATCACGCTGGCGTCATCGTGGTTTTGCAGGCTCGGCACCTATGGATTGCGCAACCGGAGATCCAGCATGACCAAGGCCATTTACGCGTGTGTCGCAGCGTCCTGTCTCCTGATGGCCGGACCTGCCTTTGCCTGCAAGGGCGACAAGGTTCTGTTCAGCGACGATTTCAAGCAGGTGGACGCAAGCTGGGGCTTCGACTCGCCTGACGTCAGCGTCGAAGAAGGCAAGGTGAAGGTCAAGCCGCAGCCCGACATTTCCAACCTGCTGGTCTACAAGGCCATCCTGTTCGACAACGCGGATTATTGCATCACGGTACGGACGCCCAACAGCCTGTCCGATACCGACAATACCATGGCAGGCCCGCTCTTCTGGTCCACCGATTACGACAATTACTACATGTTCATGATCACGCCGAGCGGCTATGCCGAGATCACCCGCAAGGTGAAGGGCAAGTGGATCGACGTCGTCGAATGGCGGCAGGACCCGAACATCAAGCGCGATCCGGGTTCCAAGAACGTGCTGCAGGTCGAAACCAACGGCGACACCATCACGACCTACATCAACGACGTGAAATTCGCCTCCGTGAAGGGTCAGCCGCCGGCGGGCGGCGGCCAGATCGGCATGCGGGCGCAATCGGAGAAGGGCCAGGTCGACACCTGGAAATTCACCGCCCTGAAGGTGACGAACCTGCCGGCCGGCACAGAGGTGAAGCCCCCGCCGGCTCAGCCCGAGGCACGGGCCCCGGCGACAGTCGCCCCGCCGGCTCCGACCACGCCTGCCGCGAACGCTCCGGCCCAGAGCACCACCACTCCGGCTCAATAAGGTTCGGCACGCAACCAGCCGGACAAAGCCTGTTGCCGTTTCGCCACAGCTGGCGTGGAAACACGCTGGGCTGGCCGGCGTAGCTTTGGACTGGTCGCACGGGCCACGGAACCACCGCAATTTCTGCTTAACCGCTGAAGCTACGCTCGGCGGATCGCGGCCATGCGGGGCGTGCCTCTAGGCAACATCGAAGCCGGCAGGCCGGGCGGCTTCTTGGGTGGCGTGATCGAATGATTTCTACAGGGTTCCGCAACGGGCTGCGATATACGACATGCGTTGTGGCGCTGTCCGGACTGGGCTTGAGCCTGGGGGACGTTCCGGCCTTTGCGCAAACGTCCCTGCTCTCGCCGAGCCCGATGGCCACGACCCCGGCAGCCGCTCCCGCACCCGTTACTCCTGCGCCGGTTGCGCCTTCGGCCCCGACCGTGCCAGCCCCTGCGGCGCCGGTTGCCGCCGCACCTAGGATCGATCTGCCCGCCGCACCTGCGGTCCCGCCGGCGGTCGTCACCATGCCGTCTCCGGCTTCCCCGCCATCGTCCGCAGCCCAGGCTTCGCCGCCCACGATCCCGGGCGCCGCAGCCTCGCCTGCTCCCGGGGCCGGCGCCGTTCCTGCGGTACCTGCGGTCGCCGCCAAGGCGAAGCGCAAGATCGCCCCGCCCGCGCCGCCGCGCGAGACGGCCTTGTCCAACGATCCGGAGCCGACCCTCACGCCTGAGACGTTCTTTGCCACCGCCAAGGCCTCCGAGCGCTATGCCGCCATTGCGGACGCGGGCGGCTGGCCGGAAATTGCGGGGCCGGTGTCGCCCGGCTCCAAAGGCACGGCCGTGTCCACGCTACGGCTGCGACTCGCCATAGAGGGCGATCTCGGGTCGGGCCACGGCGCGGAGCCCGGCACCGCCACACCCAGCATGTTCGACACGAAATGGGGTCCGGACCTCACGGCGGCGGTCAAGCGCTTCCAGACCCGGCACGGCCTGAAGGACACCGGGGTTGTTGCCGGCGCCACCCTGAAGGCGCTCAATGTGCCAGCGCGAACCCGGTTTACCGAATTGGCATCGAGCGCCCAGCGTCTCGCAGGCCGGCAATTCAATTTTGGCGACCGCTATGTGGTGGTCAACATCCCCTCTGCCTCGGTCGAGGCGGTGGAGAGCGGACGCGTGGCCCGGCGCTTCGTGGCCGTGGTGGGCGACCCCGACCACGCCTCCCCCGAGGTCGATGCCAAGGTGATCGCCGTCAATCTGAACCCGACCTGGACGGTGCCGACCTCGATCATCAAGAACGAGATCATCCCGAAGATGCAGAAGGACCCGGGTTACCTGTCACGGCAGAAGATCCGGATCCTCGACGGCGCCGGCAACACGGTCAATGCGTCGAGCGTCGACTGGACCTCGCAGCGCGCCACCAACTACATCTTGCGGCAGGATTCCGGCACCGGCAATTCGCTGGGCTCGATCCGCATCAACATGCCGAACAAGTTCTCAGTCTACATGCACGACACCCCGTCCAAGAGGCTGTTCGGCGGCGACTACCGCTTCCTGTCGCACGGATGCGTGCGCGTGCAGGGCGTCTACGATCTGGCGTCGTGGCTGCTGGAGGGCACGGGCGGATCGCCGAGCGGCACCTGGGACAAGAACGCCATCGAGGCCCAGATCGCCACCGGTGACCACCAGGAGGTCAAGCTGACCAAGTCGGTACCGGTCGCCTGGGTGTATCTGACCGGTTGGGCAAATGCCGAAGGCGCGGTGCAGTTCCGCGACGATGTCTACGGAATCGACACGGTGGGGGCCGGCGCCCAGGCCCAGGCCGACCCGGACCCGATCTCCACTGTCCTCAAGCAGTAATCCTCAGGAAATCGCGACTGGCGGACGCTGGCGCTCCATCGTGTCCGCCGAGGGTCCGCCGCTTACCTGCACGCTTCACGGTCCATTAAGCGTACCGTGGAACCCTGGCGCATCAGATTTGCGCCGAGGAGACACCATGGCCGGCAAGCGAACGACGTGCGTCTATGATGGCGACACCTATCTCGGGACCTTCAACGAGTCGGGACGCGGCAAGGAGTCCCTGGTCACGGTGCGCTACAGCGGCCGCGAGATGACCGCGCCGCTCGGATCGTCCAATGCGCAGACTGCGGCCCGAACGCTGTTGGGCAGGCTCGTGCGGGAAGCACCCTCGATGGCGGCCCCGCACTGACGCGTGTCGCCGCCTGCTGTGAACGTGGCTGGCGGCCCCTAAGAGCCGGCGCCCCAGTCGCGGACGTCGACGAACCGTCCCGCGATCGCGGCCGCAGCCGCCATGGCGGGTGACACGAGATGGCTGCGGCCCTTGTGGCCCTGTCGACCTTCGAAGTTGCGGTTGGACGTCGTGGCGCAGCGCTCGCCCGGTAGCAGCTTGTCGGGGTTCATGGCCAGGCACATGGAACAGCCCGGCTCGCGCCAGTCGAAGCCGGCCGACCTGAAGATCCGGTCCAACCCTTCCTGCTCGGCCTGGATCTTCACAAGACCAGAACCCGGCACGATCATGGCGCTGACGGTCGGCGCGACCTGCTTGCCCTCGACGATCCTGGCCACCTGGCGCAGATCCTCGATGCGGCCGTTGGTGCAGGAGCCGATGAAGACGCGGTCGATGGCGATGTCGGTGATCTTCTCGCCACCGCTCAGGCCCATGTAGTGCAACGCCTGTTCGAGCGAGGCCCGCTTGTCTTCGCTCGTGGCATCCTGGGCCCGGGGCACCGTGCCGAGCACCGATGCGACATCCTGCGGACTGGTGCCCCAGGACACGATCGGCGGCAGCTTGGCGGCATCGAGCCGCACGACGCGATCGAAATGCGCGCCCGGATCGGAATGCAGGGTCTTCCAATAAGCGACGGCCCGGTCCCACATCTCCCCTTTGGGGCTCTTGGGACGGTCCTTGAGATAGGCGAAGGTCTTCTCGTCCGGTGCGATCATGCCGGCCCGGGCCCCGGCCTCGATCGACATGTTGCAGACCGTCATGCGGCCTTCCATGGACAGAGCCTGGATGGCTTCGCCCGCATATTCGATGACGTGGCCGGTGCCGCCCGCCGTTCCGATCTCGCCGATGATGGCCAGGATGATGTCCTTGGCGGTCACGCCCGGGGGCAGCACGCCGTCCACCTGGACCAGCATGTTCTTGGCCTTGCCCTGGATCAGCGTCTGCGTGGCGAGCACATGCTCGACCTCGGAGGTGCCGATGCCATGTGCCAGCGCCCCGAACGCGCCATGGGTGGAGGTGTGGCTATCGCCGCACACGATGGTGGTACCGGGCAAGGTGAAGCCCTGCTCCGGCCCGATGATGTGGACGATGCCCTGGCGGGTATCGAGTTCGTCGAAATATTCGATGCCGAACTCGCGCGTATTGGCGGCGAGCGTTTCGACCTGCATGCGGCTTTCGGGGTCCGCGATGCCGTTGCGGCGATCGGAGGTCTGGACGTTATGGTCGACGACCGCGAGCGTCTTGCCCGGCGCCCGGACCTTGCGGCCGGTCATCCTGAGGCCTTCGAAGGCCTGCGGGCTGGTCACCTCATGGACGAGATGACGATCGATATAGAGCAGGCAGGTCCCGTCGGGCTGCCGATCGACGATGTGGTCGTCCCAGATCTTGTCGTAGAGGGTCCTGGGCTTTCCCGAAAATGCGTCCGCCATGATGGTTCCCTGGGCCGCCTGTGCGGCGGCCATTCCGGCCGGTGCGGGACCGTGCGCCCCGCCCGGCATATCACTCTTCGGCTGCGGTCACTTCGCCGCGGCGGCCGGCTTGGCGGCTTTCGCCTTGGCCTTGCCCTTGGCGGAATTGTCGACGCGCTCGGCGATACGGGCCGACTTGCCGCGACGGTCGCGCAGGTAATAGAGCTTGGCGCGACGCACCTTGCCGCGACGCACGAGCTTGATCGAGTCGATGTTCGGCGAAAACACCGGGAACACGCGCTCGACCCCTTCGCCGTAGGAGATCTTGCGGACCGTAAAACTTTCCTGCAGGCCGCCGCCGGTGCGGGCGATGCAGACGCCCTCGTAGGCCTGGACGCGCGAACGTTCGCCTTCCTTGACCTTGACGTTGACGATCACGGTGTCGCCGGGCTGAAACTCGGGAATGGTCTTGTCGACGGAAAGGCGTGCGGCTTCTTCCGCGTCGAGCGTCTGGATGATGTTCATGGTAAATCCTATGCCGATGCAGCCCAAGGGCTGCTGCGTTTCGGCGCGCTGTTGTGAGTTATGCGGCCGCTCATACACGGCGCACGCCCTCGGCGCAACGTTTTCGGGCGGGCCTCTCACCAATTGGGGACTGGCCCGGGACAGAACCAGCCCCGGAACTCTCGTCAGGTTGCCGGGGCTGCCCCGAACTCGGTCTCGTTGCGGTCCACGAGGGCGCGGCGCAGCTTTTCCATGGCGCGGCTCTCGATCTGCCGGACGCGCTCCTTGGAGATGCCCAGACGATCGCCCAAGGCTTCGAGAGTGGCGGCCTCCTCGGCGAGCCTGCGCTCGCGCACGATCCGCAACTCGCGTTCGGTCAGGACCGTCAAGGCCTCGTTGAGCCAGGTGATGCGACGGTCGGCATCGATCTGCTCGCCGACGGTCTCGTCCGGCAAAGGCTTGTCGTCGACCAGGAACTCGACCCGCTCGATCTGGCCCGAACTGTCGCCTTCTGCCACCGGCGCGTTGAGCGACAGGTCGGGGCCGGACAGCCGCGTGTTCATCAATTCGACGTCGGCCGGCGTCACGCCGATCGCCATCGCGATCTCGGCGAACATCGACGCGCCGCTTGCCCCGCCCTCGCGCGCCATCTTGGCCCGCAAGCGGCGGAGATTGAAGAACAGCGCCTTTTGAGCCGAACTCGTGCCGCCCCGGACGATGGACCAGTTGCGCAACACGAAATCCTGGATCGATGCCCGGATCCACCAGGTCGCATAGGTGGAAAAGCGAACCTCGCGTTCCGGCTCGAACCGCGCCGCGGCCTGCAGCAGGCCGACATGTCCCTCCTGGATCAGGTCCGCCATCGGCAGGCCGTAGTGGCGAAACCGCGCCGCCAGGGCGATGACCAGGCGCATATGGGCCGAAGCCAGTTCGTGGAGAGCGACCTCGTCGCCATTGCTGCGCCAGCTCTCGGCCAGAGCGCGCTCTTCCTCGCGCTCGAGAAACCGCGCCGCCATAGCGGCCTTGACGAACTGGCGCCCTACGCCCGCCATCTGCGACATGGTCATCTCCGCATTCGATCTGGGAGATACGCAGCGCAAACGAATTCGGTTCGCCCGCCGGCCAAAATTCCGGCAAAGCGCATGCGACAAAATCGCCTTTGCCTATCTAGGGCGCGCCGCCGATCAGTCCAGCACCAGCTTGTAGCGACGGCCCGCAGACACAGGGGTCGCGTCGAGGCCGTTCAGCACCTTGAAGGTTTCGAGCGGGTGATCGGGCACGGCCATGCGGCTCGCGAACGTGTCGACCGTGTCCGATGGCGTCGCGACCGCAAGCGCTATGCGGGTCGGCTTCACCTCGCGGGCTTCCTCGGGACTGATCTTGCGGAACGACTCGATCGAATCCCGGAATTCCCGATCGATGTCGCCGGTGAGCTCCTTGGACGCGAAGGTGATGCGATATACCTCGTTGCCGACCCGGATGGCGGCAAGCCGGAAGGTCCAGGAATCGGCTTGCGCGGTCGCGGTCACGCCGGAAAGCCCGTTGACCGAGAGCGCCACCGCCGAGCTCGGCTGCAGGCCCTCGATCCAGCCCGAGGCCAGATAGGACTGAAGCGTCGTTTCGGCCGGCACATGCACCCGGTCGAGCCGGAGGGCGTGGTTGCCGTCGGCCGTGACACCGAGCACCGCCTGGGCGGAGTTTTCGAGCACGAAACCCTCGGGCGCCGTGAACGCGAAGCCCAGCTTCGGATGGACGAACCGCCGTCCGCGCACGAAGCCCTCGGCCGGATCATCGCCGTAGAGCATGCCCTCGATAGCCGCGAGGTAGCGATCGTGCCCGGTGTCCCCGATGCCGGGCGCGCCGATGCCGCGCGCGACCGCAACCGCGTGCGCGACCCGCTCCGGGGTCGAGGGATGGGTCGCCATCATGTCGGGCTTGTCGCGGCCGCCGGGATGGGTGGCCAGGCGCAGTTCCGTCGACTTGCCGAGCGACACCAGGAAGCGCGACGCGGCAAATGGATCATAGCCGGCCCGTGCGATGACCCGGACCCCGATCTGGTCCGCCTCGAACTCCTGCTGCCGCGAAAAGCTCGCCAGGGTCAGTTGCGCATAGTTCTTGAAGGTCCTGCCCTGCTCGCGGTTGTCGATGACGTCGGCGGCCTGGCTGATCACGGCCGAGCGCTTTTCCAGTTCGGCCCGCTGCAAGGCATGGCGGGCGGTGACGTGCGCGATCTCGTGCGCCATCACGGCCGCCACTTCGGAGGTGTCGTTGGCAAGGGCCAGGAGACCGCGCGTCACATAGATGTTGCCGGACGGCAGCGCGAAGGCATTCACGATCGGCGAGTTGAGGATCGTGACCTTGTAGACCTGGCTCGGCGTGTCGCTGGCCGTGGCCAGCTTGGTCAGCACCTCATCAAGGAAGCGCTCGGTAGAGGGCGCCCGATATTCGCCCCCGAAATAGGCCACCAGTTGCTTGTGCTCGCGCGCCGCGGGCGAGTCGACCCCTGTCGTGTGCGGCGCCAACGGCGGCACGGACACGCTGACCTGGATGGCCTTGGCCTTGTCGTCATCGACCGCGCCCGAACAGCCCGCCAGAAGCAGGGCCACGGCCATCGCCAACAATCCCGATCGCGCGTTTCGTCGCGCTCCCGTGCTCGCCCCTGTTGCCGCTCCGAACATTCCGTCTGGCCGCCCTTCATTCAGCGTCCCGGTTGCGGTGCGCAACCCATGATCCGCGCCCGTCGCATCCCGCTCCATCACGGGGCGGCCGATTGTCCCAACGTGCGCGGCCCCCCGGCGCTGGGCTCCAGCGTCTCGATCTGGTCGCCGCTGGCGAGGTCGATCCGGAGGCCGAACCGGTCGTCGAGGAACCCGCGCACGCGAACCTGCGCGCCTGCCAGGCCCTGAAGGTCGGTTCCTCCTTTGCGCGGCGCCTTGGAGCCGCGGGTCGCAATCCTTGCAACGAGGCCCCACGGTCCCCGGCCCAGCGTCACGACGGTCCGACGGGGGGTGCCATGAAGGTGAAATCGACCTTCGACGATTGTCATAGCGCCGGTGCGTTCCGCCAAGCCGTTCCGATCGTCGGCATCCACTATCGCATAATACGGATCGGCCCACAGGCCAAGTCCGGCGGCGCGGGCCTTGGCCTCACTGGCCAGAAAAGCCGCAAAGCAGGAATGGATTTCCGCGTCAGGCTTGGCCCGGGCCCAGCCGGCGTCCAGCAGGGCTTGCGCAACCGACCACGGTGCATCCGAGGCTGGAGAGCTTGCGGTCGCGCTGGCGAAGGCGAGAGCCGGAAGCCGGTTCCAGCGATCCGGCGCCGTCGCGAGAATCTGGACCTGAATGGAACGCCCGACCAGCCAGCGCGCCAGGCTGGCACGTGCGTCTTCGCCGAGCGTCGGCCGGCTTTGCGTTGCGCGGGCCGGATCGATGCCCGCCAGCCGCAGCATCCGCCCATCGTCCAGCGTCAGATCGAGCCCGTCGAGCACCGCCGTCACGCGGGCCGGGACCCCCTCGTTGGGGCACGGCTTGGGCGCCGTCGCGCCGGCCTGGGCGGACGCGGCGAGGATGCATCCAGCGGCGAGCAGCGCAGCGAAGCGCAGCGTCTTGAGGAGCCCTCTGGCGATCAGGCGCGGTGGATGCGGGCGGTCGCGCACCCCCGTTTCGCCTCGGCCCGGATCAATTGCAGCCGCGCAGGCGCTCCTGGCGCACGATATCTGCCACGACAAGACGCTGTTCCTCGGACAAAGGAACATCGTTGACGTTGTCGAACTGGCAGCCCGCATTGCCGAAGGCCTGAATGCCACGGCTCGTATGGAAGCAATAACCGCCTCCCTTGTAGATCTCGTTTCGCGCGTACCAAAGATCGTCGCAGCTCTCGGCACGGGCCGCGCCGGCCCCGGAGAGCAGAAGCACCAAAACCCCCATCGCGGGGTGAACCATGCCGTTCGGTCTCACAAAGGCCTCCCTTCTTTCGAGGCGTTCAGCGTAGCGGTTTGGCGGCCCCGGGCAAGCGACCAATGCGCCCGAGAGCCGACCGCAGCCTACCTCGGCGGACCCCGCAAGTCGCTTGACAAGCCGCTGTCGCCCGTATGTCTAAACACACAACAAGAAGTAAGACGAAGCCTCCCGGGAGCTCATCCGTGCGCCGCACGCAAGTATCGGCCTGAATGTCCGAACCGTCCAATGGCCTGGATCGGTGGGCCGGGTCCCCGGCCCCGAATGGCGTCAAGCTGGCGATCGAGCATCTGACGTGCCGCTTCGGCGACATGCTGGCCTTGAGCGACGTCAACCTCGAGGTCATGGCCGGCGAATTGGTCTGCATCCTGGGCGCATCGGGCTGCGGCAAGAGCACGCTGTTCAATATCGTGTCGGGCCTTCTTCCGGCGACGGATGGGCGCATCGTGCTCGACGGCGTGGATGTCAGCAACCGGCCCGGACAGGTCGGCTACATGCTCCAGAAGGACCTGATGCTGCCCTGGCGCACGGTGCTGGGCAACATCACGCTGGCAGCCTCGCTGACCAGGGGCGCCACCGAAACGGATCGAACCGAGGCCGCACAGCTCGCTACCCGCTACGGCCTGGGCGAATTCCTCAACCATTACCCGCATGCGCTGTCGGGCGGCATGCGGCAGCGCGTGGCGATGATGCGCACCATCGCGGCCGGCCGTCAGGTGATGCTGCTGGACGAGCCCTTCGCGGCACTCGATGCGCAAACCCGGCTCGGCATGCAGCAATGGCTGCTGCAGGTCTGGCGCGACCTCGGGCGCACGATCCTGTTCGTGACGCACGACGTCGACGAGGCGATCTTCCTTGCCGATCGCATCGTCGTGATGACGCCGCGGCCGGGCCGCATCGCCGAAATCCTGCCGGTCGACCTGCCGAGGCCGCGCGCCCTCGAGTGCCTGACCACCGACACGTTCATCGGCCTCAAGCGGCGCATCATGGGACGGCTCTATCGCGACGAGCCCGCCCAGGTAGCCGCAGCATGAGAGCCCGCCTCGGCGGCGGCGCCGCGCCCTTTGCGATGTGGGTCGCCGCGATGCTGCTGATCCTGGTGGCCTGGCAGGTCGTGGTCTGGGTGTCTGGCCTGCCGCCCTACGTCATACCGCCCCCTGCCCTGGCCTTCGCGACGCTCGTCGAGAAATGGCCGCAGCTGCAGCGCCTGTCCGGCGAAACGCTGTTCGAGACTGCCGTGGGCTACGGGATCGGGGCTGTGGTGGGTTTCGTGCTGGCCCTCGCCATGGGGCAGTTCCGTTTCGTGCAACGGCTGGTCATGCCGGCCCTCATCGTGTCCCAGGCGGTCCCGGTGGTCGCCATCGCGGCCCCGCTGGTCATCGTGTTCGGCTTCGGCCTCACCCCCAAACTGATCATCGTGGCCTGGATCGTGTTCTTTCCGGTGGTGGTCAACGTGCTCGACGGGCTGGCCACCATCGATCGAGACATGATCAACCTCGCCCGGCTGATGGGCGGCAGCGGCCTTCGAACCTTCGCGATCGTGAAACTTCCGGCCTGCATCGGGCCCTTGTTCTCGGGCCTGAAGATCGGCGCAACCTATGCCGTGACCGGTGCCGTTATTGGCGAGTGGACCGCGTCCGCCAAGCAGGGGCTCGGCACCTATCTGCTGACCGCGAACGCCCAGATGAACACGGCTGGCGTTTATGCCACCATGCTGTTGCTGACCGCCATCGGGGTCGGGTCCTTCCTGATCGTGCTTTGGCTGGAAACCATCGCCACGCCCTGGCGCACCCGCTCGACCGCCCCACAGTGGCTGCAGTGGCGCAAACGGGACGGCGCCGCGCGCCCTGCGGCGCCCGTCAACCACACGATTTCTACCATGGAGCACTAAGATGAAACCCGACCGTAGATCCGTCCTTGGCGCCAGCGTTGCCGCCTTGTCGCTGATGGCCGGCCTGGGCTTCGCCCCGGCGCGTGCCGCCGATCTCACGCCCGTCCGCTTCGTCTATGACTGGACGAGTGCCGATTTCGAGATGATCCCGACCGTCATCGGCCAGCAGAAGGGCTTCTACGAGGCCGAAGGGCTCAAGGTCGACGTGATCCTGCCGCCCGACTCGCAGACCACGGCGCGGCTCCTGGCCGTCGGCCAGGCCGAGATCGGCTACGAGGCGACCACCGACGTGGTGTTCGGCGCCGCGCAGGGCGTCCCGATCATCTCGATCGGCATCTATTCGCAGAGCAACAACTGGGGCCTGTTCGGGCGACCGGGCGAGCCCGTCAGCCTCGACAACCTCAAGGGCAAGTCGATCGCCATCTTCACGGATTCGTGGACCAAGGCCATGATGCCCTTCGTGCTCAAGGCCGCGCATCTGACCGAGAACGACGTCAAGCTGATCATCGCCGAGGATAGCGACACGCCGCTGCTGCTGGCCGGCAAGATCGACATCGCAACCAACACCTCGAACTATATCATCCCGACCGTTCAGACCACGGTGCACAAGGACCCGACCAGCCTGATCGGCCCCGCGGCCGGCGTGCCCGACGTGCCGGTCTGGACCTACACGGCCAGCACGGATTACCTCGCCAAGCACGGCGACGTCGCCAAGAAGTGGATGCGCGCCACCATCAAGGCCACCGAATGGGCCGTCGATCATCCGGACGAAGCTGCCGCGATCTTCACGAAGGCCTACCCGGACAGCGGCTCGCTCGAATATAATACTCTCGGCTGGAAGACGACCGTGCCGCTTCTGAAAGGTCCGCAGGGCTACATGATGCAGACCGACCAGCATTGGCTGCCGATCGCCCAGGCGCTGAAGGATACGGACCAGATCAAGGAGGTGCTGCCGGCCTCCAAATACTACACCAACGAGCTGCTGAAATAACCCGCCGACATGCCGAAGCACCGCATCATCCTCGACTGTGATCCCGGCGTCGATGACGCGGTGGCGCTGCTGCTCGCCTTCGCGTCGCCGGACGAGATCGAGCTCGTCGGCATCACCACCGTGGCCGGCAATGTTCCGCTCATCGACACGACCCGCAACGCGCTGCGGGTCTGCGCGCTGGCCGGCCGATCGGACGTGCCCGTGTTGGCCGGATGCGCGCGGCCGATCCTGCCGGCGACCGGAACCCGGGCGGGGTGCACGGCACGGACGGCCTGGGCGACATCGGCCTGCCCGATGCCCGTCACGCGCCGCAAGCCCAGCACGCCGTCGACTTCATCATCGACGCCGTGACGCGCTCCCCGGGCGAGATCACGCTGTGCCCGATCGGCCCGATGACGAACGTGGCCCTCGCGCTGATCAAGGCCCCGGCCATCGCGGCCAAGATCAAGGCCATCGTGTTCATGGGCGGGGCCGCGTTCTGCCCCGGCAACTCGACCCCGGAGGCTGAGTTCAACGTCTGGTTCGACCCGCACGCGGCCGAGATCGTGCTCTCGTCCGGGGTCCCGATGGTGATGTTCGGCCTCGACGTGACGAATCACGCCCGCATGACGGCGGCGCGCCTCGAGGCTCTCAAGGCGGGGGCCGGCAGGATCGGGGCCGCGGCAATTGCCATGATGCGGCATTACGGCGGCGGCGACCCCTGCCTGCACGACCCCTGCGTGATCGCCTCGCTGATCGACGCCGACGTTGTTCGAAGGCGTCGACGCGCGGGTCAGCGTCGAATGCGCCTCGCCGCTGTCGATGGGGCGAACCGTGGCCGCGGTCTCGGACCGTCACCGCAAGGGCCTGCCAGCGACGTGCCGCGTCATCACGAATGTGGACGACGAGAGGCTATTTCGCCTGCTGGACGAACGATTGCGGCGGCTCGACCGCGCCGCCAGACCGTAACGGCCGGGTCTGCGGTGTTTCCGCGGGCCGGCCTCACGCCGCTCGAAAGCAGCGGCCGAAGGGGGGATTTGATGGCGTTCACCCGGAGCGAAATCCTGGGCCGCTTGCGCGCCAAGATCGATGGTCGCGTGCCGATCGTGATGGGCGGGGCCGGGATCGGGCTCGTGGCCAAGGTCATCGACCGGGCCAGCATCGACATCATCATGGCCTATAACACCGGGCCGTTCCGGATGGATGGCCATGGCTCGCTGGCCGGCTACCTGGCCTATGGCGATTCCAATGCCATCACGCTGTCGCTCGCGGCCAAGATCGTTCCCGTGGTCGAGAACACGCCCGTGATCGGCGGCATCGGCGCGGCCGACCCCTACCGGCCGATGGATGGCATGATCGATGCCGTGATGGCGGCGGGCTATTCAGGCGTCACCAACGTGCCGACGGCCGGCATCTACGACGGCACGTTCCGCCAGCATATCGACCATACGGGCCTGGGCTACCCCAAGGAGATCGAACTCATCGGCAAGTGCCGGGCGCGCGACATTTTCACAGTGGCCTATGCGTTCAACGAGGACGAGGCCCGGGCCATGGCGGAGGCGGGTGCCGACGTGATTGGCGCCCATGTGGGGCTGACCACCGGAGGCATGATCGGCGCGGGTGCCGCTGCCGGGCTCGACGAGGCCTGCAACAGGATCGCCCGCATGCGCGATGCGGCCCTCAAGGCGCGGCCCGACACCATCATCGTGGCGCATGGCGGCCCCTTCGAGGATCCGGCGAGTGTGCAAGGCTGCTACGACCGCGTCCGGGTGCACGGCTTCCTGGGTGCCTCCAGCATCGAGCGGCTCCCCGTGGAAGCCGCCCTGACCCAGACGGTCGAAGGTTTTCGACGGCTGGTGCTGCGCGCCGAATGAGGGCACCCGCATGGGCAATGTCGTTCTCATCGGTACGCTCGACACCAAGGGGGACGAGTACGCCTATCTGCGCACCAGCCTCGCCGAGGCCGGTGCGACCTCGACCCTGATCGACGTCGGCGTGCTGGGCACATCCGAGATCCGGCCGGACATCCCGGCCAGCGCGGTCGCCGAAGCCGCGGGCGTGCCGCTTGCCGCGCTGCGCCATTCACGCGAGGGCAGCGATACGCGGGCCGCGGCCCTGGCCACCATGGGCCGGGGCGCCACCGCGATCGTGCAGACCCTGCTGCGGCAGGGCCGATGCGACGCCATCCTGGTCGCGGCCGGCTCGGGCGGGGCCAGCATCGCGGCCGCGGTTTTCCACGCAGTGCCGCTCGGCCTGCCCAAGCTGCTCGTCACCACCATGCACGGCCATCTCGGCAGCCTGCCCAAAACCCGCGACGTCACCATCATGCAATCGGTAACCGACATCGCCGGGCTCAACCGGGTGTCGCGGCAGATCCTGCGCAATGCGGCCTTCGCGGCAGCCGGGATGGCGGCGGCGCGCGCCCTGCCGAATCAGGCACAGAAGGCCAAGCCGCTGATCGCCGTCACCATGTTCGGTGTGACGACGCCGGGCGTGCTGCGGGTCGAGCGCCGGCTACGCGAGGCGGGGTTCGAGACGATCACGTTCCACGCGGTCGGCACCGGCGGGCGCGCCATGGAGGAGATGATCGAGGCTGGCACGATCGACGGCGTCGTCGATTATACGGTCAGCGAGCTCACCGACGAGCTTTTGGGCGGCATCTTCCCGGCCGGGCCGCATCGGCTGGAGGCGGCAGGCCGGGCCGGCATCCCGCAGGTAGTCGTGCCGGGCGCCATCGAGGTGCTGAATTTCGGGCCGCGGGCCACGGTGCCACCCGGCTTCGATGTGCCGAGCCGGCGGCTCATCGTGCACAACGAGAATGTCTGCGCGGTCCGCACGACGCGCGATGAGGCTGCCGAACTCGGGCGCACCCTGGCCCGCAAGGTGAATGCAGCCACCGGCCCCGTCGCCCTCATGCTGCCGCTGGCCGGCTTCGACAGCTACCAGAAGCCGCCGGACGGGCCCTGGATAGATCCCGAGGCGGACGGCGCCTTTCTGGACGAAGTGCGCCGGGGGCTCAGGCCCGATATTCCGGTCGTCGAGCTCGACCGCAACATCAACGATCCCGTCTTCGCCGATGCGGTGTTCGAACAGTTTCAGGTTCTGTGGTCGGCGCGCCCGCAGGGCCAACCGGACGCCGCAGCATGATCCATCCGGCTTTGACCGAGGTGGCGGCCTCGCTTCGCCGCGGGCAGCCGTTGATGATCGCCGGCGTCGGAAGCGGACTGACGGCGGCCGGGGCCGTGCGAGGCGGGGCCGATCTCCTGGCGGTCTACAATACTGCCGTCTACCGCATCCGGAACCTGCCCAGTATCCTGGCTTTCCTGCCCGGCGATGACCCGAACCACCTCAGCCTCGAGGCCGCGCCGCAGGTCATCGCCAACGCAGGCGAACGACCCGTGATCGTCGGTGTCACGGCTCATAATCCGCAGCTCCGCATCGAGCGGCTTCTGGACGAGGTCGAGGCGCTCGGCGCCGCGGGCGTCACCAACGAACCGTTCGCGGGTCTTTATGGGAACGCGTTCAACGCCGAACTCGAGCGCAGCGGCTGCGGATTTTCGCGCGAGGTAGCGCTGATCGAAGCAGCGGCGCGCCGCGGCCTGCTGGCGCTCGGCTGGGCCTGCGATCCCGATCAGGCGAGCCGCATGGGCGAGGCGGGCGCGCATCTCGTCGGCCTGATGCTGGGCATAACCCGGGCCGCCGGCCCGGACGCCCTCGACGAGGCGGCGCGGCGGATCGATGTCATGGCCGAAGCCGCGCGAAGCGCCAATCCGAACAGCTTTCTCGTGGCCCATGGCGGGCCGCTCGAAAGCCTCGAAGCCGTCGAGGCCATCCTTTCCCGCTGCGCAATCCACGGCTATGTCACGGGTTCCTCGCTCGAGCGCGGGCCGGTGATCGAGGCCGTTGCCACCCGCATGGGCGCGTTCCGATTGTTGCGACTTCCTCCGGGACCAGAATAATCGAGCTGATGTTTTCGCGGGCGGCCACCGGGCGTGCGCCCGAGCCGCCTCGGCAAGCGGAAGCGCGCGCGTTTCGTTGCAGGCTGTCTCATCCTGTGATACGTGAGGGTCTTGGACGGACGAGCGCGTGGCGATCCGAAGTTTCAAAAACCGCATGACCGAGGCCATATTCAACGGTCGCTGTCCGAAGGGCTTCCCTGCGGATTTGTTGGGAGGCTCGCGCCGGAAGCTGAGCGCCTTGCACTTCGCCGCGGTCTTAAGTGACCTGCGGGCGCCGCCAGGCAACAATCTCGAGGCTCTTGCGGGGGACCGAAAAGGGCAGCACTCGATCCGGATCAACGACCAGTTTCGCATCTGCTTTCGTTGGACAGAAGCCGGACCGGAAGATGTGGAGTTTACCGACTATCATTGAACCCAAGTTGTCGGGTGTTTCGCGAATGAAAGGTCGCAAGGCCATGAACGAAATTCTTGAAGCGGCTGACACGTTGGCTCCACTGCATCCTGGTGAACTGTTGCGGGAGGAGTTTCTCGTGCCGCTTGGGCTTTCGGCTGGAAGGGTCGCCCAGGCATGCGGCGTTCCCCGCACACGTATCGAGCGGATCGTGGCGGAACAGGTCGGCATCAGCGGCGACACTGCGATCCGGCTGGGGCGCCTCTTCGGCACCACGGCGCAGTTCTGGATGAATGCCCAATCCCACTACGAACTGGAGGTCGCAAAGGCCGCGATCGGATCGGCGATAGAGAGCATCGAGCCCTTCTCCTCTGCGGCTTGAGCGCCTTCCCGGCTTTCCCTGAGGGTGAACTCCGGCAGGAGAAACGAAGCTCAGGGCTCCAGGATAATCGAGCCGATGTTTTGGCGGGCGGCCAGCCGGGCATGCGCCCGCCCCGCCTCCGCCAGCGGAAAACGCGAGTCGATCGAGGGCCGCACGGTGCCGCGGCGGACGGCATCGAAGAGCCGCCGGGCGCGCACGGCCAGTTGATCCGGCGTGTCCGCGAAATGCGCGAAATTGGGCCGCGACAGCCGGATCGATTTCTGCACTAGGCGATCCACCTCGCGGCTGCCGATCGGCCCGGTGACCTGACCGTGGCTGACCAGATGTCCGCGCATCGCAAGCGCCGTGAAGGAGGCCTCGAAAGCGGCCTGGCCGATGCCGTCGAACACCGCTTCGACGCCGCGCCCCCCGGTGAGGGCCAACACCTCGGCGCCGACGTCCTGCCGTGTGCTGACGATCACCCGGTCGCAGCCGATGCGCGCCGCGGCCTCCGCCTTGCTGTCGCTCGACACGACCCCGATTACCCGGGCGCCGAGGGCGCGAGCCCAGGCGCCGAGGATCAGTCCCAGCCCGCCGGCGGCCGCATGGACCAGGATGGTGTCTCCGGCGCGCAACGGATGCACGTCATGCAGCAGTAGATCCGCCGTGATGCCCTTCAGAAACAGCGCGGCGGCCGTAGGCGCATCGATGTCGCTCGGCAGTGCCACGACGAGCGAAGCGGGCATGATGCGGGCCTCGGCATAGGCGCCCGGCGGCGGGCAGGCGTAGACGACCCGGTCGCCTGCTTGGAGGTGCGCCACACCGGCTCCCACGTCCAAAATCGTGCCCGCGGCCTCCATGCCCGGCACGCCCGGCAGCACGGGCATGCCGAACTCCCCTGCCCGGCCATGCAGATCGATCATGTTGACCCCGATCGCGTCATGGCGGAGCCGGATCTCGCCCGGGCCGGGCCGCGGCACGGCCACGCGGCGCGCAACCAGCACCTCCGGGCCGCCATAGCGCTCCACCACGATGGCCATGGCCTGGAGCGCATCGGTATCGGTGCCGGAGCGCTCCGTGGCCACCGATCGCGCCACAGCGAGCGCCCCGAGCGGCTCGTAAGGACGGGGCCGGGCGGCCGGCCCAGGCCGCAACCGCGCCTTCAAGGCCGCGACGCCCGTGTCGTAGACCGCTTCGCCGACGAGCCGCGCCAGGGCCTCGGCGTGCTGGGCCGGCGCCTGGAAGCGCGAGGCCCAATGCAAAAAGGTCCGCTCGCCCATCGTCACGCGCCGCAACCGCAAGGTCGCCACATAGCCGTGCAGGGGCATGGGCGCCTCGAGCAGGCAATAGGTCAAGCTCATGTCGCGGTCGGAGAGCGCGATCAGCTGTTCGCGCAAGAAGGCGCCGTCCTGCATCCGGAAGGCCCGCACCGCGCCCACGAGATCGGGCGGCTCGCCGTCCTCGATGCGGCTCGAGGCCACGGCCGGATGCCAGCTTTCGTGGGCGTTGAAATCGCGCAGCAGGTGCCAGACCTCCTCGACTGGAGCGTCGAGCACCGTGCTGCGCTCGACCCGGATCATCGGCTGCCGGGACCGAACCGGGTCGCCAGGGCCTGCAGCCCGGCCATGAACACGTTCCGGCCGATGTGGCCGACCAGTTCGGTCTCACGAGCCGGCGCACAGGCGAATTCGGCGGTCCATTCCGCATAGGTGCGGCCGCCGTCGATGATCGGCAGCAGCCGCAATGTCGCGACGTAGTTCTCGACCCCCATCGGGCTTTCGAGGATCGCGTAGGTTTGCGAGAATTCGTAGTCCGAAAGCGCCAGCAGCTTCTCCCGGATGCGACCCCCGTCCTTCAGCCGGAAGGCCCGGATGCAGCCGATCTGGTCGGCCGGCCCATTACCCTCGATGCGGCTCTCAGCCACGAAGGGGGTCCAGTTCGGCAGACCGTTGAAGTCGCGGACCAAGGCCCAGACGGCCGCGATCGGCGCCTCGATGACGGATGAGATGAAAACCTGGGCCAAGGCTTAGCTCAGCGGTCCCGGTCGTCGTCGTTGTCCGGCTGCGCCGGCCCGTTGGGCCCGGCCCCGGCGTCCTTCTTGCGGTTGCGCACGAGGGAATCGAGATCCTTGGCGTCGCGCAGCACGTCGGTCATGCGGCCGATGCTGCCGCCCTCGATGCCGACCTCCTTCATCAAACTGTCGATCATCGGCGCCTGGACGCGGTAGCGCAGCGCGCTGTCGATCACCTCGTCGGTGACGTTCTTGCGGCCGCTACCCTCGCCGCCGTTGAGCCCGTCGACATGCAGGATGTTGATGCCCTCGATCTTCTCCATGGGCTTGACGCTTTCGCGCACGATGCCTTCGAGCTTGTCGAGCAGCTTGAGCCGGGCGCGGGAGGCGCGCGCCTCGGGGGTAAGCACATTCTCGGCCTCGTTGGCGGCCCGCGTGCCTTCGGCGTCGACACGGAACTGTTCGGCCGCGGCACCGGAGCGGATCATCACCGCGTCTGCCTCGGCCTTGGCGGTGATGCGTTGGGCTTCGCCGAAGCTGGTCGCCGCCTCACGCTGGGCCTCGGCCTGCACGGTCAGGCGCAGACGCTCGCGTTCGGCCTCGCGCGCGGCACCGATCAGGTCGACCACCTTGCGCCGTTCGGCGATCTCCCGCTCGCGCACCGTGAAGGCCTCCTCCTCGGCCTGCACGGCCGTCTTGCGGGCCTGTTCGGCCTCGGTGATGGCGGCCGAGCGCTCCTTGGCACGTCCCGCCACCTCGATGACCTTCTCGATCTCGGCGACTTCAAGCATGCGATCGCGGTCGATCTCCAGCCGGCGCAGCTCGCGGTCGCGGATCAGCCGCGCTTCGCGCAGGCCGCGCTCGGTGGCGATGCGGGCGCGCTCCACCTCCTCGCCGGAGACGATCTCGGCTTCTTCGTAGGCCTGCCGCTTGGCGATCTCGAGGCCCTGCAGGGCCCGCTCGCGCTCGACCCTAGCCTCATCGAGCCGGCGTTCGCTCGTGGTGCGCTCGCGTTCGACCTCGGTGCGGGAGGCGATCTCGGCCCGCCGCGCCTCCACTTCGGCCTGGATGACCTCGACATTCTTCCTCGACAAAGCAATCTCGCGCTCGCGCTCGGCAATCTCGAGCGCGCCCCGGCGGGTGACGTCGAGTTCTTCCTGCTCGCGCTGGCGGTTGATCCGCTCCCGCTCGACCGCGAGCCCCCGCACGATCTCCTCGCGCTCGAGCGCCTCGCGGCTCTGCAACTCGGATGCCTCGACGGCGCGGCGGCGTGCGATCTCGCGATGCTGGATGTCTTCCTGGTTGGCGATCCGGACCTCAGCCAGGCTCCGCTCCTGGACGATGCGGGCCCGTTCGGTCGCCTCGTTGGCGGCGATCTGGGCTTCCTGGGCTTCCTGGTCCCGCAGGGCCCGCTCGCGCACCAGTTCGGACCGCTGCACGGCGCGGCGGAACTCCACCTCCCGCTCCTGTTCGAGCCGGGCATATTCGCCCTCCCGGTCGAGTTCGAGGGACCGCCGCTCGGCATCGAGGTTCTGGTTGCGGATCTCGAGCATGGTCTGCTGCTCGATCAGGTTGCGCATCTTGCGACGGGTCTCGATCCGCTCGGTGAGCTGCGTCAAGCCTTCGGCGTCGAAGGCGTTGGAGGGGTCGAAATGTTCGAGCCGGGTCTGGTCGAGGTCGACCAGCGCGACGTTCTCGAGTTCGAGCCCGTTGAAGGCCAGCGCCTCGCTGGCATGTTCGCGCACCCGCGTCATGAATTGGCTGCGGCGCTCGTGCATCTCCTCCAGGGTCATTTCGGCCGCTATGGCCCGCAGCGAGGACGCGAATTTGCCTTCGAAGAGGTCGCGGATACCCTCCGGCACCATGGCGCGGCGGCCGAGCGTCTGGGAGGCCAGCGCCACCGCTTCGCGGGTCGGCGCGACCCGGAGGAAGAACTCGGCGATGAGGTCGACGCGCATCCGGTCGCGGGTGATCAAGGCGTTGGATTGGCCGCGCCGCACCTCGATCCGCTGCACGTTCATGTTGACGGGCGAGACTTCGTGCAGCACCGGCACCACGAAGGCGCCGCCGTTGATCACCACGCGCTCGCCCCCGAAACCGGTGCGCACGAAGGCGGTCTCCTTGGTGGAGCGGCGATACAGCCAGCGCAGCAGATAGACCGCGATCACCACGGCAACCGCCACCACGATCAGCCAGAGGATGACCGCCCCCAGGATCTGCGTTCCCATCTCATGTCCTCCAGGAGGTGCTTGTTCTAGCGCGGCGGCGCCGCCGCTCGTTGCTCTGCGCTGGCCTCGGCATCCTTGGCGCGCCCGGCGGCATCGTCATGCCCTCTTCCGGAGCGGCGCCGCGATGTCGCGGAACGCCCGGGCAAGCGCGGCCGAGAAGGCGGGATCGTTGAGGGCAGCCGGCACCCGGATGATGCGGCGCTGGCCGGTCTGCGCCACGGTCGCCTCGAGGCTCTCGAACAGCGCGCGGTCCGCCTCGGGATCATGGAACGGCTTGCCGGGCTGGTCGAGCAGCGATACGCCGCCCTCAGGAATGAGGAAGCGCACCGGGCCGCGCATGCGGTTGAGGCGCTCGCCGATCCAGCGGCCCATCGCGGCATTCTCGTCGCGCGTGGTGCGCATAAGCGTCACATTGGCGTTGTGGATCACCAGGTTGCGGCCGCGAAAGCGCTCCGGGACGGTGTCGCGCGGTCCGAAATTGACCATGTCGAGCGCGCCGCACGAGCCCACGTAGGGCAGTTCGCGCCGGATGAAGGCGCCGAAACGGTCGGGCGTGGCCGGAAACACGCCGCCGACCAGGAGGTCGGCGACTTCGGTCGTCGTGACATCGATAGCGCCGCCGAGCAGCCCCGAATCGGCCAGTGCTTCCATGGATTGACCGCCCGTTCCGGTGGCATGGAACACGAGGCAGTCGTAATCGTCCCCAAGTTCTGCCGCCAGCGCCTGCACGCAGGGCGTGGTGACACCGAACATGGTGAGGCCGATGGAGGGCTTGGCCTGCAGGGCGGCGTTGCGGCGCTGCGCCGCGTTCGGGGCGCGTGCGATCATGCCGGCCAGCGCATGCGCACCATTGGCCAGGATCGTCTCGGTGATCGAATTCAGCCCCTGCACATCGGCCACGGAATACATCATGGTGATGTCGGCCGGCCCGACATAGCGACCGACGTCGCCGGACGCGACGGTCGAGATCATCACCTTGGGGATGCCGACCGGCAGGCGCCGCATGCCCGCCGTGGCCAGCGAGGTGCCGCCCGAGCCGCCGGCCGAGATCACGCCGCCGATGTCGCGCTGGCGTCCGATCCAGGCCTCGAAGGCCAAGGCCATGGCGGCCACGGACTCGCCCCGGTCAATGCCGAAGACCCGGCCCGCGCCGCGCGGATGGGCGCTCGCAACCTCCTGCGGGGTCACGTCGGCGCTCGAAGGCTTGCCCGAGGTTGACAGGTCGACCGTGCGGGTGCGCAACCCGAGATCCCGCAGGATATCTCGGATGAATTTCAGTTCTCGGGCCTTGGTGTCGAAGGTGCCGACCACCAGCGCGGTCCGGCCATGGCGCTCCTGGGCCGGGATGTCGAACAGCACCGGAAGTGTGTCTTCCACGGGAACGGTCTCGCTGGTTGCGCCGCGCACGCCGCGGCCAAGGTCCAGGTCGGACAGCGCCCACCGGTTCGGCAGGGAGGTGAGGGTGCGGTAATTGCCGGTCGTCGCACCCGATGCCTCGGCCGATTCTACGCCCCGCACGACCCGGAACACGTCGGCGACGCGGTCGCGGGCCGCGTCGTCCCACGCGGGCGTTCCCTCGGCGACCTCCAGCTCGACGTCGCGCCCGACTCCCAAGAGTTGCTGCTGCAGCTCGCGGTCGCCGGCCAGCGTGGCGGCCGGCATCAGGCGATTGACACGGCCGTTGGCCATGATCCCGACGCTGTCTGCGACGCGCGTCGCCACGCCGATATTCTGCTCGATCAACAGCACCGCGATGTCGCCCTCGCGGCCGAGCCCGACCAGCATTTCGGCGACCTGGTCGACGATGATCGGCGCGAGCCCCTCTGTCGGCTCGTCCATGACCAGGAGTCGCGGATTGCCCAGCAGCGCACGCGAGATCGCCAGCATCTGCTGCTCGCCACCGGACAACTGGCCGCCGCCATTGTGGCGCCGCTCGTGCAGGCGCGGAAAGGTCTGGTACACGCGGTCCACCGTCCAGGCCGCATCCGCGCCGCCACGCGCCACCAGGCGCAGGTGTTCGTCGACCGACAAGCTGCGCCACACCCGCCGGCCTTGCGGCACATAGCCGATCCCGAGCCGGGTAATGACGTGCGGCTCGGCACCCGAGATCTCGCGGCCCGACAGCGCGATCGAGCCGGAGCGCGCGCGTTTCAGGCCCACGATGGTGTTGCACAGCGTGGTCTTGCCCATGCCGTTCCGGCCGACGATCGACAGGATCCCCGTGTCGAGCGTCAGGTCGACGCCCTGGATGGCGTGCGACTCGCCGTAGAACACCTGCAAGCCGCGAATGCGCAGGATCGGCTTGCTGGCGCCCTTGGCGCCGGCGCCGTGGGCGCTGGCGCGATCGGCGAGGTCCGGACTAGCCATGGCCCCCTCCGAGATAGATCGCCTGGACCTCGGGGTCGCGCTCGATTTCGGCCGGCGTTCCGGTTTTGAAGATGCGGCCGTTGTGCATCATGGTCACGCGCTCGGAAACCCGCAGCGCCACGTCGAGGTCGTGCTCGATGATGACATAGCCGATGTGGCCGGGGAGCGAGGTCAGGATCGTGACGAGGTCCCGCCGCTCGGTCGGCGAAAGCCCCGCGGCCGGCTCGTCGAACAGGATGAAGTGAGGGGCGCCGGCGAGCGCAAGGCCGATTTCGAGCTGCCGCTGCTGGCCGTGGCTGAGCTCCCCGACGAGCCGGCCCGCCACGTCGTCGAGCTTGACCGCATGCAGGATGCGCTCGGCCTGGGCCATGATGGCGTCGTCGCGCCGCGGCCGGAACAGCGAATAACGATGCCGCGATACGCCCCGGCAGCCGAGATAGACATTGTCGAGCACCGGCAGGCTGCCGAACAGTAGCGAGATCTGGTAGGTGCGCCTGAGCCCCCGCCGGATGCGTTCCTGGGCCGGATAGGCCGTCACATCCTCGCCGAAGAAGCGGATCGTGCCGCTGGTCGGCGCGACATCGCCCGTGATGGTGTTGAACAATGTCGTCTTGCCGGCGCCGTTCGAGCCGAGCACGGCATGGCGCTCGCCGGCCTTCACCGAGAGATCGATGTCGGCGAGGGCCGTGAGCGCGCCGAACCGGCAGCCGACGCCGCGCAATTCGAGGGCATAGGCCCCCGTTTCGCTCAGCGTTGCCATGGTTGACGCGCTCACTCGACCGTCCCCGCGCTTTACTTGCAGTCGGGGTTGTCGCGGCTGGCCGGTCCGAGCTTGAGGAACTCGGCTTCCGGTTCGCCGAGCGTCTCGTTCACGTCCTTGGCGATCGTGATCACCTTGTTGAACAAGGCGCCGTTCGGTCCCTCGGCAACCTCGGTGACGAACATGTCGGCCACTGCGTTGCGGTTGTGGTCGAGCTTCACCGGCCCGGTCGGGGTGTCGAACGTCAGGGAGGAGAGCGTCTCGCGGAACTTGGCGCCGCCGTCCGAAAGGTCGCCGTTGACCTTCTGCAGGGCCAGGATCGCGGCCTTGGTGTTTATGTAATAGGCGTGGGCGAACAGCGACGGATAGGGGAAGCCGTCCGGGAAGGCCTTCTTGTATTCGGCCGTGAAGCCCGTCCAGCGCGGGTCGTCCCAGGCATCCGCCGTGGGCCCGGCCGAGGGCATGCCGAGCACCGCCTTGCGCTGCTGGCCCTTGGTGCCGAGCACCGTCTGGTCCGCCGTGATCGAGCCGCCGATCAGGGGCAGCGTGCCGCCGGCCTGCTGGTACTGGGTCAGGAAGTTGATGGCGTCGGCGCCGCCGAGCACCACCATGATGGCATCGACATCATCGGGAATCGAAGCGATTACAGAAGAAAAGTCCTTGTTGCCGATCGGCACCCAGGACTTGAACGGGACGTGGCCGCCGAGCTTGCAGAAGGGCAGCATGAAGCCTTCCACCTGGCTGTACGGGAAGGAATAATCCTCCGCCACGATGGCGACCTTCTTGTAGCCCTTGGTCTTGTAGATGTACTCGCCGAGGCCGGCCATCCATTGCACGCCGTCGGTCGAGAAGCGGAAGAAGTTTTCCGCGGGGCTGAACAGGGTGGTGTCCTGCGCGGCCGAGGAGCCGTTGAGGAAGGTCACCTTGGGCTGGGTCTTGGCATAGTCCTTGACCGCGATGCCCTCGGACCCGGACAGCGGCCCGATCAGGACCTGCACGCCATCCTGCTCGACCAGCTTGCGGGTGGCCTTGACGGCGCTTTCCGGCGAGGCGTCGGACGAGCCCTGGATCACCTCGATCTTCTTGCCCGCAACCGTGTAGTTGACTTCCTTGAGGGCGAGTTGCATGCCCCGCAGCCCGTCCTGGCCCAGCACCGTGAACGCGCCTTCGAGGGTCGCCAGGCCACCCATCTTGATCGTGTCTTCGGCCTGGGCCGCGCCGGCCGTGACCGTGAGCGCAACGGCAGCCGCGGTAGCGAGCCGGCTGGCCCCGGCCAGCAAAGCCTTCCTGGTGATCGACATCAGGTTTCCTCCAAGATCATTGTTTCCTCCCGGACATCAGATGTTCGTCCCGCGGCGGGAGGATTGCCGCGGAAAATCGGGCAAGGCGGCCGGCAGCAGGCGCTCGAGCAAGCCGAGCACGCCACCGGGAGACAAGAAAATGACGGCCAGAAACACGGCCCCGATGACGGTGTTGAAGCGGTCCGGGTCGACGAGGTCGACGGCGAAGTTCTGCAGGAGCGCAAAAAGCAGCGCCCCGAGATAGGGACCGATCGGCCGGCGCATGCCGCCCACGACCGCGACGACGATGCTAGTCGACGGCAGCCGACACGCTGACCGAGCCCGGCGAGATCTGGCCGTTGAACCAGACCATCAGAACCCCGGCCGTGGAGGCGATCACGCCGGCGAGAAAGAAGGCGAACACGCGATGGGCCGGCACGTTGAAGCCGAGCGCCCGCACCCGCCGCGGATTGTCCCGGATGGCCTGCAGCGTGAGCCCGAAGGTGGATCGCCGGCCATAGACCACGGCGGCATAGAAGAAGGCCGCGACCGCCAGGCTGAGATAATAGAAGGGCACCGGATCGCGCCAGTAGAGGCCGAATATCCTGGGCGGCTCGACGCCGTGGAACCCGTTGAAGCCGTTGAACAGCGCGTAGTTCTGCCGGACGAAGTAGAAGAACGCGGTGGCGATCGCCAGCGTGATCATGATCGTGTAGATGCCGGCCGTGCGCACGGCCAGAAGGCCGATCAGCGCGCCGGCGAGCGAGCCGAGCAGGATAGCCACCGGAACCGCGAGCCAGACGGGCCAGCCGAGGCCCATGACGCCGGAGCCGTTCTGGCCGAGGATCGCGACCGCATAGCCGGCGATGCCGGCCACCGTCATCTGGGCCAGGCTGACCATGCCGCCATAGCCGCCGAGCAGCATTACGGACAGCGCGATGGTGCCGAGCAGCAGCGAATAGGCCCCGATCTGGAAGGTGAAGAACGGGCGACGCGAAGATCGGAAAGGCCAGCAGCGCGATGGCGGTCAGCACATGGCCGGCATCGAGCGTGAGGCCCGGCGCGCGGCGGGCCGGATCGGCCGCGATCTCGGCTTCGGCGAAGCTCATGCGGGCCGTCCCATGATGCCCTGCGGCCGCAGAGCCAGCACCGCCACCATGATCACGAAGGTGAGCACGACGCCATAGGTCGGGAAATAGGCGAGGCCGATCTGCTCGGCGAGGCCGATGAGCAGAGCCCCGACCGCGGCCCCGGTGATCGACCCCATGCCGCCCACGATCACCACGACCAGCGAAGCCAGCAGATAGCGCACGTCCTCGCCGGGCGCGATCGACAGGGCCGTGCCGCCGATGACGCCGGCGAAGCCCGCGAGCCCCGCCCCGATGGCGAACACGGTCGCGAACACCACGTGTACGTTGGTGCCGGACACCGACAGCATGCCCCGGTCGTCGACGCCGGCCCGGATCATGGTGCCGATGCGGGTGCGGTTGAGCAGCAGCCAGAGCGCCACCCCGATGGCGATCGCGACGCCGAGCACGGCCAGCCGATAGATCGGGTACATCATGACGACGGGGTCGCCATTGGATTTGACGGCGGTCACGATGGGGGTTGCGACCGCGCCGTCGAGCCAGGACGGGCACGAAGAACTGGTAGGTCTTGCCGGACCAGAAGGCGAGCATGAGATCGGCAGCCACGATGGAGATGCCGATGGTCACCAGCGTCTGGCGCAGGTCGTCGCCCTCCATGCGCCGGAACACCAGCACCTGCATCAGCAGGCCCGCTAGCGCGCCGGCCAGGGCACCGGCCAGCACGCCGAGCAGCCAATAGCCGGTCCAATTGGCGACGTCGTAGCCCACATAGGCGCCGAAGAGGTACAGCGAGCCGTGCGCCAGATTCACGTTGCGCATCAGGCCGAAGATCAAGGTGAAGCCGCTGGCCACCAGGAAGTAGAGGCCGGCCAGGGTGACGCCGTTGAACAGCGTGTTGACCAGGATCTTCTTCGGCCCGAGCATTCGCGACCAGCCAGCTCGGCCAGAGCGCCAGAAACAGCCACAGCACGATGGCGGCCAGAATGGCGCCCCCGACAGCCACGAGCGGGTGCTTCATGGCGCGTTCTCGCCGAGCCCGCCATTCCGCTCATCCCCGCGACAGCGGGGATCCAGCCGCACAAGCCGGCCAGAAGCCTTGCCGGGCGGACCCTTCGGGTCACACGCTCCTGGATCCCCGCTTCCGCGGGGATGAGCGGCAGACAAGGGAAAGCCTTGCTGCCTCACGCGATCAAACGCCGGCGCTGTTCCTGCAACTGCGGCCTCTTGTGGAACTTGCCGTCCTTCATGATGGCGAGCAGGCGATCGTGGTCCTGCAGGATGCGCACGTTGGCGATCGGATCGCCGTCGACCAGGATCATGTCGGCCAGATAGCCTTCCTTGATCATGCCGAGTTCGTCGCCCATGCCCATGATCTGGCCGCCGTATTTGGTGGCCGCCATGATGGCCTCCATGGGCGAGAAGCCGAGCAGATCGACGAAATATTCGATGTCCTTGGCGTTGGTGCCCTGGGGGGTCCAGGCGAAGCCGTAGTCGCCGCCGATCAGCACCCGGATGCCGCGGCGGTGCATCTTCTTCATGGTGTCGACGGCACGCTCGAGTTCGCGCTCGTACATCATCGCGGTCGGCGAACCTGGCTTGATGCCGTAGTCGCCCGCATGACGGGCCGTGCCGATCAGCCAGGCCAGGGCCGGGCGCCACGAAATGCCGGTCCTTGGCGGCCTCCAGCATGTCGAGCGCCTCCTCGTCGGCGAACGAGGCGTGGTAGATGTTCTGGATGCCGAAGCGCACGCACTGCTTGACCGATTCGGAGGAGCGGGCATGCGCGGCCACGACCTTGCCGCGCATCTTGGCTTCCTTCACGGCGACCGCGATCTCCTCCTCGGACATCGGCGTGTCCTCGGCCCGCGTGCCGGTGATCTCCTCGCCCGACAGGTTGAGCTTGATCGAGTCGACCCCGTACTTGATCAGGGTGCGAACGGCGCGGCGCACCTCCTCGGGGCCGGACACCACGATGCCGAGGTTGAGACCCTCGTGCGGGATATGCGGCGGGGCGGAATCGCCCAGCCCGCCCACGGTCGTGATCTCCGGTCCGGCCGCGGTATAGCGGGGGCCAGGCAGGCGCCCGGCATTGATGAAATTGCGGATCACGACGTCGAGCCGGGGCTTGGCGGCCGCCGCGCCGCGCCCGGCCGTGAAGCCGGAATCGAGCACCAGCTTGGCCATCTCGGCCGTGACCAGGATGTGCTCCTCAGGCGGCATCATCTGGATCGGGTCGATGCCCGGGGCGTTGTTCCACGACAGATGAAGATGCGCATCGATCATGCCCGGCATCAGGGTCGCGCCCATGCCGTCGATGGTGGTCGCGCCACCCCCGCCGAGCCCACCTGCACCCGCGCCCGCAAAGCGCGAGCCGCCCCGGGTCACCTGCTTGATCCGGTTACCCTGGACCAGAACTTCGCCCGAATAGAGATATTCCCCCGTGCCATCGAGGATGCGGACGTTGGTGAACAGCACGGAATCGGGTTGCCGTCCGTTCCAGTTGGACTCGTGGATGCCGTTGTCTGCCATCGCTACCTCCCTTGGCGTACCGCTTACGGGGCGCGGCCACTCGGTTCACCCCTTGCGGGGTTGTGTCCTCGAGGCTCGGCTCATCGTAGGTCGGCGAGAAAGTCTCGCATCTTTTCGTTGCACTCGCGCGGCTTCTCGATCGTCAGCCAGTGACCGCTGCCTGCGATGACCGCGACCCTGGCATCCTTGAGCCGTTCCGCCAGGCTCCGGGCCACGCTGGCCGGCGCCGTCCCATCGGACTCGCCTGCAACCAGCAAGGCCGGCGCCGCAACCCGACGATGATCCACGGCTCGGGCGCTGGCAAGGGCCTCGCAATGACGGGCGTAACCCTCCGGATCCTGCCGCATCACCGATTCCCGGACGAAGGCCACGGCCGCCGGCCGCGACGTCTTGGTTTCGGACGACAGCGCGCCTTCGATGATCTGGTCGGCGATCGGGGCCATGCCTTCGCGTCCGGGCCAGCTTGGCCCGCGCCGGTAGAGCGGTGCGCATCCCTTCCGAAGGCTCGATCAGGGCGCCGAACAGCGTCAGCGACGCGCAAAGGTCCGGCCTTTCGGCCGCGATCGTCTGACACACGATCGTGCCCATCGAGTGCCCGACGAAATGCGCACGCTCGACGCCGAGGGGCCGCAGGGCACGCACGGCCGCATCCGCGAGGCTGTCGATCGAGACCGTCTCGGGCGGCACCGGCGAGCGCCCGGCCCCCGGCAGGTCGATGCGGATCACCCGGAAGTCGCGCAGCGCCTCCATCTGGGGCTGGAAGGTATTCGACGGACCCTCCCAGGCCATGGATCATGACGACCGGAAAGCCCTCGCCCGCGACCTCCACGGCCATCCCGGCGACCGATGCGGTGGTCAAGCCGCGATCTCCTCGAACCGGTTCTCCAGGGCGCCGATGCCGTCGATCTCGACCCGGACCACGTCGCCGGCCTTGAGGTAGCGGGGCGGATTCGAGCCGATCCCGACGCCGGCCGGCGTCCCGGTGGCGATCACATCCCCCGCCCTCAGGGTCATGCCGGCCGAGATGGCCGCGATGATGGTCGGGATGTCGAAGATCAGAAGGCTGGTATTGGAGTTCTGCCGCAAATCGCCATTGACGAAGCAGCGGATGCCGGAATTGGCGACGTCGAGTTCGTCCCGCGTGACCGCCCAGGGTCCCATGGGACAGAAGGTATCCTGCGACTTGCCGATGAGCCATTGGCTGTAGCGGCCCTGCAGGTCCCGCGCGGTCACGTCGTTGATGATCGTATAGCCCCAGACATAGTCGAAGGCATTCTCGCGGCTGATCCCGCGGCCGTCGCGCCCGATGATGACGGCGAGCTCCGCCTCGTAGTCGATGGACGTGGATACGGCCGGGTCGATGATGACGCGAGCCTCGTTCCCGATCACCGACTCGGGCACTTTGGAGAAGATGATCGGTTCCTTGGGGATGGTGCCGGCCGCGGCGCTGGAATCGAAACCGCTGTTCGAGAATTCGTGCGCGTGGTCGTGGTAGTTCTTGCCGACACAGAAGATGTTGCGCCGTGGCACCGGGATCGGCGCGTCGAGCGTGACGCGCGAGAGCGGGATCGGCGACAGCGTTGCCGGCCATGGCTCGCCGTGCTCGATCAGCGCCAGGATGCCACGCTCGGCTTCGTGCCGGGGCAGATCGATGGTCGAGACCGTCTGCCGATCGGTGTCGACCACGCCGACCCGGCGCTCGCCGCCGACCGAAAAAGTTGCCACCCGCATTTCCGACCCTCGGCTTGTGGACCAAACTGGCCATTTGGTGCACGCTTATCCGCGAATTGGTCCGCACGCAATATGTCTGTGGACCAAGCTGGGGAGTGGCTCGCACTGGTAGGCTGGCCAAGCGCTGGACCGGAAGGACCTAGACTGCTAATTGGTTCAACATTGGTTCACTACGGCTTCCCCCATGCCCCGCAACGTCGCTGCTGAAATCGCCAGGAATTTGCAAAGCCGGATCGCGTCCGGGGAATGGGCCGATAGCCGCATTCCGGCCGAGCGCGAGCTCGCGGCGGATCTCGGGATCGCCCGCAACACGCTGCGGCGGGCCATGGCCCTGCTTGAAAAGGACGGGGCCATCGCCCGCCAGGTCGGGCGCGGCACGTTCGTGATGAACGACAATCACGCGCTTGCGGGCACGATCGCTCGCATGCAGGGCGCGAGCCCGGCGGACGTGATGGAAATAAGGTTCATGCTGGAACCCCACGCTGCAGCCTTCGCGGCCACCAATGCCAGCACGTCTGACCTCGCGCTGGTGCACGAGGCCCACCAGGCCGCGCTCGGGGCCCAGGACATGCCGAGCTTCGAGCTCTGGGACGCGGAATTCCACCAGCGCATCGTGGCCTGTTCGCGCAACGACCTTCTACGGGAGTTTCACAATCTGCTCAGGGCGCTGCGCAACCAGAGCCCCTGGTTCGAGATGAAGCGGCGCTCGTTCTCCGAGGAACGCCGGCAGACCTATTGTGCCGAGCATGCCACGATGCTCGACGCGCTGACGCGGCGCGACCCCGAGGCGGCGCGGGACGCCATGCAGGCGCATCTGCTAACCGTGCGGGTCAACATGATCGGACGCTGAAGCCGGGCGGCCCAAGCCCGGGACGGAATCTGGAGCGAGCACATGCGGTTTTTGGGCATCGGCGACACCTGCGACCTCAATTCGCTCTACGTGCGCCTGGTCGAGGATGGTCACGAGGTCAAGGTCTCGATCTCCGAACCGCTCTGCCACGGCACCTTGGCCGGCATCATCCAGCGGACCGACAGCTGGGAGCAGGAACTCGACTGGCTGCGCGAGGCCGGACAGGACGGCATCGTGCTGTTCGAGAACGTCGCCCACCAGCGCGGCGCCTTGCAGGATCGATTGCGGCGCGACGGCTTCAACGTCGTCGGAGGCAGCAGCTATGGCGACCGGCTGGAAAACGATCGCGGCTACGCCCAGAACGTGCTGGCCGCCCTGGGCCTGCCGATCGCCGCCGTCCATGAGTTCGACGATGCCGCGACCGCAACCGACTTCATCGACCGGAACCCCGGCCGCTACGTCCTGAAGTTCAACGGCGAGGGGTTCGGAGCCGCCGACAATTTCGTGGGCCGGCTCCGCGACGGACGCGACGTCAAGGCCATGATCGCGGCCAAGTTTCGCCAGATGCAGCGCGACCGCATGAGCTTCATCCTGATGGAGCATGTCGAAGGCGTGGAGATGGGCGTCGGCGCCTATTTCGACGGCGAGAGCTTTCTTTACCCCGGCCTGCCTGGATTGGGAGCACAAGCACTTCTTCCCGGGCGATCTCGGCGAACTGACGGGCGAGATGGGCACCGTCGTGACCTACGAGCGGACCCAGACCTTCTTCGAGCGGACGCTGGCCCGCATGGCCCCGCTGCTGCGGCAGAACGGCTATCTCGGCTACATCAATCTCAACACGATCGTGAACGAGGCGGGGATCTGGCCGCTCGAATTCACCTGCCGGTTCGGCTATCCGGGCTTCGCCATCCTCGACCCCCTGCAGGAAACCTCCTGGGCGGAGCTTTTCCGCGCCATGGTGACCCGCTCCGGGGCGCCGTTCCGGACCCGGCCGGGATTCGCGGTCGGCGTCGTCATGACGACGCGCCCCTTCCCGTACATCCGCAAATATGTGTCCGAGCCGATCGGCCTGCCGGTGCTGTTCGACGGGGACCTCTCGGACGAGGACCGGCTCAACCTGCACTATGGCGAAGTCGGCCTCGATGATGGCCAGCTCGTGACGGCCGGCTACCATGGCTGGACCCTGGTGGTGACCGGGACGGGTGCCGACCATCCCGGCCGCCCAGGAGCAGCGCCTATGCGCTCGCGGACCGCACTGTGATCCCGAATGTCCGGTTCCGCCGCGACATCGGGGCCAAGCTGGTCGCGGGGGATTTCGCGCGCGTCGAGCGGCTCGGGCTGCTCGATCCCCGTGTAGGTCAGGCCGTCTTCGGCTCGAACCCGTCCCATCCCGCCACGAAAGCCCGGTAGTCGCAGGTGATTTCGTCCCCGGCCCGGATCGGCACGCGGGCCAGGGTCTCGAACGGCCGCAGCGCCGTGTTGGGCTCCGGGCTGTGGTTGAGGAACTTGGCGTGGTCGCAGGAGAGGACGTAGCTGTCCGGGATCTCCTGGGCCAGATAGGCATAGGTCTCGAGGTAATGCCGGAACGCCTCCGGCAGCGACCCGACGCGGCTGACGCGGAATGACGAGGTCGTAGGCCGGGTCGAACCGCCAGATGACCTGCCCTTCCGCCGCATCTTCGGCCGCGAAAGTGCCGACGCCATGGATCCGGCTCGGCCCCACGACGGTGCGGATCAGGAACATTGGGGTGCCCCGAGCCGGAACCCTAAGCCTCGGACGAGCGCAGCGGCGCTGTCGTGTCGGCCGCGCGCTCCATGCGTCGGGTCATGGCCCAGCACCAGCACGATGATGGCGCCGATGACCGCGCATCCGGCCAGGAACATGAGGCTCGCGGTGTCACCGCCGGTCTGGTCCTTCAGCCACCCGAAGACCTGCGGCCCGAAATAGCCGCCGAGGTTGCCGATGGAATTGACGGCCGCGATGCCGGCCGCCGCGCCGGCGCCGCTGAGCAGGGCGGTCGGCAAGGTCCAGAACACCGGCAGCGAGGCGAAGAACCCGAAGCCGGCGATGCACAGGCTCGCCATCTTGAGCGTTGGGCTCGGCGAGAGCGCCGCGAGCACCAGGCCGACCACGATGGCGGCGAGCGGAATCACCGTGTGCCACTTGCGCTCGTGCGTGCGGTCCGAATGGCGGCTCCATAGGATCATGGAGATCGCGCCGACCGCGTAGGGCAGCGCCGTCACGAGGCCGACCTGGAAATTCGACAAGCCGCCGAACGCCTTGACGATCTGCGGCAGGAAGAAGCTCAAGCCGTATTGCGGGATGTTGCAGCCCATATAGACGAAGCCGAGCCCGATCACGCGCGGGTCGATGATCGCCTTGGCCCAGGAAAGCCGAACCTTCTTTTCCCGGTTGGCCCGTTCCGCGTCGAGCAGGTTCTGCAGCCAGGTGGCTTCCGACCGGTCCAGCCAGGCGGCGTCGGCCGGGCGGTCGGTCAGATAGGCGTAGGTGATGAAGGCGACCACAAGCGCGGGCACGGCCTCGATCAGGAACACCCATTGCCAGCCGTGCAGCCCGGCCACGCCTTCGAGGTTCAGCACGAGCCCCGAGATCGGCGAGCCGATCACTGTCGAGATCGGGATGGCGAACATGAACAGGCCGATGATCCGGGCCCGGTAGGCCGACGGGAACCACAGCGTCAGGAAGAAGATGATGCCGGGGAAGAACCCTGCTTCGGCGACGCCGAGCAGCAGGCGGACGATGTTGAAGCTCATCTCGCCGGTCACGAAGGCCTGGGCACCCGAAACCAGGCCCCAGGTGAACATGATCCGGGCGATCCACAGCCGCGCCCCGAAGCGGTTCAGCGCCATGTTGCTCGGCACTTCGAAGAAGAAATAGGCGACGAAGAAGATGCCGGCCGCGCCCCCGAAAGCCGCCGCCGACAGGCCGAGATCCTGGCGCATCGTGGCGCCCGCGAAGCCGACGTTGACCCGGTCGAGGTAGGCGATGAAATAGCAGAGCATCAGGAAGGGGACGAGGCGGCGCGTCACCTTGTCCATCGTGCGTTTTTCGATGCCGTCCATGGTTTCCCCGACCTGTGGCGTTTTGATTCTTTATTGTTTGCAACCTAGAGGGTCGCAGAGAGCCACGCCAGCCCTGCCCTGGATACCGCGGCAGGAGCCCCGTCGCGGCATCAGATCTTTGTCGGGGAGGCCCGCAGGCTCACGCCCGATGCGGCCGCTCAAGCGTCCGGTTACGAGGCGAACTTGAACGTCGGCGCGCTCTTGAGCTGGTCCGCGGTCATGTCGATCATGCCGTGATCGGGATAGGCTTTGGTGCGGCAAGCCGAGTCCCGGCACCCGCCGTCGCGCCAGCCGGGGGAGGCGTGACGGGCGTGCCGTTGGCCGTGTTGCCCACGCTCATCGTCATGGCCGGCGCGGCGGGCGCCATGCCGTTGCCGTTCGCGGCGGTGGTGGTCGCGCCGGAATTCCCCGCATTTGCCCCTCCGGTCAGTGGCTGATCGGTAAACTTGACCTGGTCGTAGGGAATGGCCACGTCCTTCTCACCGATCCCGAGGAATCCCCCGACCCCGACCACGACGTATTCGGCCTTGCCCTCCTGGGTCATCAGAACGTCGGTGATGGATCCGACCTTCTTGTTGTCCGGACCATAGACGGCAACGCCGGCGAGCTTCGAGGCGCGCCATTGGTCGGCGGCCTCCTGGGTCGGAGCCTCCTTCAGGGCCGCCGGAGCCTCGGTGCCGTTCTGGGCGGTGCTTCCTGCCAGGGCCTGCGCCATCTGGAGGTGCTTCTGCAGCGTCGGCAATTGCTTGTTGGCCAGCGCGCTGGTCTGGTCGTTGGCCTTCGCCTGGTCCTGGAACTCCTGGATATCCTTCTTGATGGTCGTCCACCATGTAGCTGGCGAATTCCTTGTCGAAATCGGCGCCGGAAAGCTTCGAAAGCTTGTCCTGTTCTTCCTTGGCTTCGGCGGTCGGCTCATCGGAAGGCGTGACGCCGAGCGTCTTGGCGAGCGTGCTCGCTTCCTGCTTGGCGGTCGTATGGTCGCTCACCAGCGTCTTGCCGAAGTCCTTTACCTTGGCGTTGCCGGCCTTTTGCTGCGCGAGTTGACCGAGCGAAATCTCGGAATTATCGCCCTGGATGGCGTCCTTGATGAAGTCCTGGGCGCTTTTGGCCGCCGCATAGGCGCCGGTGCCGGTCAACAGCAGCAGCGCCGCCACGCTGGTCAGCGAAACGAAATTCCGTGTCATGTGTGCCTCTTGGTAAGCGCGCTTTCAAACGCGGTCGTACGAGAACCCGGAAAATCCAAGCCTGGGTCCGTGCCGGCCGATGGCTGCCGCGCTGCAGCGTCGATGGTCACCGAACCGAACAGGCCCAAGAGACAACGCCCGGCAACATTGCATGCCGGCGCGGCGTTGATGTCGCAGGCCCCTCGCGCACGCTGCAAGCGAATTGCCGGGGCGGCCTTCGAATGCTAACTTGGTAGCGTGGCTCGCGGTGAGCCCGCCTTCTGGAGGACGACATGGCCTGGACGACCCCGGTGATCGAAGAAGTTTGCCTCGGCATGGAAGTGACGAGCTACGAGTCGGCTGAAATCCTGTTCTGACGCATTGCGTCAACGGGGCCGAGCCTGCGCGACACGTTGCGTATCATCGTTCTTGGCTCGGCGGCGGGCGGTGGCTTCCCTCAATGGAATTGCCGCTGTCCCGTATGCCGGCTGGCGTGGTCGGGCGACCCTCGCGTGTCGGCGCGAACACAATCCAGCCTCGCGATAAGCGGGGATGGTGGGGAATGGCTGCTGCTGAACGCTTCGCCCGACCTCAGACAGCAAATCATCGCGACGCCTGCGCTGCATCCCCGCCAGGGTGATCGAGACAGCCCGATCGCGGGCCGTCTTCCTGACCAATGGTGATGTGGACCATATCGCGGGCCTCCTGTCGCTTGCGCGAACGACAGAATTTCAGCCTTTTCGGGACGGCGGCCCTTTTGGACCTCCTCGACAGCGATCCGGTCTTCGCGGTACTCGATCCCGGTTTCGTGACGCGGACTCCGGTCCCGGTCGGCGAGCGATGCCACGCCGATCCCGGGATTGACGGTCGAGATGTTTTCGGTTCCCGGCAAGGTGCCGCTCTACCTCGAAACCGACACGGTCGAGATCGGACGCGAGACCGAGATGACGATTGGGCTTGAGCTGACGAGCGACGCCGGCCGCGTCGTCTATGTCCCGGGCTGCGCCTCGTCACGCCGGCGCTGCTGGCGCGCCTGTCCGGGGCCGACGTCCTGCTGTTCGACGGCACGACCTACACGGACGACGAGATGGTCCGGCTCGGCCTTTCCCACAAGACGGCGGCCCGGATGGGGCACATCGCGATCAGCGGGCCGACCGGCTCGCTCCCGGCGCTCGCCGACGCAAAGGTCGGGCGCAAGATCTTCACCCACATCAACAACACCAACCCGATCCTGGTGGCAGGCTCGCCGGAGCGCGCCGCGGTCGAGCGGGCCGGATGGGACGTCGCCTACGACGGAATGGAAATCGTGCTGTGACGCACCAGAGCGACGACGTCGCTGGGCCCCGAGGACCTCGAAGCGGCGCTGCGGCAGATCGGCGCCGAGCGCTATCACAACCTGCACCGCTTCCACCGCCGCCTGCACACCGGCGGCTGCGACCAGGACCAGGTCCGCGCCTGGGCGCTCAACCGCTATTATTACCAGTCGATGATCCCCATCAAGGACGCGACCGTGCTCAGCCGCATGGAGGATCCGGCGCTTCGCCGCGACTGGCGCGAGCGGATCATCGACCATGACGGCCGCGCACGAGGGCGAGGGCGGCATCGCCAAATGGCTGAAGCTGACCGACAGCCTGGGCTTTCCGCGCGACTACGTGACGTCGACGCGGGGCATCCTGCCGGCCACGCGGTTCGCGGTCGAGGCCTATGTGAATTTCTGCGCCAAGCGCCCGCTGCTCGAGGCGATCGCCTCGTCGCTTGACCGAATTGTTCTCGCCGCAGATCATCGGCGAGCGGGTGTCGGGCATGCTGACGCATTACCCCTTCGTCAGCCAGCGACACCCTCAGCTATTTCACGGCGCGTCCCGACGCAGGCCCGGCGCGACAGCGATTTCGCGCTGGACTACGTGAAGACCCACGCCCGCACGCCCGCCGAGCAGCAGGCCGTGCTGGCGGCGCTGCGCTTCAAATGCGATGTCCTCTGGGCGCAGCTCGACGCGCTCTGGGGCGCCTATGTCGATGGCGCGGTGCCGCCGGGCGCCTGGCGGCCCGAGGATGCGGTCGCGGCGAATTCGAACCGGGGGACGTGACGCCATGCCCGACGCAAGTGTCCGGCAGATCGATCCCGCGCTGAAGCCGCGCCTGCCGCGCGGCGTGCGCCTCAAGCATGACGAGGTGCGCGGCGAATGGGTGCTGCTCGCCCCTGAGCGGATGCTGAAGCTCAACCCGGTTTCAGTCGAGATCCTGAAGCGCTGCACCGGCGACGCCAGCCTGGCCGAGATCGTCGACGACCTGGCCAAGGCTTTCGCGGCGCCGCGGCGAGCAGATCGAGACCGATGTCGAGGCCATGCTGGCCGAACTCGTCCGCAAACGCCTGGTCGACCTATGAACCAGCATTCCCCGCGTAGCGGCGCCGCCTCCGGTCGGGCTCCTGGCCGAACTGACGCATCGCTGTCCGCTCGGCTGTCCCTATTGCTCCAACCCGGTCGAGCTCGAAACGCGGGACGGCGAACTCTCGACCGCCGAGTGGCAGCGGGTCTTCTCCGAAGCCGCGGCGCTCGGCATCCATCAGGTCCATCTCTCGGGCGGCGAGCCGGCGAGCCGGCGCGACCTCGTCGAGATCGTGACCCATTGCGCCACGCTCGGCCTCTACACCAACCTGATCACTTCCGGGATCGGCCTCACCCCGCGCCTGATCGGCGCCCTGTCCGAGGCCGGCCTCGACCATGTCCAATTGTCGATCCAGGACACCGACGAGGCGACGGCCGACATCATCGCCGGCTACGCGGGCGCGTCGCGCCGCAAGAACGACGTTGCGGCAGAGGTGATCCGGGCCGGGTTTCCGCTGACCGTCAACGCTGTGCTGCATCGGGCCAACATCGCCCATGCGGGCGCGCTGGTCGAAAAGGCCATCGCGCTCGGCGCACGGCGGGTCGAGATCGCGCACGCGCAATATTACGGCTGGGCGAAGAGCAACCGGGCCGCCCTCATGCCCACACGGGCCGAGGCCCTCGCGGCCATTGCCGAGGTCGAGCGCCTGAAGGCCGCTCCACGCCGGCACGATCGTGATCGACCACGTCATTCCGGATTACCACGCGACCTATCCCAAGGCCTGCATGGGCGGCTGGGGCCGGCGGACCATGAACGTCACGCCGCAGGGCAAGGTGCTGCCGTGCCACGCCGCCGAGACCATTCCGGGGCTCGAATTTGCTTCGGTTCGCGACGCCAGCCTCGGCGAGATCTGGGCCGCATCCCCGGCCTTCAACGCCTTTCGCGGGACGGACTGGATGCGCGAGCCGTGCGTGTCATGCCCCCGCAAGACGGTGGATTTCGGCGGCTGCCGATGCCAGGCCCTGGCCCTGACCGGCGATGCACGCAACGCCGACCCGGTCTGCCACCTGTCGCCCCACCACGGCGTGATCGAAGCCGTGCTGCTCGAAGAAAGCTCTGCCTCCGAGCCGATCGACTATGTGTATCGGCGCCAGACCGCGCGCGCCGGCACCCCGACCCCGGTCGCGTGAGCCGGGTCGGCTAGGGCTCGAGCGACAGCCGCCACATGAGCCGAAGCACCCGAAGCGACGGGGTCGTACCCGTGTCCAGCAAATACAGAGCAGCCGCCTCCCGAAAACGGTGCCGACGCACCGCGATGGTCTCACGCATGATACGCTCTCCTGGCGCCCCGCTGCACTGAGCGAACGGGCGCATCGGCAAGAGTGCCACGAGACCGATGCACCTTGTGTGAAGCGGCGCTTCACTCCCGGTTCATCCGGTTCGCCAAGCGAGCCCCACAGGCCTTACTCGGGCGTGCCGTGACCCGAGAGGATCTGGGCGGCGCCCCGCAGCGCATTTCTGAACGCCTCGTCGTAGCTCACCCCTTTCACGTGCCATCGAAACAACTTACCTCTCCAAGGCATGCGCCATTCGACGCTCCAGCCAAGGTCCTTGTCGCTGAAGGCCATAACGCCCGCGAGCGCGACCTCGGCCCCGAGGCTCGCGGCCGCGGCATCAAGGGTACCGAGCGCCGCCGTCTTCACGGTGTCGAAAGTCAGTCCGGCGGAATCGAGGGCGGCCTGGCTCGGCAGCACGATCGGCATGCCGGTCCTGACGGACGCCGCACGGAAAGCGTCGGGCTGTCCGTAGCTGCGCTCGCCGTCCGTGGTCATGACGTAGGCCGATGGTCCTTGCTCAACGGCGAGAAAGATCGCGACGCGCGGCCGTGCCGAAACCCATGCGTCCCGGCCGAGCGAGCGCAATGCCGCGTCGACCTTCGCGGGATTGAAATCGATCGTGAGATCGTGCGGGCGATCACGCGTGCCCTGCTCGTCATGAATGGGCTTGCCTTCGAGCCGATCATGGTAGCGGTAGCGATCCACGAACGCGGGGGCTTGCGGCTCGAGCGCCAGCGCGTTTGGTTCGTTGATCAGGCTTGGATCGCCTGAAACCTTCACCAGGACATCGAGCAGGCTTTGCCGAAGCGCGGGAGCGCGGGTTTCCTCCCGCTGGCCGGTAACGATCGTGCTGATCTGATAGAGCTGACCGATGCTTTGCGCCCGAGATGGCGAGGCTCCCAGGCCGATGGCAAGCGTTGCAAGCAGACCAAGGACGCATATTCCCAATCGCATGTGACAAGCCGCCGCAATGAGAATAGTGGTCGATCACGAAGAGGCGTGAACCGTCATTGTCTGCGAAACTCGCGAATCTGTCTACGCAGCCGCAGAGGCGTTGGGCCGCTGGCCTGGAGCCATCTTGACCGCCTCGAAGGGCCGCTGCATGGTAAGAAGCTACAAGAATTCTAAGAGTGCCGACGTGCACTCGGCTGACTGGGGAGGGGTGTCATGAGAGACGTTCGGATCGGGGTCGCCATGGCGGCTGCCCTGGCGCTTGCAGGGGCGATGCCCGCTGGCGCCCAAGAGGTCAAGTCGGCGACCAAATACGGCGACATGTCGAGCGTGACGCAGGATGTCCTGAACCGCGCGGCCGGCGACAGCCAGAACTTCCTGCACACAAATGGCGACTACACTCAGCAGCGCTATTACCCCAATCGCCAGATCAACACGGGCAATGTTTCCAAGCTGCGGCCGGCCTGGATCTTCCAGACAGATGTCAAGGAGTCGCTGGAAACCTCGCCGATCGTCGTCAACGGCGTCATGTATGTGACGACCTCCTTCAGCCACGTCTACGCGCTCGACGCGCGCACGGGCGAGGAGCTGTGGCACTACGCCCATAAGATGGGTCCGATCACGACCTTCTGCTGCGGCCCCAACAATCGCGGCGTCGCGGTGGCCGACAACCTCGTCTATGTGGCGACGCTCGACGCCAAGTTGCTGGCGCTCGACGCCAAGACCGGCAAGGTCGTGTGGACGACCGATGTCGCCGATCCCGAGGAGGGATATAGCGAAACGATGGCCCCAACGGTCGTCAAGGGCAAGGTTCTGCTCGGCACCAACGGTGGCGAATACGGCATCCGGGGCTTCGTCAAGGCCTTCGACAGCAAGACCGGCAAGCTGATCTGGAGCTTCAACACGACGCCGGAGAACTCGGTCGGCGTGTGGGCCGAAAAGGATGCCACGGGCCGGATCCTGCATCGTGACATTGCGGCCGAGAAGGCCGCGCTGGCCAAATCCGGCGACCCCTACAAGACGCTCGGCGGCGGCGTGTGGCAGAATCCCTCGGTGGATCTCGACACCAACCGGATCTACTTCGTGGTCGGCAATCCCTCGCCCGACCTCGACGGCTCCGTGCGCCCAGGCGACAATCTCTACACGGACTCGATGGTGTCGCTCGACCTCGATACTGGCAAGTACGTCTGCCACTATCAATACGTTCCGCATGACGTCTGGGATCTCGACGCGGTCTCGCCGACCGTGATCACCGAGGTGACCGGCCAGGACGGCAAGCCGACCAAGGCTGTCCTGCACGCGGGCAAGACCGGGCACATCTACGTCAACGACGCCAAGGATTGCAGCCTGATCCGCTTCTCCGAGGCCATGGTGCCTCAGGAGAACATGTGGGTGCTTCCCACCAAGGAAGGTGCGCGCATGCTGCCGGGCGCCAACGGCGGCGTCGAATGGTCCCCGATGGCCACCGATCCGACCCAGGGTCTCGCGTTCGCGATCAACCTGCATCAGCCGATGACCTACCACGTCGAAAGCTCGCCCTACCCGGGCGGCAAATTGTGGCTCGGCGGCGCCTTCAAGGTCATCCCGAGCGAAGAGCAGTGGGGTAACGTGACCGCGGTCGACTACAACACCGGCAAGATCCGGTGGCAGGTCAAAACCCCGCAGCCGATGATCGGCGGCATCCTGGCCACGGCCGGCGGCCTCGTCTTCACGGGCGAAGGCAACGGCCAGTTCAAGGCCTATGATTCCGAATCCGGCTCGCTGCTCTGGCAGTTCCAGGCCGGCGCGGGCGTCAATGCACCGCCTTCCTCCTATTCGGTCGGGGGCAAGCAGTACATCGTGGTCGGCGCGGGCGGAAACACCCAGCTCGACTACAAGCGCGGCAATTCGATCATCGCCTTCACGGTGGATTGACCTCGCCCGAACAGCCTCTAGCTGGCTTCGATGGGACGGAATCCTAAGGGTTCCGTCCCATTTCATTGATCCGAAGAAGGAACCCTCGATGCTCGGTCGCGTGGCGTTTGTGGCAGCACTGCTTTTCCTGGGACTCTCGGCGGTGCCGGCCGGCGCCGAGTCGATCGAAGAGAAGGCCGCCGTGTGCAGCGGCTGTCACGGCGAACAGGGCGTCCCGATCGAAAAAAACATCCCGATCATCTGGGGGCAGCAGGAGGGCTACCTCTACCTTCAGTTGCGCGACTTCAAGCGCGACGCCCGGCACAACGAGATCATGGGCCCGATCGCCGCAAGTCTGGAGAAGGACGACATGAAGGCGCTTGCGGCCTATTTCGCGGCGAAGACCTGGCCCAACCTCAGGCAAGTCTCGGCACCGGACGATGTCGCCCGCCAGGCGCTCACTGCCAATTCCTCGGTCGGCTGCACAGGGTGCCACCTCGACAAATATCAGGGCACCGGGACCGTGCCGCGCCTCGCGGGCCAGAACCACGACTATCTGGCCAAAACCATCGCGGAATTCCGCAGCGGCGTCCGAGCCAATAACCCGGGCATGTCGGACCTGATGAAGGCGACTTCCGAGCCCGATCTGGCGGCACTCGAAAGCTATCTGGCGGGTCTTTAACGGCTACGAAGGTTAGGCGGCCGGCTCGATCGACTCGCCGTCGACCCACACAGCCTCGAGCCGCAGATCGGCATCGAGCCGGACCAGGCAGGCCCGTGCACCGGCCTCGATGCGCCCGAGATCGGGCCGGTCGAGATATTCGGCTTGCCGGGCGGATGTCATGGCGGAAGCCTCCTCTAGGCTGAGGCCGACCTTCACGAGGTTGCGGAAAGCGTCGAGCAGCGTGATGGCGCTCCCGGCCAGGGTCACCCCATCTTCGAGCGTGACCTGAAGCCCTCGCTTGATGACGCGGTGGCCGCCCCAGTGATGCAGCCCGTCAGGCAGCCCCGCCGAGGTCGCGTCCGAGATGGCGTAGAGCTTTGGAATGGCCCGATAGGCGGCCAGCAGCACGGTTCGATCGACATGCAGCAGGTCGCAGATCAGTTCCGCGTAGGTGCAATGGGCGAGCGCGTAGGCGGCGACGCCCGGGGCACGATGATCGACCCCCGTCATGGCATTGAAGAGGTGCGTGATGCCCGTGCAGCCGCGCCTGAACCCCTCGGCGGCCTGGTCGGCGGTCGCCAGGCTATGGGCGATCTGCACCTTGCAGCCGTGTGCGGCCAGCACCTCGATCACGTCGAGCCCGCCCGGGATTTCTGGCGCCACGGTGGCGACCAGCAGCGGATAGGTCTCGGCCCAGCGCCTCGCGAGCTCGGTGTCACCCTCTAGGGCCGCAGGTTCCTGGGCGCCAAGCTTCAGCGGGTTGATGAAGGGGCCCTCGAGATGGGCACCGAGCACGACGGCCTCGCCGGGCCGACGCTTGGCCTTGACGGCCTTGATGGCGCCGAGCGCCGTCTCGATGATGGGCGCGCCCGCGGTAGCCGTCGTCGGCGCCATCGCGACCGTGCCATGGGAGGCGTGGAACCGCACGAGGCCGCGGACTGCGTCTTCGCCGCCCTGCCAGTCGTGCCCGGCCCCGCCGTGTACATGCAGGTCGATGAATCCGGGCAGGATATAGGGAGCTTCAGGCTGCTCGCCCGCGCCCAGGGGAGCGCCGCTGACGGCGGCGATCAGGCTTCCGTCCATATCGACCCGGCCGGCCATCCACCCGGCCGGCGTGAGAACAGTTCCTTCCGGCGCAATCGTCGTGCTGCTCATGCGTTTTCCCCGCCATCATGGCCGAACAAGCTCGCGCGCTCCTCGGGCGCCTGCCCCGAGGCAACCAGCCAGCAGCCCGCCAGGGCATCGGCTTCAGGCTTGCGAATGTCGCGGCCGATCCGCTCTTCGAGAAACACCCGCAGAGGCTCGACGAGACCCCCTGCGGCGTAGAGCGGAACGTCGGCGGCATCCAGCACCCTGACCAGGCCGGCCAGATGCTCGACCGCGCGATCACGAATTCGCACCGCGGCCGGCTCGCCCTGGGCCGCCTGTGCGAGCACGATGGGCGAGAACGCCCCGAGCCGGTCCGGACCGAGATCGCGCAGCCATCCGCCCGCGATGGGGGTAGTGCCGCCGATCGCCTGGAGCACGGCGCGGGATAACCCATCGTGGGGCGCGATGCCGTCGAGCGCCACGAAGCAGTGCCGCAATGCGGCCCGGCCGATCCAGGCGGCGCTGCCGCGGTCGCCCGCCACCCAGCCCCAGGCGTCGCGCTGAATGGAGCGGCCGTCCGAATAAAGCCTGTGACCGGCGATCCCCGTGCCGATGATGGCCAGGGCGCAAGGCTCGCCGGCTCCGGCTCCGATCAGGGCCGCGTAGCCATCGCTCATGGTCGCGGTGGCCGCGAAGCTCGGGCATTCGGCCAGAAAGGCGTCCCGGGTCGCCGGCACGTAAAGGCCGGCTGCCCCGATGGCCAGCGCTGTGCCGCCGCGATCCTCGAGATCGCGCCCAACCGCCGCGCAGCATTGCCCCCAAAGGTCGGCAAGACTCGCCAGGGCGCGTGCGCGGTTGGTGGAAGGATTGCAGGGGCCGCTCTCGGCGAATGCCAGCGGCCGGCCTTCGCGATCCACCAGCCGTCCGCGGCTGCGGGTGCCGCCGCCATCGATGCAGAAGGTGATCGCCTCAGCCAAGTCGCACGCCCTGTCTGACCAGTTCCGTCTGAACCGCCGCGAGATCGACGCGGTCGAGGTCCTGTCCGCTGCGCACCGCAACGGCGGCCGCCACGCCGGCGCCCTGCCCGGCCACGGCGCAGCACGCCATGTTGCGGGTAGCCGCATGGGCGATCCGGCCGCCGCCAATCGCCCGCCCGGTAACCAGCAAACGTTTCACGCGCTTCGGCACCATGGCCCGATACGGAATCTGCATGTAGCGGCCCGTGGTCGGCAGGATCAGCACGCCGTAGCCGTCGATGAATTCGGGATAGATCCCGATCGTATCCTCGAACCGGCCCTCATGGCGCACGTCCGCCTCGGTCATATTGTAGAGGGCGTCGATCTTGCGCGTATCGCGGATACCGATCGTCATGCCGAAATTCCTGAGCCGGGCGCCGGCACAGCCCGGGGTGTAGCGGCGCAGCGCGTCGATGGCCAGCATGGCTTGCCGCCGGCCCTCCATCTCGAAATGCGTCATGCTGTCGGGGTCGGTGCCATCGCAGCCCGCCAGATGCACGAGGTTCATGTAGGTGAGTTCGCCCGTGTCGTGCAGCGCCCCCCAGGTGCCTGCGATGGTGTTGAGATGGGCGGGCAATACGCCGTCGCGGATCGCCTGGGCGAAGGGCTTGCCCAAAAAGGGCGAGAACATCGCGTCCTCCTTGCCCGACGTCTCGATCTGCCAGTCGCCGGACGACCAATCTCCGTAGGTCTGCGGGTCGGCCCGAACACCAGCCATGAAGGCGCGCTTGTCGACGCCGGCCAGATGGAACATGACCGAGGCGGCCTGCATCTGCTCCCGCGGCGTAGTGACAGTCGGCGCGCCGGCCCGATGGGCCACGTCCGCGTCACCGGTCCCGTCGATCACGCATTTGGCCAGGATCGCCTCGCGCCCGGATTTCGACTCGGTGACGATGCCGACGATCCTGTCGCCCTCCATGATGGGCGCCACGAACTGCCGGTGCAGCATCGGATGAATGCCGGCCTCCTCGACCAGGCGGTCGGCCACCAGCTTGAAGCCCTTCGGAATCGAGCTCGTAGCTCAGCGATTGGCTTTCGGGCACGGCGGCACCCATGGCCTTGGCGCGCTCCTCGAACTCGCGCCCGATGCCGCCCGCCTCGACCGTGGCCTCATGCCGATACCAGGCGAAACCCTCGACCCCGACTGCCGTGATGTTGCCGCCGAAGCAGCCGAAGCGCTCGACGAGCGCCACCGCGACGCCCGCCCGCGCGGCCGCAAGTGCTGCCGCGAGACCGCCGGGCCCGGACCCGACGACCAGCACGTCGGTCTCGTGGATGACATCGATCGCGCGGCTGGGTTCGATGATGGTCTTGGTCACGTTTTATTCATTCAACAAAGGCGTCATTGCTGGCGCGGTCAGGTTTAAGCTGGCCCCGTATAAACGAAGCTCGCGTCGGAGCCCCTGGGGATCCTAGGCCTCAACATAATCGACCAGGCTCGTCGGCTCGGGTACAGGCGATCCGTCCTGCTCCAGCCCATCGATATGGAACCGGATGGCGTCCCGAATCTCTCGCTCCACGGCTTCAATGGTTGATCCCGCTGCCACGCAACCGGGAAGATCGGGAACGAAGGCTGAATAATAGTCTCCCGCTTTTTCGATGACGATCGCATAGCGCATCACGTCCGCTGGTTGAGCTCGACCTGTTCCTCGGCCGTTCTGGATCGCTTCGCCTTCGGCTCGCGATGACGGAGGTCCCCGCGATCACAGCTCGACAACCCGCTTTTCGCGGATGCTCTTGTCCGCGGCCAGCACGATCTTGAGGCTGTCGACCGCCGCCTGCATGTGCTCGCCGAGGTCCGTGTCCTCGCGGATGGCTTTCAGCAGATAGACCTGCTCGCGCTCGCAGATCTCATCGTGGTTCGGCTCGTCCGTGGTCGAGATCATCTCGTCGCCCTTGACGAGCGACTGGTCGGCATTGAGTTCGGCATGATGCCAGCGGATCGCATTGGTCTTGCCGTGCGTGTTGATGTCCGAGGAGGTGGTGGTGGTCGCCCCCGCGGCCACGCCGCCGCCGTGCTCGGGCATGACGATCGAGGCGCTGCCCTTCGGGCCGACGACATCCTTCACGAAATAGGCGGTTTCGCTGATCGAGGGGCCCCAGGCGGCCTCGTACCAGCCCACCGAGCCGTCGTCGAAGAACACCTGCAACTGTCCGTAATTGTACATGTCCGGCGCGATCTCGTCCGAGAGCCGCGCCCCCATGCCGTTGACCCGCACCGGCCGGGCGCCAGTCATCTGGCACATCACGTCGACGTAATGGACCCCGCAATCGACGATCGGCGACAGGGACTTCAGCAGGTTCTTGTGCCAGGTCCAGGCTGGGCCGATCGACTGCTGGTTGAGGTTCATGCGCATGACCAGCGGCTTGCCGAGCGTCTTGGCGATCTCGACGAGACGGATCCAGCTCGGATGATGGCGCAGCGCGTAGCCGACCACGAGCTTGCGGTCCAGGCGATGCGCCGTGTCGACCACGCGCTGGGCGTCCTCGGCGGTCTCGGCGAGCGGCTTTTCGATGAACACATGCGCGCCGGCCTCGAACGCCCTTATGGCGAAATCGGCGTGGGTGTCGGGCCAGGTATTGATGGACACCACATCCGGCTTCACGGCGGCCAGCGCCTCCCCGTAATCGGCAAAGCGCGGCACGTCCGCCCAGCTCGTCGGCAGGTCGTCGCGCTTGGCGACGCCGCGGGCGCAGAGGCCGGCGATCTCGAAGCCGTCGAGCTTCTCATAGGCGCGGCCGTGGCTGAGGCCCATATGGCCGAGGCCCACCAGGAGCACGCGCAAGGGTTTCGTCATCGTGTCGTCTCCACAAGATTTGGGTATGGTCAGTCGGTCAGCCGCGCATAGGCGGCGGCCAGCACCAGGATGATGGCGCCATAGAGAATCTGCTTCAACGGCTCGGACACATCGAGCAGCGTCAAGAGACTGGTCAGCACGGTCAGGATGATGGCCCCGACGATGCTGCCCGAATAGCCGCCACGGCCACCGAAGATCGAGGTGCCGCCGATGATGACCGCGGCGACCGAGGGCAGCAGGTAGACCTCGGCGAGACCGAGATCGGCCGCATTGGTGCTGCCGACCAGCACCAGGCCCGCCAGCGCGGCCAGAAGGGCGCAGAGCACGTAATCGATGAGCAGAACGCGCCACACCCGGATGCCGGCGAGGTGGCAGGCCTGCCGATTGTCGCCCACCGCATAGAGCAGCCGGCCGAAGCCCGTTCGGCGCAGCCCGAAGATCATCAGCACGCTGAGCGGCACCCATATGAACAGGTCGATCGGCAGGAAGCCCCCGACCTTGCCGGCGCCGATCGCCTGGATGAACTCGGGCACGTGCGGCTGGCTGGCCAGATTCTGCTGGCTGTAGACGATCATGATGCCGCCGACCATCAGGCCGGTGCCGAGCGTCATCACAAGCGGCTGGACCTGCAGGAGCGCGATCCCGATGCCGTTGAGGAGACCCACGCCCACCCCGAGCAGAAGGCCGAGCAGCATGGCCAGTGCCGCTTCCGAGCGAGGCGTTGGTGGTCAGCATGTAGGCGGCGCCGGTTGCGACGCTCGCAACCGAAAGATCGATGCCGCCGGTCAGCATCACCAGCGTCTGGCCTGCCGCAAGAATGCCGAGCGGCGCCGCGAAGAGCAGCGAGTTGGAGATCCAGGTCGGGGTCACGGTGCCGGGCCGGGCGAATTCGATGCCGAGCATGAAGAGGCCGAGCAGCAGGATCAGCACCAGGATGGTGTTGCGGCGCAGGAACAGCAGCCCGCGGCGCGAGCGGCCCGCCGAATCGGCATTCCTTCCAGCCGTCGCTTTGGCGGACATGCTCACTTCCGGTTTTGCACGATGGTGACGAAGCCGCCGATCATCACGACCAGCACGATCAGCGTTCCCTGGATGACCTGGCCGTAGTTCGGGTCGATGTTGAGGAAGATCAGGTCGGTCGGGATCAGGGTCAGCACGAAGGCGGCGAGCACCGGGCCGACCATGCCGCCCTTGCCGCCCGTGAGACTGACGCCGCCGATGACCAGGGCCGCAAGTCCGCTCAGCGTGTAATAGACGCCGGCCAGGGGCGCCCCGATCCCGGTCGTCATGGTCAGCGCAAGACCTCCGACCGCGCTGAACAGGCCGGACAGCGCATAGGCCAGGATGCGCGTCGTCTCGACCCCGACGCCGCTGCGGAAGGCCGCGACCTTGTCGCTGCCGGTGGCATAGATGAGCAGCCCTAGGCGGCTTCGTTTCACCGGAATCCAGATCAGTGCCACGGCGATGACGAGCAGCAGCACCGCATTGGGAAACCAAGGCGCCAGCGCCGTGCCGGCCGCAAGGTCGAGAAACTCCTGCGGCGCGCCCCCGCCGGGCTTTTCGAGGATCAGCAGCGCGATGCCGCCCCAGATGAACCCCGTGGTCAGCGTCACCACCACGTCCGGAATGCGTGACACGACCACGATGATGCCGTTCAGCGCGCCGCCGAGCGCCCCGGCCACCAGGATGGCGGCGGCAAGCGCCAGCGATTGACCGAAACTGGCGTGCTGCATGGTGCTGGCCGCGAGCACATTGGCGACCGCGATCAGCGAGCCGACCGAAAGGTCGATGCCGCCCGAGATCACCACCACGGTCTGGGCCGCCGCCGCAAAGGCCAGCGGCAGGGCCCCGAGCGCCAGCGACTGCACGTCGAAGGCGCCGAAGTCCGGGTGGACCAATGTCGTGAAGAAGAGCGCCAGCGCGAGCAGAACCGGCATGCCGATCAGCGCCGGATTGCGCCAGATGAAGCGCCCGATCCCCATCCTGGCGGGGGTCGGCCGGGGCCGGCCTGACGCGAGGTCTGGTGAGCCGGTCATGCCAGCACCTCTGCGCGCGGCACCAGCCCATGGGCGGCCCGCAACAACGTTGCCTCGTCGGCCTCGCTGGCCGGCATCTCGTTGACGATCCTGCCGCCGAACATCACGAGGGCGCGGTCGCAGGCGAGCGGGATCTCGGGCAGTTCCGAGGTGAACAGCAGAACGGCCGCGCCGGAAGCCGCGATCTCCCGCACGAGTCCGTAGATCTGCCGCTTCGTGCCGATGTCGATGCCGCGGGTCGGATCGAAGCAGAGCAGGACCTTGAAGCCGCTCGCCAGCCAGCGGGCGATGACGACCTTCTGCTGGTTGCCGCCGCTCAGGCGCCGCAGTTCGGCTTCAGCGCGCGTATCGATCTGCAGACGGGCGACCGCGTCCTGCACGCGGCGGCGTTCCTGGCCCATGCCGATCGGACCCCAGGAGCGCAGGCCGCGGAACATCGGCAAGGCCACGTTCTCCCGGATCGATCGCTGCTGCAGCAGTGCCTGCAGGCGATTGGCCGGGACCAGCACCAGCCCTTCCTTGATGGCATCGCCTGGATGGCGAATGCGCAGCGGACGGCCTTGCGCCAGAATCGCGCCGCTCTCGAAGCGTCGCACCCCGGCGATACATTCGAAAAGCTCGTCCTGACCCTGGCCCTCGAGCGCCGCGACTCCCAGAACCTCGCCCGGCCCGCAGGCTGAACGACACATCGCGCAACACATGGCCGAGGGTCAGGCCCTTGACCTCGAGCGCAGCCGGCTCGCCCGTTGCACGGGGCTCTGCCGCGGCACGATGCACGGCCTTGGCGCTCTGCTTGGCCACCTCGGTCCCGAGCATCAGGGAGACGATGCGGTCTTCGCTGCCGCGCGCGGTCTCGGTCACGCCGACCGTCGACGCCATCGCGCAGCACCGTGGTCCGGTCGCACAGGGACGACACTTCGGCCATGCGATGCGAGATGAAGATCACCGAATGCCCGCGCTCGCGCCAGCGGCGCACCATCGCGAAGACTTTTTCGGCCATGTCCGAGGGCAGCGCGGCGGTGATCTCGTCGAGCAGCAGGATCTTGGGATCGGAGGCGAGCGCCCGCGCAAGATCGATGAGCCGGAGGATCGGTTGCGGCAGGTCGCGCACGAAGGCCGCGAAATCGATGCCCTCGACCCCCATCTCGGACAGCCGGTCGAGCACGACAGGCAGGGGCACGCGGGCCAGCCGCATGTTCTGGGCGAGCGTCAGGTCCGGCACCAGCGCCGGGTCCTGATAGACCGAGACGATGCCGGCGCGGCGCGCCTCCGCGGGCGAGCGGAATTTTCGGGCTTCGCCGGCCAGGACGATGGTGCCGGCATCGCCCGAAAACACCCCGGTGATGATCTTCACCAGCGTGCTCTTGCCGGCCCCGTTGGCGCCCATCAGGGCATGGACCTCGCCGGGCCGCACCTCGAGAGCAGCCGACCGCAGCGCCACGACGGAGCCGAAGCGCTTCGCGACGTCACGGATTTCGAGCAGGGGAGAGCTTGTCATTCTTGCTCATTGGCGGCTGCACGGATGCCGCGTCGGACAGCGGCGTCGTCGCGAGCCAACGGCGAAGCGATCCAGACTTCCAGGATGCTGGATTGCTTCGCTTCGCTCGCAATGACGGTTACGTTCAGGCCCCGGGGCCTTTGCAAGCGAGCAGCTGCTCCTTGGTGTAGGTCGTGTAGGACGGCACGGAATAATCCATGCTGTAGTAGGGGTCGAGCTTGGGATCGAAGTTCTTCTTCAGATTGGCCAGGTTCTCGGGCGTCGTGTTGTCCCAGACCTCAGGCGTGATCTTGACGACGTGCGGGTGGTCACCCTTCTTTTCCAGCACGTCGAGCGCCAGCGCGAGCCCGGCACCGCCGACCGAGGGCGGATTGGTCACGGCCGCACCTTCGAAGCCCTTGTCCTTGAGATCGATGAGCTGGCCCACGAAGCCGTTGTTGTCGGCGCCGATCACCGGCATGAAGGGCTTGCCCGAGTTCTTGACGGCGTCGACCACCACAGCGTCGAGGCCCGAGGTCCAGATGCCGTTGATCTCCTTGCCGGAGGCCAGCAGATCCTTGGCCTGCTGGGCCGACTTGTTGAGCGCCCAGCCCGTGAACGGGGTCGCCACGACCTTGATGTCCGGATAGTTCTTCAGCGCCTCGGTGAAGCCCTGGTGGCGGTCGGCATCGGCCGGCACGCCGTCGATGCCGCGCATCTCGACCACGTTGCCCTTGCCGTTCAGGTGCTTGAACAGCCATTCGGCGCCGATCCTGCCGTAGGCGACCTGGTCGTTCGACAGCACATAGGCCTCGGGTGCCGAGACCGCCTGGTCGACCGCGACCACCACGATGCCCTTGGCGGCCGCCTGCTTGATGACCGGGTTCAGAGCCTCGCGATCGGACGGGTTGAGGATGATGACGTTGACGCCGGCCGAGATCAGGTTGCGCAGATCGGAAATCTGCTCGGCGGGCCCGGCATTGCGGTTGGCCACGACGACCTTGGAGACGAGCCCGGAGGCTTCGGCCTGCGCCTTGACGGAGCAGATCATCTCTTCGCGCCAGCCGTTGCCGATCAGCGTGTTGGAGACGCCGACCACATATTTGCCGGCAGCCTGGGCCGAGCCGGCCAAGGCTGTCGCGGCCAGCAGGGGCAGCAGCGACATGGAAGCGATGCGAGTTGAGCGTTTCATCTTGGGGTCCCTCTTGTTGAGTGCCTGGCCATCACGTTGATCGCGATTTGGTTGAAGCTCAGGCCCGGTCTAATGTTGCGGGCATCCAGCGCCCGTTGGCAAGGCTCGATGCGACGGCGGCTTCGACGAAGCGGATTCCCTTGGCGCCGTCGACCACGGTCGGCACCGAGGCAAGCACTGCGGCATTTGGCGATGTGCCGGCCCGCCGCGCCCGGATCAGGTGCGCGGCATCGCGGTAGAGGTTGGCGAATCCCTCGATATAGCCCTCCGGATGGCCGGCCGGCATGCGCGAGCTTCGCGCCGCCTCGGGGCTGGTGCCGGGGCCGCCGCGCACAAGGGTGCGGGTCGGCTCGCCAAACGGCGTGAACCGCAGGAGCTCGGGCGTTTCGGCGAACCATTCGAGGCCCGCCCGTGCTACCGTAGACCTTGAGCGACAGCCCATTCGCATTGCCGGGCGCCACCTGGCTGGCCAACAGCACGCCCTTGGCGCCGCCCGCATAGCGCAGCATCACATGGGCATTGTCGTCCATGCGCCGGCCCGGCACGAAGGTCGCAAGATCGGCCGAGACTTCGGCGAGATCGAGCCCGGTCACGAAGCTCGCCAAATTGTGCGCATGGACTCCGATATCGGCCAGGCACGCCGAGGCGCCTGCCCGCGCCGGATCGGTGCGCCACTCGGCCTGTTTGTGGCCTTCGGCATCGATCGGCAGCGTCAGCCAGTCCTGGATGTAGGCGGCGTGAACGATGCGGACCGGGCCGATCGCGCCGGATGCGATCATCTCGCGCGCCTGGCGCACCATGGCGTAGCCGGTGTTGTTGAGCGTCACGGCGAAGACCAGCCCGCTCTTGCGTGCGAGGTCGACGAGTTCATCGGCCTCGGCCATGGTGGTCGAGAGCGGCTTGTCGCAGATCACGTCGATCCCGGCCGCCAGGAAGGCCTTGGCCACGGGATAATGGAGGTGATTGGGGGTGACGATGACCACCGCCTCGATGCCGTCCGGTCTTGCGGCCTCCCGGGCGGCCATTTCGGCAAAGCTCGCGTAGGCCCGGTCCGGTGCGAGCCCGAGATCGAGGCCGGACGCGCGCGCATTCTCCTCATCGGCCGAAAGCGCACCCGCCACCAATTCGTAGAGATCGTCCAGGCGGGCCGCGAAACGATGCACAGCGCCGATGAAGGCGCCACGTCCGCCGCCCACCATGCCGAAGCGGATGCGCCGACCCGCGATTCCATCCCCGGTCGCGTACACCATGGCTAGCCCCGGATGCCGAGCAGGGCCCGGTTGGTGGCGGCATCCGCGTTGGTCGCGGCGAAATCGTCGAACACGCGGTCGGTGACCTGGATGATATGGTCGGCGATGAACTTCGCGCCGTTCTTGGCCGCCACTTCGGGATGCTCCAGGCAACATTCCCATTCGTAGACGGCCCAGCCCGCGAAATCATAGGCCGCGAGCTTCGAGAAGATGCCCTTGAAGTCGACCTGGCCCCAGCCGAGCGAACGGTCCCGGCCGGCGCGTTCGAGCCAGCCCTTGTAGCCGCCGTAGGCGCCCTGGCGCGCCGTCGGGTTGAACTCGGCGTCCTTCACGTGGAACATCTTGATGCGCTCGTGATAGACGTCGATGAAGCCGAGATAGTCCATCGATTGCTTGATGTAGTGGCTGGCGTCGTAGTTGATGTTGCACCGCGGGTGGTTGCCGACGGCCTCGAGAAACATCTCGAACGTATCGCCATCGAACAAGTCCTCGCTCGGATGGATCTCGTAGCAGAGATCGACCCCGGCCTTGTCGTAGGCGTCGAGAATGGGCTTCCAGCGCCGCGCCTGCTCGGCGAAACATTCCTCGATCAACCCCTGGGGCCGCTGCGGATAGGGGTAGAAGTAGGGCCAGGCCAGCGAGCCCGAGAAGGTCACGCTCTCGGTCAGGCCGAAACGCCGGGAAACGGCCGCGCCCTTGGTGACCTGCTCGGCCGCCCAGTGCCGGCGCTTTTCGGGATCGCCGCGGACATGTTCGGGGGCCTGCCCGTCGAACATCGCGTCATAGGCCGGATGGACCGACACCATCTGGCCCTGGAAATGGGTCGAGAGCTCGGTGATCGCGATGCCGATGTCGGCGAGCCGGCCCTTGATCTCGTCGCAATAGGTTTCGCTCTCGAACGCCTTGTCGAGGTCGAAGAGGCGCTTGTCCCAGGTCGGGATCTGGATGCCCTTGTAGCCATAATCCTTCGCCCAGCGGGCGATGGAGTCGAGCGAGTTATGGGGCGGCGTGTCGCGGACGAACTGCGCCAGGAACAAGCCGGGACCCTTGATCGTCCGCATTGCCGCAACCTCCCAAAGCACGGACGCGCTCCGTCGCGCGCCGCCCTATTTTCGTTGCCGCAAAATGACGGAAGCCCCTGGTTTGTCAATTCGTCCCGGCACCCGGAATCGCAGGCTTTCATCAAAGCCGCCAGAGCTCGACACCTTCCGGGATGGCGGCGCGGTCGAGCAGCCATTTGACGTCGAGCACGACGCCGGTCCCGTCTCGCAGCAGGCCGGACATCATGGGCCAGCCGCCCTGCCTGAACGCATCGTGGGCGACAGCGACGATGATCGCATCGGCGGGCGCTAGCTGAGCGACCGGACGGAGTTCGAGCCCATATTCGGCCGCAACATCGGCCGCATCGGCCACCGGGTCGCCGACCTGCACCCTTATCGCATGGCTCTTCAGCTCGGCCACGATATCCACAACCTTGCTGTTGCGGATGTCGGGCAGGTTCTCCTTGAACGTGATCCCCAGCACCGTCACGACCGGATCGGGCCGGCCGAGCCGCATCAGCCTTCGCACGCATTCGCGCGCGATGTGGTGGCCCATGGCATCGTTGACGCGGCGGCCCGCCAGCACGACCTGTGGATCGTAGTTGGACCGCTCCGCGCGATGCGTCAGGTAATAGGGATCGACGCCGATGCAGTGGCCGCCGACGAGACCCGGCGTGAAGGGCAGGAAATTCCATTTCGTCCGGGCGGCCGCCAACACGTCGCCGGTATCGATGCCAAGCCGGCCGAAGATCAGGGACAATTCGTTCATCAGCGCGATGTTGAGGTCGCGCTGGGTGTTCTCGATCACCTTGGCGGCTTCCGCGGCCTTGATGGACGGGGCCCGGTGCACCCCGGCCGTGACCACGGCGCCATAGGTTTCGGCGACGATGTCGAGCGTGCGCGCGTCTTGGCCCGAAACCACCTTGACGATGGTCTCGAATCGGTGCGCCTGGTCGCCAGGATTGATCCGCTCCGGGGAATAGCCCACCGAAAAGTCGACCCCGCCGCGAAGGCCCGATACGGCCTCGAGAACCGGCAGGCACTCCTCCTCGGTGGCGCCGGGGTACACGGTCGATTCGTAGACCACGATGTCGCCCTCGCCGAGTGCCGCCCCGACCGTGCGGGAGGCGGCGCGCAGCATCGAGAGATCCGGCTGGCGGGCCTCGTCGATCGGGGTCGGCACGGTGACGATGAAGAAATCCGCAGATTTCAGGTCCGCGGGATCGTGCGTGAGTTGAAGCGTGGGGCGCTGCAGGTCGGCGGCCTCAACCTCCCAGGTACGGTCGCGCCCTGCCCTGAGCTCGGCTGACCCGTTGCAGGTCGATATCGAAACCGGTGACCTCGAAACCGCCACGCGCGAACGCGCAGGCGACCGGCAGGCCGACATAGCCGAGACCTATGACCGCGATGCGGCGACGCTGAACCATGGCTGGCAGAAGATCCCGGTGAGGCAGGTGGCAGCGACCTTAGAGCGGCGGGGGCGGCGACGGAAAGCCGGTGCTCACAGTCTGTTTGAAAACTGATGATCCTTATGCTGAGGAGGGCCGCTAGGACCGTCTCGAAGCACGGCTGACGCCTGCCGTCCCTTCGGCAAGCTCAGGGCAGGCCTTTCGACTCGGCCGCGAAGCGGCCGGCTCAGGATGAGGCAGGGAGGTCATCAAACACCCTCTCAGAGCGATGCGCCTGGCAAATGCGCCCGCAACAGCGCCTCGAGGTCGGACCCGTCGAAGAGAATCGCCGGAATGCCGGCCGCCCGGGCTGCCGCCAGATCGCTCGGCTTGTCGCCAACGAGCAGGCTGCGCGCGGCGTCGACCCGCCATGCGGCGATGAGATCGAGCAGCATGCCGGCTTCGGGCTTGCGGCAGGAGCAGGTCACTGCATAGGGCGCGACCGTCCCGTCCGGGTGATGCGGACAGAACCGGATATCATCGAGATGGGCGCCGTTGGCGCGCAGTTCGCGCTGCATGTGCTCGTGCACGGCGCGTACGGAGGCTTCATCGTAGAAGCCGCGGGCTACGCCCGACTGGTTGCTCACCACGAAAGCCAGATAGCCGAGGGCGTTGACGAGTTTCACGGCCGCGACCGCGGTGCGGGTCCAGTGGAAGCGCTCGACCTCGCCCACGTAGCCGAGATCCTGGTTCAGCACCCCGTCGCGGTCGAAGAACACCGCCGGGCGCAGCGCGCCGTCACGCTCGCGCATCGGGCCGGCCGAAGATCCGCTCTTCCGCAATGGCGCAGACGATGTGCCCGAGCGTGATATGGACCTGTTGGATCAACGGCGTCTTGTCGCTCGGGACCCGGAGGGCCTCGTCGCACAGAGCCAGCATGGGGCTTTGGCGCGACCCGGTGAAGCCGATCGTGGCGAGCCCGCATTCGCGCGCGGCCGCGAGGCCCGCCAGGATGTTGGGCGATTTCCCGGACGTCGAGAGGCCGAGAAAGATGTCGCCCGGTGCGCCGAGGGCTCGGACCTGTCGCGCATAGACCTGCTCGAACCCGTAATCGTTGCTGATCGAGGTCAGGATCGAGCTGTCCGTAGTCAGTGCGATGGCGGCCAGCGGCGCGCGATCGAAATTGAACCGGGCCACGAACTCGCCCGCGATATGCTGCGCATCAGCGGCGCTGCCGCCATTGCCGGCGATCAGCAGCTTCCTGCCGTCCGACAGGGCCGCGATGACGCTCTCGACCACGCGGGCAAGACTCGCTCGAAGCGCGGCGTCCTCGATGGTCCGGATCATCACGTCCCGGGACAATTCGAGATCGGCGAGAATGCGCCGATCCGTTTCCTGGCTCATCACCATCGGACCTTCCATCAGGGTCGCCCGTGCATTCTTGGGCGGCAGTGTCGCGACCTCATACAGCAAGCCGCCGTTGCATGGCGTCTGAAATTCGAGACTGGCCGCGGTGGCGCCCCTCCTGCGACGCTTGACAAAACCAGCCTGGGGGATCTTTCCTCGCCCCTGCCGGGCTTAGCCCGGCACCCTGCCCAAGATCAGAAAAGAACCGCCGCACACGGCGCACAGCGAGGAAACACCATGCGTAGATCTTTCCTGCGATTGATGGCGAGCGCGGCCGTGCTGGCCGGACTTGGAATGGCCGGCCTCTCACCCGTGGCGGCAGCCACCAAGACCATCGTCTATCTCACGCCCGGCCTCGACCTGCCGTTCTGGCGCTATCTGAGCAAGGGCGTCGAGGACGTGGCCAAGAGCAAGGGCTACGAGTACCAGGCGCTCGACTCGCACAACAGCGCCCAGACGCAGTTGCAGAACGCGCAGGATTCGGTCGCCAAGGGGGTGGCCGGCATCGTCATCTCGCCGACCGATTCCTCGACCGCGCCGAGCGTGCTGGCGCTCGCCAAGCAGCACAACATCCCGGTGGTGATCGCCGACATCGGCACCAACAGCGGCGACTATGAATCCTTCGTGATTTCGGACAATTACCGCGGCGCCCATGATGTCGGCGTGGCGCTGGCCGAAGCCCTGAAGAAGAAGGGCTGGCAGGACGGCTCCGTCGGGCTCATCACCATCTCCCAGGCCCGCAAGAACGGCCAGGCTCGCACCAAGGGCTTCCAGGACGGCCTCAAGGAAGGCGGCGCCACCGGCAAGCAGGCCGGCCTCCAGCAGATGCAGTCCTACACGGCGGACGAGACCTTCAAGTTCGCCCAGGACATGCTGACCGCCAATCCCGGCATGCGCGGCCTGTTCATCCAGACCGACCAGCCGGCGATCGGGGCCCTGCGGGCCATCAAGGCGGCACGGCGCGACGGCGAGCTCCTTGTGGCGGCCTTCGACGGCATTCCGGAATTCGTCGACCTGCTGAAGTCCGGCCAGCTTGTCGTGAGCGGCATGCAGCAGCCCTACCTCATGGGACAGAAATCGGCCGAGGCGATGGTCACCAAGCTCGACGGCAAGGCGCCCGAGAAGGAGATCCTGGTGCCGATCCTGACCGTCACCAGCGAGAACATCGACAAGCTTCTGCCGACCGTGAAGCAGACCGTCTTCGCCAACGAAGTGAAATAGCGGGCATCCTCAGCCCGATCGTCATTGCGAGCGCAGCCAAGTTTACGCTGCTTGCGCTGCCAGCGACGCAATCCAGAATCAGGCGGATCGCCCCTGGATTGCTTCGCCTTCGGCTCGCAATGACGTGCCCAGGATCGGCCGCCCCTGATGCAACGCGTATCGAACGAGCTCACCGAAGATGCCGCCCCGCTGCTGCTGGCCACGGGCGTGAGCAAGACGTTCGACCGCACCCGGGCGCTCGACCGTGCGGGGTTCGCGCTCAAGGCCGGCGAGGTGCACGGCCTGCTCGGCGCCAATGGGGCCGGCAAATCGACCCTGTCCAAGGTGATATCCGGCCATGTCGTGCCGGACGGCGGCGAGGTGACCTATCGCGGCCAGCCGCTGCGCCTGCGCTCGACCCGCGATGCGCTCGGCGCCGGCATCGCCATCGTGATGCAGGAAACGAGCCTCGTCCCCGACCTGACGGTGCTCGAAAACATCTTTTTGCCGACGCTGGGCCAACCCGGCCGGCTTTCCTTCTCGGCCCTTCGGCGACGGGGCGCCGAACTGCTGGCGAGCCTCGGCCATGAGGGGATCGTGCCGCTCGAAGCGGAGGTGCGGGGCCTCTCGGCCGCCCAGAAGCAGCTCGTCGAGATCGCCAAGGCGCTCGGTCTCGGGGCCAAGCTCATCATCTTCGATGAGCCTACGGCCTCGCTGAGCCCGAGCGAGGTCGAACGCTTGTTCGACATCATGGGCCGCCTGCGGGAGGACGGGCGCGGGCTCGTCTTCGTGTCACACCGGCTCGAGGAAGTTTTCGCCATCACCGATCGCGTCACCATCCTGCGCGAAGGCCGCACCGTGCTGGCATCGCACGAGACCGCCGCGCTGACCCAGGCCGAACTGATCCGCCACATGGTGGGCCAGGAGCTCGGCGCCATCTATGCGGGCGGGCTCGGCCGGGATGAGCGTCGGGATGGCGCCGTGGCGCTCGAGGTTGCGGGTCTCAAGGCCCCTCCGCTGGTGCGCGACATCTCGTTTTCGGTCCGCCGGGGCGAGATCCTGGGGCTCGGCGGCCTCGTCGGGGCCGGCCGCTCGGAAGCGGTCGAGTCGATCTTCGGCCTGCGGCCACGCCTCGGCGGCTCGATCCGCATCGACGGCCGCGAAATCGCCATCCGCAAGCCGGGCGACGCGATCCGGGCCGGAATCGGCTTCGTGGCCGAGGACCGGCGCAGCCAGAACATCGTGCCCGACATGTCCGTGAAGGAAAACCTGCTGCTGGCCCATCTCGGGGCGCATCGGGGATGGGGGCGCGGCTATGCGCAACGCGAGACGGCCGTTCAGACGCTACTGACGAAGCTGGGCCTGCCGCCCGAACGGCTGCTCGACGCCAACATGCTGAACTTTTCCGGCGGCATGCAGCAGAAGATCATCATCGCCCGCTGGCTGCTGCTGGAGCCCAAGATCCTCATCCTCGACGAGCCCACCAAGGGCGTCGACATCGGCACGCGCTCCTCCATCTACGCCATGCTGCGCGAGATCGCCGAAAAGGGCGTCGCGGTGGTGATCGTGTCGTCGGATTTCGAGGAGCTTATCGGCGTTTCCGATCGCGTGGTGGTGGTCAGCGACGGCCTGTCGGTGGCGGACGTGCCGAGCGCCCTGCTCGACGAGGAGAAGCTCACGTTGCTCGCCGCTCCGCGCACCTCCATGGCCAAGAACACCGAGCTGCTCCGCACCCTGGCGGAGCAGAGCGGCGGGGCCGGCTTCTGGGCCCTCATCGAGGACGATCGGCTGATCTGCCTCAATGCCTATGCGGCCAATGCCGCGGCCGACCCGGGCTTCGCGACCGGGGACGCAAAACCGCTGCACCGACACGCGCATTCCGGTGGCCCTCACCCGCCGCGAACCGATCTTCGTGCCGGAGGATGGCGGCGACAGGGCGACGGTACTGGTGCCGTTGCGCAGCGCGCGCGGTCACGATATGGGCTGGGTCGGCCTGACGGTGCCCGAAACCGCGACCCTGCCCTCCGCCGAAGCCATCAGGGCGAGGGTCGAGGCCCTGTCCCGGGCGTCATGAGGACCCTCGGACCCATCTCGCCCATGTTGCTTCTGCGATGACCGATTCCTCCGTCCTGCCGACGCGGTCCGGCCTTGCCGCTCTGAGCAAGCGGCTCGAGATCCGCATGCTGCTGCTCGCGGCCGTGATCGCGGTCGCGCTGTCGTTGCTCTCGCCCTATTTCCTGACCCGATCGAACATCTTCAACATCCTCGACCAATCGGTGGTGATCGGCATCGTGTCGGTCGGCATGACCTTCGTGATCCTCACCGGCGGCATCGACCTGTCGGTGGGCTCGGTTGCCGGCCTCACCGGCGTGCTGCTCAGCGTGGCGCTCCAGCATGTGGCATTGCCCGCGGCCATCGGGCTGGCGGTGCTGGCCGGCGCCGGCATCGGCCTCCTGTCGGGAATTCTGGTGGCCTATTTCGGGCTGGCCGCCTTTGTGGTCACGCTCGGCGTCATGGCGATCGGACGGAGCCTCGCCTACATCTTCTCGGGCCAGACCGCGCTGTCGAATTTTCCCTCCGACATGTCGAGCATCGTCTACACCAGCGTGTTCGGCATCCCGTCGAACGTATTGTTCCTGGTCGTGCTCTATCTCCTGGCCTGGTCCTATCTGACCTTCACCAAGGGCGGCCGCACCATCTATGCGGTGGGATCGAACAAGGAGGCGGCCCGCGCGGCGGGGCTCGACGTCCTGTTCTATGCGGTGCTGCCCTATGTGGTGTCCGGCGCGCTTGCGGCCGTGGCCATCACGTTCTCGATCTCGCAACTGCTGTCGGTCGATCCGCTGGCCGGCCAGGGCATGGAACTCGACGCGATCGCGGCCGTGGTGATCGGCGGCGCCAGCCTGTTCGGGGGCCGAGGCTCGATGATCGGCACGCTGATCGGCGTGCTCATCATGGTGATGATCCGCAACGGGCTCAACCTGATGGGCGTGTCGCCGTTCTGGCAGGGCTCGGCCATCGGCACCATCATCATCGTGGCGCTGCTGGTGGAGCGGCTGGTCAGCGCCCGGGTCGGACGATAGGTCAACAAAGGCGGATAGCGGCAGCGAGTCCGGTTACCAGGACGGCCGGATTTCCTCATCCTGAGCTTGTCGAAGGACGAGGATATTGGCGACGCTGCCCGCATCCTTCGACAAGCTCAGGATGAGGGCTCGGGCAAAACGAATACTGCAGCACGATCGCGCGGCAGAGCTCGGTACGAGACAACGAAGGGAAGGTTCAATGCATATTCTGGTAATCGGCGCGGCCGGAATGGTCGGACGCAAGTTGATCGACCGCCTGGTGGAATCCGGGCGGATCGGCAAGGAGCCGGTGACCGCCATGACTCTGGTCGACGTGGTCGAGCCCACGGCGCCGAAGAACTTTTCGGGCCAGGTGCGCACCGTCACGGCCGATCTTTCGGCGCCCGGCGAAGCCGAGAAGCTGGTCGCCGAGCGGCCGGACCTGATCTTCCATCTCGCGGCCATCGTGTCGGGCGAGGCCGAAGCCGATTTCGACAAGGGCTATCGCATCAACCTCGACGGAACGCGCTACCTCTTCGAAGCCATCCGGCACGAGGGCATGAAGCAGCCCTACCGGCCCCGCGTCGTGTTCACCTCGTCGATCGCGGTGTTCGGCGCCCCCTTCCCGGCGAAGATCGGCGACGAGTTCTTCTCCACCCCGCTGACCAGCTACGGTACCCAGAAGGCGATCGGCGAGCTGCTGCTCTCCGACTACAGCCGGCGCGGCTTCTTCGACGGCATCGGCATCCGGCTGCCCACCATCTGCATCCGGCCAGGGAAACCCAACAAGGCCGCGTCCGGCTTCTTCTCGGGCATCCTGCGCGAGCCGCTGGCCGGCCAGGAAGCAATATTGCCCGTGTCCGAAAGCGTGCGCCATTGGTTTGCCAGCCCGCGCGCCGCAGTCGGTTTTCTGATGCATGCGGCCGAGATCGACCTGGCGCCGCTCGGCGCCCGCCGCAACATCAGCCTGCCGGGCCTGTCGGCCACGGTCGGCGAGGAGATCGAGGCACTGCGGCGCGTCGCCGGCGACAAGGCCGTTAAGCTGATCCGGCGCGAGCCCGACCCGACCATCATCCGCATCGTCGACGGCTGGGCCACCGATTTCGACACGAAGCGCGCCGCAGCCCTCGGCTTCAAGGCCGAGACCTCGTTCGACGAGATCGTGCGGGCCCATGTCGAGGACGAACTTGGGGGCAAGGTTGGCGGCTGAGGCAAAGCTACCTGCCCCGCCCCGGTGCCGGATAAAACCGGCACCGGACGCTCCCCGAGCCCGATCTTGCAAGCTCACCAGGTCCATCCCCGCTTCGTCCGCGGAAGGCACGCTGGAACTCGAGTGACGTTCCGCGATACGCTCGGCCGGTTCGAAAATCAGGGAGGAAAGCATGAGAACTCTATCGGTCGCGATCGCGATGCTTGCCACGCTTGGCACCGCTACGGCGCATGCGGAGGTTCTTGATCTTGGAAAGGTCTCGTGCGGCGCTTTTGCCGCCATGGATGGCGTATCCAAGACCAACGTGGCCGTGTGGCTCAACGGCTATTACATGAATGAGAACGACGACCCGATCATCAATTGGGACAAGGTGAACGACCTCGGCAACGCCCTCGTCAAATATTGCGCCGCCAATGCGGAGATGAAACTGAGCGACGCAGCCGAAAAGCTCATGGGAAAGAGCAAGTAGCGGTCCAGAGTTGCCGGATGGCCTGCTCGAACGTCGTCGCGGCGCGCCCCCGGAGCGGCCGCGGGGTCGGCTGGCTTCGGAACGCGAGTTTCACTTGCGCCCAATTGCGATTGGGATTTGATACAGAATCTATGGATTAAGTGGTGCCGCATCGCGCATCGGGACCCGGCGCCTCGAGCAGGAGACAGCCATGCTGCAGATCGGACAACAAGCGCCGGATTTCACGGCCGAAACCACCGAAGGACCGATCCGATTTCACGAATGGATCGGCGACTCCTGGTGTGTCCTGTTCTCGCACCCGAAGGATTTCACCCCGGTCTGCACCACCGAGCTCGGCACCATGGCGCGGCTGAAGCCCGAGTTCGACAAGCGCGGCTGCAAGATCATCGGCCTTTCGGTCGACCCGGTAGTGTCGCACGGCCGCTGGTCGAAGGACATCGAGGAGACGCAGGGTTTTGCGCCCAATTATCCGATGATCGCCGACACGGAGCTGAAGATCTCCAAGGCCTACGGAATGCTGCCGGCTTCCAGCGGCGACAGTTCGGAAGGCCGCACCCCGGCCGACAATGCCACCGTCCGCACCGTGTTCATGATCGGACCCGACAAGATCATCAAGCTGGCCTTGGCCTATCCAATGTCGACGGGCCGCAACTTCGACGAGATCCTCCGGGCGCTCGACTCGCTTCAGCTTACCGCCAAGCACAAGGTCGCGACCCCGGCCAACTGGCAGTCCGGCGACGACGTGATCATCCCGGCGACCGTGTCGGACGAAGACGCCAAGCAGAAGTATCCGCAGGGTTTCAAGACACTGAAACCTTACCTGCGCACGGTTTCGCAGCCGAGCTGAGGGAGATCATCCGGCGCCTTGCCGGCCTCTCGGCGTCCTGCGCTGGCTTCACAGCATCGCGAGAGGGGTCTTGCGGGTTGGTGGCGGGAATGCGCGGTCGAGGTCCGCGAGATCCTGCGGGGAAAGCGCGAGATCCGCGGCGGTCCGGTTCTGCCGAACGTGCTCGGCTGTCGAGGCTTTCGGGATCGCGATCATGCCGGGGCGGCGCAGCACCCAGGCGAGCGCCACCTGCACCGGCTCAGCTCCACGGCGTGCGGCGATCGCCTGGAGGGCGCGGTTGTCGACGAGGTCGCCCTGTTCGACCGGGCTATAGGCCATCACCGGGATCGCATGGGCGCCGTGCCAGGGCAGAAGGTCGAAATCCGCCCCGCGCCGCCCGACATTGTAGAGCACCTGGTTGGTGGCGCAGTTCTCACCGCCCTCGGCCAACAATTCGTCCATGTCGTCGACGTCGAAATTGCTGACGCCCCAACGCCGGATTTTGCCGGCGTGCCGGAGCGCTTCCAGGGCTTCGACGGTCTCGGCCAGCGGCACCGAACCGCGCCAATGCAGCAGGTAAAGGTCGAGGTAATCGGTCTTGAGCCGCCGCAAGCTCGCCTCGCAGGCGCGCGGCATGCGAGCCCGGGACGCATTCTGCGGATAAACCTTGCTGACCAGGAACACCTCGTCGCGCAGCCCGGCGAGCGCGTCCCCGAGGAAGCTTTCGGTCGCCCCATCGCCATACATTTCCGCCGTGTCGACCACCCGCATGCCGAGGTCGATTCCGGTCCGGATCGCCTCGGTTTCCTCGCGACGACGCCCCGGGTCCTCACCCATGCGCCACGTCCCCTGCCCTAGCACCGGCATGCTGGCGCCATCGGGCAGAAGCGCGGACCGCATCGGATCGTTCGGCATGGCTCAGCGCCAAGCCGAAACTTCGTCGTGCGTCGGCAGGCGCCCTTGCGGGGTGAGCTTGTCCACCACCTGGGGCAATTCCCGCGACAACCGGGCCGCCACTTCGCTCTCCGGCATTCCGAGCCGCTGGGCGAGCTCGCGCAACGTATCCGGCCCCAGGGCCTGGGAAATCTGGGTGGGTTGGGCTGGCGCGTTCTGCCCGGATCCGATCCAGGAATTCATCAGGTCGCCATGGCCGCTCTGCTGGAACTGGCTGAACAGACCCCCGAGGCCTGACAGCAGTCCCCCGGCGCCGCTCTGCTGCTGGCTTGGCGAGGTTTGCGGGATCGGCTGGTTCTGGGGCGGCACTTGGCCGGTCTGGTTGCCGCCGAACAGGCTGCCGAGATTGCCGAAACCGCCGGTCGCAGCCTTGGCGGCCAGCAAGCCGATCAGCGCCGTCGCGAGCGGCGCGTAGGCGCTCCCGCCAGAGCTTTGCGAGGGCGCGAGACCGTCGTTCCCGCCCATCCGACTGCCGATCATCGCGCCGATCGTGTTTTCGAGCAGTCCCATCGTGGCCTCCAGTCCACCCGAAGCGGGTGTTCATAGAACGGGCTCCGGAACCGTCGGGTTCCGACCGAGCACTTTGCGCGCAGGAGTCGAACGAGCCCCTCCTGCTGGGCTTGTCAGGATCGAGGAAATCTGGACGGCGAACCTAAAGCCGGTGCGCGGCGCAGCGGAACTACACGTTGCGCAGCATGCCGCCGTCGACCCGGATGGTGCTGCCCGTGATGTAGGAGGCCTGCGGGCTTGCCAGGAACACGGCCGCGGCCGCGAACTCCTCCGGCGTGCCGTAGCGTCCGGCCGGAATGGTGGCCAGCGCCTCCTTCTCGACCACCTCCACTGGCCGCCCCGTCCGCTCGGCATTGGCCTTGTCGAGTGCCATGACCCGGGAGGTGGCAATCCGCCCCGGCAACACGAGGTTGACGGTGACACCATCGCCGGCGATTTCGGTGGCCAAGGTCTTGGACCAGCCAAGCAAGGCCGAGCGCAGCATGTTGGACAGGGCCAGGTTGGCGATCGGCGCCACCACGCCGGCCGAGGCGACCGTGATGACCCGCCCCCACCGGCGCTCGCGCATCCCGGGCACGAGGGCCTGGGTCAGGGTCACGAGCGAGAGCACCATGGCTTCGAACTGCGCCGTCATCTGCTCGGGCGTGCTGGCCAGGGCGGTGGTGGGCGGCGGACCGCCGGAATTGTTGATCAGGATATCGACTTCGCCCAGCGCCTCGAGCGCCTTGCGGGCGATATCGGGCCCGGACTCGGGCGTCGTCAGATCGGCCAGGAGCGTGTGGTCCGCCTCGGGAACCGCGGCACGCAGCTTGTCGGCGGACCGGCCCGAGACCGCGACCCTCGCCCCGGCCTCGATCAGGCCGTTGGCTATGGCCGAGCCGAGGCCGCCGCTGGCGCCCAGCACCAGGGCCCGCTTGCCGCCGAGATCGATCTTCATGGGCTGGTCCTTTCGTGGCGAGCGCGATGATGGTGGCTCGCCAAGACCCTTCCCTGCGCATTGCTGAGCGGATCGTCAACCCGGGTCGCGGCTTGCGGTGCCGCCCTCAGTCCCACGGCGTCGCCACGGAGGCAAAGTCCCCGGCCCCGTCGAGAGACACGAAGCCGCTCGGCACGTTCTCGGCCCCGGCCTCCTTGAGCAATTCCTGGATCGCCCGTTCCTGACCGCGATAGTCCTCCTCGCCGAAATGGTGGTAGCGGATGCGCCCCCGCGTATCGACGAAGTAGGTGGCGGGCCAGAACTGATTGTCGAATGCGCGCCAGATGGTGGAATTGGTGTCGATCGCCACCGGATAGGTGATCCCAAGCCGCCGGACCGCCTGGCGGACGTTGGACGTCACCTTCTCGAAGGCCAGTTCCGGCGTGTGCACGCCGACCACAACGAGGCCCGCATCGCGGTATTTCTCGGCCCAGGCCTTGATGTGCGGCAGCACGTGCAGGCAATTGATGCAGGCATAGGTCCAGAACTCGACCAGCACCACCTTGCCCCGCAGATCGCCGGCCGACAGCGGCGCCGAATTCACCCATTCGCTCGCGCCCGAAAGGCTCGGCAGCCCGCGTTCGACCGGGAGCGCGGCATCCGACGCCAAGGACGACGTCTCCTCGGCGTCCGAGATGCCGCGGAACGCGATCGGGACCAGGGCCGCGCCGAGTTCTTGCGGCCCGAGTCCTGTCCGGTGATCCTGGGCGGGCAGCGCCGGCGGGGTTTCGTCTTGCGCCTTGCGATCCTGGCCGGAGCCGAAGCCCTCGATGAGTTTTTGTTCGAGCGGCGCGGTGTCGGCGAAGTCGACGCGGGACAGCAGATCGGTGTCGGCTCCGGTGGCCACGGCGACGACGCCGCCCAGCACCGCGACCCCGAGGCCGCGGCGGATCCAGACACCGATGCCGAGATGCCGTTTGAGCAGGCCAAGCAGGCGGCCCCCGGCCAGCAGCACCAGGGCGAGCGAGGATGCCGCCCCGAGCCCATAGGCCAGCAGCAGCGCCGAGGTTCCGACGCTCGCGCCTTTCAGGGCCGCCGTCGTCAGCACCAGACCCAGGATCGGTCCTGCGCAGGGCGCCCATAGAAACCCGGTCGCGGCACCAAGCAGCACGGATGACACGATACCGGCGTGTCGCGAGCCGAATTCGACCGATCGTCCCAGCCGATCCCCGAAGCTGGCGAGCGGGCGCAGCAGCGTCGCCGCGAGGCGTTCGGACAGCAGCGTGAAAGCGAAGACACCGAGAACCACGATGGCGAGGTCGCGCCCGAATTGGTTGGCCTCGACCGCCCAACCACCGGCCACGGCCGCCAAGGTTGCGACAGCCGCGAATGTCACCGCCATGCCGGCCAGCAAGGGAAGTCCGGAGCGACTGAACGGCTGATCGCCCCTGGCGAACACGAAGGGGATGACCGGCAGAATGCAGGGGCTGAGAATGCTGATCACACCGCCGAGATAGACGAGCACGATGAGGGTCATGCGGGTGTCCTCCTCAGATCAGTGCCGGGCAGCGACGTGACTGGGAAATTGCGGCCTGATGCTGTCGAGCGTTATTCGCCCCGGGCGCCCAGGAGTTACGGTGGCCGCACCATGATGTCCGATGTAACCGGCCTTGTGGCCGCGACGAATATGCTTCTGGCGACGGACGGCGGCTTTGTGGGCGGCGGCGACGCCGGTATACTGGCCCTTCGATTGGGCGAGACCCCGGCCGGAAGGGCATGAAGAGCGGAGCCGCAGGGGATGGTGCGGACGTTGACCGTCGCTGGTCGGCCATGATGGCGGCTGCCCAGGGGGGCGACCGGACCACCTATGCGACCCTGCTAAAGGAGTGCGTCCCGCATGTGAAGCGGGTAGTTCGCCGCTCGGGCGTGCGGCCCGACAATATCGACGATGTGGTACAGGAGGTACTCCTGACGGTCCATCGGGCGCGGCAGACCTTCGACCCCTCCCGCAGTTTCACCGCATGGCTGAGCGCCATCGCGCAGCACCGGGCCATCGACTCGCTGCGCCAGCAGGGCCGAAAGGACCGGCGCGAAACATCCGCTCCGCTACGCTATGACAGCTATCCCGACCAGGGCTCGACCCCGGAGGAGGCCTGGGCCGACGATCGGCGCGGCCGGGCCCTGAAGGAGGCTGTTGCCGAGCTCTCGCCGGGCCAGAGGGAAGCCGTCGAGTCGCTCGCGGTGCGCCAGCTCTCCTTGGGAGAGGCTGCTGCTGCCACCGGCAAAACCAAAGGGGCGTTGAAAGTGAACCTCCATCGCGCGCTCAAGGCTTTGCGCGCCCGGTTCGATGGGGCGGAGTGAAGCGGTGGCGAACCCCGAAGCTCTGGCCGATACCATCGAAGATCTCGTGGCCGATCTCACCCCGGTCAAGCGCCTGCAGCCGCCTGTGATCCGGGCGGCGCTGTGGCTGGCCCTGGTGGCGGCGCTCGGCGCGTTGCTGGCCGGCTTCGCGGACCTGCCGGCGATTGCCCATCGGCTCACCGGGGCACCCGACATGTGGCTGGCCGTTGCCGGCTCCGCCCTGACCGCGATCCTGGGTGCTGCGGCGGTGTTCGAACTCGGCGTTCCAGACCGCAGGCCGCTCTGGGCGTTGCTGCCGGCGCCGGGGCTCCTGCTCTGGATCGGGGCAAGCGGCTTCGGATGCCTGAGGACCTGGATCATCCCCGAGACCCATGATGCTTCGATGAGCGAGGTTCGGATCTGTTTCGTGTTCATCGTCGCCCTCTCGGTGCCGCTGTCGCTTCTCATGATCGTCATGATCCGGAGAGCCTGCCCGTTGCGGCCCAACCTGACCGCAGCCGTCGGCGGCATCGCAAGCGCCGCCGGCGCCGCGACGCTGCTGAACTTTTTTCATCCCTTCGATGCGGCCGCCACCGACCTTGCGGTACATGCCCTGGCGGTGGCCTGCGTTATCGCGGCCAACCAGATTTTGGGAGGTCGCCTGTTGGCACCGGCCGGGAGGGTACCAGGCTCAAGGGCGGCCGCGTCCCGTCCTTCCGTCCGAACCTGACGTTTTCGCTTTTTCGCTTTCGAACATTGTTGTGGCCCTCCTGCTCGGCGCTACGACTCTGGGGATTGCCCAGCCGAACCGGGGTTTGCTGCATGTCGTGTGTGCAGGAACCATTTGAACCGGCCGGTGACGCGCCTTAAGCAGACAGGGAGGAAGCTTGCCCGAGCGAGCGGTCCGAGGTTCGGAATTGCGCTTCGCGAACGGAATCGCCAAGTTTCTGCGCCCGAAGGCGGGCCCACCCGGAGGAGGCCGCAGCTGGAGAACCAACCATGAAGGCTCCCTTGAACGTCGCGGTGCGGGGACTGTTCGCAACCCCGGTAGCGGCGCTGGAAGTCCCCGATGCTGCGGCCCGCAATGCTGAACTCAAGGCCATCATTCTCGAGCGACGACGCGCCTCGCCTTCCATTCAGGCCTCCAACGCCGGAGGCTGGCATTCGGACCGTGAGATTCTTGAATGGGGCGGCGAGGCGGTGGCCGATGTTCTCGGCTACGCGCGGGAAATGGGAAACCGCTTGACCGCAGACCGCCAGGGTCGCCTCGTCAGGCCGGCCTGGAACGTGATGGCCTGGGCCAACGTCAACGGACCCGGCGACGCCAACATCTGCCATTACCATCCCGGCGCATTCTGGTCGGGCGCCTATTACGTCGATGACGGCGGATGCGCCAGCGACGAGACGCTTGGCGGCGAATTCGAGATGCTCGACCCGCGCGGGGCCGGACCCGGCATGTATGCGCCGACCTTGAAGTTCGCCGGCGAGGATGGGCAATCGGTCGGCGCGGCCGAGACCATCCGCCCAAAACCCGGATTGCTGTTCCTGTTTCCGTCCTGGCTGTTCCACCAGGTGCGGCCCTATCGTGGCACCGAACTGCGAATATCGATCGCCTTCAACCTGAGTATCTGAACCGCGAGGAGGTTCTCTTCATGTCCGTTCCGGGGTTGCGCACGGCGAACTATCGACAATCGGAGATTTTGGCGCTGCTCCGACAGTCCGGACGGGTCACGGTCGAAGAGCTGGCGACGCTGTTCGGCGTGACGTTGCAGACGATCCGCCGCGACCTCAACGAGCTCAGTGAGGCCAAGATGGTGGTGCGCGTGCACGGCGGCGCCATCATCGCGTCCGGGGTTGCAAACCTCGCCTACGAGGCGCGCCAGCACGTTGCCCATCAGCACAAGCGGCTGATCGGCGAGGCGGCCGCCCGGCTGGTGCCCGATAATGCCTCGTTGCTGATCAATATCGGCACGACCACCGAGGAGGTCGCGAAGGCGCTTGTCGGCCGGTCGGGCCTGCTGGTCATCACCAACAACCTGCATGTCGCCAACGAACTTCATCGCAACAAGTCGATCGAGGTCATTCTCGCCGGAGGTACCATCCGGCAAGGCGATGGCGGCATCCTGGGCGCCGTCACGGTCGCGCAGATCGAACAATTCTTCGTCGACATCGCGATCATCGGAACCTCCGCGATCGATTCGCAGGGCACGCTGCTCGATTTCGACGTGCGCGAAGTCGAGATCTCGCGGGCCATCATCGAACATGCCCGCAAGGTCGTGCTGGTAGCGGACAGCAGCAAGTTTTCGCGTTCCGCCCCCGTGCGGATCGCCCATCTGACCGAGATCGACACATTCGTCACCGACCGCCTGCCCTCCCCGGCCATCCTCGAAATGTGCCAGCGCTGCGGCGTGGAGGTGATCGAAAGCGGAGGCCCGACCGAATTCGAAGTTGTCGAAACGCAAAAGACGGGCGCGCAACTCGCGGTCTGAAGTTCGTTTTTTTCGCTTGTTAAGCAGTATTTGTTCGTTGTAGCCTTTTCGAAACGCGACGAGTGTCAGCTCGCGCACATCGGGGAGGTGGCTGGCGTGCGCCATGTCGCGGCAGGTTTATCTCGCGCCATCTATGACGTCGCCGTGATCGGCGGCGGCATCAACGGTTGCGGGATCGCACGCGATGCTGCCGGACGCGGCTGGTCGGTGTTCCTTTGCGAAAAAGGGGATCTTGCATCCGCAACCTCCAGCGCATCCACCAAGCTGATCCATGGTGGCCTTCGCTATCTCGAATATTTCCATTTTCGGCTGGTTCGCGAGGCATTGCTGGAGCGGGAAACGCTGTGGCGGATCGCGCCGCACATCGTCTGGCCGCTCCGCTTCGTCCTGCCGCATCACAAGGGTCTACGGCCGGCCTGGCTGCTCCGGCTCGGTCTCCTGCTATACGATCACCTCGGGGGCCGGCGCATGCTGCCGCCCACCAAGACCCTGCAGTTGCGCAGCGATCCCGCCGGCCAGCCCCTGAAGGCAGAATATACGCGCGGCTTCGAATATTCCGATTGCTGGGTGGACGATGCGCGGCTGGTGGCGCTCAACGCCCGCGACGCGGCCAATTCCGGCGCCGTGATCGCGCCACGCATCCGCTGCGTCAGCGGCACGCGCCAGGACGGCCTCTGGGTCTTGTCGCTCAAGGACGAACGCTCCGGCGAGGTCGGCGAGATCAAGGCGCGCACCCTGATCAACGCCGCCGGGCCCTGGGTGGGCGACGTGCTGGCCTCGGCCTTACATGAGGATCTCCCGGCGTCCGTGCGCCTCGTCAAGGGCAGCCACATCGTCGTTGACCGGCTCTACGAGCACGACCGCTGCTACATTTTCCAGAACGCCGACCGGCGCATCTTCTTCGCCATTCCGTACGAACAGACCTTCACGCTGATCGGTACGACCGATCTCGATTACCGGGGCGATCCAGGTGGCGCCGCGGCATCCGAGGAGGAAGTCGCCTATCTGTGCACGGCAGCGAGCGATTATTTCGTGACGCCGGTCACCCAAGACCACGTCAGGTGGTCCTATTCCGGGGTACGTCCGCTCTACGACGACGGTGCATCGGAGGCCCAGGCGGCGACGCGCGACTATGTTCTCAAGCTCGACGCGCCAGACCGTGAGGCCGCCCTGCTCAGCGTCTACGGCGGCAAGATTACCACCTACAGGCGGCTGGCAGAATTGGCCCTGGCGCTGCTCGCGCCTTACCTGCCGGCCCCGAGGCGCGCCGCTGGCTGGACCGCCAAGCAGCCATTGCCGGGCGGCGACTTTCCGGCCCAGGCCTTCGAGGCCGAAGTCGCATCGATCCTGGACCGTTATCGCTTCCTGGCACCGGCGACGGCGCGACGGCTGGCCCGGGCCTATGGCACGCTGGTTCCCCAGATCCTCGGCGCGGCAAAGTCGCAGGCGGACCTTGGCAGAAGCTTCGGGGCCGATCTCACCGAAGCAGAACTCCGCTATCTTGTGCATCAGGAATGGGCGATGACTGCAGAAGATGTCGTCTGGCGCCGAACTAAGCTCGGCTTGCGGCTCTCCAAAGCCGAGATCGCAGACATCGACACCTATTTGGTCCAGGTTTTGGTCGCCGCGCAGGCCGCGGAATGAAGAAGGGAGGGCTTCGAGCGTGACCTTTGTTCTCGATCACATCGGACTGTCCTATGGCGATGAGGTCGTAATCGACGATGTATCGCTGTCGCTGGCAAAGGGCACGATGAACGTCCTGCTTGGACCGACGCTTGCGGGCAAGACCACCCTGATGCGTCTGATGGCGGGTCTCGACCAGCCCTCGCGGGGCCGGATTCTGGTCGACGGAAAGGACGTCACCGCTGTCCCGGTGCGCCGCCGCTCGGTCGCGATGGTATATCAGCAGTTCGTCAATTATCCCTCGCTCACGGTCTACGAAAACATCGCCTCGCCGCTCCGCGTTGCCGGCACGCCCAGGGCCGAGATCGACACGCGGGTCAGGGAGGCGGCCCGCTTCCTGCGGCTCGAGAACCTGCTGCAGCGCCTGCCCGCGCAACTCTCCGGGGGACAGCAACAGCGCACCGCGATTGCCCGGGCCCTGGTGAAGCGGGCCGATCTCGTGCTGCTCGACGAGCCGCTGGCCAATCTCGACTACAAGCTGCGTGAGGAATTGCGCGAGGAATTGCCCCGCATCTTCGCGCAAACCGGCGCCGTGCTGGTCTATGCCACGACAGAACCTACCGAAGCGCTGCTGCTCGGCGGCAGCACGATCACCCTGCGCGAAGGCCGTGTCACGCAAGTCGGGCCGACCGCCCTCGTGTATCGCCGGCCTGACAATATCGACGCCGCACGCGTTTTCTCCGATCCGCCCCTCAACGAACTCCCGGTCAGCAAGAGCGGAGCTCTTTGCGGCCTGCCGAACGGCCGCAATCTGCCGGCGGTGGGGGTCCTGTCGCGGCTTCCGGACGGCGAGTACCGCCTGGGCTTCCGGGCCGACGCGGTCTCCATCGGCGATACGCAATCCTCGAGCCTCAGCTTCCCCGGGCACGTCGCGGTGACCGAGATCAGCGGCTCGGAAAGCTTCGTTCACGTCGATGTCGGGCTTGGCGTCTGGGTCTGCCTTGCGGCAGGCGTGCATGGCTGGGAGCCGGGCGACGCCGTCGAAATACGGGTCGATGCGAACCGGCTTTTCGCCTTCGACGCTGCCGGAAAGCTGGCCGTTCCCCCGACCATCGCGAAGACGGCTTGAGGGCGGCACCATGGCGCGCATCACACTTGACGGCATCGGCCACGCCTACGGCGGCAAACCGCAGAGCGAGCAGGACTACCAGCTCAAGCCGCTGCACCATGTCTGGGAACAGGGCATGGCCTATGCGTTGCTCGGCCCCTCCGGCTGCGGCAAGACCACGTTGCTGAACATCATTTCCGGCCTCGTCATCCCGTCCGAGGGACGGCTGCTGTTCGATGAGACCGACGTCACTCGCCTGCCGACCGAGCAGCGCAACATCGCACAGGTGTTCCAGTTTCCGGTCATCTACGACACGATGACGGTCGCCGAAAACCTCGCCTTTCCCCTGAAGAACCGGCGGCTTCCCAAGAGCGTCATCGACCAGCGCGTCGCCGAGATCGCCGAGATGCTCGATCTTTCGCGCGATCTCCACCGCCGTGCACGAGGCCTCACGGCGGACGCCAAGCAGAAGATCTCGCTCGGACGGGGGCTCGTTCGCTCCGACGTCTCGGCTGTCCTGTTCGACGAGCCGCTGACCGTGATCGATCCCGCCCTGAAATGGGAACTGCGCTCCAAGCTCAAGGCGGTGCATCGCGCGCTCGACCTCCTGATGATCTACGTCACGCACGACCAGATCGAGGCGCTTACCTTCGCCGACAAGGTCGTGGTCATGAACGACGGCCGGGCGGTGCAGATCGGCACGCCGGCCGAATTGTTCGAGCGCCCGGAGCATACGTTCGTGGGCTATTTCATCGGTTCGCCGGGCATGAACCTCTTTCCCGCCGAAGTGTCGGGCGCGCGCGCCCAGGTGGAGACCAATGTCTTCGATCTCGGCGCGGTTTATCCGGCTTTGCCCAAGGGGGAACGCATCCAGGTCGGCGTGCGACCCGAATATGTCAGGCTCACGGCTGCAGCGGGACTTCCCGTCCGGGTCCGGCGGATCGCGGATCTCGGCCGCAAGCGGCTGGCCTATGTGGATCTTGGCGCCCATCCGATCGTGGCGACCGTGCCGCCCGACATGGCCGAGGTCGGCGAGCGCGTGAACATCGCGTTCGATGCGGCCCATACGCATGTCTATGTCGGCGACAGGCGCGTACAGGGAGCGATGCTGTGATGGACAAGCCGCTCAACAACCGGGCCTGGTTTTTTGTTCTTCCGGTCCTGGCCTTCGTGCTGTTCTCCTCGATCATCCCAATGATGACGGTCGTGAACTACTCGATCCAGGACTCGCTCGGGGCGAACACCTTCTTCTGGAACGGCGATGCCTGGTTCCGGGATCTGTTGAATCCCGCCACCGCGATCGGGGCCCGATTCAACGACGCCCTGTTCCGCACCCTGGCGTTCTCGGGCGCGGCCTTGTCGATCGAAGTGCCGCTCGGCATTGCCATCGCGCTATGCGTGCCGCGCCGTGGCTGGGCCGTGGGCATCTCGCTGGTCATCATCGCGCTGCCCATGCTGATCCCGTGGAACGTCGTCGGGACCATCTGGCAAATTTTTACGCGCGCAGACATCGGCCTCTTCGGGGCGGCCCTGACGGGACTTGGGTTGCACTACAACGTCACGCAGGATGCGGTTTCCGCCTGGGTGACTATCGTGGTCATCGATGTCTGGCATTGGACCCCGCTGGTCATCCTCTTGAGTTACGCAGGGCTGCGCGCCATCCCGGACGCCTACTACCAGGCGGCGCGCATCGACGGTGCCAGCCGCTGGGCCGTGTTCGTAAACATCGAACTTCCCAAATTGCAGAAGGTGCTGATCATCGCGGTGCTGCTGCGCTTCATGCAGACCTTCATGATCTACACCGAGCCTTTCGTGGTGACTGGCGGGGGGCCAGGCAGCGCGACGACCTTCCTGTCCATCGACCTCGACAAAATCGCCCTCGGCCAAGTCGACCTCGGCAATGCGGCTTCCATGTCGCTGGTCTACAATTTGATCACTCTGAGCGTGTGCTGGTTGTTTTTCACCATCATGACCCAGATCGAGCGCCGGAGGGATATCTGATGCGCACCAGTCTGGCGCCGAGGATCGTCTTCGTCCTGTATCTGCTGATCCTGATGCTGCCGATCTACTGGCTGATCAACATGAGTCTGCGCACCAATGCGGACATCATCTCGGGACTGTCACTGTTTCCGCATCATCCGACGCTCGAAAAATACGTCGCCATCTTCCAAGACCCCACCTGGGTGCACGGGTTCGGCGTGTCGCTCAGCTATGTGGCCATAAACACGCTGATTTCGGTGACGGTGGCCCTGCCGGCAGCCTACGCGTTCAATCGCTACCGCTTCATCGGCGACAAACATCTGTTCTTCTGGCTGCTGACCAATCTTATGGCTCCGGCAGCCGTCTTCGCGATGCCGTTCTTCCAGCTCTACTATGCGGTTGGATTGTTCGACACCATCTGGGCGGTCGCGCTCGCCCATTGCCTGTTCAATGTCCCGCTGGCGGTCTGGATTCTTGAAGGGTTCGTCGGCGGGGTCCCGCGCGAAATCGACGAGACCGCGGCCATCGACGGCTACTCGTTCCCGCGCTTCTTTGTGAAGATCTTCCTTCCGTTGATCGCCAACGGCATCGGCGTGACCGCGTTCTTCTGCTTCATGTTTTCCTGGGTGGAGCAGCTCCTCGCCACGACCTTGACGTCCTCGCACGCCCTGCCCTTCGCGGCCGTCATGACGCGCGCCTATTCGGTATCCGGCATGGATTGGTCGCTGCTGGCCGCGGCGGGCGTGCTGACCATGATCCCGGGCGCGGTGGTCATATGGTTCGTGCGCAACCACATCGCCAAGGGCTTCGCCCTTGGTCGCGTCTGAGGGGGCCGGCGATGCTGTCCTGGATGGCATGGACGTGGCAGACGGCGGGCTTCTTCGGCTTCATTGTCGCGATGCTGATAATCCTCACCTTGCTGGCGGTCTATCGGCCGGAGACGCCGCGCAAGGGCATCCTCGGCTTTCCGACCACGCGTGGCGACCGCTTCTTCGTCACCATGATCGGCTCGGCCTTCATTTTCGTTTTCTGGATGCGGTTTGGCGGCGGGGCCCTCTGGTACCCGCTCGCCGCATCGGTGGCTTATGGGATCGCGATGTTCATGTTCGCGTGACCGTAAATACCCTACGCGCGTCATGCTCGAGGGGTTCTAGGGAGGGACACAATGGACATCAAACGTCGCGATATACTGAAAGGGGCTGCAGTAACGGCCGCCACGGCGGCAACGGTCGGAAGTGCCGCCATCATCTCGTCGACCCCGAGCTACGCCCAGCAGGTCGACGCTGCCAAGAAGTGGGTCGATGGCGAGTTTCAGCCGTCAACTCTGAGCAAAGAGCAGCAGATGGCCGAGATGGAATGGTTCATCAAGGCGTCGGCGCCGTTCAAGGGCATGGAACTCAGTACGGTTTCGGAAATCCTGAGCATCCACGATTACGAGTCGAAAACGCTTACCAAGGCCTTTGCTGACATCACCGGCATCAAGGTCAACCATGAGCTGATGAACGAAGGTCTGCTGGTCGACAAGATCGAGGTCGAGATCGCGTCCGGCAAGCCGATCTACGATTTCTGGATGAACGACTCGGATTTCATCGGCACGCATCCGCGTTTCAACGACATCGTCAGTGGCTCGCTGACCGACTTCATGGCCAACGACGGCAAGGACATCACCAGCCCGACCCTCGATCTGAAAGATTTCATCGGCCTCGACTTTGCGACCTTCACGGATGGCAAGCTCTATGGCTTGCCGGATCAGCAGTTCGCCAATCTGTACTGGTTCCGCTACGACTGGTTCCAGAAGCCCGAGTTGAAGGCGGCCTTCAAAGCCAAGCACGGCTATGAGCTTGGCGTCCCGGTAAACTGGTCGGCCTACGAGGACATCGCCGACTTCTTCACAAACGACGTGAAGGAAATCGATGGCCAGAAGGTCTATGGCCATATGGATTATGGCAAGAAGGACCCGTCCCTGGGCTGGCGTTTCACCGACGCCTGGCTGTCCATGGCCGGCAACGGCGACAAGGGCCTGCCGAACGGCAAGCCGGTCGACGAATGGGGCATCCGCATGGAGGACGGCATTCCGCGCGGTTCTTCGGTCAGCCGGGGTGGCGACGCGAACGGACCGGCCGCCGTCTATGCTACGACCAAGTTCGTCGAATGGCTGAAGAAATATGCGCCACCGGAAGCCTCGGGCATGGACTTCTTGGAGGCTGGCGCGGTGCCGGGCCAAGGCCACATCGCCCAACAGATCTTCTGGTACAGCGCCTTTACGCACGCGCTCAGCGTGCCCAGCCTGCCGGTGATGAACCCCGACGGCACGCCCAAGTGGCGCATGGCGCCGAGCCCGCACGGCTCGTATTGGAAGGAAGGCATGAAGCTCGGCTACCAGGACGTCGGGCTCTGGACCCTGCTGAAGTATGCTCCGATCGAGAAGACCAAGGCGGGCTGGCTCTACGCGCAGTTCTGCACCTGCAAGACCGTCACGCTCAAGAAGTCGCTGCTCTCGCTCCACCTCATTCGGGAGAGCGACATCTGGTCCGATGCGATGACCCAGATGGCGCCCAAGGTGGGTGGTCTGGTCGAGTTCTATCGCAGCCCGGCCCGGAAACTCTGGACGCCCACCGGCGTCAACGTGCCCGACTACGGTCGTCTGGCCCAGGTATGGTGGCAGAACGTCTCGAAGGCGATCTCCGGCGAGGCGACCGCGCAGCAGGCCATGGACGGCTTGGCGCGTGACCAGGACGCCATCATGGCGCGCCTCGAAAAGTCCGGCATCCAGGGCAAGCTCGGTCCAAAGATGAACGAGGAAAAGGACCCGGAATATTGGTACGCCAAGGCCGAAAAGGACGGCAACACCGCCCCGCAGCGCAAGCTGGCCAATGAGAAGCCGCAGGGTGTGACGGTCGACTACGACGAACTGCTCAAGAGCTGGAAAGCGCAGATGCCGGCGATGTCCAAGGGCTGAAGCCCTGGGGCACGCGGGACCAAAAGGCGAGGAGCGGTTCGACCCGCTCCTCCGATCGCCTATGAACTGGCCGGCGCAAGCAAATTGTCAGAAACAGGCCGTGCAGAAGAACTCGGGAAATTCACGGCCCTTGTGGCCGCCGTCCGAGGCCGGCGTGAGACTCCAATAGTCCGCCTTCTTGGCCTGCTTGTAACACGTATAGGTTCCGTGCTGCGTCCTGCCATAATCGGAGAAGAACTTCGGATAATAGAAGCCGTTCTTCCGATCTGCCCAAACCACGCTGTCCGGCTGACATCCCGCCCGGGCCGCCTCTTCGTCGGCATAATGGGGGATCTCTCCCAGCTGGATCTCCGAGCTGGCGGCCGCCTTGTCTTCGGCCATGCTGGGCGATGCAGATGCCATGAGGATCATCAGGATCGACGAGCCAATCAGCACGTTGCCGGAAGCCATTCTTCTCTCCGCGTGGCTTACCTCGATAGCATCTTGCTAGCATAAATCGAGTGGGCAGCCCAATCGTTGCGTCGGCCATTCGGCCATGACTGCGATGCTGCGGGCAGGGCTGCAACGGCGCTGTTGTACATTGGACAGTCGTGAACCGAGCGCAATCTTGGGAACCAGGTAGACGATGACCGGACATGTTCTTGTGATCGATCAAGGCACGACATCGACGCGTGCGATCGTATTCGGGCCGGATGCCGCGCCCCTCGCCACCGGTCAGCGGGAATTCCGGCAGATCTTTCCGCAGCCCGGATGGGTCGAGCATGACCCGGAGGATATCTGGCGCTCGACCCTCGAGACAATCCGCGAGGCCCTGGCCAAGGCCGACCGCGCCGGGTCCGATCTGGCGGGAATCGGCATTGCCAATCAACGTGAAACGACGCTGGTGTGGAACCGGCGGACCGGCCGACCTCTGCACAACGCCATCGTCTGGCAGGATCGTCGCACGGCGGCCGCCTGCGCCGAGTTGAAGGGCCGCGGGCTCGAGCCTCTGGTCACCGAGCGCACGGGTCTGCTTCTGGATCCCTATTTTTCCGCCACCAAGATCGCCTGGATCCTCGACAACGTGCCGGGGGCACGAGAGCAGGCGGAGCGGGGCGAACTGGCGTTCGGAACCGTCGACACGTTCCTGCTGTGGCGTTTAACCGACGGAAAGGTCCACGCCACGGATGCCACCAACGCGTCGCGCACCCTGCTGCTCGACATCGCGTCAGGGACCTGGGACGACGATCTCCTTGCACTGTTCCGCGTGCCTCGCTCGATGCTGCCGGAGGTTCGCGATTGCGCAGCGAACTTCGGCATGGCGGGTGCCGAGCACTTCGGGTTTCCGCTGCCGGTGCTCGGCATCGCAGGCGACCAGCAAGCGGCCCTGATCGGGCAAGCGTGCTTCTCCCCCGGCATGGTCAAATCCACCTTCGGCACCGGCGGCTTCGTGCTGCTGAACACCGGCAGCAAGATCGTCACGTCGCCGCACAGGCTGCTGACGACCGTCGCCTATCAATGGGGCGGCGAGCGCACCTATGCGCGCGAGGGCTCGATCTTCTCGGCCGGCGCGACCGTGCAATGGCTCCGGGACGGCCTCGGGATCATCGCCAACGCGGCCGAGACGGGCACGCTGGCCGCGGGGGCCGACACCACGCAGCGGATCTATCTGGTGCCAGCCTTTACCGGACTGGGGGCGCCGCACTGGAACAGCGACGTGCGCGGTGCCATCACGGGGCTGACGCGCGGCACGACCCGCAAAGAGATCGTCCGCGCCGCCCTCGAAAGCGTCGCCTACCAGACACGCGATCTCATCGGGGCGATGCAGACCGACGAGGCGGAGCCGGATGGTCGGTCCAAGCGCCCGGTCATCCGCATCGATGGCGGCATGAGCGCGAGCGATTGGACCATGCAGTTTCTCGCCGACATGCTCGATGCCCCGGTCGACCGGCCGGGCGTGCTCGAAACGACAGCGCTCGGGGCGGCCTTTCTGGCCGGCTGGCAGGCCGCTGTCTATCCGGGTCCGGACGAATTTGCGCGCGCCTGGCGGATCGAGCGCCGCTTCGAGCCGTCCATGCCGCCGCATGAACGCGAGTCGCGCTATCGCGGTTGGCGTGACGCCGTCGAGCGCAGCTTGGCGCCCTCGAAAGTCGAATAAATGCGGGTCACCTTTCGCTGCGATCCTGTTCTGCTGGACAGCCTCGCGCGCCCGATTCCGGCGCGCCAAGCCTTGCCCGACTGGCTGCGGACGATGCCGCGCACCGCATTCTCGGAAACGCACGGCCAGGACGTGCGGACCGTCAAGCAATGCCCGCCCTTCGTGGACGCGATGGCGCACGGCTTCGTCATTCCCCTGCCCTGCGACGTCCGGGTGCATGACGGCGTGCTGGAGTGGGATTGGGATCGCCCGCTGCTGTCGGTGGCGTCCCATCCCCGCTCGCCGGTCAGTTTCCATGTGCCCGAACAGGTGACCGGCACGCCGCTGTTCGATCCCGACCTCGTGATCGTCAAGTTCAACAGTTTCTGGACCATCGAGCTCGAGCCGGGCTATTCGCTGTTCGCGACCCATCCGGTCAATCGCTCCGACCTGCCCTTTCGGCTGCTCTCGGGGCTGGTCGATTGCGACCGCTTTAGCGATGTCGGCGTGCTGTTCCCGGCCGTATGGATCGATCCCGGTTTCCAAGGCGTGGTGCCGCGCGGAACCCCGGTGGCGCAGTGCTTTCCCGTAGAGCGCGCGGCGCTCGACCTGCGCTGCGAAGCGTTCTCCCCCGATGAAGCTCGCCGCTATGACGCCACGGCCAGCGCACTGCTCAGCCGGCCCGGTGTCTACCGCAAGAAGTTCCGGGTCAAACGCGGTCCGCTACCCGCCAAGTGAGCGGCGCAACTGTCGCACGTTCAGCCAAAGCTGCCCTTTCCTGGTTGACGACAGAGCCTGGGCGATGCGGCCGAACGTATCGGGCCGGAGCCGCAGGGCCTCCCGATAGGATTGCTTGGCGAGGTCGGTTTCGCCGCTGCTCTGCAGGGCAAGCCCCAGATTGACATGCGCTTCGGCGATGTCCGGCTGCAAGGCAAGGCACTGGCGGTAGGCTGTGACCGCGCCCGGTATGTCGTAGAGGTCGTCGCAGACCAGACCGAGCGTGAAATAGACTTGGGCTTTGGCGGGCTTCGCTGCAATCCGGCGCTCGAGGTGCCGACGGGCCTCTGCGGGATTGCCGGTTTGGCGCAAGGCCTGGGCGAACGGCAGCAGGGCTTCGACGAGATCCGGCCCGTGCTCCACGGCATGGCGAAGCGCCGGCTTGGCCTCTTCGGGCCGCCCCAGGGCCAGCAGGCACACGCCGAGGTGAAATTGGATCGCGGGGTCCGGGTTCGATCTGGCGGCACGCGTGAAAGCGACGGCCGCAGCTTCGAGCTGATTGGCCCGGTGCAACACGGTCCCGATCTGGCGCCAGCCATCCCCGTCTTCTGGAAAGCGTTGCAGCAGGTCATCGAGGGTCGATTGTGCAGCGGGGTCCTGGCTCTCGAGCTGCACGACGCAAAGCTGAAAGAAGGCTTCCGGCCGCTCCGGGGAGAGTGTAGCCGCTTCACGGAAACATTCCGCTGCCCCCGAAAGGTCTCCCGTGGCACGCGCCGCATGGCCGGCGATCAACAGCGCCGGGACGTGGCCGGGCCGCAGCGCCAGGCACGACCTGGCCCAGCGCTGCGCGTCTCCAAAGCGGGCGTGGTGCAAGGCCAGGGTCGCGGCCAAGAGGTGCGCCCCCGCGTCGTGCGGCGCCCTTTGCAAGAGCGCCTGGCAATGGGTCTCGGCCTGGTCGAGGCGACCCGCCCGCAAGGCGGCGAGCGCGAGGCCCAAGGTGTCCTGCCCGTCCTTCCGATCCGGCATGACAGCTCTCCGGGACGAAGCCCGCCTATTCCGACGCGTCGATCAACGCCATGCAGGCCGGGCTCACCTCGGCACGCCGGGTCAGCATGCAGGCCTTGATCCTGTCCTGGTCGGGCTTGGCCTCGGCACAAAGCTTTGCGATATCGGCCGCACAGGCCTGATCGAGCTTCTGCTGCATGGTCCGGGCCATGGCCGGCGGCACCCCGATCACGCAGCCGCACAGAAGCCCAATAACCACAGATTGCAGCCCCGAACCCCAGGCGCGCCCCAGGCCGGGGCCGCGGGTCTCAAGGCTTGGGCGGCGGTGTGACACTGACCTTGATGCTCGAATAATAGGCCGCGAGATCGGCGATGTCGGCTTCGGTCAAGGGCTGCGCGACCGTGTTCATTAGTTCGTTCTTGCGCTCGCCGCTATGATAGGCCTGAAGCGAGGACGCGATGTAAATCTCCACCTGGCCGGCCAGGTTGGGGGCTTCCGGCAGCTTGGAAACGCCGTCGCGCCCGTGGCAGTTGATGCAGCCCAGCGTCTTGATCTTTTGCGCCCCCGTCGACGCCGACCCATCGGCGTAAGCCGCCGTCGCCACCGCCATCAGCGCCGAGGCCACCCCGGCGCACCAACCAACCTTCATGTCGCTTCTCCGCGCCGCACCCGCCCCACGGGATCACCGTGGGGCAAGGGGTCGAGCTTACTTCTTGCCCGTGTAGGTGATCCGGTAGACGGCACCCGCGAGGTCATCCGACACCAGCAACGAGCCGTCGTGCATCGGCTCGACGTCCACCGGACGCCCGGTATATTCGCCATCCTCGTTAAGCCAGCCTTCCGCAAAAGGCTTGGACCCGTTCGGCGCCTTGCCGTCCGCGTCGACCATCGTGACCATTATGCGGGCGCCCACCGGTACCGTGCGGTTCCAGGAGCCATGCTGCGCAGAGAAGATGGCACCCTGGTATTCCTTGGGGAACATCTTGCCGGAGTAGAAGCTCATGCCGAGGTCGGCCGCATGGGCGACTTCCTCCACAACGGGGAAAACAACGTCGGCCGGAGGCGTCTGGTCCTTGTATTCGACGGTCCGGGTGTGGCCGCCGCCGTACCACGGAAATCCGAAGTTCTGGCCGGCCTTGGTGACGTGATTCAGTTCGCCGGGCGGAATGTCATCGCCCATGCCATCGACCTGGTTGTCTGTGAACCAGAGCGTCTTGTCCTTCGGGCTGAAATCCATCCCCACCGAGTTGCGCACGCCGTGCGCAAAAACCTCGCGGTTGGAACCGTCGCGGTCCATGCGAATGATGCTGCCCAGCCCTGCCGAGTAATACATGTCGTATTTTTCGGGTGCATAGACATTATAGGGCTGACCAATGGCTATATAGAGCTTGTTGTCGGGTCCGACCCGGCAAACGCGCCCCGAATGGTTGAAGCTTTCCTCTGAAGTCGGGATAAGCTCCCCTTGCTTGACCACGGTGCCAACGGCAACATCAGGGTTCTCGTAGAAGAATTCGGCGGCCGGGAAGGTCAGCACGCGGTTCTGCTCGACCGTGAACAGAAAGCCATCCTTAGAAAAGCAGACAGCATTCGGATTCTTGAACGGTATCGTCGGAGCGAACTCTCGCACATCCTCGGCCCGGCCCGTATGGCCGTGGTCCGTGACGGTATAAACCTTGCTTTTCCGCGTGGAAACGTAGGTAACGACGCCCTGCGGCCCGACAGCGATCATCCGCGCATCGGGAACGATTGCGTAAAGACTGATCTTGAACCCAGGCGGAAGCTTGATGGCTGCAAGGTTCTTCTTGATCGCCTCGGCCTTTTCGCCCTCCTGGGGTATGGAGACCATCGGCGGAGCGCCGGTGGACTTGAAGTCCTCCAGCTTCTTCATGGTCGCATCGGCAGTACCTGCCGTGGGCTCAGAGACTGGTGCATTCTGTGCAAAGGCCACGGACGCAGCCATCAAGGCACTTGCAGCAACAGCCGAAAGCAAAATCGATTTCATCGTGTCCTCCCCAAAACCTTACCGCACTTATGGCGCAGGCGCGTTTGTGGGAAAGTAGCCTCAGCTTTGGCGAAATGGCAAGCGGCCTCAGTGGCCGTTTTACGGGGTTGATGCGCCCCGAGCCTGCGGCATTCCGCCCAGGGCTCCTTCGGGACCGCAGCTTTTTTCCCTTCCACATTGCGTCAGCCCTGGTCAAGGCTGCGTCGCAGCGGCGAACAGCACCACGGCCGCGTTCTCGCGTAGCTTGCCCAGGCGCCGCTCCACCTCCTCGGGGGTCAAGGTCTGGTCCGCAAGGCGAATCGTGAACAACCCGCCACTTGGTCCGCGCACGATCGAAGCCTTGCTGCTTTCGAGCAAGCCCGCGATCTGGGCCGCGGTCGCGTTCGGCGCGAAACTCACCAGCGCGTAGCTGCCCGGACCGAGCGCCATCTGCGGCCCCGAGGCGGTCTGGTACGCCCCGGGATGCCCGGTATCGCGCAGAACCAGCGTGGCCAGCAGCCCGCCCTGCGCCACGATGACGAGGGCCGCCGCAACAGCGAGCCAGGCCCGGGGTGCCGGCCGGAACGCGGCCGTGGCTCCGCCGAACCAGCCCGTGAGTCCCGCCAGGGGACGCCGGGCCGGCGTGGCTTTTGCGCGCTCCGCGTCGATCAGCCGGAACAATTGCGCCGCCGCGCGTCCCGACGGCGCGCCCTGGTCCTCGTTCAGGCGGATGGTTTCGGCCAGTTCCTCCCGCACGAGCTCGTATTGCCGGGCCCGTTCGGGATTGCGCTCCATGTCATCGCCGAGGCGCGCCGCGTCGCGAGCCCCCAAGCGGCCCGTGGCGAGCCAGGGCATGAGCAGATCGGCTTCTTCCGGAGCCGGCACCGGATCTTTTGCTGTCATGGCCACCCTCGATCGATGCCTGCGGCTTTCAGCAGTTCCGAAAGCCGCTTGCGCGCATAGAACATGCGCGTCTTGACCGTATTCTCCGGGATGCCGAGGATGCTGCTCACCTCCTGCACCGATTGCTCGTGGTAATAGACAAGATCGACGATCTCGCGATGTTCCGGCGACAGCCCGGAAAGACATCGCCGCATGACCTCGGCCTTGTTCTTCTTCTGCAGCTCGACTTCCGGCGTATCGGCGGAATCAACGATCTCTGCCGCGCTGTCCTCGTCGAGACTGTCCTCGGTACGCCGGCGCAGGGACGAATAGGCCTTGTTGCGCGCAATGCCGAGCAGCCAGGTCGAGACGCTGGAACGCCCTTCGAACTGCCCGGCCTGGCGCCACACGTCCAGGAACACGTCACCGATCACATCCTCGGCCAGCGTTTCGCGCCGCAGGATGCCCAAGGCGAAGCGATAGACCCGGACGTGGTGGCGCGCGAACAGGACCTGCATGGCAAGCCGATCCCCGCCTGCGATCCGTTCCACCAGCACCTGATCGGCGACGGCCTGCATCGAGCCACCTCGACTGTGAACCCTTCTCGCAGCATGAGTGGGCCCGGGACCGCAAAAGGTTCAACGCGAACACCGAGAAAGCGCATGCACGCCGATTGATCTTGCGACTTCGCAAAGCCGGGCGCAAATTGGGCTTCCCTGCTCGAGGCCCGCACCATGCGCATGCTGTCGCAGCGGCCCAACCGACCCCCCGAACGAGGTGGCGCACGCCATCCCGGCGCGTTGTGGCTGGCACTACGGCTGCTTGTGATAGCGGGTATCACAGGTGCGGGATCTGCGGCCTGGGCCCAGCGCACCGACTTCGGCGGCGGCTATGGGGGTGGATCGGGTGGCTTCCGGGGCGAGCCCTACCCAGCGGATCGCGAGCAACGCTTCCCGACCTATCCCGTCGAACAAAGGCGCCGGTACTTCCCGCCGGTCTGGCGCGAGGGGCCCTATCGGCCTCCCGGAGGTGAGGTTTACCTGCCCGAGGGCCCGGATCCCGGGCAGGACGGCCCGCGGCGGCCGCCCCGTCATCACCCTCCTCGGCCGGAGCCGCCGCGGCACATTGGACAGGGCCGCCCGCCAGTGCTGCCGCCCGTCGTCGAGGAAGAGCCGCCGCCCCCGCCAGCCCCCGAGCCGACCAGGATCCGGCGACATCCGACGCCGGTTCTGGCCCACAAGCCCACCATCTTCGAAAAGCCTGCACGGCTCGTGCTCCCGAGCAAGCCTGCGCCCTTGCCGGCACGGACCACGGTGCCCGTCAGGAAGCCCGTAGCCCCCGTGCTGGCGGGGCGCCCGGCCCCGCCGACGGTCGCAACCGACCAGAGCTTCGTACCTGACGAGGTCCTGTTCGAGCTTCGCCCCAACGCGCCGGCCCAGGCGGCAGCCGCGATCGGCCGGCAATATCGGCTGGCGCCGATCCGCGAGGACCGGCTCGACCTGCTCGGGACCACGATCGTGCGGGCCCGCATTCTCGATGGCCGCACCCCGGCCGAGGTCGCTCGCGCGCTCAGTGCCGACGCCAGGGTGGCCTCGGCCCAAAGCAACGGCAAGTTCCGGTTGCAGGAGGATCCCGCTGCCAGTCCGACGCCCCCGGCCGCGCCCGCCGGGCTGCAATGGGCGGCCGACAAGATGCAGCTCGCGACACTGCACCGGCTGAGCGACGGCAAGGATGTGCTGGTCGCGGTCATCGATTCCGGCATCGACACCACCCACCCCGAACTGGCCGGCAGCGCGGTCACCCTGGTTGATCTCCTGGGCGGCCCGTTCAAGCCGCATTCGCACGGAACCTCCATGGCGGGCGCCATCCTGGCGCACGGGCACCTCGTCGGGGTCGCCCCGGCGGTCCGCATCCTGGAGCTGCGCAGCTTCGATGCCGAGGGGGCGGGTGCTGGCGCGGAGGGCACCAGCGAGCACATCGCGCGCGCGCTCGACGCCGCCTACAAGGGGAGCGCCAAGATCGTCAATCTCAGCTTCGCGGGCCCGGCCGACCCGCTGCTGACCCGCATGTTCGCCGCCCTGCGGCTGAAGGGCATCGTGGCGATTGCGGCAGCCGGCAACGGCGGGCCGGGCTCGCCGCCGCTTTATCCTGCGGCCGACCCCAACGTCATTGCGGTCACGGCCAGCGATGCCGGCGGCGGCCCCTATGCGGCGGCGACGCGTGGCAGCTATATCTGCGTGGCCGCGCCAGGGGTCGATGTGCTGGAACCAGTGCCGGGCAGCAGCTATCAGCTGACCTCGGGCACCTCCGTGGCGGCCGCCCATGTGAGCGGCCTCGTGGCGCTGCTGCTGGCCCGCGATCCGACGTTGACCCCAGAGGCGATCCGCAAGCTGCTTGTGGACACCGCCCAAAAGGGTGGGGACGCGCAAGCCGCGGAGGCGTTCGGGTCGGGCCTTGTCGACGGCTATCGGGCCTTGCAGGCGCTGGCGCCAAAGCCCGGCCCCGACAAGCTGTCGAACGCCCCGCCGGGGACGTGACCCGCGCCGATTGCACAGAGCACTCCCGTTGCCTCATCCTGAGCCGGACGCGAAGCGGCCGAGTCGAAAGGCCTGCCCTGAGCTTGCCGAAGGGACGGCAGGTTTCTGCCGTGCTTCGAGGCGGTCCTTACGGACCTCCTCAGCATGAGGATCGCGGGTTTCCAAGCAAGCTCGCAACCCCGTTGCACCGGCTCTGCCTTTCGCCGATAGAGTCGCCGTCAGCGCGGCGCGGGGGGCGGAATGCAGGCAGCACAGGGCGGGTCGGCCGAGGCGCTGTCGCTTGTCTGGGCGCTGCCCTTTGCCGGGCTGCTGCTCTCGATCGCCACGCTGCCGCTGCTCGCCCGCCACGCCTGGGAGCGCTGGTTCGCGCTCATCACGGCGCTTCTGGGCGCTGCTGTTCCTCGTGCCCTATGGCGTCCACGCGGGCCTGCGGGCCGCCACCGCCGCCGTGCTCGGCACCATGGCCCACGAATACCTGCCCTTCATCCTGCTGCTGCTGACCCTGTTCGTGGTGGCCGGCGGCATCCGGATCGCCGGCAATCTCATCGGCACGCCGCTCACCAACCTCGTGATCCTCGGGCTCGGCACGCTCGGCGCGAGTTTGCTCGGCACCACCGGCGCTTCCATGCTGCTGATACGGCCGCTGATCCGCGCCAACCAGGACCGGCGCCGCAACGCCCATGTGTTCGTATTCTTCATCTTCCTGGTGGGCAACATCGGCGGCGCCCTGACCCCGCTCGGCGACCCGCCGCTGTTCCTGGGCTTTTTGCGCGGCGTCGATTTCAGCTGGACGGCCGTGGCCCTCTCGCCCGCCATGGGGCTGGCCAGCGGCCTGCTGCTGGGCCTGTTCGTGCTGATCGACCTCTACCATTGGAACCGGGAAGGCGCCGACTGGCCGCCGAGCCGGGTGCCGCGGCAGATCCGCATCGAGGGCTGGCATAATTTCGGCTATCTGGCCCTGGTCATCGGCCTCGTGCTGGGGAGCGGCCTCTGGCACCCGGGCGTGACCGTGCGGCTCGGGCTCGGCATCAGCGTGGCGCTCGAGGACGCGCTGCGCGATGTCGCCCTGCTGCTGATCGCCCTCGCGTCCTGGCACTCGACCGAGACCCGGATCCGCGTGGAAAACGCCTTTGCCTGGACCCCGATCCAGGAGGTGGCGATCCTGTTCGCCGGCATCTTCATCACCATCATCCCGGTGCTCGACGCCCTGCGGCTTGGGCCGGCCGGGCCGTTCGGGCCCCTGCTGGCCCTGGTGACGCGGCCGGATGGAACCCCCATCGACGCGGCCTATTTCTGGCTCAGCGGGGGCCTGTCGAGCGTGCTCGACAATGCCCCGACCTATCTCGTGTTCTTCGACATGGCGGGCGGAGACCCCGAGCGCCTCACCGGCACCCTGTCGCGCACCCTGCTGGCGATCTCGGCCGGCGCGGTGTTCATGGGCGCCAACACCTATCTGGGCAACGCGCCCAATTTCATGATCAAGGCCATCTGCGAGGAGCGCGGCATCCGCATGCCGGGGTTCTTCGGCTACCTGGCCTGGTCGGGCGCCATCCTTGTTCCGCTGTTCGCGCTGCTGACGCTGGTGTTTTTCAGGTAGGGGAGCGCTGGCCGCCGCCTGGATTTCCTCATCCTGAGCGAAGCCGCCTCGATGTCCTCATCCTGAGCGAAGCCGCCTCGATGTCCTCATCCTGAGCCTGTCGAAGGATCGGGACATCGAGCCCGCTGAGCCCCCCTCGATCCTTCGACAAGCTCAGGATGAGGGAGCGGCTGGGGCCAAAGAGGCACCTCGTCGTTGCGAGGAGCGCCGCGACGGGGCAATCCACTCCCACGAGCCGTCCTGGATTGCTCGCAATGACGAACCGGGCCCGGTTCAGCCGAATGCAACAGGGCCCACCGCCCCATACCAGTGCTTGACCTTGCTCGGGTCTTTTTCGTCCATGTAGAAGAAGTGGGCCATGGTTGGATAAAGCGGCTGGCCACCCCCGTCGGGCGTCATGGTAACAGTGCCGCGGAACACCTTGAGGTTTCCGCCGTCGAAATATTCCTTCACCTCGTGAAAGGCCGTGAAGCCGGTATCGATAAAGGCTTTCAGGTTTGCGCGTATTGCCTCGCGGCCATGCCAATCGGCAACACCGAGATTGCAGACTGCGTCCTCGGCAAAACAGTCGAATCCAGCACCGAACGTCTTGTTGTCGATCTCCCGCCACATGGCCATCAGCCACTCTGGCGCCGGCTTCTTCTCGAAGACCTGGCTGGTCATTGCTCTTCTCCGCAATTGGGCTTGCAAGTGCTCCTGCACTCGACAGCGGATGTTTAGGCGTGCAGGCTCTGGCCGTGTTGCCAAACAACCCTCAAATCCAGCCAAGACGTGCGCCTCATCGAGCTTCTCGCCTTTCCGGCGGTCCAACTTCTCGACATCGCCGGGCCAATGCAGGTCTTTGCTTCGGCCAACGAGCGCGCGGCCGAGCGCGGGCTTGCCACGCCCTATGCGGCGCGGGTGGTAGCCCCCTTCGGCCAGATCAGCGCCACGGCCGGTCTCACCTTCGCGACTGAACCTTTGCCGGCGCGTGACGTCGTGGTGGATACGCTCATCGTCGCTGGAGGACAGGGCGTGATGCTCGCGGCTGACGATGCGCAGCTCGTTGATTGGGTGCGCGAACGGGCGGCGGCCGCACGGCGGGTTGCATCGGTCTGCACCGGTGCCTTCCTGCTTGGCGCAGCGGGGCTCCTGGATGGGCGGCGCGCGGTTACACACTGGGAGTTTTGCGACCGGCTGGCGCGTCGCTATCCGCTGTCGTTGGTCGATCCGGATCCGATCTTCATCAACGACGGCCCGGTCTGGACCTCAGCCGGGGTCACGGCCGGCATCGACCTGTCGTTGGCACTGGTCGAGCGAGACCTTGGCCGAGACATCGCGCTCGCCGTCGCGCGTCATCTCGTGGTCTTCCTCAAGCGACCGGGCGGACAGGCACAGTTCAGCGCCGCGCTGACCTTGCAGTCCACCGATGATCGGTTCGCGTCGCTGCACGAATGGATCAGCACCAACCTTGCCGACGATCTCCCGATCCAAAAACTCGCCAGCAGGGCCGGCATGAGCGAACGCAGTTTCAGTCGGCACTACCAGCAGGCGACCGGCCTTTCGCCGGCGCGCGCCGTCGAACGGTTGCGGGTCGAGGCCGCCCGTTCTCTCCTGACGGAAACCAAGCTGCCCATCAAGCGGGTGGCGGCGCGCTGTGGATTTGGAACGGAGGAAACCCTGCGGCGCAGTTTCTTGCGCGTGCAGGGCGTCGGCCCTCACGAGTATAGGATGCGATTCCGGGCCTGACCTCCGGGGCGGAATTTTGTCGGCGAAACCATTGCCTCGTTCGATCAGCGGCGATAGGTTTTCAACAGTTGCGCGAATCGATTGGGGCGGTGATGCGTCTTGGCTTTGCTCACTGGCACTGATGCTCGGCCTGATGGCCGCGCCCGGCCTGGCGGCTGATTTTGCCTGCCAGGCCTTTAGGGCAGCGGCCGATGTTGACGGCCTGCTTTAAAGTGGGGGAGCCGCTTTCGACCCGGTGCGGACATCAGCAAGGTCTGGTCTCGGGCAGCTTGAGCGAGGGGGACGAGTGGCCGGAAACTGTTTGTATGTCCGCGGACAGGAATGTCGGCGAGCGGGTGGATGAGTCTAGCTGCGGAAAGAGTAGCGGTTGAGCCCTCGGATACGCAAGGTACAGCCTGCCTCTGAAGGGGCGACTCGAAGTCGGAGGATTGGACCGGTGGACATTCTCAGAGGGCCGGCCGCTGAAAACGAGATCAAGGGTCTTCTTCGAAAGGAGCCAGGCATCAAAATCGCCGTCGCATACTGGGGTGAGGGCGCAGTCGAACGGCTCGGGTTCAGAGCTTTGGCGGAAAAGAAAGTTCAGGTCGTTTGCAACCTCCGAAGTGGAGGGTGCGATCCTGCTGAAATCAACGCTCTGATCGAGCTGTTCGGCCCTGACGCCGTGCTGACGAACGACAAGTTGCACGCCAAAGTCTGGTGGACAGAACGAGTAGCTGTTGTGGGATCCTCGAACGCATCTACGAACGGCTACGGGCTCGAAGGGGACGAGGCAGCTGGCCTAATCGAAATGAACGTTCGCGTGACAGCCCCAGCCGACCTTTTAGAGCTAGAGCGATGGTACAACCATGACCTAGCGGCCGAAACTCGCCGTATGACGAGGAGTGACTTCCTTATCGCGAAAAAAAGGCGTGCTCAGATCAGAGCCGGCCGACCCCTCAGCGGAGCCAGCCTGTTGGAAGTCGCAAAGCATGACCCCCAAGCTCTGAGAGACCGAAACATTCTCGTGTGGGTTTGGAAACACACCGAAAGAAGCAATTGGGCTAACGATAAACTAAAACATGAGCAGAGTTCAAGATACGATAGCGAGATTGACTGCTACGAAAACGTACATGGCGCGTGCGTAGTGCCAGGTTCTTATATTCTAGACTTCAATCTCAGCTCTGGTGCATCCCCTGTTTTCGGCGCTTGGCAAGTGCTGCTTGAGAAGCCACTTGTGAAGGAAAAGGTTAGAGGACTGACCAATAACATCCTATTGTGCAGGTACGTCAACTCGGTAGCTGGCCTTAAACTTGGACCGCGCAAGAGCTGGAATGATGCTGCCAAACGCGCAGCCTCATCCTCTAAAGATGAATGGGCTTTATCAGAGTTCGCGGCGCTTTACATGCAGCAATGAGCTCTAATTGCCGTACGGCAATGCTACGAAGCTGAATGTCCGCTTCCGGCATCTAAGCCAGTGGCATGCTCCCCACCCTTCTCGGAAATTGGCGTTAGTTCCCCCTCCCCCTACTTCCCCATTCCCCGCAGCACCGCCTCAACGTCGGGCAAGATACCCTTGACGATGGCGGCGACGCCCTCGCGGGTTGGGTGGAGGCCGTCGGGCAGGTGCAGTTCCGGCTTGCCCACGACCCCGGCCAGGAAGAACGGATAGAGCGGCACGCCGTGCGCCTTGCTGAGCCCCGAAAAAATCGCGGCGAACTTGGCCCCATAATCGGGCCCGAGGTTGGGCGCCGCATACATGCCGGCCAGCAGCACCTTGATGCCGCGCGTCTGCAGCCGGGTAAGGATGGCGTCGAGCGCCTGCCGGGTCACGGCCGGGTCGATGCCGCGCAGCATGTCGTTGGCGCCGAGCTCGACGATGACGAGATCCGTGCCGTCCGGCACCGACCAGTCGACCCGCTCGAGCCCGCCCGAGGCCGTGTCGCCCGACACACCGGCATTGGCGACCGCCACGTCGAAGCCATCGGCCTTGAGGGCTTTTTCGAGCTGGGCCGGAAAGGCCGCGTCCTCGGGCAGCATGTAGCCGGCCGATAGACTGTCCCCGAAGGCCACGAGCTGCAGGGTGCGGGCGAAGGCTGAAGGCGCGTGCATGAGACCGAGTGCGACCAAGAGGACGGGGAGAAGCGAGTGACAACGGCGGGCCGCGCTCCCATATGGGCGGGACCGGGCATGGGCGAGGCTCGCGCCGTGGCATGCACGCCCCGGCAGGCGAAAGGTCAAGGAATGCAGCAAGCCGCGATCTCGCTCGATGATGTCGACGTTAGTTTGGGGCGCGGCGCCGCCCGAGTCCATATCCTCAAGGGCATCAGCCTCGCCATCGGGGCCGGCGAAGCGGTGGGGCTCACGGGGCCTTCGGGCTCGGGCAAATCGACGCTGCTGGCGGTTCTGGCCGGGCTAGAGCGGGCGCAGCGCGGCACCGTCACGGTCGAGGGCACGCGCATCGACAGGCTCGACGAGGACCGGCTGGCCCGGTTCCGCGGCGCCCGGATCGGCATCGTGTTCCAGTCCTTCCACCTCATCCCCACCATGACGGCGCGGGAAAACGTCGCCGTGCCGCTGGAACTGGCCGGCGTGCCCGGGCGCCTTCGACGCGCGCGGCCGCGGAGCTCGGCCTCGTGGGGCTCGGCGAGCGGCTCGACCATTATCCGGCCCAGCTCTCGGGCGGCGAGCAGCAGCGCGTCGCCCTGGCCCGCGCGCTGGCCCCCGATCCCGCCATCCTGGTGGCCGACGAGCCGACCGGCAACCTCGACGAGGCGACCGGGCGGGCCATCATGGACCTGATCTTCGAGGCGCGCCGGCAGCGCGGCGCCACCCTGGTGCTGGTGACGCACGATCCCGCGCTGGCGGCGCGCTGCGACCGCACCATCCGGCTGCGCTCGGGGCGCATCGAGCCCGAACCGGCTGAGACCCTGCGGGCTCCTGCCGCGGTCGCGCCATGAACGCGCCGGGTCGCCCGGCTCCCGGCCGGAACCGTGCCGCGCACCCCGGTGGCGCTGCGGCTCGCCTGGCGCGACCTGCGCGGCGGGCTCGGCGGCTATTGGATCTTCCTGCTCTGCATCGCGCTCGGGGTCGCGGCCATCGTGGCGGTCGGCTCGGTGTCGGGCGGGCTGCGCGACGGCCTGGCCCGCGAGGGCCGCACCATTCTGGGCGGCGACGCCTCGTTCTCGACCGTGTCGCAGCCGCTCGACGCCGCGCAGCGCGGCTATCTGGCGGCGCGCGGCCGGCTGTCCGACGTGGTCACCACCCGGGCCATGGCGCGGCACGGCGAGGCTGGCGCGACCCTGGTCGACATCAAGGCCGTCGACGAGCTTTATCCGACCACCGGCGCGGTGGCGCTGGAGCCCGCCACGCCGCTGGCGAGCGCGCTCGCGAATCAGGACGGGGCCTTCGGCATCGTGGCCGAGGACGCGATCGCGGCGCGGCTCGGCGTCAAGCCCGGCGACCGGCTGACCATCGGCAGCACGGACTTCGTGCTGCGCGCGATCCTGCGCTCGGAACCCGACAAGCTCGCCGGCGGCATCGCCTTCGCGCCGCGGGTGATGATGAGCCGGGAGGGCCTGCAGGCCTCCGGCCTGATCCAGCCCGGGTCGCTGGCGCGCTGGACCACGCGGGTCGATCTCGGCGGCGCCGCTGTGGTGAGCGACGACGGCGCTGGCGCGCTTCGTGGCCGATGCCAAGGCCGCCTTTCCCGAGGCCGGCTGGGAGATCAAGACGCGCAACAGCGTGTCGCCCGAGTTCGACCGCAACCTCGGCCGCTTCACGCAGTTCCTGACCCTGGTCGGGCTGACCGCGCTGGTGGTCGGCGGCGTCGGGGTGGCCAATGCGGTGCAGGCCGCCATGGATCGCAAGCGCCCGAGCCTGGCGGTGCTGAAAGCGCTCGGTGCGCCGGGACGCGCGGTCTTCGCCCTGGGGCTCGCGCAGGTGCTGCTGGTCACCGGCGCTCGGCGTCGCGGCGGGGCTCGTGGTCGGCGCCGCCCTGCCCTTCATCGGCGCGGCGGCCTTTGGCGGCATGATCCCGTTTCCCGTTCGTGCCGTCGATCTACCCGGCGGCGCTCGGCCTCGGCGCGCTCTATGGCGTGCTCACGGCGCTGGCGTTCTCGCTTGGCGCGCTCGGCCGCGCCCATGACGTGCCGGTCTCGGCTCTGTTCCGCGACGAGGTCGAGCCCGATGCGGCCAAGCTGCGGCTGCCCTACCGGCTTGCGCTCGGCGCCGGCCGTCGCGGCCCTGGTCGGGGTCGCGGTGGGCTTTTCCGCCGACCATCGGCTCGCCGCCTATTACGTGGCCGCCACTCTGGCGGTCTTCGTGCTGCTGCGGGCCGTAGCCTACGGGTTCGCGGCCCTGGCCCGCGCCCTGCCCCGGCCCCGCCACGTCGCGCCGCGGCTCGCGCTCGCCAACATCCACCGGCCCGGCGCCCTCACGGCCGCGGTGGTGCTTTCGCTCGGGCTCGGCCTCACCCTGCTGGTGACGCTGGCTCTGATCGACGACAACATCCACCGGCAGGTCAACGACGCCAAGCCGGGGTAACGCCGAGCTTCTTCTTCGTCGACGTGCCCAGCCGCGACGCCGCCGGTTTCGCGGGCTTCATCGCCTCGCACGACCCCGGCACGGTGCTCGACCAGGTGCCCATGATGCGGGGACGGATCACGGCGCTGAACGGCGTGCCGGCGGACAAGATCAAGGCCACGGAGGGCGCCACCTGGGTGCTCGAGGGTGATCGCGGCATCACCTACAGCGCCAATGTCCCGAGCGGCTCCAAGGTGGTGGCGGGCGATTGGTGGCCGGCCGACTATCGGCGGCCCGCCGCTCGTCTCGTTCGACCGCGAGTTGGCCGACGGGCTCGGCCTCAAGGTCGGCGACAGCGTGACCGTGAACGTGCTCGGCCGCAGCCTCAGCGCCCGCATCGCCAACCTGCGCAAGATCGATTGGGAATCGCTCGGCATCAATTTCGTGATGGTGTTCTCGCCCAACACCTTTGCGGGCGCCCCCCACATGGTGCTGGCGACCGCGGCCCTGCCGGGCGACGACGCAGCCGGCCCGCGAGGCGGCGCTGTTCAAGGCCGTTGCGGCGCAGCTTCCCCAGCGTGACGATCGTGCGGGTCAAGGAGGTGCTCGATGCCGTCAACGCGCTGGTCGGCAAGCTGGCCGTGGCCATCCGCGGCGCCTCGGCCGTGACCATCGCGGCCTCCGTGCTGGTGCTGGCCGGCGCGCTCGCGGCCGGTCGGCGCGCCCGCATCTACGACGCGGTGGTGCTCAAGGTTTTGGGCGCGACGCGGCGCCAGCTCTTCGTCGCCTTCCTGCTCGAATATGGCATGCTGGGCCTCGCGACCGCGCTGTTCGGCATCGCGGCCGGCAGTGCCGCGGCCTATGCGGTGGTCGAGCACGTGATGCACTTCGATTTCGCGTTCAGCTGGCGGCCGGCGCTCGAGGCCGCGCTGGCCTCGCTGTTCGTGACCGTCGGGCTCGGGCTGCTCGGCACCTGGCGCATCCTCGGCCAGAAGCCGGCGGCCTACCTGCGGCAGCTGTAGCGGAGCGCCGGGTTCAGGCCCTCCGGTGGAGTTCTGGGAGGCCGTTGCCAAACGACCATGGTCAAATGCAAATCACCACACGATCTTCGACCGACGGAACCCCATCGCGGCCCAGGCGGCCAGTAGCTTGATCGCGAGACGGGGCGGCAGAGCCTTGTAGGCGGGCACGGCATCCGACAACGCCACCCCTTCGGGTCTGTCCTTGGTCATGATGCGCATCTGCGGCTCGGGCGCTTGCCCGGACAAGCGATCCCGAAACATCGACAGCCAGTGGCCGGGGGTGAAGTCCAGGAACATCGGTGAACCGCAGCAACTCGCCAACACCCGTCGCGTGGGCGATTCCGGCTTGAGGCGATGTTCCTGCAGATGGAGAGCGCCATGTGCAATCTTCACGCGGTCCTTTCGGAACAGGCAATAGTCCACGCCGCCGTCTTCATTGACCGTCTTCGGAGCGTCCAGGTCGTGTTCGAACGCGCGCCCGGCGGTTCGGCAGCTCTCGCAATAGCAGGTCACGCTCTGGATTGGGCTGCCGGTTAGATCGATGGTCGTCTGACCGCACCGACAGACCGCGGATTGGAATTGATGCTCGTGCGCCATCGGCTCTCGCTCCGTTGCAGCCTCGCCTTGACCTTGTCACCTTTCTCCAACATGACAATCTAGGAATTCCCGTGTCAGTGGAGACGCGCTTTCGATGCTAGACGCCCTGTCGACAATTCCCGAGGATCGCGCCGGCCCCATGCCGCGGCGGCAGACGGTCGGCGTTCGGGTCGGCAACGTCATGGTCGGCGGCGGCGCGCCTGTGGTCGTCCAGTCGATGACCAACACCGACACGGCCGACATCGAAGGCACCGCCCGGCAGGTCGCGGCCCTGGCCCGCGCCGGGTCCGAGATCGTGCGCATCACGGTGGACCGGGACGAAGCCGCGGCCGCCGTGCCCCACATCCGCGACCGGCTGGCCCAGATGCGGGTCGACGTGCCGCTCGTCGGCGACTTCCATTACATCGGCCACAAGCTGCTGGCCGACCATCCGGCCTGCGCCGAGGCGCTCGACAAATACCGCATCAATCCGGGCAATGTCGGGTTCAAGGACAAGAAGGACCGGCAGTTCTCGGCCATCGTCGAGACCGCCATCCGCTATGGCAAGGCGGTGCGCATCGGCGCCAATTGGGGCTCGCTCGACGGCGACCTGCTCACCGCCATGATGGACGAGAACGCCCGCTCGGCGAACCCGGCCGAGGCCCGCGCCGTTACCCGCGAGGCGATGGTGCGCTCGGCCCTCTATTCGGCCGAACGGGCCGAGGAGATCGGCCTCCCGCGCGACCGGATCATCCTGTCGGCCAAGGTCTCGGCCGTGCAGGACCTGATCGCGGTCTACAAGACGCTCGCGTCGCGCTCCAACTACGCCATCCACCTCGGCCTCACCGAGGCCGGCATGGGCTCGAAGGGCATCGTGGCCTCCTCGGCGGCGCTCGGCATCCTGCTGCAGGACGGCATCGGCGACACCATCCGGGTCTCGCTCACCCCCGAGCCGGGCGGCGACCGCACGCTCGAGGTCAAGGTCGCGCAGGAGATCCTGCAGACCATGGGGTTCCGGACCTTCGTGCCGCTGGTCGCGGCCTGCCCGGGCTGCGGGCGCACCACCTCGACGACGTTCCAGGAACTGGCGCGCGACATCCAGAGCTACATCCACACCGAAATGCCGGAGTGGAAGACCCGCTATCCGGGGGTCGAGAACCTCAACGTCGCCGTGATGGGCTGCATCGTCAACGGCCCGGGCGAAATCCAAGCACGCCGACATCGGCATCTCGCTGCCCGGCACGGGCGAGACCCCGGCCGCGCCCGTGTTCATCGACGGCAAGAAGGCCGTGACCTTGCGCGGCGCCAATATCGCGGCCGAATTCAAGGTGCTTGTCGACGATTACATCCTGCGCCGCTACGGCGTCGGCAAGCAGGACGCCGCCGAATAGGCGCCCTGGCTACGAAAGAGCAAGATCGGTAGCTGGTCAATCCGCCCCGGCGAGCTGCGCGCGCGCGGCGGTCTCGAACGCATCGAGTTCCTCCGGCGCGACGTCCGACACAGCCCAATAGCGCATGCCGCCGCTCTGCCAGTCACGGACCCCGAAGCCTCGGTCCGGCGCGCCTCCTCTGCCGGGCCGCGAACCCGCTCGCGAAGGCTGCGCGATCAAGCTGACGAGATGCTTGCCATGGCGGAACACCAAGGTCGCGGCCGGCTCGCCCCCGACGACATCGACCCGCCCGCCGGCCAGCGGGAACCCGGCCTGCGTCAGGTCGAAGACTTTTGGTGCGAAGGACAGGCGTCCGGTGAACCATGGCTTGACCGTGTGCTGGTCGGACGAGGCAACATCGAAGGGCTGCGGCGCCATCACGGCCCGGAGATGGTCGGCCACCACCTCGGCCACGGCCGGCTCCGGCGGGCGCGGCTGTCAGCCCGAAAGTGAGCGCCGCACCGAACAGCATCCCGACCAGGCAGGCGGCGAGCAGCAGATGCCATGCTGGCGCCGATGATCGCGGCAGGAACCGGTCGCGCCACGAGGACACCTCATCCGCGGAGAGATCGGCCCGAGAGCGGCGGCCGGCCTGCGCGGCCATAGCCCGCCGCAGGCTTGGCGAGGCGGCTTCGCGCGGAACATTGTCGCGCAGCAAGCTCCGGAGCGCGAGGAGGCGGTCCCGCGCCGCCGCCAATTGCGGGTCGCCGGCGAGGCGCCTGTCGAACATCAAGGCCGAGGCAGCATCGAGTTCGCCGTCCACATAGGCGTTGAGCAGGAGTTCGGTCTCGTCATGGTCGCCGGGCGTGTTCATCTTGCTTCCTCGGCCAATGTTTCGGCAAGAATCGCCCTTGCCCGCGCCAATCGCGACATCACGGTCCCGATCGGTACGCCGAGGATTTCGGCGATGTCGCGATAGCTCAGGCCCTCGAACTCGCGCAGCACCAAGGCCTCGCGGAACGGGAGCGCCAGGTCCTGGACCGCAGCGGTCACGCGGTTGCCCTGCTGGTGGTCCAGCAGAATCTTCTCGGGCGTCGGCGGCGGCTCCGCGCCGAAAGCCGGCGCAGCGACCTCGGCACGCTCCGCGCCCGCGAGATCTTCGGCAAAGACGACATCTTTCGGCCTGTTCTTGGCCAGCCAGGAAAACGCCGCGTGCCGAACGATGGTCAGGAACCAGGCGCGCGGGCTCGACCCGTTGAAGTCGCCGATGGAGCGGAAGGCCCGCAAGGAGGCGTCCTGAACCACGTCCTCGGCATCGCTGCGGTTATGCGTCAGCCAGCGGGCCAGACGATAGGCCTGATCCGCCTGGGGCATGACCAGATCGGCGAACCGTCGGGAAGCCTCGTCTCGCGTCACGGGTGAAGGCCCTTACGGAACGACGGTGACCACGCCTTTCATCTGCGGGTGAAGGCCGCAGAAATATCGCATCTCACCGGGCTGCCTGAAGGTGAACATCGCCTTGTCGTTGGTGTCGAGCGCTTTCGACCGGAACGCGCCGTTGGACACCACCACAAGGTGGGGAATGTCGTCGTCGTTCTGCCAGGTCACGGTGGAGCCGACCTTTACGGTCACATGCTCCGGCGCAAAGCTGAAGTTTGCGATCTTCACGACGGCGTCTCCCTCGGCGGCCCTGACACCGGGAAGGCATAGGCCGAGCGCGAGGCAAAGCCCCAGGGCCGTGCCGACGACCGCTGTGCGACGCCCGAGCGCGCCGCTGCTGAAATTCAACGTGTCCATGGCGTTCTCGCTGTTGCTGCCGGATGGGTGGAGCCGCCTAGGCGGCCGCAAGCGGACGGTCGACGATGGCGAGGGGTTGCGATCCCTGGCGCACCGCGACGTTGGTTATTCCGAGCATCGCGCGAAGCTTGTCGGCCGGCACGGCCATCGGGCCGGGCGATGGGGCCGTTCCGGGAGCCGGCTGCGGAAATGCGGTCGAACGGGCAGTGTGAAACGTGACGTTCCCTTCGACCTTCTGCATGATCTGGTGGATGTGCCCGTTGAGCACCGTCACCGAGCCGAACCGCCGCAGCAGCGCGAGAGCCTGTTCGGCGTCATCCGTGCCCCAACCCCAGGTCGGATAAAGAGCCCAGAGTGGAATGTGGGCGAAGACCACGATCGGGGTGGAGGTCGAACGTTCCTTCAGGTCGTCGGCCAGCCAGGCCAGTTGGTCGGCGCCGAGATTGCCCATTCCACCGGCCTTGAGGTCCACCACATTGACGAGGCCGATGAAGTGCACGCCCTCTGAATCGAAACTGTACCAACCGGCACCCTTGGTGCCCCTGCCGTAGCGGTCGAGGTAGAGCTTGCCGTTGTTCTCGTCGATCATGTCGTGTTCGCCTGGAACGTAATGAACCTTCAGTCCCGCGCCGCCGATGACCTGGTCGGCATCGTCGAACTGTTTGGGTTTCGACAGATGGCTGATGTCGCCCGTGTGGATCATGAAAGCCGGCTTGGCCGGCATCGCGGCGACGAGGGCGATCGCCTCCGTCAGCGTGCCGAGGGCATTCGGGTTGGCAGGCTTGTCGAAGCCGACGTGGCTGTCGCTGATCTGGAGAAAGCTGAAGCCACCTCCCGTAGCCGCGGCAGCACTGCCCCCCAGCAGGGTAGATTGAAGGACACCGCCGCTGACGGTCCAGAGCACGCCGGTCCCGGCCCAGATCATGCATTCGAGCGCGTGCCGACGCGTTGTTCCGCCCCGGGCCCCATCCTCATCGTTGTTTGTCCTGGCCATGGCTCTCTCCCGTTCCAGCGTGCTTCGGCGCCGCTGGAGAGATAGACCGGGCCTATGCCGGATTTATTCCCGGCTGGACGAATCCCCGATTCCGCAGGACGCCAGTCCCGTGGTACCAGGGACGTTGGGTCATGCTGCCCGGGACAGCGAACGCCCTGCACGGCAGTGATTGGGTCGCTGGGGAAGAGAAACGCTCCCCGGTGGGACGTCCGGACTTCAAATCCGGAAAGGGCCGCGAGCCGGTTCTTGGTGGGTTCGACTCCCACTCTCTTCCGCCCAAGGGTCCGATTGTCCAGGCGCCCCGAACGTTGTCCTACTCGCGACCCAGCTCGTCGCACAATCGTCATTTTGGAACCATCATAGCCACCGCACGTTCGGACCGCGGGTGCAACATGGAGATCTATTATGCGCATTGACGTTTTGGCGGCGAGCCTTGCCCTCGCGCTTACGGCGGCGCCGCTGGCCGCTCATGCTCAGGATCCGGTGAGTGGCGCGGCCAAGGGCGGCGCCGTTGGAGCCGAGGAAGGTTCGGAGGCCGGCGGGCCAGTCGGCGGCGTTGTCGGCGGGGCGGTGGGTGCGGCGGCCGGCGCGGTGGGCGGCGCTGCCGACGTGGTCGGCGATGTGCTCGGCGCGGACGAGCGTCCGCGTTTCCGGGAAGAGGTCGTCCGCGAACATCGGCAGTCGTATCGCTATGCCGAACCGCTTCGGGCCGGCGTTGTGCTCCCCGAGAGGGGCGTCACCTACTACGACGTGCCCCCGCGCTATCACGTCAAGCCGGGCTATCGCTACACGATCGTCAACGAGCGTCCGGTGATCGTCGAGCCGCGCACCCGCAAGGTGATCGAAGTCATCGAGTAAGCTTAGCGGATCGGTGAGTTTGAAACCCGCCCCGGCCAGTTCGGGGCGGGTTTTTTTATGGCCTTATCCCCGCCCGACATAGGGCATCTTGGTCGCCATCACCGTGATCGACTGCACGTTGGCATCGAGCGGCAGACCCGCCATGAACACTACCGCCTCGGCGACGTGTTTCACATCGAACGTCGGCTCGGGCTTGACCGAGAGATCCGCCTGCAGCACGCCGGACTGCATCTTCGAAGCCATCGGGGTCGCGGTATTGCCGATATCGATCTGACCACAGGCGATGTCGTACTTGCGGCCATCGAGCGAGGTCGCCCGGGTCAACCCTGTCACGGCGTGTTTGGAAGCCGTGTAGGGGGCCGAGTTGGGGCGCGGCATGGTCGAGGAGATCGACCCGTTGTTGATGATGCGACCGCCACGCGGCGCCTGATCCTTCATCAGCCGAAACGCTTCCTGGGTGCACAGGAAAACGCCCGTGACATTGGTATCGATCACCGACTTCCATTGATCGACCGAAAGCTCTTCCAGCGGTATCGGCGGAGCGTTGGTGCCCGCGTTGTTGAACAGCACGTCGAGTCGGCCGTAGGTAGACTTCACCTTGGCGAACAGAGCGGCAACCGACGCGGGATCGGTCAGATCCGCCGGAACCGCCATGGCGTTTGCACCGGCCGCAGCAGCGACACGGTCCAGTTGCTCCCGGCGCCGCCCGGTGAGCACGACCGTAAATCCCGCTCCGGCAAGCGCCAGAGCCACCGCCTCGCCAATGCCGGACCCCGCCCCGGTCACGAGCGCAATCTTGCTGTTCTGGGCCATATCCGACCTTCCTCCCTACAATCAAATCATCCAGGTGCACGCACTTGCGATCCGCGCATCGCGCGACGCCGCTCGAACCAGATCAGAGCCAGGCTGCTGACCACGATCAGCGCCGCGCCGGCTACGACGTGCCATTGCGGTACCTCGGCCCAGATCGCGTAGCCATACAGAAAGGCCCAGACAAGCCCGGTATATTCGACCGGGGCTACCACGGATGCTGGTGCGTAGCGAAAGCCTTCATAGACGAGGTATTGGCCCAGGCCGCCCGTGAGCCCAAGGCCAAGCATCAGGCCAAGGCTCGCCAGATCCGGCGTTTTCCAGAGCCAAGGCAGCACCACGACGCATCCGGCCGCGAACAGGAGGTTGCTCACCAGCATCTGGGTCGCGGTGCTGTCCGACCGGTTGATCCAGCGCACCAGAACCACGCTGGCCCCCCAGCAGAACGCGGCGATCAGGGCCGAGAGTGCCGGCACGGGATCAAAGTTTCCGCGGGGTTGGGCCGCAATGACCACGCCGACGAAGCCGAGCAGGGCCGCGCTCCAACGCGCGGCATCGACACGCTCCTTCAACATCCACGCCGACAGGATCACGGCAATGATCGGCGCGGCGAAATACAGGGTCGTAAGTTCGCCAAGGGCGAGCCGTCGCGAGGCCGCGTAATAGAACGACCAAGCTGCAAGGATCAGGACGGCGCGCGCCACCAGAGCGGCCTTGTTGCGGCTTTCGGAGAAGTTCCGCAAACTGCTCGGGCCCCACATCAACCAGGCGATCACCGCGATTACCAGGCTGCGCGTGAACAGCACTTGCGGCACCGAATAGGTCTGGACGAGCCATTTGACCGCGGCATCCTGCACGGAAAACATGGCATAGCCGGCGGCCGTCAGGGCGATGCCGGTCAGGACGCGAGGCGAAGCCTCCGAGGTGCGTAGCTTCATGGATGCGAGATTAGACCCGTCCCGGCGCGACGCGATCGCACCCGATGCAGCGGCATTCTTGCTTGACCCATGCTGGTGGCGCCGCGCCCGCCACCCGCTTTCGAACTGCAGCCGCATGTTAGTTCAGGGCGGTGCGGCGCGCTACCGCGTTCCCTCGGCGAGCCGGAGAAATCGCGGCTGTCGAAAGTGCCGCAAGCCTGCTCCGAAGCTTACGACACGCGGTTAGGCCCGATGGGCGGCATCGGAACGCGATGCTGCGCCACCGGGATCATGGCCCGGACCTTGGCGACGCGGTGCTTGTCGAGCCGGGTCGACACCGTGCCGACCCCGTCCGAGGCCCGGGCCACCACATGGCCCCAGGGATCGGCAACGAGCGAATGGCCATAGGTGCTCCGCGTCTGGTTGCCCTGCATGAAATTGCCTGTCTGGGCCGCGGCGCAGAAATATGTCTCGGTCTCGATCGCCCGTGCCCGGCACAGGACCTCCCAGTGATCCTTGCCGGTCTGCAGCGTGAAGGCGGCCGGCAATGCGATCATCTCGGCGCCGCGCTCAGCCAGCGCCTGGAACAATTGCGGAAAGCGAAGGTCGTAGCAGATCGAACATCCCACCGTCATGCCTTCGCAGTCGTAGGTCACCACCGCGTCGCCGGGCTTGAACGACGCACTCTCCTTGTACTCGGTGCCGTCCGGTGCCGTGATGTCGAACAGGTGGATCTTGCGATAGCGCGCGACCTCATGGCCGGCGCGATCGAACACCAGCGTGGTGTTGCCGAGCCGTTCTTCGCCTTCGATGCGCTCGAGAATGGAGCCGGCATGGATGAAGATACGATGTTTGCGGGCGAGGTCCTGCAGCATCCGGTACGCCGGCCCGCCCGGCAGCACTTCGGCCGCCTCGATCTTGCTCTGCAGCCTACCCCCGAGGTAATCGAAACATTCGGGCAGCAGAACCCAGTCCGGCCCGTCTTCGGCGACGGCACGCTCGATCAGTTCCGCCGCGGTCGCGAGGTTGAGCGCCTTGTCGCTGACCGAGTTCATCTGCACCAGTGTGACTTTCATCGACGCTTTGACCCCTCGACACGCGCTGCGCAACTTGGCGCGGCCCCCGCGGCCCGTCAACGGGCGGGACTCTCGACAGCGCTGCCCAGAGGGGCCGGTCAAAAAGAGCGCGTCGCGCGGGACCATCTCGGTTCCTGAATCGGCAGCGACCGCTCACATGTCAGGCGCCCGGCGAAGCACCGGCCTAAACACCGCAACGCCCGCAAAGCGACCGCTACACGCGAGCAGCGCAGGCCGATCAGCAGCCGATGCAGATGTTCATATCGTGCTTCAGCTTCCGCTGCTCCGCGAGCTCCGCGGCGCTGGGCTTGGGCAAACCAGCGTCGGGGCGCGGGGGCACTTTGGATGGCGTAGCGGCCGCCGCGCCGGGTACCTCCGGCTCTGCCCGGCAGGCGGTGAGGAAGTCCGCCCTCTTCTGCTTGGCTTTCGCCTCAGGCGTCAGCGCCGCATAAGCTGCATTGCACGCCTTGGCTGTCTTGGCGACCGCAGGGCCGATGGAAATCGACGCGAGCATGACCGGGACCACGGTCCCCAACAGGATGCGGCGCATGCCCTTCTCCCTCTGATCACCCATGACCTTCGCGCGACGCGAGGCGATGAACGTGATCGAATCCGGCACGGTGGAAGAGCACGTCCCGCGAAGGCTCGCACCACGTTCAGCCAAGGTCAATCGGCAAGACGGATCGTATTAGGGGGTGAGCTGCAAAGGTGACGGCACGGCCGCGCCCGATACCATGGGGCGCGATGTCGTTCCCTTCAGATCCAGCGGAGGCAGCGTTCAGGTTCAAGGCATATTCATGAGCTGGGCAAGATAGGGGGCCCAGACCTTCGCCTGCGTGAGCGTCTGGTGACCGATCGTGTCGGGGCCTTCGGGTATGATCACGAAGCGGCCGTTCTTCACGCGGGGCATGACGCGCGGCATGGCGCCGAGTTGCGCCGGATTGAGCAGGTCGTCGGCGAAGTTCACCGCGAACAAAGGTGCCACTATCTTGTCGAGCGCCGGCTCCGGGTCATAGTCCTTCACGGCCTCGAACCAGTACAGATAATCGTTCGCGTCGACCGAGGTGTGCGCGTCGCCGACCAGCTTGTCGAAATAGGCATTTGCCTTGGCCTGCGTGGGCGCAGCCGCCTCCAGCACGCGCGGCGAGCCGGTCATGATCGTGAAGATCGGCAGCGCGGTCACGAAATGCGCCGGCTGCTTGACGTAATCGCCATTCTGCCAATCCGGATCGGTGCGGATGCTCTGGATGATCAGGTCGCGCCAGAGGTAATTGCGGCCCGTGACTGCGACGGGCTGGCTTGCGACCGGCATGATCGCGTCCATCATCTGCGGATAGCGCTCACCCCACAGCCAGGCGTGCATGCCGCCCATCGAGGTGCCGAGTACCAGTCGCAGGTGATCGATGTGCAATCCGTCGACCACCAGTGCATGCTGGGCTTCGACGAGATCGATGTAGCCGTAGTGCGGAAACTTCATGCGCAGGCCGTCGCTGGGCTTGCTGGAGCCGCCGCGACCGATGCCGTCCGGCATGATGACGTAATATTTCTCGGCATCGAGCGGCTGTCCGGGGCCGAACAGAGGGCCGGCCAGAGACGGCGAGAGGAAATTACGGCCCGTCCCGGTGGTGCCATGCAGGGCCAATACGGCATTGTTCACGTGCCCGGCAGCATCCGTCTTGGGCGTGCCCACGGTGGTGTAGTGGAGCTTGAGTTCCGCCAGGGTCTCGCCGGACTGGAAGCGGAAGTTCGGCGCGATGTAGTCGCCCTGTTTGGATTCGAGTTTAGGCCCGGCATCGCCGACCGCGGCAGGGGGATCGAAGCCGGCCGCCGCGAACACAGGCGCCATCTTGGCCGAGGTGAGAAAGCCGATGGTGGTGCGCGCGGCATCCGGGGCCTGGGCGTGCTTGGCAACGCCTGCCGCATAGACGGTCCGGAGTTGCAGGGCCTCAGGAAGAGGACCGACTAGGTCGATACCGGCCACCGGCTTGATCTCGCTGATCTGGCCGGCCGCGATGGCCACCTCTCCACGGGCCAGCGCCTCCATGGCGTCGGCGCCGTCCGCAAACAGCTTGATCTTCGGCTTGAGCGCCTCGTCGAGGTTCATCTGTTTCAGGAGCTTCGCGAAGTAGATGCCCGTCGTGGCACCCGAAGCGGGGTCGGCGAGGCCGATGCTCGGGGCGTCGGACAGCGCCGCCCGGATGTCAGCCTCCATGGCCACGGCCGGCTTGGCCGACCCACTCTTCACCGCCACCCCGAGCCGCATGGCACCGAGGCTGGCGCGACCCTCCGGAGCAACCAGACCCTGCTGCACCAATTCGTCGAGTCGGGCCGGCGGCAGCACCACGATATCGACGGGTTCGCCCCTTGTGATCTTGTCTTTGACCGCCCCTGCGGTCCCGAAGCTGGAGCGCAGCGAGTGACCTATTGCGGCCGGGGCCTGGGCCTGCGCGGCTTCCAGCGGCGCCTTGACGGCAGCAGCCGACAGAACCACGACCTCCGCGGCCGATGCGACAGAGGCGCCGCACAACAGCAGTGCCGCTGAAACGATGAGACGCTGCACCATGCTTTTCTCCTGAAGGGCCTTCGGCCGGACCAGCGCGAACAAGCGAGCGGGCCGCGCTGGCCAGCGATCCGCGCGCTCTACGAGGCCGGTGCGTAGACGTGGATCAGGCCATCGCCCCCGCCCGCGGCACCGACCGGAAGGTACACATGGCCGGTGGCCTCGCTCGAGGTCACCGAATGCGGCGCGCCACCCTTCTGTTTGATGGTCTGAACCAGCTTGTTTGTGGTCGCGTCGATGACGCCAAGCACCGGCCCGCCGGGGTTGTCACGCGAGGCTGTGTAATATTGCTTGTTTTTCGCATTGTAGTTGACCATGTCCTCGCCCCCGATGCCCGGGACCGTGGCCACGACCGCACCACTCTTGGCATTCATCACCACCGTCACGGCCGGCATGTCGTCCTTGCCGTTCGCGGTGCATCCCAGAAGGAAATTGTCGTCCGGGCCGAAAGCCAGGCCTGCCGGGTGGCAATTGTCGACCGGGAGCGTCTTGACGAGCTTGGCAGTCTTCGGATCGATGACGGCAACGCCGCCCTTCTTCGGATCCTTTCCGATCTGCGGGACCGACATATAGAACATGCCATCTGTCGGATTATAGGCCGGCTGCTCGGCGCCGTCGCCGGCGTCCTCGATCACCACCTTGCCGATGACCTTGTGATCGGACTTGCCGGAGATCAGGGTCGCGAAAGGCGGATCTTCGGCGTTGTTGACGCCCGATGAAGACTTCATCTTTCGGATCATAAGCCATCTCGTCGACCCGCGTCGTGCCGCCGGTGTTGATCGTCGCGGTCACCTTCCCGGTCGCCGGATCGATGATCTTCAGGGTGCTGTCGCCGTCCCCGGCCCAGATTTCCTTCCCGGCGAACAGAACGCCGTCGGGACCGGAAACATCGTTGTTCGGCTTGCCGTCCTTCATGACGACGCCAGCGAAACTGCCGACACGCTTCACGAATTTGTTGGTTTTCGTGTCGATGATGTCGATGCCCTTGTTGCTGCGGTCGGCGAAGTAATACAGGCCGGTCGCCGGGTCGATATAGCTGATGTCATAGCCCACCAGCTTCTCGCCCGGAATTGCGATCGTGCCGGTCTCCTTGAGTTCCGCGGCGCGGGCGACGCCCGTGAGCATGGTCGCCGCACTCAGCGCCATTGCAAGCGTGATGTGCTGTTTCATTGCGTGTCCTCCGTTTGTGGCATGACGGTCGTTTCTGCCGCATGCCGATGGTAGCGCGATCGACCAGCCGACGTCACGGTTCCGATGCCGGCGATGCCGGAGGAACTATGCGCCGGTCGGCCAAATGAGCATGCCTTATTCCAGGTCAGGGTCGGCATGCCGATGGAGGGGTCCCACGTTCGAGTACTGGGCCCAATCGGCGCCGAAAGCGGCGAAGTCCGGATTGTTCCGCGGCGAACTCTCGGGCCCGCGCATGGCACCGATGTCGCCGGTCTCGCGGCTGTCGCCTTCGCCTGGACCAAGGCCCCTGCCCCTTCCACCCGCCATCGCGGTCTGGGCAGCAAACAGGCAGAGCGCCGCCGCCACGACATAGGTTGAAGCTCGTCTCATGCTGCGCGTCCTCATTGCCGAAGCAGGTCCTGCGCGACGCGCGACACCGAATGTCGGCGTTTGTGCGCACCGTTAGATGCTCAACCCGCAACATGGCTTTCAGTTCAAAGCGCGCTCGCCCAGCGCCTAGAGCAAACGCGGAAGGGTTGATGATCACCGCGTGAAATAAATGAAATAGTCGCCGAACTCTCCTTCCTTGTCCAACTTCAGGCGGCACGGGGTCGTGATCTCGAAGGCGTTGGAATTGTAGCAATAAGAACCATCGGCGCAATACAGCATCTTGCCAGTTTTCTTGTGGACCTTGATCTTTGTGACAGGGCCGAAGTCACCGTTGGACTTGGACTTGACCTGTTCTGGCGCCTCCTCGGCGGGCACATCCGCCAGGATACGCGTCATGCAATGGGACGCCGCGAGCGACCGCGCCGGAGCGGCGATCACGAAGAGCGCGGCCGCGGTGACGAGGCTCCGGCCGATGGCACCGGCGCTCCACCGCGCCAAGGATCCGCGCATCACCTGGAGTTGCTGATCGATGCTCATGCCTGATTCGCCTTCTTGGGTTCTGGTCCGACGCTCGCGACGCAGCTTCGCGCCAATCCGTCCAACCGTCCACATCGAAGTCCTTGTGCCCCCCTTCCGAGCCATGGCATGGGTGCGGCAATGGACGACTGCCCTGTGACTGCGGCCAATTCCCTGGGGATCTCCACATCTTCATCCCTGTCGCGGCTTACGTCGAGGCGGCGCAGCAGCTTTTCGGTCTCGCCCCTGTGTGCCGCTGAGTTCGGAGCTATCGACCCGAAAGCCTCGCCATGATCGTCGGAACGGCCGGGCACGTCGATCATGGCAAGACGGCGCTCGTGCGCGCCCTGACGGGCGTCGATACGGACCGGCTGCCGGAGGAGAAGGCCCGGGGCATCACCATCGACCTCGGCTTTGCCTATCTGCCGAGCCAGACCGGAGTGATCGGCTTCGTCGATGTGCCCGGCCACGAGCGCTTCGTGGGCACCATGGCGGCGGGCGCCAGCGGCATCGATTTTCTCATGCTGGTCGTGGCCGCCGACGACGGCGTGATGCCGCAAACCCGCGAACATCTCGCCATCGCAGATCTTCTGGGCGCGCGGCGCGGTCTCGTGGTCATCAGCAAGGCCGATCTGGCCGGGCCGGAACGGCGCGGCGCGGTCGAGGCGCAAATCCGGGCGCTGCTGGCCGGCACGGCGCTGGATGAGGCCCCCATATTGGCGGCCTCGGCCACCACCGGCGAAGGCATCGAGAACCTGCGAGCGGCTCTCGTCGAGGCCTCCCAAAGCGGCGCTCCGGCGCGTGCAGATGGCCGGTTCCGGCTTTCCGTCGACCGTTGCTTCACGCTTCCCGGAGCCGGCACGATCGTCACCGGCACGGTGCTGTCGGGCGCAGTGGAGGTCGGCGACCACATGTGCGTGGCGCCGCGTGGCCTGGTGGCCCGGGTGCGCTCGATCCACGCCCAGAACCGGCCCGCCGCAATCGGCGGCACCGGGCAACGCTGCGCTCTCAACCTTGCCGGCATAGAGCGCGCCGATGTGGCGCGCGGCGATGTCGTTCTCGATGCCTCGCTGCTGGCCCCAATCGACCGGATCGATGTTGTGCTGCGAGTGCTTGCCTCCGAGCCGAAGCCGGTCGCTTCCTGGATGCCCGTCCGCTTCCATTGTGGCGCCGCCGAAGCGGCAGCGCGCCTCCTGCCGCTCGAAACCGAGACCATCGCCCCCGGGAGCCAAGGCTTCGCGCAACTCGTGCTCCAACGTCCCCTGCCGCTCGTGGCGGGCGACCGTTTCGTGCTGCGCGACACCTCGGCCCAGCGCACCATCGGCGGCGGACGCATCCTCGACCTGCGCGCGCCGGCCCGGAAGCGACGCACAGCCTCGCGCATCGCCCAGCTCGTCGCGGTGAGCGAGGCAAAGCCCGGGGAAGCGCTCCGGAATCTACTCGCCGTTACGCCCTTCGTGGTCGACGTGACGGCGTTCTGCCGTGATCGGGCCCTCTCCGCAGATGCCGCGGAGGCTTTAGCCCAGGAGATCGGCGGCGCCACCCTGCGGGTGGCCGACGCAGTTGTGATGATGTCGGCCGCGCGCTGGTCGGATTTCGCGCAAGCGCTCGTGGCTCAACTCGCCGGCTACCACGCCGAACATCCGGATCGGCAGGGCATGGCGATCGAGCCGCTCCGGCTGGCGCTCGAGCCTCGATTGCCCCGTCCGGTCTTCGATGCGGCGCTCGCGGCGCTGCGCGAAGCCGGTGAGGTCGTGGTCGAGAGCTCCTGGGTCCGGCTGCCCGGCCACGCGGTTCGCCTCACCGAAGCCGATGAAGCGCTGTGGGCCGAGGTCGAGCCGCTGCTCGCGAATCCCGCGGACCGATTTCGTCCGCCCCGGGTCCGCGACATCGCCCGGCTCACCGGTGCGGCGGAAGCCGATGTCCGCCGGCTTCTCAAAATGGTGAGCCGCCTCGGGCGGATCGACGAAGTCGCGCAGGACCATTTCTTTGCGCGCGAGACGGTCTGCGCCATGGCCGGCATCGTCCGCACGCTCTCGGCCGCCGCTCCGAACCGCGACTTCAGCGCGGCCCGGTTCCGCGACGAGGTCGAGAGCGGCCGCAAGGTCGCGATCCAGGTGCTGGAATTCTTCGATCGGCATGGCGTGACCATGCGGCGGGGCGAGCTGCGCCGGGCCAACCCGCACCGCGCCGATGTGTTCTCCGAAGCGATGGGCGACGAGCAGACCCGTATCTAGAGCAGTATCGGTTTAGACGGAATCGCGAAGCGATCCGTCGACCGATGAAACTGCTCGGTTTTTGGAGTCGGAGCGGTTCTCGCAACAGCGGAACCGCTTTAGGGGAGTGCCGACCAGCGGATCGTTTCGCCGAACTCCGGGGCCACGAAGGAATTGCCGGGCACATCCTGGGCGGCCTTGGCGGCTTCGAGTGCGACGAGCGGCGCATCGATGGCTTCGTCGGTCAGTTGGAACGTGCCCCAATGGATTCCCAGGCTCAGCCCGGCGCCGAGTATTCGATGCGCCGTGACGGCCTCGTCCGGGTTCATGTGCTGCGCACTCATGAACCAACGCGGTTCGTACGCCCCGATCGGCAACAGGGCCACGTCGGGCGCGAAGCGTCGGCCGACCTCGGCGAAATGCGGCCCAAACCCGGTATCGCCCGCGAAAAACAGCGTGGCGGTCGCGGTTCGGACGACATGGCCGCCCCACAGCATGCACCGCCGATCGCCGAAGGTGCGGGCCGACCAGTGCTGGGCCGGCACATAGCTGACCTCGATACCGGTGCGGGGGCGACAGCTTTCCCACCAGTCGAGCTCGATCGCTCCCGGCAGGCGCCGCCTTTCAAGATAGGCGCCATTCCCCAGTCCCGTCACGACCCGGGGTGCCCATCGGCGTTGCAGGCTGCGCAGGCTCGGCAGATCCATGTGGTCGTAATGGTTGTGGCTCAACAGGACGATGTCGATCGGCGGCAATTGCTCAAGGTCGAGCCCAGGATCGCGAACCCGTCGCGGCCCGGCGAACTTCAGGGGACTGGCACGGTCCGAGAAGATCGGATCGCTCAGGATGTTGCACCCGGCCACCTGGATCAGCACCGTTGCCTGGCCGATGTAGGTCAGCAGGACCTCACCTGGAGAGGCGTTGACCGGGGGCGGCGGGCGCGGAACGTGAGGTAGATGGCTCGGCCAGGCAGCCGGGCGGCGGCTTCGCCGCCAGCGCCACAGGTCGCCGAGGCCCCGGTCGGTGTCGATGCCGGGGTTGAAGAAGCGTCGTCCGTCGAAATGGTCGGAGGGCGGCCGTCGCTCCCGGATAAAGTCCCGGACCCGATCGTCATCCACGCGCGTTCCGTCATCAGAAAGGTCGGCTACCGGCGAGTCGTCCAAAGGAGGCATCGTGATCTCCCTTTCTCATGGTTTGGGGCTGACCAAGGTGGCCCTCGTCACGACCGCACTGCTCCGAGCAACAGCCATGACAGATACATCAACCGATCCGCTTGCGTCCTATGTGTGGACGTCCCGGGTCCTGGTCGTGACCGCGCCATCGGAGGCCGACCCCCAATTGGTCGCGCAGCGGCGAATTTACGACGAGGGGCGAGCCGGAGCGATCGAACGAGACCTGGTTATGGTCGTGGCTGTCGGCGACTTGCCGCAGGCTTCCGCCCTCCGCCGCCGCTTCGGCTTGTCGGCCGGCTTCCAGGTGGTGCTGGTCGGCAAGGATGGCAGCGCCAAGCTTGCCTCGGACAAGGCGGTCAGCATCAATCGGCTTTTTGCATTGATCGACGCCATGCCGATGCGGCGTCAGGAGATGCAGACTCGGCGCTGAAGCTGCGCCCAACTGAGGCCGGCTTCGGCTAGAGCGGTTCCGCTTTTGCAAGAACCGCTCCGACTTCTAAAAATGAGCAGTTTCATCGGTCGACGGATCGCTCCGCGATCCCGTCTAAACCGATACTGCTCTATGGCACGTGAAGCGCGGGCTTGACTGCGAAGACGAGCTTACGCGCCCCGAGATAGTTCACCAGCAGGGCCGCTGCCGCCGCGATCACGGAACAGAACACAATGGCGTTGAGCGGAACCGGCAGACAATAGAGCGCCGCGGTGAACACCGCGAGATTGCAGACGAAACCGGTGCTTTGGACCCCCAAGTAGGTCATCAAGGCCGGTCCGATCCGCTCCCGCCGCACCACGCCGAACGTCCAGCAGCGGTTTAGCTCGAAGGTGAGAAGCACGGCGACGCCGAAGGACAGAATCTTGGCCGGGATCGGATCGAACCCGAAGACGTGCACGATGCCGAGCAGGGTTCCGGTGTCGGCCAGGAACCCCGCCGCGCCCACGACGCAGAATCGCGCGAAGCGGGCCAACTCACGCGTTCGGCCCGTGCGCTTGCGCATCCTCATCCTTCGCAACGCGGGACCGAAAGATAGGCCAGCCGCTTCATCTCCTGCCGGGTCTTGGTCATCATGTCGAGAATGACGCCGGCGAAAATGCTGAGCCAGCCGAGCACGACCATGCCCACGCTGAGCAGGGCGGTCGGCAGCCGCGGGACCAGCCCGGTGTCGAAATATGTGCTGACCACCGGCACCCCGAACGCGATCCCCAGTAAAACCGTGACAATGCCGATGAGACCGAAGAACCGCAGCGGGCGTTCGTCCCGGACCAGACGCCAGATCAGCATCAGGATGCGCCAGCCATCGCGATAGGTGCGGAGCTTGCTGGTCGAGCCGGTCGGGCGCTCCTTGTAGTCCGCTGTAAGTTCGCCCATGGGCATGCGCAGCTCGAGCGCGTGCACCGTGAGTTCGGTTTCCGTCTCGAAGCCGCTGGACATGGCCGGGAACGACTTCACGAACCGCCGCGACAGTCCCTTGTACCCCGACAGCATGTCCGAGCAATCCCGGCCGAAGATCGAGCGAACGATCTGCGTGAGAACGCGATTCCCGAACCGATGCCCGGGCCGATAGGCTTCGACGGCCGTCGAAGCCCGGCCGACATTGACGAAATCGAGACCGCCTTGTGCGATCTGTTCGATGATCATGGGCGCGGCGCTCGCATCATAGGTGCCGTCTCCATCGACCAGGATATAGAGGTCGGCATCGATGTCGGCGAACATGCGCCGCACGACATGGCCTTTGCCTTGCCGGCGCTCGAGGCGAACGATGGCGCCCGCCTCGCGTGCGTTCTCGATCGTTCGATCGGTCGAATTGTTGTCGTAAACGTAGACTTGCGCGCTGGGCAGTACGGCCCGAAACCCGCGCACCACGGCCCCCACCGTGAGTTCCTCGTTGTAGCAAGGCACAAGAACGGCAACCTGCAGGGCCGCTCTCGCCTGCATGGTGTTCGGCAAGGACGGCCGAAACAGGTCGGACCGCGACGATGCATGTACAACCATTCGGCTTCCAGCCTCGCTCCCTCGACGCTCGCGCATTCAGGCCCGCGAGACCGCTGCCGCGTCGATCGTCTGACTCAATCACCGGAAGGTTAAGGCCTCCCTAGACCGGAAGGTTTGTCGGTTCAAGCGAGTTCAGGTCGCTCGAGAGTGCCGCCGGGTTGCGTTGAAGACACGCGTGCAAGCCGGCGACCACCCTCCAGGTTCCCCTGCCCACCTGTGCGCCAACGAGTTGCAGCGCGCCCCTGAGACGCGGTGTTCAGCCGCGGCGGCTCGGCAGGGCACGCGGATTGCCATGCATTCCCAGTGTTCCGGCCCGAGCAAAGAACCCGTTCCGATGCTGGCCGATTCTGTTTCAATGTGGGGTCGGCCGCCGTGTCGCGTAGCTCCTTTGTCCCTGAACTGCCCATCCGACTCCCGAGTTTTCGCCGCACGCCCGGGCCACGCCTTCGGCGCAAGCCGAGCCGCGCGAAGCCCAACACAGCGCTGCTGCGGACGGCCTTCACCGGCTTGGCGGCATCCTGCGATCTCATCGCGATCGTCGGCATCTCACTGCTCACGGGCGCCCTGTACGGCCACGGCCGAAATGCTCACGGCGATCTGGTGCTGGGCCTCACCGTGGCGACATTGTTCGTCGTGCCCAATCTCCTTGGCCAGGACTACGCCATATCGCGCTACCTGTCGTTCAAGGGTCACGTGAAAAGGGGCCTGACGGTCTGGAGCATCGCCATCGTCAGCGCCCTGACGCTCGCCTTTCTGACCAAGACCAGCGACGCCTTGTCGCGCGGTGCGTCGCTCCTGCTGTTCGTGGGGGGCTTTGCGGCCGTGGTCCTGATGCGTGCGGTGCTGGTCCAATCCGTCGTGACAAGGGCGGAAGCCGGCCAGATCGCGGCCCGTCATATCTTCCTGGTCGGCCACGAAGACATGATCCGGGCCTTCACGGATCGCCACGATCCGGACCATTCCGGACTTCGCCTTGTGGCCGCCGCTGTGCTGCGCCCCGATCACGACGATCTGGCCGACGATCTGGCGCTCGCTGCGGCCGCGGCCCGGGTGCTCCGGCCGGACGACATCTATGTGCTGGTGCCCTGGAGCGAACGCGAAAGGTTGGAATCCTGCATCGACACGTTCCTGCGCCTGCCGGCCGCGATCCACCTTGCACCCGAGCATTTCTTCGACAAGTTCGACGACCTGCACGTGGTGCGCACCGGCGCGATTTCCTCGATCCACCTGATCCGCCGGCCCTTGACGGCCAGCGAAGTGTTGACCAAGCGCCTGTTCGACGTGTGCGCCGCCCTGCTCCTTCTGCTGCTGCTCGCACCCGTGTTCCTTGCGGTCGCGATCGCGATCAAGCTGGACAGCCCAGGACCGGTGTTTTTCCGGCAGCGCCGCTATGGCTTCAACCAGGAGCCGTTCAGGATCTGGAAGTTCCGTTCGATGAGCACCCTCGAAGACAATGCCGCACTCCGCCAAGCCAGCCAGGGCGATCCCCGCATCACCCGTGTGGGGCGCTGGCTCCGGCGCACCAATCTCGACGAAATCCCGCAATTGCTCAACGTGCTCAGGGGCGACATGTCGCTCGTCGGACCGCGGCCACACGCGCTCGCGCACGACCAGGCTTTCGAGCGGGGGGTGGCGCTCTACGCACGGCGCCATAACGTCAGGCCGGGAATAACCGGATGGGCCCAGGTGAACGGCTGGCGCGGCGAAACCGACACGGCCGAAAAGGTGCGCGGCCGGGTGGAGCACGACCTCCATTACATTGACAACTGGTCGCTGCTGTTCGACTTGGCGATTCTGCTCCGCACCGTTTTCTCGTCCAAGGCCTACACGAATGCGCGGTGATGTCAGGGGCGCCGCCGCGCCGGCCAGGGCGCTCGAGGCCCGATCGAGCGGCAGCTGGGGCCGCCGAGCGAGTTGCTGCTGGACAGGGCAGCGGGCGTTTGCTAGATGCGCACCTCGGATGGGCATTGCCCCGCCGCAGTGATGGGCGCATAGCTCAGTTGGTAGAGCAGCTGACTCTTAATCAGCGGGTCCAAGGTTCGAGCCCTTGTGCGCCCACCATCACTTCCAACGCTTCGCGGGATATGCCCCAGATCCGCTGCCGGAACACTGGTTCGGTAAGCGTATGGAAAACTGCATGCAATGGGTCGAGATGTGCGGGCGGTGAGCGCCCGTCAGCCACAGCTCCGCTGGCGCCCCACACAGGTAAGGTACGCCTAGCGGCGTCGGAACGATGCCCCGGCTGCATGAGAGAGGCACTCGCCTCAACTCCTCTGCCGCGCATATCCTCAACCAGGCGGAAGCCCAGCAGCGAGTTCCTGTTTCTGGCTGCGTCGGATAAACTCTCGATCGTTTTCGTACCGCAGGGAACATTGTGGCACATGCGCCGTAATGCCTCTGAAATCGGAGGTTTTCCCGGCAGCCGATCCGGCTGCCCCGAAGAAGACGGCGCACCGATGGAACCGGCAACGGCCCGATAATCGGATGCGACAAGGCCGAGCGGATCGCGTCGGTCAGTGGTGCACATACCGCGGCATGCGATTGAGGCACCTAATCGGGACGTCGCGGCGTTTTCGCTGGGGCGGCTGAACAAGCACGAAGGCCCCGTACAGGAACGGCGCATGCGTAAGAACATTGAGGTGCTCATCCGCAAGTTGACCAGCATAGCAGATCTGACAAGCGACGACTGCCAGACCCTGTCGGATTTAGAAGTGCGGATCGTGGAACTGGACGCGCGTGAAGATTTCGCTCGAGAGGGTGACGTCCCGGGCCAGTGCTGCTTCATCATCGACGGGTTCATGCAAAGATATCAGGACCTGCCGAGTGGAAAACGGCAGATCCTCGCCTTTCACACCCCAGGGGATATGCCTGACCTTCAGAACCTCAGCCTCGAAATAATGGACCACAATATAGCCGCGGTGGTTCGCTGCAAGGTCGGCATCGTTTCGCACGCAAGCCTGTTGGAGATAATGCGGAAAAGTCCCAACATTACGCAAGCACTGTGGCGCGACACCCTGATCGACGGCGCCATTTTCCGGGCGTGGCTCACCAGCATGGGCCAAAGATCCGCCTACGATCATTTTGCGCACCTTCTGTGTGAGGTTTTCACTCGGTTGCGTGCCGTGGGATTGGCGACCGAGAACTGGTGCGCGCTGCCTGTCACACAGGAGCAACTGGGTGAGGCCCTGGGAATCTCCACCGTTCATGTCAACCGCACGCTTATGGACTTGCGACGCGCGGAACTGATCGAATTCGCGAAGGGCCGCCTGACCATTCTCGACTGGGAAGGCCTGGTTGCCGCCGCTCAGTTCGATCCTGCTTACCTCCATTTACGCAAACCGGCCGCAGTTTAGAATAGAGCTCCAAATTCAAACGGACTTGTTACCTAGGCTCGGCGTCTTTTCCAGGATCCCTGGCAAAGCCTGGGCCAGCTTGGTTGAATCGAAGGGCTTTTCCCACCGGGGAACGCCTTCGTAGGCAGCAGGAACGGCGCTCGGGCCGTAGCCGGTTGCAAACACGAACGGAATGCCTCGCTCAATGAGCGCGTCGGCGACCGGGAAAGCGGCTTCACCCTGCAGGTTGATATCGAGCACCGCGACGTCGATTGCGGTTCCCGAATCCAACACCGCCAGTGCTTTGTCCCTCGTCGGCACGGGCCCAACGACCTCCGCTCCGAGCTCTTCGAAAGCCAGCGCGAGGTCGTCGGCGACGAAGTACTCGTCCTCGACGACCAGCACGCGAAATCGGGCCGGGGTGGCCGATTTCTCCAGACCCACCATCGGGTGGCTCCTGTTTCCGTTTCGATGTCGTGACCTTAGCATAAACGAAGCTCTCGTCGCGACGCCACATCAGTAAGCCGCCCGGGCCTCGACGTGGAATAACTTGCGAGCCCGCGCATCGGCCTGCTCACACCTGGGACACCTGACCATGACGGGCGACGGCTGGACACAACAAAGCTAAGGCTTGGTAGGCTCCGCGGCCGAAGCCATCGACGCAGGACTCGGCACTGTCTCGCCCGTTTCCAACCGTGCGATGGCGTTCAGAATGTTTTCCCGATGCACACGCCACGCCGCCAAAGTGTCCTGCAGCGTTCGGAGCAATGTCTTCGCCTCGGCAAGGCCGTAAACGCCGTTCGGTGCCAGGCGCTGGATCAACTCGATCTGCCGCCGGACCCGTGCGTCGCCATCGGCGATGTTGCGATCTGCCCGTACGAGGTGCTCCCTCTCCGTCGCGAGGTCAACCAGGGACATCGTGTTCGCCTCGAAGGCCACCCGCTCAGGGTCGCGTGCCGGCGTGAACAAAACGCCGCGGATACAGCTTCCGCGCCGGGTCACCCGTGCTGCAGGGCCACACGGTTCGGAACCCAATCCCGAGCAGCACTGTTGCCACTATAGCCGTTACGCCGGGAAGACGTCCATGAGCAATCGCGACATCATCGCCATCGGCGGCTCGTCCGGGGCAACGGCACCTCTCCGGTCAATTCTCGGGGCGCTGCCAGTGGACCTGCCCGCTGCCGTGTTCATTGTCATGCACATTCCGGCGCGCAGTCTGGGGCTGCTCACGACGGTTGCCGCTGCGGCGGCCCGACTTCCGGTGCATGCGGCTGCCGACGGTCTCCCAATCACCCCGGGAAATATCTACGTCGGCGTGCCCGACCATCACCTGATCGTCACGAATGGTCACATCCAGCTCGGGCGCGGTCCGCGTGAGAACATGGCACGGCCCGCGATTGACCCGTTGTTCCGATCGGCGGCGGCCGCCTACGGGCCTCGGGTGATCGGCGTCGTCCTCAGCGGCTTTCTGAATGATGGTGCCTCGGGACTCGAAGCCATCAAGCGTTGCGGTGGCTTTACTGTCGTGCAGGACCCGGCCGACGCAATCGCCGATGAGATGCCGCTCAGTGCCCTGTCGGCCGTAATGGCGGACCTCTCGGTGCCGGGCGCCCGGATCGGCGACGTGCTGTCCGATCTCGTGCGCGAGTCCGCCGGGCCGCGGCTGCCGGTGCCACCGGAGATCCGCCTCGAAGTCGATATTGCGGCCGGTGATCGCATCGACAGCGGCGTGCTGCGCCGCATTGCCGATCCGGCGCCGCTCACCTGTCCAGATTGCGGTGGGGTCCTTTCTACGGTCCGAGACGGCAAACCGCTTCGTTTCCGCTGCCAGGTCGGCCACGCCCACACCGCTGAAACCGTCGCAAAGCAGCAGGAAAATGCCGTCGACGAGGCGTTGCGTGTGGCGCTTCGCGTCATCGAGGAACGAGCCGAACTCGTTTCCCGTATGGCAGCGGATGGACGAAATTCCGGGCACCGTGCCATGGCACAAATGTACCAGGATCGGGCAGACGAATATCGACAGCAGGCCGAAACCATTCGCCGGGCTGTCCTGCTCTCCTTATCGCCTTTCGGCTCGAGCGAGGATGAAGGGGGGCAGCAGGAGTGAGGACAACGGCTCGGGCTGGTGTAGAATGAGGCGCTAGTCCGTCCGCAGGGCGGCAGCGACATCACCGAGGAGCTTAGGCGACGGCAATGTCTGAAACGGAAGACAGGCAGGCCGACCCGGCCACCGCCCAGGTAATTGTCGGGATTGTGGGCTCCGCCGAGCGCACCGGCTCGCTCGAGCATCTCCTGACTCGTTTGCCCAGGGAAAACAGTGCCGCGGTGGTCGTGGTGCTCCAGCACCGAGAGGCGCTCGACGAAGAGCGGCTCAGGCGCGCTTTGGCCGAGGTGGACCGCGAGCTCGCCGAAATCGAAAACAATGCTCCAGTCGAGCCCGGGAAGATCTACCTGCCGGGCCCGCGCGTGGTCGTCACCCTCGAACGGGGCCTTTTTCAAACCCGGCCCAGCGCGAAAGCGGCCGGGGAGCGGGGGACTGTCGACAGCTTTCTGGTGTCTCTCGCCGCAGACGAGGACGGACGAAGCATCGTCGTCGCCCTCGCCGGGACCGATGGCGACGGGACGTTGGGCCTCAAGGCCATCAAGGAGGCCAATGGCCTGACCCTGGCCGAGCAGACCGAAGAATCGATATCAGGCGATCTTGCGGTGAGCAGCAGTCCTGCCGCGCTCGCGGACGCCGTGCTGCCGGTGAATGAACTGGTCGAGCGCGTGTCATCGCTCGTGAGCCGGCTTGTCGCCCAATCCGGCAAGCCCCCACCGGTTCCGGAGCCGGATACTTCGGCCGCGCTAGCGAGCATCGCCGCGATCTTGAGCAAGAAGACCGGGCATGACTTCCACGGTTACAAGCCCGGCACTTTCCTGCGCCGGGTCGAACGGCGAATGCAGTTCGCGGAAAGCAAAAGTCTCAGCGAGTATGTCGAACTGCTGCGTGCCCGGCCGGAGGAGGCGCAAAACCTTTTCAACGACCTCCTGATCGGTGTGACGCAATTCTTTCGGGATGCACGCGAGTTTGAACTTCTCGAACGGGAGGTGATCCCGAAACTGTTTGTGGGCAAGGGAGCCGACGACCAGATCCGGGTGTGGGTGGTTGGATGCTCGACCGGCGAGGAGGCCTATTCCATCGCGATCATGTTGCGCGAGCAGATGGCCTCGCTCGACCAGATGCCGCACGTCCAGATCTTCGCGAGCGACCTTGACGGCCGAGCCCTGGCTGCGGCCCGGGCCGGGCGTTATGCCGACAGCATCGCGGACGCGATGTCGCCGCACCGCCTCGCGCGCTGGTTCGTCAAGGAGGGGAACACCTACCGTGTCGGCAAGGAGCTGAGAGAGCTGTGCATCTTCTCCCAGCACAGTCTCATCAAAGATGCGCCGTTCTCCCGCCTCGACCTCGTGACCTGCCGCAACCTCCTGATCTATCTCGGGCCCGAGTTGCAGAGCCGGGTGATTCCGTTGTTCCACTTTGCCCTGAAGCCGAACGGGACCTTGTTTCTCGGAAATTCCGAGAACCTGTCGCGGCATCCGGACCTGTTTGCCCAGATCGGCAACTCTCGGATCTTCCGGCGGCTGGAGACCGGCACGCGAGTGGTGCCGAACTTCCCATTTACGGCTTTGGAGCGCCGGCCCGTGGACGCGGACCCGGGTGCAGTTCCGAAGCAGCGCTCTGCGACCGCAAGCTTGACCCGTCATGCCGAGCGCGTGGCGGAGCGCTATGCGCCCGCCTACGTTATCGTGGACGAGGCTTATTCAGTTCTGCACTTCTCGGGACGCACCGGGCGCTACATCGAGCCGGCGGGAGGCTCGGCGTCGCTCAACCTGCTGCAGCTTCTTCATCCGGACCTGCGCCATGATGTCTCCACAGCCCTGACTCGCGCCGCGCAGGAGAACAAGACGGCCTACGTGGATGCTCTCCGCATTGGCCTGAATGGCAGCAGCCTGCTCGTTGATCTCATTGTCGAGCCCATCCGGTCCGATCCGCCATCGCGGTCGAGCTTCGTCGTTCTGTTCAAGGATGGGCGGGACGTCAGCGAGGTGCATGGACTAGCTTCCAGTAATAGCGAGCGAGTGGAGGAGCTCGAAATAGAGCTGCGGCACACCAGGGACCGGCTCCAGGCCGCCTTGGAGGAGATGGAGACCACGAACGAGGAGCTGAAGTCTTCGAACGAGGAGTACCAATCTCTGAACGAAGAGCTGCAGAGCGCGAACGAGGAACTCCAGACCTCCAAGGAGGAGTTGCAATCTGTCAATGAGGAACTCACGACCGTAAATGCAGAGCTGGCGCAACGAGTCCAGGAACTTGGGCGGCTCAACAGTGACCTGAAGAACCTGTTCGAGAGCACGCACATCGCAACGATGTTCCTCGACAACGAGCTGCGCGTGAGCAGTTACACGCCGGCAGCGGCGGAACTCTTCCACCTCGTGGAATCCGACACGGGGAGACCCATCGGGCATATCAAGGCCCGGATCGGCTACGATGAACTGCAGGACGACGCCCGCCGGGTACTCCGCACGCTCGGACCCGCGGAGCGCGAGATTGGCGATCCTGCGACCGGGGCTCGCTACATGGTTCGGGTTCTGCCGTACCGCAGCACGGACAACTTCATCGCCGGCGTCGTGCTGAATTTCGTCGACATCACGCAACGTCAGCGAGACGAGGAAACCCGACGGCAAGAGGAAGAGCGCTTCCGCCTCATCGTCGAAAGTGCACGCGATTATGCGATCCTTCTCACGGACGAGGACGGCCGCATCGAGGAATGGCTCCCCGGCGCGGCGGCAATCTTTGGTTTTTCGGCCGAGGAGGCGGTCGGGCAGGAAGGGGCGATCATTTATACGCCCGAAGATCGGGCCGCGGGTGTGTGGCAGAAGGAGTTCGCGAAGGCTCGCGAAGGCGGTGTGACGAGCGACGTTCGCTGGCACCTTCGCAAGGACGGCTCGATGGTGTTCATCGAAGGTTCCGTGCGGGCGCTGCGCAGCAGCTCGGGCCGCTTTCGCGGCGTGATCAAGATCGGCCAGGATGTCACCGAGCGCCGCAAGGGCGAGGAGGATCTTGTTGCGAGCGAAGCCAAGGCGAAGCTGTTGCTGGCCGAGTTGCAACACCGCGTCCGGAACACGCTCGCGGTGGTGCGCTCCATCGCACGAAGGACGGCCGCTACGAGCAAAACCGTAGAGGACTACGGGATGCACCTCGAAGGCCGGATCGATGCTTTCGCCCGCGTGCAAGCGGCTGTTACGCGTAACCCGGCCGGCGGCGTCGACCTGGAACACTTGGTTGCAGAGGAACTCCTCGCCTATAAGGCGCATGAAGGCAAACAGGTCGTCAGCATCAAGGGACCGAGAATCGCTCTCCAGGCGAAAGCAGCCGAGACCCTCGGCCTCGCCATTCATGAGCTGGCCACGAACTCCATCAAGCACGGGGCGCTCTCAGCCCCCGGCGGCCACGTCAAGGTCGCGTGGAGTTTAGAGGGAGCGAACGGGCAACCGCGGCTCGAGTTCGAGTGGTGGGAAACCGGTGTGGATCTGTCGGGCAGAACCCCAAGGCGGAAGGGTTTCGGCAGCGAACTGCTGGAACGAACCCTTGCTTATGAACTGGGCGCGGAGACGAAGCTGGCGTTCGAACCTGAAGGGCTGCATTGCTCGATTGTGTTGCCTACGACCGAGCGAATAATCGTTGCAGATTGAGACGGCTCTGCCTGTCCGAAAGCCTCCAGCACTCGGCTGAGTTTCAAGTTGAGGCTTGAAGCAGGCGTGGTCCGATATCTGGAGCCGACATCTGATGGCCGGTCGCCGTTGCAACCCGGCCGCGAGGTCCCGAAGATCGTGATCGAAGGTTAAGGTTTCCCCATTTGCCTTTTGGCAGAACGTATCTCGCCACAGTCGCTTTCGTGAGGCGCATGGGCTGACCTGTAAACAGATGCGTCACGCCACACGGTTCTCCGGCATGGCTCGCCCGGAGCCCGGCGCAGCCCCGGTATGCAGCTGGTTACGAACTTTCTCGATTACGGCGAGCACGTTCGGCGCCTGCGTCGGCTTGCTGAACAAATAGCCCTGCACCTCGCTGCACCCTTCCAGCCGGAGGTGACCAAGCTGCTCGACGGTCTCGACACCCTCGGCGGTCGTTGCCATCCCGAGGTTTTTACCCAGGCCCGAAACCGCCCTGATGATCGCGACCGAGTCGGGGCGCTCGGAGAGATCCCGCACGAACGATTGATCGATCTTTATCTTGTCGAACGGAAAGCTTCGCAAGTAACTGAGCGACGAATACCCGGTACCGAAGTCGTCCATCGAAATTCTTACACCCAACTCCCGCAACTGGTGCAGGGTCGCAAGGGTTGCGTGGCTTTCAAGCAGAAGAACGGTTTCGGTGATCTCCAACTCTAGCCGATGCGGAGAAAGTCCCGAATGCCCAAGCGCGGATGCCACCGTCAGGGCCAGGCCTTTGCTCTTGAACTGAGCCGGCGATAGATTGACAGCAACTTTGATGTCCTTGGGCCATCCCGCAGCTTCAAGGCACGCGTTGCGAATGACCCACTCGCCCAACGGCACGATCAGGCCGATCTCTTCAGCAACTGGAATGAAATCGCCCGGCGACATCACGCCCCGGGTCGGATGGTTCCAGCGCAGAAGGGCCTCGAACCCGCTCACCTGGTTGGTCTCAAGACTGACCAGGGGCTGGTAGTAGATTTCGAACTCGGACTTGATGAGCGCGCGCCGAAGATCAAGCTCCAAAGTCCGCCGCGCCTGCATCTTCGCGTCCATTTCCGGCTCGAAGAACCGGAACACGCCCCGCCCGTCCTTCTTGGCGCGATACAGGGCCATGTCGGCGCTTTTGATGATCTGGTCGGAATCGAGGCCGTCGGAAGGGACCAGCGCAATCCCTATGCTGGTTCCGATCACCACCTGGTGGCCGGCCACGTCGAACGGCTCGGCCATGACTTCGATGAGCCGTTCGGCAAGAATGGTTACGCCCTGCGGTTCGGGTGCCGCGACCTGAATGATGGCGAATTCATCTCCCCCGAGACGCGCAACGATGTCGGTTTCCGCAACGCAATCCAGCATTCGTTCCGCGGCAACCTGCAGCAGGCGATCCCCAACCGGATGCCCCAGGGTGTCGTTGACGCTTTTGAACTGATCGAGATCCAAGCAAAGGACCGCGAATTTTGCCCCCCGGCGCGCTCGCACGAGTTCCTGGTCCAGCCTTTCGCGGAGCAGAATTCTGTTGGGCAGCCTCGTCAGGCTATCATGGTGCGCCATGTGGGCAAGCTGAGCCTCGAGCGCTCGTTTGTGCGCAAGGGTCTCGATAAGCCTGTTGAATGTCCCGGCCAAAATCGCCAGCTCATCCTTGCCTTTTACCGGCAAGAGAGCCCGCTGATCGGTGACACCACTGCTGGCTAGCGCGACGATATTGTGGGTCAACTGGGTGATCGGCGTGATCACGGTCCTCTCGATGAGCAACATCAAGACCAGGATCGAACACAAGCCAACCAGCAGAGGAGCATTCAACGTTCCGCTGTGGTCATGCTCGCCGGCCACCCCGAACGCCGTGGAGCCAGCCCCGACGGCGACGATGAGCAGCACCGCGGCGAATTTCGCACGTATGGTCATGGACACGAGATTACTCTTGGCGCGCAAGCGTGGCGGTGCATTGTCGGCCAGGACCATTAAGACACACGTAACGGTCGGCTGCATGCGGCGCCCATGGCGTCGGGCTGCCGGGACGTCGACAGCAAACGCGTTTAACATCGGCGGCTGTCAGGCTTGCATGTCCAGGATTGCACGGGGTCTTGCTGCCCCATGCGGTCGAGAATTCACCTCAGGCCGGGACGTCTCGGCTCGCTTCCCAGAGGGTAAGCATGCCCAGGTTCTCGACGAAGCCTGCCTCGTCTTCCAGGCAGCGCAGGTCGAACATCAGAGCGCCGTCTTTGACGCGCCCGATCACGGGCCTCGGCAAGGTCCGGAAGGCGGCAGCGAGCCTTGCCAGCGCCTGGCCGCTTCCGGTCTCGGGCCGCAGCACAAGTCCGGCGCTCGGCAGGGTTTCGAGCGGCAGGGCCCCCGAGCCGATCTGGCTGCGGCAAGGCGCGCATTCGACACGCCAATCCGGACGGGTGGCTCGCCGCATTGGCTCCAGGAGGCGCTCAGCGGCGGCCTGGATGTCCGCCACCGGGCGGGCCAGCAGCCGCAGCGTCGGCAGCGTCTGGGCCAGCCGGTCCGGATCGCGATAGAGTTTCAGGGTGGCCTCGAGCGCCGCTAGCCTGAGCTTGTCGACCCGCAAGGCGCGTTTCAGGGGATTGCGGTTCAGCGCCGCTACGAGATCGCGGCGGCCCACGATGAACCCGGCCTGCGGCCCGCCCAGCAGTTTGTCGCCCGAAAAGGTCACGAGATCGGCCCCTTCGGCGACGGCATCGCGAACGGTCGGCTCTTTCTGCAGCCCATAGGTCGACAAGTCGACCAGCGTACCGGAGCCGAGGTCGTTGCAGAGCGGCACCCCCGCGCCTCGGGCGATGCCGGCGAGATCCATGGCTGCGACCGCCGTCGTGAAGCCTTCGATGCGGTAGTTCGACGTGTGCACCTTCAGGATCAGCCCGGTTGCCGGGCCGAGCGCCTCCCCATAGTCGCGAGCGTGCGTGCGATTGGTCGTGCCGACCTCGCGCAGGATCGCGCCGGCGCGGGCCATGATATCCGGCATCCGGAAGGCGCCGCCAATCTCGATCAGTTCGCCGCGTGAAACCACAGCCTCGCGCCCCTCGGCGAAGGTGTTGAGCACCAGCAGCACCGCGGCGGCATTGTTGTTGACCAGCGTGGCGTCCTCGGCGCCGGTCAAGTCGCACAACAACGCCCGAACATGGTCGTCGCGCTCGCCGCGTTTGCCGGTTTCAAGGTCGTATTCGAGTGCCACCGCGTGGCGCATGGCGGCCGTTGCAGCCTCGATCGCGGCCTCGGCCATGAGCGCCCGACCGAGATTGGTATGGAGCACCGTTCCGGTGAGGTTGAACACAGGGCGCAGCGAGGCACGGGCGCGACGTTCGAGCGCCTGTTCGACGGTGGCCATCAGGGCGCCAGCATCGGCTCGCGCCTCGTCGCAGCTTAGCAGTCGCCGCAAATCCGCCAGGCTGGCCCGTATCGCCGCGGTGGTCTCGCCCCGCCCCCAACGCTCGCAAAGCCGGGTCCCCTCGGGCGAACGCAGCAGCTGGTCGACGGAAGGGAGGCCGGCAAAACGCGGATCGGGCGCGCTCACGACAGGGCCTCGGCCGTGCGCGATATCGAAAGGAAGCGCCCGTTCAGTCGTGCAGCGATGCGGAGGCGGCGAGGCCTGGGTCCAGGGCGGCCTGCGGCCCCGGAACTGCCTTGCCGGCCTGGCGCTGGGGCGGCAGCGGGACCGGTTGTGCGGCTGAAACGGCCGGCGCCGCGGGCTGGGACAATTGCACGGCCGGAACCGTATCCGGATCGGAGCCGCCCGAGCCGAAGCTGATCACCTTGTCGAAGAACGAGCGCGCAACGCTCTTCGGCTCTTCCTTGGCATAGGCCGAAGGTGCGGCCGCGAATGCCCCCGGAACCGAACCGGTCACGTCGCCGCTGGCCTTCGGGGTTGCGGCCACCACGGTCGTGGTCTGGGCCGGCTTGGCGGCAGCGACCCGGATCGCCGCTGCCTTGGCGGCGGCAAGTTGCACCGCGACCGGTTTGCGTTTCGGTCCATCGTCGAGCGCGATCTCGGTCGGGCCAGCCACCAGCGCGTCGGGCCGGCTGACCTCGGCGAAGCGGTTGGTGAACGCCGGGTTTTGGCCGCCATCCTGGTAGACGATCTTGACCGCCTTGATACCCTTGGCCACCAGCGCGGCGACTTCGGCGTTGTCGCGCGTTTCCTTTTGCGTCACGGCTGCCGCCACCTCGGGATTTTCCGTCAGGGGCGGGCAGGCTGCCTCGGCATCGAAGTGCTCGCCGTTCTTGGGCGTGCCGAAGGTATAATGCTTGGCGCAAACACCGACCGGCGGCTCGAGCTTCGTGGCCTCGAAGTAATCGGAGCCGCGCTTCAGTTCACGCCAGAACGCGATGTTCGGATCGAGCCGATATTTGGCCAGGTTCTCGGCCGTCATCCGGAACGGGAAGGATTCCATCTGGATGGCGCGCTGCCCTCCGGCGAAGGACTCGCGGGCGATGGCGTAGATCTCCTCGATCTGCTTGTCGGTCATCGAGAAGCAGCCAGCCGAAGAGCAGATGCCGTGCACCATGATGGAGCCGCCGGTGTGCCCCCAGGCGCGATCATAGGCGTTGGGGTAGCCGACGTTGAACGACAGGTAATAGGCCGAGTTCGGGTTCATCGAACCCGGGGTGATGTTGTAGAAACCCTCCGGAACCTGGCGGTCGCCTTCGCGAACCTTGGGGCCGAGCTGGCCGGACCAGCGGCACATCGGAAAGGTCTTCAGATAGACGTAGTGCCCGTCCGGCTTCTGCTTCCAGACTTCGAGTTCCGCTTCCTTCTTGAAGGCGCGGATCAGGATGGGCGAATATTTCGTCGACCCCTTGGTGCCGATGAGTGCGAGCGTATCGTCGGGGATCGGCGCATAGGCCCGATAGCTGCTGTCGGTTCCGGGCGCATCGTTGCAGCCGGCCAGGAGCGCTGCGCCGCAAACAATCATCGCAAGACGAGAAAGCACTTTGAGGGCGCGTCTCGCCGGCATGTTCGCTGGGTTCAACTCTTCCGCTCCCGAAGGCCGTTGGCCGCCAGATACCGTTACGGTTCTAACCTTAAGGCGGCATTACCGCAACCCGGCCGCGGAAGTCCCGAAAAGGTTCCGGGTTGCGGAAACAATATTTCAACCACAACCTTCCACCCTTGCCGGCCCTGTGGGCACGGCTCACCTGCGGCCGATGGCGAGATATTTGTCGGCGCGCGCGGTGCGGATCTGCTCGCGCGACATCCCCTCGAGGCCCGCCAGCGCACTCTCGATGGCATCGCCCGTTGCGTCGATGGCAAAGTCCGGATCGCGATGGGCACCACCGGCCGGTTCTTGCACCACGTGGTCGACGATGCCGAATTTCGACAGATCCTGAGCCGTGATCTTCATGCTGGTCGCCGCGTCCTGGGCCCGTCCAGCATCGCGCCACAGGATCGAAGCCGCTCCTTCGGGCGAGATGACGCTGTAGATTGCATGTTCGAGCATGATCACCCGGTTGGCGGCCGCGATCGCGATGGCGCCGCCCGACCCGCCTTCGCCGATGATGGCGGCGACGTTCGGCACGCCGAGTTGCAGGCAGGCTTCGGTGGAACGCGCGATCGCTTCCGCCTGGCCCCGCTCCTCGGCCTCGATGCCCGGGAACGCGCCGGCGGTGTCGACCAGAGAAATGACCGGCATATCGAACCGGTCCGCGAGTTCCATGAGGCGGGTCGCCTTGCGGTACCCCTCCGGACGGGCCATGCCGAAGTTGTGCTTGATGCGGGTGTCCGTGTCGGAGCCTTTTTCCTGGCCGATGACGCAGACGGAGCGGCCTCGGAATCGCCCGAGGCCGCCGACGATCGCCTGGTCTTCGCCGAAGACCCGATCACCCGCGAGGGGCGTGAACTCCGTCACGAGCTTCTTCACGAAATCGGAGAAGTGCGGTCGCTGGGGATGCCGGGCTACCTGGGTCTTCTGCCAGGGAGACAGGTGCTCGTAGAGTTCGGCAAGCGCCCGCGTCGCTTTGATCTCGAGGCGGGTCAGTTCCTCGCCGATGGGGATCGACTCCTCGCCGCTCGAAACGGCACGAAGTTCCTCGATCTTGGCTTCGATCTCCGCGACCGGTTTTTCGAAGTCGAGATATGTACGCATAACCCTCGATGAACCGCGTGCGAAGGCCGGGGGAGATCACGGCGAAAGCCTGTGCCCCCGGCGGAGCGGGAACCTGATCGCTCGGTGGGGGTAAGTCAAGACGGGCCGGCGGGCGCATCTCGGCGGCTCCGGCGCGACGAGAGTCGCGCATCGTGTTCGAGAGGTCGTGGCCGGCGCGGCGCGGTCGGGGTCAGCCCCCGAGAACGCGTCGCCCGACGCCGGCGATGTCGCGCGCCACCGGGCCCAGCGTGCCGGGCGTGGCGTCCATCCTGGTTCTCGCGGCTCAGAGCTTGTCGCCGAGCGGGTGCGTCATGTCCTGCGGCCGCACCCACATGTCGAACTGCTCGCCGGTCAGTCCGAACCGCAACGCGGCATCGCGCAGGCTGAGGTTTTCGCGATAGGCCAGCAGCGAGATCTTGGCCGCCTTTTCGTAGCCGATGTGCGGGTTGAGCGCCGTTACGAGCATCAGCGAGTGGTCGAGGTTGTGCTGGATCTTCTCCATGTTGGGCTCGATGCCCCGCGCGCAGAAACTGTCGAAGGCGCGCACGCCATCGGCCAGCAGCGCGATCGACTCCAGGATGTTGTGCAGCATCACCGGCTTGAACACGTTGAGCTGGAAGTTGCCCTGCGAGCCCGCGAAGGCCACCGCGTGATCGTTGCCGAAGACCTGCACGGCCACCATGGTCAGGGCCTCGCATTGGGTGGGATTGATCTTGCCCGGCATGATCGAGGAGCCGGGCTCGTTCTCCGGAATCGTCAGTTCGCCGAGGCCCGCGCGCGGCCCGCTGGCATGCCAGCGCACGTCGTTGGCGATCTTCATCAGGGCCCCCGCGAGCACCCGCAAGGCTCCGCTCGCGCCCACGATGGCATCGTGGGCCGAAAGCGCCGCGAATTTGTTCGGGGCCGTGACGAACGGCTCGCCGGTCTCGCGGGCGATCTCGGCGGCCGCGACCTCGCCGAAGCGGACGTGGGTGTTGATGCCGGTGCCGACCGCGGTGCCGCCGAGCGCCAGGGCGTAGCAGGGCAGCAGCGCGCGACGGATGCCCTCGAGGGCTTCGTCGAGTTGCGCGACCCAGCCGGACATGACCTGCTCGAGGGTCACGGGCGTCGCGTCCTGCAGATGCGTGCGCCCGACCATGATCACCTCGCCCGAACGCTGCGCCTTGGCGGCAAGCGTGTCGCGCAGGCCCTGGACGGCCGGAAACAGCTGGCGCTCGATCTCCTCGACCGTGGCGATGTGCATCACGGTCGGGAAGGCGTCGTTCGAGGACTGGCCGTGGTTGACATCGTCATTGGGGTTGATCGGCGTCTTGGAGCCGAGAACCCCGCCCGCGCGCTTGATCGCCAGATTGGCGATCACCTCGTTGGCATTCATGTTGGTCTGCGTGCCCGAACCGGTCTGGAAAACGACTAGCGGGAACTCGCCGTCCCATGTGCCATCGATGACCTCCTGGGCCGCCGCCACGATCAGGTCGACCTTCTCCTTGGGCAGGCGGCCGAGCTTGGCATTGGCCAGCGCCGCGCATTTCTTCAGGATCCCGAAGGCCCGAATGACCGGCCGGCCAAAACGGAAGCGATCGACGCCGATCGGAAAGAAGGTCAGCGAACGTTGCGTCTGGGCGCCCCAGAGGTGATCGGCCGGAACTGCCACTTCGCCGAGGGAATCCCGCTCGATCCGGACGGCATCGCTCGTGCTGGACAGGGAAGATGTCATCGGCGCTCTCTCGGGTTTGGCAGAATTCGGCGTGAGCTTTAACCCCTATCGGGCCCCTGATCCAGACTCGCGCCGCGCCGCCGCAGGCTGCCGCGCAGTCTGCGCCATGCCGATTGGCTCGCGTCATTCAGCCTGCCCGTTGCTGGACTGTTAAGGTAAAGATCGGTTTCACCTGCCTGCTCAGGCGCAGCTAATTGTGAGGCAAGTTCCGCCGCGGTAGTAATCTCACGCCGAAAACTTTGCCGTGCATGCGTTCATTGAAATCTATTCAGGAGACGAGCCGTGACGTTACCCGCGATCGCCCATGCCAACACGTCGGTTCGAATTGAAGTTCTCGCCCATCAATCCAGATTGGATCCTCGAGGGCGACCCGATCGCGCGTAATGCCGAACTGTCGCGGAGCCATGATGGCACGGCCTGCACGCTGGTGTGGGATTGCACGCCCGGCAAGTTCGTTTGGCACTACAACATGGACGAAACGATCCACATTCTCGAAGGCTCGATCGTCCTCGACGATGGGGTCGCGCCGGCCCGTCGGCTTGGCCCCGGCGACGTGGTGTTCTTTCCGGCCGGCGCCAAGGTGCGATGGCACGTCGAAACCCATGTCCGCAAGCTTGCCTTCTTCCGCCGCGTGCTGCCCAAGCCCGTGGCACTGGTCACCCAGGCCATGCGCAGGGCCAAGAAGCTCCTGCGGCCATCGAGCCAATCGGCAGGATGGATGGGAACGCCCGGGCAGACCCAGGCGCCTGCCGCGGCCAGCACCACGCTCGCAGCGCAATAAGTCGTCTGCGGCGCGCCTCGGCCTTCAGGTCGGCGGCGCCACCTCGACCAGCTTCGCCTTGCGGCGGTCCGGTTTGCGGATCGCGCTCCAGGTATCGGATTGGGCGATCATGTCGCGAATTGCCGCGATGCTGGCCGCCGCGTCGGCCGGCCCGAGATCGTGCCGGGCCACGGCTTCGGCCTCCTGGAACTTGCCCTCGAGCGCCAGCACCAAGGCGTAGTTCTGCCGTACCCGCATGTCGGCGCGCGCGCTGGCGGCCGCACTGCGCAGCGTATCCTCGGCGCTCGGCAATTGCTTGGCGAGCGCGTAGGACAATCCAAGGTTCGAGAGCACGCTCGGCTCACCCGGCGCGATCTTCAGCGCCGCCTGGTAATAGCCGAGCGCCGCCGCGTGGTCGCCCATCTGGTCCGCCACCGTGCCCTGCGCCGAAAGAACCGTCCAATCCGGATGCTCGGGCGTGTGGGCTCGCGACAGCACCTCGGCGGCTTCCTTGAGGCGGCCCGCATCGCCCAGGGCCTTGCCGTAGGCGGCCAGGACCTCGCGGTCGTAGGGATGTTTCACGGCCGCGGTCTCGAGCACCGCCGAGGCCTGCGCGTATTGAGTGAGACCGCGCAGCGCGCGAGCGTAGTTGATGGCCGCCACGGGATCGCCGGGATCGGCGTCGTGCCTGCGGCCCCAATCGGCCGCATAGGTCCGCAGCGCCCCATCGGAGGTCGGCACCGCGGTCGCGATCGAGCCCGTGACGTCGCTGTTCGACACGCATCCGCCGAGCGCGAGGGCGAGCAGCAGCCCCACCGCCCCAAGCCGCCGTGCCGGGCGAAGCTTTGCGGCCAGAGCTGAGACGGAATATCCTGTCATCGAAACGCCCGCTTTCCGGCATCCGGAGACCGAGCCGATGAGGTCCCCACGGGCAAAAAGACATAGTTTGTTAACGCTAATGGAGCGTTAACGCGGGGGCCGAGGCTGGCCCAGGGAGTTAATGCTTGTCGTCATTTGCAGCGCCGTCACCCGATGCCGTTCCGATCGAGTTCATCAGCAAAGGCTCATGGCCCCAGGCAGCCGGGACGCTGCCCCCCGAGGGTGCCGCATTCGCCGCGGCCTGCGGATTCGAGGCCAAGCCCGGGCAATCGTGCCTGCTGCCCGGCCGCGACGGCGCGCTCGGCAGCGTTCTGTTCGGCGTGGAAGCGCCGGACGCCCGCGGCTTCGATCCGATGCTCCCAGGCAAGCTCGCCACCGCCCTGCCGAAGGGCGTCTACCGGCTGGCCGGCGAGGTGGCGCGCCCCGATCTCGCGGCCCTGTCCTGGCTGCTGTCAGGTTACCGGTTCACGCGCTACAAGGATGCCACCGCAGAGCTTCCCCGACTCTGCGCCCCGGAAGAAGTCGGCACCGCAAGGCTCGAGCGCATCGCCCGCGGCATCTTTCTCGCGCGCGACCTCGTCAATACGCCGGCCAACGATCTCGGACCGGAGGCGCTCGAGGCTGCGGCCCTGAGCCTCGCGGTTCGCCACGGCGCGACGACCCGCACCATCCGGGGCGAAAAGCTCGAGCGCGAGTTCCCCCTCATCCATGCCGTGGGCCAGGCTGCGGCCGAGGCGCCGCGCCTCGTCGAGATCACCTGGGGTCCTGCCGACGCGCCCAAGGTCACGCTGGTCGGCAAGGGGGTCACCTTCGACACCGGCGGCCTCGACATCAAGCCAGAGTCCGGCATGGCGCTGATGAAGAAGGACATGGCGGGCGCCGCGACCGCCCTTGGCCTCGCCGACATGGTCATGGATGCCGGCCTGAACCTGCGGCTGCGCGTCCTGCTGCCGATCGTCGAGAACGCCATTTCGGCCCCGGCCTTCCGGCCCGGCGACATCTATCGCAGCCGCAAGGGCATCACGGTCGAGATCGGCAACACCGATGCCGAGGGCCGGCTCATCCTGGCCGATGCGCTGGCGCTGGCCTGCGAGGACAAGCCGGACCTTGTGTTCGATTTCGCCACCCTGACCGGAGCCGCCCGCGTGGCGCTCGGGCCCGACCTGCCGGCCCTCTATTCCGACGACGCGGCGCTGGCGGCGGCGGTCGAGGAGCACGGAAGCCGCGCCTGCGATCCCGTCTGGCGCATGCCGCTCTGGCGCCCCTACGAAGCACTGCTCGATGGCAAGATCGCTGACGTGAACAACATTTCGGGCGGCCCCTTCGCGGGCTCGATCACGGCGGCCCTGTTCCTCAGCAAATTCGTCGACCCTGCGACACCCTGGGCGCATTTCGACCTGTTCGGCTGGAACCCGACCACCAAGCCTGGCCGCCCGGAAGGCGGCGAGGCCCCGACGGCGCGCCTGCTGTTCGACCTCTTGACCGAGCGCGCCTCCCGGTGAACCTCAAGGAGTTCGACCCGCGCGTTACCCCGGCGCGACCGGATCTCGCGGCAGCATTCCTGCGCGGACGTGTCGCCGCGGCACGCTACGCTGAGGGATGGGTCCTGCAGGTCAGGACCGCGGCCGCGCCGCTGCGCCGCCTGCCGCAACCGGATGCCGAACTGGCCACGGAGGCGCTCTGCGGCGAGCGCGTTACCGTCTTCGAGGAACAGGAGGGCTGGGCCTGGGTGCAACTCGAGACCGACCTTTATGTGGGCTATCTGCCGGCCGAGGCGTTGACGGCCGTCGATGAGGTGCCGCCGACCCACAAGGTCGTGGCGCTGCGCTCCTTCGTGTTCCCGGGACCTGACATCAAGCTGCCCCCGCTCGAGGCATTGCCGTTCGGCGCCGCCGTGAACGCGCGGGACTCGCACGGCGATTTCGTCCGGCTCGAGCGCGGGTTCATGTGGGGCCGACACCTGGCGCCGATCGGACTTTACGAGCCGGACTTTGTGGCGGTGGCGGAGCGCTTCCTCGGTGTTCCGTATCTGTGGGGCGGCAGGACCGCGCTCGGCATCGATTGTTCCGGGCTCGTGCAGGTAGCCCTGCAGGCGACCGGCCGGGCCGCGCCGCGCGACAGCGACCATCAGGAACAGGGCCTTGGCCGGTCCCTGGCGACCGGCGAGCCCTTGCGGCGCGGCGACCTCGTGTTCTGGCCCGGCCACGTGGCCATCATGCGCAACCCCGAGACCGTGCTGCACGCCAACGGCCATGCCATGGCGGTGACGATCGAACCCCTTAAGGCGGTCGAGGCCCGGATCGATGACGAGGGCGGCAGGCCGATCACGAGCGTGCGGCGGCTTCAGCCCGCTTAAAGCAGCATCGGTTTAGACGGAATTGCGAAACGATGCTTCGACCGATGAAACTGCTCGGTTTCTAAAGTCGCAGCGGTTCTCGCAACAGCGGACCGCTCCAGAGGCCGGCGCGGGGGTGTCCCACGTCGGCAAGCGCAGCCATGGAGACGGCTCTGGCCGGGTCAGCACGCCTCGTTACTGACGTTTCCAGTGGCAGGCGTTGGTACCCAGGGTGTCCTTGATCTCGTCCGGGCCTACGACCACATAGGCGACCGTTCCGCCGGAGCCGATATGCTGCTGGACGTAGATCGTTTCGCCAGACTTGGCATAAGTTGCTGGCGCGCTCACAACCTTACCGTTGATGTACCATGTTTGCGTATGGTCGGCGAACGTCCGCTTCTGATCGCACCCGCCGAAGCCTTTCTCACTGAGTATCCAGGTGCCGATCAATGGATTGTCGGTTGGGTTTACTTCCTGAGCAACTGCGGCGGCGATCGGAAATATCAACGCAAAAGCGGTACGGAGCAAAAGGCTTCCAAGCTTCATTTCAGTCCCCTGCAAATCCGGAATTGTTTCTTTATTCATTAAGCCGAACGTCCTGCTACTACGCCACCCTCTGCGGCAGAGCGCAACCGTCAGAGCTGCGCTTGTCAGTGGACCGCGTGGATGAGCGCCTGACGGGCCCCCTACCCGCGACCTCGCTTCGGCTGGGCCGCCAGCGCCACCGTCCAGAGCGCACGCACCGCATGATTTTCGGCCAGGCGCGGATCGCGGCGCACAAGCGCGACCGCCTCGCCCAGCCTGACCATGGTTCGGCCCAGAGCATCGGTGCTCCAGTTCGCGACCTGCCGGTCGATGGCAACCTTGCGGCGGGGCGAAAAGCCGCCCCGGAACCCCATGGCCCCGCCTTCGCCGGGTCCGCTCAGCTTGGCGCGATGCAGCATCGTGGCATGACGCAGCGCTGCCCCGAGCAACAGCCCGGCGTCGACCGGGCCAAGATGGGCGCGCTGCACCGCCGCATCGAGCGCTCCCGCGTTTCCTGAAAAAGCCGCGTCGATGGCGTCATCGGTGGCCTGGGCCGAGGCGTCGGCGACGGCAGCCTCGACATCCTCGACCCGGATGCTCGTGCTGCCGTGCGCGTACAGCACCAACTTGGCGATCTCGGAGCGGCTGGCGAGACGGTCGGCACCCAGCAGAGAGGCAAGCAGCGCCTTGGCATCGGGATCGATCGCCAGCCCGGCGGCCGTGACCTCGCCGTCGATCAAGGCGCCGATCTCGCGCTCTCCATCCGGATAACACTCGATCGCGGCCGCATGCTTGTGGCGCTCGATCGCCTTGCGAAGCGGCGCATCACGCTTAAGGGCGCCGGCCTCGAGCACCACCGGGGATGCAGACGGGAGTGAAAGATAGAGTTCCACGGCCGCGGTGACGTTCTTGCCTCCGACATCCACCAGCACGGCACGCCTCCCGCCGAAGAGCGGCACGGTCTGGGCTTCGTCGGCCAGCCGCGGCGTATCGCGGGCCAGTTCGTCACCTGACAGGCGGACAAGCTGGAACGGGTCGCCTGGGTCGTCCACGACGGCCTTGACGATCCGGCCGACGCGTTCGCTTACCAGGCCTACATCATTGCCGAATACCAGAAAGGCGGAAAAACGGGGGAGGTCCCGCGCCAGGAAGCGCTCCGCCTCGGAGGTCTTGATCGCCACCATGGCCCGGCTCGCCTAGAGGTCCTTCACCCCCGGCTCACTGGTCGGCCTGCTCGGTGGATCCGGTCAGCGGCGCGGCCCGCAACGGCAACGTCGAATTCGACGTGACCGCGCCCGGCAAGGCCCCGGCGCTCGGGGCATCCTCGCCGGTGGGCGGTAGCACGGGCCGCTGGTGCGCCGGATCGGAGAGCGCCGCAGCGATCCGGGTCGTGATCTGGTCGGCGACCGTCTTGGCGTCGCGAACTTCCGCGTCGCGCGCCGCCCGGATGTTGGCATAGCGCTGCGCCGAACGGTCGTATGTGGCGGCGCTCGACACCGTGCCGGCCGCGATCAGTTCGCCGGTGTGCGCCGTTACGAGCCGGTAGGAAATGTCGGTAACCACGGTGGCGCTCGACGCCCGCTGGGTCACGATGTCGAGCAGCGCGGTCTGCACCCGCTCGGCCGGGGTCACGGTGAGACGATACTTGGGAGCAACGTTCGATCCCGTACCGTTCAGGTCGGTGATCAGGGCGTCCTGCAGGTAATGGCCGAGCCTTTCCGGCACGGGATCGACCGCGATGGCACGCATTTCGCCGCCGAGATTGCCCCCGACCGTGGTGTACATCGGCTGCAGACAGCCGCCGAGCCCAAGCACCGCCGTACCTGCCGCCAGGATGCGCAAAGGCGCCGACAACGTTTCAGACCACGACATTGACGATCCTTGACGGTACAACGATGATCTTCTTGGCGGACCGCCCCTCGAGGGCCCGCTGAACCAGGTCGAGCGCGAGCGCACCGGCCTTGATGGCTTCGACGTCGGCGTCCCGACCGATCACCAGTTCGGCCCGCTTGCGCCCATTCACCTGCACGGGCAAGCTTATCACGTCTTCGAGCACAAGCGAACGATCGGCCTGCGGCCAAGGTGTGGATGATGCGAGCGTGCGGTGGCCGAGCGCCTGCCAGCAGGCCTCGCTGAGATGCGGCATGAACGGGGCCACGATCAGCACCAGGATGTCGGCCGCCTCGCGGAACGCCTGGGCCAAGGCACCGTCCGGCGCGACCGGCTCTTCGGCTTCGGCCAAGACGGTCGAAAGGCTGTTCGACAACTCGTAGATATGCGCGACGCAGCGGTTGAACCTCAGCCGCTCGACATCCTCCTCCACGCGGATCAAGGCCCGATGGGCAGCCTTGCGGACCCGCAGCGCAGTGGAGTCGGGCGATACGGGCGTCGCGCTCCGTGCATGGCCGTCCGAAGGTCCCTGTCCCTCACCCTCCCCAAGCCGCACGATTTCGCCGATGAGACGCCACAGACGCTGAACGAATTTGGCCGCGCCCTGGACGCCCTCCTCGGTCCAGATGACGTCGCGCTCGGGCGGCGAATCGCTGAGCATGAACCAGCGTGCCGTATCCGCCCCGTAGCTGTCGATGATGTCGTCAGGGTCGACGATGTTGCGCTTGGACTTCGACATCTTCTCGATCGGGCCGATCTCGATGGGCGCGCCGGTCGAGAGCAGCCTGGCGCGCCGCTCGGCCCCGGATCCTTCGAGACGGATCTCCTCGGGCGAAATCCAACCGCCATCCGGGCCCCGGTAGGTCTCGTGCACCACCATTCCCTGGGTGAACAGCCCCGCGAAAGGCTCGTCGAGATCCAGCCAGCCTGTCTTGCGCATCGCCCGGGTAAAGAACCGCGAATAGAGCAGATGCAGGATCGCATGCTCGATACCGCCGATATATTGGTCGACCGCAAGCAGCCGGTCGGCGACCGCCGGGGTCGTCGGCGCCTCGGCGTTCCACGGGTCGGTAAAGCGCGCGAAATACCACGACGAATCGACGAAGGTGTCCATCGTGTCGGTTTCGCGTCGGGCCGCTCCGCCGCATTGCGGACAGGAAACGTGGCCCCAGGTGGGGTGCCGGTCGAGCGGATTGCCGGGCTGGTCGAAGCTCACATCCTCGGGCAAGGTCACGGGCAGGTCGGACCGCGGCACCGGCACCAGCCCGCAGGCCGCGCAATGGATCACCGGGATCGGGCAGCCCCAATAGCGCTGGCGCGAGATGCCCCAGTCGCGCAGCTTGTAATTGATCTGGCGCTGCGCCTGCGGAGCGCCGTCCACGGTCACGGCTTCGAGCCGCCGGGCGACCTCGTCCTTGGCCTCCGGCACGCTCATGCCGTCGAGGAAGCGGGAATTGATCAGCAAGCCGTCGTCGGTGAAGGCCTCCTGGCCCACGACGAAGTTTTCGGGCGCGACATCGGGCGGGCACACGACCGGCACCACGGGCAGGCCTTTCAGCCGGGCGAAGTCGAGGTCGCGCTGGTCGTGCGCCGGGCAGCCGAAGATGGCGCCGGTGCCGTAGTCCATCAGGATGAAGTTCGCGACATAGACCGGCAGTTTCCAGTCGGAATCGAAGGGATGCCGGGCCTTGATGCCGGTATCGTAGCCCTTCTTCTCGGCCGTCTCCAGCGCCGCCACCGATGTGCCGAGCCGGCGGCATTCCTCGATGAAGTCCGCAGCCGCGGGATCGCGCGCCGCCGCGGCGGCCGCGAGCGGATGGTCGGGCGCGACCGCCAGAAAGCTCGCGCCGAACAGCGTGTCGGGCCTGGTCGTATAGACCTGGAGCTCGGTCTCGCCGCGCGGCGCGCTGGCCGGGTCGAGCGCGAAACGGACCATCAGCCCTTCCGAGCGGCCGATCCAGTTGCGCTGCATCAAGCGCACTTTTTCGGGCCACTTGTCGAGGCTATTTAGCCCGGTGAGCAGGTCCTCGGCGTAATCCGTGATCTTCAGGAACCATTGCGTCAGCTCGCGCTGTTCGACCGGCGCGCCCGAGCGCCAGCCGCGGCCGTCGATCACCTGTTCGTTGGCCAGCACCGTGTGGTCGACCGGGTCCCAGTTGACCTTGGATTTCTTGCGGGCCACCAGCCCCGCATCGAGGAAATCGAGGAAGAGCCGCTGCTGGTGCTTGTAGTAGCTCGGATCGCAGGTCGCGACCTCTCGCTGCCAGTCGAGCGAGAGCCCCATGCGCTTGAGCTGCGCCCGCATGGCCGAGATGTTGGCATAGGTCCAGGCGGCCGGATGCGTCTTGTTCTGCATGGCCGCGTTCTCGGCCGGCATTCCGAAGGCGTCCCATCCCATGGGGTGGATGACGTTGAAACCCTTCGCACGTCGATAGCGCGCCACCACGTCGCCCATGGCATAGTTGCGCACATGGCCCATGTGGATGCGGCCCGACGGATAGGGGAACATCTCGAGGACGTAATATTTGGCGCGAGGATCCTCGTTCGACGCCGTGAAGGTGCCGTGCTCCTCCCAGACCGACTGCCAATGGCGTTCGGCCTCGCCTGCATTGTAGCGTTCGGTAGACATATCCTGCCGTATTTGCGCGGAAAAACCCGCATCCTCAGCCCCGCGGCAGTGAGCATGAAATGGGTTAAGGGGTCAATTATGCTGCACGGCCGACGAACCGCCTTTATCCCGCGGCCGGCCCGGCGCCGTCGAGCCGCTCGAGCAGCGCCATCGCGGCGGCCGGCGCCTTCGGCTTGAAGCCGTTGATCATGTAAATGAACACGTCCCGGTGTCCTGACGAGGCGCTGGGTGCCTCGCCGACATGGGGCAGGTCCTCGGGATGCCGGCCATGCTTCCAGGTGTGGGCCCGCCCGGCCCAAAGATCCAGCGCGGCAGCATCATAGCCGGTGTCGATTGTTTCAGAGGCGCGCTGCAGCCGGGCGTAGACGAAGGGCGCGGTCACGTCGGCGATCGGCGGAAACTCCTCGCTGTCGGCCAGGACGGTCGCGACACCATACTGGCGCAACAGGGCCACGAAGTCCGGCATTTGAAAGCTGGCATGCCGCACCTCGACCACGTGGCGGATCGCCCGCCCTTCGACGCTTTTGGGCAAAAGCTTGAGAAAACCCTCGAAATCGTCTGCGTCGAATTTCTTGGTCGGCAGGAACTGCCAATTGACCGGCCCGAGCTTGTCCTTGAGCTCCATGATGCCGCTGGCGAAGAAGCGCTCGATCGAGGGCGCCGCCTCGGCCAGCACGCGGCGATTGGTGGTGAAGCGCGGTCCCTTCACGGAAAACACAAAATCGTCCGGCGTCTCGTCGTGCCAGCGTGCAAAGCTTTCCGGCTTCTGGGAGCCGTAATAGGTGCCGTTGATCTCGATCGAGCTCAGGCGTCGGCTGGCGTATTCCAGCTCCCTTTTTTGGGCCAGACCCTCCGGATAGAAGGTGCCGCGCCAGGGCTCGAAGGTCCAGCCCCCGATCCCGACGTGGATCTTGGTCGCCGCATCTGTGGCCATCGAACTCTCCGCGAACCGGCCCGCAACGCTGCTGTCAGGCGCGCCCCTCGACGGGGATCACGTAGGGCCCTTCCGGGATGATCGCGACCGCCCGGTCGCCCGACCGCCGCACGCTCTGGGCCACGGCATCGTCGAGCGACTCGATGATCTCGACACCGGTGATCCGCTGCTCCTCGGGGTCGAGCCCCTTGGTGTAGAGCTGCACGCGGCCGAGCCGCATGGATTTGAGCTGCATCTCGGTCTGCCATTCGTCGACTTCGGCCAGCGTCTTGGCCGTGAGGGTTGCGAGGAACCGTTCCGGCCCGAGTTCGACGAGCTTCGCCTGGGCGTGGCGGAACTCGGGGGAGCCGAAGCCTTCGGAACATTCCGACGCGATGATCAGCGTGCCGCCCGGCTCCAGGATATCGAGCGGCGTCACCATGCCCTTGACGGTCTGGTAATAGGTCTTGTCGAGCGGATAGCCGGCCGAGGATGTCACCACGGTGCTGAAACGCCGCCCCACCTTGATCCGTGTCGCATCCTGGATGAAGTCGACCGCGGCCAGATGGCTGGCGATGATCTCGCCGAAGCTCACGAACACGAGGTCGCGGTCTTCGTCCAGCACGGTGTTCAGCGCATAGATCTCGCCGATCTTGCGCACGATCTCGAGCTGCTCCTCGTGCAGCGGATTGCCCACGAGATTGCATTGGACGGCAAGCGGGTCTTCCATGAAGCGGGCCGAATGGAAGGTCCGGATGGTCTTGTGGCCGGCGACACCCGGCGCCACGACCTTGCGGCCTCCCGACCACCCGGCCATGAAATGCGGCTCGACGAGGCCGGTTGCGATCCTCAGATCGGCCTCGACGAACAGCCGGTTGATGCTGACCGGCGTGCCCCGGGTCGCCGTGGCGCCGAGGTCGACATGGTCCTCGGTATTGCGTGCGAAATGGTTGAGAACGCGGACGTGCTCGATCACCCAAGGGTCGCCGACAAGTTCCAAGAGTTCGGCACCCTCGTTGGGGCGATGCAGGCCGGTGGCAACCAGCACCGTGATGGCCTCTTGCGGAATGCCGCCCTCGAGCATGGCCTCGATCATGGGCCGCAGGAACAGCCGGTTCGGCACCGGGCGGGTGATGTCGCAGATCAGGATGCAGGCGCTGCGACGCGCCTTCACGAGCTCGCGCAACGGCGGCGCCTCGACCGGATTGTCGAAGGCGTCCAGGATCGCGGCGTGATTGTCCGGCAGCTTCGGCAGCACCGCCTTGCGGATCACGGTCGGCACGGCCCCGTCCGGCAACTGGATCGGGAGCACGCCGTGCCCATAGGCGATCTCGATGTCCTGATGGTCCATGGCGGATAACCTCACGTGCCGGCAGTCGACGAGCGCGGTCTGACCGAGCGCTCGGGCCACCGATACCATGCACGCGTCCCGAGGTGTAGGCGCAAGCTCACCGGCAGCACGGGCGTAGCTGCCTCGCGCCGGCAGCACCGGGCCCTTGCCCGGCAGCACCGCACGGGCGACACTCCGGGTTCAAATCAGGCGGATACCGTCCGACCAAGGCACGGGCCGCACCAGGGAGGCTTTCCATGAGCGCATCGGACGCCACGCAGCGCATTTCGCGATGGCTGGATTCCTTCGAGCAGGCGCTGGCCGAGAACGATCCGCAAGCCGCCGCGGCGATGTTCGCAGAGGACGGCTATTGGCGCGATCTCATCGCCTTCACCTGGAACATCAAGACCCTGGAGGGACGCCACGACATCGCCGCCATGCTGGCCGCCACCTTGCGGGACACTAGGCCCCGGCACTGGCGCATCGAGGGCGACGGCGCGGAGGTCGATGGCATGACCGAGGGCTGGTTCACCTTCGAAACCGCAGTTGCGCGCGGGCACGGGCATATCCGGCTGAAGGGGGATGAGTGCTGGACCCTGCTGACCTCGATGCTGGAACTGAAAAGCTTCGAGGAAAAGCGCGGCGCCGCGCGCGAGAAGGGTGTCGACCACGGCGTCCAGACCGAGAGGCTATCGTGGCTCGAACGCAAGCAGCGCGAGGAGGCCGAACTCGGCACGACACGCCAGCCCTATTGCCTCGTCGTGGGCGGCGGCCAGGCCGGCCTCGCATTGGGGGCACGGCTGAAGCGGCTCGGCGTGCCGACCCTCATCGTCGACAAGCACGATCGACCCGGCGACCAGTGGCGCAAGCGCTACAAGTCGCTCTGCCTGCACGATCCGGTCTGGTACGACCACATGCCCTACATCCCGTTCCCGGACCATTGGCCGGTGTTCGCCCCCAAGGACAAGATCGGCGACTGGCTCGAAGCCTACGCCAAGATCATGGAACTGAACATCTGGACCAGGACCGAATGCACCAGCGCCCGCCATGACGAGGCGAGCGGCACCTGGACCGTCGAAGTGCTGCGCGACGGCGAGCCGGTCACGCTGCATCCGCAGCATCTGGTGCTGGCGACCGGCATGTCGGGTGTTCCCAACCTGCCCCACTACCCCGGCATGACGGACTTCAAGGGTGAGAGCCATCATTCGAGCCAGCACCCGGGCGGCGACGCCTACCGCGGCAAGAAGGCGGTGGTGATCGGCTCCAACAATTCGGCGCACGACATCTGCGCCGACCTGTGGGAGCATGGCGCCGACGTAACCATGGTGCAGCGCTCGTCCACCCACGTGTCGCGCTCGGACTCGCTGATGGAGTTCGGGCTCGGGCCGCTATATTCCGAGCAGGCGCTCGCGTCCGGGATCACCACTGAGAAGGCCGACATGCTTGGGGCCTCGGTGCCCTACCGGATCATGCACGAGGTCGTGATGCCGGTGAGCCGCAAGATCCAGGAACGCGACGCGGCCTTCTACGATCGCCTGCGCAAGGCCGGCTTCATGCTCGATTTCGGCGACGACGGATCGGGGCTGCACATGAAGTACATGCGGCGCGGCTCGGGCTACTACATCGACGTCGGCGCCTCGGAGCTCGTTGCGAACGGCAGCATCAAGCTGAAGAGCGGCGTCGCCGTCGAGCGGATCACCGAGCACGGCGTGCTGCTCAGCGACGGCACCGAATTGCCGGCGGACCTGATCGTCTATGCTACCGGCTACGGCTCCATGAACGGCTGGGCCGCCAAGCTGATCTCGCAGGACGTCGCCGACAAGGTCGGCAAGGTGTGGGGCCTGGGTTCGAACACGACCAAAGACCCGGGTCCCTGGGAAGGCGAGTTGCGCAACATGTGGAAGCCCACCCGGCAGGATGCCCTGTGGTTCCACGGCGGCAATCTGGCCCAGTCGCGCCAATATTCCCACCATCTCGCGTTGCAGCTCAAGGCGCGCCACGAGGGTATTCCGACCCCGGTCTACGGCTTGGCCGAGGTGCATCACATTTCATGACGCGCGATGTTGGCTGATCCCGGCGTGGTTCCGGCTCGGGCCTGGTCCAGCTTGGGCCTCGCCTTGCGCTCGCCACGCTCACGCTTTACCAATGCTTATCCAATTGGGAGTCGGACGTGACCACGGGCCTGCCCGCCGGGCCATGCGAGGCTGCCTGCTCGTTTTTGCGTTCAGTCAAACCCCCATCCGTGCCCCGTTTACTTTTTCTGCTCGCCTTCGCTCTCTACGGTCTGGCGCTGTGCGGGCCCGCTCGCGCCGTCGAAGCGGTTCGCGTGCCCCTGGACAGCACGGCCATCGACCTGACCTCCGTGGTCGAACGCTACGGCGGCCAGGGTGACCGCATCCAGATCTCCACGGCGCCGGGCACCGATGGCATCGTTCGCCGCATCGAGGTCGGCGCCAAACAGCCGGGCACCAAGCCGAACTGGATCGTGTTCGCGCTGACCAACGATACCGACGAGCAGATCGAGCGGCTGCTGGTCGCCCCGCATTTCCGGCTGGTGGGGTCCGGCCTCGTCTGGCCCGATCTCGGCGCCACGCGCATTTCCGCCATCACGGCCAGTCAGGGCTTTGCGCCGGAGGCGCAGGACAATCTGGACGCGGACGTGTTCCGGGTGACGCTCGATCCCGGGGCCACGGTCACCTATGTGGCCGAACTGCGCACCCCCAACCTGCCCCAGCTCTATCTTTGGGCACCGGACGCCTACAAGGACCAGGTCACGAGCCTCAGCCTCTACAAGGGCATCGTGATAGGCATCGCGGGCCTCCTGGCGCTGTTCCTCACCATCGTGTTCGTGGTCCGCGGCGCGGCGATCTTTCCCGCCGCGGCGGCGCTTGCCTGGGCCGTGCTCGGCTACGTCTGCATCGACTTCGGCTTCTGGCACAAGCTGTTCACCATCGGCGGCGAAACCGACCGCGTGTCGCGGTCGGTGGCCGAGGCGGTGCTGGCCGCGACGCTGTTCGTCTTCCTGTTCGCCTATCTTCATCTCAATCGATGGCACGTGCGGTACCGGCATATCGGCGCCGCCTGGCTCCTGTTCCTTGCCGCGCTCGTGTGTTTCGCGCTGGTCGATGCGCCGGTCGCGGCAGGCGTCGCGCGCATCATGCTGGCCACGGTCGCGGTGGTCGGCTTCATCCTGGTCATCTATCTGTCGACGCACGGCTATGACCGCGCCGTGATGCTGATCCCGACTTGGTTCCTGCTGCTGGTCTGGGTCGGGGCCGCGGGATTGACCGTCACGGGCACACTGAGCAACGACCTCGTTTCGCCGGCCCTGATGGGTGGCTTGGTGCTGATCGTGATGCTCATCGGCTTCACCATCATGCAGAACGCATTCTCGGGCAGCGGCCTCGGCCATGGGGCCGTATCGGATTCCGACCGCAAGGCTTTGGCCCTGACCGGCTCGGGCGACATGATCTTCGATTGGGACGTCGCGGCCGACCGGGTCTTCGTCAGTCCCGAGATCGAGCACCAGCTCGGCTTGCGGCGCGGCAGCCTCGAAGGACCGGCCGCGAGCTGGTTCGAGCTTTTGCATGGCTTCGATCGGGAGCGCTTCCGCGCCTGCCTCGACACGATCCTGGAACAACGATGCGGACGCATCTCGCAGTTTTTCCGCCTGAGGGCCACCGACGGCCATTATTTCTGGTTTGCCTTGAAGGCCCGTCCGGTGGTCGGCAATGCCGGCGAAGTGATGCGCGTGGTCGGCACGCTGACCGACGTGACCGACACCAAGGTGTCGGAAGAGCGGATGCTGCACGACGCCGTGCACGATAGCCTGACCGGCCTGCCGAACCGCGAGTTGTTCTTCGATCGCCTGGATGCGGCTCTGATGATGGGCCGCGGCAACGACGAGGTTCGCCCGAGCGTCATGACGCTTGACATCGACCGGTTCAAGCACGTGAACGAACAGGTCGGTCCCTCGGTGGGCGACTCGATCCTGCTCACCATCGCGCGCCGGGTCGGCCGCCTGCTGCGGCAGCAGGACACCATGGCCAGGATCGGCAGCGATCAGTTCGCCTTCATCATTCTGTCCGAACAGAACCCCGAGGCGATCAAGACGTTGGCCGAGACCCTGCGGCGCACCCTCGGGACGCCGGTGACCCTGGGCGAGCACGAAGTCGCGCTCACATGCTCGGTGGGGCTCGCCTTGTTCGACCCGCAACTCCATGCGACGCGCGAGAACATGCTGCAGGATGCCGAGATCGCCTTGGCGCGTGCCAAGCGCACCGGCGGCAACAAGATGGAAGTGTTCCGCCCTTCCATGCGGGCCCAGCGCTCGGACCGCTTCTCGATCGAAGCCGACCTCAAGCGTGCCGTCGAGCGCAACGAGATCAAGGTGCACTTTCCAGCCGATCGTGCGGCTCGAGGACCGCACGATCGCAGGGTTCGAGGCCCTGTTGCGATGGACCCACCCGCGGCTCGGCCTCGTGCCGCCGGCCGAGTTCATCCCGGTCGCCGAACAGAGCGGGCTCATCGTGGAGCTCGGGATGTTCGCGCTCGATCGGACGGCCCGGGAACTCGCCGCCTGGCAACAGGCCCTCGACGTGTCGCCCCCCATCTATGCGTCGGTGAACATCTCGTCGCGCCAACTGCTGCGGCACGACCTCCTCAACGACGTGAAGGCCGTGCTGACCCGCTCCGGCGTGCTCCGCAACTCGCTGAAGCTCGAACTCACCGAGAGCCTGGTCATGGAGAACCCGGAATACGCCGCCCAGATGCTGTCGCGCATCCGCGATCTCGGGGCCGGCTTGTCGCTCGACGATTTCGGCACCGGCTATTCGTCGCTGTCCTATCTGCAGCGCTTTCCGTTCGATACGATCAAGATCGACCAGTCCTTCGTGCGCCAGAACGGCAGCGGCAGCCGCCCTATCATTCTGCGGTCCATCGTGACCCTGGCCCACGATCTCGGCATGGAAGTCGTGGCGGAAGGGGCCGAATCCGAAAGCGACGTGATCGAACTCTCGCAACTCGGCTGCGAATATGCGCAAGGCTACGCGTTCGGACAACCGATCAGCGCCGCCGAAGCCAGGAAGCTTGTCGGCGCCGCGAGCGAGGCCGCTTAGACCCTAAGCGCGGCAGGAGGGCAGCGCCAACATGCGGGACGACTATCCCTCGATCGCGGCCGGGATCGTCACCTTCAACCCCGACCCCGTTCAGCTTCACAGGCTGGTGAAGGTGCTGTCGCTGCGGCTCGACCGCTTCTATGTGTTCAACAATGCGCCGCTCGAGCCCACGCTCAGGGCGATTCTTGGCTGCACATGAAGGCCTGTACTTCATCGACGCCGAAGACAATCTGGGCATCGGCGTCGCCTTGAACGTGATCGCCCTGGCCGCGACCCGCGACGGCTTCGAAAGACTGATCGTGCTCGACCAGGATTTGCGCGCCTGGCCCGGCATGGTCGAACAGCTCGAACTCGCGTTCGACGAACTGGAAGCGGCCCGGCGCAAGCCCGCCGCCGTTGCGCCTCGCCTGGTGCCGCCCGCAGGTTCCGGCGACTCGAAGTCGCCGCGTTATCGGCTTCGGCCCGGAGTCGCGCCTGAAGGCCGGCTCCAACCGGTCGAATTCCTGCCGACGTCCGGCTCCTTGTTCAACCTCCGGGTCCTGCGCGAGACCGGGCTGTTCAGGGCGGATTTCTTCATCGATGCGGTCGACCTCGAATGGAGCTTCAGGGCCTGGGCCAAGGGCGCGAGCTGCTGGTTGGCGGGCGACGTGCTGATGGAGCACACGGTCGGGACGGGCACCATCGCCCTGCCCTTCGGGTTCCGGATGCCGAACCAAAAGCCCTTCCGGATGTATTGCACGGTGCGCAACACGACCTACGGGCTGCGACTCGGGCACGTTCCGCTCCGCTGGAAAGCCCGGCAGGCCGCCTACCTGGCGGTCCAGATGCTCGGCTACGGATATCACCACGGCTTTGCCCGGCATGCCGTGCGGCCCTTGCTTGCGGGCTTGCGCGACGGTCTCCTGGGGCGGCTCGGTCCGCCGCCGCCCGAATCGGGCCTTTGATCCTCGGCCGCGAAGGGACTTTTGGAAACGGCCTAGTTCAGCGGCACATAGGCGCCGGCACGCCAGACCTGCATCTCATAGGTGATGCCCAGGGCATCGCCCTTGGCATCGAAGGAGAGCGGCCCGAGCGCTGTCTCGACCGGACCACCGGCCCGCAAGGCCTTGGCAACCGCGAGCCCGTCCTGCGACCCGGCCCGGCGCACCCCTTCGGCCAGGGCCTGCACGGTGGCATAGCTGAACAGGGTGAAACCGTCCGGCGCGATGTTCTCGGCGCGGAACTGCGCCACCACGGCCTGCGCCGAGGGCCGGCTGGCGGGCGCCGGCGGAAAGGGAAAGATCGTGCCTTCCCCGGCGCCTCCGGCGATCGACCAGAATTCCGGCGCCGCGAAACCGGACGTCGTGATCATCTGGAACCGATAGCCCTGGTCGGCAGCCTGGCGCAGGATGAGACCACCCTCGGGCGGGTAGCCTCCGTAATAGACCACCTCGGCACCGAGCGCCTTCAGCTTACCCGCCACCGCAGAATAATCCTTCTCGCCGGGGTTGAGGCCCTCGGAGAAGATCTCGTGCACGCCGCGCGCGTTGAGGCTCGCCTTCACCTGGTCGGCGAGACCCTTGCCGTAGGTGCCCTTGTCGTGAAGGAAGACGATCCGTTTGTCGCGGTAGTGCTCGGCCATGAACGCGCCCACCAGCGTGCCCTGGATGTCGTCGCGCGTATAGGCCCGGAAGATGGTGCCCCAGCCTTTGGCGGAGGCCATGTCGGTCAGCTTGGCGCTGACCGTGGCGGGCGTCATCATGAGGATGTGGTTTTCGGCATAGACCGGGGCCGCCGCGATCGAAGCCGCCGAACAGACATGTCCGTCAACCAGCGTGATCCCGGCCGCGACCACGCGGTTGGCCACCGAAAGCGCCTGTTTGGGATCGCAAGAATCGTCCTCCACGTCGAGCACGACGGTCCTGCCGTCGATCCCGCCCGCGGCATTGATGGCCTTGGCCGCGAATTGCGCGCCGGCCACGACCTGATCGCCGGCCGTCGCCACCGTTCCGGTACGCGGCACCACGACCGCGATCCGGATGGACTCTGCCTTTGCGGCGCCCGCCAGGGCAAGACCCGTTGTGAGAGCAAGCAGTAACCCGAACGATCGCCTCATCGGCCACTCCGGGCGCCAGAGCATGAAACGACAAGACCCGCCGGGATCGCCGGCGGGCCTCGCAGTTCGCAGAACCCGGACCTCGCGGCCCGTGCGATTAGAACCGGTAGTTCAGGCCGATGCGGGCGAGGTTGCCCTGGTTCTTCACCTTGAAGCCCGGCTGCAGATTGACGGTGTTCACCGCCGTATCCTGCAGGTTGCTGCTGTCGAGATTGTAGTGCAGGTATTCGGCCCGCACCGTCATGCCGCTCGAATGGAAGAAGTTCAGGAACGAAGTCGTGGGCATGGCATATTCGATGCCGCCGCCGTAGACGTAGCCGGTGTTGAAGCCGCTGCGGTTGGCATCGTCCACCACCGTGACGCCATCGCGACCGAAGCTGCGGAACCGGCTGTTGACATTGCCATAGGCGAAACCGCCGGTGCCATAGATCAGGACCTGGTTGAACGCGAAGCCGAGGCGACCGCGGGCCGTGCCGAGGAAATTCAGTCCCGAGCGGAAGTTCGCGGTGCCGTCCCTCGTAGTGATGTCCACCGCCTTGTCGGTGTCCATGTACATCGCGTCAGCTTCGAAGCCGACCACGATGCCGCCCGGTCCACCGAAGCCGCCGAACTGGTAGTTGTAGCCGATCTGGCCGCCGGCCGTGAAGCCGTTGTCCGTGAACCGCGTGCTGCCGATACCATCGGACCGGTTGGCCGTGGTCGTGAACTCTTGCTTGTTGTCGAACGCCGCACCGGCGTTGATGCCGAAGTAAGCGCCCGTCCAGGTGAAAATCGGAATCGGGGCCACATAGGCCGGGGGGGCCATGCGGGCCGGAAGATCGGCGGCCATCGAGGCACCGGCGGAAACCAATGTCAGAGCCGTGGCGGCTACGATCCGGTGAGCGAAAGCAGTCATGAAGCAAATCCCTTAATCAGCGGAGCTTGATCAAGGTATAAATCCCCACCGCCGACCCGGACAAGCACAATCCGAGCAACGGCGGCGGTTCCCGGCCCGCTGTGGCCAATACACCACATTTTGCTTAAGTGTCTATTTACCTTAGCCACGGCCCCGAGAGCAAAACGGTTATCGGAGCTTTGTTCCAGGCCGAAGTAGGTTTTTTGTTGAGCGATTTCGAGGCAAGTACGCGGTGCGGTTCCGTACCCTGGCGCTCAGGTCCCGCGCTGGGTCCCAGAGTCGCGCAGGAGTAAAGGTGATCGAGATTTGCGGTTGGCATGATCCGGGGCGCCGGGGCTGGCTGCAAACGACCGGGCGAAGATGGCGGACGGCGGATCGCGTCGGGGCGGCGCTTCAATGGGTCTCGCCCCGATGCGCCGGCTGCGACAATCAGCCTTCCCGTCCGGCCCGACCCGGGACTCGCCCCAGTACACTCGGGTAACGGCCCAGTCCGCCCTCTTGCTGAGCCAAGTGCGACAAGAATTCGTGTCGAAACGCGAGGGCGGCTCCCCGTTCCCAGACATCATTGCTCCGCAGGGGGCTCAGAACCAGGAGCCTCGCGAGCTTACCCTATGGCCCTGAGGTTCACCGGCTTTGCGCTTGCCTCACCTGCCAAAATCAATAAGGTCCCCGGTTCAGCCATTCGCCGCGACTTCGGACGCCATGGTGCGCCGCGCGCCGGCCCCCGAAGCATTTTCCAGGAGCAAGGTGATGAGCCAGGACAAGGCCATTCTCACGACCCGCCAAGGACATCCCGTGCGCGACAACCAGTCGACCCGCACGGTGGGCGAGCGCGGTCCCGCGACCCTCGAGAACTACCAGTTCATCGAGAAGATCACACATTTCGACCGCGAGCGCATTCCGGAGCGCGTCGTTCATGCCCGCGGCGCTGGCGCCCATGGCTGGTTCGAGGCCTACGGCAAGATCGGCAACGAGCCGGCCTCCAAATACACGCGTGCGCGGGTGCTCAACGAAACCGGCGTGAAGACGCCGATGTTCGTGCGCTTCTCGACGGTGGCGGGCGCCAAGGAAAGCCCCGAGACGGCGCGCGACCCGCGTGGCTTCGCGGTCAAGTTCAAGACGCTGGACGGCAACTGGGACCTCGTCGGCAACAACCTCAAGGTGTTCTTCATCCGGGACGCCATCAAGTTCCCGGACATGATCCACGCCTTCAAGCCGGATCCGGTCACCAACCGCCAGGAGGCCTGGCGCTTTTTCGACTTCGTGGGCATGCACCCGGAGTCGCTGCACATGGTGACCTGGCTGAAGTCGCCCTGGGGCATCCCGGCCAATTATCGCGAGATGGAAGGCTCCGGGGTCAACACCTACAAGCTGGTCAACGCCGAGGGCGTAGCCCATCTGGTCAAGTTCCATTGGCAGCCCAAGCAGGGCGTCCGCAACCTGACCTCGGCGGAAGCCGCCAAGATCCAGGGCATGGACGTCGGCCACGCCACCCGGGACCTTTACGACAACATCGAGAAGGGCAATTTCCCCGAGTGGGAATTCTGCGTCCAGCTCATGCCGGACGGCCCCAACGACCACCTCAGCTTCGACCCGCTCGACGACACCAAGCGCTGGCCGGAAGACGAGTACCCGCTGCTGCCGGTCGGCCGCATGGTGCTCGACCGCGTGCCCTCGAACTTCTTTGCCGAGGTCGAACAGGCGGCGTTTGGCACCGGCGTGCTGGTCGACGGCATCGACTTTTCCGACGACAAGATGCTCCAGGGCCGCACGCTCAGCTATTCGGATACGCAGCGCTACCGGGTCGGCGCCAACTACCTGCAGCTGCCGATCAATGCGCCCCAGCCGGCTGCGCGCGCCAACACCAACCAGCGTGACGGCCAGATGACCTTCTATGTCGACGGCGGCCCGAACCCCAACGTCAACTACGAGCCCAGCGTCCTCGGGCAGAGCCTGAAGGAGGCCCCGCAGCCTTCAAAGGATTATCACCAGCCCGTCGAAGGCCATCTCGGACGCTACCAGACGAGCCGTGTCACGGACGATTACAAGCAGGCCGGCGACCGCTACCGCTCGTTCGAGACCTGGGAGCGCGACGATCTCATCGCCAACCTGGTCGATGACATGAAGGCCTGCCCGGAGCCGCTGGCGCTGCGCATGATCTGGCACTTCTGGCATTGCGACGAGGATTATGGGCGGCGCGTCGCCCAGGGCGCCGGGATCGACCTCGAAAAGGCCAAGGCCCTGCCCCCGCTGCCGGGCCGCCCGGCCCCGCATCAGGCCCTCAAGCACCCGACCTATTCGGACGGCAAGGCCGAGGAGCCCACCCGTCAGGCGGCCGAGTAGCGCGGCCGCCCACCCTCGAACCAGCGAAAAGCCCGGCGCACCCCGCCGGGCTTTTTTCTTGGCAGGCCGATCATCGTCCGGGATCGCAAAGCCATGCCCCGAAACGCGTTGAGCGTGCGGCAAGCTTGTGCCAGTCTGTGTGCAGGATCTCAGCCGTAAGGCCGCTCGATCGACCACCCGTTGTGTGGGCTGGCGGTTCCAGGCTGAACGAAGAGCGAGGCGCGACCGCCAAGGCCGTGACCAGGAGATCCGAACGGGAGGACGACAACGATGAAACGATCGATCGCTATGCTGTGCTCTGGGTTGCTGGCCCTGGCAGTGCCGGGGGTGGCCCAGGCCAAGACGTTTTTCTGGATTTCGCACGGCTCGCCGGCCGATCCGGTCTGGACCTACTTCCTGGCCGGCGCCAAGCAATGGGCCAAGGACACCGGCAACACCGTCAATACCTCGTTCCACAGCAACGACGTCGCCTCGCAGCAGGAGGCGGTCCGCTCCGCCATCGCGGCCAAGGCGGACGGCATCGTCACCTCGAGCCCGGACCCGGGCAGCCTGGTGGCGGTCGCCAATGAATCGCATGCGGCCAAGATCCCGATCATCAACATCAACACGCCCGACCCCAAGGCCAGCTTCGACGCCTATGTGGGCGGCGACAACGTCGTGTTCGGCAAGCACTGGGCCCAATATCTCGTCGACAAGGGCTTCGTGAAGTCCGGGGACTTCGTGTGGATGCCGGTGGAAGTTCCGGGCGCCACCTATGGGGTGCAGGAAGAGCAAGGCATTTCCAGCGTGTTCAAGCCGCTCGGCATCACCTGGGAGGTGACCGACACGACGCTCGACCAGGCCGAGATCATCACCCGGATGGCCGACTACCTCACGGCCAACCGCAAGAAGATCAAGGCCATCATCGGCATGGGCGACCTCGTGGACGGCAGCATCAAGCGCGTCTTCGACCAGGTCGGCGTCAAGCCGGGCGAAATCCCGGTGGTGGGCTGGGGCAATTCGCTCGACACCACCCAGGAGGTGCTGAACGGCTACGTCAATGCCGCGCAATGGCAGGACCCGCAGGCCACCAGCTATGTGGGGCTTTCCTTGGCCGCCATGGCCGCGAGCGGCATTCCGCCGGGATTCAACGTGATCACCGGCGCGCTCTACGAGAAGGACAAGGCCGCGCATCTACGACAAGATCCTGTCGGGCAAGTAGCCGCGCGATAGCCACGCCGGAGTTCCTCATCCTGAGCCGGGTCCACAGGACCCGTGTCGAAGGACGAGGAACTTGGGCTGTCCAGGCTCGACCGTGCTTCGACACGAATGCTGCGCATTCGGCTCAGCATGAGGGCCTGGATAGTGGTGGCGAGCTACGGGCGACCCCATTGAACCAACCCTCCTCACACCTCGGACTCCTGTGGACCATTCCTCGACCGCCCGGCGGCTGATCGCCCGGCCCGAGTTCGGGCCCTTCGCCCTTCTCGCCCTCGAACTCGTCGTGTTCTGGTCGATCAACCACGACTTCTTGTCGGCCGCGAACATCAGCAACACGCTGGCCTTCACGGTCGAGCTCGGGCTCATCGCGCTCGCCATGACGCTGCTGATGACCTCGGGCGAGTTCGACCTTTCGGTCGGCTCGCTGTTCGGCTTCTCGCCGGTGCTGATGTGGACCCTGTCGAACAGCGGCTTCACGTCGCTCGAGGTCGCGTTCGTCATCGCGCTCGTGGTCGCGGCCCTGATCGGGCTCGTCAACGGCTGGTTCGTGACGCGGCTCAAGATCCCGTCGTTCCTGGTCACCCTGGGCATGCTGCTGGTGGTGCGCGGCACGGCACTGTTCATCACCGACGGATTTCCCCAGCGCACCTGGAGCGCGGGCGGCAATTGGCTGGCCAAGCTGCTGGTCGGCGATTTCTTCGTCGGTGGCCTGCGGGTCTATGCGTCGCTGTTCTGGTTCGTCGCGGCCGCGCTGGTGCTGAGCTACGTGCTCACCCAGACCAAGACCGGCAACTGGATCCAGGCCGCGGGCGGCAATGCCGGCGCGGCGCGGGCGCGCGGCGTCAACGTCGATCGCACCAAGGTCGGGCTGTTCATGCTTTCCGCCACCCTGGCGGCCTTCGCGGGGGTGATCAGCTCGATCCGCACCTCGGCCGCCAATCCCAACAGCGGCACCGGCTACGAGCTCGAGGTCATCGCCATGGTGGTGATCGGCGGCACAGCGCTCACGGGGGGCCGCGGCACCATCTTCGGCACGGTGCTCGGCATCTTCATCCTGCGCGTGATGCGCAACGGCATCGTGCTGATCGGCGTGCCGGGGCTGGCCTACAACATCTTCATCGGGGCCATCATCCTGGGCATGATGGCCCTCCACTCCTGGCTCGAACGCCGGCACCAGGCGGGGACCTGACCATGGCCGAGCCGCTGATCCGCATGGAGCACATCACCAAGTCCTACGGCCGCGTGCAGGCGCTCGAGGACGTGAACCTCGCCGTGGGCGAGAGCGAGATCGTCGGCCTGCTTGGCGACAACGGGGCCGGCAAGTCGACCCTCATCAAGGTCCTGTCCGGCGCGGTGCCCTATACGAGCGGCGCCATCTACATCCGGGGCCGCAAGGTGGAGATGCGGTCCACCACGGATGCCATCGCGCACGGCATCGAGACCATCTACCAGGATTCCGCGCTGGTCACGCAGCTCTCCATCGCCCGCAACCTGTTTCTGGGTCGCGAACCCATCAAGGGGCCGCGCTTCCTCAACCGGATGGACCATGCCCTGATGGAGGATGTGGCCCGCAAACTGCTCGGGCAGGTCGGCATCAGCAAGAACATCCCCTCGACGACGCCGATCGGCTCGCTGTCGGGCGGCGAGCGCCAGGCCGTGGCCATCGCCCGCGCCATGCATTTCGACAGCGACCTGATCATCCTCGACGAGCCGACCAACAATCTCGGCGTGGCCGAGACCCAAGGCGTGCTGCGCTTCGTGCGCGGGGCGCGGGATTCGGGCCATTCGTGCATCTTCATCGCCCACAACATCCACCACGTGTTCCAGGTGGTGGACCGCATCGTGGTGATGCGCCGCGGCAAGGTGGTGGCCGACAGCATCGACCCCAAGCACACCAGCGTGGAAGCGGTCGAGCGGGTCATTACCGGGATGGAGTGAGGGGGACCGAGTCAGGGCGGCATGCAAGCGGCCGTGGCGGCGGGTGGACTCCAGGGATGCTACGTCATCAAGGGTCTGGGCGAAGTATACGAGGGCGGGATCTCGGCGTGGGACACGCGCTCACTCACGCACCTCGTCGCTTGTCATTTCGACCGCTCGAGGGTGCCGAGACCGTTGGCGTTCAACGATTCCACCGTCATGGCGGTGGCCTTGCCATTGCTGCCGATAGCGAAACGAATGGAAGACGGCCTGTCGGGCGTTTCCGCGTCCGGAAAACAGACGAAGAGATCGCGATCGAAATGGCGCATCGGATAGGTCCGCGCGCCCCCGGGTCCGACCGACAAGGTCAGGGCGCCGTTCGCCTCCGTAACGAGCGCTTGCCCGACGTAGGCATTGGCGTATCGGCCAGTGTAGGCCACGAGCGCGAGAGGCGCTGTCGCACCGGCCGGAGGTGTGCCGTAGGCAGCTTTGTTCGCCGCGATGCCTGGCCCGAACATGCCTTTATACGCATCGCCCCAGTCGTTCAGCCAATCCTTGCCGATCTTTCCGTCGAAGACGAGGTCCGCGAAGCTGTCGGCAAGTCCTTCCGGCACGCCGGACGGAAACGCGTTCGTGAGCAGAACAATGCCGAGCCTGGACTTCGGATAGATCGAGACGAGCGTTTGTGCGCCGACGCTGAAGGCGCCGGCATGGCCCCATACGAGGCCGTGGCGGCCGTATTCGACATTCCAGCCCAGTCCATAGAATGAAGCCCCTCCCGAGACGGGGTTGCTGCCCCGTGTCGTGAGCGGCACATGCGTCTGAGCGAGAGCCGAAGCCTCGACGAGCTGCTTTCCTTCGAACATGCCGTCGCCGATTTCCAGCTGCAGCCACTTGGCAAGATCGCGGGCGTTCGAGCTGACACCACCGGCCGGCGCCTGCGGGTCGGGATCCCGCTTGACCCTGGCAACCCAAACGCCCCCGGCCCTGACGTGCAGCGCCGCCCGATCGGTGCGTCTCAGGAAATCCTCGTATCTCGCGCTTGTCGACGTCATCCCCAACGGGCCGAACAGGTTCTCCTGAGCCACGACGTCCCAGGGCTTACCGGTCGGTTTCGCGGCCGCGATGGCGCCCTCCGTAAAGCCAAAATTGCTATACGAATAGCCGGCCCGGAAGCTGGACGACGGTGGAACCAGGCGCAGTCTGTGAAGGATTTCGTCGCGGCCGTAACCGATGTCTTCGAGATCGTCCCCAGCGCTGCCTGGCAAGCCGCTTCGGTGGTTCAGAAGATCCCGCACGGTGACCTGTGAGGTCGGATAAGGGTCAAGGAGCTGAAAGGCGGGGTCGAGGTCTGCAATGCGAGAGTCCCAACTGGCCATCCCTTGGCCGACAAGCGCCGCCACGACGGTCGAGGTTACCGGCTTCGACAGGGACGCGATCTGGAACACCGTATCGGCGTCGACGGCTTCGGGCTTCCCGACCTCCCTGCGGCCGAAGCCCTTCAGGAACATGGTCTCGTCACCAAACACGACCGCAATCGCGAGGCCGGGCACCTCACCTGCATCGACGCTATGCTGTGCCAGCGCCTCGAGTTCCGGCAGTCTCGCTTCGACCTGCGCGCGTGTGATGGTCTGGCTCGCCGCGACGCTGGGTTCAACTATCGCCAAACCGAGCAGAATACATGCCTGTCCGAGGAACCAGCCGGATCGAGAGCGCTGCATCTGATCTTTGCCTCTGATCAGGCTGGCCTGGATGAAGACATCGGACGAAGGCTTCGGACCATGCCGAACCAAGACCTCAAAACACCCGCACCTCGACAAGCCCCTGGCGCAAAAGGAAGCGACGCAGGGCGGCGCCGGGTTCGGCCGCGGAGGTGAACAGGGCGGCGGCCGGTGGAACATCAGCGCCGGCAACATCGCCCCCCGCCCCTGCCCCGAGATCGAGACCGGCCAGGATCGTCTCGACCCGGCGCGCAATGGCGGGCGCGGGATCGATGAAGGTCACGGGCCAGGGCGCCAGCCGGTCCAACGTGGGCCCGAGCAGCGGATAATGCGTGCAGGCCAGCACGATCGTATCGGTGCGCCGTCCCGCCTCGGCCACGAAGGCGGGCGCGATCTCGGCAAGGATCGCCTCATCCAGCACCGCCTCGCCGCGCATGAATGCTTCCGCCAGGGCGGCGAGTTTGGGCGCTCCCACCAGGGTCACCTGGCACTCGGCCGCAAAGCTGCGGATCAGTCCTTGCGTATATTCGCGGGCCACCGTGCCGGGCGTCGCCAGCACGCTGATCATCCGGCTTTGCGACGCCGCCGCGGCCGGTTTTATGGCCGGCACCGTGCCCACGAAGGGAAGCTCCGGCCAGCGCGCCCGTAACGGCGGCAGCACCAGCGTCGAGGCCGTGTGGCAGGCCACCACCACCACATCGGGTTGGTGCAGCCCAATCAGCCGCTCCATCAGGGCCAGCACCCGGTCGACCAGGTCCGCTTCGCTCAGCGCCCCATAAGGGAACACCGCATCGTCGGCCGCATAAAGATAATGCGCGCGGGGCCGCAATCGGGCGATCTCGGCAAACACGGTGAGGCCGCCAAGCCCTGAATCGAACACCAGGATTTTCGGCAGCCGCGCCGGTCCCTCCATGGTGGAAACGCCAGGGTCGGCGCGGTGGGTAGCGGCGAGCGACATCGTTATCTAGGGCTCCAGGGCATCGATCGAAGCGTTCACGTAGTCGCCGATGTCACGGATCTGGTGCTCCGAAAAGCCCTTGGACAGCCCCTCGCATTTCCAGGACGCGATCGATAGCGCCCTGTCTCGCGCATAGCCCTTGCGCAGCAGGGGCACCGTGTCGCCGAACAGGCAGCCCGCATATTGCTCTTCCTGGGTATAGACGTGCGGTTCGCCGGCCAGAGAAGCCGTCGAGGTTGCCAGGCCCAAAGCCACTGCGATCGAGGCACGCATGGCCCAAGGGTAGGGCCGGCGCGCCGCCGCGTCCAGGCGGCATGATACGATCGCCTTTGCGAGCCTCCGCCTTTGCGGCGCCCGGAACGGCGGCGCAGCCCCGAAACGGCGAGCGCTCAGGCGCTTCGCGCCACGGCATCCACGGCGTGGACCACGGCGGCGACATCCGCGTCCGAAATGCCGACCCAAAGCGGCAGCCGCACCAGGCGGGCGCTGAGATCCTCGGTGACGGTAAGCTCGCCGTGCGTGCGCGCATATTTGCGGCCGGCGGGCGCATTATGCAGCGGCACATAATGGAACGTGGTGCCGATGCCCGCTTCCTTGGTCTTGCGCAAGACCCTGGTGCGCGCCTCCACACTGTTCATCAGCACATAATAGATGTGCCCGTTCGCTCGGCAGGATTGCGGAATGATGGGCCGGCGCAGCAGCCCCTCGTGCTCCAATGCGGCCAGATCGCGATTGTACAATTGCCAGGATCGCATCCGCTTGTCCTGGATCTCACCGACCCGCTCGAGCTGCGCATACAGAAAGGCGGCCAGCAACTCGCTCGGCAAGTAGGATGAGCCGTAGTCGACCCAGGTATATTTGTCGACCAAGCCTTCCAGGAACTTCGTCCGGTTGGTGCCCTTCTCGCGCATGATCTGGGCCCGCTCGATGAAACGGGGATCGTTGATCAGCAGGGCACCGCCTTCCCCGGAGATGACGTTCTTGGTCTCGTGGAAGCTGTACGCGCCAAGATGGCCGATGCCGCCCAGCGGCTGGCCGCGAAAGTCCGCCGAGATGCCCTGCGCCGCATCCTCGACGACGAAGAGACCGCGCCGCTCGGCGATGTCCATGATCTCGTCCATGGCGCAGGAGACCCCGGCGTAATGAACCACGAAAATGGCCCGCGTGCGCTCGGTCACCGCCGCTTCGATCAGGGTTTCGTCGATGTTCAGGGTGTCCGGCCGGATATCGACGAAAACCGGCGTGGCACCGCGCAACACCACCGCATTGGCGGTCGACACGAACGTGAAGGACGGCATGATGACTTCGTCGCCCGGCCCAAGCTCCAGCAGCATGGCGGCCATTTCGAGGGCCGCCGTGCAGGAATGGGTCAGCAGGGCCTGCGCGCAGCCGACCGCCTGTTCGAGCCAGGCATGGCACTTCTTGGTGAATGGCCCGTCACCCGACAGGTGCTGGTTTTCGATGGCTTCCAGCATGTACCGGACCTCGTTGCCGGCCGGCAACGGGCGATTGAACGGAATGGCATGGACCGGGGCCGCGCGGCCCGCATCGGCGGCGCTGCCCTTCGTATTCGTGGACGCGATGTTCGACATAGAGGACGCCAGGACCCCACCATTGGCAAAAATTGCGTCGACCCTACGCAGGTTTGACTCCCGACGCCAGCCCGAACGCCCGTCCCGCAGATCCGGGCGGAGGCCCTACGGCATCAGCTGGCCGCCGTTCACCTCGATGATCTGGCCGGTGATGTAGCCCGACAGGGTTTCCGAGGCGAGGAACAGGTAGGCGCCGACGCATTCCTCGGCGCTTCCCGAGACGTCCCATCGGCACGGTGCCGCGCATCGTTTCCATCTGCTCGGGCGTGGAATAGCGCTCGTGGAACGGCGTCGTGATGACGCCGGGCGAAACGCCGTTCACCCGGATGCCGAAGCCCACCAGTTCCTTGGCATGGCCGCGGGTGATGGTGGACACGAAGCCTTTGGAGGCCGCGTAGATGGTCGAGCCAGGGCCGCCCCCGTGCCGCGCCGCGATCGAAGTCGTATTGATCACGAAGCCGCGCGTCTTTTTCAGGAAGGGCGCGGCCGCTCGCGTGGCGGCCAGCACCGAGCGCGAATTCAGGTTCATCACGCGTTCGTAATGGGCATCCGTGATCTGGTCGAAGGGCGTGCGCCCGAGCATGCCACCGGCATTGTTGATGAGGCCGTCGAGCTTGCCGAGCTGCCGGGCCGCTTCCTCGACCACCCGCTCGCTCACCCCGTCCGCCCCCATATCGCCCTGTACCAGCACGGCGGTGCCTCCCTGCGCCTCGATTGCCGCCACGACCTTCTCGGCGGCTTCGGCGCTCTCGTTGTAATGGACTGCGACCTTGGCGCGCTGCTGGCCGAGCGCGAGCGCCACCGCGGCCCCGATGCCGGTCGAGGCACCCGTCACCAGGATGGCCTTGCCGGCGAGATCGGGAATGGAAAGCGATTTCAGTGCGGATTCAGTGATGTTCACGCGTGCTCCTCGGGTGCGGACGCCTGGACGCTTTTGCGTCGCGTCGCCAGTTGCGATAGATAACCCGCCCGACGGATCGGAAAAATGCCTTTTTCACGGCGCCTGATCTAGACTCGCCCTGCGCGCCTGGCCGAGGGGCGCATTCCAAGTAAAAGGCCATTCTCTTGAAGCGTGCAGCCGCTTTTGTGTTCGTCCTGCTGATCCTGGCGGGTCTCGTGGGCGGTCTCTCCTATTTTCAGTTCGTCTTCAAGCCGCAGATGATCAAGCAGTTCATCAGCAAGATGGCGCCCCCGGCCGCAACCGTGGCGGTGGCCCAGGCTCAGGCGGATCGCTGGGTTCCGCAAGTTGCCGCGATCGGCACGTTCCGGCCCGTTCAGGGCATCGATGTCGCACCGCAGGTCGGCGGCATCGTGCGCGCGATCCACTTCGACTCCGCCCAGGAGGTCGCCAAGGGCGCGCCGCTGCTCGAGATCGACGATTCCACCGAACAGGCGGATCTCCTGTCCGGCCAGGCACAGATGAAGAACGCCGATCTCGCCTTGTCGCGGCAGAAGGAACTGATCGCCGGCGGCAATACCGCGCGGGCGTCGGTGGACCAGGCGCAGGCCGCGCGCGACACGGCGGCCGCCAGCGTCGACCGGGCCAAGGCCGTCATCGCGCAAAAGACCATCGCGGCGCCGTTCGCGGGCCGGCTCGGCATCCGCAAGGTCGATGTCGGACAATATCGTGTCGCCCGGCACCATGGTGGCCACCCTGACGCAGCTCGATCCCATCTACGTCGATTTCCCGGTTCCGGAACAGGCGCTCGCGGTGCTCAAGCCGGGCGCCACCGGCCGAAATCCGAGTCGATGCCTATCCGGACAAGGTGTTCAGCGGACAGATCAAGTCGATCGACGCCCGGGTGTCGCAGGATTCGCGCAGCGTGTTGATCCGGGCCGAACTGCCCAACAAGGACAAGCGCCTTCTGCCCGGCATGTTCGCCAATGTCGCGGTGCTGGCCGGGGCCGCCCAGGATGTCGTCACCGTGCCGCGGACCAGCGTCACCTACTCGCTTTACGGCGACAGCGTCTTCGTGGCGGCGCCCGCGCCCCCGAAGAGCGATGCGGACGGCACGCCGGCGCAGGCCGGTGGCGCGCAGGCCGCAACGGCGGACGCCCAGGATTTCGTGGTCGAGCGTCGCTTCGTGCGGACGGGCGAGATGCGGGGCGACCGGATCGCCATCATGGACGGCGTGAAGCTCGGCGAGGCCGTGGTCAGCGAAGGCCAGATCAAACTGATGCCGGGCGCTCATGTGCACGATCGACCGAGCGGCGGGCCTGCAGCCCCGTGCCGTTCTGCCGCGAGAATAGGGCCGGCATGTTCACCGACATCTTCATCAAGCGGCCGGTGCTGGCCAGCGTCGTCAGCCTGCTGATCCTGCTGATCGGCTTCCAGGCCTATACCAAGCTGGCCATCCGGCAATATCCTGAACTGTCCTCGACCACGATCACGATCACGACCGGCTATCCGGGCGCCAACGCGGACCTGATCAAGGGCTTCATCACCACGCCGATCGAGCAGGCGGTGGCCAGCACCGAGGGCATCGACACGCTGGTGTCGAGCTCGCTGCAGAACACCTCGACCATCACGCTGAACCTGCGGCTCAACGCCAACCCCGATCGCGCGGTGGCGGACGTCCTGTCCAAGGTCAACCAGGTCAAGGGCGCAGCTGCCGCGCGAGGCCAACGACCCGATCGTGGTGAAGCAGACCGGCCAGGGCTTCGCCCTGATGTATCTGTCGCTTCAATTCGGACAAGCTCAACTCGGCCCAGATCACCGACTACCTGACCCGCGTCGTGCAGCCCAAGCTGCAGACCATCGACGGCGTCGCCAACGCGCAGATCCTCGGCGGCCAGACCTTCGCGATGCGCATCTGGCTCGATCCCAACCGCATGGCGGCCCGCGGCGTGACGCCCGGCCGACGTGCGCACCGCGCTGGCGGCCAACAACTTCATCTCGGCGGCGGGCCAGATCAAGGGCGACTACACCCAGACCAGCATCAATGCCGAGACCTCGCTCGACAGCGCCAAGGCCTTCGGCGCAGCTGACGATCTTCTCGCGCGGCGATGCCCTGACCCGGCTGGGCGACATCGCCCGGATCGAGCTCGGGCCGCAATCGGTCGACTCGTCCTCGGTGTTCGACGGGCTGAAGGCGGTGTTCGTCGGCATCTACGCGACCCCGACCGCCAATCCGCTGACCGTCATCCAGAACGTCAACGCCGCCTTCCCGAGCATCAAGGCGGAACTGCCGCCCGGGCTCGACAGCGCCATCGCCTACGATTCCACCGAGTTCATCCGCGCCTCGATCTGGGAAGTCGCCAAGACGCTCGGCGAAGCCGCCGTCATCGTGGTCGTGGTGATCTTCCTGTTCCTGGGCAACTTCCGCTCGACCCTGATCCCGATCGTCACCATCCCGCTGTCGCTGGTCGGCGTGATGATCTTCCTGCTGGCGCTCGGCTATTCGATCAACCTGCTGACCCTGCTGGCCCTGGTGCTGGCCATCGGGCTGGTGGTCGACGACGCCATCGTGGTGGTGGAGAACATCTACCGGCACATCGAGGAGGGCATGACGCCCTACGACGCCTCGCTCAAGGGCGCGCGCGAGATCGCCGGCCCGGTGGTGTCGATGACCATCACGCTGGCGGCCGTCTATGCGCCGATCGGCTTCGTGTCGGGCCTGACCGGCGCGCTGTTCCGCGAATTCGCCTTCACGCTCGCCGGATCGGTGGTGGTCTCCGGCATCATCGCCCTCACCCTCTCGCCGATGATGTGCTCGCGGCTGCTGACGGCCCAGAGCGGCGCAGGGCGGCTTCGTGCGCTTTCTCGACCGGCTGTTCGAGGGTCTGCGCCGCCGCTACGAGCGCCGTCTGCACAAGACCCTGAATTTCCGGGCCCTGACCGTGCTGATCCTGTTCGGGGTCGTGGCCCTGACCGGCATCCTCTACACGACGACCCCGAAGGAACTGGCGCCCGACGAGGACCAGGGCATCCTGTTCACGCTGGTCAAGGCGCCGCAATACGCCAACCTCGACTACACCGAACATGCGACCGGCAAGCTCTACGACATTCTGAGCACCGTGCCCGAGAAGGCGCACGTGTTCGCCATCAACGGTTCGGGCGGCGTGGCCACGGCCTTCGTCGGGCGTGCTGATGAAGCCCTGGGACGGACCGCACCCGCGGCACCGAAGCAGATCCTCGGCGTCGCTGCAGCCGAAGTTCGCCACCGTGCCGGGCGCCCAGGTCATCGCCTTCTCGCCCCCGCCCCTGCCCGGGCTCGACCGGCGGCCCGCCGCTGCAGTTCGTGGTCCGCACGACGGGCGACTACCGGCAGCTCGCCGAGATCATCGCCCAGCTGAAGAAGGAGGCCGACGCGAGCGGGCTGTTCATCTTCACCGACACGGACCTGAAGTTCGACACGCCGCAGCTCGAGTTCAAGGTCAACGCCATCAAGGCCAACCGGCTCGGCATCAACATGCAGGACGTCGGCTCCTCGCTGGCGACCCTGCTGGGCGGCAATTACGTCAACCGGTTCAACCTGCTCGGCCGCAGCTACGAAGTCATCCCGCAGGTGCCGCGCGAGTTCCGCGACACGCCCGACTGGCTGCTGCGCTACCAGGTCCGTTCGGTCAATGGCGACCTCGTGCCGCTGTCGTCCTTCGCCACCATCTCGCAATCGGTGCAGCCGAATGCGCTGACGAGCTTCCAGCAGCTGAGTTCGGCGACCCTGCAGGGCGTGCCCTTCCCGGGCCGCACGCTCGGCGAGGGCCTCGATTTTCTCAAGGCAAAGGCGAGCGAGATCTTCCCGGCCGGCTATACCTACGATTTCCAGGGCGACAGCCGGCAATACGAGCAGGAGGGCTCGGCGCTGCGTGGTCACCTTCGTGTTCGCGCTCATCGTCATCTTCCTGGTGCTGGCCGCGCAGTTCGAGAGCTTCCGCGATCCGTTCGTGATCCTGATCGCGCTGCCGACCTCGATGTTCGGCGCGCTGCTGCCGCTCAACATCGGCGGCATCATGGGGGCGACCTCGATCAACATCTACACGCAGATCGGGCTCGTGACCCTGATCGGGCTGATCTCCAAGCACGGCATCCTGATGGTCGAGTTCGCCAACCGGATGCAGGAGGAAGGCATGGGGCGGCGCGCAGCCATCGAGCATGCGGCCGGCGTGCGGCTGCGGCCGATCCTGATGACCACCGCCGCCATGGTGGTCTCGATGGTGCCGCTGATCATCGCCTCCGGGGCCGGGGCCAAGAGCCGCTTCTCGATCGGCGTCGTGATCGCGGCCGGCATGACGATCGGCACCATCTTCACGCTGTTCGTGACGCCGGCGGTCTATACCTTGATCGCGCGCGACCATTCACGCGGCCGGGTCGCCAGCAACGACGACGAGGATTTCGTCGGGCCGCAACGCCCGGCCGAATTGATGCCCCGCGCCGCGGAATAGACGAGACAAGACGCTCGCTTCCGCAATCCGGGCCGTTGAGCCGGCCCGGCAGAACCAGTTCACGCCACCCGAAGGCCCAGCAGAAACGCCATCGGAAGAAAATCCCGGTCGTCATGCAGCAGCATGTGTCCACCTTCGATGCAGAAAGTGGCAATGATGATGTCGATCGTCTTCCTAATCGTGATCCCCCGGGCACGCAGGAGCCGAGAGTGGCGCGCCGCCGTGGCGGCGAGATCTGGACCCAACATGGCATCGACTTGGAACTGGCGGAGGTTCCTCTCGATCTGAGCCGCATGGGCATCATCTCGTGCGCCCTGCAGCACCTCGAGCAGGATCAAATCGCCGACCAAGATATCCTGCGGACGGTCCAGCAATTCGAAGAGCTTTCGGACCGTTGCCGTGTCCTGCCCGCGCAAATTGGCGATCCAGACTGAGCTGTCGACGACGATCATTCGTCAGGATCGAAAGATCGGCCCTGCCGCATTGCATCGATATCGCCTTCCCAGCCAAGGCCTTTCATCTCCATCGCGGCGCCGCGCTGGCGGTGTTGGCGTACCAATTGACGGAGTGCCTCTTCGACGGTGGCCTTTTTAGTCGGCGTTCCGGCGAGCATCATGGCTTCCGCCAGAAGCGTCTCGTCGATGTCGACGTTGGTGCGCATGGCAGGCTCCGATGTGTATGGGACAGCATGATGCTGCACGTCGGCATCGCACTCAAGGCCAATCCCGCGTGCCCGAATGGCGGACCACGCCCTTTGCATCCCCGGGCGGAACCCCCTATCTCATGCCCCCATGTCCACTACTCCCGACGATCAGGTCGCGCGACGGCGCACCTTTGCCATCATCTCCCATCCCGACGCGGGCAAGACCACGCTGACCGAAAAGCTGCTGCTGTTCGGCGGCGCGATCCAGCTCGCCGGCGAAGTGCGGGCCAAGGCCAACCGGCGCCAGACCCGCTCGGACTGGATGGACATCGAACGCCAGCGCGGCATTTCGGTCGTCACCTCGGTAATGACGTTCGAGCATGCCGGCTGCGTGTTCAACCTGCTCGACACGCCGGGCCACGAGGATTTTTCGGAGGACACCTATCGCACCCTGTCGGCCGTCGACTCCGCCGTCATGGTGATCGATGCGGCGCGCGGCATCGAGAGCCGCACCCGCAAATTGTTCGAAGTGTGCCGGCTGCGCGACATCCCTATCGTCACCTTCGTCAACAAGATGGACCGCGAAACCCGCGACCCTTTCGATCTGCTGGACGAGATCGAGCAGGTGCTGGCGCTCGATACCGCCCCGGTCACCTGGCCGATCGGCCGCGGCCGCTCCTTTGCGGGCACCTACGACCTTTCCCGCAACGTCATCCGCAAGCTCGATGCGGACATCGAGGCGCCGACCATCCCGGTCGAGGGCCCGCGCGATCCGCGCATCGCGGCCCTGCTGCCGGCCCATGAGGCGGAGGCCGCGCTCGACGAGATCGAGCTTGCCCGCGAGGCCTGCAAGCCCTTCGACGAACAGGCCTATCTCGAAGGCCATCTGACGCCCGTGTTCTTCGGCAGCGCGCTCCGCACCTTCGGGGTGGCGGATCTGATCGGCGCGCTCGCCAGCTTCGCGCCGGCTCCCAAAGGCTTGCAGGCGGAAAGCCGCTTCGTCGACGCGCACGAAAGCAAGATGAGCGGCTTCGTATTCAAGATCCAGGCCAACATGGACCCGAACCATCGCGACCGCATCGCCTTCATGCGGGTCTCCTCAGGTCGGTTGATCCGAGGCATGAAGGCCAAGCTGGTGCGCACCGGCAAGCCCATGGCGCTCAATGCGCCGCAGTTCTTCTTCGCCCAGGAGCGCTCGGTGGCGGACGAGGCCTTTCCGGGCGATGTGGTCGGCATCCCGAACCACGGCACGTTGCGGATCGGCGACACGCTGACCGAGGGCGAGAACCTGGTGTTTCGCGGCGTGCCGAGTTTTGCCCCGGAGATCCTGCGTCGCGTAAAGCTGCAGGACGCGATGAAGAACAAGAAGCTGCGGGAGGCGCTCCAGCAGATGGCCGAGGAAGGCGTCGTGCAGACCTTCGTGCCCTATGACGGCTCGGGCGCCATGGTCGGGGTCGTGGGTGCGCTGCAGCTCGACGTCCTGGCCGAGCGGCTGCAGGCCGAATATGGCCTGCCGGTCAGCTTCGAGACAAGCCGCTTCGAAGTGGCGCGCTGGGTCACGGCCGAGAACAACCTTGAATTGCAAAAATTCCTGGCCGCCTTTGCGTCCTCGACGGCCGAGGACCTCGACGGCGCCCCGGTGTTTCTGGCCTCCTCCAATTTCACGCTGAAGTACGAGCAGGATCGCTGGCCGCAGATCACCTTCTCGGACATCAAGGATTATCAGCGCGCCGCTGCGTGACGTGCTGGGGGCCTGAGGCGAAAGCAACACGTCCTCGCGAGCCGGGAGCGAAGCGATCCAGTAACTCCCAGAGGCAAACTGGATGGCGCCCCACCTGGATGGTGCTGGCCATCGAGATAGAAGCAGTAACAAACAGCAACTTATAGTTGCGTACAGCAGAAGGTTCTGCAAAGTTGATCACCAGGGGTCGTGCGACGCGCGTTGCGTCGAAGGCGACATCCTCTGCCGTGCATCGTCGCGCACGCATTCGCAAAGAGGGCCGCCATGACTCTGCAGAACGAAAAGGTCACATCAAACAAAGGCGAAGCTCTGGACCAGCTCCCTGCCGGGCCGGGCGGTCAAACATCGCGGATCTGGCCACCGGATCTGAAGGAAATCACCACGACCTTTATCGCGCTGGTCATCGTATTGGTCACGACCTGGATGATCTACCGGGCCTTCACCAACGCCGCAGACGCTACCTTCGACAAGGACGCCCTCACCCGTTCGAAGGACATTCTGGCCTTCGCGCTCGGCCTCTTTGGTACCGTCACGGGCTATTATTTCGGCCGGGTTCCGGCCGAGAAGCAGGCCGATGCGGCGAGGCACTCTGCCGACATTGCCAAGCAGGGCGAGGCGGCCGCCGAAAACCGGACCAAACAGGTTCGGCAGGACGTCAAGAGCCGCATCCAGGGTATCATCAGCAGCAGTGCGCCGGACCCCCAGGCGGTTCTCACAGGCGCCGGACCGGCTTTCCAGCAAAGCCACGCCAGCATCACCGGCCAGCTGACCTCGCTTCTGGCGGAGCTTTAGGTTGCCCACCCTCCGCTCGTTCCCGCAGCAGCGGGAACGCAGCCAAGGCCCTGGTGGTGGGCCAGCCGTTTTGGTAGTCCCCGGCCAACCCGTCTGTCCTGGATTCCCGCTTGCGCGGGAATGAGCGGCGTTACGACGGGTCCGTCACGGCACGGGACCGACTCGCCTACCCCCTCGCCACCCTCACCCCAGCTTCATGGCACTCTGGGCGCGACCGCGGATCTGCCAGGCGGTGAGCTTGTTGAGCGCTCCGAGATAGGCGCGGGCGCAGGCCACCAGCGTATCGGGATCGGCGCCCTTGGCCGTGAAGGAGCGACCGTCCTCGGCCAGCCGGACCGAAACCTCGGCCTGCGCGTCCGTGCCCTCGGTCACGGCGTGGATCTGGAAGAGGTCAAGCTGCGCGTCGTGCGGCACCAGGGCCCGGATGGCGTTGAAGATCGCATCGACCGGCCCGTTGCCAGTGGCCTGATGGGTCTTGTGCGCGCCGTCGACCGCCACCGTCAGCGTCGCGGACTGCGGCCCCATCGTGCCGGCGATCACGATGAGAGCCTCAAGTGCGATGCGCTCATGCGCATTGCCGATCTCGTCGTCGACGAGCGCGATCAGGTCCTCGTCGTAGACGTGCTTCTTGCGGTCGGCCAGGTCCTTGAAGCGGCGGAACGCGTCCTGCAAGGCGTTGTCGCCGAGCTCGTAGCCGAGTTCGCGCAGCTTCTCCTTGAAGGCATGGCGGCCCGAATGCTTGCCCATCACCAGCGAGGTTTTGGAGACGCCGACGCTCGCCGGCGTCATGATCTCGTAGGTCTCGGCATTCTTGAGCATGCCGTCCTGGTGGATGCCGCTTTCATGCGCGAAGGCGTTCCGGCCGACGATCGCCTTGTTGTACTGCACCGGGAAGGACGTCACCGCGGAAACGAGCCGCGAGGCGCGTGTCAGCATCGTGGATTCGACGCCCGTCGCGAACGGATAGGCGTCGCCGCGCGTCTTCAGCGCCATCACGACCTCCTCGAGCGCCGCGTTGCCGGCCCGCTCACCGATGCCGTTTATGGTGCATTCGACCTGCCGTGCGCCCGCCTCGATGCCCGCGATGGTGTTGGCCACCGCGAGACCGAGGTCATCGTGGCAATGGACCGAGAAGATCGCCTTGTCGCTGCCCGGCACACGCTCGCGCACGGCACGGAACATGGCCGCATATTCGGCGGGCGTCGCATAACCCACCGTGTCGGGCAGGTTGATCGTGGTGGCGCCGGCCTTGATGGCCGCCTCGACACAGCGACAGAGATAATCGAGCGGCGTGCGTGTCGCGTCCATGGCCGACCATTCGACGTCGTCCACAAGGCCGCGGGCCTGGGTCACGGTGCGGGCGATGATGTCGAGCACCTCGTCCTGAGACTTGCGCATTTGGTGCGCGAGATGGATCGGCGAGGTCGACACGAAGGTGTGGATGCGCGGCCTCTTGGCGTGCCGCACCGCGGCTCCGGCGCGCGCGATGTCGGCCTCGATGGCCCGGGCCAGGCCCGCCACGCTCGCCCGTTCGGTGCGGCGCGCGATCTCGGACACGGCCTCGAAGTCGCCGTCACTGGCGATCGGGAAGCCGGCCTCGATGACGTCGACCCCCATATTGTCGAGCAGTTCGGCCACCTCGAGCTTGTCCTCGAACGTCATGGTGGCGCCGGGGCATTGCTCGCCGTCGCGCAAGGTGGTGTCAAAGATGAGAACCCGGTCCTTGGACGAGGGGGCTGACGGAGTCGGCGGCGTGGTCTGGTTCATGGCTGCGGTCCTGATATAGTGGCCCGGCCTTGGCGGCGCTCGGGCAGCGATTTCGAGGTATTCGGCCGAAACCCCTGAGCGCCCAGGCAAAAGCCCGGCCGGCCCTCAGGGGCGGCTAAGCAGCAGCTGGTTTTTGCGCGCGAGCGGAAGGGCGGCTGCGCCATGCGCACCGCTTCGGGGGGTCAGCTGGGGCGCGAAAGCCGCCACGAAACCTCGACAAACCAAGGCCCAGGCCGAAAGCCGAGCACCCAACGTCTTTACCCGGCCCCGCCTTCCCGCGCAAGCCGGTGACCGCCCACCCAAGTTGCCCGATCCTCTTCCCGCGCTTATGTCGGCCTGCCCGGCTGGGCTCGAAATGTCATTGCCTTACCTCGCCGTCGATGATCACCGGCTGCAAAGCGGGTAAGTGCAAAACTGCTCAGTGCCAACCTGAACCTTGAAATGCCGCAAGATGAAGTCACCGTTCCCCCAGCCTACGGGTGGGGACGGAGGACCGGCCCAAGTCTTTTGCCCGGACACCACAATTTCCAGATCGAATTTCGGTTCTTGGTCTGGAAGATTAAGGTCACTCTGCCTGTACTCGATTCTCCCGGTAGGATCCGAGGCCATAACCAGGGTTGTAACATCTCCCAACTTCTGTGTTGTCCCGCTCTTGTACTTTGTAAACGTTGCCTGCCACATATATTGGTTCTTTACGACAGGCTGGAATATGCTGAAGAAGGACAACGTAGAGAAGCCCCATGCCGACTGATACGTTCCCTTGTATACCACATCCTTGCAGAGAATAGTTACGGAACCTGCTTTCGTTTCCCAGCCGCCACCGGACACCGGCGTTGCGCCACCGGAAGCGGCGGTCACGTTGCAGCGGTGATTGCTGTCCGAGACGGTGCTCGATGGCGCCAACTCTTGGAAGTTCTCGATCCAGGTGTTTTGCAAATCGAGGGCATAAGGCAGCGCAAGCACGGGGTTAAGCAGACCATAGCCAGCCCTGTCGCTCCACGTATTCGCACCCAACACGCTATTTTGCCCTGTCATGTCATTGAGGATGAGCGCAGGATCGACGAACGTTTTGCGTATATCCAATTGCGGCATGACAGATCGAAATACGGCAGCTATGGCTGCGGCGTGGGGGGCGGCAGCGCTGGTGCCGCAGAAGGAGGCGAAGCCTGGCACCAAAGTTGTTACACAGTCGGCCGCAGCGAAATCAGGTTTATTGAGCATCGTGCCAGTGCCGTACGTCAAATGACCCGGCGAAAGAACCTGTCCTAAAGCATCGTAGTAAATTCGACGTGGGCCGTCGGAGCTGTAGTCGTTCACATCCAGGTTGCTTTGCTGACGATCGTTGCCGTTGGTCCTGAAGGGACCAGTCTTGCCCTGATTTGTGACTTTGGCTACGGACACAGCGGCGACCGAGAAGGCGTTGGGCGCGCCTAGAGCGTTGTGGCCGAATGTCTCGCCGTCTGTTTGGATGACGAGCCTACCACGGTTTGTGGCGACCCGGACGACGCGGGCTTGACTGCTTTGGTTTTTCAGGACGGCAAGCCGGTATCCGGGCTGAATGGAGACTGTTTGGAGCGGTAACTGATTCAAGTTGTCTCTACTGGACGACAAGGCGACAATCTGGCCATCGTAGCCGAATGCGGCCAACAGATAGTCGTTCAATTGAAAATTCTGCGGCTTGACGTCAGGGTAGACAGGATCATTCCAGCTCAGATCGGCGAATGGCGCCTCCTGATTGGCACCGGTGACCTCATTGAAGATCGATCCCCCGCCGAAGTCGTGGAATTCATAGACTTGATTCACCACGCTATTGGTCCGTGAGTCAAAATACGGGAGTGTTACCGTATGGCCCGAACCGTGGAAATCCCCTTCCCAAGTGCCCGATTTTCCCAGCCCCTTGTTGCCGCTGTTTGATGCCGAGGAGAAATACAGGATCCCCTTTTCGGTCGCTGCGCGAGCAGCCCGGGATATTTCGCCGTCCTGGAACGGTGTCTCGTCAGTGTAAGTGATATCATCGACAATGATGCTGCAGTTGCGATCGATGAGTCGCCTGATATTTGCCGCCATCATGATACGGCTCTCGCCCTCATCAGCAAAGCCAAGTTGGGCACCCGGTGCAATCTGATGAACAATCTCCAGCATGGCTGTGCCTTCTTGCTTACCTGACCAGTAAGCTTGGCCGGGGATTTGCGGTACCACGTCGACCGCCGGAAGCGTGCCCATCGCTTGCGATCTGTCGAGCGATCCAGCACCGTCCGAGATGACGCAGACTTTCTGGCCCGTGCCGTCTTGATGAAGGAAGCCGCGCACATATTGCATCTCATGCGCGGCGTCGCCGTCGAGGTCGGAATGAGGCAGGTTAGCGGAAGGCGCAACTTGGTTAACCAGCGGCTTTCTCGCGAGAGCAAGGCCGTGCACGTCCGGACGGCTGGCTACGGCCAGCACGTTCTGCAGCGGCAGGCGAACCGACATGGTGTGGTATTCGGGGATCTCGGCGATCTCGGAGCCGCCCTGGCTGACCACGAAGTCATGAAGCGCTGGCGTGATGTCGCCTTGGATGATCACGACCTCGCCGCTTGGCGAGGGCGTTTGTCCGGGCAAGGCGAGATACGGGCGAAGCAGGCGGGGAGGCGCTCCAGGCCGGTTCCGTTCATATCCTCGCACAGCAAGGCGTAGGTTGGAATTCAGCTTGGCTTCGGCAGGTGTGCGCGGAAGCAGTTGCTTTTGCGCCGCCTGCAATTGCTGTTCGATCTGTGCGGGCGGCGGTCCCGTAAAGGGCGAAGGCGCGTTCTGCGCCGCGGTGGGCCCAGTCTGGGCGTGCGCGCATGCGGCGAACGCCGCGCCAGCGAGCATCAGCTTTTCCCAGTGTTTCATACCGATACGGATTCCAGCTGTCGCCATCTGGTTTGACCTCCCGGCTGCCCGTCATAGGCCTGTACACAGGGAGAGTATGGCTCGGAGGCCAGTGCTTGAACAGCGTGCCACACGAATACGGTTGAGAACCTCCATTCTATCCTGGCGCATCGAACGCCACCCGACCCCGCACGCCGCGCGTCATTCATGCGTGACGTACTGGGTTCAAAGGCAGGTAGGAGCAGATGCTCGAGCGGGTCCATGGACCGGCTAACGCTATGGGAGATCACTGGTGGGCCGGGAGGGACTCGAACCCCCAACCAGACCGTTATGAGCGGCCGGCTCTAACCGTTGAGCTACCGGCCCACGCATCCGGACCCGATCGGCGCAGGATCGGGAATGGCCGGCTCAGCTATAACGGATTGGAGCGCCGGTGCAACGCGCGCGACGACTGCGCGCTCGTGCAGGGGCGGGCGAGCATGCGGCACCATTCGCCGATCCTTGCACCGGAGGGGACGTTCCGGTTTAAGTGGCGCTGCGTCGCAGACCCTCTGCGACCCTGAACTTCCGAGGATTCTGTTGGCCGACCCCGTGCTCGTCGCGCTCGTCATGGGCAGCCAGTCCGACTGGACGATCCTTCGCCATGCCGCCGCGACCCTCGAGGCGCTTCATGTCGCGTACCGGGCCAGGATCGTTTCGGCCCATCGGACGCCCGACCGGCTGGTCGAATTCGCCAAGGGTGCCAAGGCCGCCGGTTATCGGGTTATAGTGGCAGGCGCGGGCGGCGCCGCCCACCTGCCCGGAATGACGGCCTCGATGACGGCCTTGCCGGTTCTCGGGGTGCCGATCGAAACCCAGGCCCTGGGGGGCCGCGACAGCCTCTATTCGATCGTGCAGATGCCGGCCGGCATTCCGGTCGGCACGCTCGCCATCGGCCGCCCCGGGGCCGTCAATGCGGCGCTGCTGGCCGCCGCGATCCTGGCCCTCAACGATCCTGCCCTCGCCGAGCGCCTCGAGGCCTGGCGCTCCGCCCAAACGGCATCGGTAGCGCTCGAGCCGCGCGATGGGTGAGCGTGCGGCAGAGCAGGCCAGGACCGGAGCGATCCATGCGGTCGTCCCGGGCGACTGGATCGGGATCCTGGGCGGTGGCCAGCTTGGCCGCATGCTGGCCATGGCGGCCGCCAAGCTCGGGCTCAAGGTTCATGTGTTCGCGCCCGAAGCCGACAGCCCGGCCTTCGAGGTCGCGGCCGCCAGCACGGTCGCGGACTATCGCGACCCCGAGGCCCTGGCCCGCTTCGCCCGGACCACCAAGCTCGTCACCTATGAATTCGAGAACGTGCCGGCCGAAACGGCGGCGCTGCTCGCGCGTCATTGCCCTGTTCGGCCCGGCGCCCTGGCGCTCGAAACCGCACAGGACCGCCTGGTGGAAAAGCGCTTCCTCCAAAGTCTGGGGCTGCGCACAGCACCGTTCCGGCCGGTCGACGATGCGCAGGGTCTTGCCCGCGCGCTCGACGAGCTTGGCCGGCCCTCGATCCTGAAAACCCGCCGCTTCGGCTATGACGGCAAGGGTCAAAGGATGATTCGCGACGGGGCGGATGCGTCTGAAACCTTCGCGACGTTCGGGCAGCCTTCGATCCTCGAAGGACTCGTCCGCTTCGACCGGGAGGTATCGCTCGTGGCAGCACGCGGCCTCGACGGCAGTTTCTCGGCCTACGAGCTCAACGAGAACGACCATGCCGACGGCATCCTGGCCCGGACCCGGCTGCCCGCGCGCGTCGAGCCCCCGACAGAATCGGCCGCGGCCGCCATCGCGCAGAGCATTGCCGACGCGCTCGACTATGTCGGCGTGCTGACGGTCGAACTCTTCGTGGTGCGGGACGGTGACTCCGGCCGCGAAAGCCTCGTTGTCAACGAGATCGCGCCGCGCGTCCACAACTCGGGCCACTGGACGATCGAAGGCGCGGCGACCTCCCAGTTCGAACAGCACATCAGGGCCGTGTGCGGCTGGCCGCTCGGCTCGACGCGGCGTCTCGGGCCGATCGACATGCGCAACCTCATCGGCGCGGATGCCCATGACTGGCGCGCGATCCTGGCCCAAGAGGGCGCGAGCCTGCATCTGTATGGCAAGCGCGACGCCCGGGCCGGCCGCAAGATGGGCCATGTAACGCGGGTGCTTTGACCCCTCCTGGTATACCGTATACCTGTTGCCGGGCGACATTGTTTCAGCTAGAGCAGGATGAAGCTGTTTGCGCTCCGAATGAGGCTCCGATGACGACAAGCGATCACGTGCCGATGAACCCCGAATACATGGACTACGCGGAGCATGAACGCACCTATCGGGGCTTCACCTTCGCGACCAAGTGGGGTTCGGTGGCGGTCGCCGGGGTTCTCGTCCTGATGGCGCTCTTTCTGCTGTGATCCTGGGCTGTCGACCCTCTCTCGGCCGGCCCATCGATCCCGATCGCGGCTGACCAGCGACCTCGCCCGACTGAACCCCATTCCATTTCTGGTGGCCTCATGCGTCTTGCCGTGCCTGCCGAGTCCGAGACCGAACCCAGGGTGGCGGCAACCCCCGAGACAATTCGCAAGTTCATCGCGCTCGGGGCCAACGTCGTGGTCCAGGCCGGCGCTGGACTGAAGTCCGGCATTTCCGACAGTGCCTATGTGGAGGCTGGCGCCAGTACCGCCCAGACCGGGCCCGACACGGTGCGGGACGCCGATGTCGTGCTGAAGGTGCGCAGGCCGAATGCCGCCGACCTTCACGCCTACAAGCGCGGCGCCCTGGTCGTGGCCATCATGGACCCCTATGACCAGCCCGAGGCGCTGCGGGCCATGGCCGAGGCGGGCGTCACCGGCTTTTCCATGGAGCTGATGCCTCGCATCACGCGGGCGCAGGTCATGGACGTGCTGTCGAGCCAGGCGAACCTCGCCGGCTACCGGGCCGTGATCGACGCGGCCGAGCAATATGGCCGGGCCTTTCCGATGATGATGACGCCCGCCGGCACGGTGCCGGCCGCCAAGGTGTTCATCATGGGAGTCGGCGTGGCCGGATTGCAGGCGATCGCTACGGCACGGCGACTCGGCGCGGTGGTCACCGCGACCGATGTGCGGCCAGCCACCAAGGAGCAGGTCGAGTCGCTCGGCGCCAAGTTCGTCGCCGTGGAAGACGAGGAATTCAAGCAGGCCGAAACGTCCGGCGGCTATGCCAAGCAGATGTCGGAAGCCTACCAGGCCAAGCAGGCCGAGCTCGTGGCCAGCCACATCGCCAAGCAGGACATCGTGATCACCACGGCGCTGATCCCGGGCCGGCCGGCCCCCAAGCTGGTCTCCGCCGCGATGGTGTCGAGCATGCGGCCGGGCTCGGTGATCATCGATCTCGCGGTCGAGCGCGGCGGCAATTGCGAAGCCTCGAGGCCCGGCGAGGTGGTCGAGCGGAACGGCGTCAAGATCGTCGGCTACCTCAACGTGCCGGGTCGCCTCGCTTCCACGGCCTCGAACCTTTATGCCCGCAACCTTTTCGCCTTCGTCGAGACGCTGATCGACAAGACCAGCAAGGCAGTCGCGGTCGACTGGAACGACGAACTCGTCAAGGCTACCGCACTGACCCGCGATGGCGCCGTGGTGCATCCGAATTTCCTGGCCCAGCCCGCTTGAGCTGACCGCGCCGGTCAAACTCGTCCTCGACCCCCGACCCTCCGCACAACGAGACCTCCCATGGTGGCCGATACTCCGCAACAGCTCTACGAGAAGGCCCAGGCCGCCGCGACCGCAGCCCGCCAGGCGGCCGACGCGGCGCAGGCCTATGCCGACCAGATCGCTGACGGGGCCGGGGCCGCGGCCCATGCGGCGACCGGCGGCGCGGTCGACCCCTTCGTGTTCCGGCTCGCCATCTTCGCGTTGGCGGTTTGCGTCGGCTATTACGTGGTCTGGGCCGTCACCCCGGCCCTGCACACGCCCCTGATGTCGGTCACCAACGCGATCTCGTCGGTGATCGTGGTCGGGGCCCTGCTGTCGGTGGGGGTGGATACCGGGATCGGGGGCGATGCCGGCGCCTGGGCGGCCCGCATTTTCGGCTTTCTGGCGCTGATCCTCGCCTCGGTGAACATCTTCGGCGGATTCCTGGTCACCGAGCGCATGCTCGCCATGTACAAGCGGAAGGGGTGAAGCTCATGGGCGACAATCTCGCGGCCCTGCTTTACCTCGTATCGGGCATCCTGTTCATCCTGGCGCTGCGCGGGCTGTCCTCACCGGCCTCCTCGCGGCAGGGCAATCGCTTCGGCATGATCGGCATGGGCCTCGCCGTGCTGACCACCCTGCTCTACAGGCCGCCCTCGGACGTTGCGTCCTGGCTGATGGTCCTGATCGCCATCGCTATCGGTGGCAGCATCGGAGCGTGGCGGGCCCGCAGCGTGCAGATGACCGCCATGCCGCAGCTTGTGGCGGCGTTCCATGCCCTTGTCGGCCTTGCGGCCGTGCTGGTGGCGGCCGGCGCGCTTTACGCCCCGCAGGCCTTCGGCATCGGGGTGCCGGGCAACATCCACGGGCAGAGCCTGGTCGAAATGTCGATCGGGGCCGCGATCGGGGCCATCACGTTCACCGGTTCGATCATCGCCTTTTTGAAGCTTGACGGCCGCATGTCGGGCAAGCCCATCATGCTGCCCAGCCGGCACCTCATCAACGGCGGGCTGGCGGTTCTGCTTTTCGTGCTGATCGCGACCTTCGTGTCGAGCACCAGCACGTTGGCGTTCTGGCTGATCGTGCTAGCCTCCCTGGCACTCGGCGTCCTGATCATCGTGCCGATCGGCGGCGCCGACATGCCGGTCGTGGTGTCGATGCTCAACTCCTATTCGGGTTGGGCCGCGGCCGGCATCGGCTTCACGCTGGGCAACCTTGCGCTGATCATTACCGGTGCGCTGGTCGGCTCGTCCGGTGCCATCCTCAGCTACATCATGTGCAAAGGGATGAACCGGTCCTTTATCTCGGTCATCCTGGGCGGCTTCGGTGGGGAAACCGCCGCGGCGAGCGGCGCGGTGGAAACCCGGCCCGTCAAGCAGGGCTCGGCCGAGGACGCGGCCTATATCATGAAGAACGCCCAGAAGGTCATCATCGTGCCGGGCTACGGCATGGCGGTAGCCCAGGCCCAGCATGCGCTGCGCGAGATGGCCGACATCCTCAAGAAGGAGGGTGTCGAGGTCAAATACGCCATCCATCCGGTGGCGGGCCGCATGCCGGGCCACATGAACGTGCTGCTGGCCGAGGCCAACGTGCCCTACGACGAGGTGTTCGAACTCGAGGACATCAATTCGGAATTCGCCCAGGCCGATGTCGCCTTCGTGATCGGCGCCAACGACGTCACCAATCCGTCGGCCAAGACCGACAAGGCGTCCCCAATTTATGGCATGCCGGTGCTGGACGTCGAAAAGGCCAAGACCGTGCTGTTCATCAAGCGCGGCATGGGGTCGGGCTATGCGGGGGTGGAGAACGAGCTGTTCTTCCGCGACAACACCATGATGCTGTTCGCCGACGCCAAAAAGATGGTCGACAACATCATCAAGGGATTGGCGTAGCCAGCGAGGCCAGGGCAGGCGCAATCGCGAAGCTTGCAGCTTCCATTCCGAATCTGCCCAGATCACTCGGGCAATTGTCCGAGGTCCCGCCCTGCATACAGCACGCGAAGGATTCTCACGGTGGAGCCTTCGATCCTGAATGCGATTGTGACCCGGCGTTCAAAGCCGAATGTGCGGAGTCCAGGAGCAAGATCGCTACGCCGAGTGCCCTGTTCCGGGAACTCCGACAGAAGTTCGCACCGGCGATGAATTCGCTGAACAAATTCGAACGCCCGTTGTGGACTGTCCCGTGCCATGTACTCGTCGATCGCGTCGAGATCCGCAGCAGCCAGAGCACTGAACGTGATGTCGTAAGCCACCTAGGACTGCGTTCGGGCCACGTGTTTAGCCTTTAGTCTCGCGAAAACATCCTCGGCTGCCACGTCAGGACGAGCGTCCACGAGTGCTTCCCTTACCTTTTGCCGCAGATCTTCGTCGCGCGCGGCGTCTTCCCGCTCAAGCGCAAGGAGGCCAGCGCGCAACACCTCACTGGGGGAAGAATAGGCGCCGGAGCTCACGCGTGCGTCCACGCGATCTTGCAGATCGCCAAGATCCACCGTGATCGGCTCGCGATTGCTCATGCGGACCTCATGCCAGCGGCCTCACTGTCGTGCCCAATGATACCTCGCGCGGCAGTCACTGTAATCTCCGCGCTTCTCGGGATCGGGCGAGGTCATCGGCTCACGCCCGGCACGTGCGTCGTCTCGAACCGGAATCCGGCATGCTCGCAGACGACGGGGAATAGGCGCTCAAGCGCGTGCAGCATTGTGCCGTCGATCGGCACCGGCTCCTCCGGATAATCGTCCCACCCGAGTTTCAGGTCGAACAGTGGCTTCAGCGCTGCGGGACGCATCCAGAGCATCGTGCCGATCGGAAAATCGATGAACTTCGGCACCCGCATGGTGGGATCCATGCGGGCCGCGAGCAGGATCGCGAGATCGCGGTCGAGGCTCCACCCCGTCAGGTTGGGGTCTTCGGGAAACACCAGGCCCAGCGTCTGGTCCGCCGCGAACCGGCCCAAGATGATGTCGACCATCGGAAACGTGGCGCCGATCAGGTGCTGAAGCAGGAACTCGTGCCACTGCACGCCGAGGTCGGTGCTCAGGCCAACCGAGGTCAGCGCCAGACTCCGCTTCCCGTGGAAATGCCCGACCACCTCGTAGTCCTGCAATGCGTCCGCGAAAAGCGTCAGCATCGGGCCGATGTCGCGCCCGCGGTTCGGACAGGTCCGAACCACCACGGGACCGCGCCCATAGGCGGCGAAGCGCCTGGTGAGCTCCTCCGCCCTCGCGTCCGAGGTCGTGCTGACGAAAAGATCCAGGGCGGCCTGGTTCGCGGCCAGGCCGGCGAGGATGCCGTCTGCCAGTTCGGGATAGTGCAAGTGGATGTGCAGCGCCGCGCCAAGAGAGCGGGTCGGGGTCGCGGCCAGCTGTTTGGTCGGCACGATCACGCGGTGCGACCAGGGCCCCTCGGGCTTGCCCGAGCGCACCCAATGGGCAAGCGGGTTCTCGAACGGGGGCTCCTGCAGGGCGGGGTGATGTTCCGCATAGGTCTGCGGCACGAAGCCGAGCGCCGGGCGACGGCAATATTGGTTGGCTTCCTGGCCCGATGCCGCCTTGCGCACGTAGAACCGCACGGCTTTGTCGCGGGTCATCGGTTCGTGCGGATTGCACCACAGGAACGGTGAAAACGTTTCGTCCCCGTTGAGGGTTTCGACGTCGCGCTTTTCCTGGGCCGTAATCGCCTTTGCGGTGGCGATGACGGGCTGCAGCCGCTCGATGTAGCGGGTCATCGGGAAATCGGCCTCGGCCCTGGCCTTGAGGGCCTCCCCCGTCTCGGCTCGCCGGACCGGGTCGTTCAGCAGATCCAGCACGCAATGTGCTGCCGCGGCCGTATCGAGATAGGGCACCGCAAGGGATCGCGTCCGCTGATCGGCGAGCAAAAATTCGGCAAACCCGTTGGCGCGTTCGAAGCACACGACCGGCAGCCCCGCCAAGGCTGCATCCATGGCGACGTTCGGGAATGGATCGAGCCGCGAGGGCGAGAACGCGACATCGGCGCCCGCGAAGGCGCCCGACAGATCGTCTACCGGGTCGAGGAAGACGACCGTTTTCGCAAGCCCCGACCGTTTCACCTGGTCGGCCACCCAGTCGCAATAGACGCCATCCGGGTGCGGCTTGGGCTCGTCGCCGATCCACACGAAACGGACCCGGTCGGGCCCGAGCGTTCCGGCCACGGCCTGGGCACAGGACACGAAGAGATCCACGCCTTTGCGCATCGAGATCGTGCCGAGACCCAGGACCACGGGACGCGTCTCGTCCGAGCCGCGAACCAGCCGCCGAAGCTTCTCGCGCTTCGCTGCTGCGTCGCCTGGCCCCTCCCCGGCTTTGGGCTTTGCGCGCGGCACTTCGGACGCCCCTTGATGGAACACGTGCTGGGTCAGCGTCGTCACGCCCGGCCATGCATCGAGCGCGGCCTGGCGCTGCACCTCGGCATCGAAGACGACCTGGGTCGACATCATCAGCCCGGACGTCATGGCTCCGGGTGGATAGACGTTGGCCGCGAATTCATGGACCAGCGCGACGGCCGGTATATAGGCAGCCGCGAGGCCGCCCAGAACCGGATGACACTCGATACTGTTGGCTATGGCAAAGTCGATCGCGAAGCGCCGGTCGAGACCGCTCGCAAGCTGCGCCATGGTGAGCGGAGCCAAGGCGCCGTGCTGGAAAGGCCCGGCCACGACCGCTGCTTCGTCGAGGAACATATCCTCGAGTTCGCCGCCCTCGAGCAGAACGGCAACGACGTTATGGGTCCGGCCCAAGGCTCGGACCAGGTTCCAGCCCAGGATGGGAGCCCCGGTCCGTGAGGCCGCGTGGCACGCCACCAGGCAGGTCTTCTTGGCCGCATCGAAGGGCCGTTTGCCCTTCCGAACCAGCGAATCGAGATCGAAGGTCGGGATCCGGCCTTCGGCCTTGCCGAAGCGCGCATAATGGACCAGCAATCCCATCGCGCTTCCGGCCAGGTCGGGGTAAAGGCCCGAATAGACCGCGGGGTCGAAGGCTGCGCTGGGACGGAGCCCCTGGCGTTCGCCGATCGCGGCGTAATGAGCGGCGGCCTGCCGGTCGCTGGCGCCGGGCAGCCCGGCGATCGTCCGGTAGGCAGCCGCGTCGAACATCCCCGTATCGATGATCCGGCGGGCCCTCGCTGAACTCAGCCTTCCGGCCGCGAGCGCTTCGATTCGGGCTCGAGCGCGGCGCCAGAATTGCAGGCTGCGGAACGCACCCGCGACTGGGGACCGCGAGGCACGGGCCAAGTGCTCTTGCCATTCCGCCAGACGCCGGCTCAGGTCGCGGTTCTCACGCTCCAAGCCCTCGACGCGGTCGTCGGGGCGGGGCTGGGTCGGGGGCTCACGTTCGGTCAATCCATCGGTCCTGCGTTCAGCTTCCGGTGCGGACTGCCAGACAGAATGGCTCCCCCAGTCCTTTGTCGCGGTGAACTCGGACAGGCGTTCAGCGGCCGCTTCTCATCAACCTAGAAGTGCCATCGCGGTTTCGTGAATTCGCCGATCTCCGGCCGCGATCACGGCTCCTCCGCCGGCCGCTTCGCCCCCGTTCCAGGTGGTGACGACGCCACCGGCGCCCTGCACGATGGGGATCAGGGCCGCGATGTCATAGGGTTTGAGGCCGCTTTCGATGACGAGGTCGACATGGCCCGCGGCCAGCATGCAATAGCTGTAACAGTCACCCCCGAACCGCAACAGTTTGGCTTGGTCGGCGACGCGGTTGAAGCTTGCCCGCTCCGGCGCGTCGAGCAGCATGGGGCTGGTGGTCATCACGGTCGCCTCCGCAATGGAGGCGCACGGGCGGCAGCGCAGATGGTGAGAGATCGCGGTGCCGTGGCTGTTGAGGCCCGACCAGGTTGCCCGGGCGCCGTCGCCGAAAAATCTTTCGCGTGTGAAGGGCTGGTGCATTGTTCCGTAGACCGGCACGCCGTGGTGCTCGAGGGCTACGAGGGTGCCCCAGGTCGGTAACCCCGAGATGAAGCTTTTCGTGCCGTCGATCGGGTCCAGAACCCAGACAAATTCAGCCTCGGGTTGGTGATCGTCGAACTCTTCGCCGATGATGCCGTGGGCCGGAAATGTCGTGAGAATCCTGTGCCGCATTGCGGTCTCGGCCGCCCGGTCCGCCTCGGTCACCGGATCGAAGCTCCCCGGCACACCCTTGTCGTGCGCCCGCACCGCCGTGCGAAAGAACGGCATGATGGCTTCGCCCGCCACCGTCGCGAGCTCGGCAACGAAATTCTCGAAATCGACCGCCGTCATGCCATCTCCGGAGCTGTCGCGGCCGAGCGCCATCAGGGCTCCAGCGCGGCCACGCGGGCCTTCTACAACGGCTACCCGGCAGCCGCCAGACTCTGTCGCGGCGATCGAGCAATCCAGAGACGACGCCCGCCCCCGGTGCGGCAGCCTGACGCATCAAACGATTATTTGCTCAACAGGCTTGCTTTTGTGCACCGCAAATGCGATTGTTGCACTGCGGCAATTCGTTGCCGTATGCCCTCCTTGGGCGTTTCCTCCCTAGACTTGGGCCGCCCGTGGCAACATGGGCGGCCTCTTTCTTTGGCTGGCTATTCGGCCGCGGCGCGCTCGCCGTAGAGTCCGCCGTGGGCAACTGCCACGAGCGCCCGCACCACCTCGGTGACGTGCCGGCTGACCTCCGCAAAGGCGGCCTTCCGTTCCGTCGTACGTTCGTCCATGTAGAGAGCGCGATTGATCTCGATCTGCATGGCGTGGCGATTGGAGCCCGGGTTGCCGTAGAACTCGGTGATGAAGCCGCCCGCATAGGGCTTGTTGCGGTCGACCGTGTAGCCGAGCCGCCTGAATTCATATTCCGCAGCATCCACGAACGTGCGGTCGCAGCTCGTGCCATAGCGGTCGCCGATCACGAGATCGGCCTTGGCACGATCCTCGCGCGCCCCGACCGTGCCGGGCGAACATGAAGGCATAGAATGACAGTCGATCAGCAAGGTGCGCCCAAACCGATCGACCGCACGCTCCAGCAGGTTCTGCAGGGCCGCATGGTAGGATTTATGCAGGTGTTCGATGCGCCGCAGCGCATCCTCGACCGGTAGCCGTCGCGCGTAGATTTCCTGCGAATCGCCCACCACGCGGGCGATCGTCCCGAGCCCGCCCGCGACCCTCACCGAGCGTGTATTGGCGAAGGCCGGCAGACGTCCCTCGAACATCCGGGGGTCGAGTTCGTAAGGTTCGCGATTGACGTCCAGGAACGCGCGCGGGAACCGGGCCCTGAGCAGCGGCACGCCAAGATCAACCGAGGCCAGGAAAAGCTCGTCGACAAAGGCGTCCTCCGAGCGCCGCAGGCTTGCCGCATCGAGACGCGCGCTCTGCAGGAAGCGCGCCGGATAGATGCTGCCGGAGTGCGGCGAACTCAGCACCACGGCAGAACCCAGCAGCGCCGGTTCGACCACGTCGAAAGGCGGATCGAGTTCGGGTTCGCATACCGGGCCACCGCGCCTCGAAACCGCCTGATGCTGATCCGGGATCCCCTTCATGGTTCCTGCATATCCGTTCCGTTTGGGACTGGCGATTCACGGCCGCACTGTGCCAACGCGGCTGTCCTGTGTCTATGTGATCAAAATCCTGGCCGCGGGTCGCTCCGGGCTCGCGGCTGCGCGTTTACCAACGTCGTGAAGTCTTCGATGGCTTGCCGAGGCGCGGAGCGCTATGAGACGGTAAAGATAGCACCCGCGTTTTACGGCCTTTTAACCGTGAAGTGCGCCTATGGTTAATCCACGCTGGACGGACCGACAGAACTCGAGGAAGGAATGATGGACGCAGGCGCCGACACGCCGACCAAGATCCTGCTTGCCGAAGACGACAATGACATGCGGCGCTTTCTCGTGAAGGCCTTGCAGAATGCGGGATTCACGGTGACCTCCTTCGACAACGGGCTGTCGGCCTATCACCGGCTGCGCGAAGAGCCGTTCGAGCTCCTGCTGACCGATATCGTGATGCCCGAGATGGACGGCATCGAACTCGCACGCCGAGCCACCGAACTCGATCCCGACATCAAGGTCATGTTCATCACCGGTTTTGCGGCGGTGGCGCTCAATCCCGACAACAACGCACCGCGCGACGCCAAGATCCTGTCCAAACCGTTCCACCTGAAGGATCTGGTGGGCGAAGTGCAGCGGCTGCTGGCGGCCTGAGAGCGCCCGTGATCGGGCGACGCGCAGCGTTACTCACCTAATAGTAGTGGATTACCGTCCCTCGTCGCGCAGTGTGCCATGATTCGGCGCGCCACTGCCGCTAGGGTGCCTTGAGGGGCTGTTCGAGCGCCAAAGCACAGGTTGAGCACGACATGGGTTTCCGCTTCATCCACACGGCGGATTGGCAGGTCGGCAAGCCCTTCGGCAACATTCCGGGCGACGCGGGTGCCGAACTGCGAGCCCAGCGGATCAGAACGGTGGCCAAGATCGCCGAATTGGCGCGCGCCGAGGGCGTCGATGCCGTGCTGGTCGCGGGTGATGCCTTCGACAGCAACCAGGTGCATGACCGCACCATCTTCCAGACCCTCGAAGCCCTGAAGGCCTTCCCGGGCACCTGGGTGTTTCTGCCGGGCAACCACGATGCTGCCCTGGCCCACGGCGTTTGGACCCGGATGCGCCAGATGGGCCTGCCGGATAATGTGGTCATCGCCGATCAGCCCGCGCCGATCCTCCTTTGGGGCGATCGCGTTGCCGTGCTGCCGGCCCCCCTGCGCCGGCATCGCGAGGCGGTCGACCAGACCGAATGGTTCGATGGCGCCCCAACCCCGGAGGGCGTCGCCCGCGTCGGTCTGGCGCACGGCAGCATCGCGGGGCGGCTGCCCGACAAGGCGGAATCGAGCAATCTCATCCCGCCCGAGCGCGCCGAGAACGCTGGCCTGAGCTATCTGGCCCTCGGCGATTGGCACGGAAAGCTGAACATCGCGCCACGTACCTACTATTCGGGCACCCCGGAATCCGATCGGCACAAGAACAACGATAGCGGCTACGTTCACCTGGTCACGGTCGAAGGCCATCTTGCGGAAGAGCGCGTCGTTGCCTGTCGGCGTAGGCCATTACCGCTGGATCAGGCACGAGGTCGAACTGCTCGACGGGACCTGCACGCGCGCGCTCGAATCCCTCGCGGCCCTGGAGGACGAGGCGTCCCGGGCCGTGGTGGGGTTGCGCCTGACCGGCAGCGTCAGTCTGGCGGAGCGCCAGAAGCTCAAGCGGGAGATCGGTCGTTGGAAGGCGCGGTTCCATCACCTGGATGTCGACGATGGCGATCTGCTCGATGAACCAACCCCGGACGACCTCGACGCGATCGACACGGCAGGGTTCGTCCGCCTGGCCGTCGAGCGGCTCAAGCTGCAGGCCGGCGACCCGCGGGATCCGGACCGGGACGTCGCCCGCGTTGCTTTGCGAATGATCTATTTCGATCACGTCAGCCAGGTCTGACGGCCAGCGGATCGACAGACCCATGCAGCTGCGCAGCATCGAAATTCGCGACTTCCGCAAGCTTGGCCATGCCCGCATCGAGGGCCTTGGCGATGGCCTGACCGTGATCGTCGGCGACAACGAGACCGGCAAATCGACCGTGTTGGCCGCGTTGCGCGCGGTGCTGTTCGAGCGCCACCGGGTCGGCGGCAAGGTGGTCGAGGCCATGCTGCCCTATGGCCAGAACGTTCGGCCCGAGGTGGCGATCGCGTTCGACCTGAAAGGCGGCCGCTACACGCTGCGCAAAGCCTTCAACCAGCGCCAGGAGGCCGAACTCGTCGAACCGGGTGGCCGGCGCCTGACCGGGGATGGGGTGGAAGATCGGCTTGCCGAGCTGTTCAGCTTCACTCCGCCCGGGCGCGGTGAATCGAAACGTGACGAACACCAGGGCCTTTACGGGCTGCTCTGGGTGGACCAGGGCCATTCGCATCGGTCGCTCGGGGTGGGGGGCGGCAAGGATACGCTCGCCTCCGCGCTCGAGGGCGAGGTGGGCCAGGTGCTCGGGGGCGAGCGGGGACGGACCCTGCTGGCCGCCGCGGCCGAGCGCAAGGAGCGCTTCTGGGGCAAGAACGACAAGCCCAGGGGAGAGTACCGGGCACTCTCCGACGAGATCGACCGGCTGAAAACGCAGCGAGCCAAACTTGCGGACGATCTCGCCCAGCATGACGGCAAGGTCGCGGCCCTCGCCGGGATCGAGGAGGCCCTGGCCCGCCACAAACGGGAAGAGCGGCTGCCGAAGGCGGTCGAAAAGGCGCGAATCGCCAAGGACGCGATGAGTCGCGCGGCCGAGGGGGAGCGTATGGTGGGCGAAGCCGCCGCTCGGCTGACCCGCGGCGACCAGGACCGGACCCACGCGCTGGAGCGGCGGCAACGGCGCGCCGACATGATCGGCAAGGCCGAGGCCGCAGCCACCGACCTCGCCCGCGCCCAGCAGCAAGCCACCGAGGCCCGGGCCCTGCTGGCCCGGCAGCAGGCCATCGCCGAGGCCGACGAGCGACGTCTCGCTCTCGCGCGGACGGAGAGCCGAGGCGCCGGCGAACGACTGGACGTGCTGCAGCGCGCGGCCGATCGTCAGCGCCGATCCGAGGCCCTGCGCGCCCTCGAGACGCAACTGAACGAGGCCGAACGTTGTGCGGCCCGGCGGCGCGAAATCCTGGCAGGCACGCAAGCCGGCTCGCCGGTCGGGGCCAAGGAGATTGCGGAGCTCGAGGCTCTCCAGCGCGCCCTCGACCAGGCGCGATCCCGGCTTGAGGCGGCCAGCGTGCAGATCGCCTTCGAGCCTGACGGTCAGCGCGAGATCGCTCTCGACGGCGCGTCCGTCCCGCCGGGGCAGTCCGTGCTATTGTCGCGCGATGCCGTCCTCACCCTGGAAGGCTTCGGCCAATTGAGCGTCCGCCCGGGTGGCGGCGTCGAGTTCCTGGCCCGCACTGCCGAAGATGCCGCTCGGAGGCTGAATGAGCGCTTGCGCGCGCTTGGCCTGGGAAGCGTGGCGGAGGCGCGGTCTGTCCTGGCCCGCAAAACCGAGGCCGAGTCCGAGGCCGCCTCATTGGCCAAGCTGTTGTCCGTGCTTGCCCCGAGCGGCCTCGAGGCCCTGCGCCAGAGCGTCGAGGCGGAGCGCGCGGCCTTAGCGCGCATGTTGTTTGAGGGGCCGCAAGCGCAGGGCCAGGTCGACGCAGCGGCGATCGACGCCGCACGGCGTGCCAAGGACGATGCCGCCGATCGGCATTCGGCCGCCGAAGCCAACACGAGGGCAAGCGGCCTAGCGCGCGAACACGCGGCCCGCGACCTTGCCATAGCGGACGACCGCGTCGCCGCTGCCCGGACCCAGCATGAGGCTCGCGTCGCCGAACTGTTCTCAGCCCGGGAGCAGGCCAGCGACGAGCATCTCCGCCAAAGGCTGGACGAAGCCGACCGGGCATTCGAGCGGGCGCAAGCCGATGCGGCGCAGGCGCAAGCGGCTCTCAGGGGCATCGACCCGGAGGTGGCCCGGCTCGATCTCGACCGCGCGGAGCGGACCGAAGCCACGATCCGGGGCGACCTCGCGAAGCTTGCGGGCGACAAGCGTGACCTCGACGTCGAACTGGGCGTGCTAGGCCGGGCGGGTCTCGGCGAGGAACTGAGCGAACTCGACGGCCGCATCGAGCGGCTCGAACGCGACAAGGCTGCGACGGATCTGGAAGCCCAGGCGAGCCGCCTGCTGCTGTCGACCCTGACGGACGCGCAGCGCGAGTCCAAGGATCGCTGGCTCGGGCCGGTGCGGGAGCGGGTGACGCCCTATCTGAAGTTCCTCGATCCGGACAGCGACATCGTGCTCAACGATCAGACTTTCGAGATCGAGGGCATCGTGCGCCGGGGCGTCAGCGAGCCCTTCAATGCCCTGAGCACGGGGGCGCGCGAACAGGTTGCCGTCATCACGCGGTTGGCTTTGGCCGATATCCTGCGCGCTTCCGGGCAGCCCTCGGCCCTGATCCTCGACGATGCCCTGGTCAATACAGATGAAGGACGGCTCGAGCGCATGCAACGGGTTCTGCAGACCGCCGCGAAATCCCTGCAGGTGCTCGTCCTGACTTGCCGGGAACGCGACTTCATGGGCCTGGGCGATGTCAAGCGCTTGTGAGCCGGGACGGCCGGTTGCGCGAGCGCCACGGGGCGCGTAAGTGCCGGAAGCATGCGCCGGTCTTGTGCGGGGATCGGCCCAATCGAAAAGGCCTCTCCATGATCTACGTGATTGCGACCCTGATCGTCCGCCCCGACAAGCGGGCCGATTTTCTGGAAAACGCCCGCACCGTCATCGCGGGCACCCACAAGGAGGTCGGCTGCCACTCCTACGACCTGACCAGCAGCATCACCGAGCCGAACGAGTTCGTGTTCGTCGAGCGCTGGGAATCGCGCGATGCGCTGTCGGCGCACTTCGAGACCCCGCATCTCAAGGAATGGCAGCGCGTTTCACGCGAGTTCATCGAGAGCCGCAAGATCGAAATCGTGCATCCGGACAAAGTCGAGACGCTCTGAACCTCGGTTCAGTCGGTCATCACCAGCGCCCAGAAGGTCTTGAAGCGGGTGCCGGGCGCGGACGCGGCCGCGATGCCCATACGGCGCACCGGGCCGAACAGAAGATTGGCGTTATGGGCTGGCGAGCGTTTCCAGCCCGCGATGGCGCCTGACAGATTGCCGTAACCCGCCGACACGTTCTCCACCATGGCCCGGGGCTCTGCGCCCTCCCGGGCCAAGCGGCCCGGCAAGGCGCCGTCCACGCTATGGCTGAGCAGGTCGGCGCGCGCCATGGCGTCGGCCTGGTTCTGGGCCACGCGATGCAACGTAGAATCGAGCGTCACGGCCGTCAGGCCGTGCGACGCCCGATAGGCCGAAACGATCGCCCCGCGCCTCGGCTTCGTCGACCGCCATCACCCCGATGGGCCCGTGCGAGGGCGCGCTGCCGGGCAGGATAGCGCAGCTCCCCGCCCCGAGCGCCAGCGTAGCCGCCGCGGCGGCCCGAAGCTTCCGGCCCCAGGCTCCGATCCGGCCGGCCCGCTTCACCGGCTAAGCAAGCCGATCACTTGAGGAACACATCGATGTCGACCTCGAGCGAAGGGTCGTCCGAAGATTTCGTCCGGTTGAGATATTCCTCGGCGAACATGTTCTTGGCTTCGAGGCCCTTCTCGTCGAGGTAGGCCGTGATCGCCTCGTAGGTCGAATCGATATCGTCATAGGCGCTGCGGTGCTGGAACCGCATCACCTTGCCGCCAGGCGACATGCCGAAGCTGAGCTCCGGCGGGACGTCCGGCTTGCCGTCCGGCACCTTCTCGATCGGCACCATGGCGGTGAACTTGAAGCCGGAATCGTCGGTTTCCGTGAACAGGGCCATCGGGTTGCCGTTCGGGTGCCCGTTGATCTTTTCCAGGGCGAGATTGAGCCTCGTGAAGGAATCGTTCAGCGACTTGAACCCTTCGTCCCACGTTGCCTGGCCGCTCAGCATGATCACCGGCCGGGGCTGCAGCTCGATCGTCTGGCTGATCGACGTGTCGGGAACCGTACGGTCCACCGGCCCGGCCTTGTTCGGCCGGGTTGGCCTTGTCGGCCGGGGCGGCATCGGGTGCGGGCGTAGCCTTGGTCGCAGCGGCGGGCGGCGAGGGCGGGGTGGTCGGGGCAGGAGCCGGCGATGCCGGCGGGAGCGGGAGCCGGCGTGGCCGGGCTCGGCGCGGCCGGAGCCGCCCCGGCGGGCGCCTCGGTCGAGGGGGCCGTCTGAGCCGCGGCCCCTTGCCCCCCTATCCCGAAGCTGCCGAGCAGGGCCGCAATCAGCGCCATGCGGCGCAGCACATTGGTCGAACCCATCGAGTTCCTTCCTTCGAATCCTGCCCCAGCCAACGGGCGGCCGCCTCCGAGGTCAAGTGTTCTCCCCTCGAAAGGGCCGCAGCGACCGGAAACGCCAAGCGATTGCATCGCCGAAACGCTCGACCGAGCCGATGGACACCCGATCGTGTAGCAGATCGAAGCGGTTCTTTGAACAGGCCGCAGCAACTCGGCCTGTCCAGGCGGGTTGCGTCATCGCACCACGCATATTCAGTCTCGTGCGCGGCCGATCCGCGCTAAAATAGAACTGTCGCGGCCGCTTAGGCTGCGGCCGACAAGGCCGAAGCTATGCATCTCGATCCACTGTTTCTGTCCCGACTGCAATGGGCCTGGGTGATCGCCTGGCACATCCTGCTGCCGGCCTTCACGGTGGGGCTCGCCTCCTTCATCGCGATGCTCGAAGGCCTGCACCTCATCACAGGCCGGGAGATCTACTTCCGGATCTCGCTGTTCTGGATCAAGATTTTCGCCGTCTCGTTCGGCATGGGGGTGGTGTCCGGCATCATCATGCCGTTCCAGTTCGGCACCAACTGGTCCCGCTTTTCGGATGCGGCCGCCAACGTCATCTCGCCGATGCTGGCCTACGAGGACCTGATGGCCTTCTTCCTCGAGGCCAGTTTCCTCGGCATCCTGCTGTTCGGGCGAAACCTCGTGCCGCGCTGGGCACATTTTTTCGCGGCCTGCATGGTGGCGATCGGCACGCTGTTCTCGACGTTCTGGATCCTCTCCGTGAACAGCTGGATGCAAACCCCGGCCGGCTACGAGATCAAGGACGGCCGCTTCTTCCCGACCGATTGGCTGGCCATCATCTTCAGCCCGTCCTTCCCGTATCGCCTCGCCCATACGGTGTCGGGCTTCTACGTGACCACCGCCTTCGTGGTGCTCGGGGTCGGGGCCTATCTGGTGCGCACCACACGGTTCCCGGAGGAATCGCGGCTGATGGTCAAGATGGCGCTGAGCTTCCTGATCCTGTTCGTGCCGTTGCAGATCTTTCTCGGCGACCTGCAGGGCCTCAACACGCGCCAATACCAGCCCGCCAAGCTGGCCGCCATCGAAGGCGATTGGGATACTGCCTCGCCGACCCCGCTCACCGTGTTCGCCATCCCGAACCAGGCCGCGGAACGCAACGATTATGCGATCGAGACTCCCCTATCTGGGCAGCCTCGTGCTCACCCACACGCTGCGCGGCGAGATCAAGGGCCTGAAGGATTTCCCGGCCGATCAGCGTCCGCCCGTCTGGCCGGTGTTCTTCGGCTTCCGCATCATGGTCGGCATCGGCTTGCTGATGCTCGCGACCGTGCTGGCCGGGTGCTATCTGTGGTTCAGGAGGAGACTCTTCGAGACGCCCTGGTTCCTGCGACTCTGCTGGTGCGTGGCGCCGCTCGGCTTCGTGGCCGTTCTGGCGGGCTGGACCACGACGGAGGTCGGCCGCCAGCCCTGGACCATCTACGGCCTGTTCCGCACGGCCAATTCGGTCAGTCCCTCCGTGACCGGGCATGACGTGCTGATCTCGCTGATCGCCTATATGGCGGTCTATCTGGTCATGTTCCCGGCCGGCATCGTGGTCATGGCCGGCATGGTCAGGGCCGGGCCGCGCGACGAGGTGACCGAGGAGCGCAAGCCGATCGAAGGCTTCCAGCACCAGAGCCCGGTCCCGGGCACCCAGCCACCGGCGGCGGAGTGATCCCGATGGGCGGCGGACTTCTCGACCTCGTTCCCATCTGGACCTTCATCATCGGGCTCGGCGTGTTCCTCTACGTCCTGCTCGACGGCTTCGATCTCGGAGTCGGGATTCTCTACGGGTTCGCGCCCGAGGAGCACAAGCGCACCGTGATGAACTCCATCGCGCCGATCTGGGACGGCAACGAGACCTGGCTGATCCTCGGCGGCGTTGCCTTGCTGGCCGTGTTCCCGCTGGCCTTCGCGATCATCATCCCGGCAGTCTATTTCCCGATCCTGGTGATGCTGCTCTCGCTGGTGTTCCGCGGGGTGGCGTTCGAGTTCCGCTTCAAGCAGCCCTGGATCATGCGGGTCTGGTCCTGGGGCTTCTGCCTCGGCTCGGCGCTGGCCACCTTCTCGCAAGGCTGCGTGCTCGGCGCCTTCATCCAGGGGTTCAAGGTCGAGGGGCGCAATTTCGCCGGCACCTCGATGGACTGGCTGACGCCCTTCTCGGTGCTGACCGGCGTCGCCCTGATGCTGGGCTACGGGCTGCTCGGCGCCGGCTGGCTGATCATCAAGACCGAGGGCGACCTGCAGCTCTGGGCGCGTCGCATGGGCAAGATCTGCTTCATCGGCGTGCTGATCGCGGTGGCGGCGGTCAGCATCTGGACGCCGCTGCGCGACCCGGCCATCGCCCACAAATGGTTCGGCTGGCCGCAGATGCTATTTCTCGCTCCCGTGCCGATCCTCACGGCGCTGCTGGCCGTGCTGGAATGGAAGGCGCTCGACGGCTACGGCTCGGACCCGCTGCCCTTCGCGGGCGCCATGGGGCTGTTCTTCATGTCCTACACGGGTATCGCGGTCAGCCTCTGGCCGATGATCGTGCCGCCGCACTACACGCTGTGGGAGACGGCCTCCTCGGAGGGCACGCAGGCTTTCCTGCTGATCGGCACCCTGTTCCTGCTGCCCGTGATCCTGATGTACACGGGTTTTTCCTATTGGGTGTTCCGTGGCAAGATGCGCGGGGATGTCGGGTATCATTAGTCGCGTCATTATTCAGCCCGAGCGCAAACTCTTTCTGTATTTCCGGCCATGGTCCGATAAGGTGCCCTCGGCCGCTTCTTACCGGTGCAACCCACACAGCGGGGGGCAGCATGGATACCAGGAAATACGCCGCCGAGTTGATCGGCACATTCTGGTTGACGTTCGGCGGGTGCGGCAGCGCGGTGATCGCTGCGGCCTTCCCGCAGGTGGGAATTGGGCTTGTCGGCGTGTCCTTTGCGTTCGGCTTGACCGTACTGACGATGGCGTATGCGATCGGCCACGTTTCCGGATGCCACCTCAACCCGGCAGTTACCGTGGGTCTCGCAGCGGGCGGACGTTTTCCGACCAACCAGATCGCGCCCTATGTGGGTGCCCAGGTTGCCGGCGCCATCGTTGGGGCCGCCTTGCTCTACGTGATCGCCAGCGGCGCACCCGGGTTCGACGCAAGCAAGGGCTTCGCGGCCAATGGCTACGGGGAACATTCTCCCGGCCAGTACAGCATGTTCGCGGCCTTCCTGACCGAGGCGGTCATGACCATGATGTTCTTGTTCATCATCATGGGGGCAACGCATGGAAAAGCGCCGGCCGGCTTCGCGCCGGTTGCCATCGGGCTCGGCCTCACCTTGATCCATCTCGTCTCGATCCCGGTCACCAACACGTCCGTCAACCCAGCCCGCTCCACCGGTCCCGCTCTCTTCGCGGGCGGCTGGGCTCTTGCTCAGCTCTGGCTGTTCTGGGTCGCGCCGTTGATCGGCGGCGCATTGGGCGGGATCCTTTATCGGTGGATCAGCACGGAACCGAAGGGCCTCGTCACCGGCACCGATGCGCTCAAGCCCTGATCGGCTGCGCATGAGAGCCCTGTAGCGGCCCGCAATGGCGGCGAGGCGACTTGGCTGCCCACCTCGCCGCGCCAAGGATGCCGATGTTCGATAGGGTGGCTAGGCGGCCGCTGCCCTTGCTGCCGGGCCGGCGAGCACCTATCACAACGGGCATCCCGCCGATAAATACTCTGCGGCGCACATTCGAAGCCCATGCCGCCAGAATCCCTCCCCTTCGCCAAGATGAACGGCGCCGGCAATTCGATCCTGGTGGTCGACGAGCGCGGCCGTGCCGCCGATGGTCACGGGCGAGGACGCGCGGCGCATCGGGCAAGGTCGCCTCGGCTTCGACCAGATGATGGTGCTGGCTGACGCAGACCGGCCCGGCATCGACGCGCTGGTGCGCATCTTCAACACGGACGGTTCGCGCGCCGGTGCCTGCGGCAACGGCACCCGCTGCGTGGCTTGGTACATGCTGCAGAACGATGAGCGTGGGACGCTAACGCTCGACATCGAAGGCACCGAGGTTTTCTGCCGGCGCGACGGGCCCACCACCTTCACGCTCGACATGGGCGTGCCGCGCTTTGGCTGGCGGGACATTCCGCTGCGCGAGGCGGCCGACACCGAGGCCGTGCCGCTTGGCGCCGTGCTGCGCCGAACTGCGTCTCGATCCGCCGGCCGCAATCAGCATGGGCAACCCGCACGCCGTGTTCTTCGTGCCCGATGCGGCGAGCATCGACCTTGCGGCCGTTGGGCCCCGGCTGGAGCACCACCCGACGTTTCCCGACCGGGCCAACATCTCGTTCGCCGAAGTACGTGACCGCCAAAACATCCTGCTGCGGGTGTGGGAGCGGGGCGCCGGCGCGACGCTGGCCTGCGGATCGGCCGCTTGCGCCACGCTGGTGGCGGCGGTCCGGCGCGGGCTCACCGAACGGCGCGCCACGCTCGCCTTGCCGGGCGGCGAACTCGGCATCGAATGGCGGGCCGACGACCATGTGCTGATGACCGGCCCGGTCGAGGTCGAGGAACTCGGCACGCTTACGCTCGAGGCTTTTGCGTGAGCCGCGAGGCCGTCGAGGTCCTGACCTTCGGGTGCCGGCTCAACATCGTCGAATCGGATGCCATGCGGGCGGAGGCGCTGGCGGCCGGGCACGACGACCTCGTCATCGTCAACACCTGCGCGGTCACGGCCGAGGCGACCCGGCAGGCCCGCCAAGCCATCCGGCGGGCCAGGCGCACGCGGCCGGAGTCCAAGATCGTGGTGACGGGCTGCGCGGCCGAGATCGACGGCCCGGGCTTCGCGGCGATGCCCGAAGTCGACGCGATGGTCGGCAACGCCCAGAAGACCGCCCCCGGAAGCTGGGCCCGGCCCGGCCTTCCACGAAAAACACAGGCGGACGGCGGACGTGCCGCCAGCCATACCCGCGGCTTCGTGGAAATCCAGAACGGCTGCGATCATCGCTGCACGTTCTGCGTCATTCCTTTCGGGCGCGGCGCGTCACGCTCCGTCCCGCCCGAGGCGGTGGTGTCGACCGTGCGGAGCCTCGTCGAAGCCGGCACCCGGGAGGCGGTGCTGACCGGTGTCGACATCACGTCCTACGACGGCGACGGAACGAACCTCGGCGGTCTGGTCAAGCGGCTGTTGCGCGATGTGCCTGGGCTCGAGCGGCTGCGCCTGTCCTCCATCGACTGCATCGAGGCCGACCCGGATCTCGTCGATGCGGTCGCAACCGAACCCCGCCTCATGCCGCACCTGCACCTGTCCTTGCAGTCCGGCGCGGACCTCATCCTGAAGCGCATGAAGCGGCGGCACAACCGGGCCGAGGCGCTCGCGCTTTGCCGCCGGTTGCGCCGACTGCGGCCCGAGATGGTGTTCGGGGCCGATCTCATCGTGGGCTTCCCGACCGAAACCGAGGCGCATTTCGCCGAAACGCTGCAGCTGGTCGAGGATTGCGGCCTCACCTACGTGCATGCCTTTCCCTATTCGCCGCGTCCGGGGACGCCGGCTGCCCGCATGCCGGCCGTGCCGGGCGAGACCGTGAAGCACCGCGCGGCCCGGCTGCGCGCCGCCGGCGACGCGGCGTTGCGCCGGCACCTCGACGCGCAGGTCGGCCGCACCCTGCAGGTCCTCAGCGAGCGGGGCGGACGCGGCCGCGCCGAGGATTTCACCGCCGTCCGGCTGGGCGATGTTGCGCCGAACCAGATGCTGCGACGTGCTGATCGAAGGCCACGACGGGCGCGAGCTGCGGGGCTTTCCGGCCGGGCTGGAACGCGCCCGGTCCTTGCAGCAATAACCCCCTCCTCGTGCTGAGGAGGTCCGTCAGGACCGTCTCGAAGCACGGCACAGCTCAGGCCGCTCTTCGACTCGGCCGCGTTGCGGCCGGCTCAGGGTGAGGCAAGTGGGAATTACCAGCCTCGGTTTGTGCGGCCCTTACCGGTCCACCATGGCCATCTGGCGTTCGGTATAGCGCGGGCCCGCAACCTTTTCGGGCGGCAGGGCGGCATCGAGCGCCTCCATTTCGTCCGCGCTCAGCTCGATGCCCGCCGCCGCCACGTTCTCCTCGAGGAAAGTGCGGCGCTTGGTGCCGGGAATCGGCACGATGTCGTCGCCCTTGCCGAGCAGCCAGGCGAGCGCGACCTGGCCGGGCTTGACGCCCTTGCGGGCCGCCAGATCGGCGACTGCGCGGGCGGCAGCCATGTTGGCGTCGAAATTCTTGCCCTGCATGCGCGGATCGTTGCGGCGGTAATCGCCTTCCGGATAGTCCTCCGCCCGCTTGGCGGTGCCGGTCAGGAAGCCGCGCCCGAGCGGGCTGAACGGCACGAGGCCGATGCCGAGTTCGCGCAGCAGCGGGATGATCTCGGGCTCGAGATTGCGCTCCCACAGCGAATATTCGCTCTGCAGCGCCGAGATCGGATGGGTTGCATGGGCGCGGCGGATGTTGGCTTCGCCGGCTTCCGACAGGCCGAGGAAGCGGACCTTGCCGGCCTCGACCAGTCGCCCCATGGCGCCCACCACCTCCTCGATCGGCACCGCGGGATCGATGCGGTGCTGATAGAACAGGTCGATGTGGTCGATCCCGAGCCGCTTCAGCGAAGCGTCGGCCACCTGCCTGATGTGCTCGGGCCGGCTGTTGACGCCGTTCATCGCGCCGTCCTCGATCCGGAAGCCGAACTTGGTGGCGATGACCAGATTGTCCCGCCGGCCCTTGATGGCCCGCCCGAGCAGTTGCTCGTTGGTGAAGGGCCCATAGACCTCGGCCGTGTCGAAAAACGTGACGCCGAGTTCGATGGCGCGGTGCACCGTGGCGATCGATTCCGCATCGTCCGGGGTGCCATAGGACTGGCTCATCCCCATGCAGCCGAGCCCGATGGCCGAAACCTCGAGCCCCTGGGTTCCGAGTTTGCGTCTTTCGAGCATGGTTGCCTCAAAGGTTGGGAGCGGCGCGATGCGCCGCCGGTGTCGCGTATCGGAACGGTCGGAGGATGGCGGAGTTCCGGCCAAGCCGACCGGAACCGGAGGTTGGCGCCATCAGGCCCGAGACTTCGCCCTGGTCAACCCCGCGGCCCTGCCCGATAATGGCCGTCCCGCCGCCCGCGATGGGCCGTTCGGTTCCGTCGCGTTGCAAGCCTATGACCTTCCTGCTCCATCCCCGCACCCTGCCGCTGCTCGTTGCCGGCGCGTTCTTCATGGAGTTCCTGGACGGGACAGTGATCGCCACCGCCCTGCCCCAGATGGCCATCTCGTTCGGGGTCAGACCGGTCGACCTCGGCATCGGGATGTCGGCCTATCTCTTGACGCTGGCCGTTTTCCTGCCCGCGAGCGGCTTCATGGCCGAGCGGTACGGTGCCCGCAATGTATTCTGCGCCGCGGTCGCGATCTTCACCCTGGCCTCCATCGCGTGCGGCTTTAGCACTGGACTGTGGAGCTTCGCGGCGGCCCGCGTCGTGCAGGGAATCGGAGGTGCCATGATGGTGCCGGTGGGCCGGCTCGTGGTCTTGCGCACGACGGAAAAGAAGGACCTCGTCCGGGCCATCGCCACACTGACCTGGCCGGCGCTGGCCGCACCCATCCTAGCGCCGCCGCTTGGCGGGTTCATCACCACCTATGCAAGCTGGCGCTGGATCTTCTTCATCAATGTGCCGCTGGGCCTGTTCGGCATCTGGCTGGCATGGCGCGTCGTGCCCTCCTGGCAGTCGGGCCGCAAGCGTGTCTTCGATGGCCTCGGTTTCCTGCTGGCGGGCCTTTGCGGTCTTGCCTTCATGGGCGGCACCGACCTCATCGGCCGCGAGACTATCGACTGGCTGGCCGCGGGCGGGCTGCTCGGCGCCAGCGCCGTCATTCGGTCTTCTCGCGGTGCGGCACGTCCGCCGCCATCCCGCGCCGATCCTCGACCTCGAGGGGCTGAAGGTGCCGAGCTTCGCGGCCAGCGTGGCGGGAGGCTCGCTGTTCCGCGTCGCGGTGAGCACGGTGCCGTTTCTACTGCCGCTGATGTTTCAGGTCGGGTTCGGGCTCGACGCTTTCCGGTCCGGCCTTCTGGTGCTGGCCCTGTTCCTCGGCAACATGGCCATCAAGCCGCTGACCACCCCCATCCTGCGCCGGTTCGGGTTCCGGACCACCATGCTGGCCAACGGCCTGTTGCTCGCCGGCTCCATTCTGGCGTGCGGATTTCTTTCCGCCTCGACGCCGGTGATCGTGACCGTGACGATCCTGTTCTTCGGCGGCGTGTTCCGCTCCATGGGCCTGACGGCCATCAATACGATTGCTTTTGCGGATATTCCCGAGACACGCATGAGCGGCGCCAACACCCTGTTCAACATGCTCCAGCAGATGTCGCTCGGCCTAGGCGTGGCGGTCGGGGCCCTGGCGCTCCGGATCGCACAGATCTGGCGCCCGCCGGGCGTATCCCACGCGAGCCCCGCGGAGTTCGCCATCGCGTTCGCGATCGTCAGCGTCGTGGCCCTGGCCGCGATCGTCGATGTGGTTCAGTTGCCGGCAGGGATCGGCGCCCATGTGGCCCGGGGCTAGATTCTGACATTTGACCACGCCGGACTGTCTGGAGCGTCCGACGCCCTGCTGCGCTAAGCCGAACGCGAACCCGCGGGCGGCATGCGGAACAGGAGGTCCAGGTAGGCGCGCACCAACGCCTCGACATCGAGAGCCTCGAAGTTTTCGAACAGCCCTTCCCACAAAAGGCCCATCAGCACCGGCGCGATGGCGAGCTGCGGGAAGCGGCCAAGCTCCTCCCCGCCCTGTTCGCCGCGCGCCACGGCCCGGCGACCGAGCCGGCGCAGCATCACGAGGCCCGGGGCGACGATCGTCCGGTAGTAGATCGCGGCAAGATCCGGAAAGCGCGTCCCCTCGGCCATCAACAGGCGGACCACCGCGAAGCCCGAGCCGGCCTGCAGCCGGCTTACAACGCCAAGCAGCAAGCGTTCGGCGAAGGCCCGCGTGGTCTCGTCCGGCTGCGGCTCGGTCCCGGTGAGGCCGTCGAGGGCCGGCAGGATCGTCTCGCGTACGATGGCCTCGAACAACGCCTCCTTGTTGGCGAAATGCAGATAGATGGTCCCCTTGGCGACGCCGGCCCGCCGGGCCACATCCTCCATCCGGGCGGCCGCAAATCCCCGCTCGGTGAACACCTCCAGCGCCGCACGCGCGATGGCGCCGCGGTTGCGCTGCGCGAGTTCGTTTCGCGTCGGCTTGCGATCAGCGTCCGTGTTCACCGAGGACACAACCTCCAACTTTTCGGCTCCCGCACTCTGCGGAAAACTCCGGAAAGCGCAAGTGCCCGACTTTACACATTGAATGACTGACCGGACAGTCATATATTAAGATCGACGCGGGAGGATGTCCATGGAACCGACAGTACTGATCGTGGGCGCGGGGCCGACCGGCCTTGCGCTGGCACTCTGGCTCACCCGGGCCAAGATCCCGGTGCGGATCATCGACAAGTCGGACGGGCCGGGCGAAACCTCGAGGGCCATGGGGGTCCATGCCCGCACGCTTGAATTCTACAGCCAACTCGGTGTCGCCGACGAGGTGGTTCGCAGAGGGATCGAGGTCCAGCACGTCTCGGTGCGGCGGGCCGGCATATTGCAAGGCCAAGCCAAGTTCGGGCATTTCGGCGAGGGGCTCAGTCCCTTCCCGTTCATGCTTTCGTTCCCGCAGGACGAGCACGAACGCGTGCTGATCGCGCGCCTGGCCGAGCTTGGGGTGGCGGTGGAGCGGCGAACCAGGCTCGAAAGCTTCGCCCAGGAGAACGGCGGCGTGTCGGCCACCCTCGACCGGGACGGCCACGCCGAAACGACCCGTTTTTCCTATCTGTGTGGCTGCGACGGGGCACGCAGCACGACCCGTGACGCGCTGAACACCGGCTTCCCGGGCGGCACCTATTCGCATGTATTCTTTGTGGCGGATGCCGAAGTGTCGGGCCAGGCCCTGGACGGCGGCATCGACATCTGCATCACGGGGCAGGATTTCTGCCTCGTGCTTCCCCTGAGGCGCGCCGGGTCGGCCCGCCTGATCGGCATCGTGCCGGACCAGCACACGGAACACGTCACCTTCGAGGATGTGGCACCGTCGGTGAAGCGGAACACCGGCCTCGCCGTAGAGGCCGTGAACTGGTTCTCGACCTACCGGGTGCACCACCGCGTCGCCGGAGCCTTCCGGCGGGACCGCGTCTTCCTGCTCGGCGATGCGGCCCATGTCCATAGCCCGGTCGGCGGCCAGGGCATGAACACCGGCATCGGCGACGCCATGAATCTGGCCTGGAAGCTCGCGGCCGTGCTGCAGGGCCGCGCCGCCGAGGCCATCCTCGACACCTACGAGCCGGAGAGGATCGCCTTCGCGCGCAAACTGGTCGGCACGACGGATCGGCTGTTTCAGCTCATGACCAACGCTTCGGCGTTGGGACGAGCGTGGCGGTCGATCGGCATGGCGCACCTGGTTCCGTTGCTGTTCCGCCTGAAGCCCGTGCCCCGCCTTGCCTTCAGGGCCATGTCGCAGATCGAGATCGAATACCGGTCGAGCCGGCTGAGTTCCGGCGCGGCTGGGACGCTGCGGAGCGGCGACCGCCTACCCTGGGTCAAGGCCGCGGCCGGCGACAACTTCGTCCCGCTGAAATCGCTGGACTGGCAGGTGCACGTCTATGGCGCGGCACCGGGCGCCCTCGAGGATCTGGCGCGCCGACGCGGGATCCCGGTGCATGAGTTTGCCTGGAGCGACGCCGCCGGAACAGCGGGGCTGGAGCGTGACGCGCTCTATCTGGTGCGACCGGACGGCTACATCGGATTTGCCGGCCCCGCCGGAGAGGTTGCGGGGCTCGAACGCTATCTCGACACCTGGCAAATCCGGACCTCGGCCGTCGCAATCCTGCCGAACGGGGTCGACCCCGACCGTGCGACCGCCTATCTGTAGCGCATGAAATTCCTCGACGAAGCCAAGGTCATGATCCGGTCGGGCGACGGCGGCGCCGGCTGCGTGTCGTTCCGCCGCGAAAAGTTCATCGAATTCGGCGGCCCGGACGGCGGTGACGGCGGCAAGGGCGGCGACGTCATCGTCGAATGCGTCAATGGCCTGAACACCCTGATCGATTATCGATACCAGCAGCATTTCAAGGCCAAGACCGGCATGCACGGCATGGGTCGCAATCGCGCCGGCGGCAAGGGCGCCGATGCGATCCTGCGCGTGCCGGCCGGCACGCAGATCTTCGAGGAAGACGGCGAAACACTTATTGGCGACCTCACCGAAGTTGGCCAGAAGCTGCGCCTTGCAAAGGGCGGCAACGGCGGCTTCGGCAATGCCTATTTCACCACCTCCACCAACCGAGCCCCCAAGCACGCCAATCCGGGGCAGGAGGGCAAGGAGATGACGATCGTGCTACGGCTGAAGCTGATCGCCGACGCCGGCCTCGTGGGGCTTCCAAATGCCGGGAAGTCGACCTTCCTGGCCGCAGTCTCGGCCGCAAAACCCAAGATCGCCGATTATCCGTTCACCACCCTGAAGCCCGGCCTCGGCGTGGTGCGGGTCGGCGACCGCGAATTCGTGCTTGCCGATATTCCGGGGTTGATCGAAGGGGCCCATGAGGGTCTTGGCTTGGGCGACCGGTTTCTCGGGCATGTCGAGCGTTGCAACGTGCTGCTGCATCTCGTGGACGCCACGGGCGAGCATGCAGGACAGGCCTACAAGACGATCAGGCGCGAACTCGAGGCCTACGGGGCGGGCCTGACCGAGAAGCCGGAGATCGTGGCGCTGACCAAGATCGATGCGGTCGACGCCGAAACTCTGAAATTGCAAACCGATCGGCTGCGCCGCGCCGCCAAGCGCACCCCGATGAAGGCTTCCGCGGTGAGCGGGACCGGCATGACGCCGCTGCTCGGATTGCTCCTGGCCAACATCGATACGTACCGAAGCCAGGCCGCCGAGGTTGAAGCCGCCCCGGCATGGCATCCCTGATCGGCTCACAACCGAGCTGACCCGGGCTCAAGAACGAGGCCCCGGATCGAAGATCCGGGCGCCCCGCCTGAATGTTGCGTCTTACTTGGGCGCGTCCTGCTTGGCTTTCTTGTCAGCCTTGTGATGGCCGACCGCACAACCCGCGGCAGCCCCGACACCGCCATGTCCGACCAGGTGGCCCGCGATGCCGCCAACGATAGCGCCGGTCACGCAGCCGGCCTCAGCGGTTGCCATTGTACCCAGGAATGAAAGTGCGGTTGCGGTAATCAGGAAGAGGCGCATCATCGGCTCCTTGTTGGTGCGATGGTGTCACAACGTCCCAAAGCAGAAACTGTTCGCCCGGACTGGCGCATGAATGTGCAGCAATGGATCGATGAAGCGAGGCCGCAGTGATCCAATGCTTGTTCCCGCCGCGCCGCAGGCCTAAAAGGCGAGCGCCGTGGAGGATATGATGAGTCAGAAGAACAACGGGTCGCAACCGCACGCCAACCAGCCCGCCAGACTGCGCTCGCAGCTGTGGTTCGACAATCCGGAAAACCCTGGAATGACGGCGCTCTACATCGAGCGCTATCTCAATTACGGGCTGACGCCTGGCGAACTGCGTTCCGGCAAGCCGATCATCGGCATAGCCCAGACCGGCAACGACCTTTCGCCCTGCAACCGTCACCACTTGGAACTCGCCAAGCGGGTGCGCGACGGCATCCTCGCGATGGGCGGGCTGCCCATGGAATTCCCGGTTCACCCGATCCAGGAGACCGGCAAGCGCCCCACCGCGGCGCTCGACCGTAACCTCGCCTATCTCGGCCTGGTCGAGACGCTCTACGGCTATCCGCTCGACGGAGTCGTGCTGACCACCGGCTGCGACAAGACCACCCCGGCCTGCATCATGGCGGCTGCGACCGTGAACATTCCAGCAATCGTGCTGTGCGGCGGCCCCATGCTGAACGGCTGGCACGACGGCGAGCGCACCGGCTCGGGAACGATCGTGTGGAAGAGCCGCGAGGAACTGGCGGCCGGCAACATCGACTACGAAGAGTTCATGGACATCGTGACCTCCTCGGCGCCGTCCGTCGGCCATTGCAACACCATGGGCACGGCCTCGACCATGAACGCGCTGGCCGAAGCGCTCGGCATGACGCTGCCCGGCTGCGCCGCCATTCCGGCGCCTTATCGGGAGCGTGGCCAGATCGCCTACATGACGGGCCGCCGCATCGTCGAAATGGTCCGGGCGGATCTCAAGCCTTCCGACATCATCACCCGCAAGGCCCTGGAAAACGCCATCGTGGTCAACAGCGCCATCGGCGGCTCGACCAACGCGACGATCCACATCAATGCGATCGCGCGCCACATCGGCGTGCCGCTCGACATTGGCGATTGGGAGACGGTGGGCCACAACGTGCCGCTGCTGGTCAACATGCAGCCGGCCGGCAAGTATCTCGGCGAAGAGTTCCACCGGTCCGGCGGCGTGCCGGCGGTCGTGAACGAACTGATGAAGCGCAAGCTTATCCATGAGGATGCGCTGACGGCGAACGGCCAGAGTTTCGGTGACAACAATCGCGGCAAGGCAACGTCGGACCACGACGTCATCACGCCGATCGAGACGCCGATGCGCGAGGAGGCCGGCTTCATCGTGTTGCGCGGCAACCTGTTCGACAACGCCATCATGAAGACCAGCGTCATCTCGGAGGAGTTCCGGGACCGCTATCTGTCCGACCCCAAGGATCCCGAGGCCTTCGAGGGGACGAGCCATCGTGTTCGAAGGGCCGGAGGATTATCATCACCGGATCGACGACGAGTCGCTCGCCATCGACGAACATTGCATGCTGTTCATCCGCGGTGTGGGCCCGATCGGTTATCCGGGTGGCGCCGAGGTGGTGAACATGCAGCCCCCGGCTGCGCTCATCAAGAAGGGCATCCACGCCCTGCCCTGCATCGGCGACGGCCGTCAGTCGGGCACCTCCGCCTCGCCTTCCATTCTCAATGCCTCGCCGGAAGCGGCGGCGGGCGGCGGCTTGGCACTGCTCAAGACAGGTGACAGGGTGCGGATCGACCTGAAGAAGCGCACGGCCAACATCATGATCCCGGATCAGGAGCTCAACGCGCGCCGCGCCGCCCTGCAAGGCCACGGCGGGTTCACGTTCCCGGGCAACCAGACGCCCTGGCAGGAGATCCAGCGCTCCATGGTGGACCAGTTCGACCAGGGCATGGTGCTCAAGCCGGCGATCAAGTACCAGCGCGTCGCCCAGGCGAGCGTGCCGCGCGACAACCACTGAGGGCCCGGGGGCCAGGCGACAATACCCCGCTCATTCCCGCGCACGCGGAAATGAGCGGTGGGGGACGTTGTGGATAGCACGCGGATGACGCCGCCAGATGCGCCCCGCGCCGTCGTGCCCCATGTCGACGACCTCGGGGCGAGTCACGGCGCCAACGAGGCCTTTCTCGCCCTCGTGTCGCGCGGTCTCGTCACCTGCGGTTCGGTCATGGTGCCCGGGCCGTGGTTCCGCGAAATCGCGGAGGCCGCGCTTGCCGATCCCTCGCTCGATATCGGGGTGCATCTGACGCTGACGAGCGAATGGGACGCTTGCCGCTGGGCCCCGATCTCGACCGTGAGCCGCGCATCGGGCCTCATCGACCACGACGGCTATTTCTGGCGCGACCTCGCGAGCCTGCGCCGCCATCTCGTGCCCGAAGCCGCCGAAGCCGAGATGCGCGCCCAGATCGACCGCGCGCTCGCCGCGGGTCTCGCCCCATCCCACATCGATGCGCACATGGCGGCCGCGATGTTGCCCGAACTGCTCGACGCGCATGTCCGGCTCGGACGGGAGTACGGCCTGTTTCCGGTTCTACCCCGGTCGATCGGATGGCCGCCCGATCTCGAGGCCTATAGGGCCACTGTGGCGGCGCTCGACGCCGCAGGCGCGCCAGTGGTCGATCATTGCCGCGGGACCCTACCGCTTCCGGCAAGCGAACTGGAGGACGGCTGGCGGCGGCTGATCGGCGACCTGCCGCCCGGCGTCACCCATCTGGCGCTCCATTGCACCGCGCCCGGCGAGTTTGCCGCCATGGCGCCCGCCCACGCCGAATGGCGCTTCGGCGAATTCGACCTGCTTTCGCGCGGGGTAGTCAGCGACCTCTGCAAGGCCCACGGCGTGGACGTGACCTCGACCCGCGCCCTCCAGCAGGCTTGGCGTGAGCATCTGGCCGGCCAGCCTACCAGATCCGGCTGACAATCCCATCGAACACCGGGTCGGCCGAGACGATCGGCAGGCCGTAGTGGAGCGCGGTGGCGGCCAACAGGCGGTCGAAGGGGTCTCGATGTCGCCACGACATCGTTCCGGCGTGGAGGGAAATCGCGGGATCGAGCCTGGCGATTTCGGCCTTCTGCCGTTCGATCGAGGGGATCAGATCGTCCAAATGCGGCACCATCTCGGGCCATTTGCCGATCCTCACCTTTTGGGCGATCTCAAAGATGGAAATCGGGCTGACCGAAGTGGTTTCCGCCCCGGCAATGGCGCGGCGAGCCACGACGCTCAATCGGTCACTCTTGAAGAGCGCCCAAACCCAAGTGTGCGTGTCGAGAAGAACAGCCCTCAAGGCCCTTCTTGCCCCTGCTGCTCCCAAAGGGCCAGTTCGTCTTCGCTCATCGGTTCGAGAAAGTCGGGAATAGGTCCTTTCAACTTGTCAGCCATAACATCGAACACGAATGCGCTTTTCCGCTCGATTGCCACCAGCCTGACCACCGGCGTGTCACCCCGGGCGATCACCACGTCCTCGCCCTTGAGCGCGGCTTCGATCAGTTTGGACAGGTTTGTTTTCGCGGCGTGGATGGTGACTTGCATGGCCTGATCTCCACTTGCTAGGCTAAGTTAGCTAAGGTGCTCCCGAGGTCAAGGTTCGGGGCAGTGGAGGAACTTAGATGCCGCAGTTGAGCGAAGCCCGGACGCTCGGCCCTGAAGCGCTGGCGCATCCGGCCCGCCGTCCCGAGCGCCGCACGCTCGAGGGTCGCTTCGTCACGCTCGTACCGCTCGCGCCCGATCACGCCGACGATCTCTTCGACCTCGTCGGGGGGGACGCGAACGGCTGGGCTTGGGACTACATGCCGGACGGGCCCTTCCTCGATCGGCAAAGCTTCCGCGATCACATTGCGCGAAAGGCCCAGTCCGAGGACCCGCTGTTCTATGCGATCATCGACCGACAGACCGGCAAGGCTATCGGGCATGCCACCCTGATGCGGATCGATGCCGCGAACCGGGTCATCGAGACCGGCAACATCATGTTCTCGCCCACCATGCAGCGCACGCCGGGCGCGACGGAAAGCATGTACCTCCTGGCCCGCTACGTGTTCGACGAGCTCGGGTACCGGCGCTACGAGTGGAAGTGCAACGCGCTGAACGCGCCGTCCCGCTCCGCCGCGGCCCGGCTCGGCTTCACGTTCGAGGGCGTGTTTCGCCAGCACATGATCGTCAAGGGTCGCAACCGCGACACGGCGTGGTTCTCCATGCTCGACACGGAATGGCCGGCCATCAAGCAGGCGTTCGAAGCCTGGCTCGCGCCGGACAACTTCGACGCGGCGGGGCGGCAGCGGCAATCCCTGGCGGCCTTGCGCACCGGGGCCTGAGCGGGCGGTTTGACAACGCGCTTGGGCCTATCTACCCCGGCACGGACCGGGCCGAAACGCGGCCCGAAACCAGGGAGAGCGCAAGGTGGCAGGACGTTTGGCGGGCAAGACGGCATTCTTGACGGCGGCCGCCCAAGGCATCGGCCGGGCTACGGCCGAGGCTTTCGTGGCCGAGGGCGCCAAGGTCATCGCAACCGACCTCGACCTGGGCAAGATGCAAGGTCTCGAAGGCGCCACGCTGCGGCCGCTCGATGTTCGCTCCACGGCTGCGGTCGATGCGTTGGCCCGCGAGATCGGCCCCGTCGACATCCTGTTCAATTGCGCCGGTTTCGTTCACCACGGCAGCGTGCTCGAATGTTCGGAGGCCGACTGGGATTTTTCCTTCGACCTGAATGTCAAGTCGATGCACCGGACCATCAAGGCCTTCCTGCCCGGCATGCTGGAGAAAGGGCAAGGCTCCATCGTCAACATCGCCTCCGGCGCCTCTTCGGTGCGCGGCATTCCGAACCGCTATGTCTATGGCGCCAGCAAGGCCGCCGTGATCGGGCTTTCCAAGGCCGTCGCGGCCGATTTCATCAAGCGCGGCATCCGCTGCAATGCCATCTGCCCCGGCACCATCGAGAGCCCTTCGCTCGAGGACCGGATCGACACCCTGGCCCGCAACACCAACCAGGGTCGCGATGCCGTGCAGCAGGCCTTCATCGATCGCCAGCCCATGGGCCGGCTCGGCACCGCCCGGGAAATCGCCATGCTGGCCGTCTACCTGGCCTCGGACGAGTCGAGCTATACGACGGGCACCATCAACTTGGCGGACGGCGGGTTTTCCCTCTGACCGCTCGCCACGTCAGCGGAACGGTGGCTCGTCGAAGCTCCGCAGCTTGCGCGAATGCAGCCCGGCGCGATCCTTGCGCAGCGCCTCGAGCGCTGCGAGCCCGATCAGCAGATGTTCGCCGACCGCCCGCTCGTAGAAGGCATTGGCGGCGCCGGGCAGCTTGATCTCGCCGTGCAGGGGCTTGTCCGACACGCAGAGCAGCGTGCCGTAAGGCACGCGCAACCTGTAGCCCTGGGCCGCCACGGTGCCGCTCTCCATGTCGACCGCGATGGAGCGCGACAGGTTGATCCGGCGGCGCTCCTGCGAAAAGCGCAGCTCCCAGTTGCGATCGTCGTAGCTGACCACGGTTCCGGTCCGCAGGCGCTGCTTCAAGGCTTCGGCCTGCTCGCCAGTGACGGCCGCCGCGGCCGATTGCAGAGCCAGTTGCACTTCGGCCAGCGCCGGCACCGGAACGTCGGTCGGCACGAGCTCGTCGAGGATATGGTCGCGGCGCAGGTAGGCGTGCGCCAGCACGTAATCGCCGATGGTCTGCGACTGGCGCAGCCCCCCGCAATGGCCAACCATCAGCCAGCAATGCGGACGCAATACCGCCAGATGGTCGGTGATGGTCTTGGCGTTCGAGGGGCCGACCCCGATGTTGACCAGCGTCGTCCCCTGCGCCTCCCCGGCTGCACCGCGCCCGACGAGGTGATAGGCGGGCATCTGATAGCGATGCCAGGGCGAGGCCGCGATCACCGATGCCGGATCGGCACTGGCGGCCTCGTTGCGTTCGACCACGACGCCGCCCGGCAGGATCAGCCGCTCGAAGCCGTCGACGCCGCTCGCCAGGGACTCCAGGCCGACGCGGACGAACTGGTCGACATAGCGATGATAGTTGGTCAGCAGGATCCAGGGCTGGATCTGCCGCCAGTCGGCGCCGGTGTAATGGACGAGGCGGCGGAGCGAGAAATCGACCCGCACGGCATCGAACAGGGCGAGCGGACGCGGCTCGTCCGCCGCCTCGCCGTGCCAGAGGCCGTCGGCGATTTCGTCGCCCACCGCGGAGAGCAGAGGGGTCGGGAAATGGCGGGCGAGGTCGGCCGAGGTCGCGCCGGCCCGGGCGAGTTCCGCCCCCGGCTCGACCACGTAAGGATAGGGAATCTCCTGCGCGCTCGAACCGACCTCGATGGTGGCGCCGTAATCGCGCACCAGGGGCCGCAATTGTTCGAGCAGATAGGGCCGGAAATAATCGGGCTGGGTGATCGTCGTCGCGTAGAGACCGGGGCCCTGGAACTTGGCGGTCGCGCGCTTGATGCGCGGCATCGATCCCATGGGGGCGTAGTTGACGCGAAGCTCCGGATAGCGGAACCGCAGCCGCGTTTCGAGATCGGGAACCGTACCGTCGTCGAGGAAGCGCTCGAGTGCTTCCTTGAGGGCTTCGATCGCCCCCGCATGGAGAGCCCCGAGCTTGCTCACCGCGGCCTCGGGAGAGTCCATGGTCTCGATCGGTCTCAACTCGTTGTTATGCAAATGGGGCTCCCGTTCTGGACCGCGCCGGGCCGAGCCGCGGCCTATGCCCGGCGACGCATGCATGAGAAGCGTGTTCCTGCCGCGACGGCTCGGCGTCTTTTACCCGGGAATGAGGCAGAAGCGACGCTCGCAGAGGGTGACCGCCGCCGAACGTAGGGCAAGCGGAAGCTGTGCAACAATCTTAATTGCGGCGTGTCAAGATCGTGGCCATGTTCGGCATTGCCACGCCCCTGACTTCGAGCGCACAGGCCCCGGTCATGGCGCTGGCCGCCCTCGCGATCCTGTTCGCGATCAAGCATTATGTCGCCGACTTCATCTTGCAGACCAACTGGATCGCGCGCGGCAAGGAGCGGCCGCAGGGCTGGCTTCCTCCGCTCATGGTCCATGCGTCGTGCCATGGCGTGATCACGCTTCTCATTGCATTGGCCTTGGCGCCCCATCTGTGGTGGCTGGCCGGCGTCGATATCGTGGTCCATTTCGCCATCGACCGCAGCAAGACGCTTGCCGCCCATTGGGGGAGATGGCAGCCGGATCAGGCTCAATTCTGGTGGCTGCTCGGCTTCGACCAATTGTTGCACCAGGTGACCAACATCGCCCTGGCGACCGCGTTCGTTCTGCTCTGAGGGTCAGGCTGCCTGCGGGGTCTCGCACGTGCTCCGCTCCCCGGTCGCGATCCGCCGGGCGTGGAACGCCAGCAGCGGGTCGTCCGGATGAAGCGCGAACAGGTCCATGATGTCCTGCGCCCCGCGCTCTTCCCCGCGCGACAGGCGCGCGAACGCGTCCCCGTAGCGCAGCGCCCAGGCATTTTCCGGCGCATCCGCGGCAAGTGGCGCAAATACCTCGACGCGGTTTGCTTTGCCCTTGAGGGCGATTTCGCCGATCGGCCGAAAATTCGCGTCGGACCCGCCCATGGCATCGACAGTCGCGCGCGCGACGCAGATGCGCGTGCCAAGCCTCTTGTTGGCCGCTTCGAGCCGCGCCGCGATATTGATGGCATCGCCATGGGCCGTGTAATCGAAGCGTCGCTCGCCCCCGAAATTTCCCACCACGGCCCGGCCCGTATTCACCCCGATGCGGGTCACGCCGAAGGTCCGTGCGTCCGGCGCACGGCGCAACGCCTCGGCCGCGAAGCTCCGCGCGAAATCGTCGATGGCCAAAGCACAGCGGACCGCTCGCGCCGCGTGATCGGGCTGGTCGACCGGGGCATTGAACATCACATGCACCGCATCGCCGACGATCTTGTCGATGGTGCCGCCCTGGTCCATGGCGATGCGGCAGACACCATCGAGATAGGCGTTGAGCGTCCCGACCAGCATCTCGGGTGGAACAGCTTCCGTAAAGCTCGTGAAGCCTTCGAGATCGGTGAACAGGAAGGTCATCTCGCGTTCTTCCCCGCCGAGTTTCACCTTGCGAGGGTCGCGGGCCAGAGCCTCGACCAGGGTCGGGGAGAGATATTGGCCGAAGGCCGAGCGCAGCTTGGAGGCATCGCGCTCGACCAGCAGGTGGCGCACGAGCGCGGCCGCCACCGTTGAGAAGACCAGCATCAGCAGCGCGAAGCTCGGGTCGAGCAGCAATCCGCCTCGCGCGAACGCCAAGGCGCCGCCGCCCAGCAAGGCCCCCGTGCCGAGCAGCACGAGGATCGCCCCTGCGCGCACGCCCAATCCCGTGACCAGCGCGGCTCCGGTCAGCGCGAGAGCCACGGCGAGCACGATCTCGGCGCCACCGGCGTAGGCTGGCCGGGTCAGGAACGTACCGTCCAGCATCTGCTCGATAGCGCCGGCATGGATTTCGACGCCGGGCTCGAACGGGGTCAGGGGCGTCGGGCGCAGATCCGCAAGACCGACCGCGCTGGTGCCGACCAGCACCATGCGCCCCTCGATTCGCCGACGAACCTCGGCCCGGGATGCCTGATCGAGGACCATCGCGGCCGATATCGTCATCTCGGGCCGGCGTCGGCCGTGGTGCAGCCAGAGACTGCCGTCCGCTTCGAGCGGAATGTCCCGCTCCCCTACTCGGGCCCGATAGCCAGTGACAGCGCCGTTTGCGCCGCCGTTCCGCTCGGCCTTGAGCTTGATCGTCTCGCCGTCGGCCGTGGCGACGCGCAGCACCTCGATGCTCAAGGCGGGAACGAGCGTGCCGGCAAGCGCCATGAAGAGGGGCAGACGACGGATAATTTCGTCGTGCCCGGTTCCGGCGATCGTGAAGCTGCCCTGCCCGGCCGCGGCCTCGTCGAGCGGCTTAAGGTTGGGCACCGCGCCCGCGAAGCGCGAAAGCGTGGCGCCCGGGTCGCCGCCAATCGTAGCAATGGAATTGGTCAGCGTCGGCAGCTTCCCGTTCGGCCCGGGAAGCAGCCCGAAACCAGTCACCACCCTGCCCCGGCCGAGCGCGTCGGCGAGCTCGCGGTCGTAGTCGGGAACACTGCCTGGTTGGGCCTGCGGGGCGATCACGAGGCCATGGTCCCGGCGCCATGCGGGCACCAGAAACGCCGGCGACGTCCGGTCGGGTTCGGCGAACACGATGTCGAGCCCGATCGCCGCAGCCCCGGCATCCTGAAGATTGCGAACCAGAGCGGCGACCTGCGAGCGCGGCCACGGCCATTGACCCTGCCGGTCGAGGCTCGCTTCGTCGATGTCGACCACCACCACGCCCGAGCCCCGCATACGGGCGTCGGCGGGGGCGCGCGGCATAAGGCGCTGGAGGGTGTCGAACCCAAAGGACTGCAAGCGTTCGAAGGGGACCGGTGCGGCCATGCGCAGGCCGACCAGCCCCGCTGTCGCCAGAACGCCCGCGATCAGCGGCGACAACCGGCGCGTGTTGCCCGCGAGTTGGGTCCATGCAGACGGTTTCAAGGGCATCAACCGTGGCTTTCGTCGTCGACGTTCACCGAAACTAAACGCAATTCCTTAGTGCAACCTCAACGTGAAGCTTTGATGCCGCGCTTATCTTGACTTTGACCTCGGCTTAACAATTTCCAGCCAGGTTGGCCGCGAGGTCTCGAATGAAACACTCGTTAGACAACCTTTCTGTGCCGGCCGGTTCCATTCTCTTCTGGGAGGGAGATCCGGTCGACTACGCCTATATGATCATCAGCGGCGAGATCGAGATCTTTCTCCGTCGCGGCGAGCAGGACATCGTCCTGGCGCGGCGGGGTGCGGGCGAGATCATCGGCGAGATGGCGATCATCGATCACCGGCCCCGGTCGGCCTCGGCCAGGATCGTGACCGATTGCCGTCTCATTCTGATCACCATGCAGCAGATCGAGCACCGGATCGCGCTGACCGACCCGATATTGCGGATGTGCCTCGGCGTGGTGATCGACCGCTATCGCGAGACGGTCTCGCTGATCCGGGCCGGCGGCAATTTCCCGACGCTCGTGCCGCCGCAAGGAATTCCGGGGCCCGTGTTCGAGGCCGCGGTCCAGGTCCTCACGCTCGAGCGTGAACTCGAGCGCGCCCTGCGCTACGGCGAGTTCGAGGTCTATTTCCAGCCGATCGTCCAGCTCGGCACCCGACGCCTCGTGGGGTTCGAAGCACTGACGCGCTGGAACCATCCCGAGCGCGGCCTCGTGCCCCCCGGAGAGTTCATCCCGGTGGCCGAGGAAAGCGGACTGATCCTCGCCATCACCCGATGGTGCCTCGGCGAGGTGGCGCGAATGCTCCCGGCCCTTTCGGCCGCATGCTCACCGCCGGCTTCCGGAACCGGTAGTTCGCCCCCGCCCCCCTTCGTCAGCGTCAACGTGTCCGGCCACGACCTGATGCAGCCTGACTTCGCCGGGACGGTCCTGGCGATCCTGGCCCAGGCCGGGGTCGCTCCGTCGCGCCTCAAGCTCGAAGTAACCGAGAGCATGCTGATGAAGGACCCGGTCAGCGCCGGGCGGGTTCTCCAGGCCTGCCGGGACAGCGGCATGCGCATTGCGATCGACGATTTCGGAACCGGCTATTCGAGCCTCAGCTATCTCAGCAGGCTTCCGATCACGACATTGAAGATCGACCGATCCTTCGTGCAATCGATGACAAGCGATCCAACCAGCCGGAAGATCGTCAGCACGATCCTGCACCTCGCCCGCGAACTCGAAATTTCGGTCGTTGCCGAAGGCATCGAAGACGAGAGCGAGGCCCAGGCGCTGACCACCATGGGCTGCGATTACGCGCAGGGTTACCTGTTCGGCCGCCCACTGCCGTTCCAAGCCACGCTAGAACTAGCCCGCACCCGGGACCCAAGCTGTTCAGGTAAATCGCTGGCCGCATAGGGCCAAAATCAAAAGGATGGAAACGATGACTTCGCTTGCTAAGAGTGGTGTGGCCCGGGCTCTACCGTATCTCGGCGCCACCGCAGCGGTCCTTATGGTAATCGGCTCGGCCCGCGCCGATAGCAAAACGGTCGGAACCGTCGAGAAGGCGCAGGGCCCCGCGCAGGCGCTCCAGGCCGGCGTGGCACGCGATCTTGCGGTGCAAGGACCCGTTCTGTTCCGCGACAAGTTGCGCACCGGCGCGGATGCACGGCTCGAGGCCAAGCTGGCCGACGACACCGTGCTGACGCTCGGGGCCAACGGCAAGATGACGGTCGACGAGTTCGTCTACGACCCCAACCGGGAAGGCGGCAAGCTCGCCCTCTCGGTACCGACCGGGGCGTTCCTGTTCGTCGGCGGCAAGGTCGAGGGCAGGACTGGCGGTAACGTGTCGATCAAGACCCCGGTCGGCACGCTCGGCGTGCGCGGAACCACGGTCTGGGGCGGGCGGATCGACGGGGGCTTCGGGGTCCTGGTGCTGCATGGCGAGGTCGTGGTCCACACCAGGCATGGAGCGGTCACCATGAAGGAGGGCCAGGGAACCATGATCTACGGCAACAAGGGCCCGACCCTCGCCCAGCCTTGGCCGGAAGACCGCGTGAAGCGCGCGGTCGCGACGATCTCGTTCGATGCGTCGAAACAGGCCGCTGCAGGCACGCAGCCAGCCGACCTGTCGGACGGCCTTGCGCGCGACCTCGGCGGCTTGGCGCCGCAGCCCTGAGCGGACCTGGGCCGGAGCGCGCCGTTCAGATGTGGATGGCGCGCTTGTCCACCGCCATGGCAGCTTCCTTCACGGCTTCCGACATGGTCGGGTGCGCGTGACAGGTGCGGGCAAGGTCTTCGGCCGAGCCGCCGAATTCCATCAGCACCGAGGCTTCCTGGATCAGTTCGCCCGCCACCGCGCCGATGATGTGGACGCCGAGCACCCGGTCGGTTTCCGCGTGGGCCAGCACCTTCACGAAGCCTTCGGTGTGGCGCATGGCCCGCGCCCGGCCGTTGGCCGTGTAGGGGAACTTGCCGACCCGGTAGGGCGTGCCGGCTGCCGCCAGTTCCTCCTCGGTGGCGCCGACCGAAGCGATCTCCGGCATGGTGTAGACCACGGACGGGATCACGCCGTAGTTCACATGGCCGGCCTGGCCGGCCAGGATCTCGGCCACCGCGATGCCCTCGTCCTCGGCCTTGTGGGCCAGCATCGGGCCGCGCACCACATCGCCGATGGCGTAGATGCCCGGCACGTTGGTCTGGAAATGGTCGTCGATGACGACGCGCCCGCGCTCCATCTGGACCCCGACCGCCTCGAGCCCGAGTCCGTCCGTGTAGGGCCGCCGTCCCGTCGCGACCAGTACCACGTCGGCCTCGAGCCGCCGCTCCTCGCCGCCTGACACCGGCGCAAAGGTCACGGTCGCACCGCCTGCCTCCCGGAGCGCGACGCCGGATACCTTCTGGCCAAGGTGGAACCCGAATCCCTGCTTTTCGAGCATGCGATGGAAGGTTTTCGCGACCTCGCCATCGATCCCCGGCAGGATGCGATCGAGATATTCCACCACCGTCACCTCGGCCCCGAGCCGGCGCCAGACCGAGCCGAGCTCGAGCCCGATCACGCCCGCCCCGATGACCAGCAGCGTCTTGGGCACCGCCTCCAGGAACAAGGCGCCCGGTCGAGGACACCACCGTCTTCTCGTCGATCGTGACGCCCGGCAGGGTGGCGACGTCCGAGCCGGTCGCGATCACGATCGCCTTGGCTTCGACCTCCTGGCTCGCGCCGTCGGCCGCAACGACGGTGATGCGACCCGGCGCCGTGATGGTGCCGGTGCCATGGAACGTGTCGATCTTGTTCTTCTTGAACAGGAACGCGACCCCGTTGACATTGGCCGCCACCGTGTCGTCGCGGTGCTTGCCCATCGCGGCCCAGTCGAGCTTCGGCGGATCGACCACGATGCCGAGCGGCGCAAAGCCATGGCCGGCCTGTTCGAACATTTCGGTCGCGTAGAGCAGCGCCTTGGACGGTATGCAGCCGACGTTGAGGCAGGTGCCGCCCTGCGTGGCCCGCTTCTCGACGACGGCCGTCTTGAGGCCGAGCTGCGCCGCCCTGATGGCACAAACGTAGCCGCCCGGTCCGGTGCCGATCACAACGAGGTCATAAGCCATGGCTTGGTTCCGCCATCCGATATGGGGGTTATCGCACGGTTCTGCGAGGTCAGCCGGCCTCTGGGGGCGGATCGAAGTCGGCCGGGTCGAAATCGCGGTGCACGCCGCAGAATTCGCAGGTGACGCCGATGCGCCCGTCCGGGCCCACCATGTCGTGCCGCTCTGCGGGCGAGAAGCTGCGCAGCATGGATTCGATGCGCTCGCGCGAGCAGCGGCAGGCATCGTGCAGGGGCTGCGGCTCGTAGACCGTGACGCCGCGCTCGTGAAACAGGCGATACAGCAGCCGCTCGCTCGACAGCGTCGGGTCGACGAGTTCGTGGTCCTCCACGGTCTGGGCCAGCGCCTTGGCCTCCGCCCAGGAATCGTCTTCGCGGAACTCGACCGCGAAATCGGCAGGGGCGTCGCCGGGATGGAGGTCCGCCTGCCGACGGCGATCCTCTGACTCGGGCAGGAATTGCACCAGCAGCCCGCCGGCGCGCCAGCTGCTGCCTTCGCCGGTGATGTTCTGCGCGACCGCCAAGCGCACCAGCGTCGGGATCTGTTCGGACTGGGTGAAATATTGGTGTGCCGCCGCCTCGAGGCCCTGCCCTTCGAGCGGCACCACGCCCTGGTAGCGCGAGGTCTCGGCGCCCTGGTCGATGGTGAGGGCCAGATGGCCGTGCCCCAGCAGTTCCGCCGGCGTGAGCCGCGCCGCCCCTTCGAGACGCGCCGCATCGAAGCGCGCAAACCCGCGGATGCGATCGGGTGCATCGAAGTCGATGACCAGCATGTCGACGAGGCCATCGGTGCGGGTCTGGACCTGGAAGCGGCCCTGGATCTTCAGCGAGGACCCCAGCAGCACGGTCAAGGCCGCAGCTTCCCCGACCAGCCGCGACACGGGGTCGGGATAGCGATGCTGGGCCAGGATGTGGTCGATCGCCGGGCCGAGCCGCACCACCCGGCCACGCACGTCGAGCGGCGTCACCGCGAAGGGCAGCGCCGTGTCGTCGCGACCCTGGTCCGAAACCAGGCGTTCCGGGCTGACCGGGGTCATGGCGATTCCGCCCCGATGGCTCCCAGGCACCAGGCCAGGATGCCCTTCTGGGCATGCAGGCGGTTCTCGGCCTCGTCGAAGACCACGGATTGCGGCCCGTCGATCACCTCGTCGGTCACCTCCTCGCCCCGATGCGCCGGCAGGCAATGCATGAAGATCGCGTCGGAAGCAGCCTCGGCCATCAGCCTGCCGTTGACCTGATAGGGCGCCAGCAGGTTGTGCCGATGCCCGGCATCCTCGTCGCCCATCGACACCCAGCAATCGGACACCACCGCGTCGGCGCCCCGCACCGCTTCCACCGGGTCCTCGGTGACCATCACCTTGGCGCCGTTGCCGCGCGCCCAATCCAGCAGCGAGGCGGCGGGGCGCCAGCGTATCCGGGGCCGCGACATTCATCCGGAATCCGAAGCGCTGGGCCGCATGAATCCAGCTCGTCAGGACGTTGTTGGAATCGCCGCTCCAGGCCACCGTCCGGCCGGCGATCGGCCCGCGATGCTCTTCGAAGGTCAGCACGTCGGCCATGACCTGGCAGGGATGCGACGCCCTGGTCAGGCCATTGATCACCGGAACGCTCGCATGCTGGGCCAGTTCGGCCACCATGTCGCGCTCGAGCGTGCGGATCATGATGCAATCGACATAGCGCGACAGCACGCGTGCCGTATCGGGAACGGACTCGCCGCGCCCCAACTGCATCTCGGTCCCGGTCAGCATCAGGGTCTCGCCGCCAAGCTCGCGCATGCCGACATCGAAGGAGACGCGGGTACGGGTCGAGGGTTTGTCGAAGATCATGGCCAGCACGCGTCCGGCGAGCGGCCGTGCCGGGGCGATCCGGCCGGAGCGCGACCGTTCCTTCTTGATGCTGGCCGCGGCATCCAAAATGCCCCGAAGCTCGGAACCCGGGATGTCGCTCAGATCGAGAAAATGCCGAGGGCCCGGAGATCGGGCCGTCATGCGGCGCCTCGCCGCACGACCTCGCCGGCTGCCGGCACCTGCGATGATTGGCGCTCGATATCGCCGCATGCGGCATCGAGACGCCGGACCGCGTCGCCGATCTCGGCATCCGTGACGACCAGCGGCGGCAGCAGCCGGACGACATTGTCGCCCGCCGCGATCACCAGCATGTGGTGCGCCCGCGCGGCCGCCACGAGGTCGCCGTTCGGCACGACGGTCTTGATGCCCATCATGAGGCCTTCGCCCCGGATCTCGGCGATGGTGCCGGGATGGCGATCCTGCAGTTCGGCCAGGCGCTGCTTCAGGACCAGCCCGGCGCGCCTCACGCGATCGAGAAAGCCCGGCGCCAGCACGATGTCCAGCACCGCATTGCCGACGCTCATGGCCAGCGGATTGCCGCCGTAGGTGCTGCCGTGCGTGCCGGCCGTCATGCCCTTGGCGGCCTCGCGGGTCGCCAGGCACGCGCCGAGCGGAAAGCCGCCGCCGATGCCCTTGGCGACCGACATGATGTCGGGAGTGATGCCGCTCGCCTCATGGGCGAACAGGTGTCCGGTGCGACCGACCCCGCTTTGCACTTCGTCGAGGATCAGCAGCAGCCCGTGCTGGTCGCACAGCGCCCGCAAGGCCCGCATGGTCTCGTGCGGCACGACCCGCACGCCGCCCTCGCCCTGGATGGGCTCGATCATGATGGCGGCGGTCTCCGGGCCGATGGCGGCCGCAAGCGCCGCCTCGTCGCCGAGTTCGACCTGATCGAAGCCTTCGACCTTGGGACCGAAGCCGTCGAGATATTTCTTCTGTCCGCCCGCCGCGATGGTGGCCAAGGTGCGACCATGGAACGCGCCCTCGAACGTCACGATGCGAAAGCGCTCCGGATGTCCGCTGACGGCCTGGTATTTCCGCGCCATCTTGATGGCGGCTTCGTTCGCCTCGGCACCCGAATTGGTGAAGAACACCAGGTCGGCGAAGGTCGCATCGACGAGGCGCTGCGCGAGCCGCTCGCCCTCGGGAATGCGATAGAGGTTCGAGGTGTGCCACAGCTTGGCACCCTGCTCCTGCAGGGCCGCCACAAGATGCGGGTGCGAATAGCCCAGCGAGGCTACCGCTATGCCGCCGCCGAAATCGAGATAGCGCTCGCCGTCGGTCGTCGTCAGCCAGACGCCGTCGCCGCGTTCGAAGCTCAACTCTGCTCGAGCATAGGTCGGAAGGATCGACGATGACACCGGGGCACGCTGCTCCTGCACTGTGCGGACCAGCGACCCGATCCGCCGCGGAACTTCGACCGCGAAACCCGCCGCGCACCGATTGCGGTGGGAAAGGGTTGGCGGCAGTTCCGAAATCGAATGCCGCCCCGAAGGACGGCACTTTGCATCGCGTGCTCTAAAGCTTCGACCCGGCGAGGTCAAATCTTGTTCCTGAATTCGTCCAGCCTCAATCGACTGCCGGAGCGCTGCTGTGTTTTCGCCACAGCGGCTGGGGGAAACTCAAACGATATCGATCGAGACTCTTGCGCCCGATTCCTGTGCTCGTGTAGGTTTCACTTTGTCGGCGACGACAAATGCGGCGTACCCCAAGTAATTTTTGCGTTGCGTGCCATTGGATCACATCCGATGCGGCGGTGTTTTTTGCAATGCACTAAAAGAACCAATCACAGGAGAGGCCATGTCCTGGACAGATGAGCGCGTAGAACGCTTGAGTAAACTGTGGATGGAGGGCCGGAGCGCCAGCCGCATCGCGGCTGAGCTTGGAAACGGCATTTCGAGAAATGCAGTGATCGGCAAGATCCACCGCCTCGGCCTGTCGGGACGGACGAAACCGCCGGTCTCGGCAGAAATCAACCGGGAAAAGCCCAAGATCGTGGCCAAACCGGAGGTCAGGGCGGCGAGTCCGAGCGAAGTTGCGCACGTCCCCGCGCCCAAGCCCTTCGCGGCGGCCCTGAGTGCTGCGGCGAGCGATGTGGTGATCCCCTTCTCGGACCGGGTCACGATCATGGAACTGCGGGAAACCATGTGCCGTTGGCCGCTCGGCGACCCGACCAGCGCGGAATTCCGCTTTTGCGGATGCCGCGCGGCGGGCAGCATGCCCTACTGCACGGCGCATGCGAGAGTGGCGTTTCCAGCCGATTGCCGATCGCCGCCGGGTGGAGCGCGTCGCTCGCATCGCCTGAACTCGAACGTGGAACTGTCCCAGGCGCATCGATCCGCCTGGGACGAGTTCATTGCGGTCGGGCCCGCGCTGTGCGCTGTGGCTCCGGGCCGGAGTTGCCCAGCAAGGCCGAGCCGCGATGCAGCACCTCGCGCGATCCGAACCGTTTGAGGACCCGGTCCGAGGCATTGATCGCAGCACAGGCCAGCCACCGACCAAACCCAAGGGCCTTGATGTTGTAGGCTGCCCGGCGCGGCAGGCTACCAAGGTCGGTCTTGCTCAAGGCCTTGCCGACCGGATTGCGGCGCGCGGCATTGCGATCCTCGATCTGATCGATGTTTGACGGAGAATCGGCGCTCGACGGCGAGTCCCGGAACCCGATCGGGGCCGGCCACACCCCGTAGTTTTCGCAGCCATGCACCCAGGGGCGGCGCAGATATTCGTCGAAGGCGCAGGATTTCCGGTCTGGCCCAAGAAGCTTGCGGGCTCCCGACAGGCTTATCAGATAGGCGGCGGCGCAATTGGGAACCCGCGAGTAGCGGATCACGTCGTGCCCGGAGCGCGCGGTCGCGAGCGGCACATAGGCCCGCTTCGGCTGGTTGGCGAGCCGGACCACATCCCAGGACGGGGGCAGCACCTCGAGAATGTCGGCCACGATCTCGGCGAGGTTGGGCGGCAGCAGGCAGTCGTCTTCCATCACGAGCGCCACGGGCGCCAGAGTTCCCTCGGCCATGCGCTCGCAGATCGACAGATGCGCCGCGAAACAGCCGATCTCGCCGGCCTTCATGGCGCCCGCTGCGCGACCGTCCGGGTCGAAGAAAGTGGCTTTGCAACGAGGGCGGCAGAGCCGTGGCCAGCAGCCCCGGAATGCGAACGAAGTCCAGTCCCGCGCCGTCCAGTTCGACGCGCATGCGGGCGAGCCGGTCGGCGCTGCGATCGAGATTGATGACGCATACCGAATAGGGCGTCTCGGGCCGCCGGTAAGCTGACGCTTGTGACATATCGTGCAGCGGAACGCTCCATAGGCTTGGCCACGTAAGCCAAACCTGCCATTACGATGAAATGCGCGCACGGAACAGACCAGCGGGTGCAACGTGGGTCATGGCGCACGGACAGTTGGGCGCCGACCGCCGACATGTGCTTGACGCGCACGCGTGCGCTCGCCTATAGACCGCGCTTGTCATTCGGCTGCAGGCTTGCGGTGAACATGGTTCACTTGGCCTCTTCAGCTGTGCAGTCCCAAGGAAGCTCCCCATGTCCCGTCGTTGCGAACTGTCCGGCAAGGCCGTGCAGTCTGGCCACCTCGTCAGCCATTCCAACCGCAAGACCAAGACCCGGTTCCTGCCGAACCTGTGCTCCGTCAGCCTGATCTCGGACGCGCTCGGCCGCAGCATCAGGCTGCGCATTGCGGCGGCGGCGCTGCGCTCCGTCGAACATCGCGGCGGGCTCGATGCGTTTCTGGCCAAGGCCAAGGACGAGGATCTCTCGGCCAAGACCCGCGCCCTGAAGCGCGAGATCTCCAAGAAGCTGGCCGCCGCTGCGACCGCGCCTGCCGCCAGCTGATAGGCTTCGGCGGTTTCGGATTCCGAGCCGCTTGCGAATTGCAGGCCGGAACGTTCGGCCTGCATGGCCTTTAGGACTGTGGCGGTCCGGCGAGCTCCCTGAATGCCGCTTTTGCTCATCTCAGAGCATGGCGTTCGCCGCGTATGAGTGGCGCCGGCCGCCGTCCCGGCTGCTTTCCTTTTGGATGCGGTGTTTACCGGCCGGCCCCGGGCACCGAGCCGGCGCGACGGCACCCCCTGCCGAACATCCCCGCTCTGCCAGCGACGACATCTGCTCGTCCATAGGCCCTCGCCGAGCTGGGCGACGTGCGCGCCCTCACGTTTGCCCACGGAAGGCCACGGGCGAACCCGAGACCCTGGCAGGACCAACACTCGCGCAGTTCGCGATATGTGCGTTCCGTTCTTGACGCCAATCTGGAAATTGTATTTCATCCGATGCGAAGTAGGTGCGACCGGCAACGGCCCGCGCACTCGATCGGGATGGTTACGCGGAGGCGGCCGATGCGGCAGACAGGATGGAACCGCGCGTCCCTGGCCGGAGCCATGCGATGATCGCTTCGCGGCCCAAGCTCGACGTCGTCACTATCGGGCGTTCCTCGGTTGATCTTTATGGTGCCCAGGTCGGCGGGCGCCTCGAAGACATGGCGAGCTTCTCCAAGGCTGTCGGCGGCTGTCCGACCAACATCGCGATCGGCAGCGCGCGGCTTGGCCTCAAGAGCGGGCTGATCACGCGGGTCGGCGACGAGCATATGGGCCGCTACATCCGCGAACAGCTGGCCCGTGAAGGCGTCGATGTCGCGGGTGTCCACACGGACCCCGACCGCCTGACCTCGCTGGTGCTGCTCGGCATCCGCAATTCCAAGAGCTTTCCGCTGATTTTCTATCGCGACAATTGCGCCGACAGCGCGCTCGACGAGACCGACATCGACGAGGATTACATCGCCTCGGCCGGTGCGATCGTGGTCACCGGCACGCATTTCGCCAAGGAGGGCAGCGCCGCCGCCCAGCGGCTCGCTATGCGCTACGCCAAGACGCACGGCCGCAAGATCGTCTTCGATGTCGACTACCGGCCGAACCTGTGGGGCCTCGCGGGCCATGGCGCCGGCGAGGAGCGGTTCATCGCCTCGGGCGCGGTCAGCGCCCATCTGGCCCCGATCCTTCCCGATTGCGACGTCATCGTCGGCACCGAAGAGGAACTGATGATAGCGGGCGGCAGCGAGGACCCGCTCGTCGCAATCCGGGCGATCCGGACGCTCAGTTCCGCGCTGATCGTGTGCAAGCGCGGCCCGATGGGTTGCGTGGTATTCGACGGCGAGATCCCCGACCGCATCGAGGATGGCATCAAGGGTCCCGGCTTCCCGGTCGAGGTCTATAACGTGCTTGGCGCCGGCGACGCCTTCATGTCGGGCTTTTTGCGCGGCTATCTGCGCGGCGAGCCGGTCGAAACCTGCTGCGCCTATGCCAATGCCTGCGGGGCCTTCGCGGTGTCGCGCCTGCTCTGCTCTGCCGAATATCCGACCTGGACGGAGTTGCAGCACTTTCTCCACCATGGCGCTACCACGCGGGCGCTGCGGCATGATGCGGTGCTCACGGACCTGCACTGGGCCACGACCCGCGACGCGTTGACCCCGGCCCATGTCCATCCTCCGACTATCATGGCCTTTGCGATCGACCACCGGGCGCAACTGGAGACGATGGCCGACGAGGCCGGAGCACCGCGGGAGAAGATCGCAGACCTCAAGCTGCTGGCCGTCGAGGCCGCGGCCCGGGTGGCTGACGGGCGCCCCGGCTTCGGCATGCTGATCGACGGCACATACGGGCGCGAGGCGCTGTTTCGCGCCTCCGAACTGCCGTTCTGGATCGGACGTCCGGTGGAACAGCCCGGCTCGCGACCGCTCGAGTTCGAAGGCGGCGGGTCGCTGGCCGCCAAGCTGATCGAATGGCCGGTGAGCCAGACCATCAAATGCCTGTGCTTCATGCATCCGGACGACGCGCTCGAATTGCGCGATGCCCAGGAGCGCCAATTGCTGCGCCTGCACGATGCGGCACGCGGGCTCGGGCGCGAATTGCTGGTCGAGATCATCGCCGGCAAGCATGGGCCGCTGGGCCAGGACACGGTGGCGCGGGTCATCGAACGCCTCTACGGGATCGGCGTCCGGCCTGATTGGTGGAAGCTCGAAAGCCAGCCCGGCGAGCGGGCCTGGGAGGCGATCAGCTACACCATCCGCAAGCACGATCCACTGTGTCGTGGCATCATGCTGCTCGGGCTCGACGCTCCGGCGGACGTGCTGTTCGAAGGGTTCCGCACCGCGGCGGCCTGCGATCTCGTCCGGGGCTTCGCGGTGGGGCGGACGATCTTCGGCGAGCCCGCTCGGGCTTGGCTGGGGGGCACCATCGACGACCGGCAGGTGACCGGCCAGATGGCGGAGCGCTTCGGCCGGCTGGTGCAAGCCTGGACCAGCTTGCGATAGATCAAGACCAAGCGAACCAGGCGCGTGCGCCCGGGAGGAACAGCATGAGCACGATCCGACTGACAGCCGCGCAGGCCATGGTGCGCTATCTCGGCCGCCAGATGACCGAACAGGACGGTGTGCGCGTGCCGCTCTTCGCCGGGATCTGGGCCATCTTCGGCCACGGCAACGTCGCCGGCCTCGGCGAGGCGCTGCATGCCGCGCAGGACAGCTTGCCGACCTTTCGGGCCCACAACGAACAGGCCATGGCCCATAGCGCGGTCGCCTATGCGAAGGCCTCGCGCCGCCGCCGCATGATGGCCTGCACCAGTTCGGTCGGGCCAGGCGCCACCAACATGGTAACAGCGGCCGCGGTCGCGCACGTCAACCGCCTGCCGGTGCTGCTGATCCCGGGCGATGTCTTCGCCAACCGCAGGCCCGATCCGGTGCTCCAGCAGGTGGAGGATTGGGGCGACGGCACCGTTTCGGCGAACGACTGCTTTCGCCCCGTGTCGCGCTATTTCGACCGGATTACCCGGCCCGAGCAGATCATGCCGGCGCTAGAGCGCGCGCTTGCGGTGCTGACCGACCCAGCCGAGTGCGGTCCCGTGACACTCGCGTTCTGCCAGGACGTGCAGGCCGAAGCCTACGACTACCCCGAAAACTTCTTCGCCGAGCGGCTGCGCCGGTTCCGCCGCCCCGCCCCGGATGCGACGGAACTCGCCGAGGCCGCCCGCCTGCTGCGCGGCGCCAGGAAGCCACTGATCGTAGCAGGTGGCGGGGTCCTTTATGCGGAAGCCGAGGGGCGGCTCGCAGCCTTCGCCGAGCGGCATGGTATCCCGGTCACCGAAACCCAGGCCGGCAAATCCGCGCTGCCGCACGATCATGCGCGCTCCCTGGGAGCGCTGGGGGTTACCGGCACCGGGGCCGCCAATGCGATGGCGGCCGAGGCTGACGTGGTGCTCGCGGTCGGCACGCGACTGGCCGATTTCACCACCGGTTCGGCGGCTTTGTTCGGCACCGCGCGAGCCATCATCGGCCTCAACGTGCAACCCTTCGATGCGGCCAAGCGCCTGGCCCGTCCGCTCGTGGCGGATGCTGCAGTCGGGCCTCGATGCCCTGGACGGAGCCTTGGGCGACTGGCGCGCCCCGGAAGCCTGGAGCAACTGCGGCGCAACCCGCAAGGCGGAATGGATCAAGACGGCTGCGACCTATACCGATCCGACCAATGCCGAACGGCCGTCCGATGCCCAGGTGATCGGCGCCGTGCAGCGCCGCACACGTCCCTCCGACATCGTGGTCTGCGCCGCCGGTGGCCTGCCGGGCGAATTGCACAAGCTCTGGAATACCCACCAGCCGCTCGGCTACCATGCCGAATACGGCTATTCGACCATGGGCTACGAGATTGCCGGCGCGCTCGGGGTCAAGATGGCCCACCCGGACCGCGAGGTCTTCGTGATGGTCGGCGACGGGTCCTACCTGATGATGAATTCCGAGCTCGCGACGTCGATCATGCTCGGCCACAAGCTGACCCTGGTGCTTCTCGACAACCGCGGCTTCGGCTGCATCAACCGCCTGCAGCAGGCCACCGGCGGGGCGCCGTTCAACAATCTTCTTGTCGACGCCCGCCAGGTCGCGATGCCGGCGATCGATTTCGTGGCCCATGCGCGCAGTCTCGGGGCGGAGGCCCGCAAGGCGGCCGGCATCGCCGATCTCGAACATGCGCTCGATGAGGCTCGCGCCCGCAAGACCACGCAGGTGATCGTCGTCGACACCGACCCCATGCCGAGCACCGACGCGGGCGGCGCCTGGTGGGACGTGGCGGTGCCGGAAGTTTCGGTCAGGCCCAGTGTCGAGAAGGCGCGGGAGAACTACGAGACGGCACGCCAGCGCCAGCGCGTGCCAGGTTGACCCCGGATCGCTGTAATCGAACCTGAGAAATGATCGAGGACGAACATGCCTATTCGCATCGGGGCCAATCCCATCGGCTGGTCCAATGACGACATGCAGGAGATCGGCGGCACGACCCCGCTCGAAACCTGCCTGGCCGAAGCCCGCGAGGCCGGCATGGAGGGCATGGAACTCGGCAACAAGTTTCCGCGCGAGGCCGGCGCCCTCAAGGCCGCGCTTGCACCCTATGGTCTCGCCTGTATCGGCGGCTGGCACTCGATCGAACTGCTCAACCGCTCGGCCCGGGAAGAATTCGACCTCGCCAAGCCGCACCGCGACCTGCTGAAAGCCATGGGGACCGACGTGTTCATCGTGGCCGAAACCTCGAACGCCATCCATGGCCGCCGCGACCTGCCGCTCTCGCGGCGACCGAGATTGCGCGAGGAGGATTGGGCCGGCTACGGGGCCAAGATCACCGAACTCGCCGAACTGCTGGCCGCCGAAGGCTTCCGGCTCTGCTATCACCACCACATGGGCACCATCGTCGAGACCGAGGCCGACATCCACGCGTTCATGGCCCATACGCGCCCGCCCGCCATGCTGCTGCTCGACACGGGCCACGCAACCTGGGGCGGATCGGACCCAGCGGAACTCGCCAAACGCTATCGCGACCGGATCGGGCACGTGCACGTCAAGGACGTCCGCGCCGCCGTGATGGAGCAGGCGCGGCGCGAAGATTGGAGCTTTCTCGATTCCATCCTCGGCAAGGGACAGGAACTCGGCGTCTACACGGTGCCGGGCGACGGCATGGTAGATTATCCGGCCGTGTTCCGGGCCCTGCCCGGCTATTCGGGCTGGGTGGTGATCGAGGCCGAACAGGACCCGGAAAAGGCCAATCCGCTCCGCTACGCCAAGCTGGGCGTGGCCAATCTGAAGCGCTACCTTGCTGAGGCGGGGCTGCGCTGAAGCTGAGCTCGGCACGGCACGGCAGGGAAGAAGATCCTCATGCTGAGCCTGTCGAAGCACGAGGATCTTCAGCTTCGGCCTACCCCATGCTTCGACAAGCTCAGCATGAGGGGCGAGTGGCCGTGTAACACGCAAACGAGGACGTTGATGACCCATTCTCCTCTTCTCGTCCGCCCGCAGCACCCCGACCCGGAGGGGCGCGTCCTGTCGGTGACCCCCCAAAGCGCCGGCTGGACCTATGTGGGCTTCGAACTCTTCGACCTCCCGCGCAGGCACGACGCTGGAGCGGCAGACCGAGGACCGTGAGATGTGCCTCGTCATCGTTTCGGGACGCGCTCGCATCCGGGCCGGCGAGGAGGATTTCGGAATCCTCGGAGAGCGATCCTCGGTGTTCGAGGGCCTGCCCTGGTCGGTCTATGTGCCGGCCCATTCGCAGTGGCGCATCGCGGCCGAAGGCCCTTGCGAGATCGCGGTCTGCGCGGCGCCCGGCACCGGCGCCTTGCCGGTCCGGCTGATCGCGCCGTCGGACATCAAGCAGGAAACCCGCGGCAAGGGCTCGAACACCCGGCACGTGCGCAACATCCTGGCCGACAACGACGACCGGGCCGAAAGCCTGCTGGTGGTCGAAGTGATCACGCCAGCCGGCAATTGGTCGAGCTACCCGCCCCACAAGCACGACCGCGATGCGTTTCCGCAAGAGACCCTGCTTGAGGAAACCTATTACCATCGCCTCGACCCGAAGCAGGGGTTTGGCATGCAGCGCGTCTACACCGACGACCGCTCGCTGGACGAAACGCTGAGCTTTGCCGACCGCGACGTGGTGCTGGTGCCGCGCGGCTACCATCCGGTCGGGGCCGCGCATGGCTACACGCTTTACTATCTCAACGTCATGGCCGGCCCGAAGCGCATCTGGCGCTTCCACAACGACCCCGCCCACGAGTGGCTGCTGAAGGCGTAACGCTGATCGGCCCGCTCACCGCGGCATCATGGCCTTGACCGGCGCCGCCCATAGCACCTCGGCATCGAGGATGGGTTCGCCAAACTGCCCGTGCAGCGCGAAGCTGTTGCCGCCCCGGCCGGGCAGCAGCTTCTTGACCAGGATGCGGTCGTCCGCGAGCCCCACGACGCAAAGGCGGCCGATGAGGTCGTCGGTCACCGGCTCGCGCCGGTCATCGAAATAGACCAGCCATCCGCTGAAGATCGGCCCGAGGCTTTCGCCCCGCACCTCCACGGCCACGGTTTTGGCCGTCACGCCCTCAGGCGCCGGTGCCTCGTCGAGCGGCCCCTGGCTTTCCGAATAGAAATGAGTTTCGGAGCCCGCCCCGACATAGCCCGCCACCGGCACGCTGCTTTGCAGGTCGGTGACGATGCTGCCGGGGTCGAGGCCGAACGCATCGGCCGCCCGCTTGATCCACTTGTCCGAAAGGCGGCGGCTGCCGCCTTCCAGCTTGGCATATTGGTTCCGGGTGGTCCCTAGCGCAGTGGCGGCCTGGTCCTGCGACCAGCCGCGACCGTCGCGCAGCACGCGCAGATTATTGGCCATGCGAGCAGTATGGCGCAGGACGCTCGGTGCGTCAGCGCCCATTATGGGCACAATTTGCTTGACATAGCAGCCCAAATTGGGCACAGTTGCTGGATCGAGCCTGGGGCGCCGAGCCCCGCTCCTTCTCACCTGGAGTTGCCCATGTCCGCTCTGGCCCGCGCCGGGGATCGCCCCGTCACGCCTTCGTTGGCCCATCTCCCCGTGGCGACACGACGCTTGCTGGACTTGGACTCGGCCGACTGCCGATGGCCGCTCGGCGACCTCGACACCGAAGCCTTCGCGTTCTGCGCCGCGCCGCGTCTGGCCCGGAAGTCCTACTGCGCCCACCATGCGCGGCTCGCTCGTGAGGGATCGCGATGATGCGGGCCGGTCCGTTGCCAAGCGGCCCGCCCGTCGTGCTGCGATGCCGGCGCCGGCCGTTCGGCCTCGATGCGCCGCGGCCCCCGGATGTGCGACGCATCGAGCGCGACATCCTGGCCTGGCTGGCCGAACGGATGCCGGCCGCCCTGGCCCTGCGGGCTCAGGGCATCGAGGGCCTGGTTGCACCAGCCGCGCCCGATGCGGATGTTTCCGCAACTCTCGTGCTGCTGTTGCCGTGTCGCCAGACTGCGGTGTTGCGGATCGAAGCGCGCCCGGATCGACCCCGCCGCGACACCCTCGCCTTCGCCGAAGGATGCGTGCGGCGCAAGGTGCCGCTCGCGGTCGTGACGACCCTGGCCGAAGCGCGCGCCGCGCTGCGGCGATGGGGCTTCGAGCCCGAACGGAGCTGAACATGCGCAAACGCAAGCCCTCCCCCGTGTCGCTCGCCGGCGCGGCCGCCAAGCGCGACAAGGTCAGGCCCGGACACGAGGATGCGACCATTGAGCGGCTGCGCCACGCGCGGCAGAGCGGCGCCGCGACCGTGGACGGCCAGGGCATCCGCCGCATCGCCGAACCGTTCGACCTGCTGCACACGCGCAACCTGCTCGACCGTGCCGACGTGACCACGAATGAAATGCTCTGGCATGCCGGCGACCGCCTGCGGACGCACTGGCGGCTCGGCGTTCAGGACGGCCTTTCGGCGCTCGACGTTTCGCGCCCGGTGGTCGATGGCGGCAGCGGCGCCGGGCTCACGCCGACCGAAGCCGCGCTGCGCCATCGCGACAGCTATCGTGCCGCCGCTGCGGCGATCGGGGCCCGGCTCCTGCCCTATGTCACGGCTGTGGTGATCGAGGCGCGACCGGTCGCCTCCCTGCGGGCCCTGGTGGGCGACACCGGGCATGCCCGCACGGCCGAAGCCCTGGCGCTCGAGCGGCTGCGCGAAGGCCTGCATCGGCTATGCGACGCCTGGGGTATGCGATCGAGCGCCCGGCCGCTGCCGCTCAGGGCCTGGCGGGCAGACCCGCAGGCGGACCCCGGCGAGAACCTCTAAGGCTGCCGGCGCCCAGGGCCGGGACGGCGCTCCGGCCCTCAGGGGGCCGCGGGGGTTGCCGGAGGTGCAGCCGCCGGAACCGCAGTTCCCGTCGTGGCGGCCGGCGCCCCGGCGGCCGGCGCCGCGGCTGCAGGCGCCCCGGCAGGGCCGTTGAAGAACCGGAAGAAGCTCGAGGTGGGAGACAGCACCAGCCGCGTGTGGTCGGGCCTCAGGCTCGACACATAGGCCTGCATGGTCCGGTAGAACGCGAAGAAGTCGGGGTCCTTGCCATAGGCTTCCGCAAAGATGCGGTTACGCTCCGCATCGCCGGCGCCACGCAAGGTATCGGCCTCGCGTTGCGCTTCAGCCCGCAACACCACGACCTGACGATCGGCATTGGCGGTCACGGTCTGGGCCTGTTCCGAACCCTGCGCGCGATATTCGGCAGCCTCGCGGGCCCGCTCGGTCTGCATCCGGCTGAACACCTTTTCCGAGATTTCCCGCGGCAGGTCGACGCGCCGGATCCGCACGTCGTTCACCGCGACGCCGAGCCGGGCAGCCTCGCCGTTGACGAGATCGCGGATCTTGATCGTCAAGGCGGCCCGCTGCTCGCGCACGATCTGTGGCAGCGTGGCCTCGCCGAGCACCCGGCGGAGCGCCGAATTCAGCACCGAGGCCAATTGGTTGTTGGCGCGCTGCACCGTGCCGACCGACTGGTAGAACTTCAGCGGATCGACGATGTGGTAGCGCACGAAGGCATCCACCAGAACGCGCTGGTTGTCGGAGGCCAGCACTTCCTGCTGCGGGGTTTCGAGATCGAGGATGCGGTTGTCGATATAGACGACGCTCTCGAAGAACGGGATCTTGGTGTGCAGCCCCGGCTTGGTCACGACGCCGACCGGCTCCCCGAAGTAGAGCACGAGCGCCTGTTCGATCTGGTTGACCGTATAGATGGCTCCGCTGGCCACGAAGAGCACCACGACCACGGCCGCCGCCGCCACATAAAGGCCGGGCCTCATGGCTTGGCTCCCGGCGCAACGTTGAGCGCCGGCACCGATCCCAGAGGAAGGATCGGCACCACGCCCTGTCCGCGATCGTCCAGAATCGTCTTGTCGGCTCCGGCCAGCACCGCTTCCATGGTCTCGATATAGATCCGCTGCCGGGTGATGTCGGGCGCGTTCTTGTATTGCGCGTAGATCTGGTTGAAGCGGGACGCCTGCCCCTGGGCTTCCTGGACGGTCTGCTCCTTGTAGCCCTGCGCCTCCTGGACGATGCGGGCGGCGCCGCCTCGCGCCTCGGGCACGACCCGGTTGGCATAGGCGTCCGCCTCGTTGCGCTGGCGCTGCAGGTCCTGCTGGGCCGCCGTCACGTCACGAAACGCCGCGATCACCTGGGCGGGCGGATCGACCGACAGCAATTGCACCTGCAGGATCAGCACGCCCGCATGATAATCGTTGAGCACCTTCTGGATGAGATCCTGCACGGCCGGCTCGATCACCTTGCGCTCGGAGGTCAGGATCTTCTGGATCTGCGAGCGCCCGATCACCTCGCGCATGGAGCTTTCCGACACCGCCTTCACGGTCTCGTTCGGATTGCGAAGGTTGAAGGCGTAATATTCGGGATGTTCGGGATCGATCTGCCAGATGACGCGGAACTTCACGTCCGCGATATTCTCGTCGCCGGTCAGCATCAGGCTTTCTTCGGGCACGTCGGTGCCGACCTGCATGCCCGGGCGGCGGAGGTCCTCGCGGGAGACCGAGCCGATGTCGATGGCGTTGCGGTCGGTGACGGCGAGCTTGTCGACCTCGCCGATCGGATAGGGAAGATTGTAGTTCAGGCCGGACGTGGTCTTGCCCGTGTAGCGCCCGAAAATCATGTTGATGCCGACTTCATTGGGGCTGACGGTGTAAAAGCCGCTCAACAACCAGAGAAGAACCACCACCAGGGCCACGGCCAGGACGCCGAGGCTGCCGAGACCGCCGGACGGCATCAGGCCGCGCAGGCGATCCTGGCCACGGCGCAGCAGATCTTCGAGGTCGGGAGGGGTCGGACCCTGCGGCCCCTGCCCCCACGGGCCCGGATTGGTGGGTTTCCACGGTCCACCACCGTTCCCGCCGCCGCCTTGATTGGTCCAGGGCATCAAAGTCCTCGTGATCGGCCGTGGGGATCACATGATGTGGTCCGAAAACCCGTGCCGACGTTTCGGCATCATGCTCAAGAGCCGAAGCGTCATATAGGCGAGTGCGTGCAACGTCGCAATCGAGGGACTCTGACTGGGCAGGGCAATCAGGCGAAGGCCTGTTCCGCCCTCATGCTGAGCCGAATGCGACAGCGTCCGTGTGTCGAAGCACGAGCGCGACTCCCCGTCCCATTGGCAAGCTCAGGGCAGGCTCTTCCACACCGTTGCCGCGCAACGGGCTCTGAATGAGGAGTCTCGAGAGCTTCACGCCGCATTGCCCTGTGGGCTGCGCTGCGCCGCTTCACAGGCGCTCATAGGTCACGAAGGCGAACGCGGCTTCGTCGTTGGCAGCCTGCGTCTGCGGCAGCCGCGATGCTTGCCGCCACACGGCGAGATCGATCGGAGGAAAGAACGCGTCCGCCTCGGGCGCGAGGTCGACCTCGGTCACGTGCAGCCGGCGCGCCTCGTCGAGCAGAGCCTCGTAAAGCGTGGCTCCGCCCGCGACGACAACTTCTCCGGCTTCGTGTTCTTCCGCCAGAGCCTCGGCGCGGGCGACGGCTTCGTCCGGCGTGCGGGCGATCTCCACGCCGGCCGGTGCCACATATTCGGGATTGCCGGACAGGACGACCAGATGGCGCCCCGGCAACGGCCGGCCAATCGACTCGTAGGTCTTGCGGCCCATGATGACCGGCTTGCCCATGGTCAGGGCCCGGAAATGCCTGAGGTCGCTCGGCAATCGCCACGGCAGGTGATTGCGGGAGCCGATCGCATTGTTGCGACCCTTGGCCACGACCATGATCAAGGGTCGGGTCATTCCCGGCCCGGGGTTGCGGGCGTGAACGCGCGCACCTGACCAGGTTCGTGGCCGGCCAGTCGGACCAGGGCGTCGCCCGTGACGCGACAGACGGTCCAGTCGACCAGCAGTTCGGCTCCGTTCGCCTGATAGAATTCGATGGAAGGCGTGTTCCAGTCGAGCACCGACCATTCGAGACGCGCCAAGTCTTCGTCGTAGCAGCGCCGTGCGAGGTTCTGGAGCAAGGCCTTGCCCAGGCCCTTGCCGCGAAACGCCTGACGCACGAACAGATCTTCCAGATAGATTCCGTGCCGCCCCCGGAACGTCGAGAAATTGTAGAACCAGAGGGCAAAGCCGGCCGGCTCCGAATACCATTCCACGATTTCGCAGAACAGTTTGGGGTTCGGCCCGAACAGGGCCGCAGCGATCAGTTCGGGCGTGGAATCGACCGCCTGGGACAGCTTCTCGTAGGCCGCGAGTTCGACCACGAGATCGAAGATGAGCACGATGTCGGCCGGCGCGGCCGGGCGGATGCGGGTGGGCTTCATGGGGCCGATCCTGAGAATGCCGATGCCGAAAGGGCGGCCGGGGCCGCCGAGCGCAACCCCATGCCCTCGGCGCGGATTGTGCGCAGCATGACGAGAAAGGCCGCAAGAAGGATTGGGCCTCCCAGGGAAAGCGTGCCCCCAAGTGTCTCCATCGCGATGCCCATGATCTGCGCCAACGCGACGCACAGCAACACGAGCCCGTATCGCGTCGGCCCCAGCGCACGGTTCAGCGCCGGGGACAGGCAGACCAGGCCGACCGCGAAGATGGTCTGGTCGTAGTCCATCACATAGGGGCTGAGGAACGGCGAAGCCGTCGCGGCCACGCCGATCTGGACCCGCAGGTCGCGGCTTTGGTGGATCATCCACGCGGTCCAGCCCAAAAGCGGAATCGCCACAGCCCCGTGCAGCACCGCCGCGGCTTTGGTCGAAGCGCCAAGGCTGAGCGCGAAGGCATAGATCGACATCATCCGATGCAGCGGATAGGCGCCGGCGGCCATATAGGCCCCGGCTTCGCGGGTCGAGGCCAGGAAGGCGGACAAGGTCTCGGGCCCGAACACCGCGACCGCGAGACCCGTAAGCCCGAGGGCAGTCAGCCCCGCGGCCACCAGGGTCAACCATCGTTTCTGCATCAGCAGCATAATCGGCAGCATGAGGGCGAGATGCGGCTTGAACGCCAGGCAGCCCATTGCCGATCCTGCCGCAACGGGTCGCCGGCGCAAAAGCCAGAGGGCCGCGAGGCCGTAAAGACCGCCGGTGAGGAGGCCGTTCTGGCCCGCCCGAACATTGATGAGCACGGCCGGGATCGTGGCGAGGAACACCGGCCAGAACGCGTCGGCGCCAAGCCGCTTCAGGGTTGTGCCGAACAGCGCCAAGGTCAGTAGCGTGAACACCAGATAGGCGAGCCAGAACGGCAGCAGGGCCAAAGGCGCGACCACGAAGCCGAAAAGCGGCGGGTAGGACCACGGCATGAAAAAATCATGGCCGTGGGCGAGTGCCCGTTCGAGCGACGCCATGACGGCGGGCCGATAGGCGTCGAGGAAATGGCCGGACAGGATCAATCTGCCGGCCAGATAGAACACGTTGAAGTCTGCGAGGTCGGGGTGATCGGGCCGGCTTTCGAGCACGCCCGTTACATAAAAGGGATCGATCAGCAGGGCTGCGAGCACGGTCGCGCCCGCCGCCACCTTGACGGGCCGTCCAACACGCAGGGTTCGATGGCTTTCCAGCACAGCCTGCATCCTGTGGTCCGGCCCTCGCGCGCATTGCCCAGGCGCCTGAACGCGCCATACTAAGCCACGGTCTCTAACAGGACCTTTCCGGACCGCAGCGGTTCTGCCGGGTTTTCGGCCCGCCGATAGCTCGAGCTAGACCGCTACGTCGGCCCTGATGGGCGGGTGCGGGTCGTAGCCCTCGACCGCGAAATCCTCGATCCGATACTCGTCGATGCTGGCCGGGTGGCGCAGCAGTCGCATGCGCGGAAAAGGCCGCGGCGCGCGCGCGACCTGCTCGCGGGCCTGGTCCAGATGGTTGAGGTACAGATGCACATCGCCCGCCACCCAAATGAATTCGCCGGGCTCGAGCCCACTCTGCTGGGCCAGCATCAATTGCAGCGCCGAGGCTCCGACCCAGTTGAAGGGCGCGCCGAGCAGCGCATCCCCGCTCCGCTGAAAGAGGAGCCCGTTCAGCCGACCGCCGCTGGTCACATGATACTGGTAGAGCAGATGACAGGGAGGGAGCGCCATCGCGCCGATCTCGGCGACGTTCCAGCCATGGAACAGCATGCGCCGGCTCGTGGGGTTGGTGCGCAGCGTCTCGATCAACGCGGCGATCTGGTCGTGCTCGCGCCCGTCCGGCCCCTTCCAGCGCCGCCACTGCTTGCCGTAGACCGGGCCGAGTTCCCCCCATTGGCGCGCGAAGGCCTCGTCCTCCAGGATCCGGCTTTCAAACTCTTCCTGGCCGATCACCTCGCCGGTGGCCCGGCGATACCTGTCGAGCGGCCAGTCGGTCCAGATGCGCACGTTGTCGGCCAGCAACGAGCGAATACTGGTTTCACCGCGCAGGAACCAGAGCATCTCCTTGACGGCGGTCTTCCAGAATACGCGCTTGGTGGTGAGGATCGGCACGGTGCCGCCCGAAAGATCGAATCGCGCCAGTTCGCCGAACAGCGACAGGGTTCCGACACCGGTGCGATCCACCCTTTTGTCGCCCTGCGCCAGAATACGCGACAGAAGGTCGAGATATTGGTGCTCGGGATGGCGCATGGGATCTCCGGCCCTGGCTTCGCGCCGGGCTGCACGATCCAGGGAGGGCCGTGCCGCCGCAATCAACAAAGATCAGCCGCGCACGTCAACTCGATGATGCGCAGGACTCTCCACGTCTCCAGGCGGGACGCAGCGTTAAGAGCCAGAACTTGAGAAAGTGGAGGCTTCTGTTGCCAGGTGCCTCCGAACCCCGCCTAGAAGTGCAACCCCCTAGGGCTTGAATCCCAGTACCATCACCGCATTACGCAGCGAGGGCCACCGGAGCATAGTTGTCATTGGCAACTATAAGATTAGCCCGATAACGGTGGTACAATGCCGAGCAAAAGCGATCCCTTTACACCCACGTCGATCCTGTTTCGGGCCCACCAAAACGCTCGCCTTGAGCGCTCAGGTGGACCCGCCCGGCACTGCCCCGGGGTCCGTATGGTTTATTCCGAATGCCATTTATCGCCATAGTCGCCGAAGCGACATCACAGAAATATGTCGGGCCGGTCGAGATAGCAAGGCGTGCTTTGGCTTTGGAAGTCACGAGCCGCGCTGTGTCCGAAGACCCGTACCGGCGTTGGACGACATCATGCGCCTTAGCCTGACCGGCCCCCCGCTCCTCATGCTGAGGAGGTCCGTCAGGACCGTCTCGAAGCACGGCAAACGCCTGCAGTCCCTTCGGCAAGCTCAGGGCGGGCTCTTCGACTCGGCCGCTTCGCGGCCGGCTCAGGATAGGGAAATCGGGGATGGTCGGCAGCCGCTAGGCGGTTTTCTCCGGCCAGCGGCAAAGATCCTGCACTACGCAGACGGGACAGTTCGGCTTGCGGGCCGTGCAGGTGTAGCGGCCGTGCAGAATGAGCCAGTGGTGCGCGTTGCGCTTGAATTCGGCCGGGACGGCTTTCTCGAGGCCCTCTTCCACCGCCAGTGGCGTCGCACCTTGGGCGACAGGCAGGCGATTGGCGACGCGGAACACGTGAGTATCGACCGCGATCACGGGTTCGCCATGGAGCGTGTTGAGCACCACATTGGCGGTCTTTCGCCCGACCCCCGGCAGGGCTTCGAGCAGTTCGCGATCCCGCGGCACGATGCCGCCGTGCTGCGCGACCAGCATTTCGCACAACGCCATCACGTTCCTGGCCTTGGTATTGTACAGGCCGATCGTCTTTATGAAGCCGCGCAGACGGTCTTCCCCGATCTCTAGGATCGCGGCCGGAGTGTCGGCGAGGGCAAAAAGCGGCGCCGTCGCCTTGTTGACGCTCGCGTCCGTGGCCTGCGCGGACAGCACGACCGCGACCAGCAACGTGAACGGATTCTTGTAGGCGAGTTCGGTCCGCGGATCGGGGTTGGTGGCCCGTAATCGTTCGAAGATCGCGTGAATGCGGCCGGCATCCTGGTCCGCGTCCAGGCTTTCCGGGGCCGCAACGGCGACGGCGTGCCTGCCGGACGCAACCGCGACGGGGACCGGGCCCCTCTTCCTTGCTGTCATGTTCGCCTTATAATCCGCACCAGCGCCATCGCAAGACGTGAGCCGGCCCATGTCCGAAACCGACGCGACACAGGCCGATGCGGCCGACCCCGTCCTGTTCACGGCCCGGATCCACCCGCATCGGTCGCTGACCCCGGCGCAGGTTCGGGTGGTGATCTCAATGGTCGGGGGCCTGAGCTTCGTGGCCACGCTGCCCTTCGTCATCATGGGCGCATGGCCGGTCGCGGGCTTCATGGGTCTCGATGTTCTGGCGGTCTACCTGGCATTCAAGGCGAGTTTCCGCGCCGCACGCGGCTACGAGGACGTTCGGGTCACTGTCCTCGAATTGCTGCTCGCAAAGGTCAATCCGCGCGGCCGCCGCGCCGAATGGCGGTTCAACCCGTCCTGGGTCAGGCTCGAGCGCAAGACCCATGAGGAATTCGGCGTGCAACGCCTCGATCTTGTGTCGCGGGGCGACCGGATCGAGGTGGCGGGCTTTCTCGGCCCGGACCAGAAGGCGGCCTTTGCGGAAGATCTCGCGCGCGCCCTGGCGCAGGCCCGGCGGGGCTTCCGGTTTTCTTGAGGCAGCCCGCAAGCCCGGTTAGGGCGCGAAAACCCGGATGGCGCCGGGCAGCACCCTGAAGGAGGCCGGCGTCCGGGTCACGATCTCGCCATCGGCATTGACCGAGCGCGGCCGGCGCGTGCGAACCACGATGTGCTGCGCCGCCAAGGTACGGATCTCGGTCCAGGGCTTGGTGTGCCCGGAGCGCAGCGCCGGCAGCAGGCGCAAGACCTGCCAAGCGTGCTCCACTTCGAGGCTGTAGATGTCGAGCCGGCCATCATCGAGGCTGGCGTCCTCGCTCACCGTCATGCCGCCCCCATAGTGGCGTCCGTTGCCCACGGCCAGATGAACCGTGCGGGAGCGCTGGACCGCCCCATCGCTCTCGATCTCGACCCGGAACGCGCGCAACCGGTTGAGCACTCGCACGCCAGCGATGGCGTAGCCGAGCGGGCCCCAGCGGCGCTTGGCGTCGCGCGTCAGCGCACGGGTGAGGTCGACCCCGAGCCCCAAGCTGGCCACGTTGAAATAGGGGTGGCCATTAACCTCACCGAGATCGATGGTCCGCGTGCGTCCCGCCGCTATGACCGCGACCGCACCTTCCACTCCGAACGGAATTCCCAAGGTCCGGGCGAGATCGTTTGCCGTTCCGAGCGGCAGGATTCCCAGCGGCAAGCCGGTGTCGAGAAGGCCGGGAGCCGCCGCGTTCAATGTGCCGTCGCCACCTCCGACCAGAACACAGCCAACCCGCCCTTTGCCGGCGCGGATCAACCGCGAAATATCGCCGCGGCCGTTCGCAACCCCCTGCTCGCAGCGAATGCCTGCACGATCGAGCGCCTGCCGGGCTCGCGCGGCAAGTTCCCGGCCTTTCCGGCTCTGCTCATTGACGATGAGCAACGCAGGGGCGGCGTCCTGTTCCTCGCCTGAGATCTGCATCGCGCCCCCATGGTGCATCATCGTTCAGCGAAGCCGAAGGTCTGCCTCGCGGCCCGGACGGAGGCCAAACGGCGAAAACAGGCATTGCAGGGTTGCACGAAGATGCCGCAGTCTTTTGCCCGGAATACGACGGCCGAATCGGTCCCAGGGTGGAAGGCGTCAGCGGAACCATGATTGAGCGCGAGCGTTGCCCACCACCGACCGCGCAACCCTGAACGTCGTGCTGGGTGGATTCGCGAAGATGGAGCGGAGCTGTATGTCATGGGTCTAGCACAGACCGAGCGTCTTGGGGTGGCGATCGTCGGGTTGGGGGGAGCGGTAGCAACAACGGCAGTGGCCGGAATCGAGATGCTGAAGGCGGGATCGAACAAGCTTGACGGCTTGCCCCTGGCGCATTTGGCGGTTCCTGGCATGGCGGCCTACCGGGATCTGGTCTTCGGTGGATGGGACGTCAACGGCAACAATCTCGCGGCTGCCGCCGAGGAGCACGGCGTGCTCGGCCGCAACCAGTTGGGCGCGGTCGAAAACCTCAAGACCATGACGCCCTGGCGGGCCGTCGGCAGCGAGAAATTCTGCAAGAACATCAGCGGTCGCAACATGGTAGCCGCGAAAACCCATCGCGATGCCGTCGAGCTTATCGCCGACGATCTGCGGCGGTTCAAGCAGGAGAGCGGCGTCGACCGCGTGATCGTTCTCAACCTGGCTTCGACCGAAAGCTGGCCCGATCTCGCCAATCCGGCGTTGCGGTCGACGGCTGCTTTCGAGCGCGGGCTCGACGAGAGCGACGAGGCGATCGGTCCGGCGATGCTCTACGCTTATGCGGCGATCAGCAACGATTACGGCTATGCCAATTTCACCCCGAGCGTCGCGGCCGATATCCCGGCCCTCATGAGCCTGGCGCGCGAGCGCAATGTGCCGATCGCCGGCAAGGACGGCAAGACCGGCCAGACCATGATGAAGACCGTCATCGCGCCGGCCCTGAAATCCCGTGCGCTGCACGTCGACGGCTGGTTCTCGACCAACATCTTGGGCAACCGCGACGGCCTCGCTCTCAACGATCCCAACTCGCTGCAATCCAAGCTCAACACCAAGGGCGGCGTGCTCGACGAGCTGTTGGGCTATCCGGTCGAGGATCATCTGGTCGACATCCGCTATTATCGGCCGCGCGGCGACGACAAGGAGGCCTGGGACAACATCGACGTCACCGGGTTCCTGGGTCAGAAGATGCAGATCAAGATCAACTTCCTGTGCAAGGACTCGATCCTGGCCGCGCCGCTGGCGATCGAGATCGCGCGCGTGATCGGGCTCGCCAGCAAGCGCGGCGACGGTGGCGTGCAGGAGCAGCTGAGCCATTATTTCAAGGCCCCGATGGTGGCCAATGGCCATGCCCCCGAGCACGCCTTCCACGCCCAGGAAACCATGCTGCTCGACTGGCTCGGCGTGAACTGACCCATGGCGCCGCCCGCGCAAGCCGGCGCCCTCGGGCCGGCCTCGGCCGGCTTCAAGGACCTGTTCGGCGAACTCGGCGATCTGAAGCGCATCCGCTCGGCGGGGCGCGAGGGCACGACAGCAACCCGGTTGTTCCGGGCCGCCTGGAAAGGCCTGATCGCGGGTGCTCCGGCCCGGGAGGTTGCGTTGACCGTGACCGCGGCCGCGCTGGCGGCGGCCCGGCTCGGCGACATCGATCTAGCGGTGCTGGAGGCCGCCGGCATATCGAGGACCGAGAGCACGCGCATTCTGAAGAGCGCTATCGAGGAAATGGCGGGCGCGCTCTCGGCTCCCCTCCGAGACGAAGTGCTCGCCGCCGCCGGCCGCCATCTTGCGGGATCAGAGGCCGCCCTGCCACCTTTCGTGACCGCCCTGGAGCAGCAGCCGCGGGCCGGTGTGACCTGCCCCGGCAAGCCGCGCATCATGCTCCAGCCGCCCGAAAACCACGCCGAACATTGTCTCCTGGTCGCGGTCTATGGGGTGCTGCTCGCGCCGCTCTACGGCGCGGATAGTGCCTCCGTGTTCCTGGCCGGACTGTCGCACCACTTCCACAATGCCGGCCTGCCCGATTCCGGCTTCACGGGGGAGATGCTGCTGGGCGAGCATCTCGGCACGGTGATGGCGCATTTCACGGTCGAGGCGCTGCAGCAACTGCCCGACCGCTTGCGCCGCGAGGTCGAAACCGCGCGGACAATCCTGCCGGACGCCGAAACCCCGGAGGGCCGGGCCTTTCATGCCGCCGACGTGATCGACCGGGTGCTCGAGATCAGCCAGCACCTGCGCGCCACGAGCCTCACCATGGACCAGGTGCTGGGCGAGATGGGGCTGGTGCATGATGGCCCGGTCAAGCCGTTTCACGATCGCGTTCTGCGCGAGATGGCGCTGCCGTGAGCCGTCCGGCCCTGCGCTCGCCGACATCGGGCGAGCTTCTCGTGGCGGACACACCCCATTCCTTGCGGGAGGCTTCGGGCCGCCGCTGGCCTGTGATCGACGGCATCGCCTTCCTGCGAGTTGGCCGGGAGGCGCTCGCGCGGGATGCCTTGGCGTGCCTCGACGCCGGGGACGCAGAGGCTGCGCTAGTCCTTCTGTTGGCCGACCAGGACGATTGGTGGACGGGTCCGCAGCCGGCGCCAGACGATCTGCGCCATCTGGTGCGCGACCGGGATCGGCTCAGCTTGCGCGACGCCATGGCCCTCCTCGCATTCGGCCGGGTCGGGGATTATTTCGCCCATCGCTGGAGCGACCCGACCTTCCTGGCCGGCCTCGGCCTTCTGGAGGCGCATTGGCGCCCGGCGACGTCGGCGTTCGAGCTCGCTTGCGGGATCGGGCATTTCGGGCGTGAGCTGCTCAGCCGCGGTGTCGCTTACACGGGCGCCGACGTGGTGTTTGCCAAGCTGTGGCTGGCCCGCTGGTGGGTGCTCGGCCCCGGCACGCCGCTAGTCTGCTTCGATGCCGCACAGCCCTGGCCGGTGGCGGACCAAAGTTTCGACCTCGCGCTGTGCCAGGACGCCTTCTACTTTCTCGAACCCAAGACGACCATTCTTGCCGGGTTGCGTGGCCTCGTCGCGCCAAACGGCTGGATGGCGGTGGGCCATATCCACAACCGGGGCGCCGACAACCTCTCGGCCGGAGCGGCGCTCGAGGCCAGTGATGTCGCTGCGCTGTTCCCGGATGGGGTCGTGTACGACGATGCCGAACTGACCCGGGCGCTGATCGAGAGCCGGGCGCCCAGGCCCGAGCACCCCGAGGCGCTTCGGCACGTCGAGGCCTTCTCGGTCGCGGCCGGGCCAGGGCTGGTCCGGTGCCCGCGCGCGCTCACGGGAGGGCTCGCCATGCCACCCCGCGACGCACCCTTGCGCCTGAACCCGCTCTATCGGGATTTGGTCCATGGTGCTCCATCCTTCGACTCGGGGGCTTCCGCCCCGGCTCAGGATGGGGGCGCTGTGAGGGATTTTTTGGCCCCGACTCAGGATGAAGAAGCGTGGGAGGTCGCCTGGCCCTCTGAACGTTATCGGGCCGAATACGAGGCTCGCGCCACCTATCCGCTTCACTTCTCGGTCCCCGACACCCCCGACGGCATGGCGGCCGCGATCCGGTGCCGCGCCCTCGTCGACTCTGCCGGAGCGCTGGTGATGGTCACTCCCCTGGCCTGGGGCATCGCGGGCTTCGGCTGGGTGGCGCGTGACTTCATGGTTCCCGCGATGCGCCAAGCCGGCCATAGGCTCGCCGCGATCTGCGATCCGGATCCCCGGGCACGCCAAGCCGCCGAAGCGCTCGGGGCCGCCCCCCACGACAGCTTCGAGGCGCTCGCGGCTGATCCGAAGGTCGAGGCCGTCTATGTGGCGACGCCGAACCACCTTCACCGCCCGGCTACCGAGATCTTTGCCGCAGCCGGCAAGGCGGTGCTGTGCGAGAAGCCCATGGCCGCCACCCTCTCCGACGCTCTGGCCATGGCAGAGGCTTGCCGGGCCGCCGGAGTGCTGTACGGCACGGCCTTCGATCAGCGGCACCATCCGGCCCACAAGGCCCTGCGCAAGGCGCTCCAGGCCGGGCTCCTCGGCCAGGTGACGGCGGTGCGCATCCATTATGCCTGCTGGCTCGGGTCCGATTGGTCGGCGGGTGGCAGCACCGATAATTGGCGGATCGACCGCGCCAAGGCGGGCGGGGGTGCACTGATCGACCTCGCGCCGCATGGGCTCGATCTCATCGACTTCCTGCTCGGCGAGCCCATCGAACACCTGGCCGCACTCACCCAGACGCGGGTGCAAAACTATGCCGTGGACGACGGCGCCATGCTGGTCGGAACTACCCGCTCCGGTATTCTCACCAGCCTCCACGTCGCCTACAACTGCCCCGAAACGCTGCCCCGGCGCCGGCTCGAGATCCTGGGAACCGAAGGACAATTGGTGGCGCTGAACACGATGGGGCAAGAGCCCGGCGGCGAAGTGCAGTTCACCCCGGCGACAAGCGGTGTGGCCCAGCCCTGGCCGGTGCCGGACGCGGCCGACTCGCCCTTCCTGGGCCAGGTGCGGGCCTTCGAACACGCACTGCGCAGCGGCGATCACGCTGCCTTCTCGGCCGAACGCGATCTCCACACGATGCGGCTGCTCGATCGGGCCTATTTCTCGGCGCGCGCGGCGCGGCCATGAACCACCTTCCGGCCGACCTCCCCGAAGCGGCGCGGCGCTACATCGACGCCTTGCCCAAGGGCCGTTTCGTCGGTTTCCCGATGACCCCTCTCGATCGCACCTCTGTCCCGGCCTGGAAGGTCGGCCTGTTCCTGGACGACGCCGGGCCGGACGGGGCCATGCCGTCCGGCTATGGCTACGGCATGACGGACGGCGAGGCGATCGTGGGCGCCATCGCCGAAATCGCCGAAGCCATCTGCCCGACCTTGCGCCTGAGGGCGGCGCCGCACCGGACGGGCGCATACGACAGCCTGATGGCCGAACTCGGCCCCGGCGGCATCGTCGATCCCCTGGCGCTCTGCCTGCCAGCCGGCAGCCCGGTCGATCGCACGACGGTGCTCGGCTGGACGGAGGCAGTGCGGGCCCGCACGGGCGAGCGTGTGCTTGTCCCGCTCGAAATGGCGGCCTGCGACCCGTTCGACCTGCCGCCCGGCTACACGCCCTTCACGACCCCGATCACCAACGGGCTCGGTGCCGGTCCGGATGTGGACTGGGCACTCGGGCACGGCCTCTTCGAGCTCCTGCAGCGCGACGGCAATGGCCTGCTGTTCCGCGCTCTCGACCAGGGCATCAAGCTCGATCTTGCCGGTCTTGATGCCGAGACCTGGGCCTTGCTCGACCGACTAGATGCGGCCGGCATCGCGGTGCTGCCGAAATTCGCCACGGACGAGTTCGGCCTCGCCAACCTCTACGTGGTCGGCTTCGACCGGCCCGGTCACGGTCCCCGTGTGCCCATCATGCTCTCGGCCTGCGGCGAGGCCTGCGATCCGGACCGCAACCGCGCCCTGCGCAAGGCCGTGCTGGAATTCTGCTCGGCCCGCGTGCGCAAGACCTATGCGCACGGCCCATTGCGCGAGGCGATGAGCGTGGCGCCGGCCGGATACGTTGATGATTTCATCACCCGGGCCTTGCCGAGTCTCGAACTTGAGGAAAGCCGCGCGCTCGGGGCCATGACCGAATGGGCCCGGCTCGATCGCGACACCCTGAAAGGCTTTCTCGACTCGACCGTCTTTTCCGTAAAGGCCCACAAGGCCTTCGCGAGCCTGCCCAAGGCGGCGCTCGGCGATACGCGCGAGCGCGGGCGGTTCGCGCGGCAGAAACTCGAAGATGCGGGATTCGACGTTCTTTTTGTCGATTGTTCGCCCCCAAACGGCGCGATCGGCGTTGTCAAAGCGATCGTGCCCGGGCTCGAGGTCGAAACGATGAGCTATTATCGCGTGGGGGAACGCAACACGCGCAAGCTGATCGAGCGCGGAAGCCCGCTGATCCGCTTCGGAGCCGAGAGCGAAACCTTGCGTCCGGTGCGCCTGACCGAGGACGCGACCGCGCGTCTCGCGCCGCTCACGGCGGGCCGGCCGCCGCTCTTCGACACCGCCGAGGCGGACCGCATCGTCGGCCCGCTCTATCCGCTCTACCGCGAACCCGAAGCCCACCACGTCGCCTATCGGCTCGAAAGGGCACGCCCATGACCCAGCGCTTCGCCTACAACACCAACGGCACGGCCTCGCATCGGCTCGACGACGCGCTCAGCATCATGGCCGAGACCGGCTATTCGGGCGTCGCCTTGACGCTCGACTACAATCATTTCGATCCGTTCGTCAGCGACTGGGAACGGCAGGCCGGGCGGCTGCGCGACCAGTTGCGCGGCCTCGGGCTGGGCTGCGTGATCGAGACGGGGGCGCGCTACCTGCTCGATCCACGGGCGAAGCACGAGCCCACCCTAGTGACCGGCGACCCCGGCGGGCGGGCCCGCCGCGTCGCCTTCCTGCACCGCGCCATCGACATAGGCGCGATCCTCGGCGCCGAAGCGGTATCGTTCTGGGCCGGCGTTCCGAAACCCGATGTGTCGCGCCAAGAGGCCTGGGATTGGCTGAGGACCGGGCTCGACCATGTGGTCGCCTATGCGGGCCGGCGGGGCGTAACGGCAGCGCTGGAACCCGAGCCCGGCATGCTGGTGGAGACGGTCGACGATTTCGCGAGCCTCAACCGCGACCTGCCTGGCCTGAAGCTGGCGCTCGACCTCGGCCATCTGCTGGTTACGGGCGAGCGCGAGCCCGCCGCCGCGCTGCGCGAATTCGCACCCGTGCTCGGCACCGTCACCATCGAGGACATGGCGCGCGGCCAACACATCCACCTGCCGTTCGGCGAGGGTGACATGGACGTCCCGGCCACCCTCGACGCCCTGGACGAGATCGGCTTCAAGGGCCTCGTCTGCGTCGAGCTGTCCCGCGACAGCCACCGGGCCGATCTCATGATGCCGCAGGCCTTCAGCTACCTGCGCCTCTGCCGCGAGGGCGTGCGGCTCGGGGCCCGTCCGCCCCGCACAGCCCGGCACCAGAAGGAAGAGATGGCGTGAGGATCTGTTTCGTCAGCCGGCGCTTCTTTCCGGCCATCTCGGGAATGAGCGTCTACGCCATCAATCTGCTGCGCGAACTGGTGCGGGCCGGCCATGACGTGACGATGATCAGCCAGTATCGCGGCGACGACTTCGGCACGCGCGTCTACGGTGGCGGCCCACCACCCGCCGTGCATGGGGTCAAGGTTATCGGCCTCGAGCAGGAGGGCGAACAGGAGCGCGGCGATTTCGAACGCGATGTCGACCGGATGGTGGCGGTGATCACGGCGGAGCACGCCCAAAAGCCATTCGACGTTCTGCACGGGCAGTACGGCTATCCGACCGGCTGGGCGACCCTGCTGGCGGCTGGGCGGCTCGGCGTCCCCAACGTGGTGTCGATCCAGGGCGGTGACGGCCACTGGGTGGGCTCGTGTTGCGAGACCCACAAGCTGGCCATGCAACACGTGCTCAATCATTCCAATGCGCTGCTGATCGGTGGCCGATCCTTCATCGACGAAGTGACCGAGCGGCTCGGCACATCGCGCGACCGCTTCACGGTGGTTCCCGGCGCAGTGGACACGGAGCGCTTCCGGCCCAAGGACGAGACACGCGTCGGGCAGGCCGCCGAGCCGATCCGGCTGCTCTATCATGGCCGGGTGGATCGGCGGAAAGGCGCGCTCGACTTTCTCGAGGCGCTTGCCCTCTTGCGGGAACGCGGCGTCCGGTTCCGCGGCATCGTGTCGGGTATCGGGCCGGATGTCGTCCCCTGCCGCGAGCGCACCGCCGCTCTGGGGCTCGACGCCGAGGTGGAGTTCACGGGCTACGCCGATTATGCGGCGGTGCCGGACATCTACCGCGGCGCCGATGTGTTCGTGTCGCCGACCTACATGGAGGGCTTCTCGAATACCATCCTGGAGGCCATGGCGTCGGGCCTTCCCAACGTCTCCTGCCGGGCGGTCGGCGTCGTCGATTGCCTGCGCCATGACGAGAACGCGCTTCTCACCGAGCCCGGCGATGTGCCGGCCCAGGCCGACGCGCTCGAGCGGATGGCCCGCGATCTCGGCTTGCGGCGCCGCATCGCCCGGGCCGGACTCGAGGAATGCCGCAAGGTCTATTCGTGGAGCGCGGTCGGGCGGCTCATCATGGGGGTCTACGACAGGGTGGCGGGCCAGGCGCCCGATACCGCCTTCGATCCCATGCTGCCGATCGAGCCCTGCCGCTACCGGGCGGAACCGCATCTGTTGTGAGGCCCTTCCGCTCTCCCAAGGCTGTACCCCTCTCCCTTGCGGAGAGGGGCTAGGGGTGAGGGTCCCCCTTGGGATCGAGCGATCGTGCAAGGCGGGGGTGCCGTTGCAGGATTATTCATCTGCTCTCATTCTCCCTCACCCCCTTCCCCTCTCCACAAGGGAGAGGGGTGACGTCCCGAGGTCCCATGCCCACCTGCCTCGCTTTCTCGCCCCATCTCGATGACGCGGTTTTTTCCTGCGGCGGCACGCTGGCGACACTCGCCGGCGCGGGCTGGCGCGTGGTGATCGCAACGCGTCTTCACCGCGTCGGTGCCCGACCCGAAGGGCTTCGCGCTCGCCTGCCAGCAGGACAAAGGGCTCTCGGCCGAGGTCGACTACATGGCGCTGCGCCGCAACGAGGATCTTCTGGCCGCCCGGACCCTCGGGGTCGAGCCGCTCTGGCTGCCCTTCGCCGAAGCGCCGCATCGGGGCTATGGCTCCGCGGCCGAACTCTTCGGCGCCGTCCGGCCCGAGGACGCGATCGGGGCTGACCTCGCGGCCGCCTTTGCGGCGCTGCTCGCCAATCACCGCCCCGTGCTCGTGCTCGGCCCGCAGGCGATCGGCGGCCATGTCGACCATGTCCAGGTTTTTTCCGCGCTCGCCAGTCTACGGGCCGAGTGCCCAATTCTGTGGTGGCGCGACTTCCCCTATGTTGTGCGGGACGCCACGCCGCGCGAGCCCTTTGGGGACGAAGTGGCAGGCCTACCCGACAAGGCGATCGCGCTCGGGGCGGAGGCGCAAAGGCGCAAGCGAGAGGCGTGCCGATGCTACGCGAGCCAGCTGGGCTTCCAGTTCGGTGGATTCGACGAACTCGACCGGAAGCTCGCTCAATCCGGCGCTGTCGAGTTGTTCAAGACCACCGGATCGGCAGAAGATCTGTTAAGTTGAGGTCCGAGCGGGCGTCAATGTTCCAACCCCTCGACCGCGACCCGCAGCGGCTCGTCCGAAATAGCTATGATGCCGTCGAACGCGCTGTCGAGTTCGACCATGAGGAAAACGGCGCTGGCTACGGTCAACGCCGCCAGCAGGGCCGAGAGCACGACGAGGCGGTTGCGAGGCGCCCCGTAACCGAAGCTGCCGAAGAGCAGGCACAGCCAGATGATCAGGATGGTCAGGATGCCCGGCTGGAAGTAGGTCGTGTATTCGGAGATCAGCGTGAGGCGCCACTTGATCAGGTCCTTGATGCCGGCCTTGGCCTGTTCGACATAGAAACTCTGCTCGATCCCGGAGGGCTGAAGTCCGCTGATCAGGATGGCGGCCCGGTCGAGAAGCCCCCGTGCGACCGGATCGGCCACGATGACCGGAGAGCCGTCGCTCGGGGCAGTGCCGCGCAGTGCCTGCTGCGCATAAGCCAGCAGCGCCGCACGGGCTTGTCCCCCTGCGGGCCCATATTCCCGCAGGTTGTGATCGACCGCCGTGATCTGGATCGAGAATGTCCGCAGGTCCCGCTGGACCGTGTCGAAATTCGTCTTGACGCTCGAGATCATCAGCCCCAGCACGAAGGTGCTCAGCGTGGCGACGACTCCGACCCCGAGTCTGAGACTGGCGATGCTGTCCGGAGAACGGTACGGCTCCGGCGCCCCCAGGTGATAGAACATCATCACCATGAACGCGCCGAACAGGCAGACAGCCGTGAAGATCGCGAGTGCCAGGCTCATTCATTGGTCCGCCGTGTTGTAGCGGAAGCGTACCGGGTTCCGGTTTAGGCAGAATGAACGCGTCTGCGCGACGTCAGCGCCGTCCGGCCCGCACCCCTCAGTGCTGGCCGATGTAACGCTCGATCGGCTCGACCTTTTCGATCAGCCCGCGGCGCTTCATGAATTCGGCAAAGGCTTCGTACCGGGCAGGATCGACGGCCGCCGGATCGGACGACAGCCGCGGCAGCGTGGCGTTCCAGGCGTCCTTGTTCAGCTCGTCGTTCAGCTTCGGATAGGCTTTCGTGAACGCCTGCCAGGCCTCGTCCGGGTAGTCCAGGATATAGAGCTGCGCGGCCCCGACCGCATCGAGGAAGTGCCGCACGAAAGGCGCCTTGCTCTTCTCCACCGTGGTGACGAAGATCGACTCGTCGTAGGCCGGCACGCCGTGCTCTTCGGGGAAGAACAGTTTTCCGGGGTGACCGGCCAGCTTCATCTCGAAGAGCTCGAAGTTCCGATAGGCGCCCACCACCGCATCGACCTGGCCGCCGAGCAGCGGCTGCGTGAGCGCGAAATTGACGTTCACGAGCTTGACGTCGTCGAGCTTGAGCCCGGCGCTTTCGAGCATCGTGCCCAGCAGCGCGGTCTCGTAGCCGGCCACCGAATAGCCGATCGTCTTGCCCTTGAGGTCGGCGAGCGACTTGATCGGCCCGTCGGCCAGCACCATGACGCTGTTCAGCGGCGTTGCGATGGATGTCCCGACGCGCTGGATCGGCAGCCCGGCCGCCACGTCGAGATAAAAATTCGGCTGGTAGGTCAGCGCGATGTCGCCCTGCCCGGCGGCCACCAGGCGGGGCGGCATGGACGGATCGGCCGGCTCCACGAAGGACACGTCGAGCCCTTCGCGTTCGAAAAACCCTTTTTCCTTGGCGATCACCAGAGCCGCGTGGACCGGGTTGACGAACCAGTCGAGCAGCACGGTGATCTTTTCGGCCGCCAGGGCGGGCCCGAAGTTCAGCCCCAGGCAGAGCGTGGCGATAAAGGCAAGTATCCGCATGATCAGTCTCCAGTGCGGGAAAGGGGAAGCTGCGACAGGGTGTCGGGCGCCCAGAACACGAGCCGGCGCGTCAGCGCTCCGACACCGGCCCAGAGGGCGATCGAGAACACGACCAGGACCGTGAGCCCGGCAAAGACGGTATCGGTCTGCATGCGCGCATTGGCGTGCAGCATGAGCAGGCCCAGGCCCGAGGAAGATCCCACCCATTCGCCCACCACGGCGCCGAGTGGCGCCACCGCGGCCGCGACCCGGAGGCCCGCCGCCAGCGCCGGCAGCGCCGCGGGCACGCGGAGCAACAGGAGCATGTCGCGCCGGCTGGCATGATTGAGCCGCCCGAGGTCGACGAGGCCTTCATCGGTCCGCCGCAAGCCTTCGAAAAAGCTGGTCGACACGGGAAAGAAGATGATCAGCGCCGCCATGGCGAGCTTGGACGCGACCCCGAAGCCGAGCCACACGACCAGCAACGGCGCGATGGCGAAGACCGGCAGCGCCTGGGCAACGACCAGCAGGGGCCCGAGCGCCTGCTCGGTCCGCCGTGAGCGCGCCATGAGCAAGGCGACGGCCACGCCGGCCGCCGAGCCGAGCACGAGGCCACCCAGCATCTCGCCGCCGGTCACCAGCGCGTCGGGCCAGATCAGGCCAAAATCGCCGACGAGCGTCGCCGCGACCCGGGATGGCGCCGGCAGCAGATAGACGGGCGTGCCGAGCAGCCGGACCGCCGCTTCCCAGAATGCGAGGACCGCGATGCCGGTGAGGATTGCGGGCCACGGAAAGCGCCTGCCGATGCCCGGCAGGACACGCTGAGCGGAGCGCGGTGGAGGAGCGGGCGGCAAAGTTGAGCGCGGGTGCGCCGAGGCCGGACGGGCCGGTACAGGCATTCGTTCCCTCCGCCGGCATGACCCGGTTCAGGTTCAACGGGTTTCTTCCGCGCACGGAAGGTCTCAGCCCAGCTTCGACCAGGCACCCCGACGATATAGTGGGACTGTCATACGGCGCGGCGGACTGCCGCGCAAGGGCGTTGGCGCGACGGCGGGGCCATCGGGTTCAGCTGCGCGACAGCGCCAACCGCAGCCCGAACCCGATGAAGATGCCGCCGGTGATGCGGTCGAGCCATGCTACCGCGCGAGGCCGATCGAAGAAGGCGCGGGCCGAGTCGACCCCTGCCGCCAGCGCGGAAAGCCACGCCAAGCCCATCAGGGCATGCAGCCCGGCGAGCATCAGCATGAAGGGCGCGGCCGGCACTCCCTCGGGTACGAATTGCGGCAGGAAAGCGAGATAGAACAGCCCGACCTTGGGATTGAGCAGGTTGGTGAGCACGCCGCGCCGCAGCATGGCATTGTGGGTTGCGGCCGCAGGCCGGGCCGAACCGAGCTCGAACCTGTGCCGCGGCCAGACCAGCATGTGGGCGCCGAGATAGAGCAGATAGACGGCACCGACCGCCTTGAGGGCCGTGAACGCCAGGCTCGACGCGAGCAGCAGCGCGCCGAGACCCAACGCGACAACCGCGCCCCAGCCCACAACTCCAAGCGCCACCCCTGTGGCGGCGTAGATCGCGGGCCGGCGTCCGTCCGCGGCGGCGGTGCGCAACACCAGGGCCGTGTCGAGGCCCGGCGTGAGAGTGAGGACGCCGGCTGCGAGCGCGAAGGCAAGCAGGGACTGGGTGATCGTCATCGCGCAGGATCTTTCGCGGGCCGGAATGCACCCTTGTGGTCCGGGCCGGACGCGCTGTCGAGCGCGGCGTCAGGCATATCGGGGATCGGCGCTGCCACAAGCATCGTGTCGCGATTGCAAAACCCAGGCGCTTATGATCAAACTCGCCCGATCGGTCGCCGCCAAGCGATGCCGATCGATGCGTCGCGGAGGCCGAGCCTCGGGCGTGATCGCGGGCGTAGTTCAATGGCAGAACGGCAGCTTCCCAAGCTGCATACGAGGGTTCGATTCCCTTCGCCCGCTCCAACGCCCTGTTCATATTCGACCCGTGTGCATCACGGGCCACGGGTCCTCCGTGAGATCGTCACAGAAGAGGCGCGCGAACCCTCGTAGCGGGTCGGCTTTTTGCGGGAACGGTATCTCCCGGTTCTGGTAAACTTCATGCGCAAGATCTTTGCACCCTCAGCCCTGCTCTGCCTTGTTCTGGCGAGTCAAAGCGCCCTGGCTCAGGGCACGACAGCTCACGAGCCGGACGTCGGGTCCGGCCGGGGCAGCCTCGCCGGCTGGTGGTGGGTCGTGCTTACCGTCATTGTCGCTGCGATCGTGATCGCAGTGCTGATGCGGGCCTACCGCAAGCGATAGTGCCGGCTCCCTTCTGGCCCCCCGGGGCGTTCACTTGCCGGAGAGCGCCTGCGCCGCCTTGAACTGTGCCTCGGTGGTCGGGATCATTTTGATCGCCAGCGCCTTGAGCTTGGCATTGTCACCCAGCAGCATGTAGTCGGCATAGAGGGTCAGGGCGTTGGAATGGACCAGGGCCTGATCCGCGACATAGGCCGCATCGAACGCCGCGCCGGACTTCTCCTGCAAAGCCGACAGCCGCGCCTGATCGTCCCGATCGAGCGTTGTCGGGACCGTGGCGCCGGACCCCTCGGTTGCCGCCTGAAGCGCCGCCTCGGCCTCGCCATGGTCCTCGATCAGCCGCCGCGCGTAATCCTTCACCTGGGCATCACCCGCCCGGTCGAGCGCGAGGCGCGACTCCGCCACCGCGGCGAGATTGCCGTTGGTTGCTCTGGTCACGAAGTCGGTTTCGGCCTTGCCGTCCCCCGACCAGGCCGGGGCGCTCACCATGACAAACCCCATGACAATTAGCAGAATGGTTCGGGTCACGGTCTCCGTCTCCTGGATCGTGGGCGTGGCGAGTTCGGCGCCGCGGGGGCGAAGACCCGACACACCGATCACTGCTGCAAGGTAGGCATGAATTGTCGGGCCCGGAAGCCGCTGAATTGGCGTACGATACCGGTTCCGCACGGAAGGACATTTGATGGCACGACGGGCCGGCAGTGCCGATCTCCCCCTGCACAACGGACGCGTGCCGCGCTGGCTGGGCGAGCGAATGGCGCTGCTCGGCGCGGTGATCGCCGAGGCCGTCATCCATCATTACGGCCGCGACGAACTGCTGCGGCGGCTCTCCCACCCGTTCTGGTTCCAGTCCTTCGGCGCCGTGATGGGCATGGACTGGCATTCCTCCGGCATCACCACCAGCGTCATCGGCGCGTTGAAGCGCGGCCTCGCGCCCCGGGGGAAGGAACTCGGCCTTCATGTGTGCGGCGGGCGGGGCCGGCATTCGCGGCAGACGCCCGGCGAACTCGTCGCCATCGGCGAGCGTGTCGGTTTCGATGGCGCGGCGCTCGCCCGTGCGAGCCGGCTTGTCGCAAAGGTTGATAGCGCCGCCGTGCAGGACGGGTTCGACCTGTACCTGCATGGCTTCATCGTCGCGGACGACGGCCGTTGGGTGGTCGTGCAGCAGGGCATGAACACCGACAGCCGGCAGGCGCGCCGCTACCACTGGCTGTCCGAGGGCCTTACGAGCTTCGTGGCGGAGCCGCATGTCGCCATCGAGGGCGCCGCGCGCGGCGAGATCATCAACCTGACCGACCGTCGGGCCGAGTCCTCGCGCGGCGCGCAGCTCGACCTGCTGCACACATTCGGCCCCGACAAGATCGTGCGCGAGCTTGCCCGGCTGGAGCAGCCCACCACGGCGCAGGTCCCGCCAGTCAAGGGCGAGCAGCTCGCGCTGCCGCATCTGATCATGCCGGCCCACCACGACGTGCGCCCCAGCGACGTGATCGCGCCGCGTCTCCATGCAGCGCTGGCGGCCGCCGCGACGTGCGGCCCGACGGATTTCGCCGAACTTCTTCTGGTGCCGGGCGTCGGGGCCCGGACCGTGGGCGCCCTGGCCATGGTGGCGGAAGTCGTGCATGGCGCGCCCTGTCGCTTCAGCGACCCCGCACGCTTTTCCTTCGCCCACGGCGGCAAGGACCGGCATCCTTTCCCGGTACCGCTGCGGGTCTACGACCAGACCATCGGGGTGCTGAAATCGGCCGTCACGGCCGCAAAGCTGGGCCAGGACGAGAAGCTTGCCGCCCTCAAGCGGCTGGACGATCAGGCGCGCCGGCTCGAACGGCACGTCGCCGGGCCGCCAATCGATTCACTGATCGACAGCGAGTGGCAGCGCTCCGATGCCTATGGCGGCAGAAGCGTCTTCGGCTGGGAGCCCGCCCCCGCGCAGGACGACGGGGCCGCGGCGGACGCGCCGACGAACGCCCGGCGCAGGCGGGCCTGACCGACGCTCCCACGACGACCGTGAGTTGCTTGACGGCCGTTCCGACAAGCGTACACCCATGGCGCAGCAACAATGTCGCGTCGCTGCTCGAGAGACGATGTCCTCGAAGCACAACGTTTAACCGGGGAGGATCCATGGGAGACACGCCCAAGACCGGGGCGGCGCGGTCGGCTTCGGCGATGCGCATGGGTCTCCTCACAGTGCCGCTCGTGGCCTACCTGGCCGTGTTCTATGCCGTGCCGGTCCTGTCCATGCTGTCGCGGGCGACCTACGACAATGGCCTGACGCTGCGAGTCTTCATCAAGGTCTTTCAGGACGCCTCGTTCTGGCGCGTCATGCAGATCACCGCCGTGATCAGCCTCGTCACGACGCTTGTGTGCCTGGTCCTGGCTTATCCGCTGGCCCTGTTCATGGCGCGGCTCAAGAAGGAAACCGCCAACCTTGTCATGATCCTGGTTCTGGTGCCGTTCTGGACCAGCATCCTGGTGCGGACCTATGCCTGGATGGTGATCCTCGGCCGTCGCGGCATGGTCAACGATGCCCTCATGGCGCTCGGCTTCACCAGCCATCCCGTGCAGATCCTGAACACCCGGACCGCGGTCTACGTCGCCATGGTGCATGTGCTCCTGCCCTTCATGGTGCTGCCGCTCTATGGCGTGCTGCGATCCCTGGATTGGCGGCTGGTCCAGGCCGCCCAAGGGCTCGGTGCGGGCAAGCTCGGCGCGTTCCGGCAGGTGATCCTGCCGCTTTCCATGCCCGGCATGGCGGCCGGCTGCATCCTGGTCTTCACCCTGTCGATCGGTTTCTACATCACGCCCGCGCTGGTCGGCGGCCCCTCGGACCTGATGATCTCCATGCTGATCGAGAACGAGGTGCGCCGCTTCGACTGGTCCTCGGCGGCCGCCATGGCGAGCGTGCTGCTCGCCCTGGTCCTGGTGCTTTTCGGCCTGTTCGCGCGGTTCGTCCCCTTCAACCCCATCGTCCGGAGATAGCTTTGCGGCAGATCGGGACCTGGGTCCTCGCGCTCTTCTCGACACTGGTGCTGCTGTTTCTCATGGCACCGGTGCTGATCGTGCTCATTCTGTCGTTCTCGTCGGCGCGCTTCCTGAGTTTTCCGCCGCCCGGCTTGAGCCTGCAATGGTACGCCCACTTCTTTTCGGCCGCCGCCTGGACCGGCGCCGCGGTCACCAGCCTGTGGATCGGCCTTGTCGTGACGGTGCTTTCGATCCTGCTCGGGACGCCGGCGGCAATCGGCCTGGTGCGCGGCGACTTCCCCGGCAAGAAGGCCGTGAACGGACTGATCCTGTCCCCCATCATCGTGCCCGGCATCATCGTGGCCATCGGGGTCTATTACGCCTATGCGCGATTCCAGCTCGTCGGCAATCCCCTGGCGCTGGTGCTGGCCCACACCTGCCTGGCGGCGCCCTTCGTGGTCATCAACGTCGCCTCGGCCCTGACCGGGGTCGATCCACGGCTCGAACAGGCGGCCCGCAATCTCGGGGCCGGACCGCTGGCGACCTTTCGCCAGGTGACACTGCCGCTGATCCAGCCAGGTATTTTCGCCGGCGCGATCTTCGCCTTTTCGACCTCGTTCGACGAGCTTCTCGTGGCCCTGTTCGTATCCGGCTCGACCGCGGTCACGCTGCCGCGCCGCATCTGGGAGCAGATCCGCTTCGACATCGAGCCGACCATCGCGGCCGCATCGAGTCTATTGATCGGGCTGACCTTCGGGCTGATGCTGATCGCCGAACTTCTGCGGCGCCGGGCGGAACGCCTCCGTTCGTCACCGGCGGAATAGCAGACAACACCAGGGAGGAAACCAAATGAGCAACAACGACTCGATCAAGGCATGGCTGAGCGAAATGGCCGGACAATCGCCACATGCGGCCGATCTGACCCGCCGCCGCTTCCTGGCAGGCGCCGCGAAGCTCGGGCTGACCGCCACGGCCGCGATCGCCCTCACTCGTTCCTTCGGGATGCCGGCCTTTGCGGCGGACGAACCAGCGCTGCCGGCCATTACCTCTATTCCGGACAAGCTCAAGGGCACGGGCGTGGTCCGCTATTGCTCGTTCGGGGGCGCCCTGCAGGACGCCCAGCGCAAGGCCTATCTCAAGCCGTTCGAGGAACTCAGCGGCATCAAGGTCATCGAGAGCGAGGGTCCCGACGCCGCCAAGGTCAAGGCCATGGTCGACACCGGCAACATCGAATGGGACATGTACGAGGACGACGGCGGTTCCGTGCTGAACCTTCTGAAGAAGGGCGATTACTACGAGCCGATCGACTATTCCTTGTTCGACGCCGACAATATCGACACGTCTGCAAAGCAGAAGTTCTTCTTCAACATGCTGCCCTATGCGCAGATCATCGCCTACCGAAAGGACGCGTTCGGCGGCAAGGTGCCGAAGGATGTTCACGACTTCTGGAACACGGAGGCCTTTCCAGGCCCGCGCTCCATGCAATCGGGCGGCGGCGGCCTCAACGCGGACCTCGAACTCGCCGCCATGGCGGCCGGGGCATCCCCGGACAAGCTCTACCCGATCGACCTCGACAAGGCCTTTGCCAGTCTCGCCAAGATCAAGCCGAATGTCGTCAAATGGTGGGAAGCCGGTGCGCTGCCGGCGCAATTGCTGAGCGACGACGAGGTCGTGATGGCGACTGCCTGGAGCGGCCGCATCGACGCCATTCAGAGGGCCGGTGCACCGGTCGAGATCATCTGGAAGAACCAGCTGCTGCGCAACGACGTCTGGGCCATCCCGAAGGGCGCCCCGAACCGGGAAAATGCCCAGAAACTCGGCGCTTTCATCACCATGGCGGCCCCGCAGGCGCGCCTGTCGATGCTGATCCCCTACGGGTTCGTCAACAAGAAAGCCGAGGCCCTGATCCCGCCGGAGCGGCTGAAGGTGCTTCCAACATTCAGCGAACATCGCGCCGAACTGATCGAGTTCGACACGAAATGGTGGGCGGACAATTACGACGCCATCACCGAGCGATGGAACAAGTTCATCCTGAGCTGATCGCTCGCTTTCGCTCTCATGGCGCGCGCCGGGAACTCCGGCGCGCTTTTTTCGCAGGAAACTTGATGCAGAATTCCGTTGCGGCGCTCGGTGCCCGCATCCTGCTCGACCAGATCCACAAGCAATATGCGAGCTTCGTGGCGATCGGGGACCTGAGCCTGGAGATTCGGCAAGGGGAGTTCATCAGCCTGCTCGGCCCATCGGGCTCGGGCAAGTCGACCCTTCTGATGATGATCGCGGGTTTCGAGCAGGCAACCGCCGGACGGATTCTCATCAACGATCGCGACGTGACGCGCGTCCCGCCGGAAAAACGCAACATCGGCATAGTGTTCCAGAACTATGCCCTGTTTCCGCATCTCACGGTGGGCGAGAATGTCGGCTTCGCGCTCAAGCAGCGTGGGGTTGCCAAGGAAGAGATCCGCACCCGGGTGCGCCAGGCGCTCGATCTCGTGCAGCTCTCCGGCCTGGAAACCCGCTTTCCCCAGCAGCTCTCGGGCGGACAGCAGCAACGCGTCGCCATTGCCCGGGCCGTGATCTTCAATCCGCCGCTGCTGTTGATGGACGAGCCGCTCAGCGCGCTCGACAAGCAATTGCGCGAGGGCATGCAACACGAGATCAAGCGTCTGCACGATCGGCTGGGGATCACCTTCGTGTATGTCACGCACGACCAGAAGGAAGCGCTGGTGATGTCCGACCGCGTGGCGGTGCTGAACCATGGCGCCATCGAGCAGATCGGCAGCCCGACGGCGCTCTACGACGAGCCGGAGAACCAGTTCGTCGCCTCTTTCATCGGGGAAGCGAACTTCCTGCAGGTCGCGGATGTGGGCCTGGCCGAGCAAGGCACCCGGCTCGTGAGCCTCGGCGACACGCGGTTGCGGGCCCGGACGGGCGCAAGCTGGACCTCCGGCTCACTTTGCATGGTGCGGCCCGAGAAAATTCGCCTGCTCGAAAGCGGCGGGCCGCCAGGCGAGGCGCAGGCCATCAACCGCATCGCCGGAACGGTGCGGGAGACCACCTTCATGGGCGACATGTTCCGCTACCTCGTCGAGGTCGCGGGTCAGACGATCGTGGTCAAGCAACCGCATCGCGCGGAACCGCGCCTCTATGCGTCCGGCGAGTCCGCAATCATCGAATGGGCCGTGCACGACACCCGGCTTGTCTGACCTCTCACGTCATCCGGATGTAGTTGCGCCCGCCTATCGGGCCAGCGCTTTGGAAGCCTTGCGACAGGCAGGGCTGACCTGCGCCATGTTCTGCTTCATGCATTCGGCGCTCTTGGCTTCGTCGCCCACGTAGTCGCCGCAAAGGCGCGTCGCGTCGCCCGCGCAGGCGGCCTCGGCCTGCTGGCGCAAACGATCCTTGCTGGTGGCGGCCTGGGTGGCGGTCACGAGACCGGCCGAAAGGAGCAGACCGATCGCGATGTTCCGGTAGTTCATCTGTGCCTCGCTGCGTGGTGCAAAAAGTTCTGCCCTTCGAGATCAGGCCACCTGAGACCGGCCGCCAAATCCGGGCGTCTCTGACCAGGAGTTCTGACCAAGCGCATCAAGTGTCGCGGCGGCCCTGGCTTTTCAAGGTTCTGGCGCGGCTTGGTCCGGTTCGGAACGGCGGTCCGCAACAACCACTGTTTCCTCGCCGAAAAACGGCAACCGGCTTGCCCCCGGCTGCTGCGGACGCCACCAATCCCTCTCTACCAGATTCTACCACGCATCAATTCGCGCGCCCTGCTTTTCAAGTTCTGCGCGCTTTCCTTCGAACGGCGGTCCGCAACAACCACTGTTTCCTCGCCGAAAAACGGCAACCGGCTTGCCCCCGGCTGCTGCGGACGAGGCAGCAACTTGCCAAGCGACGGGGTTCTGGTATGAACGGGCACTGTCGGCCGGGCGTCCCCCGACCATCATGGATTTAGCCGCAATAGCTCAGCTGGTAGAGCACCTCATTCGTAATGAGGGGGTCGGGGGTTCGAATCCCTCTTGCGGCACCAATCATTTCAAGCGCTTAGGCTCGTGCCTGCTTCCCGAAAATGAGATTGGGAAGCGCATGGGAAGCTGAGCGGCTACCTTTCGCCTGCCCTGGGTGTTATGCCGAGCCTCATTCCAACGCGACTGGTACCTGAAGCTGCCACAGGCCTGTCCTCCGCGCGAATGTCAAAGTGCCGGTTACAGGCGAGGGCGGGCGCACTACTGTGGCCTGCCGCGAGGCGTCGCGGAGCATGGCGAGAGGGCAAGGCGGGCCGTCAGCTGTCCCAATCAGGATTTCCCGGGATTCTGGGCCTCGGTTGGGGAACACCTCGCAGGCGCAGCCTCTACGCGCAGTCAACCCCGCCTTCCAGGCTGCCTCGATGAGCTCCGGCCTAACTCGGGGAAACGGACACCCTCCGGGAATTTTCGAGTTTTATTTTGGGGCGCGTCCGCAGTGCGCGTGCATTTTTGAATTCGGGCCCATTCGGGCCGGGTAACTGCGCCACTACAAGCTTGTGTGAGTTTGGGTACGAACTGCTATGATGCTTGTCCAACCGTCATCTGGATGCACGGACGCGAAATCGGCATCGAAGCTTCGACAATGCGCATTCTGAAGAGGCGTTCTAGCCGCCTTCTTACCTCACGTCGCATTCGCCGGATTTGTCGGATATTCAGGCCCTGGCGGACCCTGTTACAGTGGCCCCGGTGGCGGACTCTACACGGGCCCTGGCGGCGGACGCTACGCGGGTCCTGGCGGGGGGCTCTACACCGGTCCCGGTGGCGGACTCTACACAGGGCCAGGTGGCGGGCTGTCCACAGGGCCAGGTGGCGGGCTTTACACCGGGCCCGGTGGGGGACGCTATACGGGGCCTGGAGGTGGACTCTAGACGGGCCCTGGCGGCGGTCTCTACACTGGTCCACCTTCTCCTGGCTACCCAGCCTACCATGGCCCGCGGCCCGGCTTTGAAGGGGACGATGAAACTGAGTGACTTAGGGCACTCAGTAGTCCGGTGGCTGACAGTGGAACGGGCGCAAACGGATCGTGAACGCAATGCCCAGCGGGAGCCGTTTTTGCCGCGGACCACAATGACCTCAGGACGAGCAGCGATCGGATGTGCCTCGCCGCCGGAGTATCGCTCGCAAGCGGCGCGGCAGGTGCGCAATCTCGATAACAGCCCTTCTAGGAAGTGAACCGCGGGGCCGGTTTAGCTTCGGCCGTCTTCTATTCGCTAACGGCGGCCAGAGACCTTTTCGCAGAGAGTGCAATCTCGATCGACAAGGCTCGCATCCGAATAGCATTGTCTTTGAGTAACAAAATCAATGTTCCGAAAGTATTGTCATCAATTTGCTGGGATACGCTGTTAACAAGCTGTTCGTGAGCATCTAGTCTATCGTATACTTCCGCCAGTTTGAGAGAGATTGGCGCTATGAATATCAGTTCCTCCAGCGAAAGACGCGGTATCATTAATGCATTCGGCATCAAAGCGCCCCTAAGAAGTGCATCATTACCTCTGAAAGCGTGCGCCTTGAAAAACAGAGTATATTCATCACTGATCATAGGACCTAGCGCCAACGAAGCATTCACAAAATGTCGACGGACTCTGTACAGTAATATTTTCTCCCGCTTTGCATTGCTAACTGCCGTGTTGCGTGCCTGTGTTCTCTGTTGCCATCCCGCTATCGCCAGGGCAGCAATCACAGCAGCGAAGCTGCCCGCACCGCCAAACCATGACCCGTAAGCTCCGGCCCATCCCGAATCGGAGGCTTTCGAAAAGTGCAGCAACTCAGCTCCACACGTCGCCACGACCAAGCACATTGTCCCGTAGAACAGCACCAACCCTATCCGCTGTTCCATAGCAGCCACCTTGATCCATTAGCGTTGGTCAGCGCTGGCGCAACCCCCGCCCCGCCTTGCGCGCCGGCCTTTGTATGCCCGACCTCGCACACGAGTGACAATCCAGCCGCGGAGTATGCCCGAGGCGGCCCGCTGCGCCAGTCCCATGTCCAATTGTCAGTCGGCAGGGTGTGCCGACGCCGGCGCAAGCGCGGTTTTGGCTCGGCCTGCAACTGCCTCGCCCAGGGACGCGTCGTCGTCGACGGAGTAGGATTTGAAATCGAGGGATTTCGCCCCAGCGAGGCACGGAGCGCCTTGGCAGATCACTTCCGATAAATACCGTTCTCGGAACGAAAGCTCACGGGATCATTGTCACCCATGGCGGGAGGCCGATCAGTTCCGGGGCCGGAGCGCCGACCACCTCGGTTAGAAGCCGGCGCCCGGAGAGAGGCTTGCCAGGGATCTGCTCCAATATGGCTGCCGTTATTGCATACAGCAGCTGGTGAGTGTGAAAGTTGGCGTCCGTTATGTCGCGGATGACCATCTCGAAGCCAACTCGGACCTTTTCCGTGTAGTCTCTCCCCGGGGTAGGATCGAACTCCTGCGCGATCGCCGCGAAAACCGACCGGAACACTACGGCGGATCCGAGAAAGTACAGCTGGTTCACGGGATGTCCGTCGTTCAAATGAATAGCGTTTTCTCCCGCGTGAAGCTCTCCTACGGCCTGCTCAAAATCGAGATTATCGTAATGGAACGCGGTTTTATTCCGGATGAACTTAATTGGGCACTGCTTTAGAGCCCCCTTGCTTTGGCCGAAATAGCTACTGAGCCATGACAAGCTTGTATTGTAACTTTCTGAGACCTGCATTCCCTGTACCGAATCGCGCTCGATTAGCATTTTCCAGGTTTCGAAAAGCTTTCCCGCGAGCAACTGCATAAGACACCACATCTGGGCATCTTTGCCCTGGTCATAAAGCGCGCCTTTCGCAGTATCATTCATTGAGAAGAGCAGCAGGCGATTGAGGAATGTCAGTTCATTATGGGCGTGCATGCATCCGACAAGCTGCTTTCGGAGCGGCGAGGGCAGTTCCTTGAGCGCCTTCGGGTCGATCTCGATAGTGGCGATCAGCATGATCGAGCATCCTAGGGCATGGGACCTCACAAGGCTAACTCGCCTGAAATCCTGGGTCGCCTTGTTGGTTGCGTGCTGGCTTCCCGCGTCGGCCTTCGCTGAAGTCACTCAGCCAGGATGCGAGGGTTTCAGTTTTGGAAGAAGGCGCTGACGGCGGCCCGCGCGGATCTTCTTGCCTTCAAGTGCGAGCTCCTCGATCCGGCGCCGACGCCCGGCCACCATCGCGGCGACGACGTGGGCCTTGCCCTCGGGCGTCTTAGGACCGGTTGAAGCACCCCCGTGCATCCGGCATCGGTTTTTGCCCGCGAGCGCCCAGGCTCGGCAACGGGGATGGCGGGTGCGGACGTTCCCTTCAGCCGAAATCACAAGGCTGCCTTTTACCAAGGCGTCGCATCGCTTGCGCCGCGTGCGGCGCAGTTTGCGCGATCGCTTTCCGACTTGAGACTTGCCGTGAAAACTTTGCTCGGGCGGTGGCCGACGCGGGTCGGGGCGTCGCGCAAGCCGGTTTTTGGGATCTGGCCGGTCGGAGGGGGCTCGCATTTTGGCTCACGTGTCTAAGCTCATGGCACAGCCTCGCCGATAACTTGGTATTATAGTACCCCATCGCGGGCGCGGCGAAATGCTGTGCTTTCTGCAAACCATGAGGTTTCTAGCGCTTGCGGCGATTCGGGGCGTCTCCCGACAGCACTAATCGCTAGTGCGGACCGGGCGTCTTCGACACGTAGCAGATTCGTTGGCCTAACGCGGGGCTGGGAGGAGGAGGGGAGCAACTGACTACTCCTAATTCAGTGATCGGGATGCTCAAAGTCGGACGCTTGCAGGTACAAGGCTTCAGGATGGTAGGCTTGCAGCTGTGGGTTCAACCCAACCGATCGCGAGCTACGAGCTTTATGGAGCGCCCAAGAGCGAACGAATCATGGACGCCGCGTCGGCGGGCGGAAAGCGCAGGATTTGACGATAGACGCTGATAATCGCTGCGCAATAATCGGGAGCTTGCTGCGCGCTAGGGTTCACCAGAGCGAGCAGGGAGGCCTGCCGCTGAGGCAAGCTAGGGCGTGGACTCATTTTGCTCTGATCCAGATGAGGGCTGAAACAAGTTTGATTGCGGCCAGAAAATTGAGCGGACATTTGTCATAGCGGGTCGCGATGCCGCGGTAGTTTTTGATCTTGTTGAAGAAGCGCTCGACGAGGTTACGTTGCCGATACACCCATCGGCTGAAGGAAAGGGACGACTTCCGGTTTCGCTTCGGGGGAATGTTGGCCCACACCGAGCGCGCTTTGGCGTCAGCACGAATGGCGTCGCTGTCATAGGCGCGATCAGCCAGGAGGGTGGAGCCCGGCTTGATGTCGGGGAGGAAGACGTTCGCCATCGCGCCGTCGTGGGCTTGCCCGGGTGTCAGTTCGAGGCGCACAGGGCGGCCTTCAGCATCGACCAGGGCGTGGATCTTCGTGGTCAGGCCGCCACGGGACCGCCCTACGCAGCTGTTCCAGCGATGCACCGCATCGTTGGACCCTCGAACTGCTCCGCCCAGGCCACAATCCTGACCCCCCTTTTTCCGTTCGCCCCATGCTGGTGAACGCGAACGCAGGAACTGTCGATCATCACGATTTCGCCGTCGTGAGCGGTCGAGACTGCCTTCAGGATGCGGTCCCATACGCCCGAACGTTGCCAGCGCACGAAGCGATTATAGCAGGTCGTATAGGGCCCATACCGCCCCGGTACGTCGCGCCAGGGCGACCCTGTCCGAAACCGCCACAAGATCCCGTTCAGCACACGCCGATCGTCCACGCGAGCGACACCGCGCCACTTCCGCGGAAGAAGCGGCTCAATCACACACCAATCCGTATCGCTCAGCTCGTGCCGGCCAGGCTCATCGTTCTTCATGCCGGGGCTTGAATCACCAACCCCCTCCAAAGCCAAGCTCTTTTGTGAGTACGCGGCCTAGTGGAAACGGACGAAATCATTTGGGCGAATAGCGCCCTAAGACGTTCGCTGTCCTCAGGCAGTCTGGTCGACGACGATCGAATCACTCTGGCGCCGACCGACTGGTATCGAGCCATTGTAGGCGCAGAAAACGAGAACTGAATGTCCGGGTCCGCTCCGGCCTTCGATCCGAAAGCGGCGCACTGCACCGGATCACGATTTTTCAACTCGGCAAGCTCATCGTTCATCAGCGCTCCAAGGTCGAGCACCGCCTTGTCATCGGCTTGCGGTACACGCTTTCGCACTAAAGCATAAGAAAAAAACCGAAGAACGTTGTTGTTCTCCTCCTCTGTCTTTCCCTCAATATATCCCTTGTAATATGCTTCTAAGACCGTACCAAACTCGCTCGCCTCCTTTTCTCGCAGGGCAGAAAGTATCGGGACGTTTGCAGCCAACGGTGCTTCGAATTCGGCCTTTTGCACGTTGCCGCCATATCCGGAGGAAGCGAACTGGGTCCCGTTTGAAACAGCCGTGATCACGTTCGCTGCTTTTAGCTCCGGAATACTCGGCCTCCAAAGCTGCGTGCTCGGCACCGCCAGGGCCTTGGATATGAAGGCCCGAGTGTAGCCGGATTTCAGCATCGCTCCACGCTGGGCCTCGCTCGCCCGAGCGAGCTGGGCTTGATCGAGGCCGGGGAACGCTGGACCGTGAAACCCGAGCGCGCCCGACTGATAGAGCCACCGCTCCTTGCCGCCCGCAAACGCCACGGTACAAGCCGAGGCGCAGATGTTCGGGACGTAGGTTATAAGGCTTGCGTCATGGATCACCTTATTCAGCTTGATAGCTTCACCGACCCTGCCGCCGACGCTGCTCAGATGGACCACTGCGATCTGGGGAGAGGCCTGCAGGAGCTTCTTGAAGTCGTCCGTGAGGCCGTATTTGAAGCCGCCAATTATCTCCGCCTCAGTGCCATTGCGCATGATCCTGAACGAGTAATCCGGGATCGAGGGGTCACCCAGAAACCCCATCCGATAGCTTTCTTCCAACTGGGGCGTTGCGGAGTTTCCAAACGCAGCCAGGCTTTGTAGGATCCCGACGATGACCATAAGTTTCGCTGCGCCGGCCCAAGGCGCATTCTGACCGACAGCTCGTCTTCGTCGCGTCGTTCTAGTCGCCGACCGCCAAACCCCGACGTACTGCCACGTTGTCATTCCGGCTTTAAAGATCCAAGCGCAGCAGAGGGAGAAAAAAATCATTCTGGGCTGATACCCATCGTCCGTCTCCAAAGCAGATTCTGATAGCCACGACTCCGAATCCAGATGCGATTGCGATCAGCAAGCCGAAAACCCAGCACGAAACACCGAGCGAGTAGAGGCCATTCCAGTGATTGGATATCAGGTTCCAATTATTCAGCGCCGCCCGCGGATCCCGTGGCGAAGCTGGGGAGCTGATTTCACCTGATCCTGTATCAATGACCGGCTGCTCTGCAACGTCCGGCTTTGCATGATCGGACGGCACATATTCTCCGTCGAACCGCGGCTCAATTCGCTGACGGTTTCCCCCCGGCGGCGCATCGACTGACGCGATCCCCTTGCGGCCACGCTCTACGATCAGCAGTATTATCAGCCATACGGCTTGAGGCAGTCCGTACTTTGTGAGCCCAGCGGCAACCCCCCTATCGTAGGTCGCGCTTGTCAACAGCAGGCATGCGGAGTTCGCGATGACCACCGCCCACGGCGGCTGCAGAAACTTTTGGAGCGGCCAGAGGATTAACCCCGTAATCAACCCGGTACCGATCAAAGCGCCGATCAAATACCCAAGATACTCAGCGCCCATATTAGCTTCCCTCGAACGAGAGGGGAAATTGGCATGACGGGTTGTCAGCGTCCACCGAAGCGGTATCCCTCGTGTGCTGCGCACGGCAAGAGTCGCCAGCATTGGCCAGCATGCGGCGCAATCGCTAATAGCCCAACCCATAATCCCCGGGGATCGCGGGAGCTGGGTGAATTTGCGTCTATGGCATGCGCGAGCGTCGCATTTCAGGCCTAGGGGACAGCTTCATCCGTCCGGCCCCTCGAGCTGGCATCGTTAGTCTGGCTCTAAGCTTTTGTGAGCCTCCCTTGATTGGTCGGGACTAGAACACACGGATTTCACCGCGTCGGGCCCGACGCCTTCGACCTCGATCGGAACCCAGATGGGCGGTGGCGCGAGTGGCGCTACTGGAGCGTTTTTCGGATCTTTCCCTTAGTGAGTTTCGTGAGGCATTTAAGGAAAAACAGCTTAGTCGCGCCACTCGCGCCACTGTGCCCGTGGGGCCCCTCGGCTCTTGCTTTCAATGGCCACGGCGCAGGCACCCGCCGTGGGTTCAGGTAGCACCGTGGTTGGTGTTCTCGCGGGCCGGGTGCCTGATAAGCCAAGGGACCGCAACTTAATGCCATGTCGGACGCGCGCGCCGGCCGCGCCCTTATGCGGCGCAGATCCGAGCCGTTCGAGTTCATCCCCGAAACGCCGCCTCCCCAATGGGCTCACGCGTTCCTCTTGAGCCCAGTTCACATAATCGCTGTAAAGTGACATGAAGGGCGTTGTCGCGGTCGCGTCCTTTTCCGTCCGTTCCTCGAGCCATTGAGCGACCGTGTCCATTTCGGACCGGTAGGCAGCGGTGGCATTCCGCACCATCGCCGGCGGGCAAAGCCCTTCTCGCGCCCATAGCGAGCAACCGTCGACCGCCCATCGCAGGATTCCCGCGAGTTCGGGCCGCAATATCTTTTCCCGAAAATCGGCAAGCTTCTCCGCTTCGCCGAGCGTCGCTTCGAACACGACAATCACGATCCTTCGCCAAATCCCGTTGTCCGTGCCGCGCACCTTGGGCCGGTGATTCGTCGCCAGGATAATCTTGTGTGTCGGGGAGAATTCGAACGGATCGCGATGTAGACGCCGGGCCGCGATCCCTTCGTTCGACACGATGTCCTTGATCCGCGCTTCGCTCAGCATGCAACCGTCTTCAGTTTCGGAAATGATGACGAGCCGCTTGCCCTGCAGGGCCGCAACGTCCGGCGATGCCGCGCCCTCCTTGCCCTGTCCATGCACCAGGAGGTCGCTTTGCGCCTTGCCAGCGTAGTCGCGCATGAGTTCGCGCAAGGTCATCACGAAGGTGCTCTTCCCGTTTGCCCCGTTACCGACAAGAACGGGCATCAGCTCTTCCCGCACTTCGCCGGTCAGCGCGTAGCCAGCGAGACGTTGCAGGAACGCCACTGCCGCAGAGTTGCCCTGCATCGCCCAATCGAGAAACGCGAGCCAACGAGGGCACTCCGCCTTCGGGTCGAACGGCACTGCCACTTGTTTGGTGATCAGATCCTCGCGCCGCGCTTCGCGGAGCGCGCCGGTCCGCAGGTCGAGCGTACCATTGGGGCAGCCGAGAAGCATTGGGTCCCGGTCGAGTTGGGCAGGTTCGACGCGGACACTCGTCTCACCTTTGGCGAGATTGACCATTGAACGCAGCCGCCCTTCTTTTTGGCTGGCGAGCGCGTGCTTGATCCAGGCTTCCCGGTCATTGTCGCCGGACGGCCTCGCCGCTGACCAGCTCAACATCTCCTCGGTGCATCGGCGCGCGAGGGGCAGGACAGCGAGGTCGGACATTTCACCCCAGCGCGTCCGCTCCCAAACAAGCCAGCTTCCCCATTTCTCTACGAAGCGGAGGTCCCCGCCGAACAGGGCCACGAAAGCAAGGGCGTTGCCCGCGTCGGTTCGCAGGTACTTGGAGAAGTCGACTCCCGGTGCCGCTTCGATCGCAGGCACCCGAGCCCAAGGCACCGTGCTGGGCGCGAACGCCGTGAGTGCGCCGAGGGGATCGATCCAGCCTGCCTCCTTTGCATCGAAGAAGATCGACGCGACCGTTACGGGAGGCCCGTGAGAATCGCCCGAGAAGGAAGCCCAGGCTTTATCCTGCGCTTCAGGGCTGAACTTTTGGGGACAGGTCGCGGACCAATTGTCGAAGAGCCCCCGAGCCGGCTCCGCCCAGGTCGGATCATTTTGCGCCAGGTCGTGCAGTGCCATGCCGACACGGACCCAGGTGTCGCGATCACTGGCGTCCAATACCGCAAGAGCGGAGCGGAGACGCGTCTCTGCTACCTCAGAATAAGGATCGGGAGCTGCGAGGCTCCGCCCTAGCTGCCGGACCAGCGAACGGCCGCTTGCGGCCCCCTTGACCCGTCCACGGGGCCGATCGTTCGCCTTCGATCCATCGCCTTTGCGGTTCTTCGCGAAATCGATGAGCCACGCGGGCGCAACGGGCAGCTCCTCGGGACCGCCCGGTTGCCATTCGTAAGCTCTGCCGCTCGGGTGGATGCTCTGCGGTGCGACGACATAGCCGCCATCTGCTCGAACGTCGAGCCCGCCGCCCGCGCTGCACTTAACCTCCCCGGAGCCGGAAGGCAGCGCAAAATACAGGTGGGCCCCCTTTCCCGTGCGGACCATTGAGGCCCGTGGAAGTCCGCCGCGTTCGGCCATCAAGGCCCGGAACGCATTATTGCCCTCGTTACCGTCGAGATCGATCACGACCAGTCCACTAACGGCCCCGGTCGCGATCCCGATGTTGGCGTCCGGCCATTTTGTCCACCAAGCGCTGATTTGCTCAGAATCCACCGACGCGGCCTTGAAGCCCCCGGGTACAAGCGGCTTCTTCCCGCGCGGCTGCAACGGGAAGACGTGCCAGCTCGCGGAAGCGTATGCTAGCGCAAACTCAAGCGTTGAGGCAGTAGACATTCATACTTCCCGTGTTGAGAGAGGACGAATGCGCGGGAGATTGAGACTAAGGCGAAGAAGCTGCGCCGCTTCGCCCCAAAGCGTGCCCAGCGCCAAACGCTCAAACCAATCTTCCTCAAGCAAATAGTCCCTTATCCAAATTCTGAACGGGTCTTTGGTCTGACCCTGATCGACGGCTCGACACCAGTGGGACCAAGCCGTGTCGAGCAAAGAACGCATCCAATCGCGCAGTTTCCACGGTGGGCCATCGCCATGATCGTAGGCGTGCTTGATCGCTTCGCGCGCATCTTGTGACAAGATGAAACCCGGGCCCCACCGCTTCTTGAACGCCAGCTCGCTCTTTCGCCATTGACGCGGAATTATCCAGAGTTCGGCCGTCTCTCTGGACAGTCTTCATCCCGTCGCACTCGTCCTTCGTGTATGGCGGTCGATAAGGTCCGACGAAGTCGTCCTTAATCGGCTCCCCCCGTAGAAGCCTTACGAGGAGGTCATCGTTAGCTTGCTCCGCGTTCCGAATGCGCTTACTTTGGTCGTCCATTGTGAAAATCCTTCAGCCCGGTCGCGTTGACGCGCGGCCGGGCATTTCCATGCGCGGCACCGGCAGTTCGTTGACGGGGGAGGTTAGGCGGCCTTCGAGCGTCCCTCGAGGAAGGCGATGAATGCCCCCATGGGCCACCCAAGTTTTCGAGCGCCAACCCGGATCGGGGCCGGGAATTTCTGAGTGCGCACAAGATAGCGGACGTGCGGAACTGAGATGCCTGCGGTCGCCGCTACCTGCTTGATGTCCAAGACTCGGCGTTGCTCAAGAAAGGGCGAGAGAACTACAGACAGAGGATCCTTATGCAACTCTGGCTTATTGTGCGCAGCATTCGACAGGCTACTCATGGAACATCTCGCTTCAACTGCTCCGGTGGATTCAGGAGCAGGGCGAAGTTACTCAAACCTGCGTGCACGTGTCACGGTACATATTTATTGGAGGCAGACGGTCAGATTTTCCACCTTAGAGCGCGCTCCAATACAGCTTCCAGCCGGGGGGAACTTGGCATTCCTCTTCGCAGGACGTCCCCTCGGACCCACCGGACAGGGTTTTTCCACACTCGCCAAACATTGTCCTCGCCGGTCTCAAGGTGTTCGGCGACCTCCTCAATGACCTTCTGAAGTGTCTTCCCTTTGCCATGGTGTTCTAAATCAATGATAAGATGAATTTCGCGATCGCGTTCGGTATTCCTAACTTTCGGTCCTCGGCGCAACACAGCGTCAGCCTCCGCGCTTCGCAAACGAGACGACCTTGCCCTGGCAGCCATTAACCAGAGCTGTTACGTGCTCCGCCCACAGGTCCAGCGCTAGGCGCTTCTCGTTCGCGTAGGTGGCGCGATTGTAGACGCCCGCAACACCGGCTTTTGACCCGGAGATGTGACCAAGGACCGCCTCGATTATGTGAGGCATCACCCCGATATCGGCCATTCCGGTCGCGGCCGTCCGGCGCAAATCATGAACACGCCATGGCGTGATGCCGGCCTCTCCACGGTCCTTCAGGACAGCCGCGGCGATGCGCCTATCGAGCTGAGCTTTGCACTTCGACCATCCTGAGAACGGACCTTCACCGGTGCCGAAAATCAGATCTCGGCCCTCTCGTCTCTGAATGCCGGTAAACAGGTCGAAAGCGCGCGCACAGAGCGGGATCTCATGGGCTACGCCGTTCTTGCTCCGGTCGGCGTCGATCCGCAGCGTATCCCTTTTCAGTTCGCTCCAATGGGCACCTCCGATTTCATCACGCCTCCCGGCGGTCAGAATCAGAAGGCGGACGATTGCGCCGAAGTCTCCGGGTCCGGCTTGGTGCCAAACAAGGGCCAGTTCGGCAGGGGATAATACGCGGTCGCGGGATATCAACTCGGCCGGACGATTAGTGGTCAGTGCCGGGTTGCTGTCCGTCAGTCCCTCGCCGATCGCCCACGAAAGGAGTGACGAAAGGGCCGCCCTAGATCGATCAGCGGCAAAAGCACCCCGCTCTTCCGAAATCTCCGTGAGACGATTTGCAATGCGCATTCGCTCAAGTCTGTCCAGTTGCACGCCTTTCAGCGGCCCCCAATGCAGCTCAAGATAGCGCTTCACGTCAGCATGGTAGTTCGGTCGCTGCCGCTTCGCAGCGTAGGCAAGGTACTTCGGGATGATGGACCCAAGCGTCACGGAGGCCTTCCGCTGTGCTTCCTGCTTGTCGCCCTGCGGGTCGAGCCCTTGGCCGATCTTGCCCAAGGTTTCGATTGCCACCTTCCTCGCCCGATCAGCGTCGAGCCTCTCTGGCGTACCAAGAGTAATGCGCCGCTGCTTCTGTCCGAATCGGTATTGGGCGATCCAGGTCCGCTTGCCCCCTGCTCGAAGGCGAAGGCCGAAGCCAGGCAGCGTTTCATCGAACACGATCATTTCGCCTTTGCCGGCCGGCAAGGCCAGGGTCGCCACGTTCGCTTTATTCAACCTCATAGCAATGCCCTGAGTGCGCTGGGAAGCAGATGGGAAGCCTCATTGTGCTTCCCTGTGAACGCCCGTGATCACCAAAATGAGGGGGTTTCGATTGGAACGCAAATTAATTCATCACTTAAGCGCAGTAGTGCATGCTCGTGACCGAATGGTACTGGTTATTCGTAATGAGGGGGTCGGGGGTTCGAATCCCTCTTGCGGCACCAAAATTCCGTTGCATCTTCAGGCTCTTACGTGGCACCTTGCCAACCGGCGCTGTCCCGAACTTGGTTTGGGGACCTGCTGGGGACCCGAAACTCGTCGGATCTTAGCTGACAGGTCGGGCCTGTGGTGGCCCATAAACCGGAAACTTCAACGTGCTGCGTCTTGCCTATGGCCGGTGTGCCGCTTCCACCCAGCCCACATTAGCCTGCGGATCACCGCGCACGGGTTCCGGTCGTCTTTTCGCGATTGGGCTGCGGAACAAACGAACATCACGGGCGATGTCGTGGAAATGGCGCTTACCCACGCGGTCGAGAATAAGGTCGAGGCGGCCCATCGACGGGGTAACCTGCTTGAGAAACGGCGCGAGTTGATGGAGCTGTGGTCGATTTTTCTGACAACCTCTGAGACGATGCCATGACCATGTGGACAGTAGAGGCCCTCGCACGGTTTATTACCACTGACTACGATCGGACCGATGGACCTGGGCGGTTATTCGACAGCTCTCCTGGAGACAGCGTCGAGCGAACATATCCGGAAGCAATTAGCTATATTGCGAGCATTTCTTCTCGACACCCTGGAATCGATCTGGCAGATGTCGAGCCTAAACTGCGTTCCGCCTTGAGACGAATCTCTCAAGATTATTGGATGGATTACGATTACGATCACAGGAAAAATGCTGCGAAGATAAAAGCTGAGGCAGAAAAGCTCGTTTCGTCGTTGACGTCGGCAATTTCCGCTTTGGAGAAAGGACCGTTCTATCTACGCGACGTCTTGAATATCGAATCAAGCGAAAAATTAGGGATAGATCTAGAGACAGATGACGTATATGGCACGGCACTGGCCGTGAATCGCGCCCTGCTTGAGACAAGCTTGAGCTACGTCAATAAAAGCTACGTCAAAGAGGGGGCTGTGAGGTTCACGAATGCCTGTCGCGGGGCTGTCCAGCTTTGGAAGGATATATCCGGCGAGGAATTTCTCTGGAACATCAAAACCAAGAACACGACGAACCTCAACAACGAGACGATCGTGGATCCAACGTTTGTGAGCGACAGCGCACAGTTTGTCTTCGTTGTGGTGCACGGAATCGACCGTTGGGCGAAGGTGTCCCGGGTCCAAGATTCTCTGGATGTGCTGCGGGAGGAAAATAGGCCCTCGCCAAGCTGACGATTCCCCACCCCGGATTTTCGTGCAATCCCAGAGCGTCTGATTATTGAAGCGATCTCATCCGTTTCAGCCGGAGAGGTCCAATGAACTACCACCCTGAGATTCCCAAGAGCGGCTTCGTGACCACCGCATGGGTCAGGAAGCGTTACTCAATCAGCAACTCTACGTTGTATTCCTGGCTTTCGAGCAACTTCCTGCCGCCTACTTATCGCGTAGGTCCGCGGGCGGTCCGATTTCGCGCCGAGGACATCCAGGCGTTCGAAGCTAAGTTGCTGGCGCGCGACCAGGAGGGGCGCTGAGGCAAAGCAGCCAACTCGGCTCGCATCATGTCAACCGAATCCCTTCCCCCCGCGCCATACGCGCGGCGTCGGCTGATCGGCCAGCTTCACCGGAGTGACTTGCCGGAGCTGCGGCGGTCGCCACGGTGCTCGAAAGCTGCATGGAGGCTAACCCGTGCCGCAGCGCCGCATGCCCGGTTTGCGGCGAAGCCTTTCACGGCGAGGCAGTGTCTCTGATCCGTAACTCATACGCATCGCGGCGAGCAATTCGACCCGCATTCATCGAGCGCTAAACCTCAAGAGGTTCAATCTATGGACAATCCACAAAAGCCACAGACACCAGAGCAGGGAGATCCAGTCTCGGGTCAGGCTTCTCTCACACCCATGATATCGGCAGTCCAATATAATGCCAACGCGGCCAAAGATGTAAGGAGAATGCGTGAGCGGTTGGGAGACATGGGAGACGACTGGGCCTCCGAGTTCTTCCTGATCAACCCGGTAAGAATTATCGAGGAGGCCAGGGAACACCCGATGCAGGCGGCTCAGATGTGTTGTCAGGCCTGCAGGCTGCTGATCGACGGGCACCACGCTCGCATCCGTGAATACATAGTGGCTGCCTACGCGATAGCGTGCAAATTCCGAGGGAACGAGCGCCTGATTGAGGAACTAGCGCGCGAGGTAAGCGATGCGCGTTCACCTAGAGGGGTAAAACCAGAGAGAGTGCAGGACAATTTACTGCACTATGTCTTCATCTACATCTTTCATCAGAGTGGAATGGCAACTCGAAACAGAGCTACGCAGTATGCGCAAGCGCTGCAAATATACTTCGATGATGGGGAGGCGCTGTCAAACGTTGCTAATCACCTGAATATGTACGGCCAGGACCGTTTGCGGCGCGCGGCGATCGAAGTAGGCGCATTCCGTGCAGCCCTCGATTTCAGGAAGCAGGGGAAGGTTCCCGGGGCGGCAACCATGAATGCGGTCCTCGCGAAGATGGCTGAGGAGGAGCGCGAAGCGAAGGCTTCGGATCCTAAAATTGAAGTCACCGATTATGGCCCGCGCGCCCTACCGCCCTCTGAGCGTGACAACCACGACTTCGACGAAGATACAGACTGGCCGAACTCCGAATTGTTCGAGGACGACTTGGGGGACGATGGCGACGAGGCAGACGAAGAGAATGATGAAGTTGGCCAGCCTCCCGAGGTTGACCTGTTTTTCAAGAGCGCATTGCGCTTGTCCGCGCAATTGGTCGCTGGCTTATATAACGAGAAGATGGATAGCGTGAAGCGGGACAAGTTGCTGGCCCTTGTGATGCAACTCGCGACCGAAATCGCTGCCTTTCGAGCTCTAGTTGCCTAAAGCATGAATTAGAACCGGTCGCACAGCTTCGGTGTCGTCAGGCAACGGGGATGAGGTATCGTGGTGTAACACCACGATATGGTCCCCATCGTTCCTGAACACGGGTGGGAGGGGGGAACCTCGCTGCTTCCTTCCCACGACAGTGCAAGATCTACGTTGCGGGCCCGGATGCGACAGCGGAATAGATTTCCGTAAAGACCATGATGGGGCCCGCCGTGTTGCGGGTCACGAAAGGCCGGACGTGCCCATGGCTCCGTCTTCGCCTACCACGCAGCAATAACCCCGGCCCGAAGACTCCAATTTCTAGAGCTGCGGACCCCCGGACCTTGATCCCGACGCCGTAAAGCCAGTGGCGAGCGCGCGGCGTAGCCGCTGTTCGCAGATGGCAGCCGCCAGATCACGGCGGCCATCACCCTATTGAAACACACATCACCCCACCGAAAGCCACTTCCATGGCCTCAAACCCGTCATTGAAGGGATCGTCAAGCATGCCTAAAGCAATTACGACGACAACCCCCAATTCAACCCCCCGCCCCCGATCACCCACTGAACGACAGCCAATCATAGACATGGCGTCGTTCGAAAAGGTGCATGGGGAAAACACAGATAAGCTACTGCGTTATCAGGCGAACGGTCGAAAAGGGTCAGTGCGGCTCGACAGAGCCATACTTGACGAGTTCGACCCAACCGCCGCAATCGACCTCCACGCCAACAACCCCGACGCGCGTATTCGATTCGCCAGAATTGCAACGCAACACCTGCAAAGGTTCGCCGACGAGGCAGAGGACACTTTCTTCCATTGGGTCACCCTGTGCCCGGGCCAGTTTGGCGTCGTCGAAGACGTCGCCGCCCAGTTCAACATCAAGCGGATTCACGCCTGGACCCATCAATCCATGCGTGGACTCGACTACGTCGGCATGGTCGAGGCCGCCCTGTTCGGCAACTTCGGAGTGGTCGTGCCAACCAGGAACCGGATGGTTTCCTGGCATGTCCACCTACTCGTTTGGGGAGTCACGGAAGCCCGCATGACGGAGACCATTGCCGTCATCAACAGTAAGTACAATTCCCTCGTGCCCGGAATCCTACCCGCCTACGCCGAATTGATTCCCAAGCACTTGGTTACGGCAAAGGTCGCTTACATGGTGAAAGCGCCGCGGAGCGAACACCGGGTGATTGCCAAGCGGAGGACCGAAGTTGATCCCTCAACCGGGGAAATCACGAGGCCCAGAACGGGCCGTTTCAAGGTCAAGAAGCAGGACCTACGCCCGCGCGATATGGCCCGGATGGCCGAGATCATGGCGGGCAAATACCTGCACAAGCTGGCCTTCGCCGGAGGTGACGGGAAACCGTCGCTGAAGGCGATTCGGATCGAAGCCCTGAAGCCACTTCAGAACTTCAAGATCAGAGCTCGGGCTGGGGTTCTGGGCTCGGGGGCGGCTTCGCCCCAACATCGCCGACCTGATCCGCCGCGAAGGCATCGTCCGAAGCCGACCAGCCATCGGCGGCCAATGGGACCGCCTTCGAGGTCACGTTAGGTACTTGATGCGCGAGCTTGTCTCTGGAGTGCACGCCCATGGCCGGAGGATGCGGGACAGATGAGTTTTGAAAGGCGAACCAAAACCCTGGGAGCGGGATCGGACAAGCCGGATCATCCAAGGTCATTCCTGGGAGCGGAATCGAGAAAATGGGTCTCGTAAAGGTCTGCGGGTGCAATCAGGCCCCATGGACAAACGAGAACACCATGCAGCACGATTACGATTACAATCTCACGTTCTACTCACATGATCAGCTTAAGAGTAGAATGCTGAGGTTGATAGATGATACTGCAAATATGCTCAGCGACAGGAACCATCGGGCGATGGTGCTCAGAGCCATGGCCGATGCTGCCACCGAATTGCTACTCCTTGAAGCGGAGGAACCATTCGTGGCCCCTCGAAGGTCAAAGAAGCGCGCCGGAAGCAAGCAGGAGGATGAACACGTAACAACGTAAACCTAGCGGCTTACCGGCCTGACACGGATGATGGCCGGTCTCGCAGTGGTCGGCCCCAAGCTGGCCACTGCTCACGGGCTGACTAACCGGCACCGGTGCAAATCACGATGTCCTCGACGAATGGTGCTCCGAAGAAGGCCGCGAGCCCGGCACCCTTACTTCCCGCTGGACCGCGGCCCCTGGCTTACCTGATCCGCTTCCAGGTCACCTCGGCAGTGCCCCCGACCGAGGCATTGGAGTTGATGGTCGTGAACTCGTCATCGGAAATCGACCCAATTGCCCGGGTCGCATCCGTGCCGTTGAACCTGCTGGCGGAGCTACCGATGATGTGGACCTTGAGGGCCTTGTTGGCCTCGTCAACCGTGTATGTCCCGTAGTAATCGACGGTGGTTCCGTCCTTGTCCGGGTCGATGATGATTTCGGCGAAGTGACCTGCTGAATCGAACATGTAGGTGCCCAGCGGATGAGTGCCCCACGGCGTAGACTTGACCCCTTGGGCACTCGTGTTGACGTCCGACACCAGCGCCCATGTGCCGACAAGGCGGTTCGTCGCCGACCCTGACTGGGCGTGAGACGCGTTCGTCGCCGCGACCATGCCTACGAACACCACGAAGCCGAACGTTGTACCCTTCATTGCGCCCTCCCAAGTTACCGGCGCTCGAAACCGAAATCAGACATTCGGGCGAGTGCCCTCAGAAGCAAAAATGCCGTATCTTTGTGCCGGGGCCAAGTTCGGGTGGCGGGATGGGGCGCAACCGTAGCTCGAAGCTCGGCGCGAGAGGCTGAAGCTTCGCACTGGAAAGCTCCGTTTCTATACAGGTGTGGCATGGCTAGAGTAGCGACTTGTCAGTGCGGGGAGTTTGAGGTTGCCGTCGAGGGTGAGCCTGACTTGGTGGGGATCTGCCATTGCTATTCTTGTCAGCGGCGTTCAGGAGTTCCCCTGACCCAAAACGCGTATTTCCGGAAACGGGCCGTCACTCTCAGGGGCAACTTTCGCGTATATACGCGTGATGGCGAGCAGGGACGGGTCCTCAACAATCATTTTTGCCCGACATGCGGCACAACCGTGTGCTGGACAATGGATCTTCGGCCTGACCACTACGGCGTGGCGGTTGGCTGTTTCAATGAGCCGTCGTTCCCCGCGCCAACCGGATCGACGTGGGAAGACCGAAGGCATGCTTGGGTCACCCTGCCCGACGGAATTCAGCACTTCGCACGTGGACGACCGCAGCCGCGTAATCCCGGGCGATAGACCAGCAGCAAGGTGCGGCGCTCGGGCACCCTTCGGCGCAGCCTCGGCCTTTGCTGGGATCTGAGAGGCGTGCGGTGAAATGGCTTCGGACGACGAACCGTGCTTGACTGCCCTGCGATCACAGGTGCGGGAGCAAACAGATGTCAAAAGGGAACAAGGAAAAGAAGAAGCCGAAGCAGGTCAAGGCGAAGGAGGCCGCTGCCGTTTCGCCTTTCGCGAAAGGCCAGGGCCAGGGGCTGGCTGTGAAGAAGTCGAAGTGAAAGCTGCTGGCCCTGCCTCGTCGAAGTCGGCTCGGACGCCCGGAGTATGACCACGCCGAGGGACGAACACGTGGAGGTAAGTAACGGATTGTCTCCGCCCCGTGCGGTTTCAGCCGAACTGAATGTGATGTCACCGTGCTAGTAATCCGTAGATGAGGTCACTACTCGATGATGGCCTGCTTCCTGGCCGAGCTACTCCTGACGTTCTTCTTTCTTCTGATCATCATAGGCACAACCTCGAAGGGGCGGCCACCGGCTTTGCGGGAATTCCCATCGGTTTGGCCCTGACCCTCATTCACCTAATCTCAATTCCGATCACCAACACGTCGGTCAACCCGGCGCGCAGCACCGCACCCGCTCTTTTTGCGGGGGGTGCTTACATTGGGCAACTATGGCTGTTTTGGCTGGCCCCAATTGCCGGAGCCGTTATCGCTGGCATGCTCGCGCGCATTCTCTTCGCCAACTCATCTCTCGTCGATACGGTGGTGATCGAAGAGCGGCGGGCCTAAATCTGTTTCGACAAGTTCGTCGCGAGGTTCGAGATCGGCTTCCCTGCGCATGCTGCTCGGATCAAGGGTTTGCCGTCGGGCCGGTCGCTTTCGCTGCAGAGCATACAACGGGCGCGGCGGTGATGCACCGTCGCGAACCCGCTGCGCAAACTCACGGCATCGATCAGCTTGCCGAAGCCGCCGATCCCATTTGCCGGGCCTGCGAGCCTCGCTGGCAGGAATGTTGAACATTGCGGCCACTAGCCTAGCTCGAATTCAAGAATGGCTGCCAGCGGCCCGCTCACAATCGCATCAGCCAGCCTACTTAGAAAAGGTAAGCTTGGCGTCCCGGCATCGAGACCTCTTTGTCGCCCGCACCTTTCCGCTGATCGCCCTAAGAACGAAACCCCTGGGCCGGATGCGAGCCCGTGGCCCAGGCCAGTGCTTCTTCAAGCCGGTCGTCGCCCCAAAAAATCTCATCACCCACGGCGAAGGTCGGCGAACCGAAAGCCCCGAGTTGTCGCGCTGCGTCCGTGTTCGCTGCGTAGCGGCCCCGCACTGCCTCTGTGTTTGCTGTTGCTATGACCTGTTCGGGGTCTTTGCCGAGTTGGGCCAGGACGGCTGAAAGCGCCGCGATGTCCCCCAGCCCTTTCCCGTCAAGGTACCAAGATCGGAAACTTGCTTTGCTGTACGCCGGGCACCAGCCTTCCTGGGCAGCAACAACCCCGACCCGGTTGGCGAGTTGGTCGGGGTCAGTCGGCCAGATCGGTTTGGCTACGAACGACAGCCCGTGTTGGGCGGCCCTTCGTTCGATGTCACGCCAAAGATAGGCCATTCGGGGCGCGACGTTGCGGAAATTGTTGCCCTGTTCGTTCACCAACTCACGAACGCTGAACGGGTACCAGTTCACCGTGACCCCGGCCTTCGCCGCCATTTCCTCGATCCGCATAACGGAGAGGTAAGCGTAGCCGCTACCGAAGAAAAAATAGAAATCGAGCGTTTTGGAAGGCGTCGGTGATGTGGTTGCCAATGCAGACCTCCCGCGACATTGCACGAGACAGCGGCTCAGCTTGCCCCAGCAACGGCTAGGGCTCAAGATCCTACGATGACCGAGCACCCATGAAAGCCAACAAGCCCGCATATGCCGCTGCTCGGCCCCGAGACGCGCGGGCAGTCGGGGTCCTCTGTCTTGTGGCCACTACGGTTGGCTGGGGCTTAAACTGGCCTGCAATGAAGCTGATTCTTCGCGACTGGCCCCCGCTTTTCGCCCGGGGTCTCGCGGGTCTCATCGCGTCTGGCTTCCTGTTTGCTATCGCCCGCAGGCTCGGCGAACGAGTTTCTCTTCCGTCGGACCACCGTGCCGCCGTACTCCGAAGCGCCCTCTTCAACGTCGTCGCGCTAATGGGGCTTTCGAGTGTGGCGCTTCTCTGGCTTCGCGTTAGCGAGGGAACTCTGCTTCTATATACAATGCCGATCTGGGCCATGCTGTTTTCCTGGATTCTGATCGGCAGCAGGCCGACTTCACGAGGCGTCATCGGGCTTTGCCTTGGCTTCCTTGGGATCATGGTTCTTCTGAGCGACGCCTCCTTCTCGTTGGTACAGTCAAAGCTTCCAGGCGTGCTGCTGGTGCTCAGCGCAGCGGTGCTTTTTGCCTTCGGAACGGTCACTGCAGGACGGGCCGTCAACATGCCTCCGGTCGCCTTCACGGCATGGCAGGTGGCTCTCGGCAGCATCCCCATGGTTGCTTACGGCCTTGCTGTCGAACAGCCCGCCTTCGGGGCATTGAGGCCGGTGGGATGGGTCTGCATGATCTACATGACGCTCATCCCAATGGGCATGTGCTACCTAAGCTGGTTCGCTGCCCTGCGCCGCTTACCTCCCTCCGTCGCCTCGGTTGGAACCTTGATTGTGCCCGTTGTCGGCTCGATCTCGGCAGCGATGATGCTCGGCGAGCCCTTGGGGGTGAGGCAAGGTCTTGCCCTCTTTGTGACCTTGTCGGGGGTCGCGCTCGCGCTCCGATGACCGGGCCTAAATCAAGAGGTATGGGTCGAAGTCATGGAGGCCCTTCCCCTGCCGGGCGAGGGTGGTCTGTTGACCTGCTTCACAGACCCATTTCGGTTCGGAATGAGCAGACAAGGAACTTTCAGTACCAAGCAGCATTCACTTTGAAGGTTATGTGACAAAGCCTATCCGCTGATCTTTGTAGGGAGAGCCAGTTGAAGCATACCCTTGCGTCGCTGCCGACAATTGATCCCGATACCGACAACGTTACTGCTATCATCGAAACCCCCAAGGGCAGCCCGAACAAGTACGATTTTGACCAATCCTGGGCTGTGTTCAAACTCGCGGGCGTTATGCCGGAGGGCAGTTCTTTCCCCTATGATTTTGGATTCATACCTTCGACGTTGGGCGAAGACGGTGACCCGCTCGACGTCCTGGTTCTCATGGATGCGCCGGTCCCGGTCGGGTGTGTGCTAAGCGTGCGCCTGATTGGCGTAATCGAAGCACAGCAACGGGAACACAGCGGAGAGTGGCTCAAAAATGACCGCCTCCTTGCTGTGGCGACCCATGCTCACACCCACGCACACGTGCAAAATTTGGAGGACCTTCGCCCTCGTTTGCTGGACGAGATCGAGGCGTTTTTCGAGAATTACAACAGGCTCAACGGCAAGGAATTTAAGCCAAAGGATCGCTCTGGACCGAAGAAAGCGCGCAAGCTGATCGATGAAGGGGTTGCTGCCTTTCAGAAAAAAAAATGGGGCCAAGGCGGGGCTCTGAAAACTCCTGAGAACCGTCTTCTATGCCGTCCATCGAAGCTCGATTAAAGGACGTCCTCGACGAAACGCGGCTCGCGATGCTCGGCACCCAGCTTCTTGTGGGCATCCAGTATCGGGCAGCCTTTACGCCACAATTCGCCCGCATGCCCGCCGCTCTTCAATGGCTGGACGGGGCGGCGTTGCTGCTGATTTTATGTTCAACCGCGTTGCTCCTGTCCACCCCAGCCTTTCACCAATTAGCTGAGAATGGTCACGCGACCGGTCGAATGCTGGCGCGGGCGTCCGCCTCCCTCAGAAGGGCGCTTGCGCCGTTGTCGGTTGCCCTTGGGATCGACGTCGGCATTTCCTTCTATGTGATTGCTGGCTCCATGCTGGCTGCGTCGGCGGGGACGGCATTCGTTGTGGGGTCGGCGTGGGCTTGGTTCGCATTCCCATTCTATGCCGCGCGGGGGCGGCCACGAGGAGAGGCGATGGAGGACAAGCAGCAATCGCTCGAAGCACGCATCGTCCAGGCCCTGACCGAAATTCGAGTGATCTTGCCGGGTGCACAGGCGCTCTTCGGATTTCAGGTCACGGCGGTGCTCGCTGAGGAATTTGCTCGCCTGCCAGCCACGTCGCGCTACGTGCATCTGATGAGCATAGCCGTCGTCGCGATTGCGGTGATCATGCTCATTGCACCCGTCACTTATCATCGGATCGTTGCACAGGGGAACGCCGAGGAAGGAGTTTTGACCTATGCGGTTCGCATGATGATCCCTGCAGAGGGGCTCATCGCCCTCGGACTGATCGGCGACGCTTACGTCACGGTTCGCATGATCTCTGGCAGCCTGATTGTCGCGCTCAGTACCGCGAGCGCCGCTTTGGTAGCTTTTACGACCCTGCTCTACGTCGTCCCACTCGTCGCCCGGAGGGCTCGGTCGCCGTGAAGCGGCACTCGCGTCATTTGGTCAGGCGCATTCGCCAGCCATTCGGACAGCTTGGTCCAACGCCGCTTTGCCTGCCCGCCCCGGACCGCGATGGCGACCGCCCGCTTTTGCGCGACCCTTTTCCTAAGTTCATCGAGAAACATCGGGTTGCGATGCTTGCCGGTCGCCAGCATCGAGTATCCAGGTTCGGTCGCAGAAGGCTACGTATATGCGCTCCTGCCCCAAAGCCGCCCCGAGTTCGACCGCCAGATCGTTCAACATCGTTTCGATCTCATTGTCGGGCAAACGGCCCAGGTATTCGTGAACGGCTTCGCCGGTGAAGATAGCCACCGGTTCGCGGTCCGATCCTACCGAACTGTCGGGACGTGGCCATGCGTAGGTTACCTCGCCCCGAGTGAACATTCCGGAAAGAGCGGGCTGGCCAGCCTCCACCCTTTGCTTCATCCAGGCGCGTGCCGTGCGCACCGCCTCCGATACATCGTAGACCCGGCCTTCGGCGTCCCACCCCTCGCGCAAACCCACGGTGATCCTGAAATCGCGGCGTGGTCCATACGATCCCTCGACCACCGAATAGTCGCCGCGCTGAGGTCCAACATCGCGCCGAGACTCTGCATTGCTCATCGTTGTTTGTTCCGTTCTGCGAAGTCCGTGACACACCTCCTCGCGGAGAGCAGCGCAAGGCCGAACCCGCCGGATCTGCGCACCTTGCCTGAAGCTGGGGCTGTCGAACAAA